>NZ_CAJZCE010000005.1 GCF_914768025.1 Snodgrassella gandavensis | reverse complement strand
AGCCCTTCCTGAGCTACTTTTGTTTCCAGAGCGATCAGCCTTTTTTTGAAGCTTTCTAAATCGTGGCGTAGCCAGATTGAACGTACGCCGCTGCCAGAGACCATTATTCCTGGCAAACGTAGCTGATTAGTTACCCGATGTTGCCCATAAGCAGAAAATTCATAAGCCATATTAACGACAGCCTGCTCAATATGAGGCTCTACGCGATTTTTCTCTATAGATTTTTTGCGACTTATTTCCTGAAGAGCTAATTCTCCACCCTGTTCATAGAGTTTTTTGAAGCGATAATAGCTGTCGCGACTATAACCCAAGACATTACAGGCTTGCTGAACGTTACCTAACTGTTTAGCGAGTTCTAAAAGTCTTAATTTTGGTTTAATTATTTTTGCAGATTGATTCATTACTGACACGCCATTATTGGTTTGAAATACACTAAATGTCAGATTAAATAAAGACTACTACAATTTTAAATACAGCGTCAGCCAGAGCGGCGTCAACATCCACCTCAATGCCGTCAACCAACAATCCGGCCTCTTTGTCGGCAAAGATAGCACCATCCCCGGCTATCCCAGTTACAATCCGGCACTATCGCAATACTTGGAATAGCAACTCATTTTCAAACAATAAAATTAAGGAGTGATCGTTTGTAAGCTATTTCCTCTTGCCGAAGGGTGTACAGTTTACTTAATTGCAAATGTAGTATGGACAGAGAAATAGAATTTAACAGCTTATGCTAATAGATTGGGTGATTTCCTGTTTTATGCCAGATTTTCTTGCTGCAATAAGTTTCTTTTGAAGAAATATATCAAAAATTTATCCTCTTTGATTAGTATATTCAGGATGATTCTGCATTTGCTGTTATTAGTCAAAATATTGTTTGAGACCCAGATTGGAAATCGTCATCTGGCAACTGCTGCTCGAGCTTTTCTGTTAACAGCTGATGATATAAGAAGCTGGTTGGTGAGATGATGAGGCGGGATGGTCTGGCTGGATTATTAGGTTTTTTTAATTTGGTATTTGGTTGTGTATTTTTTCTAAAATTAATATAAAAAACCGGTTTTATTCGATTTTGGCTTGTTTTTTGTCAATAAATTCTGTTTTGTTAAATGTTTTAATCTCGCGCTTGTGCAGGGTTTTGATACCTGTGTAATGCTGGCGGGATATTTGTTGTTATTTGCTGGCTGTTGATTGGTGTTTTTGTGTATGGGGTTGGTGGGAACGAATGAATAGGAAGATTCCCGAGCTGGTGTGTCCGGCAGGTAATTTGCCGGCGTTGAAGATGGCGGTAGAGCATGGTGCGGATACGGTTTATATGGGGCTGAAGGATGCGACTAATGCGCGTAATTTTGCTGGCCTGAATTTTGACCGAAAGTCTGCCGCCGAGGGAATTGCGTATGCGCATCAGCGAGGGCGTAAGGTATTGATGGCCATTAATACTTATGCGCAGGCTGGTGAGGTAAAGAAATGGCAGCAGGCGGTGGATACGGCGGCTGAGCTGGGGGTGGATGCGGTAATTCTGGCGGATATGGGTTTGCTGGCCTATGCACGTAAGACGCATCCGCAGTTGGCTTTACATATGTCGGTGCAGGGGTCGGCTACGAATTATGAGGCGATTAATCTGGCACAGGAGCTGTTTGGTATTCGGCGGGTGGTGTTACCACGGGTGCTGACTTTGCCACAGGTAGAGCAGGTGATTAAGCATACTACGGTAGAAATTGAGGTATTTGGCTTTGGCAGTTTGTGTGTGATGGTGGAAGGGCGCTGTTTGCTGTCAAGTTATGTAACGGGAGAATCGCCGAATACGTTTGGTGTGTGTTCGCCAGCGAAGTATGTGCGCTGGGAACAACATGCTGCGGGGATGGATGCGCGTCTGAATAATATTCTGATTGACCGCTACGGCGCGGATGAACCGGCAGGCTATCCTACTTTGTGTAAGGGGCGTTTTCAGGTGAATGAGGAAACGTATTATGCATTGGAAGAGCCTACTAGTCTGAATGTGCTGGAGATTTTGCCGCAGTTGCTGGGGATGGGAGTAGCAGCGATTAAGGTAGAAGGCCGGCAGCGTAGTCCGGCGTATACGGCACAGGTGACGAAGGTATTGCGACAGGCGCTTGATCTGGCGGTGCGGTGTCCTGAGCAGTTTGCGGTGAATCCGTTATGGCAACAGGCGCTGGCGAAGGTGTCGGAAGGGCAGCAGGTAACGCTGGGTGCGTATAACCGGCCGTGGAAATAATGAAGGAATGTGAATGATGCAACAGGATAAGCTGGCTTTGTCTCTGGGGCCGATTCTGTTTTTCTGGCAGAAGCAGCAGATTGTGGATTTTTACCAGCAGATAGCTGGAGAGCCGCTGGCGACGATTTATATGGGCGAAACGGTATGTTCGCGCCGGCAGGAGCTGAAAGTGGCCGACTGGATTGATTTGGCGCGAGATGTAGCGGCCAGTGGCTGTGAGGTGGTGTTGTCTTCGCAGGTGCTGCTGGAAAGTGAATCTGACTTGAAGCGTTTGCGTAAGCTGGTAGAACAGGAAGATTTCCGGGTAGAGGCTAATGACCTTGCTGCGGTACGACTGCTGCATGCGAAAGGTATTCCTTTTGTAGCCGGACAGGCGCTGAATGTTTATAACGAGCAGACGCTGGCTTTGATGCAGTCGCTGGGGGCTTGCCGCTGGGTGGCTTCAATTGAGCTGGCGGCTGACAGGCTGGCACAGATGATTGCGGCAGTACCGGATATGGCTTGTGAGGTATTTGGCTGGGGCAAGTTGCCGCTGGCGTATTCTTCACGCTGTTTTACGGCACGGCACTACAATCTGAAAAAGGATAGCTGTGAATTCAAGTGTCTGGAACATGCAGATGGTTTGCCGCTCTATACGCGTGAGGAGCAGGCTTTTCTGACAATTAACGGTATTCAGACGATGTCTGCCGGCTGCCATTCGCTGCTGATACGCTACCAGCAGTTGTTGGCTATGGGGGTGAAGTATTTCAGGATTTCCCCACAAGGGCAATATATGGCGGAAGTTATCTGGCTGCATCAGCAGATGCTGGCTGGAACAATGGCGGAAAAAACTGCTTTGTCTGAACTGAGTAGGTATGCAGGTGGTACGCTAGTGGATGGCTACTGGCAGGGTAGGGCTGGAATTAATCAATGTGAAGAGGTGATGCATGCAGGTGCCTGATAAGGTGATGCCGGTATTTTTGAAAAAGGTGGTTGGGCTGTTGCCGACAAAGCCGCCGGCATGGTTGTTGGTTAATACGCTGAATCAGTTGCTGAGAAAGCAGATTTTGCTGGCGGATATGTCTTTGCTGGCCGGACGCTGTTTTCGGATTGTGGTGGCAGATTTGGGTTTGAATTTGTGTTTCAGTGCTACTGAGGAGCGTTTTGTGGTGGCTGATGCTGCTGCGGTGGATTTGTGCCTGAGCGCAAATACGGCTGATTTTGTGAAGATGCTGCTGCGGCAGGAAGACCCGGATACGCTGTTTTTTAATCGCAGGCTGAAAATTGAGGGCGATACGGAGCTGGGGCTGGTGGTGAAAAATTTGCTCGACAGTATCGACTGGTCGACTATTCCGGTGATGAAATCGCTGGTGGGGCAGTAAGGTTTATTTGTTGCGGTAAATTAAGGTGATGTTGTTGCCGGTATCAGGCTGATACCGGTTTTTTGTGCTGCTTTCTGGCTGTTAGTCCAGAGGACGACGGCAGGCTATCATGTAGTTGACGTCTAGTTTGTCGGTGAGGTGATAGCGTCTGGTTAGCGGGTTGTAGGTGAAGCCGCTGCTGCCCAGCCATTCGAGGCCGGCCTGTCGGCACAGGCGTGCCAGTTCGGCTGGGGTGATGAATTTGCGATGATCATGTGTACCTTGTGGCATCAGTTTCAGGATGTATTCGGCAGCTATGATGGCTTGCAGGTAGGATTTGGTGTTGCGGTTGATGGTGGAAAAGCAGACTACGCCACCGGGCTGTACTAGCTGGGCACAGGCACGCACTACGCTGCCAGGATCGGGCACATGTTCCAGCATTTCCATGCAGGTAACAGCGCCAAAGCTGGCCGGTATTTCTGCGGCTAAGTCTTCCACGCTCACCATGCGGTAGCTAATGTTGCCAATCTGTTCCTGCATAGCATGTAACTGGGCAATTTTCAGGGATTTTTTGGCTAAATCGATACCGGTAACGCTGCTGGCTCCGGCTTTGGCCATGGCTTCGCTCAGAATACCGCCGCCGCAGCCTACATCAAGTACTTTTTTGCCAGCTAGCTGGGCATAGTTGTCGATAAATTCAAGCCGCAATGGGTTGATGTCGTGCAATGGTTTGAATTCGCTGTTTTTATCCCACCATTTGTGTGCCAGCTGGCTGAATTTGTCGATTTCGCTGGCATCGACATTGGTGGGTGTGGCCGGAAGATGTTCTTGTTCCTGTGCTTGGGTATTCATGGTTGCTATTCCTTTGTTGCGGTGGTTTTTACCCACAAGGCGATGATTTTGTTTTTTTCGCGCGGGCGTGCACCTGCCCAGATTTCGTGCCATTGAGCCGGTGGTATGGCTTTGAGGTCGCGGGTAATCAGGCGATAGTCACAATCTGGATTATCTGCTTGTAGTGGAATCCAGCCGTATTGCTGCCAGGCGATGCGGGTACTGAAATTGTCGTGATTGATGCTGATGCAGGCACGTCTGTCGCTAAAAGCCTGTAGTTGGTTTTCACTCAGGCTGTTTTGCATTTGCTGTACTACCGGGCGGGCTGATTTGGTTGCATCCAGCCATGGTAAGAACAGGGTAAGCAGCAGTGACCACACCAGTAAAACACCAGCTGCCCAGTTGGTGACAGCCTGCCGGCCACGAATATGCTGACGGGTAATTGCCCACAACCACAGTGGTGTAAGTATGCAGGCTACGATTACTGGAAAGTAGTTTACGTCGTAGCGATAGTACGGGCTGAAATATACTGCCCGTTCTGCCAGTTTGGCTGGCCAGCCATAATTCATGGCGATAAAGCCCAGCCACAGAAATACGGCCAAAAAGCCAAAGGCCATGATGCCGAACCAGTTAAGGAATGCGATGGCACCGCGTCGCAGGGCATCAAGTTGTGCTGCGCCCAATATGGCCAGTGGTGGCAAGACAAATACCAGTAAATCCTGATATTGCTGTGGCAGGAGGGCAAATACTGGCAGGCACAGGCTTAGCCATACGATAGCCAGAATGCCCCAGCACTGGTTTTTCAGTTTGCCGCGTGACGCAGTCCAGATGGCCAGCGGCCATGCCGGAAAGGCAAACCAGAGCAGGTTTTTTAGATAATAGCCGAGGGAGAAATGTATCTCACAATGGCGGAACCCGCCGAAAGGCGCTAATGCATGATATTGCCACCACAGATTAAATATATTGGCGGCGGTTTGATGTAAGGCCAGTGGCCAGATCAGCATTAATGGTAATGCACATAATAGGGAAATCAGCAGTACTAGATGATAACGCCGGTACCGCCACTGTGGATACAGTAGCAGGCTGAATGCTACCAGTATCTGTAGTAATGGCCAGAGCAGGCTGCCGGTTAGCGACAGCACTGTCCAGCCACCACCCAGCATCATACTGGCCATCATGATGCGCCGGTTAGCCAGAGATAAGCCATACCAGCACATGGCTGCGCCAAGGCAAAGAATGATACTGTCGTTGATAAAGTGTGCCGGTATCAGGATACCGGTACAGCCCAGTAAAATCAGTACTGCAATGCGCCCATAGCCGCGCCCGAGAAACTGGCGGGCGGAGCCACCGATGCAGGCAAACGTACATACTATCAGGATGACATTGGTTAGGCGGGTGGCTTCATAAGCATCCATCTGTTTCGGGCTGAACAGGTGCTGGCACAAGGCGGCCAGCCATATATAGAGAGGTGATGCCTCCCAATTTATTTCGCCAAAAATGGTGGGAATTGCCCAGTGTGCTGTCTGCCACTGACTGGCTGTGGTAAACAGATATGGTTCACCCGGTGTCCATAAGTCATGATGCAGTACGCCTGGCCACAACCATACAAATACCAGTAACAACAGTAGCCATGAACGTTTTTTGTTCATGCCTTGTGGGCTGGGTTTGTTGGGGGTGTAGGTGAGCATAGGATTCCGACTGCAATAAGTAAAGCGGTAAATGGGCTTTATGTTAGCGGAAAATGCAGCAGGCAGCCAGCTGTGGCTGCCTGTAGTAGCTATGATTAATGCAAATGTTGGCTTTAATCAATATGTTTGCTGAGATTCACCTGTTCCAGCGGTACTTTATGGGTATGGTAGCGCAGTTTGTGATACAGGTAGAATGCGGCAAATACAGGCAGCCCCATGTAGGTAATGGCAAAGCGCTGCCATTTGAAGTCACCATGCAGCAATAATTGGCTGTCTTGTCCGATAATCACCAGAATACAGAGTAATAGCGCCAGAATCGGCCCAAACGGAAACCATTTAGCGCGATAAACCAGTGAGTTGATATCGTTACCCTGCCGCACAAAGGCACGACGGAAACGGTAGTGGCTGATGGCAATACCCAACCAGGCAATAAAGCCGGTAAGGCCGGAAGCGGCCACGATGTATTCGTAAGCCCCTTCATCGACACTTTCCAGCAGGAAAATAGCCAGTACTACGATTGCGGTTGCCAGCAACGCCGGCACAGGTACGCCACGGCGGTTTACTTCGGAGAAAGTGCGGTGTGCCATGCCATCTTTACCCATGGCATATAGCATGCGTGTGGAAGCATACAGGCCTGAGTTACCGGCAGACAGAATAGATGTGAGAATAACTGTGTTCATCACGGCAGCGGCAAAGGCTAGACCGGCGCGTTCAAATACTAGGGTAAAGGGGGATTTGGCGATCTGATCGACGTCTGCACCGAGCAGGGCATCGCTGTTATAAGGAATCAGTAGACCAATCACCAGCATGGCCAGAATATAGAAAATCAGAATACGCCAGAATACTTGCTTGATTGCTTTGGGAATGCTTTCCTGCGGATTTTCTGATTCGCCAGCGGTAATGCCAATAAGTTCTGTACCCTGAAAGGAGAAGCCGGCAATCAGGAATACGCCAAGTACAGTAAAAAATCCGCCCGACCAGCCATGTCCGAGTATTGGTGCATCACCAATGCCGAAATTGTTCAAACCCACATACTGGCCGCCCAGAATACCGAAAATGGTCAGTACGCCTACGCCCAGAAAAACGATAACTGTGACAACTTTAATCAGGGCAAACCAGTATTCGGATTCACCATAGGCACGCACGGATAAGATATTGAGCAGAAACACCAGTGCAAAAAACAGCAGGCTCCAGCACCATGCCGGCATAAAGCGCAATGGCTCCCAATAGGTAATCACTAATGAGGCTATGGAAATATCGGCAGCAACAGTAATCACCCAGTTAAACCAGTAGTTCCAGCCCAGTGCAAACCCCAGTGACGGGTCGACAAAGCGGGCGGCATAGGTGGAGAATGAACCGGAAGTGGGCAGGTAGGTGGCCATTTCACCGAGTGAGGTCATGAGGAAGTACACCATGATCCCAATAGCCATATAGGCCAGTAAGGCACCACCCGGCCCAGCATCGTGAATGGCGCTGCCACTAGCCATAAACAATCCTGTACCGATACTGCCACCAATGGCAATCATTGATAGATGGCGGGTTTTCAGATGGCGTTTAACTTGGTTAGAAGAGGAGTTGGCGTCTGTCATTCTGATATTGAGTAAATATGAGCTTTAGTATGTCTGAATATTTAGCTGTACCAACTAAATATTCATTGCCTGAGCGACTTGAATAAGATTCAAAAGCACCCTGCATGCTATTGTGTGACACACTAAAATGGATTACAGATTAAAGTATAAACAGTATTTGCTGGAATTTTATCCTTTGTGCATATGCTGTTTTGTTGTAAAACGATCATTATAGCAAATTGTATTGTTTACTGGCATGATTATTCAGTAAGAACGTTCACCCGAGTAATATTTACCGTTATTTAGCATAATCAGATTTTCCGGCCAGCGCAGTGCGGCCAGATGCATCTGGCTGTCGGCTGGTAAAATTGCTTTTTTGCGTTCACGCCAGCGTGCGCCAATGGAAAAATCGACGCAGAATACTTGTTGCTGCTCGCCCAGCCAGTGCGTGGGAGGTTCCTGAAACAGTTCTTTGCGGTGTTCTGCTACACCAGTACCGTACCAGCTACGCCAATAGTGTCCGATAATGACTGCCACTGGATCGTTATACTGTTGCCACCACGGTTTTCTCACTGTAAAGCGCCAGCGGCCATTGATATAGAATGGCTGCTGTGTGATGGCCTGAATGCCACTGGTGAGTGCGCGTAGCGGGTTGTGGCAACTGCGCAGTAAATCGTAATGTGCTATACCCGGCTGAAATGCCATGGGGTAATGTTCATTTTCCAGTTCTGCGCCTAGTTGCTGCTTTTCCTGCATATAGTATTCGTACCACTCGGTTTGGCGGAAATCATCGAAAAAGCGGTCTTCCCAGTAGTGATACTGTTTAACCAGTGAGGTTTCGCTACACTGGTGAAGCTTATCGATACTGTCTGGCAACCATGCGGCATGGACAATACGTAAATCATGCCGTTGCAGAATTAATGGCCATTGTGACAAGGTCTCCTGCAATTGCTTGCGCTTTGCGCTGCTGTAATGCTGCCACGGCGCAAAGCGTGCTTCATCTTGAGGCCTGTTATCGAAATACCAGCCGGAGCCATCTTTAGGGTCATCAATGAGTAAATTCAGTTCGTGATTGCCGATAATGGTAAAAGCGTTTTCTGCGGCTACTGCCTTAATTACCCAATCTAGCACGGCCGGACTATCCGGACCACGGTCACATAAATCGCCGACAAATACCAGTTTACGACCGTGTTTATGCCGGCCAGATTCATCGTAGCCGAGAAAGTGTAACAATTGTTGTAAAGCTTGCCATTCGCCATGTACATCGCCAATCACATCCAAAGCAGTATTGGCGGGCAGGGGGTGAATAAATGAGCATTTGTCAGAATACATAATATTGGTGACCTGCTTAATAGACCTGACAGCTGTCTGTGAATATATTTATTTGTTATTAAATAATATTTAATTAACTAAATCTGCTAAACATAGCACAAAAATTTTACGTATGCCAATTTTGCCGCTATAAATCCCTATTTTTGTGTGATTATTGCCAGTATGAATAAAGGTATTTAATTTCAGTGGGTTGTTTTTTGTAGTAATTGCTTGGTTCAGTTTTGGTACGCTATGAGTGCGGATAGCTTTTGCCAAGTTGGCCAATTTGGGCTAAAATCTGCCATTCTCTATTCGTATTGCACCTATAGCTCAGTTGGAAGAGTGTCGGTTTCCGAAGCCGGAGGTCACAGGTTCGATCCCTGTTGGGTGCACCAGATATATATTTAAGGGTTTCAGCCAAGCTGAAACCCTTATTTTTGCAAAAAAATCATGTAATTGTGCTAATCGCTACTTCAGATGCAAATCAGAAATTGCATCGCGTAGTTGATTGGTTCGTCTGTTATTCAGCTCGGTCACACAAGCTAAACGTTGTATTTCAAGTGCATTGCCTGCTGCTTCTGCACCCAGAGACGCGGCAAATTTGCACTGGGTATCACGATATCTGGCGAAATCCTGATTTGCAGCTATTAAATTTGCTTTGGCTAAGCTAATGTACTTGGGTTTTTCATCCCATTTGGAAAGTGTGTTAAGTGCTTTTTTCTCAGCCATTTGTAAAGCTTTCTGACTCTTTACGGCTTTCTTCTCTACACATTCCCGCATTCCTGTCTGCGAAAAGGCACTGCATTCCTCGCGCAAAGCCTGTTCGTCAAGAATAGTTGTAGTGGAGGCAGCAAAGCTTGTGACTGGCAATAAGGCTACCAGACATAATCCGATAAATTTTATGCAATTCATTTCTTAGCCATTTTTTCTTAAATGTTTTAATACATAATCAAGTTTTTCTGCGTATTTCTTATCACGATTTCCATTATATCGACTGGCTATTACTGCTGTAGATATGCTTTGCCAGCCAGAGATGACACGTCGTCTTGATGCTTTTTGATATTTCAATACCTGCCCCAGTTTAAGTTTACGCTCATCAATATCTGGATTGAGTGTTCTTAACACATCAATTGTGGTATTTTTTTTCTTCGCAATTTTTTCCAGAGTGTCACCGGATTCGACCGTAACCTGATAGATATTGGTATCCGCGTCTGAATTGGTTTGGTAAGCAAATTTGGCCAATCGCTTAAGAAGATAGGCAATTCCTGCACGTATATTATGAATAGGCATGGTTGTGACTGATATTTTCGTTAATTGTGACCGCTAGCTTTTTGGCGCAATTAATTTATAATTTTCTTTAGTAGATGATTTGTTTAATAAATTACCAGATATATTTATCTGAATACTGTATTAAATTTTAATTATAACGATTTAGTTTGTATTTTATTTCTCAATGATTAAATTCTTCGATAATGTTATTGATATTTACTTTAGAATGCAGTTATTGATTACTAGCAAAGATTTTTCATAGTATTTTATTTATGTGGATTAAGAGAGTTTTTTGTGGCGATTTCAAAAAGAGCACAAGGGCATTTAATTGCGTTAATCACTATATTTATCTGGGGAACGACTTATATTTCTACTAAAGTGCTGTTAACGGATTTCAAGCCAATAGAAATTCTCTTTTTCCGGTTTGTGCTGGGGTATTTTACACTCTGGATTTTATCACCTCACTTGTTTGCCTGGCAGGGGATCAGGCAGGAGTTGATGTTTCTGGCTGCTGGGTTTTGTGGGGTAACTAGTTATTTTTTATGTGAAAATATTGCATTAACTTATACGACAGCCTCTAATGTGGGGGTGATTGCCAGTCTGGCACCGGTGTTTACGGCCATTTTGGCCATATTCTTTTTAAAAGCGGAAATACCTCCTGTGCGCTTTTATATTGGTTGCCTGCTGGCTATTTTTGGGGTTGCATTGATTAGTTTTAATGGTAAGTTTGTACTCTCTCTTAATCTGCTGGGTGATTTGCTGGCGGTTGTTGCCTGTCTGTTTTGGGCAGGCTATTCGATTTTAACTAAAAAGAGCAGTAACTATGATTACAATATTATTTTACTTACTAGACGCTTCTTTTTTTATGGTTTGATTTTAATGTTACCGGCTTTGTATATATTTGATTTTGAATGGGGGTTGTCAAGATTTGCCAAGCTGACCAATGTATTTAATATTTTATTTTTAGGTTTGGGGGCTTCAGCAATCTGTTTTGCTTCTTGGAATTATGCGGTTAAATTAGTAGGTGCGGTTAAAATCAGTATTTATATTTATCTGGTGCCGATTATCACTATTGTGACTGCGATGCTTATTTTAAAAGAATCTTTTACTTGGATTGCTGCTGTGGGGACATTGCTTACGCTTAGTGGCGTGCTGTTATCGGAAGGTAAGATAAGAGTTACAAGGAAATAACCTGAATTTTAATGCTCAGAATTTAAATAGCTGAAGAAGCATATTTGTTCTAATGCTGTTATTGTCTGAACTTATTGTTTTTATAATTAATTTAGCACAGTGTTATCAGCAGTATCGCTATTGTCGATGCTGCTGAAATGCTGTGTTTTGCTGGCTTTCTTTGTGTATATTTATCGCCTGTTGATGCTATTTATTAGCAAAGCTTGCAATAAAGGTCTGCTGGTTCGGGCGTATAAGGATTGGTAATTAATATGTGGGTACGCTGGCATCAACTTCGCGGGACCAAGCGTCAATGCCTCCATGGAGATTGTAGAGGTTGTCAAAGCCGGTTTCCTGTAGATACAGTGCTACCTGCATACTGCGCATACCATGATGGCAGTACAGAACGATAGGTTTGTCATCCGGTAATTCATTCTGGCGCAAGGGAATCATGTTCATGGGGATATGGTGGTGGCCGGTTATGGCTGCGTACTGAACTTCGTTATCTTCGCGCACGTCGAGTAAGAGAAAATCCTGATTTTGCTGTTGCCATTGCTGTAATTGTACGGCGCTTAGTGTTTGGATAGTCATGATGATAAGTTGGTGATGTGTGAAATTAATTTATGATTTGAATTGTGAAACCAGATTTGATGGTCAGGTTGCAACTGTTTCGCTTTAGGGTGCAAATGATACCCGGGTTATGCTGCATATTACAATGGCTGTTAAGTTTGCCGTGTACAGCCCTTTAGCTACGGTACTATTGTGTCCGTAGTAGGTTGAATTTGTGTTTGGATGATGTGAGTAAGTAATGCGTTGCTGGTTATTTAGGCTGCCATTTGCCATCTTTACCTTTGTGGTACCGCTTTTCTACTGCAGCCCAGGCCACTTTAAATGCGATGGTTTCTGCATCGCTGTTATCACGGCGTTTTTGCGGGTTCTGATATTCTTTAATGGCATGATTAAATGCTTCTTTGAAGATATCCTGTGCATGTTCGGGCAATGCATGCTGTACTGCTGCTGGCAGGTCGGTGCGGTTTTGATAAGGCATGGGTCTGCTCCTGATAATTGGTTTATGCCTTAGTTAATACCAGTGTGATGGTTTAAGCAATAAATTTCTAAATATATTATTGATTTTAATGTTATTTAACTGTTTTGTTGCTACTTTGTTATTGGTTTGGGTGTGGTGGCTGTGGACGTTATTATTCAGGTTGCAGTGGGAAAAAGAAAACATATTCGTTTCTATTAGGAAATAAAATATGGATGATGGGAATCGGATTATTTTGGGTGTATTTTGTGCGACGAAGTGGAGAGGTTGTTTGATATTGGGACACGGAAATATGTCGATATGACACGATATCTGGTTGGTGACGGTTATCAGGCAAATGTTTACAGCTAGTAGTGATTGTTGCTGTAAATAAAAAAGTTACATTGTTGTAAGAGCAGCACAAGTTGTGGCAATAACAAGTTGTGCTGCTGATATGGCTTTAATTTAATTAGAATTTAAACTGGTTTGGTGCTGATATTTCCAAACTGTGCAGAGCAGGAGCCACTGTTTCAAACAGGATGGTTTCTTGAAGCTGATTGTTTTGCCGTTCAAACAGAATGGCACGCATGACTGGGGCTTCGCCAATAATGGCTATCATGCGACCATCTTCTGCCAGTTGGTCGAGCAGGGTGGTGGGTAGTTTTGGTAAGGAACCGCCGACGTAAATGGCGCTGAAAGGTGCTCCGGGCAATTTGTCTGCCAGCCCATCGCAGGTTTTGTAGCTGATGTTGGTGTAGTCGAGGTCACTGAGAACAAGTTGGGCACGCTGCTGCTGTTCGGCATCGATATCAACGGTAATGACTTTACCAGCCATTTTTGCCAGAATGGCTGTGGCATAGCCGGAACCGGTACCAATTTCTACTACGGTGTCGGTTAGATTCAACTTCAATGCCTGAATCATCCGTGCTACTACTTTGGGTTCGAGCATTTTGCCACCGTTGGCTAGTCCAAGTGCCTGATCGGTGTAGGCTACTTCCTGCTGCTGTGGCAGGACAAAGCGTTCACGTGGAATATCGGACAAAACATCCAGTAAGTCGAAATCTAATACGTCCCAAGGACGGATTTGCTGCTCAACCATGTTATAGCGGGCGGTATTGAAATCCATATCTGCTCCGAAATGCGCACACCCGCTGAACGGGTGAGTGGTAAAGAGGTTTATAAAAGCAAGGTGCTGTATTTTGGGACTATTGCACACGAATACAGCTTTGGTGAATTATAAAGCTATTTAGGTTGCGACAATAGGGTAATTGTGAATTGGTACGCTGAGAATGCGGGTTAATGTATTGGTTGATGTGGGTTGATGGGTTAAAAACATGAATAAATAAGGATTTTTATATGTTTTCTGTTCGATTAATGATGAATGCTGTCATTTGTAGTAATGCAATGAGGAGATTTAAGCATTAGTTTAAAGCTATTAACCATGAAAGTTTCTTTATCTTTAAAAGTCCCTTTAAAATAATAGATGTAATATATTGAATTTGTACCTTGCTGATTGAGAAACTGTTTTCTATTTTTATCTTTGTTAAAGGATATATCAATATCTCTGCCAATTAAGCTATTGCTTTTATTCTTGTTTATGGCATTGGTTATTTCTTGAGAAATGGCATGATTTTATTCTTGATATCTAAAGGGTCTAATCTATTTTTTAACTTTTTTCTATGTATATGTCATTTATTCTAAATATTTTATATGACGGGCATTGGCATGCATATAACCTATCATAGGCGTAAATGCCTGTTTTTTTGAAGGGTTGGTGTTATTACATCTACTGATAATAAATCATCTATAAAACATCATTAGTGTATAGATTTTTCTTATTTGTCATTTTGTTAAAAGCAAAAAATATGTATTAATAATATCACAGTGGCGTTAATTTATTTTGCATTTCTATTAAGTTTAATGTGACTATCCTCATAGTTAGTACAAAACTGACGTAAAACATTATGCTACTTGTTTTAGGATTTTATATTCAATCGATGTTATGCTATTTAATATCTCATGAGATGGTATAATTTTTCTGCGTTAGATTTTCTTAATAAAGCAGTTAAAAGACTGAATGCGGTGCTCTTTCTATGTTTGACAAGAAGTCTTGATAAGTTGTCTCTGGCTGAATTTCAAAATGAATGAATGCTTTCGATATTATCAAGACTTGATGCTTCTCGATTAGAGTCATTTGTTATGTTGGATGTGCGATATCGGATGTTTCTATGCGGCCATATTTTTTTCCGCTATTTGTAAGAGCAGTTGCAATATTAGTTGCCAACTATGTGAGGTTGTCTATTATATTTTGTTGGTGAAGTGCAGCTCGGTTAATTTTCATTGATATTGTCTTTTAGATTAGGTGGTTGATAATAAACCATAGGGTTGGGTTTAGTTGAGCCAATTTTTAATCGAGACTCAACCTTTAACTTAGAGTAGCAGATTCTGATGTTGTTGGTTCTGAATTGGTAGAATTAAGTAAAAATGGTTAGGGATGTTAATATTTGCTGAATTTTTTTTGCATCTTATTTTTTTGCTATTTGGCGTAATTTTGTCCCCCAAAAGGCTAAAACAATATTTGCTAAGGAAAGAATAATGCATGTGATAATTATTCCATTCCAATTTTGTTTTTCATATACAAGCCCAAGCAAATATGTGCCGATACTGCCGCCAGCTAAGCAGGCAAGCAGATATAAAGACGAGATTGTGCCTCGTGACATCATTGTAACGGTTTGATTAAGTATTGAAATTATGATTGGTTGAACACCGAAAACAGATAAGAATAAACTGAAAATTCCTATTGTGATGCTGATTAAGTTTGAGCTTAATCCAATTATGATAATTGATGCACTAACACATAGTAAGCAGATAATTAATAGTTTGTTGCCTTGGATGGATTGGGATAGTTTACCGGTGATTGTTGCACCAATAACGGCACTTATACCTGCAAAATTTAACCAGCCTAATGTTGTTGAGGAAAGGTAGAATGGCGCTCCTTTTAAGTAAATGGTTAAAAATGAAGATATTCCTAAATAAATGAAAAAGAGTATAAAACCTACTAGTAAGAAAACAATGATGTTTTTATGTAGTAGTAATTGAGTTGCGTTCAGGTAAGTTTGAATGATGCCTAATTTTTGGTTATTGGCTGCATTTTTTTTTATACTATATGGAATAAGGAGGCAAGTACAAAAAATTAGTGCTGCATAAATAATGAAAGCAAATTGCCAAGAGCAACTATCTGTTAACATTGCAATAAAGCTCCGGCTAAAAATAATACCAACGATGGAGGCTGAAATCATCAATCCCATCATTTTGGGTAATTGTTTATTTGGGGTGGTTTTAGCCGTATAGGCAAATAATGCAGCGGGAACAGATGCAGCAAAAAAGCCAGTCAATGACATAATAAATAGATAAAGCTTAAATGATTGGACAAAACCTGAAATGCCAAGACAAAAAATTGTACCGATACAACCAAAAATAACTAATGGTCGTGTTGATATTCGATCAGATAATGGCCCATAGATAAAGAAAGAAATTGCATAACAGAAACATGATAGGCTGAAAACTAATCTAGCCTCTAGAATGTTTATATTGAAGCTTTGGGCTATTTCTTGAAAGATGAGTTGGCTGATATAAACGGAACCAACTAAAAGTACGATAAGCACGACGGACACAATAATACTCATTTTGCTCTGTTTTTGCGCTATTTTTGGGGTATGGATTATTTCCATAAATTAAGCTCCTTTGGTTATTTATGCTGTTATTCGGATTAATGACAATAACTACAAAGCTTAAAATATAGAAATATTTATTTTGTGATATGAAATAGATATCAGAGTAGTATCTGAAGAAAAATATAGTTAGTACGGGTATAAAAGTTTATGCTTATTGGCAGATAATATGATTAAGATGAAGGGAATTTATTTGCTAAATTTCTGTCTTTAAAATAATCAATGATTGCTGCGGTTGGTGGTGTCTTTTTTAAGTTTTGTGGCTAAATTTAAGATAGATATCGGTTTTGGTTTTGTCTCTTTTTTTGATTAGTTTTTTTATAGGCTATGACGTTTATTTTTGCTGGAACTATTTATTGTGCTCAATGGGTAATTAAGATGAGCAAGTTTTTGGGAACCTCACTCACTTTGGTTATAGAAAATTGGATTTCAATATTGTTTAAACTAAAAATTGGTAAGTTGGTGATAGCATTAAGATCAAAGAATTCGAGTTTGCTATAAGGTTTCTGTAGGTTTTAGAATGGGAAAATATTTGCTGGTGTTTGAAAAGTATTATCGCGGATCAGAAATAAATCGAAAGTTGGCGGTAGTGAATTAATCCTGAGCAAGCATGGGACGCAGACGGTAGTTTTCCGCTACAATGCCGCCATTTTGAAGCTGATGTTAATTTGTGGCATGGATGGTAAACACCGGTCATGGCCATTTGTTCAGGTTTGGTATGTTGTTTGTCAGTAAGGGAAAAATATATGTGGCAGCATAAATGGGTAATTGGCAATTGGAAGATGAATGGCAGTAATACGGCTAACCAAGCGCTGCTGCAAGCGTTGCTGAAACCTGTGGATGCAGCAGTGGCGCAGGTATATTGTGGTGTGGCTGTGCCGAATGTTTATCTTGCTGCAGCCAGTGAGTTTGCTGCTGGTACAGCATTGGCGGTTGGGGCAGAAGATGTGAGCCGTTTTGCTGCCAATGGTGCTTTTACTGGAGAAGTAAATGCCCAAATGCTGGCGGATGTGGGGGCACAGTTTGTGCTGATTGGCCATTCTGAGCGGCGGCAGTATTTTCTGGAAGACAATGAAGAATTGCTGGCCAAGGTACAGAATAGTGTTGCGGCGGGCGTACTGCCGATTCTGTGTGTGGGTGAAACACTGGCTGAACGGGAAGCCGGGCAGGAGCAACAGGTGGTTAGTGCGCAACTGGCATTGCTGGCGCAACTGGGCTTGAAAGAAGTTGTGGTGGCGTATGAACCAGTATGGGCGATTGGTACGGGCAAAGTTCCTGCTGTGGCACAGATTGAGGCTATGCATAAGTTAATTTATCAGCAAATCTTGTCTTTATGTGGGGAAGATGTTAAAATCCGCGTCCTTTATGGCGGTAGTGTCAACGCAAGCAATGCGGCTGAAATTCTGGCTGCGTCACATGTTGACGGTGCTCTGGTTGGCGGTGCCTCTTTGCAGGCTGACAGTTTTGCCGCTATTATTCAGGCTGCATATGCGCCTGCTTGATAAAAGTTGATATCATGGAAGCATTTAAAACCCTTATTTTAATCGTGAATATTTTCGCGGCGCTGAGTGTCATTGTGCTGGTGCTGATGCAGCAGGGCAAAGGTGCGGATGCGGGCGCAGCATTTGGTTCCGGTAGTGCTCAGGGTGTTTTTGGTGCAGCGGGCAATGCAAATTTCCTCAGCCGCAGTACTGCAATTGCTGCCACTATATTTTTTATTAGCTGTCTGGCGCTAGGCTATATATCCACGCACCGGCATAGCGGTCTGGACTTCAGCAATGTGAAGCAACAGCAGGTGGTTGTACCGGCGAATCCGGCGGTGGCCAGTGCACCAGTCGTACCGGCGAAACCAGCACAGAAGCCATTGATACCGGAATAGAAAGTTTTTACAGTTAATTGCCGACATGGTGAAATTGGTAGACACGCCATCTTGAGGGGGTGGTGACCACAGGTCGTACGAGTTCGATTCTCGTTGTCGGCACCATATTTAAAATCAACAACTTATATTTTTGCATATGATGTATGTATGCTAATGGAAGTGTGTAGCAGATTGCAATTTATCTTGTTGGTTTTACTTGGATAATAGGGCAGCCTATAAGGGCTGCCCTTTTTGTTTGTATTGATAATGCGGTGCTGGCGTCGGATATGCAGCAGGCTGGTGTAGGCAAAGTGTTGGTTGTGCCTTATGCTGGTGTAGTGGCTTGTCTGGCTGGCTGATTGTTGATGGTGTAAATTTCTGGAAATGAGTTTAAATGATGAATACTGATCCTTTTGCATATTTAGAAGACCTAAATAGTGAGGAGACGCAGGCTTTTATTCAGCAGGCAAATTCTGCTGCTCAGGCTGAGTTTGCTACGGGTGCTGAGTATGTGGCAGTGCGTGATGATATCGTGACAGTATTGCGGGATGAGCAGCAGATTCCTTTTTGTCAGGAACATCGTGCGCGCATGTATCATTTTTATCAGTCGGCTGAGTTTCCGAAAGGTGTGTACCGGGTATGTTCAGCAGCCAGTTACCGTGCCGGTTTGCCCGAGTGGGAGATTCTGTTTTCAGTTGCTGATTTTGATGCTCTGCTTGATGATGATGTGTATTTGCAAGGGGTAGCGCATTATGTGCAGGCTCCAGAGCATGTGTTAATCAGTTTGAGTGCTGGTGGTGCGGATGCGGCATATACAGTTGAGTTCAATCTGGCTGAAGGCAGGGTGGTTGAGGGTGGTTTTCATTTTCCGTTAAGTAAAAGCATTATCAGTTGGCGTGATACAGAAAGTGTGTGGATATCTCCGGCATGGGACGAGCGGCAGTTAACTCAGGCAGGCTATCCGCGGCAGGTATGGCTGATGCAGCGTGGACAGTCTTTTGCGGAGGCGGTACCGGTATTGGAAATGCCTGCCGACGGCATGATGGTTAATGCATGGCGTTATCTGGATAGTCAGGGGGCGCCGATTGATTTGGTTGAGGCCGCGAGCGGGTTTTATCACAAGCAGTATTATCAGGTAATGGCGGATTTGAGCGTTAAGCCGCTGGCGTTGCCGGATGATTGTGAGCTGATGGGCTATCTGTATGGGCAATTGTTGGTGCAGTTACGCAGCGACTGGCAGCGTGCAAACCGGTTTTATCCGGCTGGCAGTCTGGTGGCAGTGAAGCTGCATAAGGGTGAGCTGGGTGTGGCTGAGGTGATTTTTCAGCCAGCAGCTACTCAGGCCATTGAAAGTATTGAAACCACACGACGTTTTGTGCTGGTGTCGATACTGGATAATGTGCATAGTCGTTTGCTGGCTTGGCGTTTTGCAGAAAATCGCTGGCAGGAGGTTACTGTGCCAAATCTGCCTGCCGGGGCGCTGGAAATCACTGATCAGCCATGGGGTGGTGATGTGGTGTATCTGGCCATCAGCAGCTTTCTGGAACCACTAACGCTATATACGCTGGATGTGCATTTAGGAGAGTTGTGTGTTATGCGCCGGCAGCCACGGCAGTTTGACCCTGCTGGAATGCAGGTGCAGCAGTTTAGTGCGGTTGCGCAGGATGGTACATTTATTCCTTATTTTCATGTTGGTAAAAATATGGATAAGGATACGCCAACTATTGTTTATGTGTATGGCGGCTTTGGTATGCCGCAACTGCCTTATTATCTGGGCAGTATTGGCCGGCACTGGTTGGCGAAAGGTTATGCTTTTGTACTGGCAAATATTCGCGGCGGTGGTGAGTTTGGGCCGGTATGGCATCAGGCTGCACGCGGGATTCATAAGCATGTCAGTATTGATGATTTGCTGGCAGTGCTGCACGATTTGTATAGTCATCAGCGCGCCAGTGCGGTACATACGGCGATTCAGGGCGGCAGTAATGGTGGTCTGGTGGTGGCAGCAGCTTTCTGCCGGCAACCGCAGAGTATGGGTGCGATGGTGTGTGAGGTGCCGTTAACGGATATGTTGCGCTATTCTTATCTATCGGCAGGGTCTTCATGGATGGATGAGTATGGAAATCCTGATGATTCTATTCAAAATCAAGCATTAAGCCGAATTTCTCCCTATCATAATTTGGGTGATTCGCAACACTATCCGCCGGCACTGATTACGACCAATCTGCATGACGATCGTGTACATCCGGCACATGCGCTGAAATTTTATGCGCGTTTGTGTGCGCTAAAACAGCGGGTATGGCTGGCAGCGCCGGATACGGGTGGGCATACTGGTGGCGGCACACAGGAAAATACGGCAGCAGAGCTGGCTTTGATTATGAATTTTTTGTATAAAACTATTGTTAATATTGATTCAATATAAATCATATAGCTTGTAGCTAAAAATCAGGCTGTGCTAATATGGCTGCCGCTTGCTGTTTAATTTGTATCCGGTGATAAGTAAAAATGCGTTGAAAATCGCTGAAGTCCATGGAAAATACGGCAAAAGGCAATTTGAATGGAAAACTCTATTTTTATTAGGTACAATAATATCAACAACCAAAAAGTTGATTAATTCAATTAACCCTGTCCGCACTAGTGCTGGGCAAAGCAAAGAAAGATCTGTCAATGGATAACAATATCGAACAACGTGTAAAAAAGATTGTTGCAGAACAATTAGGTGTGAGTGAAGCTGAAGTAAAAAATGAATCTTCTTTTCAGGAAGATTTGGGTGCTGACTCTCTGGACACCGTTGAATTGGTAATGGCTCTGGAAGAAGCTTTTGGTTGCGAAATTCCAGACGAAGAAGCCGAAAAAATTACTACCGTACAACAAGCTATTGACTTTGTTGGCGCTCACTTGAATTAATTCCGTGTAGTGTTGGTCAAATTCAAATTCCTCTGTCGAAATTAAGGTGTATTTTTTTCGCCTGATTCGGTAGAGGTTTTTTTCTTACGAGCAAATTATGAGTAAAAAAAGAGTAGTCATTACCGGCCTGGGTCAGGTATCTCCTGTGGGTAATGATATAACCACAGCATGGCAAAATCTACTTGCAGGTAAAAGCGGCATTGGCACTATTACCCATTTTGATGCTTCGTCTTTAGTTTGCCAGATTGCCGGTGAAGTTAAGAATTTTGATGTTACTCAGTACATCAGTGCGAAAGAAGCACGACGGATGGATTCTTTTATCCATTTTGGTGTGGCTGCTGCCTTGCAAGCCATTGCTGATGCTGGACTGGATGACATACCGGGTCTGGATAAAACCCGGGTAGGGGTAAATATTGGATCCGGTATTGGCGGTCTGCCTGCGATTGAGGCTACTGCGCGGTCTGTTCTAGAGCATGGTGCGCGCAAAATTAATCCATTTTTTATTCCTAGTTCTTTGATTAATCTGATTGCCGGCCATGTGACGATTCTGAAAGGCTATCAGGGACCAAGCTATGGCATGGTTTCTGCCTGTACAACTGGTGCACACAGTATTGGTGATTCTGCTCGCCTGATTAAATATGGCGATGCAGATATTATGATTGCTGGTGGTGCTGAGGGCGCTATCTGTGAGTTAGGTGTGGGTGGTTTTGCTGCCATGAAAGCGCTGTCAACCCGCAATGATGATCCAGCTACAGCATCCAGACCCTGGGACAAGGAGCGTGACGGCTTTGTTATGGGCGAGGGTGCTGGTGTGATGGTGCTGGAAGAGTATGAACATGCACGTAAGCGCGGTGCCAAAATCTATGCCGAGCTGGTGGGCTTTGGTATGAGCTCGGATGCCTATCATATTACTGCACCAAATACGGAAGGTCCGGCACTGGGCGTAACACGTGCGCTGAAAGATGGCGGCCTGAATCCGGAAGATATCGATTACGTGAATGCACATGGTACATCAACACCACTGGGTGATGTGAATGAAACCAATGCATTGAAACTGGCTTTGGGCGAACGGGCTAAAAAGCTGGTTGTGAATTCAACCAAATCTATGACTGGCCACTTGTTAGGCGGCGCAGGCGGTGTGGAAGCGGTATATACGGTAATGGCTATCCATACGCAAAAATCTCCGCCAACCATTAATATCTTTGAGCAGGATATTGAGGCTGGGTGTGATTTGGATTATTGTGCCAATGAAGCACGTGATTTGCCGATTCGTGCGGCTATTTCCAATTCATTTGGCTTTGGTGGTACGAATGGTTCGCTGGCGTTTAAGCGCTTTGAGGATTAATCATTCTTGAAATTCGCTATGCACACAGGTTGCCTGACGAGCAGGCAGCCTGTGTTTTTGTATTGACTGATTATGTTTAAATGACATGGCTTGCTGTGATAAATGCTGTTTGCTGCGTTAGTATGTTGTGTACTGGTTTGGCTGATTTGCGGTATGTTCTGCTTGGATTGATTGCCGTTGCGTAGTATGGTGCAGCTTAATTGAATTTTTGATTACAGTGTGCTGCCAGTAGTTATGTTTTATCTATATGTGCTGCTGATGCCTTGATATTTTAAAAATGGTATGGCATTTTTGCATGTGGTTTAACGTTTAGTTAGTGGTCAAAGGACAGGGCAGTTATCTGCCGCTAGTTTGTTAAAGGGAATATTTGTCATGAATATTGGTGTACTGGGTGCTGGTGCGTGGGGAACGGCGCTTGCCATTCATTTTGCCTTGCATTCGCATAAGGTATGGCTATGGACACATAATGCCCGGCATGTGCAACAATTGCAGCAGGAACGGGTAAACAGGCGGTATCTGTCTGATTTTGTTTTACCGGAGAATCTTTCTGTTGTTGATAAGTTTGCACCGGCAGATCTGATTATTATTGCCACACCGGTGGCTGCGTTGCGTGAGAGTGCGCAAAAACTGGTGGCTGCTGGCTTGGGTGAGGTGCCGGTAATTGCAGCCTGCAAAGGGTTTGAGCAGCAAACCGGCTTGTTGCCGCAACAGGTATTGGCAGAAGTGATGTCGGCGAATAAGTGTATCGGGGTATTGTCTGGTCCGAGTTTTGCGCAGGAGCTGGCACAGCAGTTACCTTGTGCAGTTACGCTGGCTTCGGAAAATTTTGTCTGGATTCAGGCGCTGGCAGCGACACTGAATAATACAGTTTTGCGTCTGTATGCCAATGCTGATGTGATTGGTGCAGCAGTTGGCGGTGCTGTGAAAAATGTTATGGCTATTGCCACGGGCATTGCCGATGGGCTGAACTATGGTATTAATGCACGGGTGGCATTAATGACACGCGGCATGGCAGAAATTTCACGCCTGAATCAGGCTCTGGGTGGACAGGCAGCTACTTTGATGGGTTTGTCTGGTATGGGGGATTTGATTCTTACCTGTACGGGCTCGCTGTCGCGCAATCGCAGGGTAGGTTTGCTGCTGGCTGAAGGAAAATCGTTGCCTGAAGCGTTAACGGAACTTGGACATGTTGCCGAAGGTGTATATACTGTCGAAGAAGTGTGCCGACAGGCTGCTTCACTGGGAGTGGATATGCCGATTGCCACTATTTTGCAGCAGCTGTTTGAGGGTCGGACAGAAGTGCGGGCGCTGGCAGAAATATTGATGGAGCGGGCGCCCAGAGCGGAATAATAATTTAAGTGTTATAACAAATAACAATTTGACTGGCGGATGGCTAAATCAGGCAACCATGCTGCGTATTTTACGGATGGAAGCGGGTAGGGAATGGAAAATCAACTAGAACAATTGGAAGACAGCGTTAAACGGCTGGTTATACATTTTAATTCTCTTTTAGCTGAAAAGCATCAGTTGACCCAGCAGTTATCAACTGTAAAAAAACAGTTGCAACAACAGGGTGAAAATTTTCAGGCAGAACGTGAACGGATGCGTAAACAGCATGAGCAGGATAAGTTTCATTTACAGGAAAGCATGCAATCTACGATTGATGAACTGATTGCTGAAAAAAAACGTTATACTGCGGTATTACGGGCATCCAGTGATGAATTACAGCGCTTGCTACAACGCTTACCACTGGTGCAGGAGGATTCTTAATGGATGAAATTCAACAGGTTCGTGTGGAGATTCTTGGCCGTCCTTTTAATATAGGTACGCCCAGAAGTGAGCATGAAACATTGATGCAGGCTGTAAAGATGCTGAATGAAAAAATTGCTGCCATTCAGAGTTCCGGACGGATTGTTGAAACAGATAAAATTGTGATTATGGCTGCGCTGAATCTGGCGCACGATTTACTTAAACTTACGATGCATGGCGATTTGGTCGTCGGAGATTTTGATCGTAAGATGCAGGACATGATCCAGTTGTGTGAAAGTACACTCACACTTGTGGTAAAATAGTTCTTTCTTCCCCTGCTGTGTTCGTAAGGACATATATTCCTTTGAACCAATAATTCGCTTTTTTTGGCGGTTGGGTAGTGGTGGGCGTGAGCATTCCCTGTGAATGAACCCGAAACCATTCGATACTGCCAGCCTTGTCCTCAAGGTTCAAGCGGATGGCGTCCAATGCGGCACGTGTGGGGGAAACCTATTTGAACAGGCTGCCTGATGATTCAGGCAGCCTGTTTTTCATTGGATGGTGTGTTCGGTGTATCCGGAGCACGGGCGATATTCATTGTGATGGTATTCTGGTTGTGAAACCTGATTGAGATTTATTATGTTTGTTTTATGCGGCAAAATGCTGCTAAAAGATGCTTTTTTTTCATAAAAATCTGGATTAACCGGAATTTTCCTGTTTTTGGAAAATTCAGTTTGTGCTTAGACTGGTTAAGAAGAATTAATTAAGGCTGCACTGATAATAAATGGTCGTTTAAGTTTACGAGCTTATAAGTCTGCGAATGGTATGTAACAGGTTGTCATTAAAAAGCGAGTTACTATGAATTATTAAAAGTATGCGCAATGTGCAATATTGATGATATATGCTGTTATTAAATGATAGTTATGAATTTTACCGAGGTCTGATGTCATGCGCTTTTATTCTTGTTTATTACTGCTCTTATTCATCACTGTCACTACGCAGAATAATGTGTATGCTGCAAAGGTAACAGAATTTAATTATAAGGATTGGCAGGTTGTCTGCGATAATACACTTACTTGTCGTGCTGTTGGCTATAGTAGTGAAAATGGAGATTCTGATGTTTCAATATTGTTAATACGTAAAGCAGGAGCCAATCAATTGTTTACAGCTTATATTAAGACTAATGATCAGCAGGATGAACAACAAGAAGACGATACATTTGCACTTTCAATTAATCATCAGTTTTTAGGCAAGTTAAAAAATAAAAAAGATGAAGCATACAGGCTGTCACAGCATCAAATTTCACAAATCATTCAGGCTTTAAAAGGTAAGAATAATACGGTTATTTTTCATCAGAACGGCAAAAAATGGATGTTATCGAATTCTGGTTTTAATGCAGTTATGTTAAAGATGGATGAAGCACAAGGCCGTATTGGTACAGTTGGTGCTGTGGTTAAACAAGGGAATAAAAATGAATCTCATGTATATGCACCTGTGCCTGCCCCTGTTATTAAAAAGGCATCAGTGAGCACATCAGAACAAAGTAAAAAACTTACTCTTGTTGAAGTAATAAAAATATTCCCTCGATTTAAAGAACGTTTTGACAAGGAAGCAGATTGTGATTCTTTTGATTTATCCAATGATGCAGAAGATAGCAGCATGACAGCGTTTCAGCCTTTATTTCAGCTGATTAAATTAGATAAACGCCATAATTTACTTGAGGCTTCTTGCTGGGTTGCAGCATATAATGATGGTCGGGCATTCTGGGTTATACCTACCACAGTTAAACCGCATGATAATCAAATTAAATTTGTTACTAATTCGGGTAGCTACTATAACAAAGGGGAAATAGTGGCATCGCTTAAGGAGCGAGGGCTTGGTGATTGTTGGAATAGGGCTAGCTGGACATGGGACGGACAGCAGTTTTTGCTCTCTTCAGAAAAAATAACCGGAATATGCCGTGGTTTTATAGGTGGAACTTGGAATTTGCCTACTTTTGTTAGTACTATACAGACAAGATAAAGGTGGATAAAAGCATTTAATTTTTTGATTCTATTTTCGTATTATTCTTATATTTAGAGAATGACTCATATGCGTTATCTGAATATGAATTCGATGGATTAACCCAAGTTGCGGGCTTAAATGTCACTGCATCTGCAAGGGAAAATTCTTCATCGTGCAATATGGATTACTGCTGGTTTATGTGTTGGAAATGCGGTTATATAGATTCTTCCTGTTGAATGATGAGCTCTATGCGGATTGATTGTGCTATCCGCAGTCATAATACCTGCTACAACTACTTAGCATTGATGTGTGGTTTATTATGGTTGTGATGATTCAGCTAATTAGGGCTGTGCAGTGTTGATTGCAATTACTACTTTCAAGGACGTGGTGTCTTTATCTGATTGATGCACATTGTCGGCACGAGCGGGCGGGTGATATTTCAAGGTAATAATGTAATTCAATTTAACACGGTAGTATTTGAATTGTCTGATTCGGACACTCAATTAAAGTGTAAGGTAGTATGGTTGGTTTGATTACTGAATATTCTTCTATTATGTGAATCTGTGTTATTTAGTCTGTTTGCTGATGCTGTTACGCCCGCTTTACTGCTGCCGAGCCATAAACCAACCAGTTTTACGCCAGATTATTGCTGTGCAACTGACTAAATCAGGTAAAATTAGCGTTGTAATGCTGTGCCTGTGTATTGGCTGATACGCTGAATAGTACTATTCGTATTAGTCAGTATGCGGCTGATAAAGGTATCTGTTCAGTCTACCATTTTTTCTTTTTTTTATTTCCGATAAACCAGACAATCATTGTTCTGGTATGAAAATGCTATGTCCAACAATTTTCCCTATATTCCGCTGCGTCTGCATACTGAGTTTTCTATTGAGGATGGTATTGTGCGGATTAAAGAAGCAGTTAAGCGCGCCAATACTTTGGGGCTACCGGCACTCGGTATCAGTGACTTGATGAATGTGTTTGGCATGGTGAAGTTTTATAAGGCCTGCCGTAATGCTGGTATCAAGCCTATTATGGCGGTAGATGTGCGTGTGGAAAATCCGGAGCAGCCGGACAAGCCTTTTCGTTTGATGCTGGTGGTAAAGAATCATGCGGGTTATCTGCGTCTGAATGAATTGCTGACAGATGCTTATGTAGGCGAAGACCGCCATCCGCATCAGCCTCTTATTCGGCAGCAATGGCTGGCGGAAGGGGATAACAGCGGACTGATTTGTTTGTCAGGCGCACAGTATGGTGAAATTGGGCAGGCTTTGCTGGCGCATAAGCCAGAACTGGCTGCACAGGTCTGTGCTAAATATCAGCAATGGTTTGGCGACCGTTTTTATCTGGAAATTCAGCGCTTGCCGGAACGGCCGGAGTGGGAAGCCGTGGTGGCGGGCAGTGTGGCACTTGCTGCCGAGCGGCAGTTGCCGGTGGTGGCCACACATCCGGTGCAGTTTATGGATGCTGAAGATTTTCAGGCACACGAGGCAAGGGTATGTATTGCCAGTGGCTATGTGCTGGCAGACAAGCGTCGTCCGCATGATTTTGTGCCTAGTCAGTACTTTGTGACACCAGAGGAAATGGTGGCGCGCTTTGCTGATATTCCTGAAGCACTGGCCAATTCGGTAGCGATTGCGCAGCGTTGTAATCTGACGCTGACTCTGGGTAAACATTATTTGCCACTGTTTCCGACACCAGAGGGTATGACGCTGGATGACCTGCTGATACATCTGAGTAATGAGGGATTGCAGGAGCGCATGGCTTTTCTGTATCCGGATGAAGCTGAGCGGGCACAAAAAATGCCTGAATATCAGCAGCGTCTGGATTATGAGCTGGGCATTATTATCCAGATGCAGTTTCCCGGTTATTTTCTGATTGTGCAGGACTTTATTAACTGGGCCAAGCAGAACGGTTGTCCGGTGGGTCCCGGGCGTGGTTCCGGTGCTGGTTCGCTGGTGGCGTATTCGTTGAAAATTACTGATTTGGATCCGCTGCGTTATAACCTGCTGTTTGAACGTTTTCTGAATCCGGAGCGGGTTTCGATGCCGGACTTCGATATCGATTTTTGTCAGGAAAACCGTGGTCGTGTGATTCAGTATGTCCGCCATAAATATGGTGTACCTGCGGTAAGCCAGATTGTGACTTTTGGTACGATGTCGTCTAAATCTGTGGTACGTGATGTTGGGCGTGTGCTGGATTTACCTTTCGGCTTGTGTGACCGTTTGTCCAAGCTGATACCGGTAGAAGCCAATAAGCCGTTAAGTCTGACCAAGGCGCAGGAAGCCGAACCGCAGATTCAGCAGCTATTGCGCGAAGAAGAGGCAGAAGAGTTGCTGACGCTGGCGCTGAAGCTGGAAGACCTAACTCGCGGTTTGGGTATGCATGCCGGCGGGGTGTTGATGGCTCCCGGAAAAATTGCTGATTTCTGCCCGATTTATCAGGCAAGTGGTGATGATGCGTCTCCGGTTTCTATGTTTGACAAAGATGATGTTGAGCAGATTGGTCTGGTGAAATTCGACTTTCTTGGGCTGCGCAATTTAACCATTATCGAAATGACGCAAAAGTTTATTTTCGAGACTACTGGACAGAGGGTTGATGTAAACCATATTCCGCTAGATGATGCGGCTACTTACGCCAATATTTTTGCCAGAGGCAATACTACTGCGGTATTTCAGTTTGAGTCGGTGGGGATGAAGAAGATGCTGGTGACAGCACGCCCGACCAAATTCGAGGAAATTATCGCGTTTGTGGCCTTGTATCGCCCGGGGCCGATGGATCTGATTCCCGACTTTATCCGGCGTATGCACGGTGAAGAAAAGGTGGAATATCTGCATCCTAATCTGGAACCAGTACTGGATTCCACCTATGGGGTGATGGTCTATCAGGAACAGGTGATGCAGGCTGCACAGGTTTGCGGTGGCTATACGCTGGGTGGTGCCGATTTACTGCGGCGTGCCATGGGTAAGAAAAAGGTGGAGGAAATGGTGAAGCACCGTGCCATTTTCGAAGCTGGGGCGGCAGAAAAAGGTATAGACAAGCAAACGGCCAACGAGATTTTCAATTATATGGAGAAATTCGCTGGTTATGGTTTCAACAAGTCGCATGCTGCGGCTTATGCGCTGGTGTCGTATCAGACGGCCTGGCTTAAATGTCATTATCTGGCTGAATATCTGGCCGGTACGATGTCCAGTGAGTTAACCAATACGGACCAGTTGAAAATCTTTGTTGATGATGGTATTGAAAATGGTATTACTTTCCTGCCACCCAGTATCAATGAATCGTTTTATCGGTTTACACCAAATAATAACAAGCAGATTCGTTATGCGCTGGGTGCGATTAAAGGTACTGGTGAGGGGGCGGTAGAAGCAATTGTGCGTGCTCGTGAAACAGGTGGTGCGTTTACTGATCTGTTTGATTTCTGCCAGCGCGTCGACCGCCAGCATCTGAACCGCCGCACTATAGAAGCTTTAGTACGAGCCGGTGCATTTGATGAACTGAATCCGAATCGTGCTCAGTTGCTGGCCAATATTGGACTGGCGATGGATAACGCCGAACAGGTGGCCGCCAATGCTAATCAGGGTGGCTTATTTGATATGGTGGAAGATGCCATAGAGCCTTTGCAAATGGAAGAAGTGGCACCATGGTCACTGGCGGTAAAACTGGCGGAAGAAAAGCAGGCTATGGGCTTCTATTTTTCCGGCCATCCTTTCGAACCTTACGCTGATAAGGTACGCGCACTGGTGAGCAGTAAACTGGCAGCACTTAAACCATCCAATAATAAGCAGAAAGTGGCCGGTTTCGTCACCGGGGTGCGTTATATCATGGGTAAACGCGGTAAATTTGCCGTCGTGCAACTGGAAGATGGCAGTGCCAAGCAAGAGGTAGTGGTAGCTGGGCAGGCGCTGGAAGAGTATGGTGCCAGTCTGAAGTCTGATCAGGTATTGATTATGGAATGCAAGGTTGCGGTAGATGAATACAATGGCGGCGATGGCTTGCGCATTACTGCTGATGATGCGTTTACGCTTGCTGAAGCCAGTGCCCGCTATGCGCGCAGTCTACAATTGCATATCGCTGCGGATACCCCTGTCAGTCAACTGGCGGCGCTGTTACGGCCTTATTGTGAGCAGCAAGCACATGTGCCACTGAAATTCTGCTGCCAGCATCAGCAGGCTTATGGTGAGTTACGCGCGGATAAAAGCTGGTTAATTAAGCCTGAGGCAGCTTTATTCGATAGCCTGTACACATTGCTAGGTGATGAAGCGGTGCAGGTAAGTTTCTGAATGTGGTTAACGGTAGTAGCAGGGTTATGGATTAAGCCCTGCTACTATACCTATACCGATATTTTTAGACTAAACGGGGTTGTAGCACAATTATTTGTTGTTACTCATGGCGCTATCCAGCTCCTGTTGTCGGGTTTTAACAATATCTTCGAGGCCTTTGATACGTTCCTGATAGCGCGCGTAATTGCGTTCGCTGCCCAGACGTACTTTTTTGCCTTCTTCCAGAGCTTTCTGGGCATCGGCGAGATTTTTGCGAGCCGTGGCGATAGCAGCCGGATTGGGCTGGTTGCTGGCAGTTGAGTCTGTTTCTTTAGCGATGGTTGTGCTGTAGCTTGGGGCGGGTTTGTAGGCGGAAGTTGTTGAGAAATTTATGCCCAAATTGCTGGCCGGATGACAGTTCTTGTTTTTGGGAATTTCTGTATAGCTGTGGTTACCGCGGCTGTCGGTACATTCGTATACCTGAGCCAGTGCAGAAGTACTGATCAAGGTGGACAGGGCAACAAAAATTAAGCGTTTTTTCATGATTTATCCTTTGTTTGGGTTTTACATGCGGCCAAGTTCTCGCTGGATGGCTTGAATGTTTTGCTGCCGGTCAAGTACGGCACTTTGCAGCTCGGTAATGTTGCCGCCTTTGCCGGTGCGACTGCGGTTAAGAGCCTGTTGCGCCTGTGCCAGAGCGTTGCGTTCATTGGTCAGTTCCTGCTGCAAAATAGCACGACGGGTATTGTCGCTGCCTTTGGGAACGATATTGACTGTGGGTTGCGGGCCGCTATAGGCGGTGGCTACCCGGGTTGCCGGACGCGGCCGGCTGCGTATAGCCGCGGAGGGGCTGCTGCGACGACTGTCGCTGTAGCTGCCGATGGGTGGCAGACTAGCTACTGCACAGTTACCCTTTGGTTTGGAGGTATAGACAATTTCGCCATTTTCAAGACAGGTATAAACTTTAGCATAGGCACTGTGCTCCATGAATAGACTGCCGGTCAATATCAGTATGGGAAGGAATTTGTTGTATGTCATTATTGAACCTTATACATCATTAATTCACGTGTTCAGGTTGATTTCTTCTACTTGTTGTTGCCATTCAAGCCATTTTTCTTCAGTTTGGGTTAATTTTACTTTGAGCTCGGCCAATTGGGTAATGATTTGTTGTAATTTTTCCCGGTTTTCGTCAAGGTAGGCCTGTTCGCTGGCAAGAAATGCTTCGCATTGTTGCTGCTGCTGTTGCCAGTTTTCCATGTCGCGCTCGGCTTGTTCGATGTTTTTCAGTAAAGGTTTGGCCAGACGGGCGCGTTCTTGTCGCTGTTGAGCTTCGATGCGTTTCTGTTCTTTGCGATTAAGGCTATCGCTGGGGTTCTGTGGCTGTTCACCGTTGTGCTGTTGCTGAGTTAAACGCCACTGGCGGTAGTTGCTCAGGTCGCCATCGAAATGTTTGAGTTCGCCCTGCTCGAGGTAAATCAGGGCATCGGTGGTGGATTCGAGCAGGCTGCGGTCGTGGGATACGACTATCAGTGCGCCCTGAAAGCTTTGCAGAGCCAGTGTCAGGGCATGGCGCATGTCGAGATCAAGATGGTTGGTCGGTTCGTCCAGTAGTAACAGATTGGGCTTCTGCCACACAATCATGGCCAGTGCCAGACGTGCTTTTTCACCACCGGAAAAGGGAGCTATTGGCTGTAAGGCCATATCGCCGATAAAGGCAAAGCTGCCAAGAAAGTTGCGGATTTCCTGTTCGCGTACTTCGGGTGACAGTTGCTGAATGTGCCAGATCGGGTTCTGGTCAGCACGCAGGGTTTCGAGCTGGTGTTGGGCAAAGTAGCCGATTTTGAGCTTTTCGGCGCGTACAATCTGGCCGCTTATCGGTTGCAGGCTGCCGGATATGGCTTTGATAAGAGTGGATTTACCACTGCCATTTACGCCCAGCAGGCCATAGCGGACACCAGATTCTACCGACAGGTCGATATTGTGCAGAACGGTTTTGTCGCCATAGCCAAGGTTGATGTGTTCCAGTTTCAGCAGGGGATTGGGCAGGTGGTCGGGCTGAGCAAATTCAAAGGAGAATTCGCTGTCCAAGTGTGCAGGTGCAATGCGTTCGAGCCGTGCCAGTGCCTTGATGCGGCTTTGTGCCTGTACTGCTTTGGTGGCCTTGGCCTTGAAGCGGTCGATAAAGGATTGCAGGTGCTGGATATGTGCCTGCTGTTTGAGATAGGCGGCCTGTTGCTGTGCCAGCCGCTGTGCACGTTCCTGCTGGTAAAAATCATAGTTGCCACCATAGAGCGTAAGTTGCTGCTGTGCCAGTTCAACTGTTTGGGTGGTGGTGGCGTTGAGAAAGTCGCGGTCGTGCGAGATGATGATCTGGGTAGTGTTCAGACTGGCCAGATGCTGTTCCAGCCACAGCACGGTTTCCAGATCCAGATGGTTAGTGGGTTCGTCCAGCAGGAGTAAATCGGTACGACACATCAAGGCCTGTGCCAGATTCAGGCGCATACGCCAGCCACCACTGAATGATTTTACCGGCTGCTGCTGTTCATGCTGTGAAAAGCCAAGGCCGTTGAGCAGTTTGGCAGCACGAGCCGGAGCGCTGTAGGCACCGATTTCGTCCAGCCGTGCATGATATTCTGCTTGTTTGAGGCCATCGTTGCAGGCTTCTGCCTGTTGCAGTAGCTGTTGTAGCTCCTGTAATTCGCCATCGCCCTGTAAGACGTATTCCAGCGCAGGGGTGTTCAGTGCCGGTGTTTCCTGTTTGACGGTCGCCAGCTGCCAATGTTTAGGCAAGCGGATGTCTCCGCTGTCGTGGCTGATTTTACCTTCTAGCAGGGCAAACAGGCTGGATTTACCCGTACCGTTTTTGCCAATCAGGCCAATGCGCTGGCCGGGATAGATGGTCAGGCTGGCGTTGTGCAGAAGCTGTTTGCTGCCACGCTGTAAGCTGAGGTTTTTGATTTCGATCATATGAATCAGTGTGATGGAATAGTGCTATCGGGGGGTAGGCGTTACTGGACAATCTGGCTTAACGGCCAGCGTGGTTTGACGTTGAAACCGGCAGCCGGCTGGGCACTGGCCAGATGCATGGCGCCGGCAAAGGCAATCATGGCGCCATTATCAGTACAGTAGGCCATTGGTGGAAAGAATGTACGCACTTTGGGCAGGCTGCTCAGGCTCTGACGCAACTGCCAGTTGGCGCCCACGCCGCCGGCAACCACTAGCTGCTGATAGCCAGTTTGTTTTAGTGCCTGTTTGGCTTTGCTGGTGAGTACGTCTACTACGGCATCCTGAAATTCGCGGCAGATGTTATTGCGGATTTGTTCGGGCAGCTCTGTGCCGCAACCGGTTTCTGTGCGGATTTTGTTTACGGCGGTGAGTACGGCGGTTTTCAGGCCGGAAAAGCTCATATTCAGGTCGTGTGAATGCAGCATCGGACGCGGAAAATGCAGGCTACCCGGTTGCCCCAGTTTGGCCAGCTCGGACAGTTTTGCGCCACCCGGATAGGGCAGGCCGAGCAGTTTGGCGGTTTTATCAAATGCTTCTCCGGCGGCATCATCAATGCTTTCGCCCAGCAGAGTATAGTCGCCGATGCCTTTTACCGCCATGAATTGGGTATGGCCGCCAGAAACCAGCAGGGCGACAAAGGGAAAGGCCGGTTTTTCTTCGCTAAGCAGCGGCGATAACATGTGACCTTCAAGGTGGTGTACTGGAATGATGGGTTTGTTGAGCGCAAACGCCAGTGCGTTAGCAAAGCTGGCGCCAGCCAGCAAGGCTCCGCCCAGACCCGGCCCCTGTGTATAGGCAATGGCATCGATGTCGTGGTAGGTTTTGCCGGCCTGTTGCAGGCAGGCATTAGTAAGCGGGGTGAGACGACGGATATGGTCGCGGCTGGCCAGCTCGGGTACGACGCCGCCATATTCGGCATGCATGGCAATTTGTGTATGCAGTTGATGCGCCAGTAGTCCGTGCGTGCTGTCGTAGAGGGCTACGCCGGTTTCGTCACAGGATGATTCGATTCCCAATACCAACATGTTTGAATACTTGAATTTTAAGCAGTAAAGCCGATTATTTTACCTCTTTTACACGCTTTCGTGGTCAGACTGTCAGTATGGGAGAGCAAATGTTTTATAATAAGTGACTGCGTGGTTCGCAAACTTCCCACGTCAGACGGTTGGAAAATGGGTTTTTCGGCCGCTTCTGAAATCAAAACTAAGGAATCTGAATAATGGAACAACATGCTCAAGCGCTGGTGATTTTTTCCGGCGGTCAGGATTCGACTACCTGCCTGTTGCAGGCTATTGCGACTTACGGACGCGAGAATGTACAGACGATTACTTTTCAGTATGGCCAGCGTCACGCGATTGAACTGCAAAAGGCGCGCTGGATAGCGCAGGACTTAGGTGTGGCGCAAACGGTGATGGATTTATCGCTGTTGCAAAGCATTACCCATAATGCGCTGATGGATGAACAGCAGGCGATTGAGGCGCCGGCTGAGGGTCTGCCGAATACCTTTGTTGATGGGCGCAATGCGCTGTTTTTATTATATGCGGCGATTTTTGCCAAGGGGCAGGGGATTCATAATGTAATTGCCGGCGTGTGTGAAACCGATTTTTCCGGTTATCCGGATTGCCGAAATGTGTTTGTGCAGTCGATGAATGTAACGCTGAATCTGGCGATGGATTATGAATTCAGGCTGATTACGCCGCTGATGTATCTGGACAAAGCGCAGACTTGGGCGCTGGCTGATGAGCTGGGTTATCTGGACTATGTGCGCGAGCATACGCACACCTGTTATAACGGGGTGGAGGGCGGTTGTGGTGAGTGCCCGAGCTGTGTGCTGCGTGAACGGGGTTTACAGACTTATTTAGCGCAGAAAGCTGTTGCTTAGCATAAATTTATTACCGCTGTTAGCTTTGGATTAAAATTTTTTACGTGAATAAGCCTGTTTTGCATGGGATTTAAATGGTACAAACGTGTGCACACAGGAAAGGTATAGATATGAGTGATAATCTGAAAACCAGTATTATTGAATTTCCGCTGGATTTCCCGATTAAGGTAATGGGTGCGCAGCATCCTGAGTTTGCGGCCACGGTATTGGATGTAGTACAGCAGCATGCGCCGGCAACGGCAGCAGCAGATATCAATACCCGCCCGAGCAGTAAGGGTAATTATATTAGTGCAACGGTGGTTATCCGCGCGGAAAGTCAGGAGCAGCTGGACAATATTTATCGTGCTTTAAGTAGCCATCCCATGGTGAAGGTTGTGCTATGAAGGTGGTTCAGCTGGGCTTGCGCGCTTATCAGCCGGTTTTTGCGGCGATGCAGGATTTTACGGCGAATCGCACAGCTGAAACGGAAGATGAATTATGGGTTGTAGAACATCCGCCGGTGTTTACACAGGGGATGGCCGGCAAGCCGGAGCATATTCTGGTGCATGATGAAATTGAAGTGGTGCAGATTGACCGTGGCGGGCAGGTAACTTATCACGGCCCGGGACAACTGGTGGTGTATACGCTGATTGATTTTAAGCGACGCCATATTACCGTACGGGAGCTGGTGAGCCGGCTGGAAAACAGTATTATTGCTACGCTGGCCGATTACGGCATTGTGGCAGAGAATGACCCGAAACGCCCCGGTGTTTATGTAAACGGCCGCAAAATCGCTTCTCTGGGGCTGCGTATCAAACAGGGTGCGGTATATCACGGGCTGGCGCTGAATGTGAATATGAACCTGACCCCGTTTACACATATCAATCCGTGTGGCTATGCCGGATTACACATGACTCAGATTGCTGATCTGGTAGAGCCTTGTCCTGCGCTGGCTGAAGTTGCCAAACGTTTAACCAGCTACCTGACTTTGCAATTGAATGCACCGCCGCCTGAGCGGCCATCTACACAGAAAGTGGTACTATGAATCAAGATAACAGCCAAGGGGTAAAACATAAGGGTGCAGAAAAAACTGCGCGTATTCCGATTAAGGTTGTGCCGCTGGAAGAAAAACTGAAAAAACCGGAATGGATTCGGGCGCGGCTACCCAGCAGTCAAAAATTTTTTGAGATTAAAAATATTGTTCGTGAACAGAAGCTGCATACCGTATGTGAGGAAGCCAGTTGTCCGAATATAGGTGAGTGCTTCAGCAAGGGCACGGCAACGTTTATGATTATGGGTGATATCTGTACCCGCCGCTGTCCGTTTTGTGACGTGGGACATGGTCGCCCCAATCCGCTTGACCCGCAGGAACCGAAACATCTGGCCGCTTCGGTGAAAGCGATGAATCTGCGCTATGTGGTAATTACTTCGGTAGACCGTGATGACTTGCGCGATGGCGGGGCACAGCATTTTGCAGATTGCATTAGTGCCATTCGCGAGTCCAGCCCGCATACCCAGATTGAGGTGCTGGTACCAGATTTTCGCGGGCGTCTGGATACGGCGCTGGATATTCTGGCACAAACACCGCCGGATGTCCTCAATCACAATCTGGAAACGGCTCCGCGACTGTATAAACAGGCGCGACCCGGTGCGGATTATCAGCATTCGCTGAAGTTGCTGAAACAGTATAAGGCGTTACGGCCGGAGGTGGCGACGAAATCTGGTCTGATGGTAGGGTTGGGTGAGCGTGATGAGGAAATTCTGGAAGTGATGCAGGATTTACGCGCCCATGATGTGGAAATGATTACCATTGGTCAGTATTTGCAACCCAGTAACAGCCATTTGCCGGTATTGCGCTATGTCACGCCGGAACAGTTTAAGGTATTTGAAAAACGTGCTTATGAGATGGGCTTTAAGCACGGGGCAATCGGGGCAATGGTACGCTCCAGCTATCATGCTGATGTTCAGGCAGAACACGCTGGTGTGGTCAGCGAATAAAATTGTAACAGGGAGATGCTTGCATCTCCCTGTTTATTAATGGGCAGTATAAGAAAAGTATCGTAACCGGATAATACACATAAAGAAGTATTTTGACGGGCAGGCAATTTTTATTAGCTTGAAAACGATAACATCACCGGTAACCGTGGCGGTGATGTAGCCCGGCGAATATACTTTTCTGACACAGGAGCTGAAAACTATAAAAATTTCCGGCGTACTGTTAGTTTTGCTTCCACAATGTAATGACTGGCATGATTTTAAGGATGGCGAAACTTTGCAAATTACAGCCGGACAATCTTTCAGATTAAAAGTGACGCAGAATGCAGCTTATTTTTGCACTTATAGTCGGGCTTAAATTTATTTTAAATGTAGAGTTATATTATTGAATTAAAATATTAATTGATTATTATTCTCATTTAAATAGCTTGCTGATGGCGTTATTTGTACCTTCTGCAATTTTTTTTTGGCTTTTAAAGCCTTATTGCCATAAATGTGTAATTTAGTGAAATATGGCATATTTTCAGCTTAATGCCGTTTTAATATGCCCAAATCCGGATAACTGTAGTGATTTAAACTAAAAATCAATAAAATTATAGAGATTTTTTTACTGTACTAGACAAAAAAGTTTTTGACGCATATAGGTAAATTTTTGTATGTTTGTTATCTTGACTAATTAATTTGTGCTTTGCAGTTAGTGCAGCAAGCGAGGTTTCCTGATGTCCAGCTTATACGACCACTCTCTGGTAAAAGAAAACTGCGGTTTTGGATTAATTGCCAATATTGAAGGCGAACCCAGCCACAAGGTGGTGCGTACCGCAATATTGGGGCTGTCACGCATGCAGCATCGTGGGGCGATTCTGTCTGATGGCAAAACGGGTGATGGCTGTGGCCTGTTGCTGCAAATGCCGAAAAAATTCTTTCAGGCGGTAGCGGAGGAAGCTGGCATTACGCTGGCAAAGAATTTTGCCGTGGGGATGATTTTCTTTCCGCGCGATGAAGCATTGACACAGGAATATAAGGCCATTATTGAGGAAGAGCTGACACGTGAAACGCTGAATATTTCATTGTGGCGGCCTGTACCCACCAATCCGAAAATGCTCGGTGCCATTGCACTGGCAGATATGCCGCATATTGAGCAGGTATTTATCAATGCGCCCGCTGGCTGGCTGCCGCGGGATTTGGAACGGCGGCTGTTTATGACCCGCCGGCGTATTGAAAAGCGCATTAATCACCGTGATTTTTATATTTGCAGCCTGTCTAATCAGGTAATGATTTATAAAGGGCTGTGCATGCCCAAGGATTTACCGCGGTTTTATCCTGATCTGGCTGATTTACGCATGCAAAGTGCGATTTGTCTGTTTCACCAGCGTTTTTCTACCAATACACTGCCGCGCTGGCAGCTAGCGCAACCATTCCGTTATCTGGCGCATAATGGTGAGATCAATACCATTTCCGGTAATCGGGCTTGGGCAAAGGCGCGCTCATATAAATATCACACTCCGCTGATTCCGGATTTGCAGACGGCGGCACCATTTGTGAATGAAACCGGTTCGGATTCCAGCTCACTAGACAATATGCTGGAGCTGTTTGTGAATGGTGGTATGGATTTGTTTCGTGCCATGCGCTTATTGGTGCCGCCGGCTTGGCAACACAATCCGGACATGGATGAGGATTTGCGCGCCTTTTATGATTTTAATTCCATGCACATGGAACCGTGGGATGGTCCGGCGGGTATTGTGCTCAGCGATGGCCGCTATGCAGCCTGTACGCTCGACCGTAACGGCCTGCGGCCGGCTCGCTATGTGATTACTCAGGACAAGCTGATTACCATTGCATCGGAAGTGGGTATCTGGGATTACGCGCCGGATGAAGTAGTAGAGAAAGGCCGTGTTGGCCCGGGTGAACTGTTGGTGATCGATACGCGTGAGGGTAGGCTGATGCAATCGGCTGACATCAACACCGAACTGAAAACGCGCCATCCGTATAAGGAGTGGCTGGACAGAAATGTTCTATCACTGGTTCCATTTGAGAAACTGCCAGATGAAGAAGTAGGCGAATCCAGCTTTTCAGCAGACAGACTGTTGGTGTACCAGAAGCTGTTCGGCTATGACTTGGAAGAACTGGAAAGTGTGGTGCGGGTGCTGGGCGAAAATGGTCAGGAAGCGGTAGGCTCGATGGGAGACGATACGCCGTTTGCGGTGTTGTCGCAGCGGCCTCGGCTGTTGTTTGATTATTTTCGCCAGTATTTTGCCCAAGTAACCAATCCACCGATAGACCCCTTGCGTGAAAAACATGTGATGAGCCTGAATACCTGTATCGGGCGCGAAATGAGTGTGTTTTTTGAAGCTGAGGGAATGTCACACCGGGTGAATTTTAAATCGCCGGTACTCTTGTACTCCGATATGCAGCAGTTGCTGCAATTATCAGCCGAATACTATCAGCATCATCATCTGGATGCAGTGTATAACCCGAATGAAACCAGCCTGAAAGAGGCACTGGTGCGCCTGTGTGATGAGGCCGTGGCCGCAGTCAGAAACGGGGCTGTGCTGCTGGTGATTTCAGACCGTAATGTCAGTCGTGATGCCATGCCGATTCCGGCTGTTCTCAGTGTTGGCGCGATTCAGCAGCGACTGGTGGAAACCAATCTGCGCTGTGATGCAAATATTATTGTTGAAACCGCTTCAGCACGTAATCCGCACCATTTTGCTGTATTGATAGGTTTGGGTGCTACGGCAGTGTATCCTTATCTGGCCTATGAGAGTCTGGCCAGAATGGTGAGCATTGGCGCGATTACCAAACCACTACGGCAGGTAATGATAAATTTCCGCAATGCCATCAATAAGGGTTTGTATAAAATTATCTCTAAAATGGGCATCTCGACTATTTCTTCCTATCGTTGTGCCTGTCTGTTTGAAGCAATCGGCTTTCATCATGAGGTGATGGAGCTGTGCTTTAAAAATATGCTTAACCGCATTGAGGGAGCAACTTTTGCCCAGCTAGACGCAGAACTGCGCTGGTTTCATAAACGCGCCTGGCAGAAAAGCCGAGGGCTGGAAATCGGCGGTTATCTGAAATACAAGCCACAGGGTGAATTTCACGCCTATAACCCCGAAGTGGTAAATACTTTGCAGGCAGCCGTCAACAGTGGCGATTATGCCCACTATCGCCGCTATGCCGATGCTGTAAATAAGCGGCCTCCCTCTATGCTGCGCGATTTGCTGCATCTGAAAACCGAAACCGCCACACCGGTAGCACTGGAACAGGTAGAAGCGGCGGAGAATCTGTATAAGCGCTTTGACAGTGCGGCCATGTCGATAGGAGCATTAAGCCCGGAAGCACATGAGGCACTGGCCACAGCGATGAACCGGCTGGGCGGCTTTTCTAATTCCGGTGAGGGCGGCGAAGATCCGCGCCGTTATGGTACCGAACGGGTATCGCGGATTAAGCAGGTGGCTTCCGGCCGTTTCGGAGTAACACCAGCCTATCTGATGAGTGCTGATGTTATTCAGATTAAAGTGGCGCAGGGTGCCAAACCGGGTGAAGGTGGCCAGTTACCGGGAGACAAGGTTACCCCGTATATCGCGCAACTGCGCTTTGCGGTGCCCGGTTCTACCCTGATTTCGCCACCACCGCATCATGATATTTATTCGATTGAAGATTTAGCACAACTGATTTTTGATTTAAAACAGATTAATCCGCGGGCACAGATTTCAGTAAAGCTGGTGTCTTTACCGGGTGTTGGTACTATTGCTACAGGCGTAGCCAAAGCTTATGCCGATCTGATTACCATATCCGGTTATGATGGTGGCACGGGCGCCAGTCCGATTACCAGCGTGAAATATGCTGGCAGCCCGTGGGAGCTGGGGCTGGCCGAAGCCCAGCAGGCGCTGGTGGAAAATAATCTGCGCCACAAAGTGCGTCTGCAAGTGGATGGCGGCCTCAAAACCGGTCTGGATATTGTTAAAGCAGCGATTCTGGGCGCAGAAAGCTTTGGCTTCGGTACCGGGCCGATGATTGCGCTGGGCTGCCGTTATCTGCGCATCTGTCACCTGAATAACTGTGCTACCGGCGTGGCCACTCAGGATGATACCCTGCGCCAAGAACATTTCCATGGTTTACCGGAAAAAGCGATGAATTATTTTAAATTCATTGCACAGGATGTGCGTGAAATCATGGCACAGCTTGGGGTAACCCAGTTAACCGATTTAATCGGCCGTACCGAGCTGCTGGAAGTCATATCCGGCATTACGCCGAAACAAAGCACGCTGGATTTAAGCAAGTTGCTGTATTCACCGAAAGTACCAGATGGCAGCTCGCGCTACTGTACCCAGACCAATCCACCATTTGATAGCGGCCGCCTCAACCGCACCATCATGCAGGATATTGGGGATGCGGTGCAAAGCGGGGCTGATGTAGATTTAAGCTATGACATCAATAATACCGACCGCTCGGTGGGTGCCACTTTATCCGGCCAGATTGCTGCTGCTTACGGCAATCGCGGCCATGTACCACAGCGCTTTGATATATATCTGAATGGTACAGCGGGACAGAGTTTCGGCGTATGGCTGGCCGGAACGGTGAATCTGTATCTGACTGGAGATGCCAACGATTATGTGGGCAAAGGAATGGCCGGCGGCAAGATTGTGATTCATCCGCACGGCGGTACAGCATTCCAGCCGGAAGACACCACGATTATTGGCAATACCTGTCTATATGGTGCTACCGGTGGCAAACTGTTTGCTTCCGGTAAGGCCGGTGAACGTTTTGCCGTGCGCAATTCCGGAGCCACGGTGGTAGTGGAAGGTATTGGCGACAATGGCTGTGAATATATGACCGGTGGCGTGGTGTGTGTACTGGGCAAAACCGGAATCAACTTTGGTGCCGGTATGACTGGCGGTTTTGCCTATGTGCTGGATGTAGATGGCGGTTTCCGGCAGCGCATTAATCCCGAGCTGGTGGAAGGGCTGGATATCAGCACACTAACCATGCATCAGGAAAATCTGCGTGGCCTGATTGCTGAGCATGTGGAAAATACCCACAGTCCGCTGGGGGAACGCATTCTGGCCAAATGGGACAATTATGTTAACCGCTTTGTACTGGTTAAACCGAAAGCCAATGATGTAGATGCGCTGCTGGGACATAAACCGCGTACCGTTACCGAGTTGCGCGCTGTTACCCAGTAAGGCCGCCGGACAATGCAGGAATAATTAGAAATAGTGCAAGGAACACCAGATGAGTCAACGCGAAAATGTTTACCAGTTTATCGATGTCCCGCGTGTCGATCCCCCGAAAGAGCCGCTGACTGTGCGTCAGCATGAATTTGCGGAAATCTATCAGCCATTTACTACCGCGCAGGCGATTGCGCAGGCCGACCGCTGTCTGGCTTGTGGCAATCCGTACTGCCAGAATAAATGTCCATTACACAATAATATTCCCAACTGGCTGAGGCTGGCGAATGAAGGGCGAATTATCGAAGCGGTGGAACTGGCGCATACTACCAACAGCCTGCCGGAGGTGTGCGGACGAGTGTGCCCGCAGGATCGTCTGTGCGAAGGTGATTGCACTCTGAATGCTGAATTTGGTGCGGTTACCATTGGTGCCATCGAAAAATACATTACTGAACAGGCTTTTGCGCAGGGCTGGCGCCCTGATATCAGCGCAGTAGAAAAAGTAGGCAAAAAAGTGGCCGTAGTGGGTGCCGGCCCGGCAGGACTGGGCTGCGCCGATGTGCTGATTCGCAACGGTGTAGACGTTACAGTATACGAACGGGCGACAGAAATTGGTGGCCTGCTCACATTTGGCATTCCGGCTTTCAAGCTGGAAAAAGAAGTGATGATGCGCCGGCGCCATGTACTTACCAATATGGGTATTGAATTCAAGCTGGGCGTGAATGTTGGCACAGATATCACCTTGCAACAGCTAGAACAACAGTACGATGCCGTATTTTTGGGCGTAGGTACTTATCAGGGGCTGCGTGCCGGCATTGAGAATGAGGACGCCAGCGGTGTCTATCTGGCCTTGCCGTATCTGACTGGCAATACCGAAAATCTGCTGAATATTGCCAGTAAAGATTATGTTTCCATGGCCGATAAGCGCGTAGTGGTACTGGGCGGTGGTGATACTGCCATGGATTGTGTGCGTACAGCTTTGCGTCAGCAGGCAAGAGAAGTTATCTGTGCCTATCGCCGCGATGCCGCTAATATGCCCGGTTCCAAAAAAGAATTCAATAATGCGCGTGAAGAAGGCGTGCAGTTTAAATTCAATGTGCAGCCGCAGGCCGTAGTAACCAATGCAGAAGGTGCCGTTACGGGTATTCAGGTGGTGAAAACCAGTATGGGCGCAGCGGATGAACGAGGGCGCCGACGTGCTGAAATCGTTGCCGGCAGTGAAGAAGTGATTGCCTGCGATGCCGTGATTGTGGCGTTTGGTTTTGCTCCGCACAGCATGCCGTGGTTAAGCACTGTCGGTGTAACCGTGGATGAACGTGGCCGCATTCAGACGGGCGGCGAATATAAACAGCAAACCGCCAATCCGAAAATTTTTGCCGGCGGTGATATTACCCGCGGTTCAGATCTGGTGGTTACCGCCATAGCCGAAGGACGTGATGCGGCACAAAGTATCATGGATTATCTGGAAGTCTAAAAAACTGATGGCCAGATAAAACTGCCTGTTGCCAACTGTATGGCCACAGGCAGTTTTGTTTTTCCAAGTAGCGATTGATTATTGTTGTGCCAGTATCTGTACTGCTGCACGCTTGCCCCAGTAGCAGGCTTCCTCAAAAATCGAATAACCGGATAAATCACTGTGAGCAAACTGTAAACGCCCTGTATAAGAACGCAGTGCCTGTAAGCCCTGATTGGCCAGATAGCCCGGCTGCGGTACCGCCATGGCGTGGCCGCGCAGACTTAAACGTGCCTGTAGTATGCGCTGGCGCAAGGCTACTCCGTAAATCTGTTCCAGCTCCGCTGCGGCACACTGGTAAATCTCCTCGGGAGAGGCAGACAGCATCCAGCGGCGCACATTGGCCGGTGTATCCTGATTCAGTGCCGTATAAGCCGTAAAAGATGTATAAGCCGGTGGCCCTTGCCGGATTTGCTGATGAGTGGCCACTACATAACCCAGCCCCGCACCCTGATACAGAATATTGTCCCATGCCAGCCTGCTGCCCCTGCTTTCTGGTGGCATCCCGCGTAACAAGAAATTAGCCACAATCCACGGCGCATACTGCGGCATATGGCTTTCGGGCTTAAAACCATACTGTTGAATATTTTTAACCACATGTGCAGCAATATACAGTGGCATGGCACAGATGGCATGGCGCGCTTCAAGCCAGAAATATTTCTGCTGTCCGGTACAGGCTAACAGGCGCACACCCTGTGCATGTTCTTCAATCGAAGCCACAAAGGCATTCATACTATATGGTTGCTTAAATGGCTGGCTGCTTTCCGGCCAGCTCTCCAGTGGTTGCAGGCGGCAGAATGTGCGTATCCGTTGCGACAGCTCATGCAAACCATGTGGCCATGTCAACACTGAGCCATGCTCATTTTGTTCATTACCGCGTGCACAGAAGTAGTGCAAACCTGCCCAGGCACAGACTTGGCTGATACCCTGTCCGTAATCATCACGGCAGCAATAATCCAGATACCATAATAATGTTGGTGAATGATAACCCTGCTGTTGCAGCCAGTGTGCAAATGTTATCTGTTCCAGCCGGCGCCAGTGGCTGTCGGTACTGGACAAATCCAGCGGAATAGTAAACAGGCGTTTGCCATCGGCGCCGCTCTGATTGCTGAGTTGATGGATAAAGCGAAAAAAGCGCTCACTGTCGGCATCACGGCGTGGCAGCAGTTCATTCTGCCAGTGCTGCTGATAAAATAAGCGCTCATTGGGCACTTGCAGCAGGGCACGCTCATCATACACACCATGCTGGTAAAGCTGTAAATCGCCTAGTAATTCACGAATGTGTTCAGACTCAGGCGAGGGCAGGGGCAGGTAATGAGCGCCGGTTGGGTAATCCACGCCAAACTGACTTTCGCCGCGATTATTGCCATTACGTTCCGCACCATCAAGCAGGATATAGTCCTGCATGCCCTGTCTGGATAATTGCCAAGCGGCAGATAAGGCAGCGGCTCCGCTGCCGATAATTACCGTATTGGCGTAGCGTGTGGGGATATTTGCAGGCGGCTGCACTTGTGCATCACGAATAGCATGGCCAATCGCCTTGCCCGGAAAATCCACACTAATTGGCGGTTTTCCGGGCACAAAATAACGCCACGCCTCGTAGCTGGTTAATCCCACCATGCTGACACCGAGTGCATGGCCGAGAAAGCGGCGGCGACTGATTTTCATCCTTAATACTCCCTTAGCGCATCACTGCACGCCAGTCTGCTTCAAAGTATTCCACCAGCTTTTGCGTATTCAGATGATTGGCTTCAACCGTACGTCGCTGCATGTCTTTCGGAAAATTAAACATTTCGCGTGTACTGTTGGCATCCAGATACCGGGTTGGTACACGATAATCATTGGGAATTAGAAACTCTCCCTCCTGACTGGCCATCACATAGCCCCACTCACCAAAGGAAGGAACATAAACATGATAAGGCAGGGTTTTCAGTCCGGCCGCTTCCAATGTGGTGACAATGCACCAGAAAGCGTTAGGCGCAAAATAGGGTGAAGTGGATTGCACCACAATATTGCCATGTGGATTTAAATGTCGTGCTACCATACGGTACATCGGTACAGAATACAGCTTACCCAGAGAAAAATTGGCAGGGTCAGGAAAATCGATAATAATTACGTCGAATTTTTGCTGATTATGTTCCAGCCATTGTGCAGCATCGGCATTGATAATGCGCATTTTCGGATGATTGAGTGAATTCTGATTGAGTTCGCGCAGTTGTGCCGACGTGCGGAATACTTTGGTCATGCTGGCATCCAGATCAACCAGCGTAACCTGTTTAACCTGTGAATATTTCAGCACTTCCCGCGCCGCCAGCCCGTCACCGCCGCCCAGTATCAGAATATTGGCAGCCTTTGGATTCTGCTCCATCGCTGGTAACACCAGTGCCTCGTGATAGCGTGCTTCATCCGCCGAAGAAAACTGCAAATTACCATTAATAAACAGGCGGGTATCATTATGCCACTTGGTAATTACCAGCCGCTGATAAGGAGAAGCCGTGCTATACACCACTGGGTCACCGAAATAATGCTCTTCAGCCTTGTTGGTAATCTGATTGGCGTAACAGAAAAAAAGCAGCAGAATAAGCAGTACTATATTGCCACGCAGGCACAAGTGCCGATAACGGCGCAAATCTTTCTTAAATAGGCGTGCAGTTAATAGCGCCACAACCGTATTCAGAATCCCGAACAGCAAAGCACTTCTGGCCATGCCCAGCTTCGGTGCCAGAATCAGCGGAAACAGCAGCGAAACAGCCAGCGCACCCAGATAATCAAAGGTGAGTACTCGGCTAACTACTTCCTTAAACTCAACCTCACGCAAATTGAGCACTCGCATCACCAGCGGCAGCTCCATACCGGTGATGATGCCAATAATCAGCACCAGCCCATACAGTACCGAACGAAACGGAGCAGCGGAAAAACCAAACAGCACAAATAAAAGCAGCGCAGAAATACCGCCGACAATGCCCACCAGAATTTCAATATCAATAAAGCGGCTTAATGCATCTCTGTCATGAATATAGCGAGTCAGATGAGCGCCAATACCCATGGCAAACATATATACACCAATGATCGACGAAAACTGAAGTATCGAATCCCCAAGCAGATAGCTAGCCAGTGCCGCCATAATCAACTCATAGGCCAGCCCGCAACTGGCTACCACAAACACCGACACAATTAATGCAGGATTCACAATTTATCCTTTATTGATTTCTAATATTGCAGGTACAGTGATTTGTACCAGTTTCACAAGTAAGCCCTGCCGTTACTGTAAAGCGGCCTTGCTAGCCCCTAATTACAGCCTGAATCCAAGCTACTCCGGCTACAGGATAATCTGTGCAGATTCAATTGTTAATTTATTGCTGGTTAAAGTAAAAAACATACTATACAAAACTATTATTATACGGTATGTTTAAGAGCAGAAATAATCAGGAAAATGAAATATGGCAATTACCTTGTGGCAGTACTTGCAGTATTTAAAATACTTCGCTGTTGCCCTGCTTTTGCTCATTGGGTTTATTGTTTTCTACCTGCGCATTACCCCTATGGCCGAACTAAAATTAATCAAGCAAGGGAACATAGCCTGTGCTACTTCGCTTAGTGGTGCCATGATCGGTTTTTGCATCACCCTGATTTCCAGCATGCTGCAATCAGTAAGCCTGATCAGTTTCATTATCTGGGGCGTGGCAGCCATGATTGTGCAGATTCTGGTGTATTTTATTGCTACCCTGCTTATTCCCAAAGCTAATCAGGAACTGGCAAACAATAATATCGCAGTTGGCATTCTGTTTTTTGGCCTGTCTGTAGCTATTGGCATTCTCAATGCTGCTGCATTAAGTTAATAATCAAATTTTTAAATCTGGATACGAACAATGGTACTGAATTCAATTTTTGGTAGTAATGGTTTGGGTGGCTTCATCAAGAAACAATTTATTGACGTTATCCAGTGGGAAAATCCTGACCCAGAGGTATTAATGTGGCGTTTCCCGTTACAGGATCAGGAAATCCAGAATGGCGCTGCCCTGATAGTACGGGAATCCCAGAATGCCATGTTTGTGGATGAAGGAGCCATTGCTGACCAGTTTGGCACCGGCACGTTTACTCTGAATACCCAGAACCTGCCGTTACTCACCAACCTGAAACACTGGGGTAAATTATTTCAGTCGCCATTCAAATCCGATGTGTACTTTTTCAACATGCGCCAGCAGCTATCCAGACGCTGGGGCACAGCACAGCCGGTTACCATTCGCGACAGTGATTTTGGCGCCGTTTCCGTGCGCTCGTTTGGTATGTATTCTTTCCGTATTGCCCAACCGGCGGTGTTTTTTCGCGAAGTAAGCGGCGTATGTGAGGAATATCGCACTGAAACACTGGAAGAGCAGTTGCGTAATCTGGCCGTTACCCAGTTAGCCAGTGCTTTTGGTAGTTCTGATATTCCTTTTCTGGATATGGCCGCCAATCAGCTAATGTTGTCACAGCAGATGACTACTTTGCTGCAACCGGCATTTGCCGCCATCGGGCTGGAGCTGGAAAACTTTACCGTAGAAAGTATTACCCTGCCCGAAAGCTTGCAACAGCGTCTGGATGAACGCATGGGTATGGGTATAGTTGGCGATATGGCACGTTATACTCAGTATCAGACTGCACAGGCCATCCCATTGGCTGCCCAGAATGAGGGCGGTGTTGCCGGTATCGGCGCTGGGCTGGCGGCAGGAATGAATATAGCCAATGTCATGACCTCAGGTATTACCGGTGCCACAGCCACACCGGCTGCACCTGCTGGTGGTGCTGAAACTGCTGCCACAGACCTGACTGCCAGACTGGCACAACTGAAAACCCTACTGGAGCAAAACCTGATTAGCCAGAATGATTACGATACAGCCAAGGCTGAGATTATCAAAAAAATCACTGGTTAATTAGCTGTATGAACAGTTCTTCCTATCTACTGCATAGTAACTGTCCCAGTTGCGGGGCTGAAATCGGCATTCATTCAGCCACCGCGGTAACTGCTGTTTGTGGTTATTGTCATTCTGTTTTATTAATTAATCAGAATAAATTGGTTCAGTCTGGCCGCCATTCTGCGGTTTTAAATGATTTGTCGCCACTGCAAATCGGTACCACCGGTGTGTGGCAGGGCAAACCATTTACTCTGATCGGGCGCATGCAGGTTAATTACGATGCCGGATCGTGGAATGAGTGGCATGCGCTGATGCATGATGGTAGCAGTGCGTGGCTTTCCGAAGCCAACGACCGCTTTGTTTTCACTCGTCTGCAACCAGCACTGTCTGATCTTCGTGCCTTGCCTGAATTCAGCAGCCTGAAAATTGGTAATACCTTTTTCGAATACAAAGAACGCCGTTATGCCGTTGCAGATATCCGGAATATCCAGCGTGGCCAGTATGCGGCCGAGGGGGAGTTGCCTATACCCTTACCTCAGTCTGAAACTGCTCAGGTAGCCGATTGCCGCAATGGTGCATCTTTTATCACGCTGGATTATTCAGACGGGAAGGTTCAGCCACAGGTATTTGCCGGTAAGGGTATAGCATTAGAATCACTGCGTTTGCAAAATACCCGTACTCCCGAGCAAATTCGCACCCGTGCCGGACATGTTAAGGGCAGCGCCAAAAGAGGTAAATGCCCCAATTGTGGTGGTGAAGTCCGCTGGGTAAGTGGCGTTGCTGATTATGTTGTGTGCCAGTATTGCCGTAGCCAGCTGGACATGGGGGAAGAAACAGCCCAGCTGCATTCAACTAGTGAAATGCGCCAGCACCAGGAGCGCCACCTAACCATTAAAATCGGCAGCAGAGCGCGGATTGGCAATGAAAGCTGGTGGGTACTGGGCGCGATGGTGCTGTATGAAGTACCTGTTAATAAAGTCATGCAGGACGTACCTTTATATATTCAGGTAGCCGAGCATGAGGAAACTGAAGCAGAAACGCTTGGCTGGACGGAATATCTGCTCTATTCCCCAAAAAAAGGTTTTTTATGGCTGCTGGAGCTGGAAAACAATCAATGGGCACTGGCTTCAACACTCGATGACTGGCCTACCTTAAACAGGCCATTAGAGCCAATTGATTTTAGAAAGGACGAAATTCCTTTTCTTTATGATTATGCTGCTCAGGTTCTCTATGCTGCTGGTGCTTTTTATTGGCAGGTAGCACCGGGCGACAGTATGTATTACGTCGATTATGGCTGTGAACAGCGTAAATTATCCACAACGCTAACCCCTAATGAACAGTCGTGGTCGGTTGTCAGCAGTATTCCGGCCTCATTGGTAGCCGCATGGTTTCAGGGTAATAAAAATATCAGCATCAAGGCAAAACCACTGTCAGCTGATAAGGCCGTTAAAATTGTCCGCGAACATCAAAGCATCAAGGCAAAAGATTTCACTATAGGCAATATCAGAAAATGGCGTTTGCAAACTGTCATGAAGCCCGACATTGATGTTCGTACTGCCAGCTTCTGGATGGCCTTATTTATTGTTTTGAATTTTCCGATATTTTTTATGATATTTGTAGGAGGGCTGGCTAATAATGATTTTGGCATCACGCCATTAATATTTCATTTTATCACTTACGGATTGCTTGTAAAAATTCCTTATCGGGAATGGGGTATATTTGAATCTACAGATAGTGCCAAAAAATATAACCTTTATTTAGCAGCCCTGATTGTCATCATATTTACTTGGTGCAATTATGCTGTATTTAATAATCAATCAAACTCAGTAAATTCTTCACATGGCGGCTATTATGGTAGCGGCGGTCGGTGGCATAAATAATGCAGCTTAATCATGCTATAGGACAACATTGTCTGCTAGATGTATATCAACTGAATAGTAGCTGGTTGCAGGATGCTATTGCTATTGAAAAGGTATTACTTCAGGTGGCACAGGTGGCGCAGGCGCATATTTTGACCAGCCATTTTCATACCTTTGGCGGCAGCGGTGGCGTAACTGGTGTACTGTTACTGGCGGAATCACATATCAGCATTCATACATGGCCGGAACACCACTATGCTGCCATTGATATTTTCATGTGCGGGCGGTTACTGGTTGAAACAGCGGTAGCCGAATTACAACAATTACTACCAGATGCACAGATGCAGATTCGCTGGTTAGCACGTGAATATTTGCCAAAAGTATAAAAATATATTTTCTGGCCTGCTCCAATATAAATATCCCATATTTAGTATGCAAAATAACTAAAAATTACGATTTCAATTTAATGTTTTATATTCAATTGGTATTATAAATCGTTAGCCCTTACTCGGTTTCTTTCCTTGCTTGTGCCAGATTATTAAAAAGATATAAATCTAATACCTCTGTCGGATACGTACGATTAAATCATTCAATATGCCATTTTGATATGGGTTGCTTGATTGAATATGATTAATGGTTATATCACGTGATTTTGCCCGGCTAGTAAATGTTTTCCGCTAAATTCTGGCCTGTTATCCATCCGAATTTTTAATGGATAACTATAGATTGAGACAGTTTATTGAGGGGCAATTCTCTCCGCCAGTGAAATGACTGCAATATCAATGCATAATGTTTCTCGATTAAAATTATTTATTATCTTGAAAGTTCTAAAATGATGTTGATTTCGACTGCGGCCACTCATAAAAGCCATTGACCAGCATTCACTTTGTTTATTGGGTGTGGATAACTTCTGTGGACTACATAGGAGATGCGGTTTTTATGCTTTACCCTGAGAAGTAACAAGCACAGCTACTTAAGCCTGTAATAGAGCTGCTGATAGCAATAGTAGGAAGATGGCTTGCTTGTCGTTCCTGCGTGCAAGCTTTAGGTGTCGTTATAGGCACTACAGCTTTTTTATGATTTCCTCTTGAAGCAGGGATTTTAAGCTCAGCTTGGCGATTATCTGTTTACGATTTTCAATTTCCAGCTCCTTGAAACGATTGATATCCGAGCTTTTCATACCGTTGTGTTTTTTTCGCTATTTATAAAAAATTGAGTTGCCCATTCCATATTTACGGCATAGTTCTTTACCCGCAACATCGGCTTGCGCTTTTTTAAACTAAAGATAATTTGATGCTCAGCCATTTTTTCATATTTAGATTCTCGTGGATTGATGGAGAAATTTCTACTTTAAGGCTGTATTCTTTTAGAAGGTAGTTACACAAAGTACCCACGAACGACAAAAATCCTTATCGATAGTAAGATGAGTTAAGAGCTAATCAGAATAATCAGATTATGGTTGCTCCTAAAGTGTTTTGAAAATGCTTTAAAGCCCAGTTGTGTCCTGTGGTATCAAAGCTGGCAACGGCATGTTGATGGATGACTATTTTATAATTAAGGTTATAAGCATCAACTGCGGTATGTAAAATACAAATATCGGTACAGACACCAGTTAAATGTATTTCTGTGATGTTTCTTTCACGCAGGCGTAAATCCAGATCAGTGCCACTGAACGCTGAATAATGACGTTTATTTAACCAGTAAACTTGTGGATTAGATTGGTTTATTGTGTACAGTTGTTTTAATGAACCATATAAATCCTGCCCCTCTGTACCGATGATGTTATGCGGCGGAAATAATTTATTTTCTGGATGATACTGATCATTTGCTTGATGGGCATCAATGGCAAATACCACAAAATCGCCTTGTTCAATAAAGGTCCTGGCCACATCCACCATTTCTTCTTCAATTGATTGTCCCACCAATCCGGTTGTTAGCGCGCCATTGGTAGCGATAAAGTCATTGGTGTAGTCAATTGAAATCAGTGCTTTCATATGCTATCCACAAAAAGGTTTTGGTAGTTTGTATTTGGTGTTTTAAACCATTAAATGGCTCTCTTGATATTTTAGTTTTAATTTATTGTTCGTAATATAGAGTTTTGTGCTAAAAACTATTAGCTCATATGAGGTTAAAGTCTGTGTACAGCGCAGCTTGCCGGTAGTATAGTGAATACTGTATATGCAAAATATGCAAAAATATCAGGCCAATACAACTGATATTGGCCTGATAGCGTAACGTAAGATTAGCCTGTCTGAGACAATATATCTGATTGTCGCAGCAATTACTTCCAGTAACGCCACCACGGAATGGCATTATGATCCTGCCATGGTGTCTGCAAATAAGGGCTATCTGGGAAATTCTGTGCCAGTACACGTTTTGTATCATCGCTCAGCTTCTGCTCTCCCAAATTCGCATATGCTGAAATCATGATTGCCAGTGCTTCTTCTACATTGGGTGTATTCTGGTACTGGGAAACCACTGTCTGTGCTCGTCCTACTGCGGCTAACCAGGCGCCGCGTTTCATGTAATAGCGCGCCACCGAAAGTTCATTGCCACCAAGCGCTTCCAGCAGTTTCTGCATTTTGGCACGGGCATCATCGGCGTATTTACTCTGAGGGAAATACTGCACCAGCTGAGCAAAGGTAGTATAGGCTTCGCGATTGGCTTTCGGATCACGGTCAGACCAGTCCTGTTTAGCCAGTTTGTTGACAAAGGATTTGTCTTCGTTCAGCTGAATCAGTGCTTTCAGATACAGCGCGTAATCCATGTTTGGATGCTGCGGATACAGGCGCTGGAACTGCTCAATTGCAGCCAGTGCCTTGTCGTTTTCATCGTCCTTATAATAAGCATAGGCTGTATCCAGCTGCGCTTGTTCCGCATAGGAACCATAAGGGAAGCGTGCCTGTAGAATTTCGTATAATTTCTCAGCATGCGTATAATTACGATGCATCAGCTCGTCATGTGCTTCATTGTACAGACGCTGAACAGACCAGTCCTGGGTAATCTGGGAATCTTTATCGACCGTACTTGTGCTGGCACAGGCACTCAGTAACAAGCCTAAAGCCACCGCCGAAAACAAATTTTTCATGAAAGACACTTCTTTGTTAGAGAATGATGACGATTATAACGATGATTTGCCCTTTGCGGCAGATGATGGTGCACAAAGTTATAAAAATTGGACAGTACCTAATGAACTGGCCGGCTTGCGTCTGGATGCAGCGCTGGCAAAACTGGCGCCGGAATTCTCCCGTAGCCGCCTGACTGCGTGGATAAAGGATAACCATGTTACCGTTAACGGTAGCGTAGTGCCACCCAAGTATAAGTTAATCGGTGGTGAAACCATACAGGTAGCCATTCAGCAGGATGAGAGCCAGCTAGCCTTTACACCCGAACCCATGCCGCTGGACATTATATATGAAGATGATTGTGTACTGGTACTGAATAAACCTGCCGGATTGGTGGTACATCCAGCTGCGGGCAACTGGCAGGGCACGCTGCTCAACGGGCTGCTTGCCTATTGTCCGGCGCTGGCACAGGTGCCGCGAGCCGGAATCGTGCACCGGCTGGATAAGGATACCAGTGGCCTGATGGTAGTAGCCAAAACTGTGGCAGCGCAAACACAGTTGGTACGCCAGTTACAGGCACGCACGGTAAAACGTACCTATCGTGCGGTAGCCGATGGCATCGTACCCTTTGATGGCAAAATTGAAACCCTGATTGGGCGTGATCCGCATAATCGCACCCGTATGGCCGTTGTGCCTTTTGGCGGTAAGGAAGCCATTACCCATGTAAAGGTACTGGAGCGTTATGCTGATTTCAGTTATATCGAATGCCAATTGGAAACCGGCCGTACCCATCAGATTCGCGTGCATATGAAAGCTGCTGGCCATCCACTGGCCGGAGATATGCTATACGGCAACCCGCGCCATCCGGCTACAGCTGAAGTCAAGGCAGCGGTTAAAGCATTGGCGCGTCAGGCACTGCATGCCTATCGGCTGTGCTTTATTCATCCGCAAACACAAGAAACCATACAGTTTGAAGCACCATTGCCGGGTGATATTTATCATTTGCTCTCCGTACTGCGTTTACAGGCAGGCATGGATTCTGCCATTAAAACCGCGGATGAGTGGCAGCAGCGTCTGGGTACTGAGGCGGAAGATGAAGACTGGGATGACGATGATTATGATGTGGATGTTATTTATGTACGCGAATAGGGCAGTACGATGAACCAGTGGGACATGAATCAGGCACTTGGTCTGACTCAGGACAAAAAATCCTTTTTTAAGGCAGAATGGCCGGCACCGGCTAATGTACACACCTTGATTTCTACGCGTCAGGGCGGCGTGAGCCGACCGCCATTTGCTGCATTAAATGTTGGTGCACATGTCGGTGATCATTCTGAGGCTGTACAGCATAATCGTGCACTGGTGCAGCAGCAGGTGGCAAAACCGCTGGCCTATTTGAATCAAATACACAGTGTTAAAGTAACCGATGCGGTGTCGGCATTAACAGCAATGCAGACTGGAAAGCCAGAAGCTGCCGATGCCAGCTTCTGCCGTCAGGGCGAAGCAGTAGCCTGTGCCATTATGACTGCGGATTGTCTGCCGGTATTGCTGTGCGACCGTGCCGGTACTGTAGTGGCTGCGGCGCATGCCGGCTGGCGTGGGCTGGCAAATGGGGTATTACAGAATACGGTAGAGGCCATGCAGGTCAATCCACTGGAAATCCTTGCTTATCTGGGGCCGGCAATCGGGCCGGAAGCCTTTGAGGTTGGCATAGAAGTATGGGAAGCATTTTGCCTGCGCCAGCCCAAGGCACAGGCAGCCTTTACCGATATTGGTAATGACCATTATCTAGCAGATATTTATGCGCTGGCGCGGCTAGCTCTGGCTGATGCGGGTGTACATCAGGTTTATGGCGGCACAGAATGTACGGTTTTACAGCGCGAACGTTATTTTTCCTATCGGCGTGACGGGCAAACCGGACGTATGTTAAGTGCAATCTGGCTGGACTAAAAAATAAGTGCTGAAAATACAGCTAGCAATAATTAATGTCTGTAACTGAAAATGATGCCGTTAGGGCAGTGTTAGCGCACCTTAGCAGTAAACAATGAGTTTATTTATAAGGGTAAAACAATAGCTGATTTTTATGCTAGAAAAAGCTAAATCTGGCGGCATGGTGTCAGCTGCGCAGTCTGTTGCCGTAGCAGGTGAATTTCCTGCTGTATTGTGGCGGCAATACTGTAGCCAAGGCTGGTAGGACAGGGAGACATTTCTTCGGTTTGCTGGTGTGAAATAGGGGAGATTCATTTGTCAGAAGATGGCTTTCAGGCTATGAAGCTGCGATTAACCATCGTCTGTCAGCCCATGATGCTCAGTTTTTCTATGCACTGGAGTAGTGTTTTCCTGCCAGACAAATATGAACTGTACGGATATTAATCCAGTTATCAGAAGCGGTGCATACTGATAAATCTGTGCCTGTTGCATCAGATAATTTATTATTTTATTGTCATAAATAGTATGACCTATTGAACCTAGCGTATTTAGGAAGTGGCAGCGACTTTTGTGCTCAGCCGGTAAATCTCAGATGCGCTTCATTCCTGCTCTCTATATGATGTTCAGCAATAAATACTTGTGTCTGTTTAATTATATTCTGGTATAGGCGCGAAAATCGATATTCGCGTCAAGGATGGAACGGCAGAAGGACGATAACGTTTTGCTTCGCGATAGAATATTTCGGTTTAGCTTAGGTAAGCACAACGATAATAACGTTGTATTATCGCTGGTAATAATTGCCAGTGTGTTTACCGGTATTTGTACAGACAAACATGAAAGTGCCGCGTAAGGTGATATATAACGTAATGCGGCCAGAGCTTATTCTGGGGAAAGTTAATGTATCCCCCACCCAAAATTATTCTTTATTTGCTGCTTTGCTGAAAAAGTATATAGATCAGTGTTCTGTTATCGATTTCAGTCATAAATACAGAAGTCATGTATGGTTAAATTATGTTAAATTTTAATCATGCTAAATACATTATGGCATTGTGCAATAATATTATTATATGCTATAGATTTTAATTATATTTTTAAAGTTAATAGATCATTTTTTTAATTAAATATATATATTAATAGTAAGTTCAAAGGAACTATATTAACACTTAAAGAAAATATTTAATTGTTAGATGATATATATTTACATATAATGTTAAGTTTATTATGTTTTGTACGGATATATGAAGTTTGCAATATCTGCTTGGCGTGCGGTTAGTCCTTTTCACCAGACGTTAGCAGACTGGCAGCAATGGGTAGCACAGGGAAGGAACATCAATGGTTTAACGGCCAGAGATATTGATGTTTCTTTTTTACCAGCCATGAAAAGACGTCGTTTGAGCTCAGCTGCCCGTTTGATGTTTGCAGCGTCATGGCCGCTGTTGCCCGAAAATATATCCTGTCCGGTGGTTTTTGTTTCTCATGATGGTGAGATTAACCGCAGTTTTCAATTGTGGCAAAGCTTGATACGACAGGAAGAGTTATCACCGACTTCATTTGCTTTGTCTGTGCATAATGCCATTGTCGGTCAGTGGTCGCTGATGCGTGCGGACATGAGTGAATGTATAGCTTTAAGCGCGCGATATAATGGTCTGGAAATGGGCATTACCGAAGCGGTAGGTTTGCTGGAAGAGGGTGCATCGCAGGTTTTGGTGGTAGTAGTGGAAGAACCCATTGCGGCTGAATATAACGTAGCAGCAGTGCGTGCGCCATTTCCACTGGCATTGGGGTTAATCCTCACCGCAGGTGAACAGGCAAGTCTGACCTACAGTCCGATGATGGCAGAGGATACAGATAAACCACTGGCCGGTACACTGAATTATTACAGTAGTACGCTGGATTGGATTGTACAACAGGTAACCGCGCAGACTGTGCGCAGGCAACCTGCTGAACAGGGAGTCTGGCAGTGGCGGATTGGCTGATGGGTTGGTGCAACTGGATGTGGCGCTGGTGTGCAACGGCAATGGGCTTTGTGATTTTTGGTGTATTTGGGCTGCTGTTTAAAATTATTCTGTTGCCTTATATCTTGCCATCAGCAAAAAACAGTATGGCCAGTCAGATACGGGCACGGCGGCTGGTTGCGCATATTTGGGCTGCGTTTATCCGTTATTTAAGTGTTACAGGTGTCATTACTGTTCGTTACCATGGTTTTGAGCGCCTTGGACAGCCCGGACAACTGATTTTGGTAAATCATCCGTCATTACTGGATGTGGTGTTTATGCTGGCTAAAGTGCCCACACTTAATTGTATTGTTAAAAAAGATCTGTTGCGTAACCCAGTAATGAAAAGCCCAATACTTGCCTGTGGATTCTTACCGAATGATGAATCGCTGCAAGTTGTTGAAGATGCAGATGCAGTATTGCGTGATGGGCAAAGTCTGCTGATTTTTCCTGAAGGTACGCGTACTGGATGGGATAACAAAATAAATTTTAATCGCGGCGCTGTGTCTATTGGGTTGCGCAGTGCCCGTGTGATTACGCCGGTAGTGATTGTGATGAATCCGCCGGCACTGAAAAAGCACCAACCCTGGTATCAGGTGCCGAAACAGAAAATTCATTATGATTTTTATGTTGGTGATGATATCGATCCACAACAGTGGTTACAACACAAACCTTTGCCCATAGCGGCAAGAAAACTTAATCAGCAATTGCAGGAATATTTCCAGCATGAATGCAGTAAAAGAAAGCAGTGAATGAGTGATTTAGTTATTCAAATTAAAGAATTGATTATTGACAGTTTGGGGCTGGAAGACATCACAGTAGATGATATCGGTGATGATATGGCCTTATTTGGTGATGACGGCCTTGGGCTGGATTCTGTAGATGCTTTGGAATTGGGACTGGCAATCCAGAAAAAATTTGGCCTGCAAATGGAAAACGACAGCAGTCAGCTGCGTGAGCATTTTTTCAGTGTCAATTCATTAGCCAGTTATATTCAAAGTAAACACTGAAGATAACCTGTTTTTATTTAAAAGGGAAAGCCGGCTTATGACTGAACAGGAAATTTATGCCATTTTGGCAAACGCATTGGAAAATCTGTTTGAAATTGCACCAGAGCGAATCAAGCCTGAAGCCGATTTATTTACGGATTTGGAAATTGACAGTATTGATGCCATTGATTTGATTGATTACATCAAACGCCAGACCGGGCACAAATTACAGGCAGAAGATTTTCGCAGCGTGCGTACGGTGGCTGATGTGATTCAGGCAGTGATGAACAAGGCCAAACAGGCAGACAATGCCTAGGCTGTATGCAGCCATTAATGCAGTACTTATTCTGGTTAGTATCCTGTATCCGTTTATCTGGTATTTTGGCCAGAAATATACTGGGGTAATTCCGGTTGCTGTACTGATGGCTATCATCTGGCTGTTACGGGCTTTGTTTAACAAAAAAACATTACAGAAATTATTGTCGGGTGCGCTGATGCTTGTGTTTGTACTGTTGGCTTGGTTGCATTCGACTACCGCCATGTACTGGTATCCGGTCATGGTGAGTATGCTGCTGTTGCTGGTGTTTGCTGCCAGCTTGTTTAGCCGGCAGTCAATCATTGAACGTCTTGCCCGTTTACAGCATCCAGACCTGCCTGACACCGGAGTACGCTATACCAGACGGGTTACGCAGATATGGTGTGGTTTTTTCTGCATGAATATTCTGTTTACTTCAGGCCTGATTCTGGGTCAATACTGGCACGCTTGGGCGGTGTATACCGGCGTGATTTCTTATCTGCTGATGGGAATATTGTTTGGCGGAGAATTTCTGTACCGACGGCTAAGATTAAAAATATAAATATGATGATGGCAGAACAATTCTGGGCAGAACGTACCCATAGTCAGGCTTTATTTGCTACTGGTGCAGACAGCTTGAGCTGGCAGCAGGCTATGCAACAAATAACCGCATTAAGTCAGTATTTATCTGATCAGTCGGTGAAGCGTGCTGGCCTGTATTTTGATGATGCTGCTTATTTTGCCATTGCTTTATTGGCTTGTGTGCAGGCAGATATTGATGTTTATCTGCCGGCCAGTCTGTCTGATGATAACTGCTTGTGGCTGGAGCAGACGGTAGATATTTATCTGACTGATGAGATTACAGATAAACTTGCTATACCTGCATTGCCAGCGTCAAGGTGGGCTGCACTTGGCTGCGCAGAAGCAAATTGTCATTTTGTGAATAATATTGCTGTTGTCCTGCAAACATCTGGCTCTACAGGTGTGGCCAAAGTGATTAATAAAAACTGGCACGAGTTATGCCTTGAAGCACAGATACTGGCCACAACACTGCCGAGTGCAATGATTCAAGACCGGCCGGTTGTGCTGGGTAGCGTCAGTGTGCAGCACATGTATGGCTTAAGTTTTCGTATTATGCTCAGTCTGTATCTGGGCTTGCCTGTTTACCGGCAGCGTCTGCTTTTTCCTGAAGTGCTGCTGGTGACCAGTCAGACTTACAGGAATGTTATCTGGGTTAGCAGTCCCACTCTGCTGCATACTCTGCGCTTATCCCATGATATTTCTCTAGCGCAAGGACATGTCGTTGCGGTTATTTCTGCTGGTGGTGTACTGGCACAAACCAGTAAGGCTTTTCTACTCGAACATATCTGTCCTAATGTAGTAGAAATCTACGGTAGTACTGAAACTGGTGCAGTAGGCTATCGAAGTGACCAGCCTTACTGGCAGTTTTTTCAGGATGTCAGCCATAGAGTTGATGAGAATGGCTTGGCTATTCAGTCACCGCGCTGTACGACAGAACAGATTCTGGCTGATGCAATAGTTGAGTACGAAAACGGTTTTGAACTATTGGGACGGCTGGATCGCATCATTAAACTGGCTGATAAACGCATTTCCCTGATGCAACTGGAAAATAAGCTCATGACTCATGAGTGGGTGGCTGATATTCACATTTTGAAGCATCCTGAGGGCACTCATCTGGCCGCATGGGTGGCTTTGAATAATGCCGGTATTCAGGCTTGGCGTGAGCAGGGGCGCAAACAGGTTATCCTTCAGTTGAAAGAGTGGCTGGCTGGAAGTCAGGAAAAGATTGCGCTGCCGCGTCACTGGCGATTTACAACTGCTTTACCCCGCAATGCCCAAAGTAAGCTGAATCCAGTTGACGTACAACAGGCTATTTTACAGCCTGTTACCCATCCTGTTGTTTTAGATAAAAAAGCTGTTGCAGACAATGAATATTGGCTACGCATACAGATTCCACTTGATCTGGTGTATTTCAGAGGCCATTTCGATGTTTTTCATCTGGTACCGGGGGTTATCCAGATAAAATGGATTATAGAGTTACTGCAACAGTGCTCATGGTTAGTTCAGGCACCATTGCAGATGGAAAACTTGAAATTCCAGCATTTTCTGCGGCCGGCTGATATTGTGGAATTGGTATTTAAACGTGATTGTGTACGCCGGAAAATATCCTTTCAGTGCACCATGCACGACAAAAAAATTTCTTCTGGCCGGCTGGTGATTCCTGATAGGGAGAGTCATGTATTATGAAATTGCTGGCAGTGATTCCGCATTACAACCATGTGCATACCGTAGGTAAGGTGGCACAGGCAATGCAGGCTTTCGGAATAGATTGCCTGATTGTGGATGATGGTTCTGATGATGCAGCGACAACGGCACTACAACAATTAGCACAGCCTGATATTGAGGTGATATACCGTGCCCTGAATGGGGGCAAGGGGGCAGCGGTAAAGGATGGGATAAAGTATGCTGCCTTGCATGGCTATACTCATGTATTGCAGGTAGATGCTGATGCCCAGCATTGTTTGGCAGATACGCAAAAATTGGTGGCAGCAGCCATAGCACAGCCACAGGCAGTCGTTTGTGGCCGGCCGGTATATGGTGCCGATACACCCAAAGCACGGCTTTATGGTCGCAAGATTACTAATTTCTGGCTGGCGGTAAATACTTTATCACTGGATATCAGAGATGGGATGTGCGGATTCCGCATTTATCCACTGGCGCCGACTATTGATGTGATTGATAGCGAACATATAGGCAATCACATGGATTTTGATGTTGAGCTTTTGGTACACCTGCATTGGCGTGGCTGTGCTTTTTTCTGGATTGATACGCCAGTGACTTATACGCCTGATGGCATTTCGCATTTCCGTGTCTGGCAAGACAATATCTTGATTTCCAAAATGCATGCGCGTTTATTTATCAATATGTTATTGCATGCACCCAGCCTGTTGTGGCGCCGCAGGCAAAGGAAAAATACATGACTAAATCCATCCATCACTGGGCAAACCAGCAGGAACGCGGCAGTAACACAGCTTTGTTGCTTACCCGTTATCTGGCTAAATACTGTCCGACGTGGATTTTGTCGCCGATAATTTGTCTGGTGGTAGCGTATTTTTATCTGACGGCGGCAGCAGCACGCCGTAATGTGGCTCGCTATCAATATTTGCTTGCACAAAGCTGTACTGAACTGGCACCAGTTTTAGCCAGAAAAGGTTCGGTTTTCCGGCAGTTTTATGCTTTTGCTCAGGCTATTGTAGACCGCTTTGCGGTCTGGCAGGGGCGTATCAGTTATGAAGACCTGATTATTCATGACACAGATGATCTTTATCAGGATATTGAACAGCCAGTTGCAGGGACTACTGGGCAGATATTTGTCTGTTCGCATCTGGGGAATACAGAAATTTGTCGTGCTCTGGTCAGAAAGCATCAGAATCTGGTTTTGAATGTGTTGATTCACAGCAGTCATGCAGTGAAATTCAATCAGGCATTAAAAGATGCCGGTGCTTGTCGGATTCGCCTGATTCAGGTGACATCATTGGATGCAAAAATGATGATGGAATTAAATGAGCGCGTGCAGCGTGGTGAATGGCTGGCTATTGCTGCTGACCGAGTACCGGTACGGGGAGAGAAAACCGTGGCCGTACCGTTTCTACAGCAAATGGCACGTTGGCCGCAAGGGCCGTGGTTATTGGCAGGCTTGTTGAAAGTACCAGTTAATACACTGTTTTGTATCAAACAGCAGGGTAAATACCATTTGTACTTGCAGCGTTTTGCTACCAGTGTTCGTTGGCAGCGGCAGCATCGGGAACAGTGTATTGAGCAGTATGTTCGACAGTATGCTCAATTGCTGGGTGCTTATTGCATCAAGGCACCAAGACAGTGGTTTAATTTTTTCGACTTTTGGAATCAGGATGACAGGGCAGCATAGGCAGTTGCGTCACAGTACGGTACTGGAAGTACCTTTCTTTGATGTTGATTCAATGGATATTGTCTGGCATGGACACTATGTCAAATATCTGGAAGTGGCACGCTGCGCTTTTTTAAGTGCCATTGGTTATGATTACAATGTCATGAAAGCTAATGGTTATGGCTGGCCGATTGTGCAATTGCAGCTAAAGTATGTGCGGCCGGCTGTTTTCGGACAAAAAATCCGCATTGAAGTTATTTTAAAAGAATATGAGAGCTGCCTAAAATTTGATTATGTCATCAGCGATTGTCGCAGTGGCGAAAAACTAACTAAAGCTTCCAGTATGCAGGTGGCCGTGTGTATGGCCACGCGGGAAACCCAGTTTCAGACACCGGAAAGCTGGTTACAGGCAGTTAGACAGGCTATGCAAAATGGCTTGGAAGGGGAAGATTAATATGTTGAAAAAATGTTTATTAGTATGCTGGTGCTGCTTGTTAAGTGGTTTTTTATGGGCATTTGATTTAACCGATTTGCAAAACCAGCTACAACAACCGCAAAGTATTAAGGGCGATTTCACCCAGCAGCGTTATCTGCGCAGTACCAACAAGCCGGTTATAGCGCAAGGACAGTTTGTGCTGGTACCAAAAGCCGGTTTGTTATGGCAGATGAACAAACCTTTTACCGATACCATGCGGGTGCGCCAGTCCGGTATTGAGCAGCTCAATGCGAATAATCAGTGGATGGCCAGCAAGCAGTCGGCCGGTGCGCAAAAAAATCAGGTAAAGCTGTTTCTCGATTTGCTTGCTGGGCAAACCAGTGGCTTACAAAGCCAGTTTACTCTGCAATTAGAAGGCACAGCCCAGAACTGGCAATTGCACCTGCTACCGAAAAGCGTATTGATGAAACAGATTTTCACCAGAATCGATATTCAGGGTGATAGTGTAGTAAAAAAAATCACGCTGTCTGAAGTGCAGGGCGACCGTACCGAGATTATATTTTCTGCCCTGAAGGTCAATGCTGCCCTGAACAGGTTTGAACAAAATGCCGTTTTACCGTAAACGCATCTGGGCGTGGCTGTATTTGCTGCTGATTCTTTGCGTGGCGGCTGCATTACTGTGCAGTTGGCTGCAACAGAATCGTTTGGATACGGATTTGACCAGCCTGTTACCGGCAGATGGGCAAAACATACAGGCACAGCAGTTAGCTAAAATGCGCATGAACCAGCGCATGAACCGTGACATTGTGGTGTTACTGGGTAGTGATTCGCCTGATAAAGCGATGGCTGCGGCACACATGCTTCAGAAAAAATGGCAGGCCAGCGGTGTATTTGAGACTGTTACCGGCAAAATTGAACCCGATGTGGCTGCTTTGCAGGCCAATATGCAGAGGTTGCGTCTGGCAGTGGTAGCAGAAGCCAGTTGGCGCAATATCATGAATCAGCCCAAAGATGCTTTTACCAGACAGGCACAGGCTTTGGTTAATCCGTTTGCAGAACGCAGTGTATTGCCTATTGAGCAGGACTGGCTGGGTCTGGGTAACATCATCATGCATCAGGCCAGTCAGGATGGACCGGTTTTTTATAATGTTCAAACTGGCTGGCTGAATATTGATGATGGCAATACAACATGGATTTTATTACGGGCGCGATTACCGGAAAAAGCCGGTCTGATTAACGTACCTGATGGTCTGCTTACGCTGATTCATGATACGCAGGCTTCTCTGGCACAGCAAAATGTGCAAGTACTGATGGCAGGTGGCGCTATTTTTGCCGCAGAAAATAAAACCATCGGAGAACGAGAAAGTCAGTATATGAGTATACTGGGTATGGGGTTGACTTTTCTGCTGCTGCTGCTGCTTTTCCGCAGCCTGCGTATTTTGTATTTATTGCTGCCTCTGGCTGTGGGTATCTTGTTTGGCATGGCGGCAACTGTGGCGCTCTGCGGACATATTCATATTCTGACATTGGTGGTTGGAACCAGTCTGATGGGGGTATTATTGGATTTCCCCTTGCACTGGCTGGCCAGCGGAGTCATTCAGCAGCAATGGCAGCGCTGGCAGGCTTTGCATATGGCCAGTAAAGCCTTTTTATTGAGCCTGATTATTACCCTATTGGGTTATGCGGCTTTACTGATTACGCCGCTGCCGATACTGCAACAAACGGCGATATTTTCTGCGGCTGCGCTGATTAGTGCATTTTTATTCAGTTTGCTGTGTTTGCCAGCTTTTTTTACTACTACTCAGGCGCGCATTCATCCGCGGGCTTTGCATGCCATGCTGGCTCTGGGCAGCCTGATTATCAGTTGCCGGCAGGTGATGGTGCAGAAAAGATGGCCACTATTGATAGTGTTATTACTGCTGACCGGTGGCCTGTTACGATTAGATACCCACGATGATATCCGCCAGTGGGTGAATCTGTCGCCAGAATGGCTGGCACAGGCGCAGAAAATTGGTGTACTTACCCAAACCATGCCTGCTGGCCAGTATTTTGTACTACAGGCAGATAATGACGATGAACTGTTAATCAAAAGCCATGCTCTGGGACAATCATTACAGACTCTGGTGGCGCAAAAGCAATTAACTGGTTTTCAATCTCTGGATCAGTGGATTACGCCGCTTAGCGTACAAAAACAACGCCAGCAGGACGTAGGTAGCCTGATGGCCAATGCTGATAACTGGCAGGACTTAATCCGTCTGGGAATCGCTGAACACAGTATTCAGGCATACTTGTCCGGTTTGCAGCAACAGCCTCTGCAAACCATCTCCCAGAGCCTTGACAATGATCTGGCTACAGCCTGGCAGGATTTATATCTGGGCAAGATGGCCAATGGACAGGTGGCGGCTATTGTCAGCCTGTCTGGGGTAAGTCATGTTGCTGCCTTGCAAAAGCTGGCTGATAAAAATAACGGTATTTATTTTGTCAATAATTTACAAGCATTAAATCAGTTGTTTACGCATACGCGCAATCAAGCCATCGCCTTGAAAGTGGCCTCTTATCTGGTAGCCATTGTGTTACTGGCTTATGTTTTTGGCTGGCGTAAAGGTATGCAGCTGCTGGCCGTACCCGTTCTGTCTTCATTGTTCTGTTTAGCAATATTTGCTTATGCAGGCTGGTCGTTATCTTTGTTTGCCATTTTTGGTCTGTTTCTGGTAACGGCCATTGGTATGGACTATGCCATTTATGTGTCAATCAAACAGATGGCTGTTGCAGAACGTTTGGCCGGTGTGTTACTGGCCGCAACAACGACAATAATTTCATTTGCAATTCTTGGTTTCAGTGCGACGCCGGCTATTGCCAGCTTTGGTCGCAGTGTTGCCTTCGGCGTATTTTTTAGCATGATACTGGCACTGGCCTTACTGCCCAGAGCTAGCAACAAGGGGGGGTATAATGAATCAGTTTGATGTAGTGATTATCGGTGCCGGACCGGCCGGCGCCATCGCCAGTTCTTTATTGAATAAAAAAGGCTATCGTGTTTGTGTATTAGAAAAGCAGATTTTTCCTCGTTTTGTGATTGGTGAAAGCCTGCTGCCACACTGTATGGAATTTATCGCTGAAGCAGGGATGTTGGAAGCGGTTAATGCAGGTGTTAAGGATGGTTTCCAATTTAAGAATGGTGCTGCATTCAGTTGGGGTGATCGCTATACCACTATAGATTTTACGGATAAATTTTCATCTGGTCCGGGCACAACTTTTCAGGTAACGCGTGCCCGTTTCGACCATATTCTTATCAGTGAAGCGCAAAAGCAGGGTGTGAAGGTCTGTTTTGAGCATAGTGTAAATGGTATTGAATTTGAGCAGGATGCGGCCGTATTGTCAGTAACGGATGCACAGGGCATACCTTATCAGATTCAGGCACAATTTGTACTGGACGCCAGTGGCTATGGACGGGTACTAGCAAAATTGCTGAATCTGGAACAGCCTTCTTCATTACCAGAGCGCATGGCTTATTTTACCCATATTGATGACAATGTCACTGATACGGCATTTGACCGCAATAAGATTCTGATATGTACTCATCCGGATTTGCGTGATGTATGGATCTGGTTTATTCCATTCAGCAATAACCGTACCTCTATTGGTGTGGTGGGTTTACCGGAATGTCTGAATAATCACGGCGCAGAAGGTGCAGAGGCAATTTTGCAAAAATTTGTTAGTGAAGTGCCGATGCTCAAGCGTATTCTGGTTAATGCACAATGGCATAACGATGTACCATTTCGAACTTTGCGTAATTATTCTGCTAATGTCAAAAGTCTATATGGGCAGCGTTTTGCCTTGTTGGGGAATGCTTCCGAGTTTCTCGACCCGGTCTTTTCTTCAGGGGTGACAATTGCCATGCATTCAGCCAAACTGGCTGCGGATATATTGCACCGGCAGTTTTCAGGAGATGCAGTAAACTGGCAGCAGGATTATGCTGAGGCATTACAGGTGGGTATCAACACATTTAAAACCTATGTCAATGGCTGGTACAGTACCGCTTTTCAGGATGTAATCTATGCTGAACATACTAATCCTGACATCAGACGCATGATTAGTTCCATTCTTGCTGGCTATGCATGGGATGAAACCAATCCATATGTAACCAATTCCGAACGCCGTCTGGCTGTGCTAGCAGAAATATGTGGTCAAGCTAAATGATATTAAAGAAAGGTTTTATCTGGCTGCTATTGATGCTTGGTTTAAATGGCTGCCACAGTGTTCCAGTAATTGATACCTTACCTGTATTAAAGCAGACTTTAAGCCTACAGGTTACCGATGCAGATGGAAGCAACAGTCTGCTGTTAATTGAACCGCTGACGCTACAACAATGGCGCTTTGTACAGGTAGATAGTCTGGGGGCACCAGTATCTAGACAGATTCTGCAACAGGGTAAGTGGCATAACGATGGTTTTCTGCCGCCCAATCCCCAAGCGCGGCAGTTATTTACTGCTGTTTATGCCTATCTTGGCCAGCAGCATCACTGGCCTGTACCCGCTACGCTGAATGATGTCAGGATTTCTTCCAGTGCCGACGGTGCTATTGCTGATATCAGTTGGCATAATCAGCATTGGCAAATCAGGGAGATGGCTAATGATTAAGCCGGTTTTTTTAAGCCGTCCGGCAATGGTCAGCGCACTGGGCTATGGTGTGCATGAGCATATCAGTGCGCTGTTAGCTAGGAAAGGCAGCTATCTCACCAGTAGCGATTACTGGGTAAGTGGCCAATCGTATTTATTCGGTACAGTGCAGTCACCTCTGCGACCTTTTCCGGCTGATTTAAGGCCTGATTTCTGTAGCCGCAATAATCAGTTGTTATGGCATGCGCTTTTTCAGATTGAGGACGATATCCAGACCACAATTGCCGAATATGGTGCCGACCGTGTAGCTGTGGTGCTGGGAACATCAACAACAGGTGGTGATGAGAACCGAGCTGCGCTTGAACACGGTTTTATCCGGCAGGATTGGGCGAACAGTGGTTACAATCAGGCTCTGCAGTTAATGTCTTCGCCAGCAGACTTTGTCGCTCATGTATATCAGTTAAGCAATGTACATTATGGTATCTCAACGGCCTGTACTTCTGGTGCACGGGCACTGATTAGTGCAGCCCGTTTACTGCGTATGGATATGTGTGATGCGGTAATTTGTGGCGGAGTAGATACGCTGTCAGCGCTAACCATTAATGGTTTCCATGCATTACAGGTCTTATCACCCGGGCAGTGTCAGCCATTTACGGCTGCACGCAATGGTATCAATATTGGTGAAGCGGCTGCTGTATTCGTGATGACCCGTGATTCGACTAAGGGATTGCCATTATTAGGTTATGGTTCCAGCAGTGATGCCTATCATATGTCCAGCCCGCGACCTGATGCTACGGGTGCCAGAAAGGTGATTCAGCAGGCCTTACAAAAAGCACAGTTACCGGCAAGTGCCGTAGGCTGGGTTAATCTGCACGGTACCGGTACTATTCAGAATGATGCCATGGAAGCGCTGGCAATTCACAGCGAATTGGGTGCAAAAGTTTCCTGTGCTTCAACCAAGGCACTAACCGGCCATACACTTGGTGCAGCCGGTGCCCTTGAAGCAGCTTTTTTATGGACAGTAATCAGTCAGCAAACCAATCCTGCTGGCGAGTTACCACCGCACCGGGCTAATGCGCATATTGACCCGGCATTAGCACCCATTCATCTGACCAGTTTTCAGGAAACATTTGCTGCTGACTGTCCGCGCATAGCATTAAGTACCTCATTTGCTTTTGGTGGCAATAACACAGCATTGATTATGGGGAGTAATGATGCAAACCCCAATTTATGATGTAGCTGCTCTACTGCCACACAGTGGCAGGATGGTGTTATTGGATGAAATTGCCGCTTACGATGAGCAAAGTTTGACAGCTTATGCCTGCGTAAAACCACAGCAGATACTGGTTACTGATGGTTGCTTACCATCTTGGGCAGCCATGGAAATCATGGCTCAAGGCGTTGCCGCCTGGGCCGGAGCGTTAGCTTGTGATGCCGGTGAACCGGTGCGGCTGGGCTTTTTACTCGGAACAAGAAAGTTACAGCTTTATTTTTCCACACTACCCGTACCGGCTATATTGGTGGTTAAGATTCAGGCCTCTTTACAGGATGCCAATGGTTTTGGCGTTTTTGATAGCCAGCTATGGCTATGTGATGAAACCCGCACGCCAAACCAGCTACTGGCTGAGGCTGCGCTCAATGTATACAGCCCTAATGAGAATATATTAACGCATGATGATGAATAACGATAAAACCATTCTGGTCACCGGTTCTGCCCGCGGTATTGGCAAAGCCATAGCTCTGACGTTGGCTCGAGCCGGCTGGGATATTGTGCTGCACTGTCGCAACCAGCGTGTAGAGGCTGAAAAAGTGGCGGCAGAGATTGCCGCACTTGGTGGCCGCAGCCGCATACTGACTTTTGATATCAGTAACCGGCAGGCCTGTCAGGAAACTTTACTGGCCGATATAGAACAGCATGGTGCTTATTATGGTGTGGTACTGAATGCGGGTATTACCCGTGATAATGCTTTTCCTGCGCTAAGTAATGAAGACTGGGATCAGGTATTGGGTACGAATCTGGATGGCTTCTTTAATGTTCTGCATCCACTGATGATGCCGATGATACGCCGGCGTAAAGCAGGGCGAATTGTTTGTGTTGCGTCTGTTTCGGGCATAACCGGTAATCGGGGTCAGGTAAACTACAGTGCATCTAAAGCTGGCCTGATTGGTGCAGCCAAAGCACTGGCAGTAGAGCTGGCCAAACGTAAAATTACCGTCAATTGCGTGGCGCCCGGTTTGATTGAAACAGAAATGATTGATGAACATGTACCTGTTGCCGAGATTCTCAAAGCCATCCCCATGAATCGGATGGGACAGGCAGAAGAGGTGGCTCATGCTGTGGCTTTTCTGGTATCCGAACAGGCCGCTTACATTACCCGGCAGGTATTGGCTGTGAATGGAGGTTTATGTTGAGACGTGTTGTGATTACAGGCATGAGTGGTGTCAGCGCACTGGGGCATGACTGGCCGACAGTAAAAACTGGCTTGCTGGCTTACAAAAATAAAGTAGTCCACATGGACAGTTGGGAACGGTATAAAGACTTGAATACCAGACTGGCTGCGCCCATTCTCGGCTACCGCCCGCCAGCGCACTGGACGCGCAAGCAGCTACGTAGCATGGGGAAAGTAGCCCAGATGTGTACCCAGGCAGCGGAAGACGCACTGGCAGATGCAGGATTGCTTGGGGACGAATCAATAAAAGACGGGCGCATGGGCGTTGCCTGTGGTTCATCTACTGGCAGCCCGCAGGACATTCGTGACATCAGTGAACTTGTCCTCAATGGCAGTTCTGCGAATTTTAATGCCAATACCTATGTGCGCATCATGCCACATACTACCGCTGCCAATCTGTCAATTTTCTTTGGCCTAACAGGGCGGGTGATTCCTACTTCCAGTGCCTGTGCATCCGGCAATCAGGCTATCGGCTATGCTTATGAAGCAATCAAGTATGGCAAGATTGATATGATGCTGGCTGGAGGAGGAGAAGAACTATGCGTTTCTGAAGCCTTTGTATTTGATTCACTGTTTGCCACCAGTTTGCGCAACGATACGCCAGAACGGTCGCCATGTCCCTATGATGCCAGTCGTGACGGGCTGGTTATTGGAGAGGGGGCAGGTATTCTGGTGCTGGAAGAATATGAAATGGCCAAAGCCCGTGGAGCCAGAATTTATGCTGAGATAGTTGGATTTGCCTGTACCAGCGATGGTTCTCACATTACCCGTCCGGAACGCACTACCATGCGCCGTTGCATGCAAATGGCACTTGAGGATGCACATCTGCCGGCTGCTGAGGTTGGCTACATTAATGGTCACGGTACGGCAACAGAACAGGGTGATATTGCCGAAACCCTTGCTACTGCGGATGTTTTCGGACAAGTGCCCATCAGCTCACAAAAAAGTTATCTGGGGCATACACTGGGTGCCTGTGGTGCGCTGGAATCATGGTTCTCAATTCAGATGATGAATGAAGGCTGGTTTGCACCCACCCTGAACCTGAACCAGATTGATAACCGTTGTGGCGAACTGGACTATATTGTCAACAGCGCACGTACTATCGATACCGAATTTGTCATGAATAATAATTTTGCGTTTGGCGGGGTAAATTCTTCTCTCTTATTTAAACGGCTGGGCTAACCGGCCACCGATGCCAGTTAAAAACATAATCATGCCAGCGGCCAAATCCATAAGTACAGTTTTGTGCTGCTACAGAGCAGCCAGCAGGATAAACTGCACTAATATGCCAGTGTTTATCAATGACACAGCTATAAGCCTGCACCGGAGGATTTAAAGCTGGAATATGGATTGCATCATATCCAGTTGGTATCAGACACCACCGACGCATGTCAGTTAATTGCCCATGACTGATTTTGATAAACGCTTCCTTAAGCGTCCATAACTGGTAAAAAGCGGTGGATAAATCAGATTGCTGCGTCAGCCACCGCTGTTCATTAGCAGTGTAGCAAAGCTGTGCCAATGCCAGAAAATCGCGTTCTTGTGCATACTCCATATCAATGCCCGGTATATGCTGTACTGAGGAGCAGGCAATCAGGCCAGCGTGGCCTTTTTTGTGGGTGAGAGAAAATTGAGCATAGGAAGCAGAAAGCTGCTGTTTTAAAAAACGGCTACTTTGCCAGTCAATACGCTGGGCTAATTGTGGATACTGTTGCAAACGCTGTTTGTCTGCCTGATCCAGTTTCAGACTGCTATACTGGCCGGATACATCGGCAGAAGCAAGCAGAATCAGGCAGTCTTGGTTCATCATGTAGTACACTTTTTATTTATTAAAGGAGTAAAGAATGAAGAAGTTTTCTCAATCAATCGCATTGGTAGCACTGCTGGCTTGTATATCTGCTGCCTATGCGCGTGATGACAAATTAATGTTGCCCATTCAGGATGCACTTAATGCGCCGGAAGCAGCTCAAGTGCTGAATCCAAATGTAAAACTTTATTTTGCTAAAAGCTCAGGCCATGTAGTGAAGCCTGGTCTGATTACCAATCGTAAAACCAATAGTGTCGGTAAATCAGACGAAGCTGCCTGTCGCTGGGCATTTTTGTCAGCAGTTAAACAGTTGCAAGAACAGGCTACAGCTCATAATGCTGCTAAAGTAACCAATATTGTCAGCTATTATAAGAAAAACAGTATGGCCAGTTCAAAAGTATATGAATGTCATGCGGGTGGAGTGATTGCTGGTGTTGCTCTGAAAGGAGATTTAGCCAATTAAAAACACGATTATCCGCCATATAGCCGCCGTTTATCCTGCTCAAGATAATCCGGCGGTTTAATTATATGCATTGAATTATTAAAGCCTGCATAAATTATTATGCCAATTTGTTGTACAAAATGTCTAAATTCAGTGTGTGTAATAAAAGAAAGAAATAAATTTAGCTTGTTTTATTGTCCAATTTTACGTATATTAGCTCAATAAAATATATTGTAGCTTGATGAAATGAATAAATTGGACAAAAGGTCGGTTATGCAGTTGAATATAGACCGTTTAGTTGCCTATTTTGGTGGTGTAAACGCTTTGGCCGAAGCACTTAAACAACATTATCCAGATAGTGCCGCCTCTACCGCTGCTATCTATAAATGGCGTAAGCGAGGTTCATTGCCATTAAATCAGTTACAAAAAATTATTCTGATGGCTGAGAAGCAGGACAAGCCTCTGGATATCAATGCCTTTATGCAATACAAGAACGCTACCTTGGAGAGACCAAGAATGACTACTACCAATAATCGAGTCATTATATTTGACACAACCCTGCGCGATGGAGAGCAGTCGCCGGGAGCGGCCATGACCAAAGAAGAAAAAATCCGCATTGCACGCCAGTTAGAAAAACTGGGTGTGGATGTGATTGAGGCCGGTTTTGCTGCTGCCAGCCCGGGGGATTTTGATGCCATTCATAGCATTGCTGAAATTATTCAAAATGCTACCGTATGTTCTCTGTCACGCGCTAATGAGCGTGATGTACGCAAGGCCGGCGAAGCAGTTGCACCAGCAAAACGCAAACGTATTCATACTTTTATCGCCACCAGCCCCTTGCATATGGAACATAAATTGCGTATGAAACCGCAGCAGGTTAAGGAAACTGCGGTTAAGGCAGTGAAAATAGCGCGTGAATATACCGATGATGTAGAATTCTCCTGTGAAGATGCACTGCGTAGTGATATCAATTTTCTCGCAGAAATCTGTCAGGCGGTGATTGAGGCAGGTGCAACTACCATCAATATCCCTGATACAGTTGGTTATGCCATTCCATTTCAAACAGAAGCATTCTTCCGCGAACTGATTCAGAAAACCCCGGGTAGTGATAAAGTTATCTGGTCGGCACACTGCCACAATGATCTGGGGCTGGCCGTTGGCAATTCACTGGCCGCAGTAAGCGGCGGTGCACGGCAAGTGGAATGTACCATCAATGGTCTGGGTGAACGGGCTGGCAATGCCAGTCTGGAAGAAGTGGTTATGGCATTGAAAACTCGCTACGATGTTTTTGAGCTGGAAACCAATATTGATACCACGCAAATCGTACCAACCTCGAAAATGGTTTCTACTGTTACTGGTTATCCGATTCAGCCGAACAAAGCCATTGTTGGTGCCAATGCATTTGCGCATGAATCTGGCATTCATCAGGATGGCATACTGAAATGCCGTGAAACCTATGAAATTATGTCTGCTGAATCAGTTGGCTGGAGTACTAACCGGCTGACCTTGGGTAAACTTTCCGGCCGCAATGCTTTCCGCACCAAACTACAGGAGCTGGGTATTGAGCTCGATAGTGAAGAAGCACTGAATGCTGCTTTTGCCCGCTTTAAGGAACTAGCTGACAAAAAACGTGAAATTTTTGATGAAGACTTGCATGCACTGGTATCTGATGAATTGGTAAACCGTACTCCTGATCGCTACAAATACGTATCACTGAGTATTCGCAGTGAAACTGGTGAAGAACCGGTGGCAGAAATCGTCTTTAATCTGGATGGAAACGAAAAACGTGCTAGTGGACATGGTTCAGGACCAATTGATGCCGTATTCAAAGCCATTGAGTCTGAAGCGCATAGCAGCGCAGATTTACAACTGTATTCAGTTAATGCCATCACTGCCGGTCCAGAAAGCCAAGGAGAAGTTACCGTGCGTTTGTCTCGTGAAGGCCATTTGGTAAGTGGGCAGGGCACCGATACTGATATTCTTGTTGCCAGTGCCAAAGCTTATCTGTCTGCCCTGAATAAACTTGATAGCCAGCCGCGCGTTAAAGCTCAGGGGATGATATAAACAAAGTAAAATTAGTAAATACTTAAAAGTTAATTAATCTAAAAGTGCCTGTTCTTTGGTTTTCCAACCAAAGAACAGGCACTTTTTATGTAAAAAAATTTTAGATTTTGCTATACAAACTAACTATATTAAGTTTATGATATTTTACAAAGCCATTAAATTTCAGTCATATCTGATTTAAACAAGGGTTTTGAAAAATTGAATTTCCCTTTATACGATTAGTTTGAAGCCATGAAATATATTAAACAGTTTTTGTGGGTACTATCTGTATTTGCTCTTACCATGACTAATGCTTTTGCTGTAGTAGATAAAAACAGTACTGCTTACCAGCAAGGCAGAATGATTGGCAAGATTTTCACAATTATTTTTGTATTACTTATTATTCACAGAATTTATAAATATTTTAAAGAAAAATAGTTTTTTAAATACCTTTGTATAAAGTAGTTTAGATTGTCAGGCGCAGTAATGTAATTCATTAATTGACTATTTATAGAGAAAGTTATGCATTTAACCAGTCGTGAGCAGGAAAAACTAATGCTGTTTGTGGCGGGAGAACTGGCTGCCAGACGGCGTGCTCGGGGAGTGAAACTGAACTATCCAGAAGCCATAGCTTATATCAGCAGCCAGCTACAGGAAGCGGCGCGGGATGGTATGAGTGTGGCCGAATTAATGCAGTATGGCGCCACATTATTAACCACTGCTGATGTCATGGAAGGTGTAGCTGAAATGGTGCATGAAGTGCAAATTGAGGCAACTTTTCCCGACGGCACTAAACTGGTTACCGTACACCAGCCTATCCGCTAAAGCATGATTCAGTTACTGTAAACATTCGCTATGGGCGAAATAATTATTTAACAGCAAATAATATTCGCACCATACATATTCAGGAGAAACGGTATGATTCCGGGAGAATATATACTGGCCGCAGATGATATCATTGCCAATCAGAACCGCCGTACCCTCACCATTACCGTGGTTAACCGTGGCGACCGCCCGATACAGGTGGGTTCGCACTATCATTTTTATGAAACCAATGCTGCACTTGAGTTTGAGCGTGTGCATACACGGGGTATGCGTTTGAATATCCCATCAGGTAATGCTGTGCGGTTTGAGCCCGGTGAAGCCAAAACGGTGGAGCTAACCGAATATGGTGGCCATAAAAAAGTATTTGGTTTTCATAATGCTGTTAATGGCAGCGTAAGTAATAAATGATTTACCTGCTTAACCAATATACAGTTTTGATACAAAACTCCGGATAAATATCCAATAATCAAATAACAGATAATTGCTACAGATTACTTAAATAGAGAATCCTGCCATGAGCCTGAAAATTTCCCGCCAGCAGTATGTCGCCACCTATGGGCTAACCGTGGGTGATAAAGTACGTTTGGGTGATACCGAGCTATTTGCTGAAGTTGAACGCGATTTACTCACCTATGGTGATGAGGGCAAATTTGGCGGCGGTAAATCCATTCGCGATGGTATGGCACAATCAGCTACAGCACCACGCAGCAATCAGAATGTGCTTGATATGGTTATCACTAATGTACTGATACTAGATTACTGGGGAATAGTAAAAGCCGATATTGGTATTCGTGATGGCAAAATAGTGGCTGTCGGTCAGGCAGGAAACCCCGACACCATGGATGGCGTACACCCGAACATGATTATCGGTGCTGCTACCGAAGTGCATAACGGCGCCAATCTGATTGCCACTGCCGGCGGAATTGATACCCATATCCACTTTATCTCTCCTCAGCAGATTACCCATGCCATTGAATCCGGCATTACCACCATGATCGGAGGAGGTACCGGGCCTGCCGATGGTACTAATGCCACTACAGTGACTCCGGGTGCATGGCATATTCAAAAAATGTTGCAGGCTGCCGAACAGGCGCCGGTTAATCTGGGTTTCTTTGGCAAAGGCAACTGTGCCAGTCTGGAACCATTACGCGAGCAGGTAGCTGCCGGTGCACTGGGGCTGAAAATCCACGAAGACTGGGGTGCAACCGCCGCGGTAATCCATGCTTCATTACAGATTGCAGATGAAATGGATGTGCAGGTAGCGATTCATACCGATACCCTGAATGAGGGTGGCTTTCTTGAGGATACCATGCAGGCTATTGATGGCCGGGTAATCCATACCTTTCATACCGAAGGTGCCGGTGGTGGCCATGCACCGGATATCATCAAAGCCGCGATGTATCCGAATGTACTGCCGGCTTCTACCAATCCTACCCGCCCGTTTACCGTGAATACCATAGACGAACATCTGGATATGTTAATGGTGTGTCATCATCTGGATAAAAACGTGGCTGAAGATGTGGCCTTTGCCGATTCGCGTATCCGCCCGGAAACCATTGCCGCTGAAGATATACTGCATGATATGGGCGTATTCTCGATTATGAGTTCCGACTCACAGGCTATGGGCAGAGTAGCTGAAGTAATTGTGCGCACATGGCAAACCGCTGACAAAATGAAACAGCAGCGTGGTCGCTTGGCTGAAGAAACCGGTGCCAACGATAATTTCCGCATTAAGCGTTATCTAGCTAAATACACCATCAATCCGGCCATTGCTCAGGGCATCAGCGAATATGTGGGTTCAATTGAAGCAGGCAAAATTGCCGATTTGGTATTGTGGAAACCAGCCTTTTTCGGTGTAAAACCAGAAATCATCATCAAGGGCGGTACCATCAGCTATGCGCGCATGGGCGATCCGAATGCCTCTATCCCCACCCCCCAGCCTGTTATCTATCGCCCCATGTTTGGCGCACTTGGCCGTGCTGTGCAGGATACCGCAGTATTATTTGTTTCGCAGGCTGGTGTGGATAATGATATCCGCAGCCAATATGGCTTATGTAAACAAACTTTACCTGTGCACAATTGTCGTTCAATTGGCAAAAAAGACCTGATTCATAACGATGCTATGCCGGAAATCAGTGTCAATCCTGAAACCTATGAAGTACGGGTGAATGGTGAGCATATTACTTGTGAACCGGCTGAAAAAGTGGCGCTGGCACAGCGGTATTTTCTGTTTTGATTAAAACAATTCATGCTTGCATATATATATATGAAATATATCAAATGTATCAAAGATTTTATTTTTCTAGTCATTGATGAATTAAAAAGTATGTTACTGCTGTCAAGTATTTTAACAACGGGATTTTTTGTTTCAAATTCATTTGAGCAAACCAAAGATGGCGTACATTTTTTTAGTGATTCGGATTTGTTTTTCGAAAGATGGCATATTGCTAGCCAAGGTATAAATTCATTTAAGTACATTATTATATCAGCATTCATCTGGTTTATTATTTCGGTATGTTATCTGCGGTTACGCAGTAAAAGAAATTTTGCTGACTGGTATTTTTATGTTGATAGTCGCATTACACAACGTACAGTAGCTATTGTATTTGGATATTTCGCTCTAGGTACATCCCTAATCATAGATATGATTCTCTGGCTATTAATTAATCCATCCCATGAAGATTTTAAATTGGAAGTATTTAAAGGGATGTTTTTTATACTAGGTGAATTTGGTTGGTTATTTATTATCTGTGTTTGCCTTTTAAAATATTTTATTCAAGTTGCTAAAACCAAAAATGAATCTAATCATCCAAACCATCCTCGGCAATCTGCAAACGCTTAAAGAAAAGCAGCAGATTACCACTCAGAAGCTGGATACTGTTAGTCTGCAATGGTTTGAAGCAGACCGGCGCATTATCCGTACGACGACAACAGACGGGCGTGAGATTGCTTTTCGTCTGTTGAAAGAGGGGCAGCGCCTGCACCATGATGATGTAGTTTATCTGGATAAGCAGTTGGTAGTTGTGGTGCAGATTGAACCAAGTGAAGTGATGGTGCTGACGCCGCAAACCTTGCCGGAAATGGCGCGTGCCTGTTATGAAATTGGTAACAAGCACACACCACTATTTCTGGACGGAAATGAATTGCTGCTACCTTTTGATAAACCCTTATTTGAATGGTTGCAGGTGGCTGGTTTTGCACCAGTACGCCAGCAACGGCGCTTAAGTGAACAATTGCGTGCCAATTCAGCGCCGGGTGTTGGCGGTGGCCACCGTCATACACATGATTTAGTTGACCATCATCACCATTGATAAGTTAAATATATGTCCGGTTCAGACAGACACATTGATATTGACGCTTTAACGCGTGCAGGATTATTGCTGCAACTGGCTGATCCGACGCTGCCGATTGGTGGCTTTAATCATTCCGGCGGGCTGGAAACCTTTGTCCAGCAGGGTGTTGTACATGATGCGGCTACACTGAAAACATTTGTATACACCCAGTTGCAGCAAAACTGGCTGCATAATGATGGCGCTTATGTGTCACTGGCTTTTAATGCCAGTACCGAACAAAATCTCGATGAACTGTTATGGCTGGACAAACAGATAGGTGCGGCAAAAGTAGCGCGTGAGTTGCGAGAAAGCAGTTATAAACTAGGCGTACGCCTGCTGAAAATTTTTGCTCAGCATACCAAGGTAGCAATCGTGGCTTCTTATCAGGCTGCACTGGCTGCACAGCAGGTGCGCGGATTTTATCCACTGGTGTTTGGGCTGCTCGCAGCTGCCATGCAACTGGATAAAGCTGCTACGCTACAGGCATTTTATTACAATGCTGCTGTCGGTTTGATTACCAACGGCGTTAAGCTCATACCGCTAAGCCAGATGGCCGGGCAGGAAATGTTAATCGAACTGCATGCTGCGATTGCTCATACAGTACAAGCCAGTATGCAGCCACAGTTGCAGCAATTGGGCGCTACCACACTGGCCACTGATATTCGGGCAATGCAGCATGAACGTTTATATACCCGCTTGTATATGAGTTAGATTTATCAATAATGGAGGAAATCATGAAAAAAATATTTGCTTTGTTCCTGTTAAGCCCCGTGCTGGCATTTGCCCATCCCGGCCATCTTAGCGAAGGCTGGCTGGCTGGTGTACAGCATCCGTTCAGTGGCTGGGATCATTTGTTGGCCATGATTGCAGTGGGCTTATGGGCGGCCACTTTTCAGGGTAAAGCGCGCTGGCTGATTCCCACTACCTTTGTCAGCGTGATGATTGGCGGTTTTGTACTGGGTGCACAAGGCATACAGATACCGATGCTGGAGCAGGGGATTGCCGCTTCTGTACTGGTGCTGGGATTAGCCGCAGCTTGGTTAAAAAAAGTACCGGCTGGCGCCGCCATGTTTTTTGTCGGTCTTTTTGCCCTGTTTCATGGTGTAGCTCATGGTGCAGAAATGGGCTCTCATGGTGTATTCAGCTATGCCTGTGGATTTGTTATCGCTACCGTAGCTTTGCATATTGCCGGTTTTGCACTTGGTGCAGCCATGGGCAAGCATCAGTGGCTATTACGCCTTACCGGCAGCCTGATTGGTCTGGTTGGTTTAAGTATGCTGTTTGCTGTCTGAAAACATCAGCTTGATAAAATCAGTGCAGACTAGAATGGCTTTTTATCTGTATGTTTGTCAGTAATTGGCTAATAGTCTGCTCAAGCTGCTAGCAACACAAAATAATGAAAATCTGCATTAGTCTGAACAAATTATTGTTTTTACAGTAAAAGGAATGCCTTAAGTGAGCTGAACAATCATTATTAAACTGGAAGATGGACTAATAGCAGAGGAAACAAACACCATGCGTCAATACATTAAAATCGGCGTTGCCGGCCCAGTAGGTTCAGGTAAAACCGCCCTGATTGAAAAACTTACCCGCCAAATGGCTGAGCAATACAGTATTGGGGTGATTACCAACGACATTTACACACAGGAAGATGCCGAGTTTTTAACCAAAAACAGCTTGCTGCCACCAGAACGGATTATGGGCGTGGAAACTGGCGGCTGCCCGCATACGGCCATTCGCGAAGATGCCAGTATGAATCTGGAGGCAGTAGACGAAATGGTGGCACGTTTTCCAGATATCCAGATTGTGTTTATCGAAAGTGGTGGTGATAACCTTTCTGCTACCTTTAGCCCTGATCTGGCCGATGTCACTTTATTTGTGATAGATGTTGCGCAGGGCGAAAAAATTCCGCGTAAAGGTGGCCCGGGGATTACCCGTTCGGATTTACTGGTAATTAATAAAACTGATTTAGCTCCCTATGTTGGCGCCAGTCTTGCTGTGATGCAACATGATGCACAGCGTATGCGCAAAGGGCAGCCGTTTGTGTTTACCAATCTGATGGCAGAAGATGGTATCGTCACAATAATAGACTGGATAAAAAAATACGCCTTACTGGAAAATGTAGCCGAGCCCGCTGGTTTGATACGCTAATGCACAGCCGTTTACATCTTACCACTCAGTTAAACCAGCGCGGGCAGACCACATTTGCCAGCTGCTATTACACACCGCCACTAAAAATCCTCCCTTTAGTGCAGATGGCTGCACCGGTATGGCCGCAGGCACTACCGGCCATCCAGATGAGTTCATCACCGGGTTTATTAGCTGGCGACCGGATAGATATCGAAATTGAGCTGGCACAACAAACCCAGTTGTATTTATTTACGCAGGCATTCACCCGAGTACAATCCATGCCTGCCGAAAATGAAGCGCAGCAGCATACGCGTATTGTGCTGCATGAACACAGCCGGCTGTGTTATCTGCCTCATCCACTGGTGTTGCACCGCAACGCTGCCTTAACCCAAAGCATGCAGATTAGTCTGGCTGATAACTGTCAACTAATTTTGGGCGAAATCATTGCCTGTGGCCGTGTGCTCAATCAGGAATGCTGGGATTTTTGCTATCTGTCATCACGGATTAATATCGATTATCAGCAACAACCGCTGCTTAGCGACAATATCTACTGGCAGCCACAGCAACAGCCCCTTAATGTATTGGGACAGATGGAACAGTATACTCATCAGGCCTGTCTTTACTACATCAACACCGCAGCCAGCAAAGCACAGATACAGCAACTGATTGATCAGATATATGCCGCATTATTGCCCGACTGGCCGCTGGAAAATAATCAGTATCTATGGGGCATTACACAGGCTGCTGATTGTGTCTTATGTGTACGCGCGCTGGGGATGAGTGCAGAAGTGTTGCAGAATTTCATGCAACAAATAACAAAATCATTTTAAATTAAAATTCTAGCGATAATATATATTTGATAGTTTCAGTATAAAATTATTGTAAATTCCATTTAAATTATCGTTCAATTAAATTTTTAATAATTAATATTAAAGAATTGATCCTTTATCTAAATCTGTGAATATATAATTCAATTCTCTTTGGTAAGCTGGTAAAGGCCAATTGTTGATCGTTATTCTAGCATGATTAGTTGAAACTACCCAATAAATAAATAAAATGATCGGCTGTTGAAACAAATAATAATCTTTAACTCGTGATGTAATTTTGTTTTTTATATATGTTTTTGTATTAAATAAATCTCTAATTTTTTCTATAGTATCAGTATCACTTTCGATTAAATCTGAAAAATCTGCTAAAATAATTAAGTTAGTTTTTCTATCAAAATTAGATTCACCACTAATGTTATCTATATAAAATTTTGATAACTTTTCATATAAACATTCTATTGGTTCATTATGCTGATGTAAAATTTTTAATGTTTGATTAAATAAATCATCCGTAGTTTCCATTAAAGCCATGCTTTTAGCAACTTCTCTTTTGGCTTTATTAGGTACACTTCCTTTTGATTTATAGAGATTATCATGAACCAATTCTGCATATGCATGTTGCAGTAATGAACGTACTTGTACTTCACAGCATATCTCCTGAGGGATAATGATTTTTTCTCCCTCGAACTTGACTGTGATAGGGTTCTTAGGGCGAACTTCATAGTGTTTAGATTGATAATCAAATACATTAGGATTCTCTAATTTATCTTTTTCAAAATCTTTGGAAAGTAATGCATCCCATTCAGTTTCATTTTCAATAATATTACTTATCATATTAATTTGTTCTGCAATTAATACGACAAAACGAACACCCACTAAGTCTGTCATCTCTTTTGACGGATTCGTATAATTTTTTCTGCCTATTTTGACAAGTGCAGAATTAATATCTTTAACTCTTGGCTTAGCTTCAATCTTTAAAAATTCATGAATTTTTAAAGGAGATATTTGCAGATGTAATTCTTTCTGAATTTTTTCTGCTACAAATTCTCCCCAAGCACGAAAAATATTTTCGTTTTGTTGAAGATAATTTTTGAATTCCTGAAATTCATTCATTCCTGTCTTTGCAACAAACCTTTAATGGTTACTAAAGTATACATCTTATCTTCAGAAAAATTAAAGGATAAGTATTCTTCAGTTTTATTAGATGGTGTTAAAATGATTACATCATTGTTGAAGCAATATTTACGACGGGTTTTTAGTTTCTTTTCAATATATTCAATATCTTTAGTTATTGAGTTTAATGGAAAGTCCTTTTTTTCCATAAAAATTTCATATTGATTTTGAAATTGCATTGATAAATGTTTTTGTGCAAAATCATTAACGCTTAATGTTGCATCCTTATTTTTTAAAGTCACACGTAGTGCTTCATGGGCATCTAATTTTTCTTCATCTGTCATTCCAGAAGAATCGATAAAATTCCGTGTTAAATAAAAAAAATCTTGTGTTAGTTTTTTTGAAGATTCTGCAATACTCATATCCAGAAAATTTTGATAAAAATAGCTTGCTGCTTTTCTTGCTTCTAAACTTGTCATTAAGTGATCGAATAAAAAGGCACGAAAATTAGCAACATTAATTTCTGTTTTTGGTCGATTGATTTCTTCTACCAAAAAACCAATTTTGTATAATCGGTTAGCATCTGTCATTAATAATTCATCAATATAATTCATTGATATAAAATCATTATTCTCTGATGTTTCGAAGCCATCTTGGGGTTCAGCTTTTATAACTGCTAGAAAACGTTTAGAATCACTCCCTACTCGCCCTTGCGCAACAATCAAAACTCCGCCTGGAGCATTGGTAGTGGATTGTGCTTTTGTTAAACTATTAGCAAATGTAGCTGTCTTAGTAATAAATTCACTATCAGAATCGAACATGATTTGTGTTGCCGTATAGAAAAAACTGCCTTCATTAGTTTGTGTAATTGACATTTCTATACCATGTGATTTGTTCCCTAATGCTTTTGTCAAACGACTTTCCAAAGAATTTTGTGCTTTTGCATCTAACTCAATAAGCTTAGTGCTTATTTTCGGTTGATTAATAGTTTTATCTGCATTTTTTGCGTATACGCGATGAGCAATAATGCGTTCAATCATTAAACCTTCAAAAGAAAAATTTGTACCAAACAATTTTCATCTCCCAAATAGAATAACGGATACAATCTTACAAATATTATCTAAATAATAGACATATAACATAATATTTTAAATTTTAAGATAAATATATTTTAGATATCAATTAAATAAAGCTAAATATTTAATTAATTGTATTTAATATATAAATAATTATAATATTTGAAAATTTGTTGTATATATTTAACAAATTTAATACTTATCACATCTTTTATTTGACTGAATTTATTAATTTCACAGCAAAAAAGTCTTTTTGACAATGCAGATAATATTTTATTCAGAATTTGTCTGGATGAGCTGATGTTTTGGATTGTTGAAAGCCAGTTAAGCTGATTTATTTTAATGAATGTTACCAGATAGTTATTACTAATGTAATTTATGCTGGCAGACATAAATGTACAGGATGCCTTGTAGTGCTGTCAGCAGGTGCAATGCTGAATTGGTGATGTAACTAAATCTTGTCATTTTAAGATTGTAGGCTTTAACTACATATTTTTAATATTTAATTTTTATGCTGTTTTTATTAGGATTGTGGTGATTTTTACTAAATATTGCTAATAACTGCTATGTACGATTAATCCATCATAGGCAGGAGCACAGTTTTTGGGACAGCGCTGTTTCAGACTGGAGTATTCCTGCGCATGGGTCATATGGATAAAGTAGGTTTGTCTAGCATTGATGCGCTTCGCGTAGGCAAAGGCCTGTTCGGTGCTGAGGTGGCTGGGGTAGGTGGTGTCCATCAGGCAATCCAGAAACAGGTAATCTAATCCATGTAAATGCGGGAATATGGATTCTTCGATGTGATTAAGGTCGGTAAACCAGGCGATATTGCCGATGCGAAAGGCGCTGGTTGTCCAGCTACCGTGTGGTACGCCGAATTGCCATATAGGTACGCCGTCAATGTTGAGAACGCTATTTTGCCCCTGATTCAGTGGCAGTTCATGTGCACGAAGTACTGGCCGGTTCCAGTAATTGTTCTGTTCCAGAAAGGCATAATCGAAACGGCTGCAAATATTGGCCAGCGTATCATGATGGCCGTAAATGGGAATGGCTGCTTGTTGTTTATAGCAGAATGTGCGCAAGTCATCGATGCCATTAAGGTGGTCGGCGTGGGGATGGGTATAGAGTATGCCGTCAATGCGTGGCAGTTTGTGCTGTAATGTCTGATGATAAAAATCGGTGCCGGTGTCAATTTGCCAGTGTTGCTCACCAATCTGTATATGGGCACTGCAACGAGTGCGCCGATTTTTCGGGTCGTTGCTGGTACAGGTGGGGCAATCACACCCGATAACTGGTGTGCCAGAAGAGCTGCCACAGCCAAGTACAGTAAGGGTGAGCTGGGTCATGATTAATTGTTAAGCGGCGGGAGTTTGTTGAAGAGACGATAGGTATTGGCGGTCGTGGCCTCTTCAATCGTAGCGATGCTATCGCCACGTAGCTGTGCTACAAATTCGGCAGTGTAGCGTACGTAAGCCGGTTCGTTGGTTTTGCCACGTTTGGGTACTGGTGCCAGATAGGGTGCATCGGTTTCCACCAGTATCCGGTCTAGTGGCACATAACGACATGCTTCCTGTATCTGCTGGGCATTTTTAAAGGTTACAATGCCAGAAAAGGAGATGTAAAAGCCTAAATCCAGTACTGCTTTGGCAAAGGCCGTATCTTCGGTGAAGCAATGAATGACGCCTTGCTGAGCATGGTTTTCACGTAATAGGCGCAAGGTGTCGGCACCGGCATCGCGTGTATGGATAATCAGTGGCAAGCCAGTATGGTTGGAAGCCTGAATATGGGTACTGAAGCGCGCATGCTGCCAGGCCAGATCGCCGCTGCACCAGTGATAGTCGAGGCCGGTTTCGCCGATACCTACTACTTTGGGATGCTGGGCAGCGGCAATCAGCTCGTCCAGGCTCATTTCTGCTGAGTTCTGGTCTTCAGGATGTACGCCGACACTGGCAAACAGGTTGCTATACTGCTCAGCCAGTGCCAGTACTTCGATGGCGCTGGTTTTGTCTACGCTGATAGCAATAGCCTGCCGTATGTCTGCCTGAGCCATGTTTACCAGTATTTGTGGCAGTCTGGCCGCCAGCTCAGGCATGTTTAAATGGCAGTGAGAATCGATAAGCATGTTTACAGGGTATAGGTAGTGCGTTCGCTCAGCAGCAATCCGGGCAGAATGTCTTCAATAGTCTGTTTGACTGCAAAGCTGTCTTCATCTTTGCTAAATGCCAGCCCGATTCCTTGAGGCTGTCCGGTAGAGGTGGCGGCGGTGTTAATCCATACTACTTTGGTGCGCAAATATTTGACTTCGTTGAATGCCGGCAGGGTAGCGGCCAGTAACACTTCTTCACCCATCTGGAAATTGTCGGTTGTGGGCGCAAACAGGCCGCCATACTCTAGAAAAGCCATGTAACTGCGGTACAGTTCAGGTTTATCGGGGATGGTTAGGTTGAGCATTTTGCCCGGTAAATTGGTAGGAGCTTCAGCCATAAATTTCTTTCACGGTTTTGTGTTTTTATGCTGCCACACATTAAGATAGTTTATTAATAAATCTTCCAGCTGCATTTTAACATTGAGGGTATGTTTACCGTAAGGGGTAAGTGCATTCACTCTGTCGATTAAAGCAAACAGAGACAATGGGTCGATTTGTCCGGTAATCTCGTTTAACGCATTTTGCCATGCTGGATAATACATGGCGTGCATATGTTGCTGTGCCAGTGACATATCCAGTAACCATTTGGCCAGCCAGTCGAGAAAGGTGGATAGTGCTAGTTTTTGTTTGTCAAATGCAGCGGCGTAATCCAGCAGCGCGATCAGGCGTGGTTTAATCAGCAGAGGAATAAGTTCGTTGCGCAGTTGGTTGTGGCTGTCGTTATCTGCAAATAATGGGGCACCGCCGTGAAAGGCTAGCAGGTCTGCTGCATTATCACCATGCTGTTGTTGCACATAGGCTAGCGCCTGCGCGTGTGCAGGCATGGTTAAAACCACCTGACGGCAACGGCTTTTAATCGTTGGCAGCAGGCGGTCTTTCTGATGGCTCACCAGAATAAAAACCATGCCTGCCGGTGGTTCTTCCAGAATTTTTAGCAGAGCATTGGCTGCCTGAGGATTCATGCTTTCTGCCGGATAAATTAGAGCAACGCGTTTGCCACCACGATGAGCACTCAGATGAGCAAAATCCAATACGTTGCGTATGGTTTCTACTTTAATCAGTGCCTGCTTGCGTTCACCGCCTTCGCTGTCGATTTCTTCTGGTGTTACCAGCAGGAAATCGGGATGGCTGTGCTGGCTGTATAAATGGCAGGATGTACACTCACCACAAGGCTGATGGTTGGTACGCTGCGATTCGCATAAGAGTGCCTGTGCCAGATATTCGGCAAATTCACGTTTACCAATTCCCGAATGGCCGTAAAGCAGCCAGGCGTGCGGTTGTTGCTGCCAGTATCGGGCAATCTGTTGCCAGACAGGTTCGAGCCATGGATAAATCATGAATTTAATCCAAACAGTTGTGCTAGTGCCTGATTAATCTGCTGCGCTACTTCATTCAGATTTAAACTGCTGTCAATAATGGCGTAGCGTTGCGGTGCAGATGCGGCACGATCCAAGTAGACTGTGCGCGTGTGCTCAAAAAAGGCTGTATCCAGTTGTTCAAAGCGGTCAGGGTTACTGTTTTGGCTCAGTCGTTGTTGGGCGACTGTCAATGGCACATCCAGCAGTAGGGTCAAATCGGGCTGCAAGCCTTGCTGTACCCAGTTTTCCAGAATGGCAATATCCGCCAGTGGCAGGCCACGGCCTCCACCCTGATAGGCAAATGTGGCATCGGTAAAACGGTCACTTACTACATGTATGCCTTGTGCCAGTGCCGGTTTAATTACTTCATCCAGATGCTGCTGGCGTGCAGCGAATATCATCAAGGTTTCTGTACGGGCATTGGCGTGGGTAGCCGGATCAAGCAACAGCTTGCGTAGTGCTTCGCCAATGGCGGTGCCACCTGGTTCACGGGTAAAAAGTACCGGTAATTGGTTCTTTTCAAACCAGTTGCGTATGGTATCGAGATTAGTCGATTTGCCGGCACCATCAATTCCATCCAGCGTAATAAATTTTGCTTTCATCTATTATACAAATCCGGTTAGCGTTTTTTTAGGATATATTGGCGAACCGCAGCATTATGTTCATTCAGACTGTGACTGAACTGGCTGCGGCCAGTACCATCGTTACGCGCCACAAAGTACAGATAATCGTTAGTGGCTGGATGAGCAGCCGCTTCCAATGCTGCTTTGCCCGGCAGTGCAATAGGACTTGGCGGCAAACCGGCACGAGTGTAAGTATTGTACGGTGTATCACGGCGTAAATCGGCCTTGCCAATTTTACCTTTATAACGGCTGCCCATGCCATAAATCACGCTAGGGTCAGTTTGTAAACGCATATGTTGATTGAGGCGGTTAACAAATACTGCTGCTACATTGCTTCTGTCTTCAACATGGCCGGTTTCTTTTTCAATCAGGCTGGCCATAATCAGTAATTCGTAGGCAGTCTGGTAAGGTAGATCACTGCGCCGCTCTTCCCATGTAGCCTGTAAATGCTTTTGCATGGTGTTATAAGCTTGTTGATAAAGGGATAAATCGCTGCTGTCAGAGCTGATATCATAAGTGGCTGGAAAAAACAGGCCTTCTGCATGTGTATAACTGTGATCAGCTCCCAGTTGCTGTAATAGTTTGCTGTCTGACCAGCCCCGCGTAGTGTGCTCAATATCAGGTGTGTTATCAATAATTCTGCGCATCTGTGCAAATGTGTTACCTTCAATGATTTGCACTGTAATACTGTCTGGCTTGCCGGTGCGCAGTCTTTGCAGAATCTGCCAGCTGGAAACGGAGTGCGGTAAGCGATAGTTGCCGCGATGGATTTTATCTCCCATACCCAGCAAATGTGCGGTACCGACAAATACCCAGCGGCTATAAATTACATCGTTAGCTGTCAGAGTACGGCTTACTCCACTAATACCATAGCCAGCCGGCACTTTTAAACGATAGCCTGCATTACTTTTAGGTAAGAATAAGAGTATTGTCCACACCAGCGCAATTATCAGTAAGCCCATTAATACCAGAAGTACAGTCTGTTGTTGTTTGCGCTGCATAGAGGCGTTCCTGTTTTAGCATGAATAATCTGAACCAGCCTGCAAGTATAAATTTAATTCTCAGGTGAGACTACTCTTGTTATTAACCCACGGTTATAAAGAGATTAGATGGACGTTCGGCAGAAAATTTTTGCCGGGTGGCTGCTATATTTGCTGCTTTCAGTGTGAAAAATTAAATCGGGGCTTGCAAAATTCAGTAGTTCAGGTAAAATGCGCAACCTATTCAGCAGTAACTGGCTGAAAGTAGTTGGGGGTATAGCTCAGTTGGTAGAGCGCTTGCATGGCATGCAAGAGGTCAGCGGTTCGATCCCGCTTACCTCCACCAAATAAAATATTGATTAGTAACGATAACTAGACGCTTAGAGGCGTCTAATTTTTTATTTGCCAAATCTATTGTGCGGGTTTTGTGCGGGTCATGCTGCTTTCTTCCTTGTGTTGCAATAATTAAATCATTCTTTATCACTCTGTTCATAAATCGAGATCGCTTGTAGTTCCGCTTCTACTATTGTTTTCAGTTCAACTAACCTCTTATCTAATTTAGCTTGCTCGACTTTATTGGAGGCTGAAAATTCTAGCCATTTCAGAGCGCCATATTCATGTGCATGATCCATAAATAGGGATAGTTGCTTCCCTAATTTAGCAGGGTCATCATTTAAGCAGCCTATTTTATATGCTATGCTGGACTTAAGTTCATCTTGTAAAAACCAAGGCTTCTTTTTATGAACTACAACAGCTTGTTTAATATGCGGAGCATACACAAACGTTTCTTTTCCGCTATAGTAACCGTCAAGTACTTTTGCAACTACTTTTCCGCAAACATATATCTTTTTGTTATTGGTATTGAAATGTATTCTAATATCATAGAATGTCGCTGATTCAGGTCGGAGTAATATTTTTCTTACTGCTTCTTTTGCTTCTGAGGCAAGAGAGTTATATTTAGAGTAAGCAATAGTACCGGAAATTATCATTGCCACAATGATGGCAAGAATTAGATAAAGCTTTTTTTTATTGCGGCCTGTTTTTTTAGGTGGTAATGGCTTAACTTTCTCAGGTTCTTTTGGCTTGGGCGGAATTTCTAAAAGTTCTGGATACGCAATAAACAAACGCGAGTTGTATTTCTTACGTAACTCTTCATTAAGCAGAACCTGTTTACATAGCTTTAAGTTCTCTAAAGAAATAGTCTGTTGCTGTGCCGCTTTTTTCATTGCATTAATGATATCCGAATGCGAGGCAGTAGGCTTCAGGCTTAATAATTGATATAAATTTTTAAATGCCATTATTTTTTTTCCCTTTGTTGGATAAGGAATATATTAGCACAGTAATCTATAAATGTTAATTATTGTCAATTTTATTAAAAATTGATTAAAATAACTAATAAAGCCAGCTTGTTGAAACTAATTTTTCTTTAGCTTATTAATATATCTATGTATTTGTGCATTCAGATATAGCTTGTCAAAATTGGTATTTGAAAGCGTTTTCCTTTCATAAAGTTCTTTAAATTTGTCTGTCTGTAAGTATTACCGGCCTACTGATTTTGTTCTGGCTGCCCGCTAAGACTTAACGATTTGCCTGTGAGCTCCTTAACTTGCCTCGGGCTGTTATATTTCGCTGCCTTGAGCTGGCACGGCGAAATTGGTTAACTTCGATGGGTTTATATCATTAGCGGTGATTAAATATGACAGGTAATCACGCCTGATGACGATAAGGTTGTGATTACTGAGGGTGAAATTGATGCTTTGAGCGTTTTCCAGTCTGGGGTAAAGGCACTGTCTATGCCTAGTGGTGCTAAAAATCTGGAGTGGATTGAATACGACTGGGAGCGGTTGCAGCAGTTTAGGGTGATTTATCTGGCCTTGGATAATGATGACCTGGGACAGTTGGCCACGATGGGGGTTTTGCAACGGCTTGGTGAACACCGGTGCAAGTTGGTTGATTGGGGCGATTTTAAAGATGCTAATGAGTGCCTATGTAAGGCTGGTGAAGCTGCTGTAGTGGACGCAATAGTCAGTGCCAAGTACAAAAAACCGAAAGATTTAAAAAACCTATGCGCGATGATGATGTGAAGTTTAGGGAAGAGCGAAGATTTAAAGGGTATGTTTGGTGATGAGTAAAATTGAAATAGACACTGCTGCGTATGAGTGAGCTAGGGCTGATCGGAAGAGGCAGGGGCATTGTCTAAGTGCTGTACGGTGCTACGGGAAAAAGAACGTTATCAGGGAATATGCTTTTGATGGTGCGCACTACAAACCTGAGGTGTTTGCATTGGTAAAATGTGCGTTGTTGTTATTGGCACAAAACAATTGCGAGGCGTTTAATGTGCTTAGTATCGAATATGGGCATAAGAACCACTGTTTTAAACGCCGTTCAATGATTGCACGCCACGTGCTATGGTTAAGAGGAATGCATGGGCTGAACGGGTAGAAAGAGCATTAGTGCTGTTTTGGGCATATATGCAACATTGTGAAAATTTTGATAAATATTTTTGCAATTCGCCCTTGCACATGATTTGAATGTTTAGTATATTTCTAATCACCAATCTGTTTTTTTCCTTTTTTAATGCCGGTGGCAGCTTTGCTGCAACCAAAAGAAAGGCATTAACATTTTTCTCCTTTTTAGTTGATATACTTTACTACTACTACACCCGCCATCCCCTTGGCGGGTTTTTTTTATTGGGGGCTCCGTATATTAACCGTTAGTACTAAGTAATAAGCCAGCTTAACCGCTGGCTTTTGTATTTTAGTAATCTAATTGTTCTTCATGCTTAATCTGAAAAACATGGCGTTTTTTTTGAAGAAGCTATTACCGTGTTTTGAGATGAGCATGGTTTAATTATTTTCGCCCCTGAACACTCTGAAAGTGAAGACTGCTTTGTATTGCTAGGAATGAGCGAAAACCTATGTGTTCTTGTGGTGATTCATTGTGAACATGGTGATAGTATTCGCCTTATTGCTGCAAGGACTGCTACTAAACACGAGCGTAAACAGTATGAGGAATATCTATGAAGAAAGAATACGATTTTGGGAATGCGAAGCCAAATCATTATGCCAGTCGATTGAAGAAGACGATTACCATTCGGATAGATGAAGAAAGTATCAGCTACTTTAAAGAACTGGCTGAAGAAACGGGCTTGCCTTATCAATCGCTGATCAATTTATTTTTAAAGGATTGTGCTGCAAATAAACGCAAACCTGATATTAAATGGAATAAGTAATTATTTTGGTTTACACAAGCTGCTTTCAGGTGGCTTTTTTATTGGAGTAAACACATCATGCTTAAAGCATTTAAATGGTTACACTGGTTGCTTGATTGATGCTTTTTACCGGACAAATCTCAAGATTGGTTATTTGGTACCGGCACACGAATAATTGAGTGCTAAGCGGGTTTGCCATTCCGACCTGCCTTAGCCCCGTTTTATAGCCCCAAAAATCAGGAAGCCTTAAAAGCTTCTATTGCGTAACTAAACGCAGTCGAGGTGGTTAGTAAAACACTGGACGAACTGCAAAATAAATTTTGACTTCACACCGCAAAGCTGGATGGAATATGCTATATATAGTGTGAACAGGCTTGTCTACAGAATAGTCGATAATCGTTGTTAGATTATCCAATGCAAAGGACATTACAGCGATAAATAGACGCTCGCAGTAGCCTGTGGCCTATGGGGCGATTAAAAGCTACAAATTTGTTATTGGATTATGTATCAGATTCAAGCCAGCTAATGGCCAGCTTGTTGTAAAGTACTATTTTGTTGGGGTTTTTGAATAAAAAACTTGATTTCTTAATATTGTATGCCATAATTAAAGCTAACTATTAGTAATCATGTTAAACCAACTAATTTAAAAGGCGCTCATGAAACGTATTTATCATGATGGATGGGATGGTAATGAATAGCATAGCTGAATGGGTGTAACTAAATAATATTGCCGAAATCGCAGTAAGTAAGCTCGGTGCTTATTATTTAAATTGAAGAAAATAATAAAATTCATGTAACTAGTATGGAGACGGGTGTGAAGATATTAAGTAAATCTTTTATTGTCGGAATGAGTTCCGCCTTTGATTTATTTCCTCGGAGCACAATAAGTAAATTACCTTTTCAGGTATCGATTGAAAATGGCCAGATTCAGGATATTTTGTCCCTTCGGGGGGATATGAAAAAAATTGATGGTGATTTTCAGCAGGCTATAAGAAAAATTAAAGATAATGAGCGATAATCAACGCCGTGATAGCGAAGAAACAAAGGCCTCATGCCCCCAATCTCAAAATACTGAGAAAGAGATATGTCAACTAGAGGAATTAGACATACTTGATAAACTGGAAGAAAATCCTCAACTTGTAAGTAAGATAATTGCTAGATTTCATTCAGGGCCACTTCCTAGTCCTGAAGATTTAGCTATGTATAATCAGCTTATACCTAATGGTGCGGATCGGATAATGCAAAGTGTCGAAAAGGAGCAGTTGGCAAGAATTGAATTAGACCGGCATAAGACAGAATGCGATATCAATTACATAAATAAATCTCTTCAACTGCAACAAAGAGGACAGTGGATTGCTTTCGTTGCGGTTTTATTGTTTTTCATATTATCTTTTCTGCTTATATGGACTGGCTCGCCAGCATTAGGTGCTTCCATAATGGGAGCCTCTCTAGTTGCTATCGTAACTATATTCATAACAGGGAAAGCTATTAAATCCGAATCTAAATAATTTGAATCTGTAACAGATTTAACCCAGCTAAATGCTGGCTTTTTTTAACACAAAAAAATGCCCTCAGGGATTCGCACTCCTTGGGGGCTTTTGTTATTCAAATGAGGCTTTGGACAACATGGCCAATCATAAACGATTTACGTTTAATTTTCTAGGAATTTTTATGGAAACTATTCATTTTACACCAAAAGAGTTGCGTAAAACCTTGTGGACGGCAGTGCTGATTTTGCTATTGCTCATTTTGGCATGGCGACTGCCTGAAATGATCAGCACGGTTAAATAGTGGTGATTTTTGACAACGACGAGGCGGTCATTTCGGCTGCTTTTTTTATGCATGAAAGGTTTTGATATGTACAAATTAGGCAAACGTTCTTTAAACAATCTACAGGGTGTTAATCCTAATCGGGTTAAGGTGGTTGAGCGAGCTATGCAGAGTACTACGCAGGATTTTACTGTTGTAGAAGGTAAACACAGTAAAGAACAGTGTTCAATCAATTATGGCAAAGGCCGCATGGCCAGTGAGTGCACCCAAAAAGACATCGACCCTGAATATGCTCGACCTAACGAAAGACAAGTTACATGGGTTAGCCAGATATTGGCCAGTAAACATGCAACCGGCCGCACTGTTGATATTTACCCTTATCCAATAAATATGAAAGATTCTGACCTTAAAAAATTCAAAGCCATCACGGCAGCCATGAAACAGACAGCGGCAGAATTGGGTGTAACAATCAATTTGGGCAGTAACTGGCAGAAAATCAAAGATTTACAACACTTTGAGGTGGTGCAATGAAAAACATTAATTATCCGGTAGTGGGTGCTTGGGCTTTGCTTGCCTTGATGGTGCTATTTGCTGTGCTTAGCTACGGCAGCAAGCAGTACCAGAAAGGCTATAGCAAGGGCACGGAAGAAGTTCGGCACCAATATCAGGAAGCTTTGGCCAAACAGCAGGCGGCGGCTAACAAAGCCAGCCAAGAATATGAGAAACAGAAAGCGAAGAATGAGGTAAAACAAGATGAACGACAAGCGCAAGTTACAAAGATTGTTAAAGTTCCTGTGTACACTAATGTGTGTCTGGATGCTTCAGGGGTGCGCATCATCAACGAAGCCATCAGCAGTCGCTAGCATTCCAGCTAATCTTACTGAGCCATGCCCTGCATTAAGTCCGTTAAACGGGACTACAGGCACAGATATCTTGCCGTGGGCAGTTGGGATAGTAGGGAAGTATAACGATTGTGCAAGGCGACATAGTGCGCTGGTAAATGCTATTCAGTAATTCGTGTAAGTAAAAAATCAACCGTGGTGGAAATCACCGCGGTTGTTAAAAAATGCTTAACGATATTTATTGTCAAATACCTGAAACTTTAGCTAAAGCATTTTGGTTTTACCGACAACAAGGGTAGATGTAATGAGTTATGGTAGAAATAAGCATAACTAGATTGTTTTCGAGACAACCGTAGTGGGAATCACAACGGTTGAAATGTATTATCTGGGTAGCTTACGTGCGCCCGTTTTCGGGCTTACGTGAAAGGGATGTAAATTCAGTTGTTGTGGAGATTACAACAACTCAATCGTAGCAATCTTTGCTTGGAGGATAGTTACTCTTAGCTGTTTTGCGGTTAAAGGCATTCAATTTGGCTCATTCTACCCGCAAAATTACGGGTATCAGTCTGGTGTCAATATGGTGCCGATACAGTCTGGTAATGCACGTATATACAATGGTTTAAAATAGTAGTGTTAATGGTTGTAATAGGCTAATGCTTTGATTAATAAAAATAACATTAAAAGCCTTTGTGTGGCAGGCAAGAGGTCAGTGGTTCGATCTCGCTTACCGCTACCAATTGAGCTGTTGACAATATTAGAAACGGATACAGAAAGTGTCTATTTTTTCTATAGCATCTATGTGTGCTGGTTTCGTGCAATTGATGCTACTTTCCTGCTTATGATTGTGCATGCTTTTTTCTGTCTAGGGGCAGTTTCCTGCGCGCTATCTGCAAATTCAAGCAAGCGCGTAAGCACTGTAACTGGATAATCGGGAGTAGCATTCTTGCCTGATTTGTGCGCTAATAAATCCTTTCTATCTTCTGCATGCATGCCCGCAGTTTTAAGTCTGTGCCCGATAGTGTGTTTTTATTATGCACATATTTTAAGCCCTTTGTTAGCTCGCACTACTATCCGACATTCATCAGTTTTTGCTGCCCGGTGGCGTGTGTTTTTCCATGCACTGCCAGTCTGAGGTATTGGCACTGGTAAAAAGTGCGTTGTTATGAACTCAAAGCAATTGCAAGCGTTCAATATGCTTAGTCTCGAATACGGGCAGAAAAGCGCCTGCTTTAAGTACCGTGCAATCATAGCACGTCATTATGCTATGATGAGTTGGGAAACGTGGATTGAACGGGTAGTGAGGACGTTAGTGCTGTCTGGGTCGTATGTGTAAAAAAGTAAATATTTTAAAATTTACCATTGCGTATGACTTGAATATTTAGTATATTACTAACCGTTAATCTCTTTTCCTGTTTTTATGCTGGTGTGGGACTTTTTATGCGCCCAAACGAGAGCTCTTAACATATTTCTCCTTTTTAGTTGATATACTTTACTATTTTTACCCGCCTGATTCTTGGCGGGTTTTTTTATTATGTAAGTAAGTCTGGTTGGCTTTCATGAATATTCAATGCGCTAGCCAATTTAATTGTTGTGGCTTTACGTAGTTGTTTTGATGATTCCAGTTGCGAATAAGCTAGTTGGATTATGCCTAATTTTTTGGCACATACTTCTTGTGTAAGTTGCCAGTATTTATGCTATACCTGATCTGATGAGTATTATTTATCGCACAATAAATCTACCACTGCACTAGGCACGCCGTCGGAAAGATAAATTTGAGATTGGTTAGTTAACTGCAAGTATTTATCACAAGGAACTAGGATATATTTGGAATTAACAAACCAATTATTTATAACTTGATACTTTGTAAGTACGGATATCGCGTTTTTTTACCGCTTCAATGAAGACGATGCTAATATCGATTTATATTTAAACCCTATCCGATAATTGCTAACGCTTAGTCTGTGGGTTGGCTTTGTGGATAAACACAGTGGATTTGTGCTTACTGCGCTGGTTTAAAATTGTATTTTTGTTTCATCATCCAAAGGCACTTCTATAGTTGGTGATGCTTTTGTTTAATCTGCATAAATCTATGCTATACGCCGCAATTGCAGGTTCGGACTTATGCAATCTTTGTAGTCAGGATAGATATGATAATGTCAATTATATATATATGTTGCTAGTAAAATGAGTTGATAAGCATGCAATCATATTGGGATGGATATTATCAACTAGTAAATGCTAAATAATTATATAATAAACAGCATTGATACATTACGGTGCAAGCAGGAAAGTTATTATAAAACTATTTAGCGATATAAATAGTGCTTTTGCTGATAATTGCAGGCTTTGGTAGCACAAGATTTTAACGCTGTCTGAAACAGTTTAGTTTGCTTAAAACTTGCAAATTATGCTTAAAAGAGAGTATAGTTAAAAAAATATTTTAAAATTTAATCGAGTAATTTTAATTTTTCCGTATAAGGTTGGTTTTGATTAAGTATCATATGAAAAAGGAAAGGAATGAGAAATGGAGTTTAATATACATAATTGATAAAGATAGTATTGAGCAGGAATCTGGTAAGTGCTAGCTGTTTTAATTAACGCTAATCGTTTAACCTGCGATATTTTATACTTTAAATAAATATGCTGATTTATTGATATGGTTATTATTTTCTATATTGGATGCTAAAAAGTGGCAGAGATTGTTTATAAGCAGCTTATTTCTATTTACAGATAAAATTATTGTTATGGCAAAATGATTGCAGGCCATTTACCGACTATTTGAATATTGCTGAAAATTAAGTAAGTAAATTATTATATTCTATATCATTATAAAGCTTGCTAAATAGTTAGATGCAAACTCAGGTTAAATAAACAGCTTTTTTGCGCTTATAGATAGTTAAAAATAATATGCGGTATTGTTCTTGAGCTGAAACTGAAAAATGTATTTTTATTCTGATTAAAAGTGAATTAAACACTACATTGCTCTTGGCGCTGCATAAACATGCAGACAGTATTATTTTTATTAACCGCATTAATGCACATAATTTAAACAGCTAACGCGCCTTAATCAAGCTTTGGTTGTAATCTTGTATATAAATTTTTCAGGTAAATTTTGTTTTGCCAGCAGCATTGTAATTGCGCTGGCTATCGTGGTCTGTAAACGATTTTCGACTAACTGGCTGCTGTCATTATGCAGTTTATGATAACTGTAATATCCTTTTTCATATTGGAAATGAATCTGCTAACGCTTGATGACAATATGGCCAGATTTGAAAATTTCGCTATGGCAATATTCCTTATGAATAGGTGCGAGATTATTTAGCTGAAAATTAAAATACAAATAATAGATAAATTTCATTTAAACAATACAATATATGGATATAGCAGATGGAGAATAAAAGAAATTTAAATATAAATTGAAAGCAGATTCGAATAATACATAAAAGGAGCGTAAACAGATAAATGCACAAATGATATTAAGGTATTGGCTGCATTATTTGTAAATTCGATAAGATGAATAATGATACATAAAGGTTAAATAATGAAGGGTACCCTATTCAAATATTGCAAAGGATTTTGCCATATGCTGACTCTTCTGGCATTTTTTTTCTGTAGCATAATGCCAGCCAGATCAGTATTTGCGCAAGATGTAGAGTGTGCAGAAGTTAAAATCGTGATTGAGCAGAAACTGTCTTTTGAGCGACAGGCTTTTGATGCACGAATGTTAATTAAAAACGGTCTGGACGACAGGCTGAAAAATATCCGGGTTGAGCTGATTTTTACTGATAAGGATAATCAGCCGGTTGAGGTAACTCAGAGCACTGAGGAGAGTAAAGCCAAGTTTTTCTATCGTATTAATTCCCTCTCCGGGGTTAATGATATCAGCGGAACAGGGCAGATAACAGCAAAATCCAACGCGAATATTCACTGGCTGATTATACCGGCATATGGAGCTGCTAAAGATAAAGACACGCTTTACAACATTGGTGCCAGACTTACCTATGAGCTCAATGGTCAGGAAACCACGGTTGATGTTGCGCCTGATTACGTGGTGGTGAAACCGCAGCCATTGCTGACATTGGATTATTTCTTGCCGGGTGAGGTTTACGGGGATGATCCTTTTACTGCAGAGGAAGAACCGCCTGTTCCATTTACTTTGGGCGTACGCATCAAAAATGACGGTAAAGGTATTTCCTATAAAACCATGATTGATTCAGCCCAGCCTAAAATTGTCGAAAACAAAAAGAATTTACTGGTTGACTTCAGTATTCTGGGTAGCTATATCGGAAATCAGCCGGCCGGCAAAAGTTTGTTGCTGAATTTTGGTGATATAGACGCGGGTGCGGCTACTGTCGGCCGTTGGAATATGAGTGCCAGTCTGTCGGGTACGTTTACTGATTTCAATGCGACATTTACTCATGCTGATACTTTGGGTGGTGCTGTTACCAGTCTGTTAAAGGCCACGAATACACACACTTTAATCCATGATGTGACAGTTGATTTGCCTGATAGTGATAATATTGCCGATTTTCTGGCACTTGATGGTGATGTGGTGCGCCTGTATCAATCCAATGGTGTGGATACAGAAGTAAGCGAGCAAAGTAATCAGGCTGCTTTAAAAACAGCCAGTGATGGCTATCAGCTAACTTTTCCGGCCACCAGTGGGTTTGTCTATACCAAAGTAGCTGATCCTTTTAAAGGTAGCAAACAGCCACATGATGTTGTACGTTCGGATGGTAAACGCTTATTAAATGATAATGTCTGGTTATCCAAATCACGTAATAAAGATTTGTCTTGGTCTTATTATGTGAATGTCTTTGATCATGATTCAACCGGAAAATATAATTTATTTAAGCATGAAAATGTTCAGGCTAAGGGCATGATTGCTGGTAAGGTGTACAATGATCTGGATGCAAATGGTCTGCTGAATAATGGAGAACCCGGGCTGAATCATGTTAAAGTTGTCTTGTCTGGTCAGGATAACGCTGGCAATAGGGTTGAGCAGGTTGCTTATACTGATGATTCAGGTAAGTTTATTTTCGATAAGTTACTGGCTGGCGACTATTCCATCTGGGTTACCGATGTAGCGGGTATGATTGACGGGCCAGCTATTGCGGGCAGTGCCGGAGGTAATGCTGTAGCAGGCAAGATTGAGCATATTGTGTTAACAGATAATATGCATGCAGAAAATAATCTGTTTGCGAAGCAAAAAGCTGCTCAGCCTTCTGTACCTGGTAAAGCAGATGTATCACTGAATATTGAACTCGTACAATGGGATTCTGTATTAGCACAGGATACAACGCAGTTATTGCTGACTATCGCAAATCAGGGCACAGCAAGCGCACGTAATATTTATATGCAGACTAATTTATCTGATAATCTTGAAATTACCGGCCAGAAAGTTGTGGCGGGAAATTACAATACTCAGGATGAGCGGATTGATAAGCTTGCAGCCGGTGAAAGTACGAAGCTATTGCTAACAGTAAAAATAAAAGGCACTGAAAAAGTTGGCCAGTTCACTGCACGCGTAGATAGTGAGACTGAGGATGCTGATTTAAATAATAATCAGGTTAGCGTTGCTGTACAGCCTGGTGTGGCCGATATTGCGCTGGAGGTTGAAAAACTGCGGCGGATACCTACACTAGCTGATGATAGTGTGCAAGTGTTAGTAACCATCAGCAATAAAGGGCCAATGGATGCACGCAATATTTATCTGCAACCTGTTTTAGGCTCTAATCTGCAAATAACCAGCCAGAAAGTACTGATGGGCAATTACAATAAGGCAGAAAAGCGGGTTAATGAGCTGCCATTAGGTGAAGCGGCTATTGTATTGCTAACAGTAAAGGTAACTGGAGCCGATGGTAAGGGTGATTTTATTGCTCGGGTGCAGAGCCAGCTCGCTGATCCGGATACAAGTAATAATTCGGTTACACTTCCTGTGTCAGTACACGAGATGTGAAAAGTAGCCAATTAAGCCATCAGCCAAGCAGGCTATTAGTGAATTGGTTACTAGGCTGTTGAAAGCCACGGATACAGGCATTTTAATCCATGAAGTAAAAACAGAGATAAAACCGCTAATTTTCTGGCACTTGATGGAGATGTGGTGCATTTATATGAATTCAGTGGCGTGGATACAGAAGTAACCAAGCAAAGTAAACTGGCTGCTCAAAAAGCAGCCAGTTTATTATTTAATTGGGTGTATTTATGCAAAAGTACCTTATCTTGCGCAGTAGCGACCGGCCGGATTAAGTTGTTCATTTAAATGGCATATATCTGATATCTGATTAAATTGCAAAAATTTATCAACAAACGGTATTGCATAAAGAAAATAATCAGGAAATCATGACATCGGTTATGCCCGTTCAACAAATAATATATCCCTATCATTCAAACTTTCTTATTGCTTTTGGCTAACTAATTGTTTAAGCATATTAAAGATGTCATATAAATTAATGAAGAAAGCGCCAGAACCAGATTCAAAAATTTAAATCCCAATTAAATTGGTTTAAGCTTACATACTATAGTAATATTAGAAAATTTATATTTATTTACTTTTAAAGTAAATACGTAATATTGTTGATCGAATTTTTTGATTGAAAATGATTGGCCGTAATTACAATTAACCTTGTATAGAAGGCGAGAGAAGAGAAGATATGTCGAAACTAATTGGAAATTTGCTTTGCTTATCCAGTCTGATATTTTTGCTTGCTGCTTTTATTGGGTTACTGGCTTCTAATCTATTTAGAAATAAAAATACTGGTATTAAATCAAGATATAAAAAAGTTTTCATCTGCAATATTATCTGTTGCCTGCTTACTTTAATTGTAGGCATTTTCTTTGTATGGAAAAATCAGTCAGCGTACATTGACACAATACCTGCTATTAATAATATATCAAATAGCTTTCACAATACCCATCCTGTAATGAATCAGGCACAAGCTACCAGCATTAATTTTCCTGCTCCCGGGGATAAAATTTATTTGAGACTGTTCAAGCAGGAAGGTATACTGGAAATATGGTATAAACATAAAAATCAGCAGTACCAGTTATCTAAAATCTGGAAAATATGTACCTTCTCCGGTGGCTTAGGGCCTAAAAAGGCAGAAGGAGATGGCAAAAGTCCGGAAGGATTTTATGCTACGCGGAAGAGTCTGCTCAATCCAAACAGCAATTATCATCTGGCGTTTAATATTGGCTACCCGAATGCCTATGACAGGTCAAAAGGCTATACAGGCAGTTATATAATGATTCATGGCAAATGTGTTTCTATTGGCTGCTATGCCATGACAGATAATGGTATAGAAGAAATCTATGCATTGGTTAGTCAGGCATTAAATAGTGGTCAGACAGAAGTCCCAATACATATTTTTCCGTTCAAAATGAATACGGCCAATATGAAAAAATATCAAGGTTCTACACATGATGCTTTTTGGCAGGAGTTGAAACCAGCTTATGATATTTTTCAGTCACAGCGGCGGATTCCCGATATCAGTGTGCATAATCAGCATTATATTGTCAGGTAATATAAACAGAATTAGAGAGTTAAAACAGGCCACGGAAATAAATTTCCGTGGCCTTACTTTCTGGCTTGGTACATATACTAAAACATATAAGGCTTTTATCTGCACAGGTTAATGCCGTAGCCAGTAATATTAAGCATATTGTGCCAGAAGATAATCTGTTTGCAACGCAAAAAACTGAGCAATTTTTTTTCAATCGATAAAGCAGAGATATTTGCCTAAATATTAAAACCGTACACTGGGATTATGTATTGTTATCAGATATGGCGCATTTATTCTTAACAACAACGGTAATTGGCACTAGTGCAAAGAGCGATTTTATTGCGCGGATACGGAACCAGCTCGCTGATGTGGATAAAAGCAATAATTCGCTTGTATTTCCTGTATGAGTAGGGCGATAAGTAAAAAATGGCCAATAAATTTGGTTATATAAACATGCTATTAACCTTTTTAATCGTTCAAAACTTAAATCAAAGCGTACAGCAATGTACTATTTTTTTATGTAATAAGCATGGTGTGTTTGAATGGTTTCTGGGCTTTAGTTTTATCAAATGGGTTAGTGCAAATAATTTGCTTATAAAGAATAAGGTGTGATAATATTCGCAAACAACTTAGATTGAATTACTGTTATTTAGTAAAAATGATATTGGTGCTGTAGCAATATATTGCTTGGCTACGGCTTTATCCATTTTGGATTCAGACATAAAAAGAAAATTGAGCGCAAAATACAAAGCTCTGAGATATTCTGATGCTGAATTCGATTAAATTTAATTTTCGGTACAACATTTGTTAGATAAGTGTTGGTTGTGCTGATAGCTGGCAGAAGCGTTTAATTACATTATTCAAAATTACAGACACATCACCCTGCAATGGTAAGCAGGGTGGATTGATGTGAATAATGAAATAAAACCAAATTCGCCTATCTGCCTATACAGGCTATGTAAATACTTTTATTTATTAAGGCTATAGAATGAAAATTCTGACAATTTAATTACTATTTAAATTTTGAATACAGTGAAATAAAGTTAATCTAGCAATCAAATAGTATTTTCAAAAACTGAAAATTTATTGTTTTATTTAAACCAATGCTGACAGATAAATTTATGTATTTAGCATAAATTTGGTGTGAATTTTATGATGCTGAACCTGTTTAGATAATATTGTTAATGAAGAGATTATGTTTGATAAATAATTATCTGGCTTAATTTTGATAGAGATATCAGGCTGGTTTTCTGTTAACAGCGTGTTCGAGGGCTGGCAACAAAGTAACGATTATGCACGCTTTTAGCACAACAAATGCACCTGTGCCAGCAAGGATAAAGCAGAATAATCAGACTGTTTACTGTGCCTAAAGTGGTAATAATCCCAGTTTAAGCAAGATTCTGGCGTTACAGTTAAGCAGAATGATTGTATGCTAATTAATATCTGATATGTATAAATAGGATATAAAATGCTGAAATATAATGAATATATTTCGATATACCTACTTATAAAAAGGCACTATGTATTTGGCTGGATATTAATTGGTAATTATAAATCAATAATAAAAAGATATAGATATGCTGAAATTAAAACAGATTATTGTATTTTTCGGATTATTATTTTTTATTAGCGCCCAGATATTCGCGCAGGATTTTACTGCCTGCCAGAATAATGAGCCTGATCCGACAATATTGCCTGTAGCTATAAGCTGGCCTGATAACCGCAATAAACAGCCGCTAGATAAAAAAAATTGGCTAACCATACAGCAGTTGAGTCAGCAACAGTTGCAGCATGCTGTCTGGGTGGATGTGAGGTCTGGCATCAAGAACAAAGAATCCGGGCTGGATATGCTGGCTATTCCGCTTCACCAGTTGTCTGGTGCCCAATTTTTGTTTGATAAACCCGTTATTCTGCTTGGAAGCGGGTTTGATCAGCTATCAGTTAATCAGACCATTAACCGTTTAAGAAAAAAAGGCTTTAAGCATACTTTTGCTTTAAATGGTGGCATTTATGAGTGGCAAAAATTACACCAGCCCGCACAGTCGCGCCAGCAGGAAATTTCTGCGGAAGAATTTTTATCCGGAGGCAAAACCATTCACTGGCAGATTATTACGCTAGGCCTAAATGCTGAACAATTAGCTACATTACCTGAACAGCCGGTTAAACAATTTGCACTGACACAAATAACAGCATCAGCGCTGAAGCAGTTTATCCGCAATAACGCTAAAAGCAGTGATGATTTTATCCGCTACGTACTAATTAGCCCGGATGAGCAGACTTTAAAAAGGTTGCAACAGCAAATCAGTTTTGCCGATTCGGCCAATGTTATTTGGTTGCGAGGGGGAATAGCAGCTTATCAGCACTATGTACAACAACAAACAAAATTAATCAAACATGCCGGACAAAGCCTATCTAGACCTTGCCGGTTAACCATATAACTTATTTAAGGAGCTTTCTGACCAATGAGGGGCACACAATGAATATTTATCAATACTGGAAAAACCGGTTTCCCGGTTTAAGTCGGAATAAACAACAAGAGCATAAAAATAAGCAGAAAAAAACATACGTAATGATTTTCTGTGCGTTATGCACCATTGCCTATGCATCAAGCTATGCAGGTACCGACACACGTCTGAATGGTGACGATATAGTCAGTGGCGCATTACCGATAGGCTTTGATTTTAATTATTATGGCAAAAATTATAATAAATTTTATGTCAGTACTAATGGATTATTGCAATTTGAAAATCCAACTACCAGTTATAGCAATTATTGCCTGCCAGCAATTAATAATACATTGTATGTATTCTGGGATGATTTAAGAACGAACGTTGCCGGGAAAACTAAAGGAACCATTAAATACGAAATGCAGGGTGAAGCACCCGAAAGAAAACTAATTGTTCAATGGACAAATCAGTATTTTTATGGCTCCAATCTGCCTATGGGCACATTTCAGGCTATTCTTTATGAAGGCTCAAACCAGATTAAATATCAATATCGCTCATTAAATGATGGTCGCAGTAAAGGCAAAGAAGCTACCATTGGTATACAGGGGGTGCGGCCAAGCAATGTGCAGATAGGCTGTAATAAGGCTGATACAATCAAGCCAGAACAGGCAATTTTATTTACGCCTAATAGTGATTTAACGGATTACAGTAAAGATGAAAATGCCGAATACGAATTTATTGATATTTCGGGTTTAACGCCACCTGCGCCAAAACCGGCTGCCCGATATAGCAATCAGCCACCAGCCTGGTCATGGAAGAACATTGATACACTTAATACTTGGGAAATAGAAATTCAGGATGCTTCCGGTAATTCCGTTCATAAAGAACTACTGAATAATATCAATCAGTTTACTTTCAATGATGGTTTACAGAATGGCAAATCTTATCGTGCCCGAGTAAGAGGAAGTATTAATAACGGCGATACATGGGAGCCATGGTCTGCACGATCTGGCACCACAACGATTGATACTACCAAGCCAGTTGTTGAACTGAATAAATTTAATCGCGTCAATGAGAATGCGGTGCGAATTGGTTACAACAGCAGCGATAACCTGAGTGGGATTGCTTCAGTACACCTACAGATAGCAAATAATCCTGATTTTAATCAGCCATTGGTGGATCAGGATATTAATGTTCAAGCCAATAGTGTGCAGATTGATAATATGCCATCTACTGGTTCGTTATATGCCCGCCTGAATGCAGTTGATAAAGCCGGTAACATCTCTGACTACACTCAGGCAGCGGCTATTGTGGTTACACCGCCAGTACTGATCAGTCCGGTTACCCAGACAAAGGTTAAAACCGCCCAATTAAAGGTTCAGGGTACAGCCGAATCGGGTAGTAAAGTGCAGTTATATCTGAATGACCAACCGGTTGGCCAGCCTGTAGCTGTGAATACCCAAGGCTATTTTAATCAGGATATCCAGTTAAGCAAAGAGGGCAGTTACCGCTTGCATGCTATCGGGCAAAATAATTATGGCCGCAGTGAGCCCAGTGCAGCAGTAACATTTGATTTTGCCTTGCCAATACCCACAGGCATGATTACCACACCCGGCGATAATCAAACCCTTGCCGCTCCGGTAGATATTCAGGTAGATGCAGCAGACGAACTGGGTATCGAAAAAGTTGAGCTGCTGGTTGATGACAAACGCTTTGCCACACTGACAGAACGCCCCTATCAGGCACACTGGCCACTTACCATGCAGGACAACGGTAGCCATAAACTAACGGCAAAAGTCACCAATACCAGCGGCAAAATAGTTACCAGTACACGCACCGTCAAGGTCAAAATAGAACCGCCGGCACCACCACCTACACCTTATACCGGTAAAATTACTACAATCAGCCCGGCTGTTAGCTATGGTCCGCAGCCAGTTACCATTGCTGGTCAGGCACTGTATCGTGCTGATAATACGGCTGCAGCCAGTGTTCCACTGAAGCTGGTATTGAATGTAAAAGGCTTTGAGCGAAAAATTGCAGTTGCCACAGATGAAACTGGCCATTTTTCCTATACCTTTACTCCTCAAGAGTCTGATACGGGAACTTATCAGGTAGGCATTATTCATCCTGACGAAAAAACTGTTACCCATCAGGGCAGCTTTGCCATTAACCGGGTTGCCTTTAATATTCAGGGCTATCAGCTCAAAGCTCCGCGTACCATTACCACACCGATACAGATTAATGCTACAGCCAGTACCGGTGCGAAAAAATTGCGCTGGGTGCTTGCACCTGAAAATCAGCCAGATGGTGTATTGCCACAGGGCATTAATATCCAGTCTGAAGCAGTAGATATTGCGCCCGGCCAAAGCCGCACTACAACGATTAAATTTACTGCGGATAACAATGCTGCCGAAAAAGGTAGCTTGTATCTGGTTGCTTTCGCCGAAGATTCAGGTGATCTGGTACGGGGTAAATTACAGATTAATTATCAGCTTGGCCAGCCCATGCCCGATCTGTATGCATCTCCAAGCTATATCCAGACTGGCTTACAGCAGAATACAAGTACCACAGCCAATGTCAGCGTAGGCAATAAAGGTTTGGCGAAAGCTGAAAATGTTCAGATAGAGCTGGTAGATAAACAGGGTAATCCTGCACCGAGCTGGGTATTTATTGCCAGTGATAAAAATATTGATGCCATTGCGGTAGATGAAAAAGTACCCGTGCAAATCATGGCACAACCAGATAACAGCATTGCAGATGGCATCTACAACTTTATCATCAGAGTGTCTACAGGCGGCAAACTTTCCGGCACCATTCCGGTAAGCATCTCTGTTACCCAGAGTGGACAGGGCATTGTCCAGTTTGATGTGGCTGATATTTATACCGCTACACTGGATGCACAAGGCCAGCTGATTAAAGGCGTTAAAGGGGCAACCATCAAATTGCAGAATGATAGCGTACTAACTGAACAGTATACCCTCAATACCGATAAAGATGGTATTGCTTCATTAAGTAAATTGCCAGCAGGTATCTACCGCTACCGCGTTAGTGCACCCAATCATATGGATGCCAGCGGCCGTATAGTTATTCAGCCCGACAGCACCACTAACCAGCACGTTTTTCTGGAATATCAAACAATAAATGTCGAGTTTAATGTAACCGAAACCACCATAAAAGATGTCTATGACATTAATGTGAACGCCTCCTTTAATACACAGGTACCAGCACCGGTAATCCTGCTGGAGCCACTATCCATCAACCTTGGTGGTATGCAGGTTGGCGAAGAAAAAACTGGCCAGATTACAGTAAGTAACTATGGATTAGTACAGGCCGATAATGTTGTTTTAAATCTGCCTAAAACAGATTCCAGATTTAAGTATGAATTTTTTGGGGAAGTGCCCAGCGTACTCAAGCCAAAAGAAAAAGTAGTTATTTCCTATAAAGTAACCGCTCTGGATCCCAAACAGTCGGCATCTGCACAAACCAGAACCAGCCCAAAGGCAAGTTTATTACGCTCAGCACCAGCGGATGATAACGATGACTGTACTTCTTACGAAGCCAGCTATCAAGAAACACACCAAAGTGAGTGCCCCACTGGTGACATTTCCAAAGGCAGCAGCAGCGGACGTTTTTATCAGTACACCGGTAAAAAATGTTCTACCAAAAATACCAGCTGGGGTTGGGCTGGCGGTGGTTCACTAGGCGGTGGTGGCGGCAGCTTTGGTAGCAGTGGGGCCGGTTCACCATCAGCAATGCCTATTACTCCAGGCTGTACACCTGATGCACCTTGCGCTAGCGATGGAGCCAGTAATGGCGGATGTTAATAACTGCAAATAAAACCAAATTTAATTATTTAAACCAAAGGACATAATATGAAAATAAAAAATACAAAACGCCACCGAATCAGGGCGGTCGATAAGCTGCTTAGTATTACCGGCAGTTTCATTATTATGCTGCTTATAACACTGTCACAAATAGCCTATGCCAGTGTCAGATTACCAAATACTGAATACACTGAAAATACCGTGGATATGCGGGTTAAAGTACTTGGTGGTGAGGTAAAGTTAAAGCGTACCTGGGAAAATGGACGCTGGTATCTGAATCCGGCGTGGGCAGAACTGCGCTTTGTGCTCGATCCTCTCGATAATAGCGTCAAAACCATCGACCGTGCCGGTACGCTATACCAGCGCAGTGGGACGGCTGATCTATATACCTTCCATCAGGTATCAATCAGAAAAACTGATAGTGGCTGGCGCTGGACAGATATGCTGGGAAACTGGATTAACTATGACAGCAAAGGGCGGCCACTGGACTATGGCAATGCCAGTAATGTTAAAGTCAGCTTTGAGCTGGATAAAGATGGCCGGCGCAAAGCCATTAAAGACCACAACGGTGAGCTGGTTTATAGTCTTGACTATGATAATAAGGAACACCTGATCAAAGCCACCGACCGCAGTGGGCGTAGCGTTAGCTATAGCTGGTCTGGTGACCAGCTGACCAAAGTTACTGATGTCATGGGTAATGTGTGGAAGTATGGTTACGATAAAAACGGCCAACTCAATAGCAAAACCGAACCCGATGGCGGCATCACCAAAATTGATTATGTTTTATCAGTCCCGTCACTTCATATGTTTATGGATAGTGGCAGAAATGGAGGCAAAATATCCCAAAGCACCGTAGTCAACACCAGTGCGGCTGATCATGAAAACAAACTGGCGCGGGTAGGCAAAATTACAGCGAAAACTGGTGCAGTAACTGTATATAACACCGAATATAACCGTGTTAACAAACAGTACACCATTACCGTTACTGATCCACTCGGTATTAAAACAGTAAATGTATTTGATTCACAAGGTCGCCAGTTATCGAAAACTGTTAATAACGAACTTAAGCTGCGCTATGAACAGGATACTGCTACCAATCAGGTAAAAATTTTTAATGAACGTGGTATTGCAACTATTGTTCAAAAAGATAGTGAAGAACGTCCAATCAAAATTATTGCAGCAGATGGCAGCACAGAAAATTACCAGTACAACACTAAAGGTATGTTAACTAAGCATATCGATGCTGGTGGTAATGTAACTGAATTGCAATATAACGATCAAAATAAAGTAACTCAAATTATTCAGGCGAAAGGAAAACCAGAACAGCGCATCATATCGTGGGAGTATGATCAGTATGGTCAAGCTAATGGCATAAAATCTGGTAAAAAGCAGATAATAAATTTGCAACAAACCTTGGATAAATATGGAAATATTAGCAGTTACACCGATGCTAACGGTAATACCTATCAATTTACCCACAATGTTCAGGGACAAGTAACCAGTGTTAAAACACCAGCAAATAATATTTGGCAACTAAACTACAATGCAGCTGGTATTCCCGAGCAAGCTATCGACCCACAGGGACGGATAACAAAATATACTAGTGATGCCCTAGGGCGGATTACTCAGATAACAGATTCAATGGGTAATACCACCAATTACAGCTATCAGTACAATAGTCAGGGCTGGCAGGTCAAGGCTACTGATGCACTGAATCAGACCTACACCTATAACTATGATCTGGCCGGAAATCCAGTTAGTGTTATATCGCCGTCTGGTTTGGAAATTAAACAAAGCTACGATAAACAGGGCAGACCCAAAAGCCAACAAGATAGTGCCGGAAACATCACATCCGTAGAGTATGGCAACAAAGGCAGTGGTCTGGACGGCCTGATTGTTAAAACCCTGTATCCAACCTACACCGAAACATATAACTACAATACCATAGGCCTACCCACCAGTGTCAGTCAGGTACTGGATAACAATATCAGTTTGATGACCAGCATCAGTTATAACGAGCAAGGACTGCCAGCTAGTATTACCAATCCCGATGGCAGTACTTTCATGGCTCGTTATGACGCCTATGGCAATATCATCAAAACCATAGATGCACTGGGTGGAGAAATCAGCAATAGCTGGGATGAAATGGGCAATCTGGAGAGTATTACTGATCCAGGCGGCCGTAGCTACACATTCAGCTATGACAACAATGGTAACCTGATTAAAGAAACAGGAGCATCAGGTAATCAGACAGAATATATTTACAACACTGTTGATCAGCTTATTGCTCAGAAAGATGCCAATGGTAACGAAATACATTATCAATATGATCAAACAGGCAACCTGATTGAAGAAAGCTATTTTGCCAAAGGCCAGACTACTGCTGAACAGCGCATCACCTATAGTTACAACGATGCCGGCCAGCTTACCGGTGTGAACCAGGTTGGCGATACCCAAAGCAGCTTTAACTACGTACTGGACAAACTTGGTCGCAGAATCAAAGAAACCATTACCTATCAGAGCAATAACCAAAAAATAAGCAAAGAATTGCAGTATAGCTATGATGCTGATGGCAATCTGGCCAGCATTACCTATCCAGATAACAGCGTAGTTCAATATCATTATGCACAAGGACAACTGCAACAAGTACAGCTACCCAATGGCGAACAAATAACCTGGGATAGTTATCGCTGGAATCAGCCTGAAAGCATTACCGCTCCGGGCAGCAAAACCAGCATGACCTATACCGCATTACAGCAGCCACTGAGTATACGGGTTACCAATGCAGATAACAAAGTTCTGCTCCAGCGTGATTATCAGTACGACAAATCTGGCAATATTATTCAGAGTAATACTGAACAAGGTATTATCGATTATCGCTACGATGCATTGGATCGCTTAACACAAGTCAACCCAGATCAAAGCCTGCAACGAAAAGGCTTGCCGGTAGAATCCTATAGCTATGATGCCACCGGTAATCGTACCGGTAGCGCTCATCAAACAGGAGAATGGCAATACAACAGCAATGGTCAGCTAGTCCAATGGGGCGCGGGTAAGCAGCAGACAGCACTGAGCTATGATGCCACCGGCAACTTAATTAGCGAACAGCTAAATGGTAAACAGCGCAGCTATCAGTACGATAGTATCAATCAATTGATCAGCATTCAGGACGATGATACAGAAAAAGCACACTACCAGTACGACCCGTTTGGCCGCCGCATCAGCAAAACAGTAAATGGCGAAACTACCTATTACCTGTATAGCGATGAAGGCCTGATAGGCGAGCTGGATCAGAATGGCACAATGCAGGTAGCGTATGGCTGGATGCCGGATACCGTATGGGGAAGCAGCCCATTGTGGCAGGCCAGTCTGGACAATAACCAAACCTTAAAAAACGCAGACTATCACTACCTGATAACCGATTATCTGGGTACTCCGCAGCTGGCAGTAAATTCAAGAGGGCAGCAGACATGGAAAGGCATTGCCGATGCCTTTGGTAATACCCAACTGGATCCAGATAACCAGATTACCCTGAATTTGCGCCAGCCAGGACAGTATTATGATCAGGAAAGCGGCTTATATTACAACCTAGCCAGACACTATAACCCGCAAACAGGTCGCTATATAGAAGCTGATCCACTAGGGGTGATAGGTGGACTGAATCTGTATGGCTATGCTAATGCCAATCCATTAATATACATGGATCCGTATGGGTTGTATTCATGGCCTCATTTTATTGATGATGCAAGTAACTTCTCTGCGGGATTTGGCGACGTAGTATCATTAGGAGCAACCAAATGGATTAGAAAAGAATATGATATAGGTAGTGTTGATGACTGTTCAGGTTGGTATAATGTAGGTCAGGTTGCCGGTGTAATGGTAGGCTTTAAATTTGTTGAAAAAGGCATTACTAAAGGCGCTGGGTATGTTGTTAAAAAGCTTTCTCCATACGTAACTGCATACAAAGCTGCTAAGGCTGCAAGAAAACCTATTGTTACAGCTGAATTAAAAATTGGTGGTAGAACATTTAAAGATTATAATCCAGGAGCTCGGGCTGCTCGATCAAAAAGAAAGGCTGATCCTAATAAACCAACTTTGATACGAGATAAAATAGGCGATAAGAAATCAAAAGATGGAAGACCATTTCCAAATAGTCATATGGGTAACGCACATGCAGAAGTAGGTGCATTACAACAGGCTGCGAATAAAGGCTTAACTGAAGGTGCTGATGCAGTTATGAAAGTGACAGGAAAAGATGTTTGTGGTTATTGTCAAACGGATATAGTTGCAATGGCAAAAGCATCAAAACTTAACTCATTGAAAATATATGCAGAGACTGACAAGTCTTATAAATTGTATGAATGGGAAGCTGGTATGGCAAGATTTAAGATAACGGAGACTCCAAAATGGTAAATAGATTTAAATTTAATGGAACGTTTTATGGTAGGATATATGATTATGATAAAAGTATTGTTAACCTTAATCCGACAATAGAAGATATAAATAATTCTCTGGATTTATTTGTATCAAATACTGGCGTTCTAGATTTAGAACAAAATAAAGAGGAAGGTAATATTCCTTTTAGGTTAACGCTTTATGCAGAAAAACAAAAATATCTGGTTATGTTTGGAAAATCAAATCCGGAAGTTGATGATGGTGTAGAAGTAAGAACTTTTTATGATAATACGCGTACGCCAGGAGAATTATATCTCTTGGGGGATTTATGGGATAATTCAATAATCACTGAAGATTTTTCCTTGGTCAGAAAAGCTTTTAATGAGTTTTATCTGACAGGAGATATTGACCAAAATATAGTGAGTTAACTTAAAAGCCTCGAATCATGATTCGAGGCTTTTTTACATAAATAGAATGAAGTTCTAATCCAAGAGCTCGGGCTGCTCGATCAAAAAGAAAGGCTGATCCTAACAAACCAACTTTGATACGAGATAAAATAGGCGATAAGAAATCAAAAGATGGAAGACCATTTCCAAATAGTCATATGGGTAACGCACATGCAGAAATAGGTGCATTACAACAGGCAGCGGATAAGGGATTAACTAAAGGTGCTGATGCAGTTATGAAAGTGACAGGAAAGGATCTTTGTGATTATTGTCGAACGGATGTAGTTACAATGGCAAAAGCATCAAAACTTAACTCATTAAAAATATTTGCAGAGACAAAAACAGCCTATAAAACATATGAATGGGAAGCTGGTATGGCAAGATTTAAGATAACGGAGACTCCAAAATGGTAAATAGATTTAAATTCAATGGACGCCTTTACGGTGAGGTATATGATAATGACACAGGTATTGTTAACCTTAATCCGACAATAGAAGATATAAATAATTCTCTGGATTTATTTGTATCAAATAGTGGTGTTCTTTATTTAGAACAAAATGAAGAGGAAGGTAATATTCCTTTTAGGCTAACGCTTTATGCAGAAAAACAAAAATATCTGGTTATGTTTGGAAAATCAAATCCGGAAGTTGATGATGGTGTAGAAGTAAGAACCTTTTGGGATGATACACGCTCCCCTGGATTGATAAGTTTACAAGGTGACTTATGGGATAATAGAACTATAAGCGAAAATTTTACTCTAGTCAGAAAAGCTTTTAATGAGTTTTATCTGACAGGAGATATTGACCAAAATATAGTGAGTTAACTTAAAAGCCTCGAATCATGATTCGGGGCTTTTTACATAAACAGAGTCAAATTAAATGAAAAAGATTTGTAAATACCTCATAGTTAGTACAAAACTGATGTAGAAAATTATGCTACTTGTTCTAGGGTTTTATATTCAATTGGCGTCATATTATTTAGTTCCTCATAAGTTATTTACAATATTAATGATTAAATTTACTTAAACATTGAATACAAGAAATATATATAATAAAAAATACGATAAAGAAGCATAAGCTGATACTTGTAATAACTGTAAAGCAACATGGCCAGAGGAAAATTTTAAATGAGTTATGAAGATTTAAATGCAAATTGGAAACCAGAATTTGGAACAATATTTCTCTGGCCAGCAATGGATAAATTTGGAAAAATTGCAGTAATGGTGAATAACTGCTGGGGAGATTTGCCTAAGGCTCTACTATCTAATCCTCATTCAATATCATTATTAGATCCTTTTATGGAACATATATTCGAAGGTTTGGACATATATAGTCAGTATTCATATAAGAAACATGGCGAAACTATATTGGATTTATATTCAGGTCTTAAGTATAGGGAATATAAGAATAGAAAATAGATTGAGAAACAATTATTTGAAGAGTCTAAACGTGAGAATGTTATTTCTGATGAGGGTTTACCTGCTCAAAAAGGTTTGTTTGTCTATTACGCAGTAGAAGGTTGCACGCCTGGTGAGGATTTTGTAGTCGGCTATAAGGGAAAAACCAAAATGGGGGATTATTTCAGGTTTTTAATCCCCACAGTCTATGCCTCTATCGAAGATTTTATAAAAGAATTGCGGCCAGCAATTGCTGTATCTGATACAGTTGATTTTACAAAAGATAGATTATTCGATAATGATAAAATCAGCGAGTATTTTCCTAGAATGTATAGTTAAACCAAAAGCCCAGTTTAATACTGGGCTTTTTTGTTATAGCAAACTAAAATTATTATATATCTAAAATATATATTATTGAATTGTAACTACCCCCTAAAATAGAACAGCCTTGAAGTAGAAAATTCTCTCCATTAACCCACAGAGGATTCAAACATGAAAAAATGACTGAACATCAAATCGTATCTATTTTAAAAGAAGCTGAAGCCGGTATTCCTGTCAAAGAGCTTTGTCGTAAATATGGTATGGGTAATTCAACTTTCTATAAATGGTGTGATAAATACGGTGGTATGGAAACCTCAGATATCAAACGCTTAAAGGAACTGGAAGCTGAAAACCGCAAGCTTAAGCAAATGTTTGCCGAGCTCAGTTTAAAATCCCAGCTTCAGGAAGAAATCATAAAAAAGCTATAGTGCCTATCAAGGCACGTAAAGCTTGGGCTGTGCAATTGCAAGAACGTCATTCTTGTCACTATTGCCATGAGCTGCGCAATTATTGGCTTAAGCCGCTGCGCTTACTATTATCAACCCAAGTTACCGGATGATTCAGTGATTATGTCTGTACTAAATGCTATTACCGATAAGCATTTACGCTGGGGCTTTCCCAAGTGTTTTCATCGCATCAGAAAGCTTGGCTATAAATGGAATCATAAACGTGTTTACCGGGTGTATTGTGAATTAAAGCTTAATCTTAGGGTAAAGCGTAAACACCGCATTCCTCCACGAAGCCCGGAAAGGCTATCAGTCCCCAATAAACAAGGTGAATGCTGGTCAATGGATTTCATGAGTGACAGCAGTCGCAATCAACGGCGCTTTAGAACTTTCAATGTGATAGATGACTTTAATCGTGAGGCACTAGGCATTGATATTGCAGTCAGCTTGCCGGCTGGCAGGATTACCCGTTATCTGGATAAACTGGCCGAATATCATGGTTATCCACTAAAAATACGAGTAGATAATGGAACGGAATTCACTGGAAATACGTTTACTAACTGGGCAAAGTCACATGGTATAACCATAGATTATATTCAACCAGGCAGCTCATATCAAAATGGCTATATTAAACAATTTAATCGTTGGTATCGTACTGAGGTACTGGATTTATATCTTTTTAATAATCTAGAGCAAGCAAGGTAACTGAAGAATGGCTAACCATTTATAACAGCGAAAGACCTCATGAAGCACTAAATAATATGACGCCAATTGAGTATAAAACACTAAAACAGGCAGCATGATTTTCTACTTGAATCTCGTACTAACTTTGGGGTATTTACATGTAAAGAATACTAAAGAAAAGCCTGCAGCAGTAGTTGTAGCCGTGGATAAAAATACAGGAAAATATGCTTTGAATACAAATGGCAATATCCCAGAAAAAGTAGCTCCCGAATTAAAAGACATGGCGGGTAAATTGGGAGGATTGGGAACAAAAACTAAATGTGGTAACATAGTAGGGCGTTGCGCCGAATTTCGTGCTGCTAATGATTTAATGCTAAAAAACCCTCGGCTTAAAGCAAAGGACATTGATATTTCTGGGGCTTTGCGCCCTAGGGGTCGGAAGCATGTAAAACGTTGTGATAATTGTGGAGCTATGTTTGGGCCTGAGTTATGAATATGAAAATTATAGAAAATTCTGTTGATGGATGGGATGGATGGGATATATGGGATTTAGATTGGTATGCTGTATTTAATAACAACTATTTAGCCCATTTTACTTCAGGAGGTACATGTGCAGTTCCTAAAAAAATAAGAAAATCTAAAATTAATTATGATAAATTATTCGATTATTTCGATAATTTAGATAATCATTGTAAAGTTGATATTATAGAAAGTCATTTACCTGATTTTACTGAACCTGGTGCATTTTTACTTAAAAATATAGAAGAAAGAAAAAAAGCTTGTTTGCATTCGTATGTTGAAGCTGCATCGAAAGGTTTATTTAGCTATGATATTGATTTTGAAACAAATACTTATTTTTTAGTAGCGAAACCGATTACTCCATTAACATTGTTAGAATTGCCAATGGATGTGAGACATATAATACATAAACTGCCAGCAACAATTCAACCAGGAGCACTTACTATATCACAAATAGAATGAAATCAGAGTTATTAATAAATTAAATCTTAATACATGTTTTATGCATATCCCAGTTTAAAACTGGGATTAATATGATATAAGCTATTTAAAATTATTGTCACAGAACTTTATATGAGATTTTATCATGAAAAACTCTAATGAACAATAATGGCCTAGTTTATAAATTGATATGAGTCTTAAAGGATGAGGATTAGTATATGCCAAAAGTTCAGTGTAGATGTGGATTTATTATGCGTATTCATACGTTGGAGGAAGATTTCGTTTATGATTTAATTTCTGATAATGATTTATGGAATATAATTGATACATGGTCTGAGAATGAGAAATTTACATCAGAAGATTTTTTAAGTGCTTTTAACAGTAAGAGTTTTGAAGTCTATAAATGTCCATCTTGTGAAAGATTATATATTGAAGAATCTCCAGGATCTTGTGATCTTGATCGTTATATAAAAGAAACATAAAAATTAGTAGTTTTAAAATCCCAGTACTTAAGTACTGGGATTTTAGTTTGAATAATAAATGATTTGTAACTTATATATTAGCCCTATCCCCTAAAATAGTACTGTATAAAAGTAGAAAATTCTCTTATTAACCAACAGAGGATTTAAATTAGCTATAACTGGTCAGGAGATCGCCTAACCCAAGTTACCGACGTCATGGGTAACGTGTGGAAGTATGGTTACGACAACAACGGCCAGCTCACCAGCCGCACCGATCCCGATGGCGGCGTTATCAAAATTGATTACGTCCTCTCCGTACCACCCGCAGAATAGCCATGGGCAGTGGCAAAAGTGGTGGCGTTGTCTCGCAAAGTGCCGTAGTCAGCACCGGAGCAGCCGATCATGAGAACAAACTGGCGCGGGTAGGCAAAATCACCAGCAAAACCGGAGCTGTAACCGTCTACAACACCGAATACAACCGCGTAAACAAACAGTACACCATCACCGTAAACGATCCGGCAGGCCAAAAAACCGTACTGCCTAACGGAGAAGAAATCAACTGGCGTAACTACCAGTGAAACCAGCCTCGCAGCATCACCTATCCACAGGCAGAACAAACCAACAGCTACGATGCCTTACAGCGGCCAGTACAAATAAAACTAAGCAGCAAAGGCCAGACCTTACTGGAACGTAACTACAGCTACGACAAAGTAAGCAATATCAGCCGTATCCAGACCGAAAAAGGCAGCAGCAGCTACCAGTATGACCCACTGGACAGACTAACCCAAGTCAAACCGGATAGCGAAACCACAGAGCAGCGTGCCGAATCCTACAGCTACGATGCCATCGGAAACCGCATAGGCAGCGCCCAGCAGGCAGGCGAGTGGCAGTACAACAACCTCAACCAACTAATCAAATGGGGAGAAGGCAAACAGCAGACCAGCTTAACCTATACCGCCAACGGCCAACTGTCCACAGAAGAAAGTGGCAATAAAAAACTCAGCTACAGCTACAACGCAGCCGAACGTCTGAGCAAAGTCAGCAACGACACAAGAGAAATAGCCAGCTACCAATACGACCCGTTTGGCCGGCGTATCAGCAAAACCGTAAACGGCGAAACCACCTACTATATCTACAGCAGCGCAGGCCTGTTAGCCGAACTGGATCAGAATGGCAAAATGCGCGTAGCGTACGGTTGGCAACCAGACAGCGACTGGGGTACCAGCCCCTTATGGCAGGCCAACCTGAACGAAGGTCAGACCCTGAAAAATGCCAGCTATCACTACCTGATAAGCGATCATCTGGGCACCCCGCAACTGGCCATAAACAGCGCTGGAGAACAGAGCTGGAAAATCAATAGCGATGCGTTTGGCAACAGTGAACTGGAGGCAAACAACCAGATCACCATGAACCTGCGGTTTCCGGGACAATACTACGATGCAGAGACCGGACTGTCATATAACTACTTCCGTGATTACGATGCGAAGACTGGGCGGTATATCCAGAGTGATCCGATAGGGTTGGCGGGAGGAATAAACACCTATGGTTATGTAGGTGGGAATCCGCTGGTATACAGTGATCCGACTGGGGAATTTGCTCAGGTAATGGTACCTGTGGCAGTAGCTGCTGCATTCGTTGTAGCAGTATGTATACTGACTCCTGTATGTAATAAATCATTGCCAAATGCGCAATTTGGCTTATATCCAAACATAAATAGCAGATTTAATGTACCAGAACTTCAGTTTCCTTCACTAAGTGAAGATATTAGTAACGGAGAGAAGTGTGAAGATAGTACTGTTGAAGTAAATAATCCAAATAATTCTAGTGGCACAGGAGCAGTTCCACCACCACCAGATGATCCTGATAAAAATAATAAGTCAAAAAATTCAAATAAATATACAAAGCATGGTAAAATGAGAAAAGAGCAAGCTCGTACTGATAAACACAGACAAGTTGGGGATATAAATAGAATTAAAAGGGAAGGAAAATTATATCGTGATAGTAAAACAGGAAATAATGTTTATATATCAGGAAATCGGGTAGTAATTGAAACATCTAAAGGAGAGCATGTAACACAATGGACAAACACTCGTGCTAATACGAATATGAGAATACGAACAGGAAAGTGGGTTAGAAAATGGGAAGATTGAAAATGTTTAAAGCACATAATATTTTAGTTGAATATAATGAAAAATTATGTCGTATAAACTGCATAGAAAAGATGGGTAGAAATTTGTTTGCTGTAATTTCATTAGATACGTTATATAAATATGATTTAGAAAAAGAAATTCATCCTAAGGAAAATATTCATCATCAACAAGTAAACATTTATTTTGAACAAGTTGAAGAAGAAATTAAAAATCCTTTTTTAAAATGGTTTCCATCGTTAGAAGATGCTGTAGATGATTTTTTAAGTGGTGAATGGTAATTAAAGTAAATATATTTTATTATAAATTCAAATAATAAAAAGTAATATGAAATCCCAGTCTAAAGGCTGGGATTATTTTTAAAAAAAGTATTAGTCAAATGTGTGGTAGTGCTTTCTTTTGCACCTTTCTGCAACACACACACAAAAGGCTGAGATATAGGAAACACGGGGATTCTGGGAGGGGAAAGGGGCGAAAATTTGGAATTTAGCTTTTGTACCATTTTAGGCAAAAATTGCGCATTTTTTGATACCTTTTGAACAGATTATAAATAAGGTTTGAGCAATGTTTAAACTGTTGTGTAATGCCGGCTTCAGGTATCTATGTGGCGCGATTAAAGGAGTTCGCTATAATAAAGATGGTTCATTTTCTGGTGTATTAGATCCAAAATGGGAGTAATATTCTATGAAATCAAATTTTCAAATTGATTATTTCAGTGATAGTAAATACGAGTATTTAACTATTGAAATTTCTTTCAAAGGACAACTTCTATGTCAATTAAATAAAGATAAAGGAGTTGATAATATTGAAATAGAGTTCTTTTATGATTCCCGGTTGCTAGAAGAAGAAACTATATTTAAATTTCCTTTAGAGGAATTTCTTGATGTATTAAATCTAGTAAAGCAGGATCTTATCTCCATATAAAATAATATGTAATGCAAAAGCCGGGATAAAACCAAGTAGTGATGTATTCCACAGAGCATTTTATAAGTTAAATATAGGCTCTAAGAAATATGAAAAAAATTAATGATATTGGTCTACGTGCGGCTGAGTTTATCGAATATGGTTGTGATTTTTCTTTAGAATTACTCAGTGTATATAATCAAGGCGAATTTATGGGAAAAATAATATGTGAAGATGTTAAGATTTTTTCCATCTACAATGATGATCTTGAGAAAGGTGAAGGATTTGAAAGTTGCTACATTTCATCTATATTAATTAAAAATCTGGATAACATTTTAATGGAAGAGCCTTTTAAAAATAATATATATTATAATCCAGAGCAAGTAAGTGGTTATGAAATTAGTCTAGAAAGTGGTTCAATTAATGGTACAATTATTTGTTTGGATGTTGTTATAGATATTGTAGATAAATACAAAAATATACTTATTGAAGAATAAAACTTAGCTTTGTTTGCAAATATATCTATCGAAATTCGATTAGGAGCTTTAACAATGATTTTTTGTTAAAGCTTTTTTCATAAATTGTTATGCTTTTTGATTTATTAAAAAAATGCTTTTGATATAAAAAGGTTCAGGATCAGAGTTTAGTCGGATTAAAAAATTATGGAGAGGTTACAAATAGACTTAATCTTGAAAAGAGTTATATAATTCAGACATTAAAAGTATTATGATAGATATAAATCAATTTAATAAGGATATTTATAATGACAATAGTATTTCAGTTATGTTATGTAACCTACTCTTATCATGGTAATAAGGATATAGCATTAGAATCTCCTGATTCAGAAGATTTTGATGCTGAAATAGGCCAAGTATTAGGGGTTTATAGTACTTATGATATAGCTTTGGAAAGGAAAAAAAATTTTTCAAAAAGTTATTATCTAAGTAATTTGAAAAGACTAGAAATTTATGAAACTGTTTTAGATGAGGATTGGTGGCGTGGTGGATTTGTCACTATATAATCTGGTAATAGAAATTTTAAATGGTGTTAAATATGACTGAAAACAAAGTATATACTTTAGTTCATGCTAAGGAAACAAAACAGAATGGTTTAACAGAATTCGAAATTGGAACTTTTTCCACTTTAGAAAGAGCACTTGAGGAAAAAAAGAAACGAGAAAATGTTTTAGGCTTTAAAGATTATCCTAAAGGTTTCAGAATAGAGGTGTTTATAATCGATAAAGATTTTTGTCAAGAAATCATTTATCTCTAGACAAAAGCTGATGTTAAAAAAGTTTAGCAGGTTGACCAACTGGATCGCTTAACTCTGGTAAAGCCAGAACAGGAAACCCTGGAGCAGCGTGCCAAATCTTAAAGCTATGATGCCATTGGCAACCAAACTGGCAGTGCCTGATAGGCAGGAAAATGGCAATATAATCAGCAGAATCAACTGATGAAATGGGGGGAGGAAAAGAACAGACTAGACCAGCCTGATTTACACCACCAATAGTCAGCTGGCGACAAAAGAAAACGCCAGCGGAGAAATAGCCTGTTACCAGTACGACCCGTTTGGCTGCCGTATCAGCAAAACCGTAAACGGCGAGGCCACCTACTACATCTATAGCAGCGAAGGCCTGCTAGCCGAACTGGAACAGAATGGCAAAATACGCGTAGCGTACGGTTGGCAACCAGACAGTGGCTGGGGTACCAGCCCCTTATGGCAGGCCAACCTGAACGAAGGTCAGACCCTGAAAAATGCCAGCTATCACTACCTGATAAGCGATCATCTGGGCACCCCGCAACTGGCCATAAACAGCGCTGGAGAACAGAGCTGGAAAATCAATAGCGATGCGTTTGGCAACAGTGAACTGGAGGCAAACAACCAGATCACCATGAACCTGCGGTTTCCGGGACAATACTACGATGCAGAGACCGGACTGTCATATAACTACTTCCGTGATTACGATGCGAAGACTGGGCGGTATATCCAGAGTGATCCGATAGGGTTGGCGGGAGGAATAAACACCTATGGTTATGTAGGTGGGAATCCGCTGGTATACAGTGATCCGCTCAGGTAATGATACCTGTGGCAGTAGCTGCTGCATTCGTTGTAGCAGCATGTATAGTATCTCCTGTATGTAATAAATCATTGCCAAATGTGCAATTTCCCAATATAGGTAGTGGAATTTTTGGAGGAGTTGATGAATTACCATATCTTAATGCAAGGCATCCAGGAGAAGATAATTTACTTGACAAGTGTGAAAATAATAAAGGGTTAGGGCATGACCCCTTTGACCCAAACGATCGATGTCGAAAACTAAGAAATGCAATATTTTATTTATCGATGAGAGTAAGAATAAGAGCTGGCGAGTTAATGGAACATCAAGGAGGGGACTGGGGACATAAGAAAAGGTATAATCGGATTTTAAATGCCTTGAAAAAACTAGTAGCTGAGGCTAAACTTTGGGGTTGTGAATATGACCCTCAGGCAGATAAAATATTAAAATCATCAAAACAAGAAATAGCAGAAAAAATGAAAGTTCCCAAAGATATTGCAAAAAAATACAATTAGATTTCGTTTTTTTGAAGGAATTGATATGTTAAACACTTGTTTGGTTAAAAATAATTACTTTAAAGCTATAGTTGCTTATATTGATGATGCAGGTGTATATATTATCATCTATAGATTAGATACTTTTGAACAATATATTTCTTTTAGTATGGATGGTACAGATAAAAAATCTTGGATTTTAGAAGCGAGTAAAGTTATTAGTAAATTAGATGTACCGATTGACTGGAAAAAACCACATAGGTATTGTTTAGCTCGTTGTGCTCGTCAGGTTCTGAATGATGATGATTTTATACGAAAATTAAAATATAATTTATTAAGTGATTCAGAAATCTACCGTTATATGCTTATCTCCAGATTAAAAGAAACTGTATTAATTAAAAAATTAAATCAACTATCTATAGATGAGAAAATTCAATTATTTATCCTAAAGGATTGGGAAATCAAGGGTAGTATAGGAGAAGATGTTCATTATGCTATTTATGGACGTGAATATCTATATAAAAGATTATATGATAAAGAAAAATATGAGACTTATTATAAGAAATATTGGGAAAAAATAGAAAGTGTCTTTGGAAAACTTGATGAAGATGAATAATTTTAATCCAGTTAAATTAATTAAAAATTTGAGTTTTTTTAATGGAGTTTAGAGTATGGAAGACTAAAATGTCTATTGTATAATCGTTAAGCTTCTGCGGTTTGGTTTCAGGTACAGAGCGAAGCAATATTATCAGAGAACTAAAGAGTATCTAATGCGGCTAGATAAGCCTGAAAGCTAAAAAAGACCTTTCCGCTTCTTTTGTAAGAATAGCGTATTTTATACGCTATTCTTATTGTCTATTATATTAAATTTTTATTTTAAATTAATTCAAATTATAAGTAATATATATAAGAAAAAAGTTTATAAATAATAAAATTATATTTCTGTAGGTGACGAGTGTGAATAGATCATTCTATATTCATAATAATGACACTAACCAACGAATAAATATACAGCAAAGCGGATGTACTCATAGTTATGATTAAAGAATAAAATATAAAGATATAAATAATCTAATACAAGAATAATTCGCATATAATGGATGAAGAAACATACACAATAAACACCAGAAGTTGAAGACTCCAAAAAAAAATGGTAAAAATAAACAATATTTAAAATTGGTTGATATACCATGAATGATAGGGTAAATGAGTTGCAAACAAAGTATCTGGCGAAAAATAATTATTTTGCTGTTTCTACCTCTGGAAAAGTGTATAGAAGAGATACATGGGAATCTTATGGATTTTGTGAAAATTTAGTTGGACAGGCGGATTTTATCAGATGGCGGGATATTATCTCGGATGTGGATTGCGCACAATGGTCTGAACAAGCCGAGAACTTTATTAACCAGTTAGATAAACCGGAAGATTGGCAAAGACCGCATCGTTTTTGTCTGGCGCGTTATGCCAGAAAGATTTTGGAAGATGACAATTTTCGGGAAGATTTAGTTTATAATAAGGATATTGATGATGAATATATCTATCGCTATACCATCATTTCGCGGTTAAAAGAAACCGCATTAATCAAAAAACTAAATTTGTTACCAGATGAAGAAAAAAAACAGTTATTCATACTTCGTGATTGGGAAAAAGAAGCATTCGCTTGTGAGGATGTGTTTTATGCTGTTTGTGGTCGTGAAAGTTTTTACTATTTCTTATATAATAAAGAAATAGTAAAAAAAGATTATGAGAAATATATGAAAGAACTGGAAGATTTTAAAAGAAAAGATAAGTTATTTTAATTAAATATTATTTAGAATTGGTTGGTATGCCATGGACAATAAACAAGATAAGTTTACAGGACTGTGTCTGGCGCAAAATAATTATTTCGCAGCCATTGTTTGTTACCTTAATAAAGCCGGAGACAATCTTTATCTACATGTAATCGTGAAAAGGAAAGATACATGGGAGTCTTATAAATCTTTCAGTTTCCAAATTTTAGACTCCGATATAGAGCGTAAGCAATGGTTTGAGCTGGCCGAGAAGTTTATTACTCAGTTGGAGAAACCAGAAGACTGGAAAAGACCCCATCGCTTTTGCTTGGCTCGCTATGCCAGACAGGTTTTGGCTGACAATAATTTCCGTGAAAATTTAACTCATAGTAAGGAAATTGATAATGAAATAAAAAGTATATATATATGGCATTATAATATGGATACTCGTTCTCAGGAAAATATATTGATCAAAAAACTCAATATGCTATCAGATGAAGAAAAGAAACAGTTATTTATACTTCGTGACTGGGAAAAAGAGGGATTCGCTCATAAAGATATAAATAATGCCATATATGGACGAGAATATCTTTATAAACGACTCTATGATAGAGAAAGATTTAAAGATTATTATGGAAAATATAATATAGAGCTAGAGCATTTTAAATCTAAAAAAGAATTCAAAAATTAATTTATTTAGGTTTAAAGAATTTTGAATAAAATAGAAGATGTATTTTTTAATTCATGTTTGAAAAGGCAATTAAGAAAAAAATGAAACGAGAGGATATCCCAAGCTTCAAGAACTACGGCATAGAATTCCGAGTATCACTATTTGTTATTAATAAAGATCAATGCCTAGAATTAATCTATCTATAACCAGAAATTTTTATAAAACTTTAGCAGGGTACATTAATATATATAATTTATTCTTGCTAGAGGTTTATCTTTTAAAAAATCATATAACATAACAAATTTAACCACTACAACATAATATTAAAAAACATATAGGAAGATATATTCTTCTAACTGATTTTCTATATTTGGAAAAATAGTGAATAAAAATACCGTGTCAATGTTTTATATTGTACTAAATTATTTTATCAGCAAATAAATTGATAATATTTTTTATATTAAATAAAAAATTAATATAATCTATTTATTATTCTTATGCATATAAAATAATTATATATATCCGTATCTTTACTGCAAATACTGGCTGGGACTGGGCTGGAGGAGACAGCAGCTTTAGTAGCGGATCCAGATAACTAACAACTAAAAACCAACTAAATACAAGGGTCATAACATGAAAACAAAAAATACCATACGACCCAGGAACAGCTTAAAAGACCGGCTGTTCCGGGTAATCAGCTATATCCTTATGCTGGTCATGGCACTGCCACAAATGGCTTATGCCCGCATAACAGATAATAGCCAAAAAATATCCGGCGTAAGCAATGCCAGCGTCAGATTACCGAATACCGAGTACACCGAAAACACCATAGACATGCGAGTGAAGGTATTAGGTGGCGAAGTTAAACTCAACCGTACCTGGGAAAACGGACGCTGGTACCTTAATCCGGCATGGGCAGAACTACGCTTCGTACTCGATCCACTCGATAGCAGTATCAAAACCATCGACCGCGCCGGTACCCTGTACCAGCGTAGCGGCGACGCCGACTTATATACCTACAAACAAGTCACAATCAAAAAAACCGACAACGGCTGGCGCTGGACAGATCCGCAAGGCAACTGGATAAACTACGACAGCAAAGGGCGGCCATTAGCCTATGGCAATGCCAGCAACATACAAGTCAGCTTTGAACTGGACAAAGATGGCCGGCGCAGCGCCATCAAAGACCACAACGGCGAACTGGTATACAGCCTGGATTATGATAACCAAGAACACCTGATCAAAGCCACCGACCGCAGCGGGCGTAGCGTGAGCTATAACTGGTCAGGAGATCGCCTAACCCAAGTTACCGACGTCATGGGTAACGTGTGGAAGTATGGTTACGACAACAACGGCCAGCTCACCAGCCGCACCGATCCCGATGGCGGCGTTATCAAAATTGATTACGTCCTCTCCGTACCCACCCGCAGAATAGCCATGGGCAGCGGCAAAAGTGGTGGCGTTGTATCGCAAAGTGCCGTAGTCAGCACCGGCGCAGCCGATCATGAGAACAAACTGGCGCGGGTAGGTAAAATCACCAGCAAAACCGGAGCTGTAACCGTCTACAACACCGAATATAACCGCGTAAACAAACAGTACACCATCACCGTAAACGATCCGGCAGGCCAAAAAACCGTCACCGTATTTGACAGCAACGGGCGCGTACTGAGCGAAAGCATTAATGGCAGCCTCACTGCCAGCTATCAGCGCGATAGTGCCAACAACATCGTCAAATACACCGACGAACGTGGCCTAGTGACCACCACCCAGTATAACCAGGCCGACTACCCGATTAAAATCACCTATCCAAATGGTGCCACCGAAGAATATCAGTACAACCAGGCCAACAAACCGATAAAACAGACCAACGCCAAAGGCGACAGCATCACCTTTGAATACAACGCGGCCAACCAGCCCACCAAAATCACCTATGCCGCCGGCAAACCCGAACAGCGCGTAGTCAACTTCGAGTACGACAGTCTGGGGCAGCAGACCAAAGCCACCATAGCCAGCGGCAAACAAAGCATCAGCCTGCAACAAAGCTTCGACCGCTACGGCAACATAGCCAGCTATACCGACGGCAAAGGGCAGCAGTACCACTACAGCTATAACATCCAGGGGAAGCCAACCGAAATACAGAACCCATTACAGCAGAAATGGCAACTGAACTATAACCCGGCCGGCTACCCTAGCAAAATCACCGACCCGCTCAACCATAGCACCAGCATCCAAACCGATGCATTGGGTCGCGTAGTAGCCATAACAGATGCCCAAGGCAACAGCACCAGCTACAGCTATCGCGACACAGCCAAAGGACGCGAAGTAAAAGCCAGCAACGCCCTGAATCAAATCACCACCCTCCAGTATGACCAGCTTAACCGGCTCATCAAAACCATCAGCCCATCCGGACTGATAAGCGAGCAGAGCTATGACAATAGGAGCAGATTAACCCAATATAAAGACCACAACGGCAACCAGCTAGCATACGAATATGGCACCCCCGGTACCAGCCAGGCCGGCCTGTTGACCAAAATCAACTACCCGACCTATAGCGAAAGCTATACCTACGACAACATGGGTAACACCATCAGCGTAACCCAGCAGCTGGACAACAACACCCAACTGAGCAGCCATAGCAGCTACGACCAGCTGGGACAGCTCATCAGCCAGACTGATGCCGCCAACCGTACCGGTCAGAGCGAATACAACGCCCTAGGTCAGCTTAGCGCAAACATAGACGCACTGGCAGGCAAAACCCAGTACCAGTACGACCTGTTCAGCAACCTCACCGGCCTTACCGACCCCAATGGCAACCAGTATCACTTCACCTATGATCAGAACAACAACCTGATCAAAGAAACCAAAACACTGGGCAATAATGTCGAATACAGCTACAACCAAGCCAACCAGCTCATAGAACAGAAACAGACCAATGGCAATCGTATACAGTATCAATACGATGCCGCCGGCAACATCAGCCAGCAAAACTACATTGCCGCTGGACAAGACAATGCCGAACAGACAGTCCGCTATCAATATAACGCCAACAACCAACTGATAGACGTACAGCAGAGTGGCAGCACCAACAGCCACTTCACCTATCAGCGCGATGCATTAGGCCGAGTAGTGCAGGAAACCATCAGCTATGGCAACCTCAAGCAAACCCTCAAATACAGCTACAATACCGATGGCAATCTGGCCAGCATCACCTATCCAGATAACAGCACCGTAACCTACAGCTATGCCAACGACCAACTACAAAAAACCGTACTGCCCAACGGAGAAGAAATCAACTGGCGTAACTACCAGTGGAACCAACCCCGCAGCATCACCTATCCACAGGCAGAACAAACCAACAGCTATGATGCCTTACAGCGGCCAGTACAAATAAAACTAAGCAGCAAAGGCCAGACCTTACTCGAACGCAACTACAGCTACGACAAAGTAAGCAACATCAGCCGTATCCAGACCGAAAAAGGCAGCAGCAGCTACCAGTATGACCCACTGGACAGACTAACCCAAGTCAAACCGGATAGCGAAACCACAGAGCAGCGTGCCGAATCCTACAGCTACGATGCCATCGGAAATCGCATAGGCAGCGCCCAGCAGGCAGGCGAGTGGCAGTACAACGACCTCAACCAGCTAATCAAATGGGGAGAAGGCAAACAGCAGACCAGCTTAACCTATACCGCCAACGGTCAACTGTCCACAGAAGAAAGCGCCAATAAAAAACTCAGCTACAGCTACAACGCAGCCGAACGTCTGAGCAGAGTCAGCAACGACACAAGAGAAATAGCCAGCTACCAATACGACCCGTTTGGCCGGCGTATCAGCAAAACCGTAAACGGCGAGACCACCTACTATATCTACAGCAGCGCAGGCCTGCTAGCCGAACTGGATCAAAATGGCAAAATGCGCGTAGCGTATGGTTGGAAGCCAGACAGCGACTGGGGTACCAGCCCCTTATGGCAGGCCAACCTAAACGAAGGTCAGACCCTGAAAAATGCCAGCTATCATTACCTGATAAGCGACCATCTGGGCACCCCGCAACTGGCCATAAACAGCGCCGGAGAACAGAGCTGGAAAATCAATAGCGATGCATTTGGCAACAGTGAACTGGAGGCGAACAACCAGATCACCATGAACCTGCGGTTTCCGGGACAGTACTACGATGCAGAGACCGGACTGTCATATAACTACTTCCGTGATTACGATGCCAAGACTGGGCGGTATATCCAGAGTGATCCGATAGGGTTGGCGGGAGGAATAAACACCTATGGTTATGTAGGTGGAAATCCACTGGTATATAGTGATCCGACTGGGGAGATTGCTCCAGTGCTCGTTCCAGCACTTGCTGCAGCAGTGAGGGTTGGAATAGCTGGCATACGATTCTGTGCTTTAAATCCTACTTGCAACAAACTGGCAACAGAAGCAATAAAATTGGGTATTATAGGTTGGCTTACAACTTTACCAACAGTACCTACGCTTAGTGACAATAAAATACCGGATGGTGGGAAATGTAAGACTAAAGATGTTGAAATAAGTGATGCAAATATAGGAGGGGCACCAAATTTCCCTGATGATGATGATCCTGATGATCCTGATGATGATGATGGAGAGGATAAACCTAAAGACTTAAAAAAAGTTGATGACAGGTATCTGAAGCAAAGAGGTCATGATGCTCATAAGATAAAACATGAATTTTTAGGAGACAGAGCAGAGGTTAAACGCTATGATATATATGTCGATAAAAAATCTGGGAAGATGTGGATTTTGAGAAAAAAAGGAAATAAAGGAAGTAAAGAAAGTGGCATCCCTACAGGTTATATTTTATAAAGGTATTTAAATATGGAAACGACATCCGTGGAAGTTGCTTTTGACATTTATGGTGAACATTTTCAACCGAGTGCTATAACTGATCTTTTAAATGTTCTTCCAAATAGTACAATAATCAAGGGGATTGTTCCTGAAGGAAAAAATTGGCCGGCAGTAGAGACAAAATGGCGTATAGACACTGGCTATGAAAAATCAGACGATATTAATATTCAATTAAAAAAAATAATTGGTTTAATACAAGGTAAAGAAGATATTCTAAATCGAATAAGGTCTGAGCTAAATATAGATATGCTTTTTGATGTAGTTATTCGTTTAGAAAATGATGAATATCCTGTAATGCGGTTAAAACCAGATGTATTGAAATTCATAGCAAGTATCAATGCTGATATAGATTTTAATATATACTGATAAAAATATGCATTTCACAAATTAGTAAATCAATTGTCCCACTTTTTAAAAAAAAGTGGGACAATTGATTGCTACTATGTTGAAATAGATGATGTAAATATAGGAGGAGCACCAAATCCGCCTGATACTGATGATCAAGATAATGGGAAAGATAAACCTAGAAATTTACAAAAAGTAAAGAATAGCTATTTGAAGAAAAAAGGCATGATCCACATGAATTTAAGGCAGACAATGTAGGTAAAAAGGATCTGTCTAAGTGGGATATATATTAATAAAGATACTAAAGAGTTATGGATATTTAGGAAGGGTGGCGCTGGAAAAGGTATTCCAACTGGTTATTATTTATAGGAGTTTGAAATGGAACAAACGACAGTAATGGTAGAATTCGCTATGTGCGGAGAAGAATTTAATCCTGATGAGGTAACAAAATTGCTAGGAATTTTGCCCACAAAAACTAGAATTAAAGGAAGTATGACAGACGCACAATACCATCCAGCTATAGAAACAACTTGGTGTCTGCGTAATTATGAAAATTCAATAAATGATTTAGATCAGCAATTATGTCAAATAATTAATGAACTTAAAGATAAAACTGAAATATTACTCAAATTAAAGAAAGAATATAATTTATATTATATGTTTATTATAGTTGCTTATATCTATAATGATATTGAATCAGATATTTACCTAAAAAGAAATACTTTAGATTTTATATCTCTTTTAGATGCTAAATTAACTATAGAAATAGATACAGATACAGATATATATTAATTAAATATAATCTTATTGTTATTTAAAAAATGCTATAGATATTAAAAAATTTTAGTCAATACGAAATCCCAGCTTTTAAGTTGGGATTTTTGTTAAAAATTCTATTAAAATTAATATAAATATATATTATATTTATATTTTATTGAATTAATTATTCTTTGGAAACAAATTGAAATAATTGATAATTTCAAAAATTAATTTATTTTGAATAAAAGCTAAAATGCAGTCGAACGCTTGAGTAAAGTCAGCAACGACACAAGAGAAATAGCCAGCTACCAATACGACCCGTTTGGGCGGCGTATCAGCAAAACCGTAAACGGCGAGACCACCTACTATATCTACAGCAGCGAAGGTCTGCTAGCCGAACTGGATCAGAATGGCAAAATGCGCGTAGCGTATGGCTGGAAGCCAGACAGCGACTGGGGTACCAGCCCCTTATGGCAGGCCAACCTGAGCGAAGGTCAGACCCTGAAAAATGCCAGCTATCACTACCTAATAAACGACCATCTGGGCACCCCGCAACTGGCGCTAAACAGCCAGGGAGAACAGAGCTGGAAAATCAATAGCGATGCGTTTGGCAACAGCGAACTGGACGCGAACAACCAGATTGTAAATACCCCATAGTTAGTACAAAACAGACGTAGAAAATCATGCTACTTGTTTTAGTGTTTTATACTCAATCGGCGTCATATTATTTAGTGCCTCATGAGGTCTTTCGG
>NZ_CAJZCE010000004.1 GCF_914768025.1 Snodgrassella gandavensis | reverse complement strand
ATCAATAAAAATACTACCCTTGCCGTCGGAGTCATAAATCTTATCCTTGCCATCGCCGCTATTGAAATAATACTTGTCTGCGCCATCACCGCCCACCAGAATATCATTGCCTTTACCACCCCTGAGCGTATCATTACCGGCACCGCCAAACAGATAATCATCACCTTCTCCGCCAGAGATATCATCATTGCCCTTGCCGCCAAAAATCACATCTGCCAGCTTGCCGCCCTCTATCTTAGTATTGCCATTGCCCAGCATCACCACCTGATGGGCGTCATCACCAGCCTTGGCAACCGTACTCCAGCTTTGCCCGGTTTGCTCATCACGAAATACAATCGCATCTTCGGCGCCGAAGCCGTATTGCTTACGAATCGATTCTATTATCGATTTTTGTTGCACATGACTGTAAGACTGAGTAATTTTTAAAGCCTTAGTTTCATGAGTTGACGGTCTATCCTCTAGGGCTTGTTTATATTCATTTGCCTGAGCAAAACGCATTTCCTGAATCATCCAGGTGCGTACCTTAATCCATTCTTCGCCTACATCATCAATTTTGCGTACCGCCGGCGTTTTGTCCGGATTGAGTATCACCACCGGATTAAGCTGCATCAGCGCATTCAGGTACAGCGATACCAGTTGTTGATTGCCTTTTTCTTCCCATGTCTGCAACTGCAATAATAATTTTTCTGGCAGCTCATCAATAAACGCCAGCTGATATTTAAATTCAAACTTGCCTGGCTGGCCGGCAAGTTCCTGGCGATGACCATTCACCGGATCAAAGACAAAACCCGCCCCTTTTTCTGCAAAGTTATCATCCTTAATGCTATTTATCCGCGGATTAGTAGGTTTAAAACAATTGGTATTTAATACCGCCGCCATAACCCATTGTGTTACTGCCTTGCCTCCAGCTACAGACCAGTTATATCTGAATTGTTGTCGTGCACCATCGGTATTTTTCTGATTGTTAAAATAGCTGCCGGTATGTTGGTAAGATGCAGCAGTATATTCCTTATACCATGAGTTTCGTGAACCCTCGTATCCTTTTTCTGCAAGAAAATCTTTAAATGTAGCAAGCATTTTTGTATTTTTTATCCAGCTTGCAGCCAGAGCCTGATCGGAGCCTGGAATAGCAATTTTTGTATAGCCATCATGTTGCGGATTTGGCGGAATATTGTCTGTACCTAAATTCTCATGATTCCAATACATAGTTATAGCAGTAGTTGATGTTGGCATTCCCGAAATTTTATCAATATAGATATTACCATTTTTAATATCTTTCATAATATTGAATAGTTCGTAACTAGCGACCGGACCACTTATTCCAGTTCCGCAGGTTTTCCACATCCTCTCCCACATTAATTCAACAATATCTTCGCCCGTTAATACCTTGCCATTGGGAAGCTTAGCCTTAGCATAGCGTTCGATAATGTTCATCGGCTCATACAGCGTCCAGTAATTAATATCAACATGATTATTTTCAAATACCTCAATATGAAATTCCCGCATTTCCTTATAGCTAATATCCTGACTAACACTACCCGAACCGGCTTTCTCCTCTAACATATCCAGATAACCCAAGGCCATACCGCGGCGAATCTTATTGGTTTCGTCGTCCGTTAAAATATGGTGATGCTCTTTCGCCACTGCCTGCATAAATTCCAATGCGCCATTGCCGGTAATGGTATCCGCCGATGCTACCCCATAGGCCCAACTGGCATAATGATAGCCACGTTTGGCCAGTTGCTGATACACTTCGCCAACATCGTTCAAATCTCCATTTTCAATCTGTTTACGCCATGCCTGAATTTCGCTTTTGCTTACTTTTTGTGCTTCTAACATAGTGCTCTCCTTGGAAATAATCAACAGTTCTACTGCTACCAAAAACTAAGCTTTACCAATCTGTTTCCCCAGCAGCTTGCCTTCCCGGCTTACGCGCCAGCTATCCAGTATTTTGATAATATTGCCTTCCATCTCCTGCCACAGCGGCAGATAAGTACGGCTATAGCCCAGTCGTACTCTTATGTGCCATCTATCGTTATAAAACATATGATGACAAGAATTTATATGCTGAGTAAATTGACACTTAATATAGGTTTTAATATTGCCCGCCTGATCTTTTTTAATCATTTTATCTCTAGCAAGAGTATCTGATTTCCACGGTTCGCCGGTTTCCGGATCAATACCATTATTTGCCCGATATACGGTTAGGCCATACAGCGCTTGTTCTTGCTGGATATACTCAATATTGGTTACTTCTTTTGATACTCTGAAGTCATCCTGAACTGTGAAATTAAAATTCAACGGCGCAGCAGCATCATATTCACCATAAATAATCACCCCAGCCCATGGAAAAGGTTTGCCATACGGGATTAAGGTTTCATTATCGTGGCGATAATCCTCTTCTGTTTGCCGGAATGAAGTATAGACATCACCATCAGTGATGCGATACAGAAAGCCAAACGATTCAATCGGTAAATCATAGGTTTTAGGTGGATGCTGGTATTTGGCTTTGATTTTAGGATCGGCAAAATCGCCCGGATCGCCCATATAACGTGCCCAGCCATCAATCACGCCCGCGGGGATGCTGATGGATTGAGTACCTAGTTTGCCAATGGTGTCATAACGTCCACGACTATCCTGATTGCGGAATGGTTCCGACACTTGCTCAACAACTTGTGTTTCCGGTTGTTTGCCAAAATCTTGGTCACAGCCGGCAAGCAATAATACCTGCCATAGCAGCACCACGATAAGCACAATCTTTTTATATCCAGACTTCATAAGCAGCCCTGTTGCTCTATGTTATAGAGTAAAAATTAACATAATTTTTACAAAAATAAAATAAAAAGGTACTGATTTTTATATTTTTCTTGTTATATATATTAAATACTGGTCAATATTGTAGTATTGATGCGACTGATGTCAGCTAAGGAAATATTTATATTGCTGCCAAGGCTATGTTGTGGCGAATTTTATTGGTTTCATCGGCGGTTAAAATATGATTATGTTCATTCGCTACCGCCTGCATAAATTCCAGCGCACCATTACCAGTAATGGTATCTGCGGATGCTACCCCATAGGCCCATTTGGCATAATGATAGCCACGTTTAGCCAGTTGTTGATACACTTCGCCAACATCGTTCAAATCTCCATTTTCAATCTGTTTACGCCATGCTCTGATTTCAGCTGCCGATACTTTTTGTGCTTCTAACATAGTGTTTTCCTTTAGATAATCAATAGGTTGTACCACTGCTAAAAACTAGGCCTTACCAATCTGTTTGCCCAGCAGCTTGCCTTCCCGGCTTACCCGCCAGCTATCCAGTATTTTGATAATATTGCCCTCCATCTCCTGCCACTGCGGCAGATAAGTCCGGTTATAACTAATCCATACTTGGATATGCCAGTCATCGTTATAAAACATATGACTACAAAAATTTTTATACTGGGTAAATTCACACTTGATATAGGTTTTAATATTGCCTGCCTGATCTTTTTTGAGCAAAATATCCTTGGCATTGGCATCCGATTTCCACGGTTCGCCGGTTTCCGGATTAATACCATTATTTGCCCGATATACGGTTAGGCCATACAGCGGTTGTGGCTGCTGAATATAATCAAAATAGGTGATTTCTTTCGCCAATTTGAATTCATTCTGAACTGTGAAATTAAAATTCAACGGCGCAGCAGCATCATATTCACCATAGACACTTACGCTCGCCCACGGAAAAGGTTTGCCATATGGGATTAAGGTTTCATTATCGCGACGATAATCCTTTTCTGTTTGCCGGAATGAAGTATAGACATCGCCATCGCTAATGCGATATTGAAAGCCAAATGATTCAATTGGTAAATCATAGGTTTTAGGTGGGCGCTGGTATTTGGCTTTGATTTTCGGATCGGCAAAATCGCCCGGATCGCCCATATAACGTGCCCAGCCATCAATCACGCCCGCGGGGATGCTGATGGATTGAGTACCTAGTTTGCCAATGGTGTCATAACGTCCACGACTATCCTGATTGCGGAATGGTTCCGACACTTGCTCAACAACTTGTGTTTCCGGTTGTTTGCCAAAATCTTGGTCACAGCCGGCAAGCAATAATACTTGCCACAGCAATACCACAATAAGTAGACTTTTCCTAAATCCAGACTTCATAAGCAGCCCTGTTGCTCTATTCTACAGGATAAAAATTAACATAAATTTTACAAAAAGAAAAGAAAAAGGTACTGATTTTTATATTTTTTCTTATTCTAAATCAAGTACTGGTCAATATTGTAGTATTGATGCGACTGATGTCAGCTAAAGAAATATTTATATTGCTGCCAAGGCCATACCGCGGCGAATCTTATTGGTTTCGTCGTCCGTTAAAATATGGTGATGCTCTTTCGCCACTGCCTGCATAAATTCCAATGCGCCATTACCGGTAATGGTATCCGCCGATGCTACCCCATACGCCCATTGAGCATAATGATAGCCACGTTTAGCCAGTTGCAGATACACCTCGCCAACATCGTTCAAATCACCATTTAATATTTGCTCACGCCATGCTTTGATTTCAGCTGCCGATACTTTTTGTGCTTCTAACATACTGTTCTCCTTGAAAATAATCAACAGTTCTACTGCTACCAAAAACTAAGCTTTACCAATCTGTTTGCCCAGCAGCTTGCCTTCCCGGCTTACCCGCCAGCTATTCAGTATATTGATAATATTGCCCTCCATCTCCTGCCACAGCGGCAGATAAGTACGGTTATAACTAATTGATATTCTGATATGCCAGTCATCGTTATAAAACATATGGCTACAAAAATTTTTATGCTGGGTAAATTCACACTTGATATAGGTTTTAATATTGCCGGCCTGGTCTTTTTTGAGCAAAATATCCTTGGCATTGGCATCCGATTTCCATGGTTCGCCGGTTTCCGGATCAATACCATTATTGGCCTTATATACGGTTAAACCATACAGCGGTTGTGGCTGCTGGATATAATCAAAATAGGTGATTTCTTTCGCCAATTTGAATTCATTCCGAACAGTGAAGTTAAAATTCAACGGCGCAGCAGCATCATATTCACCATAGACAATGACATCAGCCCATGGAAAAGGTTTGCCATACGGGATTAAGGTTTCATTATCGTGGCGATAATCCTCTTCTGTTTGCCGGAATGAAGTATAGACATCACCATCAGTGATGCGATACAGAAAGCCAAACGATTCAATCGGTAAATCATAGGTTTTAGGTGGATGCTGGTATTTGGCTTTGATTTTAGGATCGGCAAAATCGCCCGGATCGCCCATATAACGTGCCCAGCCATCAATCACACCAGCGGGGATGCTGATGGATTGAGTACCTAGTTTGCCAATGGTGTCATAACGTCCACGACTATCCTGATTGCGGAATGGTTCCGACACTTGCTCAACAACTTGTGTTTCCGGTTGTTTGCCAAAATCTTGGTCACAGCCGGCAAGCAGCAACACCTGCCACAGCAGCACCACGATAAACACAATCTTTTTGCATCCAGACTTCATAAGCAGCCCTGTTGCTCTGTTTTATAGAGTAATAATTAACATAAATTTTACTAAAAGAAAAAAATGCGATTTTAAAATTTTTATTGTTTTAAATTAAACGCTAAGAAATTTTTAGTATTAATGCATATGAAATATATTAATAAATATTTACATTGTACTAAGCTCAACCAGCGTAGCGAATCTTATTGATTTCATCTGCCGTTAAAATATGATTATGCTCTTTCGCCACCGCCTGCATAAATTCCAGCGCGCCATTGCCGGTAATGGTATCCGCGGATGCTACCCCATAGGCCCAACTGGCATAATGATAGCCACGTTTAGCCAGTTGTTGATATACCGCGCCAACATCGGATAAATCTCCATTTAATATTTGCTCACGCCATGCCTGAATTTCACTTCTGCTTACTTTTTGTGCTTCTAACATAGTGCTTCCCTTGAGATAATCAATAGGTTGTACCACTGCTAAAAACTAGGCCTTACCAATCTGTTTGCCCAGCAGCTTGCCTTCCCGGCTTACCCGCCAGCTATTCAGTATATTGATAATATTGCCCTCTATTTCCTGCCATTGCGACAGATAAACGCGGTTATAACCAATAAGGACTCTTATATGCCATTCATCGTTATAAAACATATGATTACAAATATTTATATGCCTTGTGAATTGACAGTCGATATAGGTTTTAATATTGCCTGCCTGATCTTTTTTAATCATTCGATCTCTGGTAAGGGTATCCGATTTCCATGGTTCGCCGGTTTCCGGATCAATACCATTATTGGCCCGATATACAGTTAAGCCATACAGCGGTTGTTCCTGCTGGATATAATCAATATTGGAAACTTCTTTTGATACTCTAAAGTCATCCTGAACCGTAAAATTAAAATTCAACGGCGCAGCAGCATCATATTCGCCATAGATAATGACATCAGCCCATGGAAAAGGTTTGCCATATGGGATTAAGGTTTCATTATCGTGGCGATAATCCTGTTGTGTCTGCCGGAATGAAGTATAGACATCACCATCGCTAATGCGATACAGAAAGCCAAATGATTCAATTGGTAAATCATAGGTTTTAGGTGGGCGCTGGTATTTGGCTTTGATTTTGGGATCAGCAAAATCGCCCGGATCGCCCATATAACGTGCCCAGCCATCAATCACGCCCGCGGGGATGCTGATGGAGTGAGTGCCGAGTTTGCCAATGGTGTCATAACGTCCACGACTATCCTGATTGCGGAATGGTTCCGACACTTGCTCAACAACTTGTGTTTCCGGTTGTTTGCCAAAATCTTGGTCACAGCCGGCAAGCAGCAACACCTGCCATAGCAGCACCACGATAAGCACAATTTTTTTATATTCAGACTTCATAAGCAGCCCTGTTGCTCTATGTCATAGAGTAAAAATTAACATAAATTTTACATTCATGGAATAGTTAATATTTAGCGGTTGTGGTTACTGTATATATTAGTATTTTAAGATTTTTTGATACTCTAAAGTCATCCTAAACTGTGAAATTAAAATTCAAAGACGCAGCAACACTACATTTATATAAATAATGACATCATTACAAGGTAAAGGTTTACAATTGTTGATAATTAAGTAAATTTTCTAAATTACTTAATACACAAAAAGGAAAAAATCATGTCATTACTATTATCACCCATCACCATTGGCAATCTGTCGCTGAAAAACCGCGTGGTTATGGCTCCGATGTGTATGTATGAAGTAAAGATGGAAGATGGAATTGTTACGCCGTTTCATTTCGCTCATTATGGCGCGCGAGCCATTGCCAATATCGGACTGATTATCATCGAAGCGACTGCTGTACAGCCAGACGGGCGCATTACTAAACATGATTTAGGCTTGTGGGACGATAAGCAGACAGAAAAATTTAGCCAGCTGGTAGATTCATTACATTATCTGGGCAGCAAAGTTGGTGTACAACTGGCACATGCCGGACGTAAGGCTGTAGACGCACAACAGCCAGTAGCACCCAGTGCTATTGCGTTCAACGCCAGTTTAAGAACGCCAAAAGCACTTAGTGTGGATGAAATCAAACAGATCCGGGCAGATTTCGTGGCTGCAAGCAAACGTGCCCAACAGGCTGGTGTAGATGTTATTGAAATTCATAGTGCACATGGATATCTAATCAGTGAATTTCTGTCGCCACTGAGTAATCAGCGCAGCGATGAGTATGGCGGTTCGTTAGCCAATCGATACCGTTTACTGCACGAAATTGCCACAGATATCCGCGCACAGTTTTCTGGTTCATTGTGGGCACGTCTGTCTTTATCCGATTACGACCAAAGCGGTCAGCAAAACAGCATTGCCGACTGGCAGCAAGTGTGTCAGTGGCTTGAACGTGATGGTATTGATGTTATTGATGTATCAACTGGTGGTGTTATGGATTATGCCCCCGATTTACCGCTACATGGCGGTTATCAGACACCGTTTACTACCGCGATGAAACAGGTAGTGAATATTCCGGTAACTACTGTAGGCCTACTGGATAGTCCGGATTTGGCTGAATATATCCTGCAAACAGGACAGGCAGACCTAATTCTGGAAGGACGGGTATTATTACGCAACATTAACTGGTTAGCTGATGCTGCCAAGCAGTTGCACGACCATGATTATCAACCTTTCAATAATTCTTACCAGCGCGGACAACTGAAATAAAATCATTCTTTCAGCAAAACAGACAGGCTAGACTAAAAATAGTCTGGTTTATTTGCGTAGTACCAAACACACTCAACTACGCCATCTCCGTTGCCACCTGCACCGATTTTGGCTGTAAACAGGCCAGATACTGTGGCTGCATCTGTACCAGAAAACCGCGTTTGCCACCATTAATATAAATCAGTGGCAAAGCATAAATACTTTCTTCTACATATACCGGCAGCCCAGCCTTATTGCCAAACGGACTGGTACCACCTACCAGATACCCAGTCCATTTATTGGCCTGCTGCGGGCTGGCCGGCTCTATATGCTTCATGCCCAGCTCCCGTGCCAACTGGCGTGTGGAAATATGCCGGTCACCATGCATCAGCACAATCAAGCCCTGCTTGTGTTCATTTTGCAGCACAATGGTTTTAATCACCGCATGCTCATCTACGCCCAGCGCTAATGCCGATTGTGTCGTTCCTCCATGCTCAACGTAAGCATATTCCCGTGGTTCAAATGGTATCTGGTGGGCACGCAAAAAACGGATAGCAGGTGTTACCGGAAATTTACTTTTACTCATTACTTCACCTCATCAATTCAGGCAAGAACAACTGTGCTAACATCGTTGTTTTACTATTTTCAAGAGCCTGTACATGAGTATCGAATTTTACCAGAGCGGTAACCGCCTTGCAGAAGCCACCATTGTCAATGGCCTGATATTTCTCGCCGGACAGGTACCCACTAATGAAGACGCCGACATCACTGCACAAACCGCTAATGTTCTGGCACAGATAGATACTATCCTTGCTGCCTGTGGCAGTGACAAACAGCATATCTGCGAAGCAGTTATATACCTGAGCGATATGCAGGAATATGCGGGCATGAATCAGGCATGGGACAACTGGGTCACACCAGGCAAAGCCCCAGCAAGAGCCTGTGTTCAGGCAGCTTTGGCCAATCCGAAATGGAAAGTGGAAATCAAACTGACCGCGGTACAGAAATAATCCAGTTAAAACAATAAACCCGCCACAACAGCGGGTTTATTGTTTGAATAGGAATACAAGTTAACTGCGGTAATCAGCATTAATTGCCACATACTCTTTGGATAAATCACAGGTATAAATCCTCGCCTGCGCCTCGGCACGTGCCAAATCAATTGTCACCGTTATTTCATCCTGCGCCATTACCTGCTGACCCGCCTCTTCCGTATAGCTGTTGGCACGCCCGCCTTTTTCTGCCACCAAAACATCACCCAGATATACTTTAATTGCTGCTACATCAAGATCAGCAATTCCGGCATAGCCAATGGCACACAAAATACGCCCCAGATTCGGATCACTGGCATAAAAAGCGGTTTTTACCAGCGGTGAACGAGCAACTGCATAACCTACTTGCCGTGCCTCAGCTTCCGTCAGCGCATTGCGCACATCAATAGTAATAAACTTGGTAGCACCCTCACCATCACGCACGATAGCCTGTGCCAGCTCCAGAGCCAAATCAGCCAGCACTGTTTTCACCGCAGCATAATCCTTGCTGGTCACAGAATCTATCCGCCCTAATTGAGACTTACCTGTAGCCACCACTACAAAACTGTCATTGGTAGACGTATCCCCATCCACACTAATCGCATTAAATGATGTGGCCGCCACCTCAGCCACCATCTGCTGCAATAATGGCTGGGCAATGGCTACATCGGTAAACACAAATCCGAGCATGGTGGCCATGTTCGGATGAATCATGCCCGAGCCCTTGGCAATTCCGGTAAAGTGTACCTTATGTCCATCAATGTATACGGTTCGGCTGGCTATTTTGGGCACAGTATCGGTAGTCATGATTGCGGCCGCAGCCCGCGGCCAGTGCACAACCTTAACCTTTGGCAGTGCTGCCACAATCTTATCTACTGGCAACGGTTCAAGAATCACACCAGTAGAAAATGGCAGTACTTCTGAGGCGCGACAGCCAATCTGTTGCGCTACCTTTTCACAAATAAATTCTGCATCAGCCAACCCTTGCTGGCCAGTACCAGCATTGGCATTACCTGTATTAATGACCAGTGCACGCACTCCTGTATCCGCTGCCAGATGCTGTTTGGCAATCTGCACTGGTGCGGCACAAAAACGGTTTTGTGTGAATATAGCCCCAATACTGTTTATGCTATTGAGCACTACCAAAGTTAAATCATCATGTTCTGATTTTTTGATTCCGGCCTGACCAACGAAAACCTGCACACCATCAATGGCCAAAACCTGCTCATCACTCGGTACAGACAAATTAACCGCCATAACTATCCTCCTTTATATTGAATGCATCAGCTTATTTTTTTACCCAACCAAATAAATTTTCATCACGATTCTGGCTGAAACTTGCGTTTAGTCAGCACGCGCCAAATAAACATCACATAACCAGATAAACTATAGAGCAGGAAAAAGGCAAACAGCACCACCGATGGTTCCCATGTCACCACCAGCAGGACGATAACAGCCAGAATCATCACAAAAAAAGGGACTTTACGGTAAACATTGATTTCCTTAAATGACCAGAAAGGTATCTGCACCACCATGGATAAACCACCAAACAGGGTAATAATTAGGCAAAGCCAGTTTAAATGAGGTAAACCCTGAAACGTATGGCTCACCCAGATTAAACCAATCACCAGAGCAGCGGCTGTCGGGCTGGGAATACCAATAAACCATTTTTTGCTCACCTTGCCAATCAGGGTATTAAAGAGTGCCAGTCGTAAAGCCGCACAGGCGCAGTAAATAAAGGCCACTGAATAGCCAATTTTACCGAAATGGAATAACTGCCATTTATACGCAATCAGCGCTGGCGCTACGCCGAAACTCACCATATCCGCCAGACTGTCTAGCTGCTCACCAAACGCACTCTGGCTATTGGTCAGGCGTGCAACACGTCCATCCATCCCGTCCAGCAGCATGGAAATAAACACTGCAATCGCTGCAATTTCATAATGACCATGCATAGATTGGGTAATCGCATAAAAGGCGGCAAACAGCGCAGCCAGCGTAAACGCATTCGGTAGCAAATAAATACTGTTGTCACGTAGGCGACGGCGCCGGCTCGGACGATTAGGGCGATTATGTTTAATCACATCAGTTTGTTCTTGTATCATCTTTAGTCAAATCCTCGACAGGTAGTATCAAACCAGCCTGTTCATCATGCATCACATACTTCATGTTAGCCAATTCAATCATGGCCGTACGCAAATCAGCCAGACCGCTACCATCCTGTACTGAAATATAAACGGCCTGTGGACGGCCGCGTATATCACATACGATACCTTGTGGCCGCTGCGCAGCAGCCAGCTTGTCAATTTTATTATAAATAATCAATTGTGGTATGTTTGCTGCATCAATTTCTTTCAGCACCGCATTCACATCATCAATTTGCCGTTCAAACTCTGGATGAGTAATATCCACCACATGCAACAGCACATCAGCCAGCGCCGTTTCCTCTAGCGTAGCTGCAAAAGCAGCCACCAAACTATGCGGCAAATCGCGCACAAAGCCCACAGTATCCGACAGCAATACACTGGTCTGGTCATTCAGGTATAAGCGACGCACCGTATTATCCAGCGTAGCAAATAGCTGGTCTTCTGCCAGTACCTGTGCTTTGGTCAGGCGGTTAAACAAGCTGGATTTACCCACATTGGTATAGCCTACCAATGCAAAAGCAGGCAACATACCCTGATTACGGCTTTTACGCTGCGTTGCCCGCTGCCGCCGTACCTGCTGCAACTGCTGGCGTAAACGAGTGATCTTCTGCTTGATAAGGCGACGATCGGTTTCCAGCCGTGTCTCTCCCGGCCCGCGTAATCCTATCCCGCCGCGCTGACTTTGCAAATGCCCATAACCACGCACCAGCCGGCTGGACAAATGTACCAACTGTGCCAGCTCAACCTGCAAACGGCCTTCCTGACTATGCGCACGCCGGGCAAAAATGGCCAGAATCAAGCCAACCCGATCTAATACCCGGCATTGTAGCAGCCGTTCCAGATTACGCTCCTGCGTTGGCGTCAGCGCATGATTGAATACCACCAGATCAATCTCAGCCTCTGCTACCTGCTGTGCCAGTTCCTCTGCCTTGCCCTTACCGACAAATAATGCACTATCCGGCTGCTGACGTTTACATGGCACCACTGCCACCAGTTCAGCCCCACTGGCACGCACCAGTTCTTGAGCCTCAGCCAGTGCCGACTGAAACAGGGTTGTACGACGTTCCGCCGCTACCGGGAAATCTTTATCCAGCATGACACCTACCAGCAACACCCGCTCGGGTGCGGGTCGGGCTGACAAACCGGCTTTAGCAAATCCACTCATAAGCTATGTAATTGAATAACAACAGGCTGCCTGATCCTGAAAAGGAGCAAACAGCCTGTATAACAATAAATAATATCTATTCCTGTGACAGAACATGCTGTGCCGCTACCGCTGCCCGGTCAGTGGCTTCTTTCACCATATCAGCCTGTTCTGTAGTACTGTCAACAGAATTGGCACTATTTTCTGGCACAGAACCGGCAGCCGGCGCATGTAATGGCAAAGTAGCCAGTACTGTACTGCTGGCACTTACCTTATCACCAATTGCTACCAGCGGCGTAGCGTCTTCCGGCAGATAAACATCCACACGCGAACCAAACCGGATAAAACCATAACGGTCACCGCGATGCAATAAATCATGTGCATTGACATAGCACAGGATACGCCGTGCCACCAGACCGGCTACCTGTACAAAAGTCACAGGCCGGCCAGTTTTTGTTATGGCCAGAACCGCATTACGCTCATTTTGCGCACTGGCCTTATCCAGCGCAGCGTTCAGAAAACTGCCCTTAAAATAATCTACCCGTTCCACCTTGCCATCAATCGGGCTGCGATTGGAGTGAACATTAAATACATTCATAAACACACTGATTTTCAGCGCATTAACACCACGATACGGGTCAGTGGTTTTTTCCACCACCACAATACGCCCATCTGCCGGACTCAGCACATCCTCTGGAGCAACAGGAATATCGCGCGCAGGATCACGAAAAAACTGCACCACAAATGCCGTCAGTACCCATAACGGCAGCGACCACCATCCGCACCAGATAACAGTTAATATGCTCAGCACCAGACTGCCGATAATAAACGGCCAGCCTTCCTTTGCAATCAAAGGATAAGGATACATACGTGACACAAGACTACTCCTTTACAGATGAGATACTGCGGACAGACCGCCAGCAAAAGCAATGACAAAATTATAACCTGAAATCCGCCTCTTAAAGCTAAAGCACTGCACATAACTATAAGCAGATTTCACAATATGAACAATATTAAAACGAATACACACAATAACTTCAGGCTGCATATGCAGCAAAAATCATTTAAACAGAAAAACAGCTAGCATTACCAGCGCAATCACCGCCAACCAGAAATTCTGTTGGCGCTGAGTACGTAGTAAATGTACATAAGCATCACGCCATTCTAGCTGCCGTCTTTCATCTAGCAGAGCATTCAGCTTGCGCGGTAGCACTGGCAGCATTTGCGCCCAGTCCGGCGCTTCCTGCCGTACCGTTTTCCACAAAGCTTTCAGACCAATCTGATTATGCATCCAGCGAGTTAAAAACGGTTTGGCCGTTGCCCATAAATCCAGCTTAGGATCAAGCTGTCGTCCCAGCCCCTCAATATTCAACAACGTCTTCTGTAACAACACCAGTTGTGGTTGAATTTCCACATTAAAACGGCGGCTGGTTTCAAATAAGCGCATCAGCACCATACCAAAAGAAATCTCAGCCAGCGGCTTGTTAAAAATCGGTTCACATACTGCGCGTACCGCAGCCTCCAGCTCCTCTACCCTTGTATCTGCAGGTACCCAGCCAGACTCAACATGCGCCATGGCCACCCGATGATAATCACGATTAAAAAAAGCCAGAAAATTAATTGCTAGATAACGTTTATCGTAATCAGTCAAGGTACCGACAATACCAAAATCTAGCGCAATATAGCGGCCGTCATTCGCCACCATAATATTGCCCGGATGCATATCCGCATGGAAAAATCCATTATCAAACACTTGAGTAAAGAAAATCTCTACCCCATAGCGAGCCAACTGTTGTAAATCAATATTTCTCTCACGCAGCTTGTCCAGACTGGCAACAGGGATACCATCCATCCATTCAATTGTCAGCACCCGGCGGGCACAATAATCATAATAAACTGCCGGAATAATCAGCATCGAACTATTACTAAACTGGCGCCCGAGCAAGCTGGCATTGGCAGCCTCTCTCATCAAATCCAGCTCATCATGCAGATAATTCTTGAATTCTGCCACCACCTCTCGCGGCTTTAGCCGCTTGCCATCAGCAAACAGCCATTCCACCCAGCGCGCACCCACGGCCATCAGAGCCAAATCCTGATCAATCACCGGAGCAATATTCGGGCGCAAAACCTTTACGGCTACCTTCTGGCCAACACCACCATCGGTATTAAACAAATAAGCCTCATGTACCTGCGCAATAGAGGCGCTGGCTACCGGTTGTGGATTAAAACGGGCATAAATCTCCGCCAGCGGTTTACCCAGCTCACTTTCAATAACCTTAATTGCGACATCGCTGTCAAATGGCGGCACCCGATCTTGCAACAGAGTCAGCTCGTGAGCATAATCAGGCGGTATCAAATCCGGCCGCGTGGATAATACCTGCCCAAATTTAACAAAAATCGGCCCCAGACTTTCCAGCGCCAGACGCAAGCGTACTGCTGCCGTTAACTGCTGGTATTTGCGGCCACGAGGTAGCAGACGGACAATTCTTTGCAACCATAATGACCGTATATGTACCTGTACCAAATCCAGCAGACCATATACATAGACCGTCTGGATAATTACCCAAATTCGTTTAGGCCAACACCACATGTACACAGCTCCGGTTTATCCGAATAAAGTGGTTATTGTACGGGATTTTATCCTCCTTTACCGAGCAATAGCCACACACACCGGTATCACATTGTTTTGGCATTCTTTTCCGTTAACTGTACCGCACCAGCCACATCACCCGGCACAAACACATAAGCACGCCCAAAACCAGTTACCAGACGCGCTTTTTCCAGTTGCAGACGAAACAGCATAAAATCCGGCAGCCCGCTCAGCACATCTACCGTATTGCCCAGCTTAGCTTTCATTGTCTGCAAAGCCGCAATACCATCAGTTGTGTCTTTTTCAATAGTCGTTACCGACACCGTATAATTCAGCCGTGCACGAGCAAATACATTGCGAGCAGAAGCTTCATCTTCAATCAGCATCACATTCGCCTGCTGCTGCCGCTGCAAATTTTGCGTATGTAACGACAAACCGGATAACAAAACATATAAACAGCCATCATGCTCGGCAAATGGCGCATAGCTCGCCAACGGCACACCATCCTGCCCTACCGTAGCCAGAACCAGAGAATTTAACTGTTGTAACCGTGTAACGGCTGCCTGAAGTTCAGCTACATCATGTTGCTCGCTCATAGACTTATTCCTAAATCAGATTAACCATATCAAAAATTAATGATAATAATTTTCATCTGAAAATTCAAATACCATTTACAGTCTGCACCATCAGCTATAGCCAGCAAAAATACCGGTACCCAACAATACAGATAAAAAATGATTCTTAAATCAATAATCAACACAAATATCTGATCTGCATCAACATAATCTACATCTGCCAGCCCGTATTGCAGTAGCAATAAAAACATTAACCTTCGACAACCTCAAAAATTAGGTAAAATCACCAGCCAACCACCAGCAACACTTTAAAATAAATTCGACCAACCAGCAGCGGTACAGCCTCATGCGCAATCAGTATAATCCAGCGGCCAAGCAGCCCCAAACACGTCCCCGGCAATTTAAACAGCGATTGCTCAAGCTAGTATTATTCTGTGGTTTCCTGATTCTGTTTATCTATCTGCTAGCCGGTCTGGATAGCAGAACAGCCAGTAATCAAAAACCGTGGCATGCAGATTTCACGATTGCCACATTTGAACCAGATGGCTCCTTTCTGGCTCTACCCTATTCTTATGTCCAGCAACATCCACTGGACAAAATGACTTTTCTGGCTAAAAAGCCAGAAGGCAGCAAAGAGAAGAATGACAACGACACCTTTAGCTACAAAGTTGTGCAGCAAACAGCACAACAGCAACTGATACAAACCAGCCTGCGCACATCCCGCAGCATTACTATCGCTACATATCAGGCAACGGCCAGTACTGTTACTCCCATCAAATCCACAGTCTATGCGGTAGACCAGATACCCATAGCAGCGGTACTGGCCTTAATCAGCGTCTTGGCTCTGCAATTTTTATACCGATTCCTGCACCGCCATCGTCCTCACCATCAGCAAACAAACTAAGCTTTCCCTTTCCCATATGCCCTAGCTTATTCTCAAACACAAAAAAGCCACCTGCAACAGGTGGCCAAGCAATATCAATAGTTAATTTATTCAGGCTGAATCAACCCGTTCGCAGTCGATACCTCTGCTACAGCCGGTTGTGCATCCTGCTGTTGTGCCAATAATTTATGTCGTGCATCCAAATAGCGCTGGATAGTCTGCATCAGCTCCTGCGTTCCCTGATGTGCCAGTGCACTGATTTCAAACACTCGTGGCGTTGTCAGGTCAAATTCAAACTCATCATCCGGCTGCGGATAATCCCAGCCAATATCGTCAAGAAACTGAGCCACACGGGCTGCGCGCTCATCCTCAGCCAACATATCAATTTTATTCAATACCAGCCAGCGTGGCTTATCGTGTAACGCCTCATCAAAGCGGCGCAACTCCTCAATAATTGCCAGAGCCTCAGCCGCCGGATTCACACCTTCATCAAAAGGTGCTAAATCCACCACATGCAGCAGCAGTCCTGTACGCGACAGATGTTTCAGAAAACGATGCCCCAAACCGGCACCTTCGGCAGCACCTTCAATTAGCCCGGGAATATCAGCCATCACAAAACTGTGATTATCATCACTACGTACTACCCCCAGATTGGGATGCAAAGTAGTAAACGGATAATCAGCCACCTTGGGTCGTGCAGCTGAAACCGCACTAATCAGCGTAGATTTACCGGCATTCGGCATACCTAGCAAGCCCACATCAGCCAGTACCTTCAATTCCAGCAGCAAACAGCGTGCCTCACCCTCTTCACCGGGCGTAGCCTGCTTAGGTGCACGATTAACTGATGATTTGAAGTGAATATTACCCAAACCACCCTTACCCCCCTTAGCCAGACACACCCGTTGACCATGATGCGTTAAATCAGCTACTACCTGCTCCGTATCTACATCACGAATCAGCGTGCCCACTGGCATCCTCAGCTCAATATCATCAGCACCACGTCCATAACGGTCAGAACCATGGCCTTTTTCACCATTTTTAGCCTGATAGCGTTTAACAAAACGATATTCCACCAAAGTATTGATGTTTTCATCCGCTACCGCCCAAACACTACCGCCCCTGCCACCATCACCGCCATCCGGGCCGCCCTTAGGCACAAATTTTTCGCGGCGGAAGCTGGCCGCACCATTGCCGCCGCGGCCGGCAACTACCTCGATTTTTGCTTCATCAATAAACTTCATATCATTCTCAGTCTGCAATATTTAGCCCGGACAGACAAAAAGCGTCCTGCCCATGTGAAAGCGTCATAGCGTGATTATAGCTAAACTACAGCACAATAGTGCTGACTATTCACCACAACCGACTTTACAACAAAAAAGCCCTGCCAGACAGGCAGGGCTTAGCATCAGTAAAAACTTACTCGTCTGCGCCAGTATACGGACGCACACTTACTGTTTTACGGTTCAACGCACCTTTTACGGCAAATTCCACATAACCATCCACTTTAGCAAATAGAGTGTGGTCTTTACCCATACCTACATTTTCACCAGCGTGAAAACGGGTACCGCGTTGACGAACAATAATTGAACCAGCCGGAATCAATTCATTACCAAAGGCTTTAACGCCCAAACGTTTGGCTTCTGAATCACGACCGTTGCGGGAGCTACCGCCTGCTTTTTTGTGTGCCATTCTGTTATTCCTTCACTCAATTAGGCAATCGCCACGATTTCAATCTGGGTAAAATTCTGGCGGTGACCCTGACGTTTCTGGTAGTGTTTACGACGACGCATTTTGAAAATACGTACTTTATCGTGACGGCCATGTGCAACCACTTTAGCGGTTACTTTCGCGCCTTCAACAAAAGGCGTACCCACTTTCACCGCTTCACCGTCAGCAATCATCAAAACTTCATTCAGTTCGATCTGGCTGTCGAGTTCTGCTGGTATCTGTTCTACTTTTAATTTTTCGCCAACGGCAACTTTATACTGTTTACCGCCGGTTTTTACGACCGCGTACATACTCAACTCCAATAGGAATTCAATTAAAAAAACAAAAACTAAATTTCCGCACAAAAACGGAATTGGCGATTATAACAATCACCGAATTTACTGTCAAAACAGCAAATAAAATATCCTGCTGAATTCATAGAATTTAGAATAACACTTATACAGGTAACTGTTGCAGTATGTATGCATCCGCCAGTTCACAGCCAGTACCACACTTGCCAGTCAATTCTCTGGCTAACAATTAATTAAAATTCGACAATCAAACACATAACAATTACTTTATCAATAGCACTCAACGCTACAAACTACATCATCTGTATACAGCTTTTCGGTTTGCAACAATAGCTAAACTCCCTGCTCTGTTTCAGGCAAAAATCATGACCACAACCCCTTCTTGCCTGATTAATCGAATACCGAACAACTGATCCCATATCGCAGATAAATCATCATATCAATCAATAATTAATATAAATATGAAAATTTAATTTACCTAAAAACACAACAAATACACACAAAAACCACAAAAAATTTCTTTCCGAACACAACAATCTGCAAAAAGCCATTTAATGCCAGAAAAAATCAATAAAAACCTACTCAACGATTAATTACAGCATATTCAAGCAACAAAATAACAAATAAATCGCTCAAAACAAAGAATTACACACATCAAATTCATTCAGCATTTACCTATAAACAAATACTCACTATAGCTTAGCGCCTTAATTAACATTCCCTAGCGAATGTAAAATAATATCGATAGCAGGCAAGCTGAAAACCAGCTAAATACAAGGCTAAAATAAATTTATAATCTATCTTCATAACAATCAAACAACATAAATATTAAAACCAAAAGCATAAATAATGGATATTAAATAATATTTAATATCCATTTGAGTCAAATCTGATGTCCAGAACTTTTGTCTTTTATACAACCTATTGAAAAAATTTTGACTTTATTCGTGCTAACATAATTTTTCCTTAATCAATCAATTTAGGAAATAAAATGAAAAAATTAGCCGTACTTTTTACATCTTTACTTTTAGCCCTTCCTGCCAGCAGCTTTGCCGCTAAGTCCAGTGGAAGCATAGCTCACCCTATCGGCGATGGTAATTCAACTATTACAAAACCGAGTGAGATCACTACTCCCTGGTTATTGATTGAGTCAAGACCTATCCTATATATTCTGTACATTTGTACTTGGCAGCGTAGTACTGTTAGCATTGATGGCATCACCAGAACCGAGAAACAGACACATCTTGGCCTTGGTAGCTGTATACGCACCATGCCCAAAAACTAAGCAACAATCAAATACCCATCTCAAACTCCTTATTCGTAAGGAGTTTTTTATTGCCCGTAACATTTCAGACTGGCTATGCACCATTCGCAAAATCCGGCCTGATTATCTAATATCAATCATTAACAGAAAACAGCAAAACACATTTTTTGCTACCGAAAGCTATTTATATAGTTATCCACCTACAAAATTAGCCAAGACAGCTACTACTTATGTCTCAACATCATAACGACAAACACTTACAGATATTTCGGCAATTATCATATGTGCACAGATACAACAGCTTGTTATAAATTATCATATGATAATATCATTAAAAAAGTCACAGCAAGCAGCACTATATCCGTCGCAATACCGGAAAAACTGTTATCTGTAACCATAAACTTGTATTGACAGCCAATACACGATTCAAACACTTTAGCCTATTAGCAAAATATACTCACTGTCTGTGTCTGGCAAAATCAGCTATTCAACAACACAACACTCACACACTTTGCCAAAGCAAGCAACATACTCACATCAAAAATTTCTATTTAATCAACCACCTAACTAGAACATCATTATAACCATAAAATTTTGCTGCAAATTTTGTCGCCAATATCCTTACTACGGCCACACACTCCAGAACACATTGGTATTAACCTAATCTAACTTTTCTCTTTTCTAAATTGATTTCCAGTATAATAATAAGCAAAAGTGCTCAGCAGTTACGAGCACACATTGATTAAATCACATCACCAGTACCAGTTGCAGAAACGCTAAACACATGCTTGAAAACCTGCCTTATTTCCAAAAACACCTGCCTGAAGACTTAAACCGAGTTGATGCGGTAATCAACCGTGCTGTCGAATCTGAGGTTGTCCTGATTTCTCAAATTGGCCAGTATATTATCAGCGCCGGCGGCAAGCGCCTGCGCCCGATAATCACCATTCTTGCCGGCAAGGCACTGGACTACAATGAGGATCCACTGTTTTCACTGGCAGCCATGGTGGAATTCATCCACACCTCCACCCTGTTGCACGATGATGTAGTAGATGAAAGCGACCTGCGTCGCGGCCGCGAAACCGCCAACAACCTGTTTGGCAATGCCGCAGCCGTGCTGGTAGGCGACTTTCTCTATACCCGTGCCTTTCAGCTAATGGTAGGTTCCGGCAGCCTGCGTATTCTGGAAGTAATGGCCGAAGCCACCAATATCATCGCTGAGGGTGAAGTGATGCAACTGATGAATATTGGCAATATCGACGTAACCGAAGAACAGTATCTACAGGTAATCAAATACAAAACCGCCAAACTGTTTCAGGCCGCAGCACAAGTGAGCGCCATACTGGCCAAAGCCACCGAAAAACAGGAACTGGCACTGAAAAACTACGGCACTTATCTGGGCACAGCATTCCAGATTATCGATGATGTACTGGATTACGCCGGCGATGTAGATACCATTGGTAAAAATGTTGGTGACGATCTGGCTGAAGGCAAACCCACCCTACCGCTGATTTACCTGCTCAATCAGGGCAACCCTGCTGCCGCTGCCGATGTGCGCCATGCACTGGAGCATGCCGACCGCAGCTATTTCGACAAAATCCACGACCATGTCATTCATTCAGATGCACTGGCCTATTGCACCGCACAGGCCAAAAAAGCAGTAGATGCCGCAGTTAACTGCCTGAATGATTTACCAGATAACGAAGCCACACAGGCCATGCGTGATTTAGCATTGGCATCTTTAGCCCGAATCTCTTAAAATAGCGGGCTATGGCTGATTCCAGCCATAGCCCTGTTTTTCAGTCTCGCCGTAGTTCAACGGATAGAACACATGCCTCCTAAGCGTGTGATACAGGTTCGATTCCTGTCGGCGGGACCAAAATATGTAAATATTAATATGGGAAAATACTAATATTTGTCATATGATATCTTTATCGTAATATCAAATTTAACATTTAATATTACATTATTTAACAACCTAAATTGATAGTTTCATTTATATAATAAACTAAAGACTATCTTAATGTTTTATTTAATAAAAGAAATATAATATAATATATACCAAATTTAATAGTTTAATTAAAATTTGTCAATCTTATAGAAAATATAAATAATCAAAAAATGGCTAAGTCATATATAATTAGTTATTTACAATTACACTCATTAATCCGCACATGTTTAACATAAGAAATGTATTTTTATACATATTGTATACAATCTCAACAATAATATTATTATTTGGTTTAGGGTACGTAAAAGAGTGGTCAAATAAAGATATCATTGTTGGAATAATTTTTCTCTGTTGTTATTTGTTTAGTAGAGGGCATCGAATATTATTAATTACTTTATTAGTATCTTTTTCTACTCTAGCATTTTATTTTCCTACCGGTTTAATTTATGGAAAACCAACATCTGAAATATTAATCCCATTATTACAAACAAATAGACTAGAAATAATTGGTTATCTTTTAGCTATAAAATACAAAATTTTATTATCGATAATATTTATATTAATTCAATTGATAATTTATAGTTTATCTAAAAAATTAATAGTTAAAAAAAATTTAAATACATTGATTTTATTTATATTTTTTTATATATTAAGCTTATTCGGTGTATCAATTAACCACGCCAAATTAAATGAAGGGGCATTCTTAAAAAATATAATAGCTGCTAGTAAAATTATATATAGACAAAAAGAAGAACTGAAAAAAAATATTGGAAATAGCAAAAATATTCAAATCAATATGATTGATATCTATGATAATACGGAAATTCGTATAGTTATCATAGGTGAGTCAGTACGTAGAGATTATATGTCAGTTTATGGTTATCCGTTGAATACAACCCCATATCTCAATTCTGCAAAAGGTATTTTTATTGACGGATTAGTATCAGCTGGACCAGCTACAGAGCCATCCCTAACCAGAATGTTATTTAAAACGATTCCTGAAAAAAATAAAATAGATTGGGGAGCTAATGTCATTTCTTTAGCCAATAAAGCTGGGTATGAAACATATTGGATTAGTAATCAAGGTAAAGATGGATTTGCGGGTGAAAATACCTTTTTAGCATTATCAAATTTAGCTACACAATCAAACTTCACAAAAGAAGGAGATTTTTCTTCTACTACTTTAGATGATGAAGAAATGTTACCCACTTTAAAAAAAGTAATTAATGATAATTCAAATAGCAAAGTAATTTTTATTCATATGGCAGGTTCTCATGAGCCGGTATGTTCTAGATTGGGTAATTTTGAACCAAATTTTAAAATTTATAATGAAGCAGATTGTTATATTGCTACGATTGAAAAACTAGATTTATTTATTAAAAAAGTTACAGATACTTTAAAGGGAAAAAGATATAAATTAATGTATTTTTCTGATCATGGTTTGTCTGTTGAGAAAAAAGAAGTATACCATGATGTGGAATTGTATCAAGAATACCAAGTGCCATTATTTTATTTAGACTCAGAGGCCAAAGAACATTTAAATATCAAAAAAGTAATTAGTGGATTAAATTTAATAGATTTATACTCAAGTTTTATTAATATAAAAACAAATATAACTGATGAAAAATACAGTTTTCCAATGGTTTCTAAATTAGAAGATAATGTCGATCCACTCATTTATTGGCAAAAATATAAGCATCTTTCTAGCCTAAACAAAAAGCAACTACCAATCACCGATACTAGTTCAAATTCTATTGTGCCAAATGTCATAGAATTAAAAAATAACTACGAATATTCAAATAAATGCATGACTGGTATTGATTTTACTGGTCAAGCATTTCCATATAATCCGTCAATATATAAAATTAGTGGATGGGCAAGTATGTCTGGTGAAATAAAACAGCAACTGCCTGGACAAATTGGAACTTTTATTGTTGATGATAAAAAAATCTTGTATGCAGAAGGGGAAAGAGAGTCAAGAGAAGATCTTATCATCCATTTTAAACTATCAAAAAATCCAAGTAATTATTTAGGAATTGCTAGTTTAATTGATAAAAAATATATTAAAAGTAACCAAAAATTCTATTTTGGTTATAAAGATCAAATGAACAAATATATTATTTGCAATAACTAATATATTATTCTCTTACTTCTATTTAGCATAAACCTACATATGTAGGTTTATGCTATCTATCAATAGTAAAGCTTATTTCTAATTACTACCTTGATCCTAATCATATATCAAAATATTAGAAAATGTATTCTATTGATTTTATAAATTTGACACATAGATACTAGAGATTATTAAAAGGATATCATAACTATTTGAATAAATTATTTATAAAATTAAATAAAATTCCTATTTAAGTACATTTAACCTTATTTAAACTCAAACTTAGTTATTTTTATTTGATAAATTAAGAGAACCATTATCACCTTTTACATATAGATAAATATGACTACAATTACAAGATCTAATACAATTTAAACCAAAATTTTATAATAAGGAAAATAGTATGCTTTCTAGTTCAGCTCTCCTCCCCATCACAGAAATCGCCCGCAACTGCGGCATCCCAGAGCAATATCTTATCCCTTATGGTCATGAAGTAGCCAAGGTGGATTTGCAGGTGATTCAGCCGGATGCAAAACAGGGCAAGCTGGTGCTGGTATCAGCGATTACGCCTACGCCGCTGGGTGAAGGAAAAACGGTTACGACAATCGGGCTGAGTCAGGGGCTGAATTTTATCGGGCAGAAGGCGATTGCCTGTATTCGCCAGCCCAGTCTGGGGCCGGTGTTTGGGGTAAAAGGTGGTGCTGCGGGTGGCGGTAAGGCTCAGGTGTTGCCGATGGAGAAGCTTAATCTGCATTTAACCGGTGATATTCATGCGATTACGGCGGCGCATGATCTGGCCTCTGCGGCGCTGGATGCACGCTTATATCATGAGGAGCATCTGGGTGAAGAGTTTACGGCGCAAACGCAGTTGCCACGGCTGAATATTGATAAAAACCGGATTGTGTGGAAACGGGTCATCGACCATAACGACCGTGCGCTGCGCCGGATTAAGGTAGGTGTGGGCGGTGGTGTTAATGGGGTGGAACGGGAAGACGGGTTTGAGATTTCGGCAGCTTCGGAGCTGATGGCGATTCTGGCTCTGGCTACTGATTTACAGGATATGCGCCAGCGTATCGGGCGGATTATTCTGGCTTATGATACTCAGGGTAATCCGATTACGGCGGAACAACTGGAGGTAGCCGGTGCGATGACGGTTTTGCTGAAAGAGGCAATTAATCCTAATCTGATGCAGACGGCGGAACAGACGCCGGTGCTGATTCATGCCGGCCCGTTTGCCAATATTGCCCATGGGAATTCTTCGGTGCTGGCGGATAAGGTGGGATTGCAGCTAGCCGATTATGTGGTTACTGAAGCTGGTTTTGGTTCGGATATGGGTATGGAGAAGTTCTTTAATATCAAGTATCGCCAGACTAGTGTTGCGCCGTCCTGTGTGGTGCTGGTGGCTACGGTGCGCAGTTTGAAGTCCAACAGTGGCCGCTTCAATATTAAGCCCGGGCAGGCGTTACCGGCGGAGGTAACGCAATGCAATGTGGAACTGCTGGCAGAAGGCAGTGCCAATCTGGGCTGGCATATCCAGAATGCGAAAAGTTATGGTTTGCCGGTGATTGTGGCGATTAACCGCTTCCCATACGATCATGATGAAGAACTGAATTTTGTTAAACAATATGCTTTGGAACACGGCGCTTGTGCCTGTGAAATCAGTGATGCGTTTACTCAGGGCGGTGCGGGTACGCAAGCGCTGGCGCGGCATGTGGTGGCTGCGTGTGCACAGAATAATGCGGTTACTCTGCCCTATGCGGACAATATGCCACTGGCGGAAAAGATTCAGACGATGGTGAAAAAATATGGTGCGCGGCAGGCTAATCTGTCTGCACAGGCTGAGCAGAATCTGGCGGAAATCCAGCAGCTCAAGCTTGACCATTTGCCTTTGTGTATGGTGAAAACGCCGTTGTCTATCAGTGCCGATCCTAATCTGAAAAATGTGCCTACTGATTTTGATGTTGAAATTACACGTTTGCAGCTATCTGCCGGTGCCGGTTTTATTCGGGTGTATGCGGGTAATGTGATGACGATGCCGGGGCTGGGTACTTTACCTGCTTACCGGCAGATTGATGTTGATGCTGAGGGCAATATTGTCGGCTTGCATTAGTATTGTTTAGGCGTGATTAATACGGACAGGTGTTAATTATCACTGAAAAGGCCACGATGGTTTGTATGCTGTTGTGGCTTTTTTCTTGCGGTTTATTGCGGCAGTTGTGCTGGCAGTACGGTTTCAGGCTGGTTTATCTGTGGTGGTATTCTGCTATGCTCGGTTAATAGTGGTGGTGATGTCTGTAAGGATAGCGTTTAATTTTTAGGTATAAATATATGATGATTTTTTGTTATACAAAGTAATTTTGGTGACTTTTATAATCTTTTGTTTATATCTCATTTATTCATTTTATAATTTAAATTTAATAAATTTAAATTATAACTACAATTTCAGATAAATTTTATATTTTAACAATATAATTTTGGTTATATGTGATACAAATTTTATATTTAAAATTAAAAATAACAGGCATACATTACACATGATGTAATTTATACCTGTTATTATTTTAACCTAAACCATTTAAGCTAAAGGTTGTAATAGGGCATCGAAGGCATCTACAAATTGTTGCAATCCTTCCTGTTGCAAGCGGCTGGCTAGTGATTCAAGGTTAATACCTAGTTGCTCGATTTCAATCAGTACGCTTTTGGCCTGTTGTACGTCCTGCGTTAGGGTAGCAGCAGCTTTGCCGTGGTCGATAAAGGCGTTGAGGGTATTGGCTGGTACGGTATTGATGGTATCTGCACCAATGATGTTTTCTATGTAGCAGACATCGGAATAAGCTGGATTTTTGGTGCCGGTGGAAGCCCAGAGCAAGCGCAGTGGTGCTACCTGCTGCGCAGCCAGATCGGTGAATTCGCGGCTTTGGGTAAATTCCTGCCATTCGGCATAGGCGGTTTTGGCCAGTGCTATGGCGGTTTTGCCCTGTAAAGAGGCTGGCAGGGTGATGTCCAGTGCGCTGTCAATCCGCGACAGGAAAAAGCTGGCTACTACTTGTATGCTGTCAACCGGCAGGTTGTTGGTCAAACGCTGGCGAATACCGGCTGCATGCGCCTGCCATGATTTTTGTAGCTGGGCTTTGGAAAACAGCAGGGTAAGGTTTATGTTGATGCCTTGTGCCACGAGTGTGGTTAGAGCCTGTATGCCGCTGTCGGTAGCAGGTATTTTTATCATGACATTGGGGCGGTCAAGCAGTTGCCATAGGCGTACAGCTTCGGTAACGGTGGCCTGTGTGTCGTCGGCCAGATCGGGAGCGACTTCCAAACTGACAAAACCGGCTTTACCCTGACTGCGCTCATATAAAGGCAGGCAAATATCACATGCAGCCTGCACATCAGCCACGGCTAACTGTTCGTAACGCTGTTTTGGGGTAAGTGCCTGCTGTTTGAGACGGGCGATATCGCTCTGGTACAGGCTGTCGCCGGCGAAGGCTTTCTGGAAAATGGCCGGATTGGAAGTCACGCCACTGATGCCTGCCTCCAGCATTTGTGCCAGCTCTCCCGACTGGATCAGACTTCTGGAAAGGTTGTCTAGCCAGATTTGCTGTCCCAGTGTGTTGACTTGTGATAATACGGCCATATTATTTCCTTGTGGTAAATATCTGTTAGATATGATTTGTTTAGGTTAATCAATTGATTGAACCGGTTACTCATGGGTTATGGTTTACTCTAACGAGGCTTGGGTATTTTGACAAGTTCCTTAAGCAAACATAATGACTGTTATCAGGTTATAATCAGGTTAAATTTGTTGTGTCTTTGTTTGCTTATTATTGCTGCTGATGGTGCTATGAACGTTCAGGATAAATATTTGGACTGGGGCAAGGAAGTTTTTGCTATTGAAGAGCAGGCTGTACGCGAAGTTGCGGCCAGTCTGGATGAGCATTTTGCCGCGGCTGTGGCCACTATTCTGGATTGCCACGGGCGGGTGATTATCACCGGTATGGGTAAAAGTGGCCATATCGGGCGCAAGATTGCTGCTTCTATGGCTTCCACTGGTACACCGGCCTATTTTGTTCATCCGGCTGAGGCAGGACATGGCGATCTGGGTATGATTGTTGATGGCGATGTGTTGATTGCTCTGTCCAATTCCGGTGAAAGTGAGGAAATTCTGGCGCTGATACCGGCCATCAAGCGTAAACATGTGCAGCTAATTTGTATCACCGGTAAAACCAGCTCTAGTATGGCAAGGCATGCGGATATTCATTTGTGCGCTCATGTATCACATGAGGCCTGTCCATTGGGACTGGCGCCTACATCCAGTACTACTGCGGTGCTGGTACTGGGGGATGCGCTGACGGTGGCGTTGTTGCGGGCACGTCAGTTTACGCCAGAAGATTTTGCTCTGAGCCATCCAGCCGGTAGCTTGGGTAAGCGTTTGTTGTTAACGGTAGCCGATGTGATGCATGGTGGTCAGGATATGCCGCTGGTACAGGAAGATACGCTATTGCGGCAGGCTATTGTGACTATGAGCGAAAAAGGCTTGGGCATGCTGATAGTGGTAGACTGTAACGGGCAGTTAACAGGTTTGTTTACAGATGGCGATTTACGCCGCCTGTTTCAGAGTAACCAGCAATTGAAAGACTGGGTGATGGCGGATGTGATGGGACATGCGCCTAAAACCATTACTCAGGAGCGGCTGGCTACGGAAGCTTTGAAAACCATGCAGGCCAATAAGGTAAATGGTCTGGTGGTTATTAATGAGGATAACCGTCCGGTGGGTGCGCTGAATATGCATGATTTATTACAGGCGCGCATTGTTTAAACGGATTGGCAAGTTATTTTAAAGGTATGTTGATGAATGCAATGATGTCTGCTACTGCACTATTGCAAGCTGCGCACCAAATCAAGCTGTTTATTATGGATGTAGACGGTGTGCTGACTGATGGCCGTATCTTTATCCGTGATAATGGCGAGGAAATCAAGGCATTCCATACGCTGGACGGGCACGGGCTGAAAATGCTGCACCGGCACGGTATCCAGACGGCAATTATTACTGGACGTGATGCGCCCTCTGTTGGGATTCGTGTCCAGCAGCTTGGTATTCAGCATTACTTTAAAGGTATTACGGATAAGCGCAGTTGTTATCAGCAACTGCTCCAGCAACTGGAGCTGGGTGAACAGCAATGTGCTTATATCGGCGATGATGTGGTGGATTTACCGGTGATGAAACATTGCGGACTGGCGGTGGCGGTGCCCAATGCGCATGCACTGGTATTACAGCATGCTGATTATGTTACCCGGGCATCGGGCGGAGCTGGTGCGGTACGTGAGGTATGTGATTTGTTACTGGATGCACATGGCTTTCTGGCTGCAGAGATGGCGGAGTATCTGGCATGAGTGTGTTACGCAGTCGCAGTAACTGGGCATTCCCGCTGATTCTGGCGGTGGCGCTTGGTGGTATAAGCTTCTGGCTCGACCGCATTACTGAAGTGAAAACGGTGGAAATTCCGCTGAATCCGAAAGAACCGAAATATGAGATTAATACGATTAACGGTGAGCGTTTTGATGAGCACGGGCAGTTGAGTGAGACTATCCATGCAACTGCTGCACGGCAGTTTCCGCAGCAGACGGTTATCTATATTGATAATCCTGATATGAGTTTGTATAGAAACGGCGCAGAACTGTATCGTATTAAGGCCAGTACTGGCCAGTATTATACTGACAGCCGTAATGTGGATTTGCTTGGGCAGGTGATGTGGTTCAAGAATGCTGTAGGTAATGAACCGAAAGGCCAGCTGCAAACCAGTGTTTTACATGTAGATACACAAACTCAGGTGATTAAAACGGATGCACCGGTCACATACCAGTATGGTATGTCACGTGGTACATCGCAAGGTTTTGAATATGACAAACAGCGCGGTTTTCTGAATTTACCCGCGCGTGTAAAGGCTATTATTTATGATCCGCACTCGCACTAATGGTAAAGTTTTAGCAGCTATGTTGCTGCTTGCTGGCAGCGTGCATGCATGGGCACTGGACAGTGACCGGCAGCAACCGATTCAGATTGAGGCTGATCAGGGTTCACTGGACAAACAGAATCAGACAACGGTGTTTACTGGTAATGTTAAAATGCGGCAGGGTTCTATGTATGTGAATGCTGCCCGTGTGACTGCGCATAAGGATAATGCCGGTAACCAGACCATTATTGCTGATGGCAAACCGGCTACGTTTGGCCAGCAACTGGAAAAAGACGGTATGGTATTTGGTCAGGGTGATAATGTGCACTATGAAAGTCAGAGTGGTATTGTTACTATTACTGGTAATGCTCAGGTAAACCGCGGTGGCGATATGGCACGTGGTGCTGTGATTGTCTATAACACCAATACTGAAGTTTATACGGTGAAGAGCGCGCCTAAAGGGCGGGTACATGTCATCATCCAACCGCAACAGAAAAAGAAATAAGCCAAGTTCATGAATATAACGCCAACTGTGCCGCAAAGCCAGCTACGTGTCAGCGGTCTGCAAAAAAGTTTTAAACAGCGTCAGGTAGTCAATGATGTTGCTCTGGAAGTGAATAGTGGTGAGGTAATCGGTTTACTTGGTCCGAATGGTGCCGGTAAAACCACTAGCTTCTATATGATTGTGGGGCTGATTGCGGCCGATGGCGGCTGTATTAAGCTGGATGATCAGGACATTACTCACCGTCCGATTTATGAACGCGCACGTCTGGGCTTGGGCTATCTGCCACAAGAAGCGTCGATTTTTCGTAAGATGACGGTAGCCCAGAACATCAATGCCATTCTGGAAATCAGCTACCCGCCGGAAAAACGTGCTGAACAACTAGAATTGCTGCTGGCAGACTTGCATATTGAGCATATACGTAATAATACTGCGCGGTCTCTGTCTGGTGGTGAACGCCGCCGTGCCGAGATTGCGCGGGTACTGGCGATGAATCCGCGCTTTATTCTGCTGGATGAACCTTTTGCTGGGGTGGATCCGATTGCGCTGATTGACATTCAAAATCTAATTTCATTCCTGAAACAGCGCGGTATCGGTACGCTGATTACAGATCATAATGTCCGTGAAACTCTGCGTATCTGTGATCGTGCCTATATTATTAATCAGGGTAGTGTACTGGCTTCCGGCATACCGGAAGAACTGGTTAATAATGAACAAGTCCGCGCTGTTTATCTGGGTGAACATTTCGAGTATTAAGTGCGTATGCAAAAGCCTGCTACTCATCTCAAACTCAATCTTTCAACACGCCTTAGTGCTAAGCTGCAACAATCGTTACAGGTATTGCAGCTATCGACACTGGAATTACAGGAACTGGTTTCTGGCTGGTTGGCTGATAATCCTTTTCTCGAAGAAGTAGAAAATACTGCTGAGGATGCTACGGCTTTCTCCCAGTATGTGCAGCCACCACAGCATAGCATGATACAAGGCGAAAGCGATATCTGGGACACGCTGGCTGATGCCCCTGATATGTATGCATTATTGCGCCGGCAGGTATGTGAATACGAATTGGATGATGATACGGCGGCTCTGATTTACTTTCTGATTGATAATTTAAATGAACAGGGGTATCTAGACGGCAGCTTAACTGATCTGGTGGAAAATGCGCCGCTGGAATGGCGACTGGATGAAACCGAGCTGGCTCATGCTCTGACTATTCTGCAACAGTTCGAACCAACCGGCGTTGGTGCACGTAATTTACAGGAATCACTGTTACTGCAATTGGAAAATATGTCACCTGAACCAACTAATAGTGATGCAATTCAGACTTGTGCGCGTCTACTGATTAGTGAACATTTTGGTCAGTGGCTCAGTACCCACCAGTTCAAACAATTATGCCGGAAATTGCCACAATTTTCTGCCACTACTCTTGAAGCTGCCTGTAAATTGATTGGCACTTTGAATCCTTTTCCCTGTTATGGCTTACCCGATCGCAATGGCATTCTATCTATCCGTCCTGATCTGGAAGTGTATGCTGATAATAGTGGCCATTGGCAAATCCGTACCCTGCGCGATGCCTTTCCACAATTGAGAATAGAAGCTGGTGTGGAAGAGTGGTTACAGCAGGAGGACGCGGAAATGGATGCAATGTGCAAAAGCAAATGGCAGGAAGCGCAAACTTGTCTGCAAAGTTTGCAGATGCGTAAAACGACTTTGCAACGTCTGGGGGAATGGATTTTGCAACAACAGCAAGATTTTTTCAGCTTTGGTTCGTTGGCATTGGCGCCTTTAACAATTAAGGAAACGGCTCAGACACTTGAACTGGCAGAAAGCACTATTTCACGTGCTATTAATCAGAAATACCTGACCTGCTCACAGGGTGTTTTTCCTCTGCGCTACTTTTTTAGCCAGTCTGTTGCGGCTACGGATGATAGTACGGGCAACAGCCAGACGGCAATTAAATCGCTACTGCAAAGTATGATTAATGAAGAAGATCCACAACACCCCTACTCTGATGCGTATCTGGTCAGCCAACTGGCCAAGCAGGGCATCAATCTGGCACGGCGCACGGTAGCAAAATATCGTGAGGCCTTGAAAATTCCACCGGCGCACCAACGTAAAGTACAATACAACAATCATTAATTTTCAGTTAGCTTATACAAAATTTATCCTGTCTTTCGCAAAAACATTTAAAAAGGAGTTAGGCTATGAATCTGAAATTTGTCGGACAGAATCTTGATGTTACTGCAGCTTTAAAGGACTATACCTTGAGCAAGCTCGAACGCATTATTCGGCATGCAGATCAGGTAATCAGTGCAACTGTTACTTTTTCCGTTTTAAAAGTTCAGAAAAAAGCGGAAATCAATTTACATTTATCTGGCAAAGACATTCATATTGATTGTGTTGATAATGATATGTATGCGGCGATTGACTGTCTGATGGATAAACTGGATCGAGCGGTGATTAAATACAAGGAGAAAAAGCAACCTTCACACCAGACACTCGAGATACTGACCGGTGATATTGTAACTGAACCCGAATAATCGGCAGATAGCTAAATTGCTGCTGTATAAATGCCTTTGTGGTTATGAATGCAGTTTTTCTGCTAAACTGATTTGCTACAGGTATATAATTAATATGAAATGTTACTTTGTTTGCTAGTGATCAGTTCACTGACAATACAAATATGAGTTGATATACACGATTAATCTATTACATTTGAAAGAGGCATTAACATGAAATCAAGTATGAAAACATTGGCATTAGTAGCCGCAATAGCTGCATCTCTTTCTGCCTGTGCAGACATGACTCCGGCTCAGCGCAATACTGCTGCAGGTGTTGTGGTGGGTGGTGTAGCTGGTAATCTGCTTGGTAAGGATACTGGTGCAACTTTAGGTGGTGCTGCACTGGGTGGCGTTATTGGCAGCCAGATTAAATAATTAAGCCATTAAATGTAAAAGCCTGCTATAAATAGCAGGCTTTTTTATGGCTAGCTGATTGTACCGAATTAATCAGCTTCTGGCAGTTCAATTTTGCTGATACGCACGCGTTCCAGACGATGGCCATCTTTGCTCAATACTTCAAAGCGGTAACCGGCATAATCAATGGTATCACCCACATCAGGAATATCCTGCATTTCCTCCATGATTAATCCAGCTACAGTATGATATTCAGCATCTTCCGGCAATGTAGGCAAATACAGATGCTGAGCCAGAATGGCATATTCCAGACTGCCATCTACGGTAACACTGTTGTCAGCATTTTGCTGGATACTGGGAGCATCTGCGCGCTCATACTCTTCCGGGAAATCACCGGCAATGGTTTCCATCAAATCTTTCATGCTTACGAGCCCAAGTACAGCGCCAAATTCATCCACAACCAGAGCAATATCCGCACTTCGTGAACGGAACAGTTCCATGGCATCAAGCACGGTACTGCTGTCTGGTAAAACCAGCGGCTGCCGCAGAGCAGCCTGAATATTTAACGATTCGCCTCTTAAAAGTTGGTTTAACAGGTCTTTTTTATTAACAAATCCCAAAGGCTCATCAATACCGGCCTTACCGACTACTACCAGTCGGGAAAAGGGCGTATTTTGTAACTGCTGATGCTGCTGTTGACGAGGTTGCGATAAATCCAGCCGTTCAATGTCGCTGCGCGGTGTCATTACGCCCATTATCGGCCGTTCTGCCAGCGTTAACACACTCCGTATCATGGATTTTTCATTCTCTTCAAAATGCTCATCATCTTCAGCTTGGGTACCATTCTTAGCCAGCTCCTTTTCACGCAACCCCATCATACCCAGTACACTGTCTGCGGTACGATAGCGCCATGAACGGCCAATCATGTCATTGCGACGGCTATTGCGTGTAGAAATCTGGTTAAAAATTTCAATCAGAATCGAAAAGGCAATCGCAGCATACAGATAACCCTTAGGTATGGCAAAGTGCAACCCTTCGGCAATCAGGCTGAACCCAATCATTAGTAAAAAACCCAGACACAGCATCACTACCGTAGGATGTCGGCTCACAAACTCAGTTAGTGGCCCGCTAGCCCAAATCATCACTGCCATAGCTATAATCACTGCCAGCATCGCTACTGTGATATGTTGCACCATGGCCACTGCAGTAATCACTGAATCAAGTGAAAATACCGCATCCAGCACCACAATTTGCAATACCACACTCCAGAAGCTGGCATATACAGCGACATTGGTAATGGAAGCTATGGCAGTATGGCCTTCAAGACGCTCATGTAATTCAGTAGTGGCCTTATAGAGCAAAAACAGCCCGCCACCAAACATTATCAAGTCTTTAACCGAGATGGCAAAACCATTGATATGCACAAACGGCTTGGTTAGAGTAATAATAAAAGACATCAGTGCCAGCATGACAATGCGAATCAGCACCGCCAGAGTTAGGCCGGCTATACGGGCATGATCGCGCTGTTTCGGACTGGCCTTATTGGCCAGAATGGCCACAAATACGAGATTGTCTATACCCAGAACGATTTCCAGAATCACCAGAGTAATCAGCCCTGCCCATGTGGCCGGTTCTCCCAACCAGCTAAAATCCATTTTCTTTTCCTATGCGTTAAACAGAAACAGGCAGCTTGCTACGCGAGCAAAGCTGCCTGAAATCAGAGAAAAACATGTCTACATGCACAATACAACTGCCCGAGACCTCGTCTTTCATCTGAACATTTCCTTGAAATAAACTTCTATCAAGTTTAGCAGTATGAAGCAAAAAATCAAGTGTCGTGCGTTAAAACCTGCGTTAACATGCGTTGCCGAACCCAGATTGTGCGCAAAAACATGGTATGCTACTACCTTGTTATCTTTTTTTGTTACCCATGAATCTGTTCCGTCACGCCTGCTTTTATACTACCGTTAATCATCTGAAAGACCTGCCCGCAACAAGCGCAGAAATTGCTTTTGTAGGCCGCAGTAATGCAGGTAAATCAAGTGCCATTAATACCCTGACCAGCCATACCCGGCTGGCCTATGTATCTAAAACGCCCGGTCGTACCCAGCATATTAATTTTTTTGAGCTGACCAATGGCGGCTTTATGGTGGATTTGCCCGGCTATGGTTATGCACAGGTACCGGAAGCAATACGCCGACACTGGGTAACTTTACTGGGTGATTACCTGCAAACCAGAGCGCAGCTAATCGGGCTGATTCTGATTATGGATGCACGCCATCCGCTCAAAGAGCTGGACAAACAGATGCTGGATTTTTTTGCGGTAACCAATCGACCGGTTCACATTTTGTTATCCAAAGCAGACAAATTATCCAAAAACGAGCAAATTAAAACGCTGGCCAGTGTCAAAAAAGCACTTCAACCATATTTTGCCCGCCAGCAAGTCACCGTACAGCTATTCTCCAGCCTGAAAAAACACGGTATAGACGAAGTCAATCAGATTGTAGCTAGCTGGTTTGCCCAACACTCTGCTCTGCCAGAAACAAATGACCAGAAAACTGTCGATTAATTTTCAGTTATGGCAGAAGCTAGTCTAACTGGCTGCCAAAACTGCATATTAAAATCACAGTTGATTTCTAAGCAAATAGTATTGTGCAAATAGCAGAATACACTAGCATGTGCCCAGAACGTGAAAAAACTGGATAAAGACAATAACTTTATCCAGCGGATGAAAGATGCTTAACTTTTATTCTTCTGCCGATTTCTATTTCTGCCCGGCGTAAATTTAGGCAACAAAAAATGCATATTTAAGCCCTTGGGCTGTTGATTATCCGCATAAATCTTGCCATGATGGCGATCAACAATATGTTTGGTTAAAGCCAGTCCTAAGCCAGTACCTGGTTTATTGGCACTGCTGTCTGCACGATAAAAGGCCGTAAAAATATGCGGCAACTGATTCTCTGCCACACCGGGGCCATTGTCACTGATATCAACCTGCCATTGCTGCTTGCCGCCTTCATGCAGATGAATTCTGATTTCACTGCCATCCGGACTATAATTAATTGCATTTCGTACCACATTGTCAAAAGCGCGGTACAAATAGCTTTCGTTAGCCTTTACCATTGCAGTTTCAGGAATGTCACACTGCCATGATAAAGTTTGGTGGTGTTGCATGGCCACTGCCTGATTGTCCTCAACAATCTGCTTGATTACCGGCACCAGTGCCAGTGGTTCCAGCGTAATTGGCAAATCAGAAGTTTCTAGCCGCGACAGGGTAAGCAGTTCACCTACCAGTAAATCCATGCGCCCTAGTTCGCTTTCCAGACGTTGTAGGTGCTGTTCCTGCTTTTGCGGTTGCACATGAATCAATCCAATAATAGCCTGCATGCGTGCCAGTGGTGACCGCATTTCGTGAGAAACGTGATGCAATAAATGACGCTCTTTTTCAACCAGTTTCTGCAATTTATCTGCCATGTTGTCGAACTGTACAGCCAGAGAATACAGTTCATCACGTCGTTCTGATAGTTGATGGGATACGCGAGTCTGCAAATTTCCATGCGCCAAGCGATCCATGCCCCGCCACAGAACACGAATAGGCTGGGTAATGTTGTTGGCCAGAATATAGGCGGTGAGCAAACCAACAATAATAATAAAACTGAGAATAATAAATTCGTGCCAGACCGGTGCAATCGGCAGACCGGGAATAAAAAACGGACTTGGCGGACGGGGGGTGCGCTCATAATTCCAACCACGAATCATAAACAGGTATTCTTCACCAAGTGAATTGTAGGAAATCTGCACCAGTTTTGAGCTTGGATGTGACAGAGCAAACTCATGTGCTTTGTCAATATCTTCGGGGTCAATAGGACGCCCAAGAATGTCGTTCTTATTGTCACCGGTGATTACATACAGATTTTCACCACCAGGACTATTACCCCACTCCATTAACTGTTCTCGTATACCGGCATCGCCACGTGCCTGAAACGCATTCATGGTGCTGCTGAGGAGGTTTTCTTCAAAGTTACGTTGCTGCTTGAAGCGGGTTTCAGCCAACGTGTTTTGTACCAGCCAGAAAGAAGAGCTGGCTACAAAAATGGCACAAACAATCACTGCGCAAAACGTAGCAAATATACGGGGAAACAGTTTCATATATTAGAACAGGCTGTTTACCAACAGCCTGTATTCTGGTTCAATTTTTAACAAACAAATAACCCAGACCACGCACGGTCTGAATCAGACTGGCATTGCCAAGCTTATGCCGGATACTGGAAATATGAACGTCAATACTGCGGTCAAATTTAGCCAGTTTGCGCTCCAGTGCTTCCAGTGACAGGGTTTCCTTGCTTACTACTTGCCCGGCATGGCGCATCAATACTTCAAGCAGATTAAATTCTGTACTGGTCAGCTCGAGAGGTTCATCCTCGATGGTAACCTGACGCTTGGCTGGATAAAGTACTACACCACTAGCTGCAATACTGTTCGGAATACCATTCTGGTCACTGTCATGACTCTGGTGCGTACGGCGCAAAATCGCATTGATACGTGCCAGCAGCTCACGTGGCTGACAAGGTTTCGGTACATAATCGTCCGCGCCCATCTCCAGACCAATAATGCGATCAATATCATCACCTTTGGCTGTCAGCATAATAATCGGTATCTTGCTTTGTACCCGTACGGTTTTCAAAACATCCAGACCGTTCATTTTTGGCATCATGGAATCCAGCACCACCACGTTATACTGACCAGTTAAAATTTCTTTAACACCGGCTTCGCCATCGGCGACACGACTCACTTCCAGCCCTTCTGCTGTCAGATATTCAGTGAGTAATTCAGTCAACAAGTTATCGTCATCAATTAATAATACACGATTCATATCATCCTCCTAAATGTAAGTGCACAGTCTGTATACACTACAAACGCATTTACTTTATTTACACTTTGTATCTTAACATGTAGGTTGAAATTATCTTTACAGTGGCAAGTCTTTTGCTCACTTTTTCATTAAAAACCACTATGTTAAATATCTGTCTAAACCCTATAAACAATTCATTTTTTGAGCGCTTTGCTGCTGATATTTCAGGCAATCCTGTTGTAACTGTGGTATCACTGCCACTGCCTGAGGCTGCTGTCTAATTCTGCTTATGAAATTAGGAACTAATCTCGGATAGTAATGACTTACCTGACTAAACCACTGTTGTGCAGCTACATTCTGATGCTCCTGCTGTAAGTAAAGGCCTCGTATGAAAGTGTTGCTGTAAGGTCGATACCGGCCACAGAGCAATGCAGCCTGTTTACCCCACATAGGTAAAAAAGAATCAGTAACATTAAGTTTTTCAATAACAGCCATGTCAATATAATAACGCAGAAAATACATTTGCTTACGCAAATCTTGCATACGACTAATTTGTTCCACCTGTGGCAGGCCACGATTAGCACGGACTTTTAAAAAACGTTGATAGGCCAACATCTGCCATAACATCAATATCATGAATATCAACACTAATACAGCCCAAGATTGATTTGCTTGAACGGAAGCAGGCTGGGCTGATTGTGCCTGCTGAACCTGTGATAACGGTGTCAATGCGATAAACAGCAAAAATACTGCAAGAAAATAGCTATACCACAACGGATATTCCAGCATACTGTGGCATAAAGACACTAGAATCATACTCATCAGCACAATTGAGGCTGGATTAAATCCCCTGTGCAAATGTGGCCAGATTGCCCAGATAAAACACATGCCAGCAATTAAAAATCCGATGATTCCGGTTTCAGCCAGTAATTGTAGTACCAGATTATGACAATGCGTAAACAGCACTGTATCTTCATACTGGCGAAACCCATTCGGATAAATATCAGCAATGGCAAAACCCTGATAAGCATAACTGCCCCAGCCATAGCCAAACCAAGGGGCACTTTTGAATATCAGCCACGCCTTATGCCATTCCATTTGGCGTCCAGACTGAGCAAATCCACCCTGCTCCAGCCGCGCTGTACCAGACTGAAAATTGATGTGCAACAACATTTCAAACAAAGGACTCAATATTAGCTGAAACAGTAATACCAGTCCGATAGCAGTGGCCAGCATCAGTAACAAACGATTGGCTGCGGCACCGGCACGCCAGCGCCAGAAAAAAAGAGACAGACCAATAACCAGCACATACACAATAATCGTACGTGAACCAATTAGCCCCATCACACCGGTAAACCAGATTAATAATAGCCATACCAGCCAATTAGGTAAACGCCGCTGTTGCCACAAAAAACACAAAGCCAGCACACCCCACATCAGGTAATGCCCCAGATGATTGCGCTGTGCCAACTGCCCATAGATGTAATGATTACCCGGGCCGCGCAATACGCCCGGTATCCAGCCAGTCACACCGGTAAACTGCATCACACATACCAGCGACTGCAACAATATCCCCAGCACCAGAGCCATGGCCAGAATCGTCACCGCCTGAGTCTGACCAATGCGAATTACCCAGTCGCGCGCAGCCCAGGCCAGCATAGCAAGCACCACAAACACCAGCGCAGTCAGGTCGGACTGGCTGGCATAAGGAAGGTGCATTAGTCGTGCCTGTAGCATCAGCAAAGCGGCCAGCAATAACAGTCCAATACTAGTGGCTGGAAGGGAAAACCGTGTTTTGCGTGTCAATACCGTTAACCCAGCCAGACTGAGTGCAAAAAATAAGGTTCCCGCTTCCAGATAGAAACTTGACAGCGTACCAACACGCCAGCTCGACATAAATGGCACGATGCATAAAGTCAGCATCCCCAGCCACCAGATCAGAGTGGATGAGCGGTAAATATTTGGACACGAATCAATTTGCGACTGATTCATACGATTCTCCAACGAACAATGTCGTCAACTGGCTTAGTATTTATAAACAGGCTGCCTGAAAATTTTCAGGCAGCCTGTTTATTTCAGTATAAAGTAATAAAAAATTTATTGTCTCCGCGACTGGACAGATAAAGCTGTCTCTTTCCTGTCACCACCCAGACAGCGACATACCAAAATCCCAACCTCATAAAGCAGGATCAGCGGAATAGCCAGCAAGGTTTGCGACAAAACATCCGGTGGCGTTACCACGGCTGCCACAACAAAAGCTCCTACCACGACATAAGCACGGGCTTTTGTTAACTGCATAACTGATACCACCCCAATTCTGTTTAACAGAATCACCAGTACCGGCACCTCAAATGTCACCCCAAATGCCACAAACATCCCCAGAATAAAGGATAAATACTTATCAATATCGGTCGCCATACTCACCCCAATAGGGGTAATACCAGTAAGAAAACGGAAGATAACTGGAAAAACCAGATAGTAGGCAAATGCCATTCCCAGAGCAAATAACAATATACTGGCAATTAACAGTGGCAAAATCAAGCGTTTTTCATGTCTGTACAGACCTGGTGCAATAAAAGCCCAGATTTGATACAACGTATGTGGCAGCGTCAGCAAAAATGCCGCCATCAATGTTACTTTTAACGGTACAAAAAATGGCGCAATCACCTCGGTGGCAATCATATGCTGCCCGGCTGGTAGGTTCGCCATTAACGGCTCAGCCACAAAAGTATAAATTTTCTGCGCAAAAGGCACCATAAGCGCAAAACACAGCAACAGAATACCCAGAATCCACATCAAGCGGCGACGCAATTCCAGCAGGTGATCAATTAGCGTCAATTCGGTATTTTCATCAACCGGCATCACAATCATTCATCCATCAATGTCGGCGCACGCGCAATTTCGGGGTTATGCTACGCCGTGGCCGCATATCCCGCCGGCGCTGTAAAGCCTGCCGGCGTAATGAAACCCGATGTAGCAATGGTGCTTCCGCTACCGCTGCGCGATAGTTATGCAACGGTTGTGGTAATACGGACATACTGTCTGTATCCATCTGTTGTTCATCTTCGGCCAGCTGGCGCCTGAGCGTATCCACCTCACCACGAATACTGCGCACATTGGTGTTAATATCCTGCTCAAACGAACGGGCGGTCGCCTCAATACTGTCACGTGCCTGCCTGAATTCAGCCACACCGGCCTGTTGGCTCAGTTCGGTTTTCACATTACTAATGAAATTCTGAATACGCCCAACCCACAAACCAGCACTGCGCGCTACCTTGGGCAGTCGTTCCGGCCCAAGTACCACCAGTGCTACCACGGCAATCAGTAAAATTTCACCAAAACCCAAGCCAAACATAAACGTCTTCTATGCTTTATTGTCATCTTTATCGTGTTCGATTACAGCATCCTTTTTTGCAATTTCCTGATCACTTTCATTCAGTCCTTGCTTAAAATCACGTACTGCACCGCCCACATCCTTACCAATAGTGCGTAACTTTTTGGTACCGAAAATCAGTACCACAATCAGCAATACCACTACCCAATGCCAAATTGAAAAGCTGCCCATAATACTATCCTTTACTTCAACTGCCAAAAAAAAACATGCGCCTGCCATTCATTTACAGCAGCGCATATTTAAAATACATTGTAATTACTGCGGCTGACGACTGGCTTTTTCTGTCAAACCAGAAATATGTTGTCGCTGCTGCAATTCCTGCAATACATCCTCAACCCGTATCTGATGATAAGTCAGCAACACCATGGTATGAAACCAGACATCAGCCACTTCCTTAACCAGATGCTGCCTGTCGCCATCTTTGGAGGCCATCAGCACTTCACCTGCCTCTTCAATAACTTTTTTCAGGATTTTATCTTCACCGCTTTGCAATAACTGCGCAACATAAGAAGTTTGCGGTGAAGCCTGACGTCTGGCGTCGAGCACATCAGCCAGCTCACTTAATACCATCGCTACATCTACTGCTTCTGGCGTCTGCGTCATCCTGTTCTCTTTTTAATCATTATCCGTCTGCCTTTGAGCAGAACGGATGTATATTTCATTTTCATCTTTGATAACCGGTTCAATACTTTGCCAATTACCATCCTGATACAACCGATAAAAGCAACTGGCATGCCCAGTATGGCAGGCAATACCTTCGCGCTGCTCAACCAGTAACACCAAAGCATCACCATCACAATCCAGACGCAGTTCATATACTTTTTGCGTATGGCCAGACCGTTCACCTTTCATCCACTGCTGCTGCCGCGAACGGCTATAATAATGAGCGAAGCCCGTAGCTATCGTCTGGCGCAAGGCCTCTGCATTCATCCATGCGACCATTAACACACGCAAAGTATGCTTGTCCTGCACCACTGCACAAACCAGACCATTATCATCCCACTTTACCGCATCCAGCGTATTCACCACAGCAATTGTCCTTATTTTCAGGTAAACATACAACTACCATCAAGCCTGAACTATACACGCATTTCAATACCTGCATGTTTCATGGCCATTTTGGCATCCTGAATACGCACTTCACCGAAGTGAAAAATACTGGCCGCCAGCACGGCATCAGCATGACCTACTAGCACACCTTCAATCAGATGCTCAATATTGCCCACACCACCGGATGCAATTACCGGTACGCTAACAGCATCACTTACAGCTCGGGTAAGAGATAAATTGAAACCGGCTTTGGTACCATCACGATCCATACTGGTCAACAGAATCTCACCAGCTCCACGCAATGCCATATTCCGTGCCCACATTACCGCATCCAAACCAGTCTGCTTGCGCCCGCCATGAGTGAAAACCTCCCAGCGCGTATTTTCAGCATCTACAGCCTTGGCATCTACAGCCACAACAATCGCCTGATTGCCAAAAAAAGCACTTGCTTCGTTAACCAGCTCGGGATTTGTCACTGCGGCCGTGTTAATCGACACTTTATCTGCCCCCGCATTGAGCAGTCGGCGTATATCTTCAATACTGCGCACCCCACCGCCCACGGTCAGCGGAATAAACACCTGACTGGCCACTGCCTCAATGACATGTAAAATCGTATCACGATTATCCGCACTGGCTGTGATATCCAGAAAAGTAAGCTCGTCTGCACCTTCATCATTATAGCGCTGAGCTATTTCCACAGGATTACCGGCATCGCGCAGGGAAACAAAATTAACGCCTTTCACTACACGGCCATTATCAACATCCAGACAGGGAATAATGCGTTTGGCTAAAGCCATGATATTATCTTTCTCAGCTATGCAATGGCAATAATTATTTCAGCAAATGCTCAACCAGAGCAGGTATATTGAGCTGTAAATAATAGTAGGCGACACCCGCTATTATCGAATAAATCACAGCACTTACATTACTGAGGCAAACAATATCAAATAACCACATGGCAATAAACACATAAACCCACTGCACCATCCATCCCACTAACCAGGCATTATTCACATCAGGCCAGGCATGTTGCATAATGCATTCTATCCCCATCATGGCCATAATAAATATACTGGCCTCAAAAAAATTCTGCCGTGAGCGATTCATCCCCAGAAATAACCATAACGCCAATATCAGCGAACCAAATATACTAGCCACCACACTGCCTCCCTAATTACTGTACTTAGTTATTTGTTATTAAATAAATTACAACAGCTTCCAACAATCCCAAGCATCAAACAATTATTATCAATATTTTTTACCAGAAACAGACTATCTGCTGTCTTACTGTATGCATAAAAGCTAGAAACTAATATTTATTCTGATCAGCCATGCGCTGGCCTGCTGCCAGATCAAGCGTGCCTTCATAAATAGCCCGCCCGACAATAGCACCAGCAACCCCCTGCCCAGCTACTGCACATAGCGCTTCTACATCCGCCATATTGGTTACACCACCGGATGCAATCACTGGCACAGAAGCTTCCCTAGCCAGCTTCACTGTAGCATCTATATTAACGCCGCCCATCATTCCATCACGACCAATATCAGTATAGATAATGCTGTTAACACCATCGTCTGCAAACCGTTTAGCCAGTTCAGTCACATGTAAATCAGTCACCGTTGCCCAGCCATCAATCGCAACCATACCCTCTTTAGCATCCAGCCCGACAATAATCTGCCCCGGAAAGGCTTCACATGCCTGCCGGACAAACTGTGGATTCTTTACCGCAGCAGTACCAATAATGACGTAACTCAGTCCCAGTCGTAAATACTGTTCAATGGTATGCAGATCACGAATCCCCCCCCCAAGCTGTACGGACACATTATCCGCCACTTGTTCCAGTATAGATTTGATGGAAATCATATTTTCTGGTTTACCAGCGAAAGCGCCATCCAGATCCACCAGATGTAAACGGCGCGCGCCCTGCTGGCACCAGTGCACAGCCATCTTTGCCGGTTCATCAGAAAACACTGTGGCTCTGTCCATCAGCCCCTGTTGCAGGCGCACACATTGTCCACCTTTTAAATCAATCGCTGGAATCAATAACATATCAAATTCGCATTACACCAACAAGTTAAACACCGCTACCATTAAATTAAACTAAAACGTACCATCCCACCGTAAAAAATTACCCAGCAAGCGCAAACCAGCCACATGGCTTTTCTCAGTATGGAATTGTGTAGCAAAAACATTATCTTTACCCACTATACAGGCAAAATCATTGCCATATTCTGCCTTACCCATAACAATGGACGAATCTTGCGGCAACAGATAATAACTATGAACAAAATAAAACCACTCATCCTGTGCCACCCCATCAAATAAAGGATGATTTTGAGTCTGATGTACACGATTCCAGCCCATATGAGGTATTTTCAACGGTCTTCCATCTGCACTTGTAACAGCCTGAAAACGCGGTACAGTTCCCTGAAACCAGCCTAATCCAGCAGTATCGCCTTCCTCACTGAATTCAAACAGCAATTGAGCACCAACACAAATACCAAAAAACGGTTTACGCCGTAAACCATCGGTCAGCGCCTCTGCCAGCCCGCTTTGCTGTAAAGCAGCCATACAGTCCGGCATGGCACCCTGACCGGGAAAAATAATTTTGTCTGCCGTGTATATCTCATCCGGTTCGGCCGTCAGAATAATTTCAGCCTGCGTCTGCTGTAGCTGACTTGCTGCCTGTACCGATTGCAGAACAGAGTGCAAATTACCCATACCATAATTGACAATGGCTACTTTCATCTTCGCATCTTTATTTTTATTAAAATCAACTGAACCTATATTGAACAAAACTTACCACGAATCCGATTATACTTAACGGGCTTTTTATAAAGAAACTGCCCATGCTCACCATCAATCATACCAATTGACCCAATACCGGCTACACTGGTTTTATCATTCGACTGACAGTTTAATTTATCTTTATCAAGCACATTTAAAGCACCTGCCATCTATTAGTCATGCCCCCAGAACCGGCAAAAACCAATAATGTAGTCACCATATTTTACAGGAAAACATTATCACAAATAAACAAATAAATATATAAATAAAAATATTATTTATATATATTAATCATAGTCAACTTTATATTTGCAAAAGTTCACATTTTGGTTATTGCTATATAGATAAAATCAACAGCAATATCAACAATATAATTAACTGAAGCACAAATAAAATTATCCGTTAATGTACACACATTAACGGATAGCCTATTCACTCAATAACATCAAGCAGTCAGCGTACCCTTGGTTGACGGCATCACCCCTGCCATGCGTTCATCCGCAGCCACAGCCATCCGCAATGCACGGCCAAATGCCTTGAAAATCGTTTCAGCCTGATGATGTGCATTCACACCACGTAGATTATCAATATGTAGTGTCATCATCGCATGATTCACCAAACCATGAAAAAACTCACTGAACAAATCAACATCAAAGCGTCCAATTAAAGCACGGGTAAACTCAACGTTATACACCAGCCCCGGCCGACCGGATAAATCCAGCACTACCCGGCTTAACGACTCATCCAGCGGTACATAACTGTGACCATAACGCGTAATCCCGCATTTATCCCCCAAAGCCTGTTTCAATGCCTGCCCCAACGCAATACCTATATCCTCAACCGTATGATGGTCATCAATATGTACGTCTCCGCGACAGCGGATATCCAGATCAATCAGACCGTGGCGGGCAATCTGATCCAGCATATGCTCCAGAAAGGGCACGCCAGTATCAAAATTCCCCACACCAGTGCCATCCAAATTAATGCTTATCTGTATTTTTGTTTCACTGGTATTACGTGTAATCTTCGCAGTTCGCATGCAATTATCCATTCACAAAATCATTTATATGCCTGTTAGCTTAAATTGCCAGCAGCATGCCTCCATTTACAGCCACAATCTATACTAACTCATGTTTACCGACAAGGCCGCTTAATCATTTGCTGTCATATCATCTTAAAAACAGCACCATTACCAGACATAACATTATCCGACAATTCACCCTTGCTTTCGACCAGCTTGACTACATATTAATAATTATTTAATTTCATTCAGCGTAATCATGAGTCAAACCAGCCATTATCAGCTTGAACAAATAGACAACACAGCCCTGCAACGTCTGTGTGGTGCACTAGACCAGCACATTATCAGTCTGGGCAAAGCTCTGAATCTTGAAATTACCCGCCGTTTCGACCATTTTACCTTGACCGGAAAACAAATCAGCGAGGGAATCAAAGCACTGGAAAATCTGGCCAGCATCGCGCGGGAACGTGATCTGAACGATAGCGATATTCAACTGGCCGCTGTAGAAGCCAAAACCAGCACTCACCAAGATACAGAACATCACGAGCCCAAAGTCTGGACATTACGCACCCGCCGCGGCAATATCGGTGGCCGTACGCCACGCCAGAATGGCTATATACAAGCATTGTTAAAACATGATGTGGTATTCGGTCTGGGTCCAGCCGGTACCGGCAAAACCTATCTGGCCGTGGCCGCGGCCGTAGATGCCATCGAAAAACATCAGGTAGAACGTATTGTTTTGGTACGTCCTGCCGTAGAAGCCGGTGAAAAGCTGGGTTTTCTGCCCGGTGATCTGGCACAGAAAGTCGATCCATACCTGCGCCCCTTATATGATGCCCTCTACGACCTGATGGGTTTTGACCGCGTCACCAAACTACTGGAAAAAGGGCTGATTGAAATCGCCCCCTTAGCCTATATGCGCGGACGTACACTTAACGGCGCTTATATTATTCTGGACGAAGCCCAGAATACCACACCCGAGCAAATGAAAATGTTCCTCACCCGCATAGGCTTTGGCGCCAAGGCAGTCATCACCGGTGATACCAGCCAGATTGACTTGCCCAAAAACATCAAAAGCGGCCTGAAAGACGCACGCGAAAAGCTCAACAACATTGACGGTATCTATTTTCACGTTTTCACCAGCGAAGATGTAGTCCGCCATCCTTTGGTGCAGAAAATCGTAGATGCCTATGATGCTGCGGCCGAAAAAGAGCAATAATCCACAATGGTGTTTATCAAAATAACCAGAATATTTAATCCACAATAATGGAATTCAATGATTTAAATGGTATCACTTCCTTATATAATGAATATAAACATTACATAACAGTGCATAAAGACATATAGCAACTAAAACAGAAAGTAGTGGAAATCATAGTAGCAAAACAATTTATTCCCATGATGAACGACCTCAAATGGATTAAATTGCAGCATGCTGTGAGCAGCTTAGCTTTCGAACCGCCTTATGTATTGCGCTGTATCGCAAATAAAGATAAAACCTGTCATACCTACTTAAACGAAGTACCAAACTGGCTAGGTGACTGGAGTAACTACTATCATGAAGGTATGCCTCCACTCTTTATGATTGAGTGGCTGAAAGTTCGACCACAACTAAGCCAGCATAGAGGCAGATTAATTGCCGATGCAATCATTGATGAAACCACTACATTCAGAGCAATCCTTGAACGCCTGCGTATCCCTTATGATGAAGAAGACAACATTTTTACCATTTATGGATATAAACAGGCTAAACATACAACCTTAGAAAATACATGCCATCCAGCATGTTAAACTAGAACCGTTAAAACGGATTTCAACCAAGTATAAACATGCAAAAAACTATCCTGATCACCGGCTGCTCCAGTGGCATTGGCTACGCCACAGCACAATTACTGCGTCAGGACAACTGGCGCGTTTATACAAGCTGCCGTCGCGCAGAAGATGTAGAACGCTTACGTGCCGAAGGTTTTCATAGTCTGCAACTGGATATCACTAATGACAAACAAATACAGACTGCTATCGAAACCGTAATCACTGAATTCGGCCGACTGGATGCCTTATTCTGCAATGCTGGCTATGGCCAGACTGGTGCTGCCGAAGACATCAGCCGCACAGCCTTGCAGGAGCAGTTCAACACCAATGTATTTGGTACTTGGCAATGCATCAATGCAGCCATGAAAGTCTTTCGCCGCCAGCAATATGGCCGCATTCTGGTTAACTCCAGCATACTGGGCTATGCAGCCATGCCATGGCGCAGTGCCTACATCAGCAGCAAATTCGCACTGGAAGGATTATGCGACACCCTGCGACAGGAAACTCATGCCAGCGGTATCCATATCAGCCTACTCGAACCGGGGCCAATTGCCACCCGCTTCCGCCCCAATGCTCTAGTCAAATTCAAACAGTATATAGATGTTGAAAACAGCGTACATCGTGCCGCCTATCAGGCGCAGCTCAACCGCCTGCAAACTGCTGGCGCTGTAGCACCATTTACATTAACTGCCGAACAATGCGCCAACGTCTGCGTACGCGCCCTGAATGCCCGCAAACCCAAAGCACGCTATCCGGTTACCGTACCGGCACATCTATTCTGGTATTTAAAAAAGCTCTTACCCATTAGCTGGCTGGACTGGCTGTGTCGTATTGCCGTCAGCAAGCAGGGAAAGTAACACTGAATCAACCAGCCCTCTTATCTTTACAGCAAACAAAAATCTTACCGCCATGACAAAACCATCCAGTACGCAACCATTATCCTGCTAAGGCCACAACACCCGAATTGCCCTTATCCACAGTAGCGTAAAAATGATGACCACGCATGGCTACATCAGTGCGGATATTAAAAGCAAGCATACTGAAAAAACAGGCGCACCCAAAAATTCTTTTTTACCATTATTTCAAAAATTTAGCCAAGATTATCCTGAAAACCGATTAATCTACTTCATAATGGATTGTAACCAGACAGCCTATAATAAAAATTAGACTCGCCGTCTAGTTATCAACAACAGGAATTCAACCATGTTAGCTAAAGCCATACTATTAGAAAAAAACCAGACCGCGTTTTCCTGTAACATCCAGAACATCACCGAAGAAGAGCTATTGCAGCAAACAGGCGATACCCTGCTGCAAATACAGTATTCCAGTTTAAACTATAAAGAGGCACTGGCCATCACCAATACTGGCCCAGTAGTACGACAGTGGCCGATGATACCCGGCATAGACGGCGTTGGAACCATCATCCACAGCAGCAGCAAACAATACCAGTCAGGAGACAGCGTCATCTTAAATGGCTGGGGCTGTGGCGAAACCCATTGGGGCTGCCTGAGCCAGTATGCCTATCTCAAGTCAGACTGGCTTATCCCCCTACCCACAGGTATCAGCGCCCAACAAGCCATGATTATCGGCACTGCCGGCTATACAGCCGCTCTGTGCGTTCAACGCATAATCGAACATGGCATTACCCCAGAACAGGGTAGCATCCTTATCACCGGTGCAACCGGCGGCGTGGGTTCAGTTGCCATCATATTACTCACCCAACTGGGCTACACCATCACCGCTGCCACCAGCAAAATCAACAATACAGATTACCTGCAACAACTGGGTGTGCAACATTTCATCGACAGCAAAACTCTGGCCTGCGCTGGCAAACCATTACAAAAAGAACAATGGGCAGCAGCCATTGACGTACTCGGTTCACACAGTCTGGCCAATATCTGTGCCCAAACCCAATATGGTGGCATCGTTACAGCCTGCGGCTTAGCACAGGGTATGGACTTTCCTGCAACAGTTGCCCCCTTTATCCTCAGAGGCATAACACTGGCCGGTATCGACAGCGTTATGGCAGCCCAGCCAAAACGCATTGCCGCATGGGATTTTCTAGCCAAACACCTGAACACCGACCAATTACAACACATTGGGCAAATTATTTCCCTGAACGAATGCCCTAAAATCGCACAAGACATCATCAGTGGTCAAACCAAAGGCCGCTTTATCGTCGACGTAAACCGTTAAGCTGACAACTAACAAAATACAAGTCACCACCCAGCCAACGCAGCCAGAACACAATACCCCATTACCAACAGCAAACAATGCAGCCTAAAGCAATGTTAAAATAACCACAGCAAACCCACACAATACACAATTATCTGCACCAAACAAGACAATGAACCCGCTAACCATCTATCTGGCTTCAGGCAGCCCGCGCCGGCGTGAAATCCTCACCAATCTTGGCTACCATGTCCTGCGCTTACCCGCAGAGATTGATGAAACACCTTATCCGGGCGAAAACGCAACAGATTACGTCCAGCGCATGGCGCGCATGAAAAACAGCGCTGCACTTACCACATGGCAACAAACCCAGCAGCAGCCACCAGAATTTCCCCTTATCAGCGCCGACACCACCGTCAGCCTGAATAACCTGATTCTGGGCAAACCGGCCAATACCGACGATGCATTCAGTATGCTCAAATTACTTTCAGGCCGCCAGCATCAGGTTCACACCGCAGTTTGCATTTACTGGCACAACCAAACCAGCCATATCCTGCAAACCAGCACCGTTCACTTTGCCTCCTTACAAAACGAACAGATTGCTGCCTACATTGCTACCGGCGAACCACTGGATAAAGCAGGAGCCTACGGCATTCAGGGGCTGGGTGGCATGTTAGTCGAACACATCAGCGGTAGCTTTACCGGCATCATGGGTCTGCCCGTATATGAAACCACCCTGCTACTCAGCCAATGCGGCTGTACACCACTAAACCAAGCATAATAAAATAATAAATCAGTCCCATACCAGCACAAAATCATGAAAACCTCTTCATTACTGCTCGTTTTCGTTATTACCTGCATGGTCGCCTGCTCACATCACGAAAACCAGCATAGTGCCAGTGAAGCCGCAGCCATCACCGCTTCAGACGTACAAAAAGCCCATCTGGAAACCATCACCACCCTCGACCAGATTGCGGATCAAATAGCCTCAGCCAGCAGCATACCAGCTTCACACAGCTATTCAGCCCAACCCGCTTCAGCGCACCTGCAACAGCAGTAAGCCCATTATCTGAAAGATTAATTTATCAGCATCAAACTCTTCTTAGATAAATAATTCATACACAGCTTAACCATAAGCCATCCAGTCAACAGCAATCAATAACAATTATTTAAAATAAACAATCAATTACAGAATCAGTTAACTTGCATCAACACAAGTAATATCCAACGGCATAAAGCATAAAAAAACAAACCATTACCAGCCATCCACAGCAAGCATAATTGACGCAGCAAAATCAAAATCCTACCATTCTTGATTAAATAACTTAATCAAAATGAGCAGACTAGTGGTTGATACAGCAGCAAAATCCAGTAGACACGGTGGTGCCAGAGCCGGTGCCGGACGCAAAGCCAAAATTGCCGGGCCGAAAATAGTCAAACGCATCCCCGTAAGCCTGATACCCACAGTAGAACACCTGATTAGCCAGCTAGCTAATACCCCGCTGCGCCCAGCGCAAAATCTGCCGGCCGATTGCTGGAAAATAGCCGACAACCTCAGCCAGCTAAACATCCCGTTAGCCACAGAAACCATTCCTGCTGGCTTTCCCAGCCCGGCAGAACCTTACATCAGCGATTATCTGGATTTCAACCAGTATCTGATAAAAAATCAGGCGGCCACCATTGCCGTACGCTGTGGCGGAGACTCCATGCACGACGCCGGCATCAGCCGCAACGACCTGCTTATCATCGATCGTTCCCTTACCCCTAAACACCGCGACATCGTCATGGCCGACTTGGGGAACGAATTCACCATCAAACGCCTGCACAAACTGAATAATGGCTGCATTGAACTGCATTCCGAAAACAGCAGCCAGACCTATCCCAACTTCAGCTTTAAAGAAGGCGACACCCTTACCATCGTCGGCATAGTCACCTACGTTATCAAACACATCCGCTAACCCAGAAATCATGTTTCCAGACCAGCAACTTGCCTTTGTCGACATCGAAACCACCGGTGGCCGTACCACCAGCGACCGCATTACCGAAATTGCCGTCGTCTACACCGAATCCGGCCAGCAGCAGCCACAGGTTTTCCATACCTTGCTCAATCCCAACGCCAGCATTCCCCCTTTCATTCAGGCACTCACCGGCATCAGCAACCAGATGGTAGAACAGGCACCGCATTTCAACGACGAAATTGCCGACCGGCTCAGCGTCATTTTCAAAGAGCGCATCTTCGTTGCTCACAACGTACGTTTTGATTACGGCTTCATCAAAGCCGCTTTCAAACGTCTGGGCAGAACCTTCAATCCGCAACAATTGTGTACCGTCAAACTGTCACGTCAGCTTTACCCTGAACACAAACACCACGGACTGGACAAAATCATTGCCCGTCATAACATCGACATGCACAACCGCCACCGAGCCTTTGCCGATGCACGCGCCATCTACGACTTCTGGCAGCAGCTCAAGCACAACTTTCCGGCCAGCACCCTGCATCAGGCCTGCAAAACCATTATGCAACGTCCCAGCCTGCCCGCCCATCTCAACAACGATGTCCTGAAAAACATCAGCGACGATTACGGCGTGTACCTTATATACGGCGACAACGACCTCCCCTTGTATATCGGCAAAAGCAAGCAAGTCAAAACCCGTCTGCTGAGCCATTTTGGTCAGGATGTGCACAACAGCAAAGAAATGAGCCTGTCACAGCAGGCCAAAAAAATCGACGTTATCCCCTGTAGTGGCGAACTAGATGCCCTGCTCACCGAATCGGCGCAAATCAAACAGCGCCAGCCTATCCTCAACCGCCGCCTGCGCCGCCAGAAAGACCTGTTCAGCTTCCAGCTCAGCACCAACACACACGGCTACGATACCCTGAACATCGTATCCATGCGTCACGTCCAGTTCAATGAGCAACAACGTTACTATGGCCTGTTTCACAGCAAAAGCGATGCCCAGAAAGCCATCAAAAGCACCATCAGCAACACCGACTTGTGCCTGCAAACTCTTGGTATCGAAAAAGGCAGCAGCAACCGCCCCTGCTTCCGCCACCAGCTACACCAATGCAGCGGAGCCTGCATTAACAAAATTACCGCCACTACCCACAACCTCAAACTGGCACTGGCCTTACAAAAAATCAAACTGGCTGCATGGCCATTTACCAGCTATGCCTACATCAAAGAACGGCAGAAATACCACATCTTCCACAACTGGATTTATCTGGGCAGCGCCAGCAACAGCGATGAACTGCACACCATCCTCAGCCAGCCACAAGGTCAACTGGATCGCGACGTTTATCAAATCATCCAGCAACACAAGCACCGCCTGCAAGCATTAAACCCCGCTCATGTTTGCCCTGATTGACGGCAATAACTTCTATTGCTCCTGCGAAAGAGTTTATCGCCCGGAACTCAAGCAACAGCCCATCATCGTCCTGAGTAACAATGATGGCTGCGTCATCTCCCGTTCCAGCGAAGCCAAAGACATCGGCATCAAAATGGGCATCCCCTATTTCCAGATTCAGCACCTCATACAGCGGGGCAAAATAACCGTTTTTTCCTCCAATTACGAACTGTATGCCGACCTGTCACGACGCATGATGAACACCATCGTCTCCCTCGTGCCGGCCATCGAAATCTACTCCATCGACGAATGTTTTGCCGACCTGCACGGCCTGAACAACCTGCACCAGCTCGGCCACAACATCCGCAACCGCATCCAGCAATGGGTAGGCATCCCCACCTGCGTCGGCATCGCCCCCACCCGTACTCTGGCCAAATTCTGCAACCATCTGGCCAAACGCCACCGCCACCATTTCAACGGCGTCATCGTCTGGACAGACTGGAATCCCAATATCCAGCAACGCGCCCTTGCCAGCACCCCTGTTAGCGAAATCTGGGGCATCGGCCGCAGAATCGGCCAAAAACTCGCTGCTCAAGGCATCCATACCGCCCTCGACTTCATCAACGCCCATACCCCCACCCTAAGAAAACAGTTCGGTGTCGTGCTCGAGCGCACCCAGCGCGAAATGCAGGGTATTCCTTGTAGCGAACTCATCATCAACGAAGCCAGTCGCCAACACATCGTTCGCAGCCGCAGCTTTGGCAACATAATTACCAGCCTCGACGGCCTGCAAGCTGCCATCAGCCACCACATCAGTGCTGGTGCAGCCAAACTGCGCCAACAAAACAGCCATGCCCATATCATCGGCGTTTTTATCTACACCAACCGCTTTCGCCACGACCAGTCCCAATACAACGGCTATCAGTTTATCAAACTGCCACAACCCAGTGCCGACACCCTCACCCTAAACCATATCGCCCAGAATCTGCTACGCAGCATCTACCGCCCCGGCCACGAATACAAAAAATGTGGTATCGAACTAAGCGGTATCGAACCAGCACAGACTTTCCAGCAACCGGACTTACTCTACTCCAGCGAGCACAACCACCGCTCCGAACTCATGAGCGCATGGGATAACATCACCAGCCGTTACGGCCGCAACAGCATTCAGCTTGGTAGCGAACTGCAATCCAGCCACTGGCACATGACCCGCACCCAACTCAGCCCATGCTATACCACCCAATGGCATGAATTACTAATAGTAACCAATTAAATTTCTTTAAAATTATTATCTTTAAACCACAGCATAATTAATGCTTATCCATATAAGCAGTTGTAAAAAAGTGAATAATTAGTAATGGAATTTGTCATATATCTGCTAACAATATGATTCAAATTTAAAATAGGTTAATATTAGATTTCCATTAGCATAAAAAATTAAATAATGAGCTTTTCACATTCACTGGCAAAATATAACCGCTTTTATAATGAAAGTAAGGTCTGGAAATTACTTAGAGCAACTACTGCCCCACTCATTCTTGCCTTTATTGAGCAATTGTTTTCTCCCGGTCAAAATGAAGTATCTTATAGTCAGGCTCGCGTATTACTAGATGCAGAACTGGAAGACAACCTGTGGGAAGCAGATACATCAGCATCCACCTATATTAATCAATGGATTAAAGATGGCTGGTTACGTGAAATGGACAATAAACTAACTAAAACCGATGCATGCGAAATTGCATTGCGTTTCTGTCAGGGATTCGACGAACGTAACATCAATATCAGCGCTTCACATCTACGGATTGTACAAGAGGCTGTTCGGGAACTGGTCATTGCATTAAGCGAAAATCCCGAAGAAAGAATTGCCCTGCTCAATCAGCGCAAAGCAGAACTGGAAAAAGAAATAGAAACCATACAAACCAAAGGTATCAAAACACTATCTGACCAACAACAACGAGAAAGATTACGAGAAATCTACCAACTTGCTTCCGTATTAACTAACGATTTCCGCTATGTTGAAGAGGAAATTCGCCGTCTAGATCAAAATATCCGCGTCAAAATGATAGAAAAAGATAATAATCGTGGAGCAGTATTGCAAACCATTATGGATCAGGAAGCCTTACTTGCCCAAAGCGACGCTGGCAGCGCATTTGAAGGATTCTTTCAACTACTTTGTGATTCAAACCGTTCAACCGAATTCAAAGAACAACTGGATATTATTCTCAACCAAACCTCAGCCAGTCACCTGCAACCACCACAACGTAAATTTCTCAAACGTTTATTACAGGAACTCAATCAGGAAAGTAAACATATATTTCAAATCCGTCGTCGAACAGAAGAAAGCCTGAAAACCTATATCGAAAGTGGCGCAGCACAGGAAAAACGTACTGTTGATCGTCTAATCACACAATTAGAACAACTAGCAGTCAATTTCACCAGAAATAAGATTAACTTTAAACAAGCTACTAGCCTAATATTACCTACCGGTAACATAGAAATTAACTCTCCCGATTCAATATCTTTAAAAGAACCCATAGAAGCAATACAAATCGCAGACATCACCGAACATACCAACTCAACCGCCCCAAGTGAAGCAATCATAATCTTACTAGATACAGTACAGATTAAAGAATTAGCTGCCACCATTTATCACAACCTTTGTACATTTGGACCATTAACTATCGCCGGTCTGGTTGAGAAAAAAGCAATTAACTTTGGACTGGAAGAACTCGTGGCCTATTTAAGGATTGCCCAGCATATTCAGGCAACCGAACTAAACACTAAAGAATCTATTATCATTCAGGATAAACAGGGAGTTCAGATAAAAGCCACTCTCCCCAAATACCTACTCAGTGCCTCACTTTTTCCTGCTAATCTGGAAGAGCTTTCACTATGAACCAAGAAGAAAATGACAAAAAATTATCAGCTGGCGAATTTTTTGATCAGCTTTGTGCAGAAATGATCCCCGTCGATTCTGTTAATCAACCAGACAATGAAATTATTAATAATGACACAGAATACGCACAGTCGCCAATATTGCAGCCTGACAATATCGCACAACCAGAGTCTAGCTTCCTACCAACAGAAGCCAGACATGCTTTAGTAGCCTTACTCAAACATGGTGTGATTTTAGCTGCGCAAAAAAACAATATATTTACTAGTATCTGTCATTATAAAGTTCAAATAGAGACTCATTTAGCCAATATATATCTAAAATTAATATTAGATCAGCCCTACGGAATAGCTTATGTAGCCCAAATGAATGAGGCCATAGAAGAAAATGATGAAATACCGTTATTAATTAATAAGCGACAACTGACAGTTCATGACACATTAATATTACTGGTCCTGCGTAAATACTTTCAGGAACGAGAAGCGATAGGTGAAAGCAAAATAATTATTAGTTTTGAGCATATTGAAGAACTTTTAACCCCCTTTTCATCCCTAACTAATCATTCGACACTTGAAAAAAAGGCTCTTAACGCCGCACTAAGCCGCATGAAAGAGCGTCATATACTGGCAAACGTACGAGGCAGCGAGGATCGTTATGAAATCACACCCATTATCCGCTATATTGTTAACGCCAGTTTTTTGGAAAACATGCTTACAGAGTACAGAAAATTAAGCGAAAAAGCACAGTCCGATACAGTAGAAGCAGAGAAAGAAGAATCAAATGAATAAACCCATGATAGATAATGAGCTATTCAAAGTTGGTCAAATTCGCTTACATGAACTATCTGTGTATAACTGGGGATCATTCCATGGTTTGCATACAGCCAAAATCGATCCGGTTGGTACACTGGTAACCGGCGATAACGGCTCGGGTAAAACCACACTTATTGATGGATTGATGGCATTACTACTGCCAGCCGGACGCGCCAGTTTTAACGTTGCCGCAGCACAAGGTGATCGCAGCGACAGAACCCTGCTTTCATATATGCGTGGCAACTTCGGTTCAGCACATGATGGCGCCAAAACCAAAGTAAAAAGCAAACGCAACCAATCAGTTATCACAGGATTACGCGCCTGTTATCTAGCTGATGACGGTAATTACATCACACTGGCCGTATTATTTTGGGCAGCGCCTTCTGCAACCTCTTCAGCAGATATCAATCGTCACTACGTCATTGCCAATCGCAACCTTCAGCTTAAAGAATTACTGGAACACTTTAAAGATGGTGAACGACGCCTACTGAAACAGAGATTAAATAATGATGCAACAATTGCTTATTCAAACGACAATTTTTCTGACTATCAGGCACTCTACCGAAAATTGCTGCACATGGATAACAAAAACACCCCTGCTCTATTATCCCGAGCCCTAGGTTTAAAAAAAATCGACGACTTAACAGCCCTGATTCGTGAGCTCGTACTTGAACCAAGCGAAATCAAAGAAGAAGCCCGTAAAGTTGTAAAAGAATTTGCAGACTTAGAAACTACACATGCACAACTGCTTGACGCAAAAGAGCAGCAACGACATTTGATTAAATTACCTGAACTCAATCAGAAATATAATAATTGTCTAGAAATCTCAGATAACCTTGAACAGGAAAAAAACGGATTAACAGCCTATTTTGGCGAACTAAAATGTCAACTCTACACCAACGAGCTTCAGCAGCTTCAAAAACAAATTGATCACTTACAACAAAAGCTCGACGAACTAAATCAAAATGAGCAAGAGTTAAAAAGCCAGGTCGAAAATTACCATGCAGCTTATCTTCTCGCTGGTGGCGAGAGCATTGAACCACTAAAAAAACAGCGTAAACAAGTACAACTTGAATTAGAACGCGTAAATCTACAGGCATCAAAATATCAGAAGGAAACCCAAACATTAGGGTTAAATCCAGAACTGGTTCGAATACAATTTGAAAACAACCAACAGCTAGCAACAGAAAAACTGCAAAACCTAAAGCAGGATACCCAAAATGCCCAAGATAGATTTGGACACGTCAGTGGCGAATTAAGCAACTTACAAGCGCAACTCAACCAAACCCAAGAACAAATTACCGGAATTAAGGCAAGACCAGATTCCAATATTGCACTCAAATTTCAACAGCTCCGCGATGAAATGATTGCATCACTAAATTTAACAATCGAACAATGTCGCTTTATTGGCGAATTAATTAACGTTAAAGAAAGCGAAAGGGATTGGCAAGGAGCCATTGAAAGAGCATTAGGTGGGCTCAGAACTACCATGATTGTTCCTTATAACGTTGTCTCACAAGTAACACGCTGGTTAAACACCCGTCACACTGGCTTGCATGTCAGAGTACAAGTCGTACCAGAATTATTTCAACACCAAAAAATAAGAGCCGAATTTAAATCGGAAGGCTATTTAAACAAATTAATCTGGCGCGATCATCCTTATCGGGACTGGTTAAAAAAGCATTTGCAGCGTTTCGATTTAACTTGTGTAGATTCTACCGAAGAGCTGGATAAAACGCCTTTTTCCATCACACAGGCAGGTTTAATCCATCTGGAACAGGGTCGTTTTGAAAAGAAAGATCAGAATAAAATAAATGATCAAACAGTTTGGCAACTAGGCTTTTCCAACAAAGCACGACTAGCGATATTAGAACAGGACTTAACCTTACTGACACAAAAATTAGAAGCGCAGGAACAAATCGTTCTGCAAAAGCGTAACGATTTAGACATAATCGGAGAGCAGAAACAGCTATGGCAAAAATTACAAGATTACTGCTGGGAAGAGATTGATCTACCAAGGCAGCAAGCTAAACTCAGTAGAATAGAAAAAGAATTAGCTGAACTATTACAAAACGGCAATGATTTAAACCAAGCACAATTACGCTGGGAAACGGCCAAAACAGACTTACAACAATTACACGAACAAGAATTACAACTCAATCAGGAACAAGGGAGTAGAAATAACGAGCTGGAAAACATAAAAAGAGAACTTCAGCGCGCACAAGATGATGCAGATCAAGGCATTGAACACATAGTAAGACAACTATTAAATCATCGTATTGGTCAATATAATGATGACATATTGCCATCACTAATCAAAAAACAAAGTTTTTACCTAAAACAGATTGAAGATTCATTGAAGGAAAAAAACCAAGAAAATGAAAAAACGCGCGACAACCTGATTCGTGTCATGTCATATTTTAAATCTCGCTGGCCTATAATCGCCAACGATTGGAATACAGACATTGCAAGTATTGCAGATTATATAACTCATCTGCTCGAACTGGAGCAGGAAGGACTGCCACAATTACAGGAACGTTTTAAAAAACGTTTAAATAAACACACAACACAATCACTGGCCAGAATCCAGCAACAGTTAGATGCAGAAAAAAATGAAATAAAAGAACGTATTCAGGTTATTAATACCGTATTAAAACGTACCGAATTCAGAAAGAATACATATCTTAAATTAAATACCAAAAATGATAAACATTCCAATGTAATAGAATTTTCAGAGACACTTAAGAAGGCTCTAAGTAGTTTTAATAGTGATGACCATGAATATCAATTTAATACATTAAAAAAAATAATCTCACTGCTGGATAAAGCCAGCAATACAGCCTCAGCAAACACATTAGAAAGCTTGCGCTTACTTGATCCACGTTATCAGATGTCATTTTTTGCAGAAGAACTAGATAATGAAACCGCAGCTGTTATAGATGTACTGGAATCATCCAGTGGTAAATCGGGTGGTGAAAAAGAATCGTTTGCCGGCACCATTGTCGCAGCCAGCCTAGCCTATGCACTAACACCAGATGGGCATGATAAACCTGTTTACTGCACAGTATTTTTAGACGAAGCATTTTCCAATACCGCAGAAACAGTCAGCCGTCGAGTTTTAAATGTTTTTAAAGCATTGCATATCCATATCAATTTGATTACACCTTATAAAAACCTTAACCTAGCACGCGAAACAGCACACTCCCTGCTCATTGCCGAGCGTAACCAGCAAACTCATGAAAGTCATTTATGCGAAGTAACTTGGGAAGAGATAGATACACAACTAGCACAAATAAAAAATCCTGAAATTATCAAACAAGTCCAATCATTAGGAATTGAACTTACCCCAATCAAATATACTTAACTTCATATTTCTTATGACGTGCCCGAATGCTCAACATAGAAAACCGAATTCATGGAAAACCTAACAAACAAAACACCGCAGGTATGAATATGATCCATTACACTATAAATTTTAAAGTGAATTACAGCAATATTAACCGCATCTGAACATACCTAGAGACAATCAGAATATGACAGAATTAAGCCCCAAATGGGGTAAACTTCCAGCGGAAGTTTACACACAAATCAAAAAACGGGAATGGGATCACCCAAAGCATCTCAAAGAGCGCTTACTGAATCAGCGTCAGTTTCCAATTGAAATTTCCTTGCTGCCACCATCAGGTAATCAGGTACTTGATAACATGATGCATTTTAAAAATTTCATTAATCAATGGGACAAATACCCACAACAACAATGGATAAACTGGCAAAAAAAAACATTAAATAAGGTCTGTCAACAACGCATACCTACCAAGCTAATACTTAAAAATCGAACCGAACTATTTGAATTTTTAGGTTCAGAGGTACAACAAGAAGTCCACAAATGGGAGAAAGTAATACAACCATTAATAGAATTTGAGAAACGCTTTTACCCAGTTTTAATTGACCATTTATCCATTGTTCAACAGCTAACTGTCCAACAATCGGATAATATCATTAATATATTAAAACAGCTATATCCAGGCATGGGTACTGGCTCATATCTGCGTTCCCTACCTTTACATGGAATTGATACCAAATTTTTGGAAAATAACACAATATTAATCAGTGCTTTACTTGATGTTTTGCATAATGACGCAATCACAAAAACAGGTGGTTTGCTTAACTGGCTCGGATGCCTAGAGAACCCTAAAGGCTGGCTAATGGTCAAACCATTATGCAAAAAAGCACAAAGTGCTTTAGCTGAACTACCCATCTTACAAATGGATCAACATACACTGATGAAATATGAACTACCTGCTAATAACATTTTAGTAGTCGAAAATATTCAGTCAGGTTTAGCATTACCCCAACTACCAGATAGCATTGCCGTTTTTGGTGGAGGCAACAATGTTAGCTGGCTTTCTGCACCATGGTTAAGACAAAAAAAAGTAGGATACTGGGGAGATATTGATAGCTGGGGATTAAAAATATTGAGCCAGGCTAAAATGCTTTGCCCGCATATTCATACATTGATGATGGATGAAGAAACATTATCTAGACATCACTATTACATGACAAAAGAATTGGAATCTTATTATGATATTCCAACTCACCTGAATCCAGCAGAAAAAAAACTGTTTACTATACTACAATCCGGGAAATACGATGACAATCGCCTAGAACAAGAACGTTTACCAAATGATTATATTCTTACCAAATTACAAGATTGGCTTTTATAATTATTTATCATACTAATAAAAGCTAAAAAACAGGATAAATTTATATGATTTCCTAGCTTTCTTATTTTTCCTAAAAAGATTTTGATAGTCCGTAAACTATTCAAACAATCGGCCAACAGAACAGCATTCCCAAATTTTTATTTAAAAATTTTATTTTATTATAAATATTACTTAAAACCTTAGCCATATTTATTGATAGACAACTATTACTCTTCACGCCTCAAATTGGCCTATTCGCTAAATCGAAAATGCTTTTAATTTTGAAATCGTTCAAAGTACATCTACTCAATACAATAACTAAATACTAAATAGGTACAATAGTAATACTGAAAAATACAGACTAACAAGAACAAAATGACATATGAAAGCACTAATTTCAATTGATTGCACCAATGCCTTTATCGCCACAGATGGCGCGCTAACAACCGGATTGGCGGGACAATCAATTGAAGAAGAAATAGTGAATGTGGCCAGAACATTTATTGAGCAAGGCAATTTTGTGGTAATTGCCATTGATGCCCATCAACCAGATGATCGGTATCATCCAGAAAATAAATTATTTCCATCACACAACATCATCGGCACAGAGGGGCAGGATTTATATAGTTCATTGAAGCAGCTGTACACAATAAACCAATTTAATCCGCAAGTTTACTGATTAAACAAGCGTCATTATTCAGCATTCAGTGGTACTGATCTGGATTTACGCCTGCGTGAAAGAAACATCACACAAATACATATAACTGGAGTATGTACAGACATTTGTATTTTACATACCGCAGTTGATGCTTATAACCTTAATTATAAAATAGTCAGCCATCAACATACCGTTGCCAGCTTTGATGCTACAGGACACAACTGGGCTTTAAAGCATTTTCAAAATACTTTAGGAACCAGCCTAATCTAATCATTCTGATTAGCTCACAAATTATGATAATGAACAAACAACCAGATTAATTAAGGTTTGTGTAGATACAAAAAAACCTCATCAGCGTGAGGTTTAATTCACCTTACCGTTAAGTAAGGGTTTTTGGTGGGTCGTGAGCGATTCGAACGCTCGACCAACGGATTAAAAGTCCGCTGCTCTACCGACTGAGCTAACGACCCTTTGGCTCCCCGACCAGGGCTCGAACCTGGGACCTGCGGATTAACAGTCCGTCGCTCTACCGACTGAGCTATCAGGGAAAGGAAGAGCGCATTATAGGGAGCATTATTAAACTCGTCAAGCATTTTTGGCTACTTCTACCCTAAAACAGGCCATAAATAATGCAAATATTTGGTAGTTATAGATATTTAATTGCAATTATTGCTTTGCTTTATTAATTGCACGGCTGGATATATCGTATTTGCCTCATTATCTGCTTCTGCTGTTGTTCCAGCTTGCCACCAATCTGGAACCATACTACTTGATTCATTAACCTCAAATGCATACTGGATGGGTTTATCCAGATTAACAGCAATGCTTTTTAATAACTATAAAAAATGATTAATAGCCGATACAGCTCAGACGGCAAAACTATTTATTTTGCTTCTAAGCGTGGCGGGCTATGGCTACCGCACTTATTCACCAATGATTAATGAGTATTATCTTGTTTTCTTTATGCAATTTTTTTTGCGCTCAAGTGCAGATTTCTGCACTGCTTACAGCATAAATCTATTTAACAAAATAAATTTATATTTAAAAATCAATATATTATATTTTTAACTTTATGACGCCAAACTGGTACATGAATTGCAATAGTAAAGCAGCCTGCTTTTAAGCAAAGATAAATGTCTAACATGTAACAAGGAGTCGTTGATGCAAAAAAAATTAATCACTACCGATAAAATCCGGGATTTCCTTAAAGACGGTATGACGATTATGTTTGGCGGTTTTATGGGGTGTGGTACGCCGTCAAAGATTGTCAATGCGATTCTGGAATCAGGTATTAAAGACATAACGCTTATCGGTAACGATACAGCCTTTGTTGATACTGGTGTTGGCCCACTAATTACCAATAATCAAGTGAAGAAAGTAATTACTTCCCATATTGGCACCAATCGTGAAACAGGCAGAAAAATGATTGCCGGAGAGATTGAAGTTGAGCTGGTACCTCAAGGTACGCTGGCTGAACGCATCCGCTGCGGCGGTGCCGGATTGGGTGGTGTTTTAACACCTACCGGCGTCGGTACGATTGTTGCTGATGGCAAGCAAATTTTATCAGTTAATGGTCGTGAATATTTACTTGAGCTGCCGCTGCGGGCTGATTTAGCCATCATCCATGCTCATCAGGCTGATTATAACGGTAACCTGATTTATCAATATGCCGCACGTAATTTCAATCCTCTGATTGCTACCGCTGCCGATACCGTGATTGCTCAGGTTAATGAGCTGGTAAAAGTTGGTCAAATTCATCCTGATGCCGTGATGACACCAGCAGCATTAATTGATTTTATGGTTAGCACTAACGATTAAGGAAAAAGACAATGGATAAAAAAGAATTAATTGCTCGCCGTGTTGCTCAGGAACTGCGTGATGGTGATGTTGTTAATCTGGGGATTGGTTTGCCAACACAGGTAGTTAACTATTTACCAGAAGGTATCAATATTACTCTGCAATCAGAAAATGGCTTTCTCGGACTAGGGCCGAAAACCGTGGACGAACCCAATATTGTCAATGCGGGTGGACAGCCCTGTGGTGTTGTTCCCGGCGCAGCCATGTTTGATAGTGCATTTTCTTTTGCGCTGATTCGGGGCGGGCATGTGGATGCCTGCGTACTCGGGGGACTGGAAGTTGATCAGCATGCCAATCTGGCAAACTGGATGGTACCGGGCAAAATGATACCGGGCATGGGCGGCGCAATGGATCTGGTTACTGGGGCAAAAAAGGTAATTATTGCCATGGAACATTGCACTAAAACCGGCGAACCTAAAATCCTGCCTGAATGCAGTTTACCGCTTACGGCCAAAGGCAAGGTGAGCATGATTATTACTGAGCTGGCAGTATTTGAATTCAGAAATGGGCAACTGTATCTGATTGAAACGGCTGAAGGAGTAGATATTGATACAGTGAAAGCGCATACCACAGCAGAATTTATTGTCGCGGATGATCTGCAAACGATGTCCATTGCTACAGGGGCACAGGCTTTATGATTTCACGTTTATCCAGACATACTACCAATCTGGTGAGTAAATACCTGCCCGATCCTTTGATTTTTGCTTTACTGCTTACCTTTATCATTTTTTTTATGGCCTGGGGTTTAACCGATTCCCAACCGCTCGGTCTGGTAAAAATGTGGGGGGATGGCTTCTGGAACTTATTGGCCTTTGGCATGCAGATGGCGCTGATTGTGGTTACCGGCCATGCTTTAGCCAGCTCACCACCAGTTAAATCTGTTTTGGTTTCTATTGCCTCACTGGCCAAAACTCCTACTCAGGCAGCGATGCTGGTAACTTTTGTGGGTTGCATTGCCTGTATTCTAAACTGGGGCTTCGGGCTGGTTGTAGGCGCGATGCTGGCCAAGGAAGTCGCCCGACAGGTTAAGAATGTTGATTATGGCTTGCTGATTGCCTGCGCTTATATTGCCTTTATGACATGGGGTGGTGGTTTGTCCGGTTCAATGCCTTTAATGGCGGCAACTCCCGGCAATCCGGTTGCACACCTTATGGTTACTGAGTCCAATCCACAGGGTATTGTGCCGATTTCACAAACAATGTTTTCTGCCAGTAATATTTTTATTACCACCATGCTGATTATCTGCTTACCTCTGCTGGTACGCTTTATGGTCAGAACCGACGGCAAGGTAAATGTGGTTGACCCTGAGTTACTGGCACCGGAACCTGATTTTCAACGTAAACTTGACCGGAAAACGGCCACCGTAGCTGAAAAGCTGGAAGAAAGCAAACTGCTCTCTTTACTGGTAGGTACACTGGGTATCAGTTATCTGCTGATTTACTTCCATCACAGTGGTTTTAATATCACAATTAATACCGTTAATCTGATTTTCCTGACTGCTGGTGTTTTATTGCACCGTACGCCTATGGCCTATATGCGTGCGGTATCCAATGCAGCCAGAAGCACAGCCGGTATTGTTATTCAGTTCCCGTTTTATGCGGGCATTCAATTGATGATGGAACATTCCGGTCTGGGCGGTCTGATTACTGAATTCTTTATCAATATTGCCAGCAAGGATACCTTCCCTATCTGGACATTCTTCAGCTCCGGCATTATCAACTTTGCCGTACCTTCAGGTGGCGGTCACTGGGTTATTCAAGGGCCATTTGTCATTCCTGCTGCGCAGGCTCTGGGGGCTGATTTAGGTAAATCCACGATGGCAATTGCCTATGGCGAGCAGTGGATGAATATGTTGCAGCCATTCTGGGCATTACCTGCACTGGCAATTGCCGGACTCGGGGTGCGGGACATTATGGGTTACTGCATGACGGCATTAATTTTCACTACGCCCATATTCCTGATTGGCTTGTACTTTTTCTAAATAAAAAGGGTGTTTATGATGACAAAAACCGTAATAGTTAGTGCTGCCCGCACAGCCATCGGCAGTTTTAATGGTGCACTTGCCACGGTGAGTGCGCTTGATTTAGGCAAAACCGTTATTGATGAAGCATTGAAACGTGCTGCGATTGATGCCGGTTTGGTGAATGAAGTTATTATGGGTAATGTGCTACAGGCCGGACTGGGGCAAAACCCTGCCCGTCAGGCTGCACTGGGTGCAGGTATTCCCAGTACAGTACCCGCATTTACCGTTAATAAGGTATGTGGTAGTGGCCTTAAATCGGTTGTACTGGCCACACAAAGCATTTTAACTGGCGACAATGATATTGTTGTGGCCGGTGGAATGGAAAACATGTCTCAGGCTCCCTATCTGCTTGGCAGCAAAGCACGATGGGGGCTGAAAATGGGGAATGCGGAACTATATGACACAATGGTGAATGATGGTTTAACCTGTGCCACCAATCATTATCATATGGGAATTACGGCGGAAAATATTGCCGAACAGTATGCTATCAGCCGGCAGGAACAGGATGAGCTGGCACTGCGTTCCCAGCAGCTTGCCACTCAGGCCATTAATAATGGCGAATTCATCGAAGAAATTGTGCCGGTGACCATCAGTTCACGTAAGGGCGATATTATCTTTAAACAGGACGAATACCCCAAAGCAGATACCAGTCTGGCCGGTCTGGCCAAACTCCGACCTGCCTTTAAAAAAGATGGCACAGTCACAGCCGGTAATTCTTCAGGCATTAATGATGGTGCAGCAGCCATAGTACTGATGTCAGAAACCAGAGCCAAAGAGTTAGGCTTAAAACCACTGGCGTATATTCGCAGCTATGCTTCAGGTGGTGTAGATCCGAGCGTAATGGGACTGGGGCCGGTACCAGCAACCCGACTGGCTCTACAAAAAGCAGCACTGGAATTGTCTGATATTGATTTAATTGAAGCAAATGAGGCTTTTGCTGCTCAATTTCTCGGTGTTGGGCGCGAACTGAATTTTGATATGGATAAAACCAATATTCATGGCGGTGCCATTGCCCTCGGCCATCCTATTGGTGCTAGCGGCGCACGTATTCTGGTTACCCTGCTTCATTCCATGCTTCATCGTGATAAACAACTGGGACTGGCAACATTATGTATTGGTGGCGGACAGGGTACGACTGTTATTCTGGAACGCTGTTAACAACCACCAAATAATACTAATGATTATATCTGGTTAGCAGATATGTATTAGATTAGGCAATCAGGCAGTATTGGATTTATCTGATATTGCCTGAGTTGTTAATCCACATAATCTATCCGATAATTCAAAATAATTCAGATAAATATTTCGGCTAATAATCAGCCCAATGTTACGACATTAATTTATTGATAATAATGGATATCTGAGCACTTATGAACGCCCGTTTCCTTCAGCGCCTATATCCAGACAGAATCAGTGCCCGTATTTTTTTGCTGGTAACCTTTCTGTCCTGTTTTTCAATTTGTATCTGTGCAGTATTAATCGATAAAGAAGGACGTGAACTACTCAGGCAGGAAAAAAGCCAAAAACTTTATGCTATTACCAAAACACTGGATTTGCTTTTAGGGGATGCCTATCAGCAGGTGGATGAAAATCTGCCCAAAACACAGCAGATTGCACAGCTTAATCAGTATCTGTCTCCCAGAATTGAACCGTTACTAAAAGATATGCCGAGTGTTGCAGCCGGTTATTATCACAAACAACTGGATGCCATTGTCGTCTATGCGCCACAATCTGCATATGGCGTGAATGTGGGTAAATCAATTGCAGCCACGCATAAAGGGCGTGAAGTGATGCATAGTGGCCGGCACATGATTGATACTGGTGAACAGGTCAGGGGCAATATCATGAACGCCATGATTCCCATTGTGCGCAATAACCAGATACTTGGTTATATCTGGGCGAATGAAACACTGGATGATATTGAAAAGCAAGCATTTGTATTTGATAAAAATGTCATAATCATCAGCCTGATCTGTATGCTGAGCTGTATCTGTATTGCTTCTTTTCTATCCAGAAAACTGAATACTGATATTAATATAATCAAGCAGGGGCTGGAAAAACTACCCTATTCGCTTGACTTTCGTCTGCCACTGATTCGCGGAGAATTAAATGAAATTGTGAATGGAATTAACAGTCTGGCTGAAAAACTCAGAAAAACCAAAACCATGAACGAATTGATTTTGGAAAATACACTGGATGGCGTGATTACTGTAGACAATAATGGTTCCATAACCATGTTAAACCCGGCAGCAGAAAAAATAACCGGTTATCAACTTCAACACATACTCGGCCAGCCTTATTCAACCATCGTCGATGATAAAAATTTTCATAGTCCGTTACTGGATACCTTATACAATGGTATCGATCATGTAGGGGTTGAAGTAGATTTTCCAGTTGCCGGACGCATTATCAGAATCTCTGCCAGTACCAGCCATCTGAAAAATCATCAGGGGCAAATAATTGGTGCAGTGGTTATTTTTAAAGATATCACTGAACGCAAAGAAGTAGAAAAATTAATCCAGCAAACAGAACGTCTGGTTGCACTGGGTGAACTGATGGCAGGCATTGCCCATGAAATCCGCAATCCACTGGCAGCAGTACGCGGTTTTGTCCAGTACCTGCAAAATGATGTACCGCGCACAGAACAAAATGAATATATTGAAATTATTCTGAAAGAAGTTGATTCAATCAATCAGGTTATCCAGCAACTGCTGGACTTTTCCGTGCCCTCCAAAAACTACTATGTTTCCGTACAGTTAAATACTTTAATTGAAGAAGTACTGGTGCTGATTAACTCATCCCACCGGTCAAATAATATCAGCCTGATTCTTGCATTAACCCGTGAGTTGCCACCGTTGTATCTGGATAAAGAATTAATCAAACAGGCATTACTGAATTTATTAATCAATGCCATTCAGGCAATCAGGGATCACGGTAAAATTGAAATAGCTACATTATTGTCAGCAAACCACAAATATCAATTGATTCGGATAAAAGATAACGGAGAAGGCATTAAAAAAGAATTAATGGATAAAATCTTTACCCCGTTTTTTACTACCAAAATTTCTGGTACCGGCCTTGGGCTGGCCATGGTACAAAAAATAGTTTCTTCCCATAAAGGGCAAATTAGCATTAAAAATAATGAGCACAGCAGTGGTGTTACCGTTGAAATAGCACTTCCCGTCAACTGAAACAAAATAATCTGGAACTTATGTCGGAAAAAATCTTAATTGTCGAAGACGAACTCAATCTGCGCAAATTGTTATCCATTTTTTTATCACAACAACAGTATCAAGTTATCGCTATTGATAATGCAGAAGAAGCTATTGCACTATTAGCGCAGCAACCCATTGATTTAATTTTAATGGATAACCGCCTGCCGCAAATGACCGGGCTGGAAGCACTGAAAATAATTAAAGAAAGCCATCCAGAGATGTTTATCATACTGATGACGGCTTATGCTGGTGTTGATACAGCGGTTGAAGCATTAAAACAGGGAGCGATTGATTACATTGTTAAACCCTTTGATCTCAATGAGCTTAAAGCATTGATAAAGCGGACATTAGAGTTAAGCAGGGCTAAAAAGCAAGGAATTGATTTATCGCCGAAAATCGAATTAACCAACTCCGATACCAAAGGGCATATTCTCACTAACAGCCCGAATATGATGGAGCTGTGCCGCAATATCGCTAAAATATCACAAACCAAAACTACCGTATTAATCACGGGTGAAAGCGGAACCGGTAAAGAATTAGTGGCAAAAACCATCCATTACTATAGTACACGCTCAACCGGCCCCTTTATCAAAGTAAATTGTGGCGCATTGCCGGAAACCTTGCTGGAAAGTACGCTATTCGGGCATGAAAAAGGATCATTTACGGGTGCTTATCAACGCCAGCTTGGCTTATTTGAACGTGCACATCGGGGCACACTTTTTCTGGATGAAGTAGCAGAAATGTCGACTAACCTACAGGTAAAACTTCTGCGCGTCATTCAGGAAAAGGAATTCGAACCAATCGGCGGTACCAGATTAATTAAAACCGACTTCCGGCTGATTGCAGCCACCAATCGTAGCCTGCAAGACATGATTAGCACTGGTGAATTCCGTGAAGATTTATTCTATCGGCTTAATGTTATGGAATTAAGCTTACCACCATTACGCGACAGAAAAAATGATGTCATGCTGCTGGCACGCTACTTTGCCAATCAGTTCTGCCATGAAAATAACAAGGAATTGCTCGACTTCACCATCAGCGCCGTAGAAGTACTCAACCAGTATCCATGGCCGGGCAACGTGCGCGAATTGTCCAATGCCATTGAGCATGCCGTGGTAATGTCCAATGGGCTGTTTATTTATCCGCAAGATTTGCCTGCACATATCATTGCCCATAAAAAAACGCCTGATTTCAATCCGGATTTTGGTGAAGATGAGCAGCATGGTGCCACTTTAAAGGAAAAAGTCAAAATTTATGAAAAAGAATTAATCATCAATGAATTGAAACTAAACCATGGACATCGGGAAAACACCGCCCGTTCACTGGGGGTCAGTAAAAGAACATTATTATATAAAATGCAGGAATACGAAATTGTAGAAACCATTAATTAAACATAATAAAATCAGATAAATAAGCATCATTAACCATCTGATACTGGATGACAGATATACCTTTTCCAGTCTGATTATCCCCGCGCCGCCAGAAACAAACCAAGGGCTTCACTGCGTTGACGCACATACAATTCCCAAGCCACGCAATTCGAACTTATCATTGTATGCGCGTATTTTGCTGAAAAATGACTGGCTGCAAACACCACTTTGTAACTTATTTAAAGTTACTCGTAAGCATAATCAACGATTAACGGTGCATGATCAGAAAATTTTTCATCCTTATAGATAGATGCAGTTTGTGCACAGGCAGCAAGATTTGGTGTTGCCAACTGATAATCAATGCGCCAGCCCACGTCTTTTGCATAAGCCTGTCCGCGATTACTCCACCATGTATAGCCAGGTATTTCCGGATACAGGGTACGCCAGATATCCACCCAGCCCAGTTCGTCAATTACCTGACTGAGCCACTGCCGTTCTTCGGGCAGGAAGCCAGAATTTTTCAGATTTCCGCGCCAGTTTTTCAAATCAATATTCTGGTGCGCAATATTCCAGTCACCACAAATCACCACATCCCGTTGCAATGCCTGTAATTCACGTAGCACGGGCAGGAACTTGTCCAGAAAACTAAACTTGGCCTGCTGCCGCTCATCCGAACTGCTGCCCGATGGCAAATATAATGAAATAACCGTCAGCTTACCAAAATCAGCGCGCACATAACGCCCTTCATGGTCAAAATCTTCCCAGCCAAGCCCAATCTGAACAGCATCGGGCTCTTGCTTACTGTATATGGCCACACCACTGTAACCCCGTTTCACGGCAGTATGCCATACCCCATACATGCCCTGCGGATGCTTCATCTCTTCCGTCAGATCAGCTTCCTGAGCCTTTAACTCCTGTACACACACAATATCGGCCTGTGCCTGTGCCAGATAATCAATAAAACCCTTACTGGTGGCTGAGCGTATACCATTTACATTAGCAGAGATAATGCGCATCCGCATGTCCTTTCGTTTAATGCTAAAATTTAAAGCTTAATTTGTTTAATACGTCATTTTATCACCAAGGATAATTATGTCTGATTTCCGTCAGGACTTTCTCCACTTTGCCCTGCAACAGAATGTTTTAAAGTTTGGCCAGTTCACCACCAAGGCCGGCAGACAGTCACCCTACTTCTTCAATGCCGGTTTGTTTAATGATGGCTACAGTATTCTGCAACTGGCTCGCTTTTATGCCCGCTCCATTCTGGCCAGCAACATAGAATTTGATATGCTGTTCGGACCTGCCTACAAAGGTATTATACTGGCCGCCGCTACCGCAATGATGCTGGCAGAAGAAGGACGCAATGTGCCATATGCCTATAACCGTAAAGAAGCAAAAGACCATGGTGAAGGTGGTGTACTGGTGGGTGCGCCATTACAGGGACGTGTACTGATTATTGATGACGTCATTTCAGCCGGTACCTCAGTACGGGAATCAGTGTCCATTATTCAGCGTGAAGGTGCGATTACTGCTGGCGTAGCCATTGCACTTGACCGCATGGAAAAAGGTACCGGAACACAATCAGCCGTACAGGAAGTACAACAGCAGTATCATATACCTGTAACAGCAATTGCTACACTAGAGGATCTGCTGCGCTTGCTGGAAAATGATCCCACACTGGCCAGCTACCATCAACCGGTAGCAGCTTATCGCCAGCAATATGGTGTGTAAAATTTGTCTGGTTCTGGCAAAAAAGATTGCCTTAATGGTTCAAGTAATCTTATGTTTATGAATTGATTACCTTTGCCGCGCATTTACCAGATGAATATTGAACAGTTACTCAATCATTATGGCTATCTGGCCATCTTTATTGGCAGTATCCTGGAAGGCGAAACCATCCTCACATTGGCCGGTTTTTTTGTGCATAGGGGTTATCTGTTATTTGTACCATCCATTCTGTGTGCTACTGCTGGCGGCATGCTTGGTGATCAGGTGTGCTTTCTACTCGGCCGCTATTATGGCACGCGCCTGTTGCAACATTTTCCCAAACTGGATCCGCTGGTAGAAAAAACCAACCGGTTACTATGCAAGCACAGCTCAATCATTATTATTGGTGTGCGCTTTATGTATGGCCTGCGTATTGCCGGCCCCATTGCCATCGGCATGAGTAAAGTATCGTTCCCTCGTTTTCTCTTACTGAACGCGCTGGGCGCATTATTCTGGGCAATCATCATCGTTAGTTTTGGCTATTTGTTCGGACAATCAGCGCAATGGATGTTTGCCCAGTTTCATCAATATACAAAGCTATTGTTTGCCATTATTCTGTTGGTAGCTGTGATTGTCCTATCCATATACTGGTATAGCAAACAGCGCCGTAATAGATAAAACGGAAAGTTTGTCCCTCATTCATACCAGCAATTACTATCTCTACCTAAGCTGCTTTTTTAGTAAAAATGTACATTATTTTTTCGATAAACAGACAACTTTAATACAGCCTGATCTGTTTTACCCAGATAGCCAAAAACAATAAACCCCGCCACAGCGGGGTTTATTGTTTTTCTAAAATCAGCTCACACTGCCTGATCAGAAAGTATGTTTCAAACCAACACCAAAAGCAGTGGTTTTGTTTTTACCTTTACTTTGATTCAGTTCATCGTAGCCATTACCTTCACGCAGCCAACCCGCCTGAATATTAGCAGTAGTATGTTTAGAGAAGTCGTAATCTGCACCTAATACAACCTGATCGTACTTGGTGTTTTTCTCTTTGCTACCGTTAATTTTTACATCCCAGCCATGAGCATAGGAGATTTTCGGGAAAACATTATTGAAGTGATAGCCGAGGGTCAAAACAGCTTCCTGTCCCTGATTATCCAAGGTCACATTATGATCACCAACATTCATAGTGTTTAAATTACCCTCTCCGCCCACGGGAATTGATGCGCCTTTCAATCCACGGAAATAGGAGCTGGTATTCTTGCTATATTGATAGCCCACACCTACAAACAGGTCATTGGCATCATAGCCACCTTCAACACGATGCACCTGACCATCTTTAAGTTTGGTATGACCAGATTCAGAAATCATGGCAGCAGAATTTTTCAGGAAGTTAAAGCCGTATTTTGCAAAATAACCGGCATTATGGTAATTCAGGCCTACGCTATATTTATCGCCAGCGCCCATACCATAATCATACTCACTGTTACGATTGCCACCATTCACATTATCGCGTGGAGAGTATAAGGCATTGAATTTAAAACCAGCCCATTCTGGCGAATCATAGGCAATACCTACATAACGCTCACCAGTACGGGTAAATTTACCCAAACCTAAAACTTCATTGTTGTATTCCCATGGGTCAACAACGTCCATATTGGCTTTCATGGTATTGCTGATACGACCCGCACGAACTGTACCGAAATCAGTTTGTAAACCGATAAAAGAGTCACGGTTAGCCCAGCCATCTGCTTTACCATTGCTGTTACCTAAATGAATGGCAGATTCTACTTGCCAGATGGCTTTCAGACCGTTACCCAAATCTTCAGAACCTTTAAAACCAATTCTTGAACCATAGTCAGCAATACCATTCTGGTATGGACCACGGCTGTCACCACTGGTTTTAGTAGAAGATACTTCATAGCCTGCTTTCATTTGGCCGTACAAAACAACCTCTGCCATAGCAGCAACTGGCAAAGTAGTCAAAGCCAAAGCAATCAGGGTTTTTTTCATTACTGTATTCCTAGTTTCAACGTCAAAAATACAAACCTCAAAAACCAAATGAAGAGCTTTTGAAGTTTTACATCAATCGCCATCATGACGAGTGTGCGGAATATACTGGTCAGGTTATAAAAAAGCAAACCACTGATTCTGAATAGCAGACTGAGATAGTTTCTGCTATTAAAGAACAGGTTAAATAAATATCAGAAATGTATCCAAATGACGGTGAAAGCCTCTGGTTTTATCGTTAAACTGACTTTCTGCTACAGTATTTTCACATTACCTACTATTAGCAATACATTTTTATATATAGGCAAAATATTATTCAGAAAAGTCGTATACAACAACCAAAACAAGAATGCTTACGGAAAACAAAAATTTTCACGCAACTATTGTCAATGTATTAACCCATAATCCTTAAAACCATGCTCAGGTATGGTTATAGATGCAGTCTATCATATTGCTTATCTATCTAATTTCCAGCTATGGATAGAGCAATTTAATTATTAAATATCAAATAGATATAATTAGTAGATAAGTAAGTTATTTTACTTGTGATTTCCTGCGCCATTTTTTCAATGATTTTAACTACATATTTGTCATTATGGCTAAGGTTTTATCCCTTAATCTTTAATATCCGATATGCTTAATAAGTAATAATAATTATGCTTTTATTGCTATATGCAGTTTCATCTGCATCAAGATTTTATTAATGCAATTCAATGATGTTTATAAAATAAGTTAATCCCTGACTGATGAACAGTGCAATCTGTTCTTCAGTCAGGGATTAGGTTCAACTACTAATTAGTAAGGGTTAAAGACTAATTAGAAAGTGTGTTTCAGACCAACACCAAAAGCGGTAGTTTTGATTTTGCCTTCATCTTCGCCTAGGCCTTCACGCAACCAGCCAGCTTGTACGTTAGCAGTAGTGCGTTTAGAGAAGTCATAGTCAGCACCTAACACGATCTGATCGTATTTGGTGTTTTTCTCTTTGGTGCCGTTGATTTTTACATCCCAGCCATGAGCATAGGAGATTTTCGGAAAAATGTTACCAAAATGGTAGCCAACAGTCAGAGCAGCTTCCTGACCTTGGTTATCTACAGTCATATTGTGGTCGCCTACACCAAGTGCTTTAATTTTAACATACTCATTCACTTCATCCGTAAATTTAGAATAAGAAGTTGCATTTTTGGTGTATTGATAACCCACAGCTACAAACAGGTTATTGGCATCATAACCACCTTCAATACGGTGTACCTGACCATCTTTTCTTTGACCAGTCCAACCAATTACTTCACCATCTTCATTTTCAATGATAGAGGACTCATCAATTTTTACTGCTGAGTTTTTCAGATAATCAAAACCGTATTTAGCATAGAAACCAGAGTTTTTATAGTTCAGGCCAAGGCTGTATTTGTCGCCAGAACCGATACCACGATCGTATTCACCATTTTTACCATCACGATTGCCACCGTTCACGTTATCACGTGGAGAGTACAATACGTTGAAATTGAAACCAGCCCACTCTGGAGAATCATAGGCAATACCTACATAACGAGCATCAGTACGGGTGAATTTACCCAGACCCAATGCATCGCTGCCATCGCCATATTCCCAAGCATCCACAACGTCCATGTTAGCATTGATAGCATTGCTGATACGACCGGCACGTACAGTACCCAATTGGTCATGCTGCAAGCCGATGAATGAGTCACGGTTAGCCCAGCCATCAGATCCACCATTGCTGTGACCCAAGTGAATGCGAGATTCAACCTGCCAAATAGCTTTCAGGCCATTACCCAAGTCTTCAGAACCTTTGACACCGATACGAGAACCATAATCAGCGATACCGTTTAAGTATGGGCCACGATCTTCATTAACATCTGGTGATCCAGTAGTTTTTGATGAATTAACTTCATAGCCTGCTTTCATTTGGCCATACAAAACAACCTCAGCCATAGCGGCAACCGGCAAAGTGGTCAAAGCCAAAGCAATCAGGGTTTTTTTCATTGCTGTATTCCTTTTCTATGTCGAAAAAACAAACTTCAAAAACCTAATGAAGAGCTTTTAAAGTTTTGCATTAATCGCCGCGTTAGCGATTTCATGGCTGTCAATATAATGCTTTAGTTGCAAAAAAACAAATTCATTTGCAAACACACAACACTTTTGACAAATCAAACTGAGGCAAACAATAACCAAAAAACAATATTATTCAATAAATTCAATATATTATTCAAAAAATAATACATTAAAATAAAATATTTTCAGCATATAAAAGTGTTGTAGTTTTTCAACACAATAACTGAATTAAATAATCATATTGAGCAGTTACAGCAAAATGGTCACCACACATCTAGTGTACAAGGTGTAATCCATCATTTTGTACTTTACTACAATACTGATACTATTTTGCAAGGTAATGAATAACTTGTAAATACCTTCGTTTATGCATCAAGTTGCCTATATCAGCAATAAGGATTTTACTGATACAGGCAAATATATCAACAAATAAAATACCATTGGATGAAACAGATATCTCTATATTCTGGTTTCAACCTGTTCCAGTACTGCTGGCACTACTAGCACACTATCTGGCTGCTTAAGCACTCTATCTTTGCGCCGCAATTTAGGCGGCTCCGACACAATGACTGCATCATCACTGATTGATGCAGTTTTATCCGCGTTAGTCTCAACCAGTATCAGCCCACCCTGTTCAGCTATATGGCACAGATTAATATCTGCTGCTGTATTCGTCGTTACTGATTCTACCTGAGTGACAACAACCGGTTGAATTTGTGCTGTCGTTTCAAGGTTAATCACAACAGGTTTATCACCAGTCGATCTCTGCTGATCGTGCTCTAACTGGGCAAGAACACGGATAATGGCCTGTTGTGCCTGCACTACTGCATGCTGCACGATGCCATCATGAGTTTCACTTAACTGGGCAGTATTAACACTGTTGCTGTGCTGCACAGGATTAAGCACATGCTCAGTAGTCTGCTGTATCTGTGCTGTAATAGTGTGGATATCAATATTCCGGCTGACTTTTCTAGCCGATATAATGTAGCTGCGCTTTTTCTTGCCATTTTGGCGCCGGCTGTTTTTATCGTGTCGTGTTTTATGATGCTCAGTTTTCGCCTCACCAGCAGACAGGGTAATAATCAGTGGATCACCGGCCTGAGCTTCGTCAATCGAATCAATAACGTTTGTCTGCTGTGCTGGCGTCTCTGTTTTACCTGATGCCCGTTGACGGCGGCGACGAGAAGGATTTTGCTCCTGTTTAAGGCCACTGTGCCCCTGAGCGGTATCGGTTGCTGTATCGGTTTGTGCTGCTGCATATTTGTCGGCACGTTTCTCTTCGCGCCGGTTACGCTGCTCATTTACTGGCCGACTTGCCAGTGTGCCATCAACTGCTGTTTTACTTTCAGCAGTAACGTCAGCTTTTTTGCCAGAATCGGTATTTTTAGCCAGCCGGTTAGCACGCGACTGACGTCGTTCCTGTGGCTGGGTTTTCTGATTTCTTTTCTGCTGTGTGGTTTTAACTGCTTTTTCTGGTATGGCACTGTTTTGCACAGCAGATTCGGCAGTTTGACCACCTAACAGTTTACTCAGCCAACCAGACAGTTTTTTCCACATATTTGGCGCTGCTACAGTTTTAACTGTGGGCGTCTTCTCAATGACAGGAGCAGGTTGAGTATGATGAATACCTTTAACTGCAGCTTCAGGTCTGACAGGTTTGTTCTGCCCTATAGAGAATGGCAGTTCACCGAGGTTTTCCGGTTCCTGTACCTGATGGTAGCTGGGAATGGTTTTTTCTTCGACATTATCTGTGCGTACACGGGTAACACTGTAATGTGGATTTTCCAGATGAATATTCGGAATCAGCAGTACACAGACATCCAGCCGCTCTTCCAGCCCAAACAATTCAGCACGTTTTTCATTCAATAGAAAAGTGGCAACATCTACAGGTACTTGCACCCGCACTTCAGCAGTATTATCTTTCATCGATTCTTCCTGAATGATGCGCAAGATATGTAATGCTGTTGATTCAATGCTGCGAATAAAACCAGTACCTGCACAGCGCGGACAAATAGTATGACTGCTTTCTCCAAGAGATGGTTTCAGGCGCTGTCTCGACAATTCCATTAAGCCGAAACGGGACAGTTTGGCCATTTGTACCCGTGCACGGTCTTTTTTCAACGCTTCCCGCAGAGTGGTTTCAACATCACGCTGGTTTTTGCTGTTCTCCATATCAATGAAGTCAATAACCACCAGCCCACCCAGATCGCGTACACGCATTTGTCGTGCAACTTCTTCAGCAGCCTCCATATTGGTTTTGAATGCTGTGTCTTCGATATCTGCTCCGCGTGTTGCGCGAGCTGAGTTAACGTCAATGGATACCAGTGCTTCGGTGTGATCGATAACAATAGCACCACCTGATGGCAAGGCGACTTCGCGGGAAAAGGCAGATTCAATCTGCTGCTCAATCTGAAAACGGGAGAAAAGAGGGGTATGATCAGTATAATGCCGTAAGCGATTGATATAGGCCGGCATAACATAAGACATGAATTCACGAATCTGATCATAAACTTCCCGCGAATCAATCAGAATTTCTCCGATATCTGGCTGGAAATAGTCGCGAACGGCACGGATAAGCAGTGAACTTTCCATAAACAGCAGATAGGGTTCATTATGCTGATGTGCAGCCTGCTCAATTGCACGCCATAGCTGCACCAGATAATTCAGATCCCATTGCAATTCTTCTGCACTGCGGCCAATACCAGCCGTACGTGCGATCAGGCTCATGCCGCGCGGTGTATCAAGCTCACTCATGGCCTGCTTGAGTTCCTGCCGGTCTTCACCTTCAATACGGCGGGAAACACCACCACCACGGGGGTTGTTCGGCATCAGTACCAGATAACGTCCGGCCAGACTGATAAAAGTGGTTAGGGCTGCCCCCTTGTTACCACGCTCATCCTTTTCCACTTGTACAATGACTTCTACGCCTTCTGACAGTACATCCTGAATACGGACACGACCACCTTCATAATTCTGAAAATAACTGCGTGATATTTCCTTAAATGGCAAGAAACCATGACGATCTGTGCCATAGTCAACAAAACACGCCTCCAGTGAAGGTTCGATACGGGTAATAATACCTTTATAGATATTGCCTTTGCGCTGTTCCTTACCCAGTGTTTCGATGTCCAGATCAAGCAGACTTTGTCCATCCACAATTGCCACGCGCAATTCTTCCGCCTGCTTGGCATTGAATAACATTCGTTTCATGAAAACCTCGTGATGTGCACTGACGAGGCGTTGTAATTAGTATTTGACACCCGCAGCCTTGCCAGATTGAATTGTTCACGGCAAATTAAGCAGGCTTTCATCATAAAGAAGGTGTAAAGATCATATTCGCTATCCAGCATCACAATACCTGCTAAACAGCGTGTGCCCGATAGCCGATAAAAACGGTCACAGCACTTAATTGGGGTAGCCATTCTTCTGTTATTCTGTCAGGTGCTTGGGCGCAGTAGCGGCTGCGTTATCCGGTTTTGTCTTGCCAGATCACGTCTGAAGCCGTGGCTTGCCACCTGATGGAGTCAAACTTAATCACTAACCCTTGCTATTGACGGCTGGTCAACAACACGGGGAAATACGCCTGCAACAGTGCGTTTTTCCAGTAAATACGTTAACATTTCATTATTTGCAGCCAAAATGCGCGTTCAGGCGCTTTTCAGCTCCGGGCAAATGCGCCCTTTTTCGGTTCAGTATCGTCTGCCACTAATGCTTCTGGCCATGACAACTGATGACTTCTATTTATTTATAAAAGCTTACGGATTATAAGCAATATGACGGTTTTAAGCAAAGATTCAGTGCAGTTTTTGTCTGTGTGTGCGGAAAGCGCTGGGCAACGACTGGATAATTATCTGATACGGGAGTTGAAAGGTGTGCCAAAAAGTCATATTCAGCGCATTATCCGTAGTGGGGAAGTACGTCTGAACAAGAAACGCTGCAAAGGCACAGATCGTATTGCCACCAATGACCAGATTCGTTTACCACCCATTCGTGTAGCCTCCAGTCATGCGTCTGCCACTGCACCGGCTATTCCTGCGCAGGAATTTGCTATTGTGTATGAAGATGATGTATTGCTGGTGATTAACAAGCCTTCTGGTATCGCAGTCCATGGCGGTAGTGGTATCAGCTTTGGTGTCATTGAGCAGTTACGTCGTGCCCGTCCTGAGGCACGTTATCTGGAATTGGTTCACAGGCTGGATAAAGACACCAGCGGTTTACTTATGATTGCCAAAAAACGCAGTGCTCTGGTCAAACTGCATGAGTCAATTCGCCAGAATCATCCACATAAAGTGTATCTGGCTCTGGCCGTCGGCACATGGCCGGAAAAAGTACATCAAGTCAAATTGCCACTACTGAAATACACTGGAGCTCAGGGAGAAAAAATGGTACGCATTGCTAGTAATGCTCAGGAGGGACAACGGGCACATACACAGTTTCGGGTACTGCAACATTATGCAGGTACTCAGTTACACGCCGTAGGCATAAAAGCATTAACCCTGATGGAAGCGACGCTGAAAACAGGCCGCACCCACCAGATACGTGTGCACATGCAATCACAGTTGTGTCCGATCGCTGGGGATGAACGTTATGGTGATTACCAGATAAACAGGCGCCTGCACAAAACCGGTTTGAAAAGAATGTTTTTACATGCCGCAGAATTAACGCTGGCACATCCGGTTAGTGGCGATATTTTACAACTTACCGCCCCTCTACCGGATGACTTGCAGCAGTTTCTGCATAATCTGCCAGCAGTTTCGGACAAACTGTCACAGCAGAGTTAAAACTGAATTTAGTGGTGCCTAAAATGATTGTTGCTGTAGCCATTGTTTGAGTTGAGCGCCACATTTATCATGACGCAAGCTATATTCAATAAAGGTTTTCATATAACCCAGTTTGTCGCCACAATCATGTGAATAACCCTGAATCATAAACGCATCTACAGCTTCCTGTTGCATCAGTGCAGCAATGGCATCTGTAAGCTGAATCTCACCACCTGCGCCTGGCACTGTTTTCTCCAGCAGCGGCCAGATACTGGCTGAAAGTACATAGCGACCAACGACCGCCATATCAGATGGAGCCTGTTCTAGCGCAGGTTTTTCGACAATAGCACTCATGGCGATACTGCTTCCGGCAGCAGCCTGCTGATTATTGCAATTTACAATACCGTATTTGCTGACTTCACTCATCGGCACGCGTTCAACCATAATCTGGCTACGCTGTGTTTTGTCGAAATGCCTCAACATTGCCGCCAGATTATCTGTAGCTAGATTACAGGTACTTTCATCTATCAATACATCTGGCAGCAAGACAGCAAATGGTTCATCACCAATCACAGAACGTGCACACAGCATTGCATGACCCAGACCTTTTGCTTCGCTTTGACGTACCTGAATAATTTGCATTTCAGGAGGTAAAACAGCACGAATCTCAGCCAGCAAAGCAGTTTTACCCTTGTTTAGCAACTGTGTTTCCAGCTCAAATACAGTATCAAAATGGTTTTCAATCGCAGTTTTAAAAGCATGGTTGACCAGAACAATTTCATTGATCCCTGCAGCAGCACACTCTTGTACGATGTACTGAATGAGTGGTTTATCGGCTACCGTCAGCATTTCTTTAGGAATGGCTTTTGTTGCGGGCAACATACGTGTACCTAAACCAGCTACAGGGATAACAGCTTTCATTTAATTTTTTCCATTCCAATAAGATGATTATTCACGCAAACATATGATTTATATACAAACAAAATATAAAAGAAAATCTTTGCTCAATTCAGATATACACTCTGCCAAGTAGAACCGCTTGTTACTACTGATGATGAAAACTTTTATGTAGCAACATCGGATAAACTTAATCTGCCAGCTTATATTCCAGTTCGTTCAGTGCAGCCAATACCTCAGCTACAGCAACTGCCCCCGGATCTGCCACTCCGGCCAAATTCTGTTGATTAACATACGATGAGCGGCCTGCTCCGGCTTTATGCATGGTAGCAGTTGCATCAGCCCCCTCTCTAGCTGCCAGAGCCGCAGCCTGAATATTCTGTTTCTGCCATGCATGCAATGCTGGTTGCAAGGCATCAATCAGGGTACGGTCACCCAGGTCTGCACCACCATAATGCTTCATTTGTGCCAGCCCGTTTAACAAAGCCTCTACCAGCGTACCCCCTGTCTGCAACTTCTGGCCGGCTGCGGTGAAGAAAATCGACATCAAGACACCGCTTGAACCGCCCATCACAACAGCCAGCCGCTCTCCAATACACAGTAATAACTGCGACAAATCATTCAGAGGTAAGCGCTGTTGTGCCAGTTGCTGAGCAACGGCATGAGCACCATGAGCAAAAGTGCTGCCGGTATCACCATCACCCACCTTTGCATCCAGCGCATTTAGGCGACTTTCCAGCCCGATAAGCGTATCTGTTATAGCGGTCACATAGGCAGCTACCTGAGAATTTTCAGACGGCGTGTAATCTGACTGTGTGTATACAGGTTTACAGGCAAGTGTTTTTAATGGCTTTAACACTACTGGTTTCTGCCATCCCTGCGTTTCAACTGGCGCATTAAGCGCCTGCTTAAAGTCATCGTTCAGCTTGAGTAATGACAGGGAAAAACCTTTCATGTCCAGCGAAGTAACCAGCGGTGCAGGGCCAATCAGCCATTCAATCTGTTTACTTAAAGCAGAATGTGCCAATTCACGGGTTAATAAAGCCATTTCCAGAGCAGAAGCACCACCCAAATTGTTAATTAACACAGCAAAACGTCCTTCTCCTGCCGCCTGTTGCAATGTATTAACCAGAGTATCAATAAGTATCTTGCTATTTTGTGTATTCACTACCAACGCGCCGGGTTCGCCATGAATACCCAACCCCAGCTCTACCTGCCCGTCTTTAATACGCTTTTCTTCCTGATAGTCTGGCAAATTACAGGTTTGCATGGCTACGCCCAAACTCCATAGATTGTCACACGCCTGCTGCGCCAGATTACGTACCTGAATTAATGATCTGCCTTCTTCAGCAGCATAGCCTGCTATTTTATGCACCAGTACTGTACCAGCAATACCACGGGGTTGTCTGTTATCAGGCAGCGCAATATCGTCTGCGACAATAACCATTTCTACATTCAGGCCATGACTTTTAGCCTTTTCTGCCGCCAGCCCGAAATTTAGTCTGTCTCCAGTGTAGTTTTTAACAATTAACAAACAACCTTGTTCACCGGTTACCGCAACAATAGCGTTAAATATCGCATCGACACTGGGTGAAGCAAACAAATCTCCACACACAGCCGCAGTTAACATGCCTTTGCCAACGAAACCGACATGTGCAGGTTCATGTCCAGAACCACCACCAGAAATAACGGCTACCCGGCTTTTGTCCCAGTCACCTCGTACAACTACCCGTATTGCAGGATCCGTATCCAGTTTAACAAGATTGCCCTGCGGCGCCGAAATCACCAAACCCTCAACAGCCTCATTAACCAATTGTTTACGTTCATTAAAAAAGAATCTGGACATAATTTTCCAAAGTTATAATAAATAATTGACAGGTATAATTAATACAAAGAGTAATTGATTCAATCTTCAGGCTATCTGGACATTGTGGCAAAAACAGCCTGTTGTCAGCATTCAACATAAGATGCAAACTGCACACATAAAATATATTGCTTGCCTGCAAGACAATATATTACTTTATGTTGTTTTTTTACATCCAGCCCACCTGATTGACTTGTGCTAGCAAGGTGGCAACAGCGCTATTATAATGTAGACACTTGAGTGGATAAAGTTTAGCCAGAGATTTCACCACAACAAAAGATGCATCACGATAAAATTCAGATATAATTTCAGACATCACTTATTTTGCTGATTAAACACAATAGAGTAGACTTGCTCGATAAATCAGCTAATGCTCAAATATCAATACAAAAACCAGAGAATAAACCAGATGAAAATGAAAATTAAAGGATCAGGCCTAACAGACGGCAATCCAGAAGAAAACAGCAACTGGGAACGCAATATGCTGGAAAAACTATTACTTGAAGTTTATCGCGAGCAACGGCGTAATCGAATCTGGCGCTGGTTTTGGCGGCTGTTCTGGATTTGCATTATTGTCGTCGTCATTACTTCTTTAGGAAGCACAAAACCAAGCGGTGCACATACTGCGGTTATAGACTTGGATGGTATTATCAGCAGCGACAATAATCAGGCAGATTTATTACGTAAAAGCCTGAAAGAAGCCTATAAAAACAGTAACGTCAAGGGCATTATTATTCGTGCCAACAGTCCGGGCGGGTCTCCGGTCATTTCCAGTATCGCCTATGAAGAAATCCGTCACCTGAAAGCTAAGCATCCACGCATACCTTTATATGTTGTTACCGAAGATATGTGCGCTTCTGGCTGCTACTACATTGCCAGTGCCGCAGATAAAATTTATGCGGATCCATCCAGTCTTGTTGGCAGTATCGGGGTTATTGGCAGCAGCTTTGATTTTACCGGCCTGATAGACAAACTAGGCATTAAACGCCGGGTAAAAATTGCCGGTAACAATAAAGATATGGGCGATCCGTTTGTACCAGAAACACCGGAACAGGCAGAAATCTGGCAACAAATGTTAAGCAGCATTCACAAGCAGTTTATTCAGGCCGTGCAACAGGGGCGCGGTAACCGTTTAAAAATTGCTGACAATCCAGACATCTTCAGTGGTCGTGCCTATACCGGTGAAGAAGCCAAAGCAGTTGGCCTGATAGATGACTTTGGGAATGTCTATACTGTTGCACGCGATGTCATTGGTGCACCGGAATTGGTAGATTACACCTCTGAAACCGGCTGGGGCTCACGCCTTGGCAAAGGTATTAGCAGTACATTGCAGCAAAATATTCAGGGCATGGCGAACAAACCATGGTAACTTCTGCTATTGACACCAATAGCTAATCCGGCTTTCTGACTATATATGCCCATTTATGTTTCCGCAATCTCTTCAGGAGCAGCAATGGGCATATCGTTATATGACTCAGTATCACTACTCGCACAAATTTAAGTATACTTTTGTGCCAGCACTATTTAGTGACACAAATTTATCAAACCTGCTCTGCCTGTAATCAAGCAGTGTATTTCACCAACACATACTGAATTTAATTGTTTTCCACTCGATTTGATAGAGTTGTTGGTTATAATATTTTCCCCTTATCCAGCCCCAATACCATGTATTCAATCATCAAGCCGCTGTTATTCCAACTGGATCCAGAAACTGCCCATCACCTGACATTAAAATGTTTGCAGTTACTGCACCGCTATCATTGCGGTTTTTTACTTAAAGACAAACACAATCATGCCAATAATACACTGGCCGAAAGCAATAGCAGCAGTACAACGACGCTGATGGGTCTGACTTTGCCCAACCCGGTAGGTTTAGCAGCAGGGCTGGATAAAAATGGTGAATATATAGATGCACTGGCTATGCTTGGCTTTGGCTTTATAGAAGTAGGAACTGTTACCCCATTACCGCAGGCTGGCAATCCCAAACCGCGTTTATTCAGATTACCAGCACAACAGGCAATTATTAATCGCATGGGTTTTAACAACTATGGTATTGATACCCTGATTAACAATATTGCAAACAGCCAGTATCGCGGGATACTCGGCATTAATATTGGCAAAAATGCGGCCACACCACTGGAGAAAGCGGCAGACGACTATCTGATTTGTCTGGAAAAAGCCTACCCTTACGCTAATTACATAACCATCAATATTTCTTCGCCCAATACGCGTAATTTACGCAGCCTGCAAAGTGCCAGTGAACTGGACAGATTATTAAATCATCTGAAAAACCGGCAGGCACAACTGGCAACCCAGCAAAGCCGTTATGTACCTATTGCCATTAAAATTGCACCTGATCTGGATGAAGAACAAATTACAGCTATTGCTGATGTCGCACTGAACACACAGATAGACGGGATTATTGCTACCAATACCACCATTGATAAAACTGTTCTGGGTAACCACAAATTTGCCCAGGAAGTCGGGGGTCTGTCTGGTTTGCCAGTACAGACACAAAGTAACCATGTACTGCGCCAACTATCTGCCCTGCTTGATTCGCAAATTCCACTGATTGGTGTCGGCGGAATTACCTCTGGTGCTGATGCCGCTGACAAAATTCGCCTTGGTGCTACTGCATTGCAACTGTATTCCGGTCTGATCTTTCGCGGCCCCAAGCTAATCAAAGAATGCATCAATGCCTGCGGCCAGCTAAAATAACATCCTTTCCGGGTAGTAAAATTTACAACAATTTCTTGTATCAGCATTATATTTTTGCTAATCACACCTCATCCGGACTCACTGCAAATATTAACAGTCTTCTCTGTAGCTATGAGTTGATTTTGCTTTCTTTCCTGCTTTGCATTTTCTGCTATACAACTTTATGCGACTGCGTTTGGCAGTAAGCTCATGCCTGCGCTATGATATCAGCTTCCATGTAAATATCCGCCTAGATTACTTTGTGCAGTTTTTATCTGTACAGGCAAAAACTGCACAAAGTAATTTGATTAAATTGAAAGCCACATCATGCATAACAGCGACATACCGCTGCCAAAGGATATCCAGCGGCCAGCAGAAACTGTATTGGTGAATATTACCCCGCAAGAAACCAGAGTAGCTGTTATGGAAGAAAACAGGCTATGTGAAATTCACATAGAACGTAACAGCGGACATGGTCTGGTAGGTAATATTTATCTGGGTGTTGTCCGGCGCGTATTGCCCGGCATGCAAAGCGCCTTTATTGACATCGGTCTGGAACGTGCTGCTTTTTTGCACATTGTTGATATTCTGGAGCAGCGTCAGAAACCCGAGCAACCCCTACGTATTGAACACATGTTGCATGAAGGACAATCAATTGTTGTACAGGTAATTAAAGACCCGATCAACACCAAGGGGGCGCGCCTGTCTACGCAGATATCGCTGGCCGGTCGCTTTCTGGTACACCTGCCACAGGATCAGCATATCGGTATTTCGCAACGTATTGAAGACGAAGAAGAACGCAACCATTTGCGTGAACGGCTGCAAAAGCTGTTACCAGATGATGCAGGCCATGGCTATATTATCCGTACCAGTGCAGAAAATGCCACGGATACAGAATTACAGGCTGATATCAACTATTTAACCAAACGATGGCAGCATATTCAACAGTTATCCAAAATCAGCCCGCCGGAAACATTGTTGTATCAGGATTTACCTTTAAGTCTACGCGTATTGCGCGATATGTATAGTGATAATATTGACCATATCATTGTAGATTCAACAACCAATTATGAGAGCATGCGTGAATTTGCCATGAACTACTCTCAAGGCGCACTGGATAAACTAAAATTATTCCAGAATGACAGCCCACTATTTGAAGCACACAATATCGAAACCAGAATCACCCAATCTCTACAGCCTCGGGTAAATCTGGACTTTGGCGGTTATATTATTATAGAGCCAACTGAAGCCATGACCACCATTGATGTCAATACTGGTGGGTTCGTAGGTGCGCGCAACTTTGAAGAAACCATCTTTAAAACTAATCTGGAAGCATGCCACGTGATTGCACGCGAGCTGCGCTTACGTAATCTGGGTGGCATCATTATTATTGACTTTATTGACATGATTAACGAAGCACATCAAGAGGAAATTCTGACTGAGCTGGCACAGGCACTGGCTTATGACCGCACTCGAGTGACCCTTAACGGCTTCACCAGTCTCGGACTAGTTGAGCTGACACGCAAACGTACACGCGAAAACCTGTCCCAAATCCTGTGCGAACCCTGCCCGGCCTGTCAAGGGCGCGGCCGACTGAAAACCGCACAAACCATATGCTATGAGATTCAGCGCGAAATTGTGCGTGAATCACGCCGTATAAATGCACAAGAATTTCGCATACTTGCTTCACCAAGTGTCATTGATTTATTTCTGGATGAAGAAGCCAACTCTCTACACATGTTAAGTCAATTTATCGGTAAACCGATTGCTCTGGCAGTAGAAGCCACCTACAATCAGGAACAATATGACATTGTGCTGCAATAATTTTGTTCTGCAACAGAGAAACTGGACGTATGAACTTACCTAATGCTGCTCAGGCAGAAAGCCTGTGGCAAACTATTCGCCATGAAACTGAAAATGCGGTGCGTAACGAGCCGATACTGGCCAGCTTTCTGCATCTGAGCGTACTACGCCATAAAAACTTTGCCCGTATGCTCGCCTTTCACCTGTCCACCAAAATGTCCAGTGCGGTAATGGATACGCGGGCATTGTTCGAAATATATCTGGAAGCATTGCATCAGGATCCAGCAATTATTCATGCTGCACTGGCCGATATTATTGCCTACTATGAGCGCGATCCGGCCTGTGATACCTACTCCCTGCCATTATTGTATTACAAAGGTTTTCATGCCATACAGACTCATCGGATTAACCATTGGCTCTGGCAGCAGAATCGCCATACGCTGGCTTATTTCTTGCAAAACCGTGCCTCTGAAGTATTTGGTGTTGATATTCACCCTGCCGCCTCAATGGGATATGGCATCATGATTGATCATGGTACCGGCGTGGTCATTGGCGAAACAGCAGTACTAGGCAATAATATCTCCCTGCTACATGGTGTTACTCTCGGGGGTTCGGGTAAACAAAGCGGAGATCGACATCCGAAAATCAGTGATGGCGTTATGATTGGTGCCAATGCTTCCGTACTGGGCAATATTCGGGTACACACCTGTGCCAAAGTGGGTGCGGGCAGCGTAGTAGTTAACGATGTTCCGGAATACTCAACAGTAGTAGGTGTACCCGCACGAGTTATTAGCAAAACAGATAAGCATGAAAGTCCGGCGCAGGAAATGGATCAGCGTATTTAGAATTATAGTTTGTTCAGACATCTTAAAAATACAGCTATCGCGCAATCTAACTGGAAAATTCAGGCATCAATCTGCTTCCAGCGTGACAGGCCGCCTATAAATTACACTAAAGGCCGCCTACAAATTGATGCAATCAACCGTCTGGATAAATCACATTTATTTAATGATGGCTGATAGCTGGATAGAATAACAAGACTGATTATCTGGATTGAATTTGCTCCAGACACAACACCTATTAACTAGCCATATATCTGATCAATGACTACTAAATATAGGCGTATTAACTTATCATGTCAAAATATTTAAATAGCATAAAAATAAAAAGGCATAAAAAAACGCAAATCCTAATCGGAATTTGCGATTTATATGGTGGCGAATCAGGGATTCGAACCCCGGACACAAGGATTATGATTCCTCTGCTCTAACCGACTGAGCTAATTCGCCGTATCTCGTTTTCAAGAGAGACGCAATTATACGATATTTTTTCGCACATGCAAGTACCAGCTAAGCAAAAAATTATTATATAATTGTTTTAAAAAATAATTTTATTTCACTCGCGCTTATTTAATTTTGTTATACAGTCAAATCAGCCTCAACTAGCGTTTGCAGCAAACAGCGCAATTCTTCGCTGGTTCAGCACAGGTATCACTATGCTTTATGATACAATTCAGCCATTTTTATATCCAGCCAATTTCCAAGGAATATCATGAGTTTGAAATGTGGCATTGTGGGTTTACCCAACGTGGGCAAATCCACCCTGTTTAACGCCCTGACCCAGTCTGGCATTGAAGCTGCCAACTACCCTTTCTGTACTATTGAGCCAAATGTCGGCATTGTTGAAGTACCAGATGAACGCATGGCTGAACTGGCCAAAATTGTTAACCCGAAACGCACCCAGCCGGCCATTGTTGAATTTGTCGATATTGCCGGATTGGTAGCTGGTGCTAGCAAAGGCGAGGGTCTGGGTAACCAGTTTCTCGCCAATATCCGTGAAACTGATGCCATTGTTAATGTGGTACGCTGTTTTGATGACGACAATATTGTCCATGTTGCCGGCAAAGTAGATCCAATTTCCGATATTGAGGTTATTGGTACCGAGCTGGCACTGGCCGATTTGGCCAGCGTGGAAAAAACCATTGTGCGTGAAGGTAAACGAGCCAAATCCGGTGATAAGGAAGCACAAAAACTGGTGGCGATTCTGGAACGCCTACAGCAACACCTGCTGGAAGGTAAACCGGTTCGCGCAGCCGGGCTGGATCAGGACGAGCTGGCGCTAATTAAACCACTGTGCCTGCTGACAGTTAAACCTGCCATGTATGTGGCTAATGTGGCCGAAAATGGCTTCGATAACAACCCCCATCTGCAACGCCTGCAACAACTAGCCGCACAGGAAAATGCGCCTGTTGTTACCCTGTGTGCCGCCATGGAAAGTGAAATTGCAGATCTGGACGAGGCTGATAAAGCAGAATTCTTAGCAGAAATGGGCTTAAAAGAACCCGGACTGAATCGCCTGATTCGCGCCGGCTATGACCTGCTTGGCCTGCAAACCTATTTTACTGCCGGTGTGCAGGAAGTCAGAGCATGGACTATTCATAAAGGTGATACCGCTCCACAGGCTGCGGGAGTAATACATACTGATTTTGAACGTGGCTTTATCCGCGCACAGGTAATTGCCTACGCCGATTTTATTGCCTGTGGTGGTGAAGCCAAAGCCAAGGAAGCCGGTAAAATGCGTGCCGAAGGCAAAGAATATGTAGTGAACGACGGCGATGTCATCCACTTCCTGTTTAATGTTTAACTAATAGTAACAACTACCCAGCAACAGCCCTGCCCGGGCTGTTGCTTTTTTATGCATTTCAGTTCATAGCAAGTCATGATCTAAACTGGCAAAATCCCCTCACCAGACAGTAAAAATTAAATTCCCTGATTTCAGCCGACAAAAATTTTCCTATTTCTGCATGACAATATATCGGTAAAACGGCTATACACACCAGCTTAAACACTGATTTTAATGATAATTAATGCATCAAAAATGCAAATGCGCATATTAACAGCCTTAGCACCGACAAAAACAGATACAACTTCTTTTACCATAGCCAAACTAATGATTTATCAATTTATGGCAAGCACAAATGCAGTAACAAACAAATCGTGTAAAATAATGCATCATTATTAATTAGCTAACTGGAAAACAGGCTAACTAGCCAGAATCAGCCAAAACGTTTTATGATATTTGCTACTTTGGCTTTTTCATGCCACCAGAAAAAACCGGTTTAAGCCATTTTTATTTAATTTGAAAGTATAAAATCTCACCATGACCAGTGTTGTTCACGATTTACAGCAACGTGGCCTGATTGCCCAAACCACTGATGCTCAGGCTCTTGATACCTTATTAAACGAACAGAAAATCACTCTTTACTGTGGTTTTGACCCCACTGCCGACAGTCTACATATCGGACATTTATTACCTATTCTGGTATTGCGCCGTTTTCAACTGGCCGGACACACGCCCATTGCCCTTGTAGGTGGTGCCACTGGTATGATTGGCGACCCCAGTTTCAAGGCTCAGGAACGCTCACTCAATACATTGGAAACCGTACAGCAGTGGGTAGCCAAAATCCGTGCCCAGTTGCAGCCATTTCTCAGCTTTAGCGGTGAAAATGCGGCCATCATGGCTAATAATTACGACTGGTTCGGCAATATGAACTGTCTGGATTTCCTGCGCGATATCGGTAAACACTTTTCCGTGAACGCCATGCTGAATAAGGAGTCTGTAAAACAGCGCCTAAGCCGTGATGATGTGGGTATTTCTTTTACTGAATTCGCTTATGCACTGCTACAGGGTTATGATTTTGCCGAGCTGTATCGCCGCCATGGTACCGTACTGCAAATTGGTGGTTCAGACCAGTGGGGCAATATCACTGGTGGCATTGACCTATCCCGCCGGCTGCATCAGGCGACTGTATATGGTTTAACCCTGCCACTGGTGACCAAAGCTGATGGCACCAAATTCGGCAAAACCGAAGGTGGCGCAGTGTGGCTAAGTGCAGAGAAGACCTCCCCCTATCAGTTCTACCAGTTCTGGTTAAAAGTTGCTGATGCCGATGTATACAAATTCCTCAAATACTTTACTTTCCTCAGCGTTGCCGATATAGATGCCATTGAAGCAAATGATCAGGCCAGCGGCACCAAGCCGCAAGCGCAGCGTATTCTGGCTGAAGAGATGACCCGGTTAATTCATGGTGAAGAAGCACTGGCAGCTGCTCAGCGTATTTCTGCCAGCCTGTTTGCCGAAGACCAGAGTGCCCTTACTGAAAGCGATTTCCAGCAATTATCTCTGGACGGTCTGCCCGCCTTTACCATTACCGATTCCATTAATATCGTACAGGCATTAACCACAGCAACACTGGCCAAATCCAACAACGAAGCGCGTGGCTTTATCAGTCAGGGTGCGGTAATGGTTAACGGGCAAAAAATTGACAGTGCTGATTATGTATTCAGCGACAGCGATAAACGTTTCGGACGATACACCATTGTACGTCGCGGTAAACGCAACCATGCCTTATTGATGTGGCAATAATTTTTTTCAGATGCTACAAATGCACAACTCAAAGGAGTGAATATGAGCAATCACAGTACTATCCTGCAAAACCTGCCCGTGGGCGAAAAAGTCGGCATTGCTTTTTCCGGCGGGCTGGACACCTCAACAGCATTACTATGGATGAAACTGAAGGGTGCGTTACCCTACGCCTATACAGCCAATCTGGGACAGCCGGATGAAGACGATTACCATGCCATTCCAGAAAAAGCACTGGAATACGGTGCACAGAAAGCACGTCTGATTGATTGCCGCACCCAGCTAGCTCATGAAGGCATTGCAGCCATTCAAAGCGGTGCCTTTCATGTACATACCGGTGGTATGCCATATTTCAACACCACACCGTTAGGTCGTGCTGTTACCGGTACGATGCTGGTGGCTGCAATGAAAGAAGACGATGTCCATATCTGGGGTGACGGCTCAACTTATAAAGGCAACGATATTGAACGCTTCTATCGCTATGGCCTGTTAACCAATCCGGCTTTGCGCATTTACAAACCATGGCTGGACCAGCAGTTTATTGATGAACTGGGCGGGCGGCATGAAATGTCGGAATTCCTGATTGCTCAGGGCTTCGACTACAAAATGTCAGTAGAAAAAGCGTACTCAACCGATTCCAATATGCTTGGTGCAACCCATGAAGCCAAAGACTTGGAAATGCTCAATAGCAGCATGAAAATCGTACAGCCAATCATGGGGGTTGCTTTCTGGGACGAACAGGTAACCATCAAAGCAGAAGAAGTACGCGTACGTTTTGCAGAAGGCGTACCAGTAGCTTTAAATGGGGTTGAATACAATGATCCGGTAGCACTGATTCTGGAAGCCAATCGAATTGGTGGCCGTCATGGCTTGGGCATGACTGATCAGATTGAAAACCGCATTATTGAGGCCAAATCGCGTGGTATTTATGAAGCGCCGGCGATGGCATTGCTGCATATTGCCTATGAACGTCTGCTCACCGGTATTCATAATGAGGATACCATCGAACAGTACCGCATCAATGGCTTGCGTCTGGGCAGATTGCTGTATCAGGGACGCTGGTTTGATTCACAGGCACTGATGCTGCGCGAAACTGCACAGCGCTGGGTAGCTAAAGCCATTACTGGTGAAGTAACTCTGGAATTACGTCGCGGTAACGATTATTCTATTCTTAATACCGAATCGCCGAATCTGACCTACCAGCCGGAACGGCTAAGTATGGAAAAAGTCGATAATACTGCCTTTTCTCCAGCCGATCGTATAGGCCAGCTCACCATGCGTAATCTGGATATTGCCGATACCCGTAATAAACTGGGAATCTATACCAAGAGTGGGCTGTTATCAGTAAATCAGGATGCATTGCTACCTCAATTAACTGATAAAAAAAATATTCTGTAAGATTCATAATTTAAAAAATTCAAAAACCGGATGGCATTTATGCGCCACCCGGTTTTTTATTGCAAATATAATCTAATTGGCATCTATAAATATTAGGTTCAATCATTTGACCAATGCGTTTACCGTGTCGATTATTGCACCAGCTGTGCCATAATCTTCATACGTTAAATGATCAGCAAATGACCAGAAATGCCTCGACAATACCATCTTCCTCTTCGACAGAACGCGAACTGTGCCTTTCACAATCAACTTCTTTTACTATTATAGCTTGTACTACTAGCCACATGCCGTAATATGACTTCAACTAAACCATCAAGCTTTTTATAGTGCCATATTAAAGTATAAGCTGTATTAGGTTCATTAAAGGCATATTTATATCTTCACAATATCCCAGAATCTTAATCATTCAGATTATCTACTACGGTAATAGCATTATCTTGTAATATATTTCTTACTGGGATAGATATTTATTTTGCAGAAATAAATATAAGAGATAAATTTATAAATACTTCAGTCAGCACTGAATAAACTATTCGTATTAGATATAAACAAACTATTGCTATTGGAAAGAAAATAAATAACCTGACAAGGTTATCAAGTATGCCATTCTTAATCTGAGTTACTTTAACATCAGATACTGTATTGGCTGAATTTAATTCCATTTTTAAAATTCTGGCCGCGCAATAATTTTGTTCTGAAGTACCACAAAATTTAAATCCTTGTTTAAGCAAATGCTTTGTATACTGATTACAGTAACAAAAGCACATGACTACAATAAATAGCAGTGTCCCCAATCTGGGAAAATTAAGCTGAGCACTAAGAAAGGAAATTATTACGCACCAGATAAACCAGTACAATGAGCCTCGCACATCTTTAACTAATAATGGAGTAAGGAAACCCATAAAAAAAGGCGTTATAGATAGTCCCGTATATGCTATTTTAAATTCACCTGTATCTGGATTAAACATAGGCGTTAGCTTACGTTTTAAAGCCAAAAAAGGAATTTTAATAGTAAATGAATACTTTGGCCGATACTCATTTTCGTTAAACAGTCTATACTCCTCAGACTTCCCTACTTTAGTTTCAACAGGTTCTAATAGTTCAGGAATTATCTCCTGCCTTAACTGTGGATTTTCTGTAAGCAATTTAGCATTATATTTTGCCCGCAAATCAGGGTTAAGCAATACTTTGCGACAGGTTTGCCATCTTTCCCAATCTAAAATCTGCTCATCTGCTGCCCTTTTCAATGCACAACGGATTTCATCATCGCTAGCAGATAAACTAACCTTTAGCAGAGAATATAAGTTAATCATCGCCATATTTCTCACCCTATTATTCAGATTAAATGTGTTAATTATACTATCCAGCAAGCACTTAACTTTCATTTTTTATACTGCAAATTGACTGTTATACGCAATTTTATGCGGCATTCAGAAAAATATTCACAAAAAACTAATATTAAAGCTAAAATGTAATTACTCAATAATATATATTTCCAGAGTAAATTATTCTACCATTGAACTGAATAAACTCTTATGAAATAAATATGTACACAAAAGATTATTTCGAACAGAATGGCTATGCTGTTATTAATGCATTAATTACGCCGCAACAACTAACAGAAATAGAACAACAGCTAGAACAGGTTAATTTAACCACTGCTGGTAACCATGAATTACTTACACAGCCATGGTGTCAGCTACTTGCCAACAATTTAAAAAACAACACTCTACTATCTGCCCTGCTTCCAGAAAAACCGATTGCGATTCAATGCACCTTATTCAAAAAATCAGCAGACAAAAACTGGTTAGTACCGCTACATCAGGATTTAAGTATAGCTGTCAGACACCGATTCTCTGACAGCCGCTTCACAGGCTGGTCTCACAAACAAAATATATTATTTGTGCAACCACCCGTGCAATATATGCAACAACTTGTTGCAGTTAGATTGCACATAGACGACTGCTTGCATGAGCATGGTCCGCTCAAAGTGGTTGCCGGTACACATCAGCACGGCAGAATTGCTGAATCAGAACTGCCCCTGCTCCGTGATCAACAAGGAGAGCAGGAATGTATTTTACCTAAAGGTGGTGCAGTTATTATGCGCCCGCTTATTGTGCACTCATCTTCTAAAGCCATCCGAACAAATGGCAGACGGGTATTACACTTTCTGTATGCACCTGCAGCACTGGCTGAAACTATTCCCTTTCAATTCTGCATTTAAAATATCCCAGTATTCATCAGGCAACCAAAGCTGACAATATCCATGAACTGGATACAGTTAATTATTTATACTGCGAATTAATGTATTTTTCAGACTAGATAAATAATCCAGTTAATCTGCTTATATTAGCCACAAATATTTCATTAGCACACCAACTCGATAGTGAGTCTAATTCATGGGACAACACAGTTTTATCACAATTAATCAACCGAATAATGGTTCTTCGCTATCTGATTCATCGACATCGAACTGATGGTTTTATTTAACCAGAATAGTAACCATTGCCTTACAGTCAATTTATACAATAATATTAAATATTCAGATATCTGCCAGAGTGCAACTGCGTTGCCATAAGGATGTTTTACAACGCAAATGGCCAACATATTGCAATGGATAAATCGGCAGCACAGAAGGAATATCACCAGCGCGCATATGCAGTAAATCACCGGGTGCAACCCACTCAGCCGGGGTTTTGGTTAAAGGTAGCCCAGCATAATCATAGGCGGCTACTACTAGCTGCGAGCAGAAATAGCGATCAGAAGAGAAAGGAGTCACCTGCACCAATGCCATGGTATTCAGACACAGGTGGCGAAAAGCACGGGGAATTACTGGTAATTCGCATACTTTACGCGTGAAAGTATAAGGAGTTTGTTTGATAATACCCAGATAATTATATTTTCCCCCAGCTTCGGCCTTGGCAAATTGCCGAATTTTTTCAGCCTGCAAATTATTCAAATGTGGATGGCGATAGACCACCAGTAATGGGCTTTCATCAACACTTTCAGCTAGTGACATAATATGCACACCGCCGCCAACAGCCTCAGCGATTTCCCCATCGCCCAGATACAGAAATGCGTGGCTGACCGATGTATTACCAAACAGACGCAAAACGCGTGAATTCAGGCTAGAATCAGCAGAAAATAAAATATCACCACTTTGTAAGTCCATTGGTTCAATTAATACTACGCCAGTTTGCGGAGCTGTATTTTGCCGTTGAAATTTTACGATAACATGTTTTTTTTCCCCAGAAATATTAGGGATTCGATGAAACTGGGCAGTACAGGCAGCACAAAAATAACAACATAAAATTAAAAACAGAAATTTTACATGTTGCATCATTGAAACGATATTAATTTGAATTTTATAAATATTTATCATTATTCAGCGCTTGGTTTCAGTTTAAACCCAACGGATAAGAATTTAATCGACATTTTCTCGTTTTACTTGAGCAACAATCCTATATGCTGAATACATTTTTAACAAAATTCAGCAATACAATTAAATCCAACCAATAAACTTTACATTAAAGCATTTCCTATTCACATAATAACATGTATTAACATTTATAATTAATAGAATTAGCAAAAAGCAGTAGTAACAAACAAAATATTACCGTAATTAGTGACTGAAACAAGTAACGATTTTTGTAAATCACGCTAGCACTAATCTAAAAAATTTTGAAGTTATCTGAATTATCATCGATACAAAAAAACCCTGCTTAGAGCAGGGTTTTTTATCAGTAAGGTAGAAAATTATCTAACTTTTTTAGCTACCATAGTGCGGATTTTAACGTCTACACGGCGGTCAGGTGCGATACATTCGATCAAAGCAGCACGTTTCTTGGCAGCTGAAACTTTTTTGCCCAGCTTGGCAACTTCAGCCTGACAGGATTCGGTCATGCGTGCTTCAGATTTACCCAGGCCAACAGCAGAGATTTTCTCAGCTGGAACGCCTTTGGAAACCAGATATTCAGCAACAGCATGAGCACGATGATCAGACAGAGTCTGGTTATATGCTTCAGAGCCTTTAAAGTCGGTGTGACCTTCAACACGTACAGTTTGTACGCTGCTGTCAGCCAAACGGGTAGCCAATTGATTCAGAGTATCAATTGCTTCCGGACGCAAGTTATATTTATCAAAGCCAAACAAGAAATTAGCAGACAAAGATATAGTTTCATCAACAAATTTAGGTGCTTGAGGAGCAGCCTGAGCAACAACTGGGTGACCACAGTTGTTACCCAGAGTAGGTTCGTTATCGTTGTTGAAACGGTTTTTTACACATTCAGGTGTACCATCAGCACCGTTTTCACGGGTGACAAGAATTTCGCCAGTTCCTTTTTCAGGAGCAGAACTAGTAGTATAGCCATTGTAAGCACCAGCAGGTTCACCGGTCCAGTCGGCACCCGGTACAACACCATTGGCAAAAGCGGCAGTTGAAGCAGCCATAGCAACGATCAATGCGCTCAATTTTAGCTGTTTGGTCATGTTATTCCCTCATCAAAAAATTTGTTATGTGTTGATTCAGCCTGAAAATTCGCCTGATCAAAACACAAATACCATTTACAGGCCGCTCAAACCGGGCGGGTAGCTTGGTAAATCAGGTCTATACTATAAAAAACCGCAGTATAAACTGTCAATATGCAAACCACCAAGGCGAAGCTGCTAGACGACCCGCTTCCTAACTGTGCATCATGCCTAAAAAATAGCTTTGTGTCACTTATTTACAACTAAATTCACGCCTTCACTCCAATTAAGTTGCATTAAAACAACATGCAAGCTTCTATTGACCTGATCACCCACAGCAGGCTGATTAGCTTGTAAATTTGTTCTGCCTTAAGTGAAAGTGTTCCATGTCAGAATGGGTAAATTGCGTTATGATACAGATAAAGAAGCTTTTTTGTTGTATTTGAGCGACAATTAAAATAATGCCAAACTTATAAAGGGGCTGAAGCAATATGAAGCTGCAACAGTTACGCTATGCAGTTGAGGTTTATCGTCAGAATCTGAATGTCTCGGAAGCAGCAGAGGTACTGTTTACTTCCCAGCCGGGTATTTCCAAGCAGATTCGTATGTTGGAAGAAGAGCTGGGCGTACCACTATTTATCCGCCATGGCAAACGTATGGTTGCAGTGACGGCACCGGGCAAAATTGTACTGGAAACTGCCGAACGGGTTTTGCGTGAAGTACAGAATATCAAGCGCATCGGCACAGAATTTGCGGATCAGAATATTGGTTCTCTGACTATTGCCACTACCCATACATTGGCGCGCTATGATTTACCTGAAGTTGTATCTGCTTTTGTTGAGCGCTATCCTCAGGTTCAATTAAGCATTCATACAGCCAGTCCGAAAACCATCAGCCATATGGTACTGGATGGAGAGGTGGATTTTGCCATTGGCATGGGAATGGGAATTGAGCACCCCGAATTGCGTAAACTGAGCTGTGAGGCATGGAATCGCAGTGTCATTGTTCCCGACAACCATTCCTTGCTAGGTCTGAAACGACCCTTACGGCTGGAAGACATTGCTGCTTATCCGCTGATTACCTATGATATTGCTTTCAGTGAACAATCCAAAATCGCCCGTGCCTTTACTCAGGAGGGTTGTAGTTTACCCAGAGTGGTACTGGCTTCAACTGATACAGATGTAATAAAAACTTATGTAAAACAAGGATTGGGTATTGGGCTACTGGCCAGCATGGCTTTTGACAGCACACAGGATCAGGGTTTGCAGTTAATTAGTGCTGAACATTTATTTGAACCTTCGTTTTCACAGGTTATACTCAGGCAGGATGTTTATCTGCGCGGCTTTGGCTATGAATTTCTGGCTTTATTCGCTCCTAGGCTAACCCGTGCGCGGATTGAATCTGCGCTGTATTCTTCTTTCGAAGAAGATTTTTCAATTTAACAATTTACTTATACTATAGCCATTTTGTACACATTGTACAAAATGGCTATGTAAGCATTTTTAACTGATATCAAGTATCAGGGCATTAGCATTCCGCCATTAACGTGCAGCGTTTGTCCTGTGATATAACGTGCTTCTTCACTGGCCAGAAATAATACAGCTGCAGCCACATCTTCCACAGTACCAAAATGATTCAATGCAGTTTGCGCTGCAAAGAAATCACGTTGCTCCTGAGGTAAGGCTTGTGTCATATCGGTTTCAATAAATCCGGGTGCAACACAATTCACGGTAATCCCACGTGAACCTACTTCGCGCGCCATGGATTTACTAAATCCAACCAGGCCGGCCTTGGCAGCAGCATAGTTTGTCTGACCGGCATTACCGGTAAAGCCAATCACGGAAGTCACATTGATAATTCGCCCCCAGCGTGCTTTCATCATGCTGCGCGTTACTGCTTTGCTAGCACGAAAGGCTGATTTTAGGTTGATCTGCATGATTTCATCCCATTCTGCTTCTTTCATGCGCATCAAGAGGTTATCGCGAGTAATACCCGCGTTGTTCACCAGTATCGCAATATTGCCGATATTACTTTCGATATCCGCAATCAGATTTTCAATACTGTTTTCCTCAGTAATACGTAATTCCCGTCCTTCACCGCCAACATCAGCCAGTGCCTGATTAATACTGGCCACACCGGTAGCAGAAGTTGCCGTACCGATTACCTTAGCTCCTTTTTCAGCCAGAAGCCGAGCAATAGCTGCGCCAATCCCACGGGTAGCACCAGTTACCAGAGCGATTTTACCTGTTAAATCCTGATTCATAATTCCTTCCTTTAGCTGGCAGAGTGCGCAGCAATAAAACTTTCCATGGTTTCCACACTGGTTAATGCGGCACAACTGGCACTTTTATCAATTCGTTTGGCCAGACCAGCCAGCACTTTACCCGGGCCACATTCTGCAAATTCAGTAATACCTTCTGCCACCAGCTTGTTCACTGTTTCGGTCCAGCGCACAGGTGAATACAATTGCTGCACCAGTGCCTGTTTAATCGCCTCCGGCTCTGAATGCACGGCAACATCTACATTATGTAATACTGGAATCTGTGGTGTTTCAACTTTAATCTGTGCCAAAGCTGTAGCCAGTTTGGCGGCAGCCGGTTTCATCAGGCAGCAGTGAGAAGGTACAGATACAGGTAAAGGCAGGGCACGTTTGGCACCGGCCGCTTTAGCCAATTCACAGGCACGGGAGATGGCCGCAGTACTTCCGGCTATCACTACCTGACCGGGCGAATTATAGTTTACTGCTTCAGCAACGGTACCAGACAATTCGTTTTGCGCCTGTAAGCAAACCTGACGCACGATATCATCATCTAGTCCCAATATTGCTGCCATTGCGCCCTGACCAGCCGGTACAGCTTCCTGCATTAGTTGAGCACGCAAGCGAACCAGTTTAACCGCGTCATTAAAGGACAGACTACCGGCTGCTACCAGAGCAGTGTATTCGCCCAGACTATGGCCTGCCAGCATCACCGGCATCTGCCCGTGCAGTTGCTGGTATATGCGCCAGCTAGCAATACCGGCAGTCAGCATCAGTGGCTGAGTGTTAACAGTTTCATTCAGGGCAGTGTTATCCTCACCATTCATCAGTGCCCATAAATCCTGATCAAGTACTGCCGAGGCCTGTTCAAACGTTTCTTTAACAACGGCCATGTCGTTGAAACCGGCCATCATATTGAGACTTTGTGACCCCTGACCGGGAAAGAAAAAAGCAATAGTCATGGTTTTCCTTGATTTGAATGGAGCTAATGTCCAGATAATTATTTCGATGGGGGCTGCTTGGCCGGTGAAAGCTGGTTATGATGCAGAAACATTCTGGCACCGACTGGAGCCCCTATTGCATAGGCCAGATTGGCTTCCAATGACTGGGCAAACGGCCCCTGATAGATTTTATTGCCCATATGGGTCAGATTAGAACGCGCATCAATATAAATTTTACCGCCCAGCCAATTCCACAAACGACAAAAACTGAAATCTTCAGACAAATAGCGTTTGGTTACCGGATCAATCATACAGTCATAAAAACGGTAATGATAGCCTTGATCGGCAACACCAAGAGAATCAGGCTGATATTGCAGTTCAGGATAAGCTTCAATCAGACGGGTAAAAACCTGACGCTTAATAACCATGAATCCAGTTGGTGCCTCCGGAAGCTCGATAAAGCCTTCGTCATCAACCTGTACATGCACTTCATTATTGGTATCAGCCTGACTGATATTGATGGTATAGCGGGTATAGGTGGCATTGAACTGCTGCTGAGTCATATGCGCATCAATACCTTCTGCTGGCCATGATTCACATTTGAGCGGATACACGCCGGCAACAATATCGCGATCTGCCAGCAGCTGGCGCTGAAATGCTTCCGGTGAAAAGCCGATATCGGTATCAATCCAGCACAAGTGTGTCCATTCAGGATGCGCCAGAAACTCGGCTACGCAATTATTGCGCGCCCGAGTAATCAGACTTTCACCCTGATGCATAAATACCTGTATCGGAAAACCAGCACTGGTATGCGCCGCCACCAAAGCCAGCAACGACTGCACATAATTACCAAAGTAACGGCCATCATGACTAGGTGACATGATAACCGGATACATACTAGCTAACGCAGATTGAGGTAGCATAATCTAACTCTGATAAGAACGATATTAGTATTTCAGGGTAATCGCACCCCAAGCAAAGCCACCACCAATACCTTCGAGTAATAAAGTCTGGCCATGCTGGATGCGACCGCTTTTAATCCCCTCATCCAGAGCCAGCGGAATAGAGGCAGCAGAGGTATTACCCTGCTCTGCCAGCGTAACAATGACTTTGTCCATCGGTACACCCAGATGACGGGCAGTGGATTCGATAATACGCAGATTGGCCTGATGGGGAATAATCCAGTCTATATCAGCTGGCTGTAAATCAGACTCTTCAATAACTTCTTTGGCAATATTGGCCAGCGCCTTGACAGCAAATTTATATACTGCCTGACCATCCATATAAAGATAGGGTGACCCTTCAATGGCACCGGCTGCAATTTTTCCCGGCGTTTGCAAGATATGGCTATAGCCGCCATCTGCCTGTAATCTGGTCTTGATGATACCACCTTCCTGTTCGGAGGCACCCAGAATCACGGCTCCGGCGCCATCACCGAACAGTACGCAGGTACGCCGGTCATGCCAGTCTAGCAGGCGGCTGAAAGTTTCAGCACCAATAACTAGTGCTTTGCTCGCCATACCACTTTTGATATAGGCGTTGGCCGTAGCCATTGCATACATAAATCCGGCGCAGACTGCCTGAACATCAAATGCCGGGCAACCAGAAATGCCAAGTTTGTTCTGTACGATACAGGCAGTAGCCGGAAACGTCATGTCTGGTGTTGATGTAGCGACAATAATCAGATCGATGTCATCTGCGGCTATAGCAGCATCGGCGAGTGCGGCCTTTGCTGCAGCAACAGCTAGATCACTGGTCTGTTCATTTTGAGCAGCAATATGGCGCGCTTTGATACCAGTGCGTGTGGCAATCCACTCATCAGAAGTATCAACAATTTTGCTCAGGTCATCATTGGATAGACGGCGTGCAGGCAGATAACTGCCTGTACCTAGAATATGAGCATTTAGCATGGCATAGTCTTTATTTACGACAAAGGCCACATTTTAAACAAAGTTATTTAACTTGTCTGCCTTTGTAACAGGATGATTTATTCTTCCAGTGCAGCCAGTTGCTGGGCTACGCCGGTCTGAATTTTCGTGATTGAATCTGCCTTGATAGCCTTGTAAGCCTCCTGCAGTGCAAAACAGAAACCGGTAGCATCGGTGCCACCATGGCTTTTGACTACCACACCACGCAAACCAAGAAAAATAGCACCATTAAAGCGTCGTGGGTCCAGCCGTTGTTTAAAGCCTTTTAATGCTGGTAACGCGATTAAAGCGGCCAGTTTATTAAACCAACTGCGGGTAAATTCCTCTTTAACAACTGTACCAATGAATTTAACAGCACCTTCAATACTTTTCAGCATGGCATTGCCGGTAAAACCGTCGACTACGAGTACATCGACTTCAGCCGTAAAAATGGCATTACCTTCAACATTGCCGACAAAATTCAGATTGCTGCGCCGTAAAAGCTGATGGGTTTCCTTGACGGCGGCATTACCTTTGATATCTTCGGTACCAACATTGAGCAAACCCACCCGCGGACGGGTATTTTCAGGCGACAGCGCCGCTACCTGCTGGCTGCCAACAATGGCAAACTGCAAAAGCTGAGCACTACTGCAATCAACATTAGCACCAAGATCAAGTACCAGTGTGACATGATTATTGCGACCGGGTAAAAATTTGGCAATAGCCGGACGATCAATACCAGCAATAGTTTTTAATACAAAACGTGCGGTGGCCATCAGGGCACCGGTATTACCAGCCGATACGGCAGCCTGCGCCTGACCTTCCTTAATCTGATTGATGGCTACACGCATGGAAGAATCTTTTTTATTCTTCAGCGCTGACGTTGGTTCTTCATCCATCCCTACCACTTCACTGGCAGAACAGATAGTAATCCGCTCCATGGAGGCGCCAGCTTCAGTTAATGCATTTCTGATTTTAGTCTCATCACCAACGAGAATCAGTGCCGCATCTGCTTGCTGCTGTAAAAATGTCAGCGCCCCCGGAATGGTTACCTCCAGTCCAAAGTCACCGCCCATTGCATCAACTGCGATGGTTTTCAAGGTCATATGTTATGCCTCAGGTGTCGTTTGGGCTGCAACATTTTCATAGTGCTCATCAATATCAAGTGCATCCCAAGGATAATTAATCCACCAGTCATCAACCTGTATTGCGCTATAGAAAGGTAAATCAGCTGGCAATACCCCTTTTTTGGGTTTGCGTTTTTCGTGCAATACGGCAACTCCTAGCTGCTGGAAACCTTCATGCTGTAATTCACGAATACAGTATTCGAGTGTGGCTCGACTGTCATCCACTTCGTCAACAATCAGCAGTTTTTTGTCTTTCATTTTTTCATCAAAACCATTAGTCCACTGGATTTTCTGTGGACAGTCGGTCGGACAGTCGTTGATGTCATAATAAGACAAAGTAACAGTATATACAGGAATATTCAGAAAACTACGCAATATACGAGCCGGAATAAATCCACCACCACCGATAGCAATCATTGCATCAAATGAATGTTCTGATTTCTGGATTTTTTCTGCCAACTGTTTGATGGCACGATGTATGTCTTCGTAGTTATACCAGATTTTTTTCATGGGAAACCCGGGTCAATATAAAGAGCAGGCCACTGATGGCTGCTGGAAAAGTGGAAGTATTTTATTTTAACAGGATAAATTATCCTGCTAACAATGGATACAAAAAAGCCAGTGATTGCTAATGCAATGTCTGGCTTTCATACGCATTTAATAATCACAGGTGTGAATTATTCACCTTTGGCTTTGATTACCTTGCGTCCGCGGTACATACCGTTTGGAGAAATGTGGTGACGCAGATGTACTTCGCCAGTAGTGGTGTCAGTAGAAACCTGTACAGCGGTCAGACCATCGTGTGAACGGTGCATACCACGTTTTGAAGGTGATTTTTTGTTTTGTTGTACTGCCATGTTAAAGCTCCTGGATAATTTAAGTTAATTCGTTAGTGGCCGCTTTTCAGTCCTGCCAGTCTGGCAAAAGGATTGCCAGAGTCTTGATTGGTTTGGGTTGCCAGAGTGTGATCGCAATCTTCATGTCGCGGCGCAACCGGAATCGCCATTAAAATTTGGTCTTCCAGCAGTGCAGTAAGATTATATTCTGCACTCCATACTGCGCCTTCAAGTGATTCATCAGCGGCCATGGCCTCGTCCAGCAACTGTTCGCTGGCAAACAGCACTATATGCGACTGGTCATTCAGCGCCCAGGAAACTGCCTGTAAACAGCGCTGACACACCAGCTGCAACTCACCTTCTATGCTGATATCGATAAAAGGACGCTGCCAGCGGTCAATACCACCGCTGACTTTATACTGGATGATGCCATCGCGTTGCGCCAAAAGTTCATGTGACCAAACCCGCCGGTCAAGCGCCTGAAGCTGCAATTGACCACCGCGTTGCTGCTGTTCACGTGTGAACGTGGCTGTATCAATCAAAATAGGGTCTAACATAAACGGCGGATGATATAATTTAAGTCTTCTAATGTCAATGAGTTCGCAATTATGCCAATTGAGAAAAAGCTGATTCTGGCTTCCAGTTCATGTTTTCGCCAGCAGCAACTTCAGCAATTGCACATCCCTTTTGAGGCAGTCAACCCTGATTTTGTGGAAACACCACTACCTGACGAAACCGCACCACAAACTGCCTTGCGTCTGGCCAGTGGTAAAGCATATTCGCTAGCCAGTCTTTATCCGGATGCATTGATTATCGGCTGCGATCAGGTAGCATGGTGTCACGAACAGCAACTGGGTAAACCACTAACCGTAGCAAAAGCACAACAGATGTTACACTCTTTAAGTGGTCAGGAGGTGGTGTTTTACAGTGCCCTGACAGTACTGAATGTTGCGGAAAACCGCCTGCATCAACATATTGATGAAACGCGCGTTATGATGCGTACTTTAACAGATGCGCAGATTAATTATTATCTGACGCTGGAACCTGATGCAATACATTGTGCCGGTGCGGCCAAAAGTGAAGGACTGGGCGCACTGTTGATTAAACGTATTGAAAGCACAGACCCAAATGCGCTAATTGGTTTGCCGGTTTTTCGTCTGGTGGACTTTCTACTGGCTGAAGGAATAAATATTTTATGAGCAGCCCTGTACTCTATCTGATTCCTACACCACTAGGAACGGCAGACACGCCCTGTCTGCTTGCATATGAACGGGAATACATTGTTAATCTGACCGATTTTGTTGTTGAAGCCGAAAAAACGGCACGTGCTCATTTAAAGGCATTTGGCGTACGCACGCCGATTCGTGAACTGAATCTGCATACGCTGAACGAACACACAGCAGAGCGCGATATTGCTGCATTATTGCAACCTTTACAGGCTGGCCGCAGTATGGGTCTACTTAGTGAAGCCGGCTGTCCGGCAGTAGCTGATCCGGGAGCACAACTGGTAGCACTGGCACATCAGGCGGGTTTTACCGTTATGCCGCTGGTTGGCCCTTCCAGTATCATGCTGGCACTGATGGCCTCTGGTGCCAATGGGCAGTGTTTTGCCTTTAAAGGCTACCTGCCTGCGGAGAAAACCACACGTATTGAACGCCTGCGTGTGCTGGAAAATCGTTCGCGACAGGAAAATGAAACCCAGCTTTTCATTGAAACACCTTATCGGAATGATGCTTTACTGGCTGATGCGATTGCCAGTCTGCATCCGCAAACCCGCCTGTGTATTGCGGCTGATTTAACCATGCCCACTCAAACCATTATTAGTCAGAGCATTGCAGCATGGAGAAGCATGAAAGTATTGCCGCAACTGAAAAAAAGGCCATGCCTGTTTGTGCTGTATGCTGGCTGATACCCCCTTGACATTTTTTGAGAATAATTTGCGCCCTGCTCTTGTCAAGGTGCACCGCGCTGCCTATAATGCACAACTTCTTTCGGAGTGTAGCGCAGCCCGGTAGCGCACCTCGTTCGGGACGAGGGGGTCGAAGGTTCGAATCCTTTCACTCCGACCATATATTTAAAGCCGTCTGTTCAACATGAGCAGACGGTTTTTTTACAACCGGGTAATTTATGTCAAATGACTTTATTATTACAATATAAAGAATAATATTTATACTTTGTAGAAACAAAACAAATCATCGTAAACGGAATTAAATCTTTGCCAAACTAATGTTTTTATAAAAAAATCCTTTATAGTATGCTTCTCTTGACTGTATGTTTATCATTTAGTAATTAATAATGCTTTTCCGTTAAGTTACGTAGGCTTTATAATCAGTGAACTATGTCTCAATATTGCTCACAATAACTTTAAAACCCTGTAGTTTTTAAACACTAATCCTTGAGAGATTAACATGTTACCACTCGAAATTGAGGAAATGAATCCACCACCAAAAAAACAGCGGTGGTATCAGATTCTATATGTACAGGTAATTATCGCCATTATTATTGGTATTTTACTTGGTAACTTTTTCCCCAGTGTTGGCGAAAGCATGAAGCCTTTGGGCGACGCTTTCATCAAATTAGTCAAAATGATCATCTCCCCGGTTATTTTCCTCACCGTGGTAACCGGTATTGCCGAGATGACCAATATGAAAACCATGGGACGTGTAGCCGGCAAGGCTATGGTTTATTTTCTCACTTTCTCTACTCTGGCACTGGTTATTGGTTTGCTTGTGGCCAATATTGCCCAGCCGGGACACGGTCTGAATATTGACCCGAGCACCCTCCAAAGTGCCAAGGTTCATGAATATGTGCAGAAATCGCATGAATCCAGTCTGACTGGTTTTCTGATGGACATCATTCCAACTACAGCAATGAGTCCGCTTACCAATGGCAATATCCTGCAAACCCTGTTTATTGCTATTCTGTTTGGTGTTTCTCTGGCATTGATTGGTGAAAAAGCCCGCCCGCTGATCAATATTTTCCACGATTTGTCAGCACCGGTTTTCAAAATGGTATCCATTCTGATGCGTGCGGCACCTATGGGCGCATTCGGGGCGATGGCCTTTACCATTGGTAAATACGGTATTGATTCCATTGGCAATCTGCTCTATCTGATTCTGACTTTCTATATTTCTTCAGTATTGTTTATTCTAATTGTTTTAGGTACTGTAGCACGCTATAACGGCTTTTCTATTATCAAGCTGGTGAAATACATTAAGGAAGAACTGCTATTAGTACTAGGCACAAGCTCATCTGAAGCCGCCCTGCCTACGCTGATGCAAAAAATGGAAAAAGCTGGTTGCAAGAAATCGATTGTTGGGCTGGTGGTACCTACCGGTTATTCTTTCAATCTGGATGGTACGAATATTTACATGACTCTGGCCGCGTTGTTTATCGCGCAGGCTTGTAATATTGATCTGACACTGGAACAACAGATATTGTTGCTGCTGGTTGCGATGCTTAGTTCCAAAGGTGCAGCAGGGGTAACCGGTGCCGGCTTTATCACACTGGCGGCCACATTATCCGTTGTACCGTCTGTGCCGGTAGAAGGAATGGCGCTGATTCTGGGTATTGATCGCTTTATGTCTGAATGCCGCGCCCTGACCAATCTGGTTGGCAATGCCTGTGCCACTATTGTTGTTGCACGCTGGGAAAAAGGTCTGGATTCAGAGCGCTTGCATGAAGTGTTGAAATAATCATTTCATTCAAGTATAAGCTCTTCTGTTTAGACACAAAAAAACAGACCAGTTAATATCAACTGGTCTGTTTTTTTGAGAATGAATAATCAGCCGACTTTCATACCCGGTTCAGCTCCACTGTCCACATCCAGTAAAAACAGTTTGCCATTACCGGCAGCCGAAGTAATCATGCCCTCAGACATACCGAATTTGGCCATTTTACGCGGTGCAAAATTGGCCACCACGATTACCATGCGTCCAACCAGTTTTTCGGGCTCAGGATAGCTGGCTGCAATACCAGAGAATATCGTACGCTGTTCAAAGCCAAGATCAACCTGAAATTTGAGCAGTTTGCTGCTACCTTCAACTTTTTCACATGCCAGCACTTTGGCCACACGCATATCGATTTTCATGAAATCATCAAAGGAAGCTGTAGCAGCCACAGCTTCATATGCGGCAGTAGCAACTGTTGGTGCTGGCTGGATATTCTGGCGATTAGCCGCCACCAAATCATCAATCTGCTTTTGTTCCACCCGCTGCATCAAGTGTTGATAGACATTAATACTGTGACCTGCTGGCAATAAAGATGTGCTGTCTATCCAGCTTAGAGGCGCCACATTCAGAAAAGCTGCCGCTTCAGTAGCCAGCTGCGGTAATACTGGCGACAGATAAACAGTAAGGATACGAAAAGCATTAATCAGCTCGCTGCATACCTGCTGCAAACGCACTTCCTGACCTTCCTGCCGTGCCAGCTCCCATGGCTTGTTGGCATCTACATATTCATTCACCACATCGGCCAGTGCCATGATTTCACGCAAGGCACGCGCATATTCCCGTGCTTCAAAGCAGGCTGCAATGGTTTCACTTTGTGCCTGTAACTGTGGCAACAGCTTACTGGTGCTGACATCGGTTAATTTACCCTGAAAACGCTTGCTGATAAACCCAGCAGCACGGGCAGCAATATTTACGTATTTACCAACCAAATCGCTGTTAACACGGGCAATAAAATCGTTCAGATTTAAATCCAGGTCTTCAATTTTGCTATTGAGCTTGGCCGCAAAATAATACCGCAGCCATTCCGGATTCAGACGCTGTTCCAGATAGGAGCGTGCTGTAATGAAAGTCCCGCGCGATTTGGACATTTTCTGCCCATCTACGGTGAGAAAACCATGAGCAAATACGCCTGTCGGTGCACGCAGGTTTGCATATTGCAGCGTTGCCGGCCAGAATAGTGCATGAAAATACAGAATATCCTTACCAATAAAATGATACATTTCGGTATCGGTGTCAGCACGGAACCACTGGTCAAAATCCACTCCGCTGCGCTCACACAGATTTTTAAACGAAGCCATGTAACCAATAGGCGCATCCAGCCAGACATAAAAATATTTACCGGGCGCATCCGGAATTTCAAAACCAAAATAAGGCGCATCACGACTGATGTCCCAGTCACTCAGATTATCATCCTGAAGCCACTCATTCATTTTATTCAGGGCTTCTGCCTGCAAATGTGGCTGCTGGCGGCCATCTGCCAGTTGGGTGTTGCCGGCAGTCCATTGCTTCAGATAATCAGCGCACTCCCCTAGCTTAAAGAAGAAATGTTCTGATTCTTTCAGCACCGGAGTAGCACCAGAAATGGCAGAATACGGATTAATCAGCTCGGTTGGGCTATAGGTAGTACCACATGCTTCACAATTGTCGCCATACTGATCCTGCGCATGACATTTCGGGCATTCACCTTTAACAAAGCGGTCGGGCAGAAATAGGTTTTTTTCCGGGTCAAACAACTGCTCAATGGTACGGCTTTCAATTTTGCCATTGGCTTTCAAAGCCAGATAGATGCTGCGGGATAAGGCTTCATTCTCAGGAGAATGGGTACTGTAATAGTTATCATAGCCGATACCAAAACCAGTAAAATCTGCCAGATGATCCTGACGTACTCTGGTAATCATTTCTTCTGGTGTTACACCCTGTTTTTGTGCAGCCAGCATCACCGGCGTACCATGCGTGTCATCAGCGCAGACGTAGTAGCACTCATGTCCGCGGGCTTTCTGAAAACGCACCCAGATATCTGTCTGAATATGTTCAACCATATGCCCCAGATGAATGTTCCCGTTTGCATAGGGCAAGGCAGAGGTAACCAGTATTTTGCGTTGTTGTGTCATGATTGATGTATCGTTGAAATCCAGTAAAAATTCTCGAAATTATACCAGAGCCGTTTCTTTGCTACAGTAACGGCTTATATCCTGTTCGGGCATAGTGGAGTTTAGTTAAGCTTCTGCTGCAAGCGAGCAATGCGGGCGGCCAGACGTGCGCTGTCATCGCGTAATGCCTCCACCTGAGCAGCAAACTGCTGCAATTGCATCTGCCCCACCACAGCAGCATCGCTTTCCCGCGCATAATCAGCTACCTGCGCTGCAATACTGTGGCTGATTGCACGGCCATGCTGATAGAGATTTTCCAGTTCCAGTGCCACTTTTCCGCCTACAGCATCACCAAGCAGCCGAGCAAGGTCATCACGCCAGTCATACTGTAATGCCTGTATAAGCGGCAGAATGGCCATACCCAGTGCACGGTCACCGCTAATCTGCACATCGCCCACACCCGGCTGTGTGCCACTGAGCATTTTACTCAGTGCGCTTGAGGCAATCGTAATTGTGGTGTCAGCTTCGGCACAATCCTCCTGCCAGAAACCCTGTGCATCAATCCGTCCCTTAAGTGTGAGCATGGGTAACACCAATGCAATAACCCGCTGCTGGTGCTGCTGCCAGCGCGTTTTGAGCTCTACATTCTGCTGAATAAGGTGATTAAGCAGCGCCAGAGTTAACATAGCGTTTCTCTGGTTTGCTGCGCCCATTGCGGGGTAACCCATTTCACCGCATCCCGTGGCTGCCAGTGGCGCATCTGTTCCAGCAGTTCTGCCGGTATGGTGGCACAGCAGAGTAAATCCATGTTTTCTGGTGGCATGAAGCCGGCTGTCACGGTATTTTGCAACATCTGAATTAACGGATCAAAAAAGCCGGCTACATTCAGAATCCCAACCGGATGAGGATGCAGCTTTAATTGTGCCTGTGATAACACTTCAAACAACTCTTCATAAGTGCCCAGACCACCGGGCATGGCAATAAAACCATCAGCCAGTTCAATCATTTTGTTTTTGCGCTCGGTCATATTAGCTGTTTCATACAATTCAGTCAGCCCCGGATGTGCGCCTTCCATATTTTTCAGGAAACTCGGAATCACACCAATGGCTTCACCACCATGTTGCAGCACGGCCGAAGCGATTGTGCCCATCAGACCGATATTGCCACCACCATAAACCAGACGGTATCCCTGTTGTGCCATTTCCTGTCCGAGCTGCTGTGCAGCATCGAAATAGGCTTTGTTCTGTCCCAAATTGGAACCACAATATACAACGATATTTTTCATACTTGTTATCTCCATGCCAGAGGTGATTTGCGCCTGTTTCAGGCCAATATTTGTTTTACGTTTAAATCACAGCTTGCGGATAAGAACCAATCAATTTCAAGAATGCCGAACGCTGCTGCAAGGCAGTCAGCGCTGCTGCTACAGCTGTATCCTGTTGATGGCCTTCAATATCGATAAAGAATACATATTCCCATAAACCACCACGACTAGGGCGACTTTCGAGCTTGGTCATGGAAACATGATGGTCTGCAAAAGGCTGGAGTAAATCATGTACAGCACCAGCCTTATTGGGTGCAGCCACAATCAGCGTAGTTTTATCACACCCGCTGCTAGTGGTGATATTGCGCCCCAACACCAGAAAACGGGTGGTATTGTTGGGTTCATCTTCGATATTCTGTGCCAGTGTCTGGAGCTGGTAATGATTCGCAGCCATCAGTGAGGCAATGGCTGCGGCACCACTGTCAGCGGCCGCCAACCTTGCTGCTTCAGCATTACTGGCCACGGCAATCCGTACCACTTGCTCAGACAAGTTCTTATCCAGCCAGTTACGACACTGTGCCAATGCCTGAGCATGCGCGTAAACTTTATTGATGCCCTTTTCAGAAGCAACAGCACGCAGCAATTGATGATGAATGCGCAAATTGACTTCACCACAGGCTTTTAATGGTGTGGTTACCAGCAAATCAAGCGTACGCCCCACTGAACCTTCAGTAGAGTTTTCGATGGGTGCTACCACGTAATCAGCCTGCTGCGCTTCTACCAGACGAAAGCCTTCATCTATAGAAGCACACGGATGTGTCTGTGCTGCCTGACCAAAATGTTTGATGGCAGCCTGTTCGGTAAACGTGCCCTGCGGGCCAAGATAAGCCACAGTTAACGGCCGTTCCAATGCCAGACATTCGCTCATAATTGCCCGCTGTAAACGGGCAACCGCCTGACCGGATAATGGTCCCGGATTCTGCTCCTGTACTCGGCGTAAAACCGCTGCTTCACGCTCAGGGCGGTATACTATACCTTCTCCTTTTAACGTACCAATAGCCTGAGCATGGCCGGCACGCTGGTTTAATAACCGCAAAATTTCGCTGTCAATCTGGTCTATGGCATCGCGATGTGGTTTGAGTTTATCATTATCAGACATAATTAGTAGTGTTATTAATAGTTTGTTCAAGAAAGACATGAAAAAGGCAGCCTGCTACGGCTGCCCAGAATTATTTATGTTTTTTCTGCCATGCACTACGTGACAAAACACATAGCAAAATGGCACCACAACTGGTGGAAATCAGCATCATCGTCGGCATCACATGTGTCGAACCATTATGCAGCAATGTAGTCAGCCAGCCCACTATAGCGGCAATCAGAAACTGCATGGTACCCAGCACGGCGTTGGCACTGCCGCCTATTTTACGAAAATAGCTCATGAAACACGCCTGCGTATTGGAACCAATCAGCCCCTGCGAACCAATGGAAAACATGATTAGCGCCAGTAGCAGGAAAAACGGTGGCCGATCCATACTCCACACCACCATGGTTAATAATAAATTACAGCCCAGTTGCAGGAGCACACCACTAAGTAAAATATTTCGCGCCGGCGTGGTACGCAAACGATAGGCAGTGACCCGGTTAAACAGCATCATGGTAATTATATTGGCGGCAAAAGCCCAAGAATACTGATGTGCACTCAGGCCATAGATATTCATGTAAATAAATGAAGATTCAGTCAAAAAGACAAACATGGCCGCAAAAGCAGCAGTCTGTAAAAACATGAAGCCAAGCGCTTCGCGCTCATGAAAAACCACAGAAAAATTCTGTTTTATTTTATGAAAAATTTGACTGTCTAATGGCTGAAAGTCCATTTTAACCTGTGGCATAAACCGCCACACACACATCAGCACGATCAGAGCATATACGAGCAGAAAAATAAAGATAATACGCCAGCCACCCAGCGCGGCCAGTGCTGTACCCAGCATCGGAGCAGCCAGCGGTGCCGCCAGAGTGATAATGCCTATGGTAGCGAACATTCTGGCCGCTTCATTGCCCTGAAAAAAATCACGTACCGTAGCGCCTACAGTGACAGTTGCCATGCCACCACCCAGAGCCTGAATCCAGCGCCAGAACAGCAGTTCGCCGGCTGAATCAATGAAGACAATGGCAATGGCTGAAAGCAGATAAATACTCAGGCCAATCATGGCAATAACTTTGCGCCCTTTTATATCCGATAGTGCTCCCCCAAGCAATTGTCCAAGCGCTACTCCAAACATAAAACTGGATAAACTGCGTTCAACCTGATAAATCGGTGCATGTAAGGAAGTAGCCATTTCTGGCACAGAAGACAGATAGATATCCGTGGAAAATGGCATAATGGCCACCATCACCGCCAGCAGCAATGCCAGATAGTGCGGATTAATCAGTAACTGATTGGGGGAAGCTTGCATAACCATTTTCTCCATTAACAACAGGCTAAATCCGTTCAGGTGTTTAGTAACGCCACCAGTACGGCTTTAATCGTATGCATCCGGTTTTCCGCCTGCTCAAATACTATAGAAGCGGTACTTTCAAATACATCATCACTCACTTCCGCACCATCCAGAGCAAATTCATCGAACAGCCATTGCCCTAGCTGAGTATCACGATTATGAATCGCTGGCAGGCAGTGCATGAATTTCACCTCAGGATTGTGGCTGGCTGCAAGCAGCCGGGCATCGACCCGATACGGTGTGAGCTGCTCAATACGTTCTTTCCAGATTTCTTTCGCCTCTCCCATCGATACCCAGACATCGGTATGGATAAAATCAGCTTCATTAACTGCGGCGGCTGCATCTTCTGTTAAGGTAATCCGCGCACCTGTCTGCGCCGCAATCTCGCGACACTGTGCCACCAGATTATCATCCGGCCAAAAAGCGCGTGGGGCACTAATACGTACATCCATACCCATTTGAGCACCGGCCACCAGCAAAGAATTACCCATGTTGTAGCGGGCATCGCCTACATAAGCATAGGTAATCCGGTTTAAAGGTTTCCTGCTGTTTTCCTTCATAGTAAGCAAATCAGCCAGCATTTGCGTAGGATGGTATTCATTGGTTAACCCATTAATTACCGGAACTCCCGCATATTCGGCCAGTTGCTCAACAATCTCCTGACCAAAACCACGATACTCAATGGCGTCATACATGCGTCCGAGAACCCTTGCGGTATCGCGAATACTTTCCTTATGGCCTATCTGGCTGCCACTGCTATCCAGATAAGTTACATGCGCACCCTGATCATGTGCGGCCACTTCAAAGGCACAACGGGTACGAGTAGAAGTTTTTTCAAAAATAAGAGCAATATTTTTACCCGTCAGACGTGGCTGCTCTGCACCGGTTTTCTTCTCGGTTTTCAGTCTGGCGGCTAAATCCAGCAACGTCTGGATTTCTGTTGGTGTATAGTCCAGCAGCTTTAAAAAATGTTTCTGGCTTACAAGACTCATTATTTTCTCCTTATGCAGATTGGCAGGAATCAGGCTGGGCAAGCTGTTGCAGTATATCTTCATAAATCGCCGATAACTGTGCTATGGCAGCAATATCCACACACTCATCTACCTGATGAATGGTTGCATTCACCGGCCCCAATTCAATCAGTTCACTGGCAATGGCTTTAATAAAGCGGCCATCAGAAGTACCACCGGTAGTAGATAACTGTGCAGTTACTCCACATACACGGTCAATGGCTGTCTGTGCCACGGTGGTTAAACGCCCGGCTGCGGTCAGAAATGGTTGTCCCGACAATGCCCAGTCCAAATCATAGTGTAAACCATGCTTATCCAAAATGGCATGCACACGCTGGCGCAAACTTTCGGCACTGGATTCAGTCGAAAAACGGAAATTAAACTGCACCGTTAATTCAGCCGGAATCACATTGGTAGCACCAGTACCAGCATGAATATTGGAAATCTGAAATCCAGTAGGCGGAAAATAGGCATTACCATCATCCCAGTGTGTGGCTGTTAACTCAGCCAGTGCCGCTGTGGCCAGATGAATAGGATTAGCTGCCAGATGCGGATAAGCCACATGTCCCTGACGGCCATGTACCCGTAACGTGCCGGATAACGAACCACGCCGGCCATTCTTTATCATATCCCCCAGCGTATCAACAGCAGTAGGCTCACCTACAATACAGTAATCAATATGCTCACCACGCTGTTGCAGAATTTCGACCACGCGTTTAGTGCCATTATGTCCGTCGCCCTCTTCATCAGAAGTAATTAGCAAGGCCAGACGCAGTGGCAAATCCGGCTGTTGCGCTAGCAAGCGCTCACAGGCAGTGACAAAAGCAGCAACACTGCTTTTCATATCAGCAGCACCCCGACCATACAGCCGGCCATCACGCTCGGTAGGCGTGAATGGTGGCGAAGTCCAGCAGTTTTCATCTCCGGCCGGCACCACATCAGTATGACCAGCAAAGCACACCAGTGTCCCCTGTTCGCCATAAACCGCATAAAAATTATCAGTCTCCCCAAACCGCAGGGTCTCAATGCGAAAACCCAGTGCTGTTAGCCGGTTCATCAGCAGCGGCTGGCAACCATGATCATCTGGTGTAACAGAGGGCTGTGCAATCAAAGCCTTGGCCAGTTTCAGTGTTTCTATTTCCATTATCATAAACTCAAAAAAAATAACTTCAGGCAGCTTGAGAGGCTGCCTGAGAACATATTACATCTTTATAAACCAATTTTTCTGTCTTGCCAAACATTTACCCAATAATTGACAATCCATGGCAATTTATTCATATACCATGTCTGCCCGTTTGACATTACACAGTAATTCATAGGCAATGGTTCCGGCAGCAGCGGCCACCTCGTTCACATTGACAACATCGCCCCATAATTCCACCTCACTACCCAATGACTGCCGATGGTCATCCAGCTGTATCGTCATCATGTCCATGGAAACCCGCCCCAGAACCCTACTGCGTACGCCATCAATGGCTACCGGCGTGCCTGTCGCAGCACGGCGCGGATAGCCATCGGCATAACCACAGGCCACCAGCCCTACCCGGGTTGAACGATTAGTAACAAAACTGGCACCGTAGCCAATCGGTTCGCCCATCTGCAACACCCGCTCACCAAATACCTTGCTTACCAGCCGCATCACCGGCTTAAAGCGGCTATCCGCACCACCCATGGGTGAAACTCCATACAGTGCTAGTCCGGTTCGTCCCCAGCCACACTGGGTTTGCGGATAGGCCATTATCGCTGCTGAATTGGCCAGACTCACGTCTCCGGGCAAATTGGCACATACCATCTCAAAAGTGTGAATCTGCTCAGCAGTCATCGTCTTCATGGGCTCATCGGCACAGGCAAAATGGGTCATTTTCACCACATCGGCTACCTTGTCACTTTGTGCCAGCGCCTGATAGGCTGGTGCATAATCATGTGGAAAAAAGCCGGTACGGTGCATGCCCGAGTCCATTTTCAGCCATACCGTTACTGGTTTTTGCCAGTCATAAGCAAGCAGAGTTTCCAACTGCCACAAATTACCCACAACCGGCCATAACTGGTAACGATCTACCAACGCATATTCTTCAGCGGCAAAAACACCTTCCAGCATCACAATCGGCAATTGTATGCCCGCTTCCCGCAATTGCACCGCTTCACTGATACAAGCTACCGCAAAACCATCGGCCATATCGGCCAGCGCTTGAGCGCAACGCACTGCACCATGTCCGTAAGCATTGGCTTTCACCACTGCCAGCATTTTTCCACCGCCATGCATCTGTTTTAAAGCCAGAAAATTATCACGTAAGTGATTTACACGAATATGCGCAACTAACGGACGCATAATGACTCCCCTGTTATCATGGTTACCAAATTTTATTGTTTAAGCAAAGCAATCCCTGTAAACGAACCAAATTATGCCAATTTACGCAATGATCTGCGCTGCTGTATATCATACCGCCACAGATTACCGCCCAGATCTGTAATATAGATCACAGAACTGATGCGCATCACGCGGATACAAACCAGTCTGTACCAGTACCTCTATTCTACCGTTTACCACATCATAACAGCAGACACGCAGTCCCGAACGGCCACACCAGTAAATCTGCTGTTCTTGTTCATCAAACACTACCTGTTTACCAGTGATAAACAAACCATTGCCCACCAGCTCATGCCGATGAGCCTCATCCAGCAAAACTTCTGCAATCATGCCATCAGCCTGAAAAAATTCAAGTGACTCCGGTTCCTTTATCCGTCCCATGCTCGAATAAAACAGCCGCTGGAGGTGTCGGTCAACAGCCATACCATCATGAAAATCATGCAGTTCATTCACCTGTGTTCGGTGCGTAGCCGTTAGCGTATCAAATTCTATAATCCGGCCAACAGGAGCAACTTCCCGTAACAGAACTTTATCATTGGCCGTATATATACCTTATCCACAAACAGGACAAATCAATAACATATTAAACATAATAAAGCTCTTACAGCTCTTGTATATCTTTAAAAAACTGCATTTTCTGGCACCAGTACCACACAGACAAATACATTTATTCAAACGATACTGTTTGCTTAAACATAACGCGCCAACGATAAATCACTGGTTTCAATTTCCGGCTTAACCCCACTAATTAAATCTGCCAGAATTTTTCCCGAACCCAGCCCCATCGTCCAGCCCAGCGTACCGTGGCCAGTATTCAACGACAGGTTCACAAAACGGCTGGCACCAATAATCGGCGTACTGTCCGGTGTCATCGGGCGCAGACCACTCCAGAAAAAAGCCTCAGAAGTATGGCAACTGCCCGGAAACAGATCATTAACCACTAAGTCCAGCGTCGCCTTGCGTTTCGGGTTCAGGTGAATACGATAACCAGACAGTTCAGCCATGCCACCAGCTCGGATGCGTTCATCAAAACGTGTTATCGCCACCTTATAAGTTTCATCAATAATCGTAGAAACCGGTGCTTTATCCTGATCAATTATCGGGATAGTCAGTGAATATCCCTTCACCGGATAAACCGGCAGATTAATCCCCAGCTTGCTCAGCATATTGCGGCTGAAACTACCTAACGCACAGACATAATGGTCGGCAGTAAACCACTGGCCATTAGCCTGCACGCCTTTAATCGAGCATTTATCCTGATGGATGGCCGAAATAGCATGCCGGTATAAAAATTTCACGCCCAAAGCCGCACATTTTTCGGCCAACTGAGTAGTAAATAAATGACAGTCGCCCGTACCATCCTGAGGCAAATACAATGCACCGGCCAGCTTTCCGGCCATATGCGCCAGCGCCGGTTCATACTGCGTACATTCAGCAACACTATTGAGTACCTGCAACGGCACCCCGAATTCCTGCAAAACAGCTATATCAGAACGGGAGTCGATCACCTCTTTTTCCGTGCGGAAAATCTGCAAAGTACCCTGCCTGCGCCCTTCATACTGAATATTTTCTTCTGCCTCCAGCTGCTGCAACATCTCACGGCTATACTCAGAAATACGTACCATGCGTTCTTTATTAGTTGCATAGCTCTGTGCATTACAATTGCGATACATCTGCCACAGCCATTGCAATTGAGAAAGGCTGCCATCAGGGCGAATCAGTAAAGGAGAATGCTCCCTGAACAGCCATTTCCATACCTTAGCCGGTATATTCGGTGCTGCCCATGGGGTGGTATAGCCATAGGATAACTGGCCGGCATTGGCAAAACTGGTTTCCATCGCGGCCTGATCAGCACGCTCCAGCACAGTAACTTCATGTCCGGCTTTAGCCAGATACCAGGCAGTACTCACCCCAACAATACCTGCCCCCATAATCAATACTTTCATTCCCTCGTCTCCTTAGTAATCAAACGGAATAAGCTCAGCCGTTCAATTGTATAATCCTCAAACAGCCCATTTAGTTACTTTTCATAGTGTAAACAAAGAATGATAGTGAATTTCACTTTATTTAAACCAAAAAAAGGAGTATTTTGACAAATTATCACATTTATATCATAGATAAACCATGCACCATATTGACAAAGTGGACATGAAGATATTGTCCTTACTACAAAAAAACGCCCGTACCACCATGACCGAACTGGCTGACAAGGTAGGGTTGTCCACTACTCCCGTCACCGAACGCGTACGGCGACTGGAACGAGAAAACATCATTACCGGCTACCACGCACGCCTGAACCCACGCGCCTTAAACCAGAGCTTGCTGGTGTTTGTGGAAATCAAACTGCGTTCCAAATCCGGCAATATTTTTGAAGATTTCCGCCGTGAAGTACTGACCATTCCGCAAGTACTGGAATGTCACCTGATTTCCGGCGAATACGATTACCTAATTAAAGTACGCCTGCCCAATATGCATGCATATCGCAACCTGCTAGGCAATATCCTGTTGCAACTACCAGCCGCAGCCGAAAGCCGCAGTTATGTTGTTATGGAAGAAGTAAAAGAAGAACAGATGTTACATCTGGAATAAATGCCGGCTGTATTAAGTACTGGTCAATTGAGCCTGAATCTACTCTTCTGGCAACCAGCCGTAAGCCCGCACCCTGATTAACTGTATCAACTGTGGTGAATGCCCTGTTTTCGGCTACAGTAATCTATTGGAAAGACAACTGCTGCTGTTTATAGCTAGCAGTTTCAATCAGTGGATAACGCCTAAGCACATCCTAACCATGCAATGCCGGTCATGCCAGCAACCAGTATGAGTACCGCACAACAGCAACCTAATTTACTTCCGGCAATAACTTACCTTGCTGCATCATCTCAACGTCTGACTTAATAATAAACATAAGGACACAGGAACAATTTTTCAGTGCTTTAAAATCGGTTTGATAAACCCTGTCAAACTGCCATTTAACATAACCATCCACTGATTTATGCAGTGCAATCATTCAGCTACATATTGGTGATTAGCAGATGTAGAGCACCATACTTCCTGCTAGCCTTACATGTAAATATCAGCATCAATGACATGAACTACAACATGCAATAAATCACCAATCTCTTTTGTATAGGGAGTTTGATATTGCATCATCTGTACATTTGTACATTCATCATTTCCGCCAATTATTCAGCTTTACTATCAGCCAGCCAAATTCCCATTATCCGACCACAATTATTCACCCAAACTGTTCAGAATGAGCAAAGCCTGCGGCACATCATTATCAGCCACAAAAATATGGTCATGATAATAGCCAGCTACCACATTACAGCTAATATTCTGCTGCGCCAGTGCACGCGAAAACGCTGCGGTTAACCCTACTGCCGCCAGAGAAGAATGCACTTTCAAAGTAATCCAGCCAGCAATATATTCATAGCCCAGTTGCTGTGCATCAGCCACAGCCTGTGGCAGAATCAGCGTAGTGCCCTCACTCTCCTGCATAGTAGCCACAGCAGCAGTCAACAATGCCGGTTCAGGCTGCTGCACAGTACAGAACACATATTTCCCCGGATTATGCTGCGGCGCAGCTGATTGCAGCAGAATTCGCAGATTCTGTTCACCAGACATCGTCATTTCCTGTTCAAAATATAAAACATTTATCCTAGCAGTATTTATGTTCAGACAATAGCACTATCCAACCAGTCACCGCATCGACAAAGTGACAAATATTCTGATACACATGAGCAACAATCAGCTAAAGCAACATTTTCAGATGACACATATATAGGCAGAGATACTGCAATCGGGCATAACCAGTCATATATTCCATAAGCATAAAGAAAAATAGATAAAAAAATGCGCACACGGTTAAGTGTGCGCCAAGTCTACAAAGGAGAAATAGAGGAGAAACTGTTAAACCAACTAGGAGCTGATTTAACGAAGCGAATTATGCATCAAATACGCATGCATGGCAAGTCATATTTTGTATTAATTCGATAAAATAGAGTCATTTTAATTAAAAATGCCGCAAATTTGATTAACTGCATCTATCTGGCGCAGTCAAAAACACCAAAAAATACTTTATTCAACCACAACTTAGCTAGAATAATGTCTTTATCTGCCACAATTACCCCTTACAGTGCTTTTTTTTCTAATTCTGCCAGCCTTCGCGTATTTTCTGTGCTTTGGCAAAAAAAGCAGTCAATTTCTGCGCATCACCCTGTTGCAAACATTGCTGCAAATACACCAGCTCCTGCTGTTGCTGCTGTAACAAACCAGCCAGCACCTTACGGTTGGCCAGACAGATATCCGTCCATATCTGCGGATGACTAGCGGCAATCCGCGTAAAATCACGGAAACCACTACCGGCAAACTGCAACAGCTCATCTGCATTCGCTGCTTCTGCCAACTGGTGAACATACGCATAAGCCAGCATATGTGGCAAATGACTCACTGCTGCAAAAATCGCATCGTGTCTGGCCACATCTAGATGATAAATCTGCGCCTGTACTGCCTGCCACATCGCCACTACTGCCTGCAATGCTGTTTCATCCTGATGTTCATGCGCACAGATAATGCATTTTTTCTGCACAAACAGGCCAAACTGCGCCGCCAGTGCACCATGCCGGTCAGAACCGGCAATCGGATGAGCTGCAACACAGCGCGGATAGTGATGCGGTAGCTCAGACGCAAAAGCCTGTAGTGCCAGCTGCTTCGTACTGCCCACATCGGTAACAATACACTGTTCAGGCAGATATGGCGCCAGCTCGCGACAGACTAGCGGTAATGTATTAACCGGCGTGGCAATCAACACCATATCAGCATCAGCCACACTCTCAGCATCAATCCGTGTATAGGCATAGTCAATTACGTGTCGTTCCACAGCCCGGGTCAGATTATCTGCATCAATGTCAATACCGGCTACCTTGTCTACCAATCCGGCACGTTTTAAATCCAGTGCCAGCGAACCACCAATCAGGCCTACCCCAATCAGCACCAGCCTGTGCATACTCATATCAGCAAATACCCCACACAAACCATCATCCCGGCACCCGGTTCTTTCACATTGATAGTCAACTTGAGCTTCCCCATGCAGCCAGAAATTCCTGCCAGTGTGGTGCCTGTTGCCCGTTCAGATAAGCTTTCAGGCAACGGATTTCCTGCTCGTACTCATCCGCATTCAGAAATCCGCGCAACAGATTAAAGCGCAGATACATTAAATAAGTATTGGCAGCATCGGTTTCACAATAGTGCCGAATCTGCGCCAACTCACCCTGCTGATAGGCCGCCCATACCTTACTGCCATCCATACCCAGCTTCCCCGGGAAACCACACAGCTTGGCCATGTCATCCAGTGGCACACAGGCACGTGCCTGATATAAGGAGAGTAAATCCATCAAATCACAATGGCGCGCATGATAGCGACTGATATAATTATTCCATTTAAAATCGCGGCTGTCGCCAAAATCCCCCTCCCCCATATCCCAGTAACGCGCAGCACTGATACCATAAATCAGAGCACGATAATGCAATACCGGCAAATCAAAACCACCACCATTCCAGCTTACCAGCTGTGGCGTATGAGTTTCTATCAACTCAAAAAAGCGCGCAATCAGTGTTTCTTCACTGTCTTCAGGTGTGCCGATACTACCAATATGGATTTTATCCGCACCCCAACGCATACAGCATGATATGGCCACCACCTGCTGCAAATGCAGCTGCATAAAATCATTACCACCAGTTTTAGCACGTCGCTGCTGCAAGGCAAATTCCACCACCTCTGCATCACTTACTTCTGCCGGCAAATGATTCAGCACACGAATACCGGCTACGTCTGGAACGGTTTCAATATCGAAAGCCAAAATCGGAGTCATGGCATGTATTCACATTAGTTAACAAACAAGTATTGTGGCATGAAGCCGGTTGCCACGCCAACCGTTTCACAAGCAAAACAACATTACATACCCAGCTTGATTGCCTTATACTTAACAACTAACAAGCAGACTATACAACTATAGACACTCAGTGCAGCTATCACACAACAGATTGCAGCCCGTTTGATTTCAGAAATGGCCAGCAGCAAAATAGCGACAGTTTTCACACAAATCTTTTCATGCAATCCACCGCTTGTGCATAATAGCAGCATATAATTTCAAATCATTCATTAACCATTAACTAAAAGTAAAAGCCTTTCAATATGAAAAAATCCTGCTTATGGCATTGGCTTGCCCCCCTGCTCACCATACCCTTAATCGCGTCCTGCGACGGTACACCAGTACACAATACCGGTTCAGCAGCCAGTGCCGCTTCTGGCATCAGCGCATCCGCTTCCAGTAACGCAACAACTGAAATCGGCCAGACTGTTGATGCCAACACCAGTAAAAAGCTTAGCGAAAACCTGATAAAAAAAATGCAAAAAGCATTCAAAGGACAGGAATTAAACATACAGAATATCTATACCACCCCATTTAAAGGTATTTATGAAGTTGTAATTACCGGTAATCAGATTATCTACACCGACGAAAATGCCGATTACATCATGCTGGGCAACCTACTTGACCTACAACGCCATCAGAATCTGACCGAACAGCGTTTAAGTGAATTATCCAAAGTAGACTTTGACCAACTGCCACTGGATAAAGCCATCAAGGAAGTTCGTGGTAACGGACAGCGTATTATGGCCGTATTTTCTGACCCTGATTGCCCGTTCTGTAAAAAGCTTGAAGAAGAAATCGCCCAGATTGATAACGTTACTGTCTATACTTTTCTCATGCCCGTACCCGAACTGCACCCGAAAGCACAGAAAAAATCAGTACAGATATGGTGTCAGAAAGATCGCACCACAGCCTGGACTGCCTGGATGCGTCATGGCAAAGAGCCTGCTAGCGTAGCCGATTGTAACAATCCAGTAGCTGAAACCATGAAACTGGGGGACAAATTCGGCTTTAATGGTACCCCTACCATGATATTCCCGAATGGTAAGACTATTTCCGGCCTGATGCGTAAAAACGATTTAGAGCAGGAATTGAACGACAACCAGAAATAACCAGCATCTATAGCAAAAAGCAGCCAGTTGTGGCTGCTTTTTTTATTCTATCCATAATCCAGTACGGCCTGCATATTGCTCATAGCCATAGCATTTATCAACATCAGCATTAACCAACCCATTCACAGCATCTGAATATATTCTCAACTGTCATTGCCGTCATAACAGTTGCCGCAACGAATTTCAGAAATTATGATTAATCATTTCTAAAATTCAGCTCAATAGCCATGTATAGCATTCAGCGTGTTTACATCTACCAGCACCAGCAACCAGCCGTATTAATTGACCGCCTGTGGCCACGTGGCATCAGCAAAGCCCGACTAAGCACAGTAGAATGGATTAAGACTATTGCGCCTTCAAACCAGTTACGACAATGGCTGCATCAAAATCCGGCCAGTCGCTACAGCGAATTCTGCCAGCTTTATCAGCAGGAACTGTGTCAGCCGCAACAGCAGCAGGCATTACAAACACTGCAACAACTGCATCAGCAACACCAGCAATTATGGCTACTAACCGCAGCTAAAGACATTGCCCACAGCCATGTACCTGTATTACTGGCGCAATTACAGGCATAAAGCAAAAGTTTGTACCACTCTTCCCAATCCGCAAAAAGCCGGTTATCACTATTTGATAAAGAATGTCTGGCAATATTAATCCGAACGAACACACTTCAGTTTACAGTTTTGCCAACTTCGCACATGTTTCCGCCTGCCAGACAAACAAAAGCGCCCTGAAACAACATTTCAGGGCGGCTATAGGTTAATCATTCAGTTCAACAAAAAATACCCATCAGGCTGCATCGTCACTAGCTTGTGAACGTAGCAAACCAATCAGGCGCACAATGCGCTCTTTCAATTCACGCCGGTCAACAATTTGATCGACTGCCCCTTTATCCAGCAAAAATTCCGCACGCTGGAAACCTTCAGGCAAAGTCTCGCGTACCGTCTGCTCAATCACCCGTGGGCCAGCAAAACCAATCAGCGCATTCGGTTCGGCCAGCACCACATCACCAATAAAGGCAAAACTGGCTGATACCCCACCCATAGTCGGATTAGTTAAAACAGAAATAAACGGCAGCGATTTTTCAGTAAGCAGATGTAATGCAGCACAGGTTTTGGCCATCTGCATCAACGAATTCAAGCCCTCCTGCATCCGTGCACCGCCAGAAGCAGCCACACAGATAAAGGTACAGTTATGCTTCACCGCCTCACGCACACCGCGCACAAAACGTTCACCTACAACCGAACCCATTGAACCACCGATAAAATTGAATTCAAACGCCGCCACAACCACCGGTACACCATCCATGGTACCTCGTACCACCACCAGCGCATCATCTTCCTGTGTCAGCTTGCGTGCTGTACTCAGGCGATCAGTATATTTCTTACTGTCACGGAACTTCAGAATATCAATCGGCCTAATATCAGCACCAATTTCATACTGTTTAGTCTCATCCAGCATCATCTGGATACGTTCACGCGCCGAAACCGGATTATGATGCCCGCATTTTGGGCACACTTCCATGTTTTTCTTTAAATCCGTGGCATATAAAGTTGCCGCACAAGACGGGCACTTCTGCCACAATCCTTCAGGGATACCTGCGGATTTGGCCACAGGATCTTTTTTAATCTTAGGTGGCAGGATTTTATCTAACCAACTCATTTTTTCATTCCCGGTTATTTGCCGGCAGCCTGTAACAGGCTACCATGCAGAATTAGGACTCTGCACAGATTATTCCAGCGCCTGCCTGAGCTCGGCAACAACAGATGCCAGAGCCTCAGCCTCACGACCAGCATGCTCAGCTATCGTCTGCACAAAGCGACTGCCAACGATTACCGCATCTGCTATCGCCCCGATACGACGGGCACTGTCAGCATCACGAATACCAAAACCGACACCAACAGGCACCTGAATAAACTGGCGTAAATGATCAATTTTACGCGAAACTTCAGCCGTATCCAACTGTGATGAACCAGTCACACCCTTAAGAGACACATAATAAACAAAACCACTGGCTCTGCTGCCAATTAGCTTAATCCGCTCATCTGTTGTAGTTGGTGCAATCAGAAAAATACAGTCCAGCCCATTTTTCTGTAACTGTACATACAAATCATCAATCGCCTCTGCCGGGCAATCCACTGTCAGCACCCCGTCCACACCAGCCCGTGCAGCAGCCTGTGCAAAGCGCTCATAGCCCATATGATAAACCGGATTCAGATAGCCCATGAGAACCACCGGCGTAGTCTGATTTTCCTGCCTGAACTGAGCTACCACCTGCAATACATCTGCTAAAGACACATGATTGCGCAAAGCACGTTCAGTTGCCGCCTGAATAACCGGCCCATCCGCCATCGGGTCAGAAAAGGGCACGCCCAGCTCAATAATATCTGTACCACTGGCAACCAGCGTCTGCATCAATTGTAGTGTTGTGGCCAGGTTCGGATCACCACAAGTGATGTACGACACCAGAGCAGTGCGACCATGCAGCCGCTCAAAGGTCTGTTGAATTCTACTCATTTTCGTTCTCTATTCATTCCCGAACACATCAGTGGTGTTTCCAGACAACTACCATGCTGTCGCCCCTTGCAAGCAGCCGGATATTGACTGCCTGCAACACCACCAGTGCTGATTGTCATAGCCTGCATCATAACATGCAGTAGCGGCACAACCTTTAATTTTTCATTGCCTGCACCGGCGCTGGCACACGTCCGCCACGATTAATAAATACCTCACAGGAACCAGATTTCACAGGCATGACTGGTGCCCGACCAAGCAGACCACCAAACTCAACATAATCGCCCACATCCTTACCGGTTACCGGAATAACCCGCACTGCCGTAGTTTTACTGTTAATCAGGCCGATAGCCGCTTCATCAGCAATAATGCCTGCCAGCGTACTGGCTGGTGTATCCCCCGGCACAGCAATCATATCCAATCCTACCGAACACACCGCAGTCATCGCTTCCAGCTTGTCCAGCGTCAACACACCGGCTTCTACCGCCGCTATCATACCTTCATCTTCCGATACCGGAATAAACGCGCCACTCAGCCCCCCGACCGCACTGGAAGCCATCATACCGCCTTTTTTTACCGCATCGTTCAGCAATGCCAGCGCCGCCGTTGTCCCATGTGTTCCGCAGACACTTAGTCCCATTGCCTCCAGAATCCGGGCGACACTATCACCCACTGCTGGCGTTGGCGCCAGTGACAAATCCAGAATACCAAACGGAATACCCAGCATCTTACTGGCTTCATGCCCAATCAGTTCCCCCACACGGGTAATCTTGAAAGCAGTTTTCTTCACCAGCTCGGCAACTTCAGTCAAAGACAGGCCTTGCGTATTCTGCAACGCAGCGCACACCACACCCGGGCCTGATACCCCGACATTAATCACACAATCCGCCTCACCCGCACCATGAAAAGCACCGGCCATAAACGGATTATCTTCTACAGCATTACAAAACACCACCAGCTTGGCACAACCAAAGCCTTCCGGCGTTATTGCTGCCGTCTGCCGGATGGTTTCACCCATCAGCCGGACTGCATCCATATTGATACCGGCACGGGTAGAACCGATATTTACCGAGCTGCATACCACATCAGTACAGGCCATAGCCTCAGGAATCGAACGAATCAACACCTCATCCGCTGCACTCATACCTTTATGTACCAATGCAGAAAAACCACCGATAAACGAAATACCAATAGCCTTTGCTGCCTTATCCAGCGTCTGCGCAATCGAAACATAAGAATCTGCACCAGTAGCCGCACCAATCTGCGCAATCGGCGTTACCGCAATGCGCTGATTCACAATCGGCACACCATATCTGGCAGACAACTCAGTTGCCGTCTGCACCAGATTTTTACCAACCCGAGTAATCTTGGCAAAAATCTTCTCATTCAAACGATTAATATCCGTATCAATACAGTCATGCAAATCAATGCCAATAGTTATCGTACGGACATCGAAATGCTGATCAGAGACCATGCGTACAGTCTCCAGAATTTCATTATTCTGAATAGAAAACGACATAAACAACTCCTAAATCCGGTGCATAGCATTAAATAAAGCCTCATCCTGCACACGGATGTGCAAACCCCGTTTTTCACCCTCACTATCCAGAAACTCACTGAACTGCAAACGCGGCAAAGTACAGCGTTCCGTATCCAGCAAAATAATCATAGTGAAATAATCATCCATTAACTGCTGGCTGATATTCATAATACTAACCTGATGTTCTGCCAGCAGCGTAGCCACCTCAGCAACAATACCAATACGATCTTTACCAATCACAGTCATCACAGCATGATTAGACATAAAACAATCCTATTCACAATAATAATTACAAATCAGAGCAGGTCATACAAACCACTTGCCCAGCCAGCACCAAACCGGCCGTACAGACCTAAGACATATGTTCACATTTAAATAACAGCGCACACAGCAAAATCAGCAGCGCAATCGCGCCACCCAGCAGTGCCACCCCACTCCAGCCATAATGTGCATAAGCCATAGCAGAAGCAAGCGAGCCGAGTACCCCGCCAATAAAATACATACTCATATAGCCAGAAGCAATCCGGCCTTTCAGTGCCGGATCTGAGCGATAAATCAGCGACTGATTACAAATATGCAAAGCCTGAATGGCAAAATCCAGCAGTATCACACCGCCAATCAACGCCCATAAATGCACTCCACCAGCATATAACAGCACCCAGCTAAGCAGAAACAACAGTGCACACACCACCGTCATCGCATAAGTATGGCCTTTATCAGCCGCCCAGCCGCCCACATTCGAACCAAATATCCCCAGCGCACCAAATAAGCCAAACAGGCCAATCGTACTTAAACTGAAATGATAAGGAGCATGGCTTAACAAGAGCGTCAGCGGTGTCCACAACACCGAAAACAGACAGAAATCCAGCGCCCCCAGTACCCCACGCTGACGCAATAACGGCGTACGCCACAGCAACGACCATACCGATACCAGCGTCTGCCAGTAGCCCAGCGCACTGCGCTCGCGCTGCACATGAGGCAACTTCCATTGCAAAATCAAAGTCATTAGCAACAGCATCGCCGCACCCAGCACATAGACCATGCGCCAGCCCCACCAGTGAGCAACCAGACCAGAAAAAGTACGTGACAGCAGAATGCCAAGCAACAGTCCACTCATCAGCGTACCAATCACCCGTCCGCGCTGCTCCGGAGCCGTCAGACTGGCCGCCAGCGGCATCAGTATCTGCGCCACCGTACAAAAAGCCCCAACCAACAGCAAGCCAGCAACAAACAGCCACAAGCTCGGTGCCAGCGCAATCAGCAGTGCACTGATACTCACCACCGCATACAACGACACAATCAGCTTTTTGTTATCCAGCAAATCACCCAGCGGCACCAGAAAAATCAGCCCGAGCGCATAAGCCAGCTGCGTCAGCGTAATCAGCATCCCGCTACTGGCCACATCCAGACCAAAATAGCGTGCCATTACCTCAATCAGCGGAAACACAAAATAATTACTGGCCACCGCCAGACCGATGGCCAGAGCCATCAGAAAAATCTGCACAGAAGACAGCTTAATACACTTACTCATACACACAACAAATAATTATTATCTGGCCTCCAGCATAGCGCAGCAACCCGAATAATCACAGATTAATTCCATCCAGCCGGGCTACCGTATTGATATCCTTATCGCCGCGGCCAGACAGATTCACCAGAATTACCTCATCCTTGCTCATCTTCGGCGCATTAGCCACCGCCCAAGCCAGCGCATGGCTGGATTCCAGTGCCGGAATAATACCTTCCTGATGACACAGCAAATGAAAAGCTTCCATGGCTGCCTCATCACCCATTGCTTCATACTGCACCCGGCCAATATCATGCAGCAGACTGTGTTCCGGGCCAATACCCGGATAATCCAGACCAGCAGACACAGAATGAGTGGAAACAACCTGCCCATACTCATCCTGCATCAGATAGCTGCGAAAACCATGCAATACGCCCATCGGACTGCGTGAGCTGATAGGTGCTGCATGCTGATGACCGGATAAACCCAAACCACCAGCCTCAACCCCAACCAGCCGCGTTTCGGGTACATTAATATAAGGATAAAATAGACCTATGGCATTTGAACCGCCACCGACACAGGCCACAGCCACATCCGGCTGGCGGCCGATAGCTTCCTGCATCTGCTCTTTCGCTTCATTGCCAATGACACACTGAAAATCGCGCACCATCTCCGGGTATGGCATCGGGCCTGCCGACGTACCAATAATATAATAGGTATCATCTACCCGCGCCACCCACTCACGCAAAGCCTCATTCATAGCGTCTTTCAGGGTACACGAACCAGAACTCACCCCTACCACCTGTGCACCCAGCAGCTTCATCCGGTATACATTCGGCGCCTGACGCTGGATATCTTCCGTGCCCATAAACACCGTGCATTGCATACCAAAGCGCGCCGCTACCGTAGCCGAAGCCACACCATGCTGACCGGCACCGGTTTCAGCAATCACCCGCTTCTTACCCATTCGCTGCGCCAGCAAAGCCTGACCAATCGTATTATTAATCTTATGTGCACCAGTATGATTCAAATCTTCCCGCTTCAGATAAACCTGTGCCCCACCCAGATAGGCAGACAGGCGACGGGCATAGTAAACCGGGCTGGGACGACCCACATAATATTTTAAATCCTCATAGTACTGCGCCCAGAACGCCGGATCAGCCTTCGCTGCATAATAAGCCTGTTTTAATTCAGTTAAAGCTGTAATCAGCGTCTCCGACACAAACAGCCCACCATGCTCACCAAAAAAACCCTGTTCATCTGGATAGTGATAATTTTCCATATTTCATTCCATTGAGCAACAATTTACCCGCAAAGTAAAACTATTCAGCCATATTAACATTTTTTAAATTCATTATCCTGTTATCCATACTTAATTCAGAATAAATAAAACCATTTCACCCTGCCAAATAACAACAAAATCCCAGTTACCGCCAACCTAGCAGTTGACTGACAACGGGGATTTACCAGTATCTGACTCAAAAGAGAAGACTAATCCTGCTCACTATCAGCCTGTATATCCACCAGTTAAACAGCCTGAATACACTCACCATAAATTTTTAATCTAGTATCAATCTGACTGATTACCTCTTTGGCACAGCAATTAAAATAATGAATATCAAAATTTTCTGCCAGTTTCTGAGCAAATGCACCCACCTGTTTCTCATGAACGGTTAATGCTCTGGGATATTCAAGTAACAGAATCTTTGTTTTTTCTGAGTACTTAAAAAACAACTTTTCATTCCAGCCCCAGTTGCTGCGGACAACCTACAAGCCCCAGCTTCACTCTGGCTGGTATTCCATTTTACGCCCACTTGGCGTCATTACCGCTAATGTCCTATCCGCCCGATCCAATATAATCCGCCGAGCTGTTTTGAACAGCTACGTTTTACGCACCGAATAAGCCACATAAACAATACAAAAACCGCATTCAACATAGTTGCTGCAATAAAGGTATCAAATAAAAAGTATTTACAAATACAGTAATTTATAACAAGCATTGCAGCCAACAAACAGCCGTACCTTAATTCACTCTCAAACAGATTATCTTTTCCTTGTAAATCAGCGTATCCTTGCCATTGCAGTATTATTTGTCCATGCTCCGGTTCTTCCCTGATAGTTCTGAGCACTTGTTGTACTCTGCGTATTATTATCATCTCCCTTGGCCGAAGCCTGCGTAGCCAAACACCACTAATACTCAATATATTTTATTGATAACATAATCCTGTGCACGGATAATATTCAATTCTTTAGCAAGAATATCTGCCACCTCAATCAATTGCTTCAAAGCGTCAACGTCACAGAAGAAATATTCAAACAGGATCTCAGCAGTTTTCAGATTTTCATCCTTGATTACTAGCCTGCCTCTGCGCCAAAGTGGTGGTTTATATGATGAAACTTTACGCCCATAAGGTAAAGCACACTCAACTCGGATAAAATAATTATCGGTAAGCTGGTGCTGCCTGATCGCATATTGCTCATTGCTTACTGTGATCGTTCTATTTTTACGATCTAGGCTGACTAAATGAGACTCCTTTATAGCACAGGTTTTCTTATTATTATGCATCCATATCGCATAAATAATGATTGAAATAAACAATACTACAATCGAAAGACTATAAATAAAAAGTAGCTCAGCGATAAAATACAAACTAAATATAATTACATTCCAAATACTAAAATACTGGCCTGTCCATTTAAATAATTTAGAAAATCTTACCGGACAAGATTGCCACTCAATTATCGGCTTTTCTGACTGCACATCTGCTTTCATCTGTAAAAAAACTTTATGCTCTGAAAGATTCATTCTTCCCCTTATTTTTTGACATTCTACCCATAACAAAACTGTGAAATTTAACTAACCAACAATTAAAATGTACACAACTGTTATTAATACATAACTCTTATAGCATAACACTCATATCAGTACAGCAACAAGCTGAGCAGAGGATAAAACAAGCAGCATAATTAAAATATTTACCAACAAGAAAATATAAAATCGGTGTGCATTTTAAATCGATTAATTAAATTTATTCTGAACAAGAGCGTTAAGAAACAGCATAAATAATCCCAATAAGATAATAAATATTTTCTGGAGCTACAGTACAAATATTAGTCCACAGACAGCCCAAAACTATTAATTGCAGCCATTAATGCCTGCATCTTTTGCCCGTCCTTAATTCCGGCTGTGATTTCCACACCACTGGACACATCCACAGCCTGCGCATGACTTTGCCTAATCGCAGAAGCAATATTTTCCGGCTTCAGCCCGCCAGAAAGAATCCACGGCCGATTTAGCTGCCGCGGCAATATCTGCCAATCAAATGTCTGCCCCGTACCACCATACTGGCCAGCGACAGCAGCATCAAACAATAACGCGCGCGCATCCGTATACGTGGCAATAGCAGCTTCAATATCACCCGTATTGCACACCCTTATTGCCTTAATATACGGACGTTGAAACTGGCGACAGAATTCAGCACCCTCATCACCATGAAATTGCAATACATCCAATGGCACATGCGCCAATACTTCCTGTACCTCGACCGCACTGGCATTAACAAACAAACCAACTACCGTGACAAACGGCGGTACAGCACGCACAATTGCCTGTGCCTGTTGCAGAGTGACATGCCGTTTGCTGCCGGCAAAAAAAATCAATCCGATGGCATCCACGCCCAGCCGTGCAGCCAGCAGTGCATCTTCCACCCGCGTCATCCCGCAAATCTTGCTCCGAATTTTCATATCCAGCCCTTTTTAAAATCTGCCGGCCACAAGCCGTATTAACTCAGATACGGCCATAGCCACACCGGCAGAGTTGCCGTAGCCACCCCCCATTGTTGCGGGTAATCTACACCAGTAAGATACAGCCCATCGGGCATAAACGTTGGCGGTGCCAGACGGCGGCTTTTCGCGGCCACCAATTGAGCAAAACCGGCCACACTCAGCTTACCGGCGCCTACATACACCAGTGCGCCCACAATATTGCGTACCATATTGTGCACAAAGGCACTGCCATGAAAATCAATCGCCATCAACTCAGGGCTGCCAGCAAGGCTTAGCTCATATAAGGTTTTTACCGGTGACTTAGCCTGACAGTCACTGGAGCGGAAACTGGAAAAATCGTGTTCACCAATCAGCATCGCCGCGGCTTCACGCATCAATCCCATGTTCAGCGGATAGTGAGTCCAGCCAACCCGCCCACGTAATTGCGGCATACGTACCCGACTGGACTCCAGCATATAGCGGTAGCGACGTCCATACGCATCAAAGCGGGCATGAAATTCAGCAGCTACCGGCTGCGCTTTCACAATACGGATATTCTTATCCATTGCCGTATTCGTCCCGCGCAGCCAGGCTTCGGCACTACGCTGTGCATGGGTATCAAAATGTACAATCTGCCCTGTAGCATGAACACCGGCATCCGTGCGGCCAGCTACCACAACATTAATCGGTTCTGCCGCAATAGCGCTTAAGGCTGCTTCCAGTACCGACTGAATGGTATACAAACCATCCGGCTGCTTTTGCCAGCCATGAAATGCACCACCATCATAAGCCAGTGTTAATGCCCAACGCTGCACGGGTTGATTGTCATCAGCCATCATCGCCGGTTGTTCTACTACATTAGCAGCCATTGCTCTTCCTAATCCACACTAATTTACGCCAACAGAATGCATTATTATCGCATAGCCATTAACTGCTTTCACACCGATAACTAACTCGTCTACTGGGTAAACTGACGCTATACTGGCTTAATATCGACTCATTTTCCCTAGCTTACGCAATATTGAACAGAGAAGAAAAAATCTTCTTACAAGCCAGCGCATTTTCGGCCTGTAAAAACTATTCCGCTGGCTACAGGAATACACTCGCAGCATAGATGCGTCTATCAAACAACGCCAAATACCTAAAAAAGACCTGTGTTTACCCGATATCACCTCCGAAACGCAAATAAAAGGCTTATTGTCGATTCCAGATACTGATACTGCTTATGGCGTGCGCAACAACATATTACTTGAAGTCATGTATACAACAGGCTTGCGTATCAGCAAAGCCGTAAACCTGTACATATAAACAAAATTGACCAATAAAACGGTTTATCAAGCACCATCATTAAAGATAACAAACAAAAAATAGTACCCCTTGGTGAAAAGCCATAGACTGGTTGCAGTATTGCCTTAACCAATCCAGCCCAATCCTACCGCAGGTTGCGCCTACAGTGCTGTACTCGTCAGCCCACAAAATGTGCCATAACTTACCAGCTAGCAATGGATGATTGTAAGCAAATATGTTAAAAAACAGGTATTCACCATTTTAAATCTGCACGGAATGCATCACATATTTGCTACTTATCTGGGTATATCACGGCGCTGAACGGATAGCAGCATAATCCAAATTTATATCCATTATTACCAACAAACGAATAACAAAATCATTCACATGACCAAAGGTCATATCGATAAAAAATGCCAGCGCATAACAGCACTGGCATTTTCAAAACACAAATCTATTCAATTAAAAAGTATCTAAAAACCAAATTTTAATAAATTGATATTATTTATTATGGCGATAAGCCGTATTTTCCGGAGTTTGATTGAGCGTAAATTTAGGATGAGACGTATAATCAAATTCAATCCACAACGAAGTATTGATTGTTTTATTTCGACTAATTCTTGAATTATCAAAGATAAATCTATACATTTCATGCATTGCAAGCAAACGCCCCCGGTCATCTAAATAGAAATCCGTTATTGCAGAGTCATATTTAAGTTTATCCAGCTTATCATTCAGTACTTGCTCACGTTTTTCAGTCAATAATTTTTGCACAGCAGCATAGTTTTTTTGCTGTGACTGATCAGCTCGAGCATTTGAACTTGTTTCTCGTATTTCTGATTGCTTTAATTGCTCACTCAAGCTATCAAAAATAGCAGCTAGCATTACCCGATCTTGCTCATCAGTGGAGTTGAGCCGAATTCGATAATGAGCTCCTATTTTTTTTCCAGCTTCATCTATAGATAAATGTGCAAAAGCTTTTTTATCATAACTGGCATAACCATCATCAATTGCCTTTGGCGCTGCAAGCATTAACTCTTTCAATGGCAGCTTATTTGCACGTTCAGGAAATTTTTTAGCAATATATGGTTTATCAAGAATTTTGCTTGATCTACCTATTGTACTGCTGAAAACATTAAAAAAAGGTTTAATCGCCCTTATATCCGCAATCAACATTTTCTTTTTAAGATCCATCTGTATAGGCATCTTGATCGAAAATAATATATTTGATGCTTCGTAACGCATTTCAGGAACAAATTCAAATTTTCCACGTGGTATATCTACCGCTCCGCTAAATGGAATTGTCGTATTTTGTGCAATAAAACTTAAAGCCCCATTTAACGGCTCATTTTTTTTATCACAATCCTCTGCCGAATTATCATACACACAAGATGACTCTTTATTTGCCTTAGCACTTATTTTTGTCGCCTGTTTTTTTCGAACAGATTCAGAAGAAGATGCAGAATCTGTTGCCTGTGTCTTATGATCTAAAGCTTGATCAGCTACCTTATCCGAAGATTTTTTCACCTCATCCTGATCAGCCAACAATCGAATCTGACCAGTAAAATTAAACTGATTATCATGAAGCAAATTACGCTGTACTCCCTGCCGAACCAATTCATCCGGTGTTTTGTTACCCACCGTACTACATGCTGACAACACCAGTGCTATCCCCAGCCACAGCATTTTTTTACCAGTTACCACTCGCATATACCATCCCCATATTCAGTACAAAATGTAAATATTTCAGACGCTATTAACTTATATTAATAATTATAATACAGGAAAAATCAAAAACTGTGCTGTTTATAGCTAATATTTAATCACTAATACTGCTTTGATTTTCAGCATCAACACACTGAAATTTCATCTTTATTCTGTCAGATGAATGATAAAAAACCACTAAGTAGCTAACTACCTCACACAACCGTACTGAATAATAGTGAAAATAGCATAATAAATCTTTCCAACTTCATTATTAATCAATTATTTATACAAAATTTAATTAATCTTCAAGATTATATTTATGCAACAAACTTACAATATATCTTTCTACAATATTAAAAAAATATCATCGCAAGCTAAAATTGCCACACATTTTCTGCCTCTGCCAAATATTTCAGTTCGCGATCCTTATCCCCTCTTTGTTTAATTTGTAGCGGTCATTGCTGTTTCCCTCCCCCACAATTGAAATATATTGGCAAATCTGGTCAGACTGATTCATACGCCAATGCAGTTCATAAAACCAAACTTAATCACCGTCAGGAGAATATTAAACAAAACAACTTTTGCCAGATAATAAAATTTAAATAAGATATACAGATTCAGGGCAAATAAAAAGACTGAATCCTGATACAGGATTCAGTCTTAACCAGAAGTAAAAAATCTCACGTCTGGTAACTAAAGCACAATCAATGCAAAACTAACCACCTAACTGCTGCAACAGATTTTGAGCTTCGGCCAGTATTGAACCATTGGCCTCATCAACCAGCTCACGCAAGGTCTGGCGCGCAGTAACTGCATCATCCATTTCCAAATACATTTTTGCCAGTTCCAGTTTAGCCTGTAGCGGAACAGCCTGCTGCTCAGGTGACAGAGGTTGATCAGCAGGTCCAGATTCGGCTGATCGTTCCAGCCAGTCCTGTGCACCACTTCCGGTAGCAAATGAAGAAGCCGGTATAGTAGCAATTGAAGCAGCATATTCAGACTTATCATCATCCAACACAAAGTCCATGGATGGAATATCCAGGCCATCAGCTTCTGTTGCCGGGGTAGACTCAGCAACAAATGCAGGTACTGAGCTAGCTGGTTGAGCTGGTGAATTATCATCACTTACGCCCAAAGTTTCCCAGTTAATATCCATTGAAATCGTATCGTCTTCTGCCACAAATGCAGGCTGCTCATGTGGAGTCAGAGCCGGTTCTATAATGGATGGCACTTCCTCAGCAGCAGGTGTAGTATCCTGCTTGGACTCATGATCAAACTTGAAGTCTTCATCCCACTGCAAATCATCCAGAGTATTTAGCGCCTCATCTTCTGATGTTGCTGGTTTAGGCTGCTGTGCAGCCTGAATAGCATCTTGATGCGCTCCTGCTTTAGGTTCATCCCGTTGCGATTCATCAGCCACAACCCACTCAAAATCTGTGTTGTCTGCCATTTCTTCATGAGGTGCAGCAACAACCGGTTTGTGTGAAGTCAAAACTTCTGGCTGCTCGGTTTCATCAATCTGATCCAGCCAAGATAAATCGTCAGCATTATCCAGCTCAGTAGTTGACGGAACCGCCGTAGCAGCAGGAGCATCATCCTTGAAATTAAAATTCAGCCAGTCAGTATCATCTTCCTGCTTGTCAGCAACTGGTACTGTATCAGCACGATGTGGTGTTGCAGCCACTTGATTCACATTTCCAGCCGGTGCATCAGCTTTAACTGGCGTGTCTGTTGCAGCGTCATTTAACCATGACCAGTCGCTATCGTCTTCATCTGTACTGCTAGCAACTGCTGCTGCCGCTGTAGCCGTAGTAGCCGTAGTAGCCGCTGTAGCCGTAGCTGCCGCAGTTGGTGCTGCTTTAGCTGATGTGGCCGAAGCAGATACAGATTGTTTAATTTTAGGTGGTACAGCATCAAACACCACATCATCTTCATCAGATGCATAATCGTCATCATCTTCTGCATTATTGCTTTTTTTACGTCTTTGCCAGAGTAAAGCAGCAATTAACAGTACCCCTGCCACACCAGCCAATGCATATGGCCACCATGCAGGCAGCATGGATTCTTCTGCTGGTTCTTCAACAGATTGCGCCGGCTGCGCTACCTGATTAACTTTAGGTTGTACTGGTTCAGCTCTTACCACAGATGCTGCAGTTGCTACAGGTGCTGAAGCCTGAGCTGGCGCTGAAGCCTGAGCTGGCACAGATACAGGTACAGTTTCTGTTTTAGCTTTCTTATCCTTGGTTGGAGCTGAGGCTGCATTACCGCTTTCAGAAACTACCGTATTTGCAGATTTGCTCGCACCTGCATCCGCCTTAACTGATTTTTGTGGCGCAGCATTTTCCGCTGTTCCCGCTGCTGCTGATACCGACGCAGTGCTCTGTGCAGCATCTGCCGGTTTTTGAGCTGCAATTTTTATTTTGGATAATTTATGCAGCTGTGAAGTAGATGGAATATTCAGGCTGATATCACGGTACATAAAATCCGGATTGCCATTGCGGAAAGCATGCGGATTAGCAACCATCAGAGCATGCATGGTTTGCTCTATACTCAACCCCTGCGGCCGTACCTTACGTGCCACATCCATCAGTGTTTCATTATTGTCTACATGATATTTCACCACTGCCTTATCAGAAGCGAGCCCATTTTGCAGCGCAGCAGTAGCCCGAGCGGCTGATTTATCTTTTGCAGACCGAACTGGCTTACGGTGTTTGCTTGCTGTTTTGCCAACACCTGCTGAGTTATGGTGGGATTCTCGCGGGTCAAGTAACGCGGTATATTGCCGCCCCTGACTGCCAGCCATAAGACTGAAAGATAGCATTGGATCACGAACAGGCTTACTGGAACGCAAATGAATCACAGCATTTTGCCCTTGCGCTGTTACACGTACCTGTAATGGTGCTCCTGAAACTGCTGGCCGACGCTGTAATGCAGCTCTGGCTTCATCACCCGTCACAACCACACTTCCTGAAAACGGCTCACCCAAGGCCGAATTAACCTGTAAGCTGCCCAGCCCTGCCCATGCAGGTGCACTGGCTAACATACATAAAGACAGTGCGATGATTTTTAAATTATTTGCGTTCTTCAATCCCGTACCCTCACCGGTAATGCACCATTGCCAACAGGCGCGTGCCAATTCAATATGATAATTTCTACAAGTACTCTAAAATCAACTGGTGTTTAACGTTTACTAAACCTGTTTTTATATTATCTCACGCTATAATAGCTTTTGCGACACTTTAATGCCAAGTTACCTTTACATGTTTTGCTTTCAAAGTACCCATAACTGTGGATATTTTCAGACGCATCAATGCTAGAAAAGCCGGAAAACAATATACAACAAAAGTTAAATTTTGTTTAACACATTGCTTTAACAGGTGCCAATTGTAAAAACTCAGGGTATCATGGCAACTATCTCACATCTTTTATTAACCCAAACTAGAAAAACAGATATCCAGTCCTAATAATGAAAGCAGTATTTGAATTCTTGGTAGTTATTCTTTTCTTTGCTACCTACGTTTTAACCAAAAATATTATCCTTGCCACTGAAGTGGCTATTGTTGCCGGCATTATTCAGGCTGCGTGGTGCCTGTTTAAATATCGTCGCCTGCAAACCATGCAATGGGTCAGCCTGTTACTGGTTGTGGTAATGGGCGGTGCAACTATCTTTTTCAAAGATCCACGCTTTATTAAATGGAAACCTACAATACTATTCTGGGTTATGGCTGTTGGCTTGCTGGGTTCGCATATGTGCAATAAAAATGCACTGAAAAGCACGATTGGTAAGGAAATTACGCTACCGGAAACTGTCTGGCGAAAACTTACCTATGCTTGGGTTATTTTTCTGCTGGGTCTGGGTGCACTTAATTTGTGGGTATTCTTAAACTTCTCTGAGCAAGTTTGGGTAAACTACAAACTCTTTGGCAGTATGACAATAATTGTTCTTTTTACCATAGCACAATCTATTTACATCAGCCCATATATTAAAACCAATCTTAAAAAGGATAAGTTGTAATGCTGTTTATGTTAATGGCTACTGACGCCGATAACAGTCATGAAGCACGTATCAAAGCACGACCCAGACATCTGGCACGTTTACAGGAATTACAGGCACAAAATCGTTTGATTCTGGCCGGCCCAAATCCGCTGCCTGATGATGACAGTCATTTTTCCGGCAGTCTGGTGATTGCAGACTTCGACTCGCTGGATGAAGCACAGGCATGGGCAGAACAAGATCCTTATGTGGATGCCGGGGTTTATGAAGAAATCTTGATTCGTCCCTTTAAAAAAGTCTTACCTAATGACTGATATTCAGACTGCCATTCGCACACGCCTGCAACCGCTGGCACCACTGCAGCTGGAACTGATAGACGACAGCCATTTGCATGCTGGGCATAAAGGCCATCGCGGCGGCGGACATTATCGCCTGCTGATTGTCAGCGATGCCTTTACCGGCCTATCACGCCTGGCTCGGCAGCGTAAAGTTCATCAGCTACTTGAAGATTTATTCAAGGCAAATACCATTCATGCCTTAAGCATCAAGGCATGTACCAACAGCGAATATGTAATGCAATAATCCATTCCTATCCACTCTAAAGAGAGATAACTATGAAAAAACAACTAATTGCTGCTGCAATCACGCTCGGATTAACCGGCATTGCCGCTGCCCAGACTGTAGCTACTGTTAATGGAACCAAAATTGACAGTAAAGAAGTTGATAATCAGGTAGCTATACTGGTTCAGGAAAGCCAGAATCAGATTCAGGACTCGCCCGAGTTGCGTAAAAGCATCACTAGCCGTCTCATAACCCGTGCTTTGCTGATTCAGGCCGCAAAAAAACAGAATCTGAACAATGACCCTGAATATTTGAATGCCCTGAGCCAAGCGGAAGCGGAAGCCAAACGTCTGGGTGATGATAAAAAACCCGGTTTCAAAGAAGAATGGGCTTTCTTCAAAGACAATTTACTGACACAAGCCTATCTGGCCAACGTGGTTAAAAACAATCCGGTAAAACCTGAAGATGTACGCAGTGCCTACAATGACATGGTGAAATACTACAGCGGTACTCAGGAAATACAATTAGGTGAAATCCTCACCCGCGACGCCGACACAGCCAAGAAAGCAATTGCTCAATTACAGGCGAAAAAAAGCTTTGCCACAGTAGCTAAAGAGTACACCATTGACCCGGCTGGTCGTGAAAATGGCGGCATCCCTAAAGGCTATGTTGCCATCAAAGACCTACAGGAAAGTGCTCCTCCGGTTTTCAACGCAATTAAAGACCTGAAAAAAGGCCAGTACACCACAACACCGGTGCAAGGTAACGGCAATATTTACGCTGTGTTCTACATAAACGACAAGCGCAACGTTAAACTGCCAACCCAAAAAGAAATGGAACCTATCCTGTCACGCCGCATGCAAAGCGCTGCAATGGCTCGTGCCATTGACCAGCTTTACAAAAGCGCCAGCATTAAATAATAACTTTATTCTGACGATTATTAATCACGACAGAAAATAAGGAATACTCAACATGAAAAAAAGCATTACCTGGCTGGCCAGCTTAAGTATCATGTCCGCCGGGCTCGCTTTTGCCGACGCACCCAAAATTGACAACCAGCGTATTAACGTCATGCTCAAGCAGTTTGAGCGTCAGATGCAAGCCCAGCCGGGTGCTCCTGCACCGAATAAAGCCGAGATTCAGAAAGAAATTACCGTGCGCCTGCAAACGGCTGAAATATTAAAAGCCGAAGCCATTAAGGCCGGGCTGGATAAACAGCCTGATACTCAGGCAGCGTGGCAAAATGTACAGGCACAATTCTACGCGGCTCAATATGTAGAGCATCTGGCGGCCAGCATTGAAGTAAATGACAGAGATTTGCGCCGGCAATACGAGCAGGTTAGTCAGGAAATCAATTTACTGCCTATTGTTTTCCCAAACAAAGAAGCTGCTGAAGAAGGTTTAACCAAGCTGAGAAAAGGTTTGCCTTATGAAACATTGCTCAAACAGGTTAACCCAGAAGCACCAGCCAGCAATTGGATACTCCCGCAACAATTGCCACCTGATTTTGCCCAGTTAGCTTCACAATTAAAAAACGGGCAGATTTCACCTAACGTTATCACCATTAACGAGCATCACATTCTGCTGAAACTGGCCGGTATGCGTCAGGCACCTAACGCACCCGCTTTTGATCAGATTAAAGACCAGTTGCGTGAACAGGCCAAACAGCAAAAAGTACAAGAGCAAATCAATCAGTTATTGCAAAAAAATGGCATTAATCTGAACGAATAAAATTTGCGCCCAAACAAAACCGGTACAAACGTACCGGTTTTTATTTATTTATCATATATAAATCATCCTGCCAACAAGCTACTAATACCACATTCAGCCCGCATTAACCCGATATACTCTGTATCGTTCTATTACTGTGGCTGATACAACATCTGCACATAGGGTATCCCGTCGGAGATATACGGCGCTCCCTGTATTTGAAAACCATGGCGCTGATAAAATTTAAGTACCTGACGATTTGCCTCTATTTTGATTGGATATTCAGCATAATTCTTCTGCGCATTATGCACGATTAACTTAATCAACAGATCCCCCAGCCCAGTACTACGAACACACGGATGCATCACAAACCGGCTAAAAGTAAAGTAAGTGCCGGCCAGAAACATACGCGCATAGGCCAGTATCTGCCCATCACGCTGGTAATAAACATGCTTGGCCAGTAAATCCCACTCATCCAGCTCATGGTAAATCCGCTGTTGCTCTACCATAAAAGTATCAATACGCAAGCGCGCAATACTATAAAAATCACGTGACGAAAGTTCATTAAATTTTCTGATGCACCACATAAGCCCCTCCACTCTCCCTATTAACGGTACAAAATTGATTACTCAGGCACGACCCTAGCCATAATATTCGAAATACATTAATGAAAAACATTCGGATCCATATACGAACAATACCACAATATCTGCAAAAATAACTAAATTGAGAACATTATATCCAGCAAAGCTATTCATCATCTTTAATGTCTACTATCAGCATCATACCGAAATTTCAACCCAAAAATGATCATACTGAACAGCAAAACGGATTATCTGCTAACGAAACAGATAATCCGTGTAAAAAAAACAATTAATTTTATTGTTTAATCGCCTCAATCTGAATATTCAACTTAACATATCGACTGGCTGGCATAGCTGTCAGATATTCATTAATTCCCCACTGTGAGCGGTCAATCACAGCCTCAAAATCACCACCACAAACCTGAGACTGATTCATCGGGCTTTTATAACAATTAAATTTGGTGGCTCGTAAAGTAACCGGATGTGTTTGTCCAACCATAGTTAACTGGCCACGTAAGGCTCTAACCTTACCCTCTTTATCAAAACTCCAGTTATGAGATACAAAATGCATAATCGGATATTGAGCAACATTAAAAAAGGGCTTACTTTGCAGATGCTTAGTGAACTCACTGCGACCAGTATCCAAAGTACTGAGCGGAATAGTAATATCTACAGCACCGGTTTTCGCACCTGCATCATATTGTAGCTCACCATTAAGATTATAAAAACCACCCACATTACTAGAAGTGGCAAAATGGTCGAGCGTAAAGCGCGCATTGGTATGCAATGGCTCAATTTTATAATTCGCAGCCATAGCTGGAACAGCGATGCCCAGCAAAGTTGCCATCAAAATACCGGCTAATCTGTTCATGAATAAACTCCTCTAAAACATTTATCTAATGGCAACTATATTAACGTGAATACCAAAACAGCAAAATTCCGCAGAGTAAAAATATTATTGCCTCAGAAGAAACAATATTCGCAGATTCACGTATATTTTTAACCAGATAATCCTGCTTATCTAACTGGCAACCAACCAATACCTTTTATCGCCAGTCAAATACTGCCATAGATTCAACATGCGCAGTTTGTGCAAACAGATTCATAATACCGCCGGCACGATACAGATAGCCACGCTTAACCAGCAAGCCAGCGTCACGTGCCAGTGTTGCCGGGTCACAGGAAACATATACAATCCTGCTCGGCAGTTGCCGGTCTTCCAGTTCATTTAAAGCCAATATTAAAGCCTGAGCACCCGCTCTTGGCGGGTCGAGCAGCCATTTGTGCGCATAACCAAACCGGCGCAGACGCTGCCCATTCATAGCAAAAAGATCAGCCTGCTGAAAACGAGCCAACTGTGCTAGCCCATTGCGTTGCGCATTACTACCGGCACGCTGACACATAGCCGCCATACCTTCCACACCAACCACATCTGCCTGCATCCGTGCAATCGGCAAACTAAAATTACCCAACCCGCAAAACCAGTCGATAATCCGCTCGCCAGCCTGCGGCTGCAACCACTGCATGGCACGCTGTACCATCAGCTCATTAGTAGCCTGATTAACCTGCGTAAAATCTTCTGGCTGATACGGAATCTCAAGCTGATATTCAGATAAACCATAAGCCAGTACCGGTGTCGCCGATGCCGACTGCAAAGTAGTTGTCCGGCCAACCTGTAACCACCACTGCCATACACAACCACTTTGCCGTTGTAGCTGCGCCAGTAAGCCATCCACCTGCATCCGCATTTTCTGGCTTATCCCGCCGCAAACCTGCAAAGTAAGCGCAATAACCGCATTACCCTGATGCAGCATCATGCCTTCCACACTGCCTACAGGCCAGCTTTGCAATAAAGCTTTAATCGGCTTCAAAGCCTCAGACAGCACCACCGGCAACACCAGACAACCATCAATATCCACAATCGCATGCGTCTGTCTGGCCTGAAAACCCAGCTTTAACTGGCCATCTTCATACACAGCGCGCAAACGCACCCGTTCACGATAACGCCAGGGCAACCCATAAATTGGTGGCATCAGCTCATCTGGCTGTACCTTGCCCAAACGGCGCATCTGATTCAGCCAGGCACGCTGTTTCAGCGCCACCTGCGTGGTAAATTCAATATGCTGACTATTACAGCCACCGCAACGCTCATAATATTCACAGGGCGGTTGTACACGCGCATTACTAGGCATCAGCACCCGGCTCATTCTGCCTTCAGTATAGGATTTTTTCACCCGCACTGGCTGCCACTCCACCACCTCACCCGGTAAAGCATCATCAATAAAAACTGCTTTACCGTCTACCCGGGCAACACCGCGCCCTTCCTGATTCCAGTCAATAACCTGTGCTATAAACCGTTGTTTCAAATCGTAACCTCAAGCCAGATAAATGGCCGTAAATAAACTTAACTACGTTTATTTTCTCACATTGCAGACAAATTACGTTATGATTATATTCATATTGCCATACCGGATTTTCAGAATAATGTTGAAACCAATACTTTATGCACTCACTACCACCATCATATCGACAAGTGCATATGCTGCCATCCCAATGCCAGACTATGCCGTACCCAGTCAAGGGCAGCAGGTCATCCTGAATATTCCACAACTGCGGCTATTTTTATTTCAGGATGGGAAACTAATCAAAACCTACCCGATAACAGTAGGCAAAGCCAGTACACAAACACCGCTGGGTGAATACAAGATTGGTGCCAAAATCACCAATCCTACTTGGAACATACCGCTCAGCATCCAGAAAGAAATGGCAGCAAGCGGTAAAACCGTACAAAAATCTGTACCGCCCGGCCCCGACAACCCGCTTGGCCCCGTATTTGTCCGCCTTGGTGCCCCTCGTCTGGGTTTGGGCATCCATGGCACCAACGTACCCAGCAGCGTACCCGGCGTACGTAGTCATGGCTGTATCCGTTTACGCAGCCCGAATGCACTGGATTTTGCCGCTGCCGTACAAAGCGGTGCCGATGCCGCCGTAATTTACCAACAGGCTTCAGTAAACACCGATGCACAAAACGACATCTGGATTGCCGTTTACCGAGACCCCTATAACAAGCGCACCCTGAACAAAAAACTATTAAACCAAAGTATTAGCTCATGGGCAGAGCAACATCAGCTACAAGTAAACCACAAACGCTTGAACAATGCCCTGAGCAAACCGGCCAGCACCTTAATCTGCCTAACCTGTAGTGGCGGCAAAACCAAAGTTAGCGGTAATCTGAGCTCACTGCAATGGACCAACGGCATCGGTGAAATTGTTGAATTGAAGTATATCGATATAACAGACAACAAACCAAAACAGGAAATTGCCCCTGAAAGTAATAGTATTGAGGTTGATGAAGACGCAGATCAAGCACCCAAACAAAACATCACCCCGCCACACTCAACCACCACACCAGCTAATCCCAAACGGTCTGCTCCAGCTACCACTGCGCCAGCCTCTGCCGATTCAGATTTTGATGCACTGATGTAAGCCAATACCATCTGGCTGTTTAATTGGTTCAAAAAATTAAGTCTGGGGTAAAAAATCCTCCAGCGATTGCCATAAAACAGCCTTGTCTGCTGTCTTAAGCCGCTTTAGCCGATATTCACATCGTGCTGCTGCGGCTTTAGTTATACCCTCACAAACCAGACGCATCTGAAGTGGCGGATACATACGCGTATACCGGGCGCCACTCCCCGAACAGTGTGCCTGCCAGCGTTGTGCCGGCCGGTTAGTAATCCCGCAATAAAATGCACCATTAGCACAATACAGCAAATAAACTGCCCAGCCAGCATCTGCCTGTGGCAAAGGGGGCAATGCAGCCAGAATAGATGCCGATAAAACCAATTCCATTGTCCAGACCAACCAACTCTTAAAAATTCACATAAAAATATCCATACCAGACAGCCTATCCACATCAGCAAGGAAAAATCGTAACCATACCGGCAATGCCTGATTTACCCATCATACAGAAACAGCTATCAAGCCGAAAACCACCCTCATGTTTAAGTAGCATTACAGCAGATAAGACATTTTCATTTATCCCTAAAATATTAAATATTTTGCATTAAACATAGTGGAAGCCCAAATCACAACCCTGACAAATAAATAGTACCGGCATATCTAATCAATATGCTGGCCCTACTCCGTAGACAAACCATAACCACCGAATACCGCCAGCATACCCCTTGCTGCACCTGCTAATCCCACGAGCCGGGTATATTCTTTTCACAGTTTCATCAACTCTGCCAGATTCATTTCCTACTTTAATTTAGATTATGAATTTTATAATTTGCTACTTAAAATTGATTATTATAAAAATTCTATTAGCTCCTAACGCCTTTAATTGCCTCATTAGGCACTTCGAATTCTATCGGACTATTAGTTTTATTATGAACTGATTTAGCCGGAATTTGGAATTTAGTTTTCGTACCAATATTGGTCATCAAAATATTTATATGGTCTAATTGACATACAGATGAACAATTCATCTTATCAAAATGGTCTTTTTTTTCATAATTATCAAATATATCTTGATAATTTTTATCCAAATAGATCGTAACATCAGATTGTCTTACGCCAATTAAAGAAAAACTCATATTAACTAGATAAACCGAACAACCAAAAACAAATGCCATAGGCATAAAAAATATTATTATTCTCAAAACTACCTTTATAGAAATTTTTATTTTCCAAATATGAAGATAAAATGTACTATCATCTTCATTTTTTATTCTTTTCTTTTCAGGTTTAAGAATTATAACTTCCATAAAACACATTATAAAAATTGTTATATAGCTTGTAAACCAAAAAATTATACCTGAAATTAAATTATATAATTGAATCGATATACAACAAGCAATAAAGAAAATCAGAATGTGTGCAATCACACCATAGAAAAGAGACATGCTTCGATCATTATAGGAAATAACAACTTTAAATCTTGTATCTATTTGCTTTTCCAATAAAATTAAAATTGATTTACCAGCAATATGCAATGTACCAGCTAAAAAAATATACAAAGTTCCAAATATGGCAAATATGCATAAACAAAATAATACATCTCCTACCGACAACCCTGCTGGAAAAAATCTTATTGTACAACAATAGAATATTACAATAGCTGTACCAATGACATTGCTTATAAGCCCTGATAACCCAAAAAATTCTTTGGTGATTTTGAATCCTGACTCCAGATTATCCATATTTTCTTCCTCCTATAAAATTGCAAACCAGAATGTAAAAAAACCACTAATATTAACCCAAACAGGCTAACATTAGTGGCTAAAATTTCAGCTAGGGATACCGAACTAATTACTCCATTTTCGGATGCAAATCAACATACTGCTGTTTGCGTTTTTCCAGCGCCTGTATCTGCTCCTGCAGGTTGGCGATGGCTGCATCAATATCATCCACACTTTGCTCAATATGCTCATACGTCTCAGCCAGCAACTCGCGTGCTTCCTTTTTATTCGAAGCCGAAGGAGAGACGCCACGTAATGGACGGTTAGCTGTTTCTTTCAGATAAATACCGGTAACAATCCCGATACCCCCTACCACCATCAGATAATAGGCGGGAATAAACAGATTATTAGTGGCATCCACCAGTGCCGCGGCGATAGTCGGCGTTAAACCAGCAACAATAATCGCAATATTAAAAGCACTGGCCAGCGCACTGTAGCGGATACGCGTAGGAAACAGCGCCGGTAAAGTTGATGCCATCACCCCAGTAAAGCAATTCAGAATCAGTGCCAGAATAAACAGGCCAAGAAAAATCAGCCCTACCTTGCCACTGGTAATCAATTGAAAGCAAGGAATGGCCAGAACCAGCAGCGCAACAGAACCACCGATAACAAACGGCTTGCGCCCGATTTTGTCACTCATAAAACCGATAATCGGCTGCATAAACATCATGCCAATCATAATCGCAATAATAATCAGCACACCGCGGTCTTCACCATAATGCATATTGTGCGACAGATAGCTGGGCATATAGGTCAGCAGCATATAATAAGTAATATTAGTAGTTAATACCAGCCCCACACTTACCAGCAGCGTACGCCAGAAGCGCCGCACAATTTCCGTAAACGAAACCCGCGGACGACTGCTCACCTCTTCCTGTTCTTCTTTTTCCATCATATCCAGATGTTTCTGGAATGCCGGTGTTTCCTCAGCAGCATGACGCAGATACAAGCCGAGCAAACCCAAAGGTGCGGCCAGAAAAAACGGAATGCGCCAGCCCCATGAGAGAAAATGCCCCGAACCCATGATATTTTCCAGCAAAACCACTATCCCTGCGCCCAGCACAAAGCCACATATCGAACCAAAATCCAGAAAACTGCCCAGAAAACCACGCTGGCGGTCGGGCGAATATTCCGCCACAAAAATCGCTGCACCAGTATATTCACCACCCACCGAAAATCCCTGCGCCAGCTTGCACAGCAGCAACAATACCGGTGCCCAGATGCCAATACTGTTATACGATGGTATCAGCCCAATACAGAAAGTACTGAGTGCCATAATAATAATCGTGGTCGACAATACCTTTTGCCGGCCAAAACGGTCACCAAGAATACCAAAAAACACCCCGCCCAACGGGCGCACCAGAAACGGTACAGAAAACGTACCCAATGCTGCAATCATCTGCACACTGGGAGAAGCAGACGGAAAAAACACCTGCCCCAGCGCATAAGCCACAAAACCATACACGCCAAAGTCAAACCATTCCATGGCATTACCCAGCGCAGCGGCAGAAATCGCCTTTCTAAGCTTAGTCTGGTCAATAATCGTAATGTCGTGTAACTCCAGTGTTCCATTCTGGGTAGGAATCAATGGCGGTACATGAGAAGAACCCTCATTCTGTTCATTCGGTGCTGTCATGGTAACCCTTTCATTATTAACATTGAAATGATTCTTTAAGATTATAACATGCAGCCACAAAGGTGCTTTATACTTGAATTTTAAAGAAAACTACCAACAGCATAATCGAAAAAGGGTTAAATGCGCTACAATTATTTTATTTTAGACAGACTTTTAAACCGCCCACTCTACAAGTCATAGTGCCATTAGCCTGTAGGTTCAGGTATCGGCCGGTAGAGCCTGCCGATACAACGGTAACTGCACATGAATCCGCTGCAATTGCCGCCATAACACCTTTTCCACCACATCATCATCCGGCTGTGGCTTGTGCACCTTTAACAGCTCGCCAACGGCCTCCCATTCAGCCTGAAACACAGAATAACCAGCGTTTTGCGTCATCAGCTCTGCCAGACTACCAGCAATCGTACACCAGTGCTGTACCCGCTCCGGCGTCAACAGCGGCTGCACACGGTCTACCTGTATCCGAATCGCACCCAGTGCAGAAATACAGCTAAGCAGCACATAATTCAGTTGCAACAAAGTTTTACCCTCAACCAGATGCTGCCCGTAACGCCTTGGTTCCAGCGACATATCCGCCACAGTATTACTCAACATAGCGGCCAGCTCATGCGCATTGCGCCGCGCAGCACGATAAACCACATCATCACAGTGCCCGTTCTGAAACTGTTGTGCCACCTGCCGCAGATAAACAGCATCACTGCATAAAGCACGTCTGGCAATCCGCCCCAGCGTCAAATAGCGCCAGTCCGGCCACAGGCACGATACCGCACACCACGCCAGCACCGAGCCCAGAATCGTATCCACAAAACGCGACAGCATTGCCGACTGCGTATCCATACCAATAATCGCAAAGCCCACCAGTACCTGCACCGTAATAAAAAAGGTAGAAAAACTGTAACGGCGTAGCCTGAATGCGAAAAACAGCACCGTACTCACCACCACCACAACCAGCCGGCCAGCCAGCGTAGGCACAAAATACGGTAATACCGAACCCACCAGCACACCAAGCAGCGTACCCATTATCCGCTGCTTCAAGCGAGTAGTAGTTGCCGAATAGTTCGGCTGGCACACAATCACACCCGTGAGCAAAATCCAGTAGCCCATCTTCAACTGGCCGCTTTCAACCACCACACAAATCACAGCCGTTAGAATCGCCAGCCGGATTGCATGACGCATCACATTCGACTGCAAAGTAAAATGCGTCTTTAACGCCGGCAGAATATCGCGTATCCGTTCAACATCCTGCCCGGCAATCTGCATATCGCCAGCCTCCTGTTTAGCACCGGCAGCCTTTACCTGCTCCAGCCAGAGTAATTGCTCATTAATCGTTAGAATATTTGCAATTAGCTGCTGCAAACCCGGCGTATCCTCATCCGTACCATATTCAGCACAATAACGTGCCACCGCCTGCTGCACCCCTTCACCAGCACGCTGAAGCACTATATTAAACACATAGGGCTTATCCTCATGCAGACACTCACTCATCTGCTGGCAAGCCTGCGCCTGCAACACAATCAGACGCTGAATCCGGTAAATCAAATCCGAGTGCGCCAGCCTATGCGCCAGCGTCACATAATCCACATGGCGCGAACTAATTCGCTCATGGATATTCTGTGCTGTCAGATAATATTGCAGCAACGTCCCGATACCACGCTGACGGTGCTGCCGGCGCAAGCGATAAAACAGCGCCGCACGGCAGCGGTTAAACCCATCAATCACGGCCGTATTCTTCATTGCCAGCGCCAGCTCCCTTTCCGAGAGCAAATCGGCCTCATCGGGGTCAAAAAACTGTGCTTTCACCAGCATATAGTCTGCCAATCTGGCAAAAGCACCAGCCAAATTGTCCTGTACCGGCCGGTTTGGAAACAACAGATGCAGCACCAGCGTACATATACTAAACAGACACGTACCACAAACCAGCATCAGCGGATTGGTATACCACGGCAAATGCGGCAAATAAGTCAGCACCGTATACAGCATCACCAGCAGCGTACCAAAGGCAATCGTCCGGTAACGCACATCAATTGCACCCATCATCGTCATACTGAATGCCGCCCACACCATCAGCAACGAAAACCCCAGCGGATGCCCGAATGTCCACTGCACCGCCGTAGCTGCAAGCGAAAAATGCACCAGTGTAAAAAACAGATTGCGCAAACGGCCGGTGAAACCATCATCCAAATCCACCAGCCCGCCAGCAATAATCCCCAGAAACAGCGCCGTACTCTCTGCCGTATTGCCCGTATACCATACCCACCATGCTGCCAACACCATACTCAGCAGCATCGGTAAATTAGCCAGATAACCAGCACGCACCGGAATTACTCGCATCACACCGCCTCTAATCACCAGAAAATACCATTCAATTCATTTTAACAAGCCAGCGAATTACCCAGCCAAATATTTAACGTAAAAAAGCCGGCCATAAAAGGCCGGCTTTCTGCACAAACACAAGCACCATTACTTCTTCTCTGCCTGTGCCTGCCACGTATCACGCAAAGTTACCGTGCGGTTAAATACCGGATTTTCCGCACTGTGGTCATAGCGGTCAGTCACAAAATAGCCCAGACGCTCAAACTGATAGCGCGTTTCCGGTGCCAGCGTATTCGCTACTGGTTCCACCAGCGCATCAATTTCCGTTACCGATGCCGGATTCAGAAACTCAACAAAATCACGATACTGCCCATCATCACCACGCACTGCATCAGGGCGTTCAACCGTAAACAACCGGTCGTATAAACGCACTTTAGCCGATACAGCATGCTCAGTAGACAGCCAGTGAATAACCCCTTTCACCTTACGCCCCTGCGGCTTAGACGCAAGCGTATCGTGGTCTATCGAACATTTCAGCGATACCACCCGGCCAGATGCATCCTGCACCACTTCCTCACACTTAATCACATAACTATAGCGCAGGCGTACCTCACCACCCAGAGTCAGGCGCTGCCAGCCTTTAGGAGGATCAAGCGCAAAATCATCTGCTTCAATATAAATCGTTTCCGTCAGCGGCATCAGGCGCTCACCCATTTCCGGATGATGCGGATGAAACGGCGCCTCACGGCTTTGCGTTAACGCCTCATCAAAATTAATCAGCTCCACCTTAATCGGATTGAGCACCGCAATCATCCGTGGTGCCACACTTTCCAAGTCTTCACGAATCGCGCCTTCCAGCACACTCATGTCCACCACATTTTCACTCTTGGAAATACCCACCCGTTTGGCAAACAGGCGCAGCCCCTCCGGCGTATAGCCACGGCGGCGCATCCCCGAAATCGTAGGCATGCGCGGGTCGTCCCAGCCAGACACATGATCCTGCACCACCAACTGATTGAGCTTACGCTTCGAAGTAATCGAATACAACAGTTCCAGCCGGGAAAACTCATACTGATGCGGATGATGCGCAATTTCAATATTTTCCACCACCCAATCGTACAACGGCCGGTGTGCTTCAAACTCCAGCGTACACAGCGAATGCGTAATATTTTCAATCGCATCTGAAATCGCATGCGTATAATCATACATCGGATAAATTACCCATTTATCGCCGGTACGATGATGATGTACACGGCGAATACGGTAAATCACCGGGTCACGCAGATTAACATTGCCCGCCGCCATATCAATTTTCAGCCGCAGCGTTTTACTGCCATCCGGAAACTCACCATTACGCATACGCGCAAACAAATCCAGATTTTCCTCAACCGTACGCTCACGATACGGACTATTTTTACCCGGCTCCGTAAGCGTACCACGATACTGGCGCATTTCCTCCGCATCCAAATCGTCCACATACGCCTTACCAGCCTTAATCAGCTCCAACGCATACTCATACAGACGCTCGAAATAATCCGAAGCAAAACGCTCTTCATTCCACTGGAACCCCAGCCACTGCACATCTTCCTTAATCGAGCGCACATACTCATCCGATTCCTTCTCAGGATTCGTATCATCAAAGCGCAGATTACACAAACCATCATAAATATAGGCCAAACCAAAGTTCAGACAGATAGATTTAGCATGGCCAATATGCAGATATCCATTTGGTTCAGGAGGAAAACGAGTCATCACCCGCTGACATTTCCCGCTTTGCAGGTCATCCTCAATAATAGAACGTATAAAATGATTATCGGCAAACTGATCTTTATTAAGCATAGTTATTCTGAATGTGTGCAAAGGCGTTTTTCAGAATTGAAACTCCAGAAAACACCAACTAAAAGGTTATAATTATATACCCAACTTATATAAGAAATATACAATTATACTAAACAAAAAAAGTATTAAATGATTTAGCAATAGTTAAGTAAATACCAAACTAAATCAAGTAAAACATAAAAAAAATTTACCAATTACTAAAATTTAATAAAAACCCGGCAACACACTCAATTCAATCCGCCTTGCAGGAAACGAATAAAATAAGAAACGAATAGCTACAAAACAATCATAATTAACAATTATATTGCTTCATCCTTGAATCTGAGCAGCAAATATTTCCCGGCAACAATGGCCAACTATTCAGAAACTCACCTTATTCAGCGATAAAATTTTTTGGCTACAAATAGCTGTAGGACAAAATTTATACAACACATTACCCTGCCTCCAGATACCACTATTCGGATTACCGGTGTTCAGCAACATTCAACCATCCTGTAAACAAACATTACCACCAGAATACTGTCTAGACCATTACCGGCATTCACCGCAAATCACCGACTATCTCCGCATCAAACACCAAAGCCTGCTCTGCTTGTACCGGTAACCAATCACAACATAACAGCCAAATCCCCAAACTTACTTCATAGCGTAACCAACCACAGAACAGAGCAACACATAGTGGTAACGATTATTCCAAGCAGAACAGCATAACGAGGCCGCTTAAATCCAACGTCTCCGTCACAACAAACAAAGCTATGTGTAATAGCACTACCGGCAACGTGCATATAATCGAAAAACAGCCGTCAGCTAAAAAAAACTCAGTAAAAAACATAACAGCGTAGCTGCCGAGATTTAACAGAGTTAACTGGGCGATTTCTCCACAAAACATCTTAACTTAATGAGCGCAAGAAACCGCACAGGGGCAACATATCCCCCCGTCACTGAATACAACTCAAACACCATAAGACCGATAAATACAGACAAGGAGCAAAAACAAAATTTTAGACAAAAGAACTGGAAATTAGGCTGATTACAGAGTCTATTCCAAAGATAATTTAGCTCAAGAACAGATTAAATTTCATCAACAAAATATATATATATATACTAAAGTACATCCTACAAAACAAAAGACGAGTTATACAGCAGATAAAATCATGCTACTCATACCCATGAATAGCGCAAATAAAATAAAAAATCATACGCGCGCAATTGGCATAGCCAACGGAGCAGCAAAAGCCCAACACATGTAGCCAACAATCAACAAAAATTTAGTTAATCTGTAACCCATACTAACAATAGCAAACATGTTAATATTAATAGACAAAATCTTGACGTTAAAACATCATCAAGCACAATAAATGTGCCATACCATAGCCGCAATAAAAGAAACACAAAACTACATATTTAACCAGCTTGAGAATCAACGACATGCAAAAACTATTGATAACTCTTTTACTTCTACCCTCTTTAGCAATAGCAAAAGATTATAAAACAATCATAACTGGTAAAAAACTAACCTATAAAGACCAAAATTGCGCAGGAGTAGCTTTTTCAAAAAATGGATCATATGCATTTATCTATGCAGAACAAAGCGCCAAGTGTTTACCTAATTTATCTTTACGCGTTAAATGGCTAAATAACAATACCGTCATGCTAGTAGAGAGGAATAAAACCGCAGCAAATGCTCCTCAAGTTATGGTCATGCAATTTAAATCAATAAAGAAAAATAAAGCCACAGTCAAAAATATTTGGGCAGGCTGGGGAGATCAACCAGACCAGATTGAAAAATACACAATCAAATAACTAATCAACCAGCACCCCCAATTTTACCTTACCTACTCAGAGCCTCAATCACATCAACTGCCCTAGTTTTCATCGCGCAAAACGCCAGATTTTCTGCTGCTGCCAACTCGCAAACTTATCACAAACCAGCAACACATAAAGGCAAAATTATCATCGCAAAAATACCGCTTCCAATCCAACATTTAAAGGCGAAAAGTAGCCAGCAATGCGCCTTAATATCCCACGATCAACATAAAAGCCAGTCCTGAAAACAAAACAACCAAAACAGAAAAAATGTTAACTTTATACAACTTTCTGCTGAGAAATAAAATAAGCTATATAATCAGTTAACGCTTGCAAATAAAGAAACAGTTATCACTCACTTTTTTGATTTATTTAACCTTTTTAAGACACGCCATACAACAAAAGCACTATGCACCATTAGTAGCGCACAGTTTGGAAAATAGATTTAAATTGGGAAAGCAAATGAAAAAACCACTAACTCTTTTCAGCTTATGCATCAGCTCCTATGTTTGCGCAAAAAGTCCACAATTGCAGTACATAAAATCAATGTATCAAAAAAGCGTAAAACTCAAAAGCCGTGAAACCAATAATAGCCCAGATTACTATCTAAAATACCTTGATAGAAACCTAAGGCAAATATATGCCAGAGATAAAAAGTACAGTGAAATCACCGAGCGTACCGCTTGCATAGACCATGATATATTATGGCAGAGCAACGATTTCAACCCTAAAGCCAAACTAACATTCACACAACCAAATGCAGCAAAGATTAAAGTAAACATAGGCACAACAACAGGATCAAAAAAACACACAGTTGCTTATCAGGTTCAATGCAAACCAGACAATAATTGTCAAATTACTGAAATATTTGAGCACGGCAAACCTTTTACGAAAAAAACGACAAAATGTACCAATGATTTTTATCGTCGTTATATCAAAAAGCACTAATGCCAATCTTCGTAGCAACTTAGATATTACATAAGGAGTCTATATGTCTAAGCCATCTCTAACAAATGAACTTACTCGCCTGTATGAATTGTTGGAAAAAGGAGCAATAACAAAAGAAGAATACGAAGAGCACAAAGCTTTACTGTTAAGCCAAGCCCGTGCTACTTCCTTTCCTAACGACGAATACAGCAATCCCGCTCAACCCAAACCAGCAGAAGAAAAGCCGCAAATCATCATCAACCAAAGTACCTCAGCGGCAGCATCATCTAGCGCAGCAGTCATAGCTAAAAATGGAGGCTGCGTGAAAACCACCTTAGCGGCACTTGGTTTTTTAGTTATTATTGCCGTACTTCTGCAAACATGCTCTGGCAACGAAAAGACAACACCAAACACCCCTGCACCAGAACCAGCTCAGAATATCGCCAACACAGATAATCAGAAGACTGCACAGGAAAACATACAGGCTTTATTACAAAGCGCACTACAAGAGAACACCGCAGCAAATAACGAAATCAATACCGTATGGACAGACATGGATGCCGACGTGCGCAATTACTTAAAGCCTCAGCAGCTCACATGGAACCATGAAAAGAAAAAACAGTGCCAAGCCAACGAATACTCAACACCTGAGCAAAACCAAATAGCTTATTTAAACTGTGAGACAAACATAACGCGCACACGCATTCTCGAACTTCAAGCTCAGAAAAACCAGATTTACACAGAAATAAAAGAAGCGCAACTACAGAAAGTAAAACAAGAAGCAAAAGATTCATTAGAAACACTACATACAACATGGGATACCATACCAGAACCCATTAAAGACCAGTTAAATTCAAACTTCAAAAACTGGACTGAGAGTGCCAACAAAGAATGCAATACAGCACAGCCGGCTGATACCCAAGTGCAGACAGATATCAACCGACATACCTGCATAACAAAACTGGCAAAAGCCAAGATTAAAGAGCTTCAAGGATACAAAATTTAATCTTGCTTGCGTCACACAATCAACCACACTAATAAATAAACATCTTGAATTATCAAGCTTATTAGATATTGCCATCATTTGTAGCAAAGATTTTTATCTGACTTTTTATTGAAAGTATAGTCTGAAAATAATATTGGATAGGAACATCAACAATGATATTAAAATTGCAGTAGCACAGTTTAGTCCGGTTAACAGAAATATGGAAAGAAACATATAGCACTTATAAAACTAGCTATAAACAAACGTATTGATGTTATTATTCTTCCTAAATTATCTTTAACTGGACATAAACTATATTTATCGAAAAATCTTTGACTTACTAGAAAAGATAAAAGATTACCTGTATTTCAAAACTTATCAGATAAATATAAAATAAATATTATCATAGGTGTACCTATACTCAATGAGATTGCTGACACAAAAAACGGTCTATTTACTATTCATCCTTATACAACTATCACACAACATAGCAAAATACATCTACACCAAAGTGAAACTAAGTCTTTTTCTCCAGATAAAAGAGAAACTATCTTTGATTGTAAAGGAACATTTATCGGACTAACTATTCGTGCAGATATAACCAAAGATATACATCCACAAAATATCGCAAATAAAAGAGCATCAATATAATTGTGCTCCATGCTTATCACTTCTAATCAATATGATAAACATACAAAAATTATGCACAATTATGCCATAAACATAAATTAATTACAGCTATAGCGAATTTTTTCAGGAGATACCCGTGGATAGAAAGCTATAGCGAAAAGTGCTATTTCGAATGCAAATAAAACATTGATCGCTGAAGCTTTAAAAAATGTTGCTTCCATTGTTGTAAGTATTAAAGAAAACAATATATAGAATACAAAAGTTATCACCCAATACTCCATAATCATATATCAAACCAGCCTAGTCTCGTGCCAGAAAATATATCTAGTTGAAGAATCTCAATTTAAGAAAGAAAAATTTGCACCAATCGTTGTTTATCAACAAAGTGTTTTTTATTTAAAACGTCCCTAAAATTGAAGATTTTATTACATAGAGAGCGCTGCAATTCAAGATTAAATGTGCCAATAAAAGAATTGCGCCCTAGATTTATTAACCGATTTTTAGACTACAGCAAACCAGCTATACTGGCTTTTTCATTGAAGTAAATCATACTGCCATTAAAACATTCCGAATGTACCAAACCTCAAAGACCTCAATCGCTGCTACTAATACACAGATAAGCATAGCAGACGCATCATTGACAATGCTATATTTAATAATTACTGGGCATACTCAATGAGTACAGCATCCCGATACTACCGGCCGATAACCTCCTATCCATACAATAAATAATATAGCAAAGATTGCGCAAGCATCCGTCCGAAAAGGCTTATTTACCTATTACAACAAAATTGTTAGCCCGTATCAGACTATCGTTCAGCGATCCAAGGGAGCAAGTGATACTTTAGCCAGCAATAATCACCATCCGGCTGATATCATCCGCATAAACACCGCACTACACACTAGTCCTACTACAGATTATCAATCATTACATCATTCAGGCCTGAATAGTACAGAATATTCTGTCAGCCAACACCGTAAACCAAAGGAGCAACAGAATTAGCGTAAACAGAAAAAACCAGCAGAAAGAAGCGGCCAACACATATCAGCAGCAGACTTTCCGCACTGATAAAATAGCCATACCAAAAGCAGCCAAGCCAAAACACCCAATATCGAAAGCTGCAACAAAAAAACGGCATAACCACACTGCCATAGCAGCCCAATATACATTATTACCCTTATCGCCTGAATTATCCTTGTCGCAGTGAACAACATCAGCTAAAAAACACCACTTTCCAATCAAAAGAATTAATAGCCCGCCACCCCATAAACAAACTGGCTACCCCACTCAAAGCAATATTATGCATAGCTACCGGCTACATAAAAATTAGCAAAAAACGCAAATTAACCAATAAAATCATTATATTAATATAATAATAACATTTGTTACACACAAATCTGCCATGCCAGAAAATCGCTCAGCATAAACCGTATCTTTGACCAACCAAAATTTTCAGCCCGAAAACCCTAGCTAATTGATATAAAATTAAAAATCCAGATAAAAACCACTAAAAACAGACAATATACCAACATTAACCACATCTGAGCCTCGCAACATATAATCCACACCAATAGACAAGTAGCCAGCCAGCACTTTCCGCCAGCAGGCTTGCTTATAATAGCGTTTAAAGTTTACTTGCTTGATACGGGGAATTTGCCCTGCTGCTGCAATTCCTGAATATATTCGGGCAGGATTACCTGCGGAATATTTTCACGTTCTTTCTTTATCGCATCCAGCTTGGCTTTATTGCGCCGATAATCGGCCATAGATTTAATTGATGGGCGTGGGGTACAAAGTTTCTGGCTTTTGGCAAACAGCTTGTAATGCATGGGAGTATCTTTGCCCTCTTCTACCGTACCATAAGTAATGTAAAGCTGATTGCAGGCCAGAAAATGGACGGTGATATTTGCTACCTTGCCAAAATCATCGCCGGCAAATGCTGGAGGGGGAGGTAAAGGAATAGTTGCTGAATGATATTCATTATATTGACTGATTATCCGCGATTGCTCTTCATTAAAAACCAGCCCAGGCATATTTAATACTTTTGGTCGCCAATCGGGATAAGGTAATACTTTCCAAGATACTCTAATTGTCATCCCTGGCTTCCATTTGGCTGGTAGATAAGCAGCGCCACAGGTGGAGCCACCACCATAACGTTTTTTTCCAATATCTTCAGGGTTAATTGGCGATGTATTAGGTATACAACCGCCATTTGCACTACCGCCACCAATATCAACAAAATCATAATTTAAAGCTTCTACCGGCGCGGCATAGGATTTGTTTTTGCCGGAGGTTACACCAACAAATGGCTCAAAACCACCACTACATGAGCTGATGGCGGTGGTGGCAAGCAATAAACAGGCTAGCTTAAGCAGTTTAGGGATGGTTGCCGGGGATGATTCAGGCATTGGTTGCTCCTTTACTCTGGCTGATATTGGAATTATTTCTTACTATGCTGTTTGTTGCTTAGATTAAATTTTTTAATCGCTAGCGCTGGCTATTGTCAGTTGCTCATCTCTTTTGATGTTAATTATATATCAATATTTTACCCAGTTATAAGCTGTGTGCAGAAACGTTGTTTATGCGCATATACCTTATAGCTAAGCAGCTAGATACCGGTATGATGCTGCGTATTTTGGCTGGTTTGCGCCATACTATTGTGTATTGAGGCCTAAAATCAGCTTTGGTGCGGAACAATTGGCTTTGGATAGGCGGCTATGGCTGGCTAGGGAAGAAGTGAAGCCGGCACAAAAGCAGCCCAGCAGACGGGCGTGGCGGGCACGGTGTCAGACCAGAGGCGCAAGATTACAGAATGCCTAGTGACGGAAATAGACAAAGCGGCCGCTGCGAAAATACAGACGGCCGGCGTTGCTAGGTATGCGGGATTTACTTGCTTGATACAGGGAGTTTGCCCTGCTGCTGCAATTCCTGAATATATTCGGGCAGAATTACCTGCGGAATATTTTCACGTTCTTTCTTTATCGCATCCAGCTTGGCTTTATTGCGCCGATAATCGGCCATGGATTTAATGATAGGCCGTGGGGTACAGAGTTTCTGGCTTTTGGCAAACAGCTTGTAATGCATGGGAGTATCTTTACCCTCTTCTACCGTACCATAAGTAATGTAAAGCTGATTACAGGCCAGAAAATGGACGGTAATATTCGCTACCTTGCCAAAATCATCGCCGGCAAATGCTGGAGGGGGGGGTAAAGGTATGACTGCGGAATGATGCTCTTCATATTGGTCTATAGCTGCTGATTCTTTCTGATCAAAATTAACCCCTGGTAGATTTAACATTCTAGGTAACCACTCTGGATAAGGTAAAACTGTCCAATAAATCCGTGCGGTCATACCCGGTTTCCATTTAGCCGGCAAATAGGCAGCACCACAGGTAGAACCGCCACCATAACGCTTTTTTCCAACTTGGTCACTATTAACGCCTGAAGTATTAGGAATACAGCCACCATTAATGCTGCCACCATGCACATTTTCATAGTTGTATTCAAGTGCTTCAACTGGCGCGGCATAGGATTTGTTTTTGCCGGAGGTTACGCCAACAAATGGCTCAAAGCCGCCGCTACATGAGCTGATGGCGGTGGTGGCAAGCAATAAACAGGCTAGCTTAAGCAGTTTAGGGATAGTTGCCGGGGATGATTCAGACATTGGTTGCTCCTTGACTCTGGCTGATATTGGAATTATTTCTTACTATGCTATTTGTTGCTTAGATTAAATTTTTTAATCGCTAGCGCTGGCTATTGTCAGTTGCTCATCTCTTTTTGATGTTAATTATATATCAATATTTTACCCAGTTATAAGCTGGGTGCAGAAACGTTGTTTATGCGCATATACCTTATAGCTAAGCAGGTGAATACGGTATGATGCTGCGTATTTTGGCTGGTTTGCGCCATACTATTGTGTATTGAGGCCTAAAATCAGCTTTGGTGCGGAACAATTGGCTGTGGACTGGCGGCTATGGCTGGCTAGGGAAGAAGTGAAGCCGGCACAAAAGCAGCCAGGCAGACGGGCGTGGTGCGCACAGTGCCAGACCAGAGGTGCAAGATTACAGAATGCCTAGTGACGGAAATAGACAAAGCGGTCGCTGCGAAAATACAGACGGCCGGCCGTTGCTAGGTATGCGGGATTTACTTGCTTGATACAGGGAATTTGCCCTGCTGCTGCAACTCCTGAATATATTCGGGCAGGATTACCTGCGGAATATTTTCGCGTTCTTTCTTTATTGCATCCAGCTTGGCTTTGTTGCGCCGATAATCGGCCATGGATTTAATCGATGGGCGTGGGGTACAGAGTTTCTGGCTTTTGGCATATAGAGCAAACTGTTTTTTTACTGATTCGCGTGAATCATCATCCAAAGTACCATAATCAATATATATCTGATTGCAGGCCAGAAAATGGACAGTAATATTACTTACCTTGCCAAAATCATCGCCCATTGATGATGGAGGGGGAGGGGGAGGCAAAGGTATAACTGCTGAGCGGTTTTCAGCATATTTAACAATAGTTCGATACTCACTTTCATCAACATTGACACCGGGTAAATTTAATCCCTTGGGTTGCCAATCAGGGTAAGGTAAAACTGTCCAATAAATCCGTGCGGTCATACCCGGCTTCCATTTAGCCGGTAAGTAGGCGGCACCACAGGTAGAACCACCACCAAAACGGTGTTTACCTATTTCATTATCTTCTACCCCCGATGTATTAGGTATACAGCCACCATTAATACTGCCACCATGAACAGTTTCAATTGTATAGTTCAATGCTTCTACTGGTGCAGCATAGGATTTGTTTTTGCCGGAGGTTACGCCAACAAATGGCTCAAAGCCGCCGCTACATGAGCTGATGGCGGTGGTGGCAAGCAATAAACAGGCTAGCTTAAGCAGTTTAGGGATAGTTGCCGGGGATGATTCAGGCATTGGTTGCTCCTTGACTCTGGCTGATATTGGAATTATTTCTTACTATGCTGTTTGTTGCTTAGATTAAATTTTTTAATTGCTAGCGCTGGCTATTGTCAGTTGCTCATCTCTTTTGATATTAATTATATATCAATATTTTACTCAGTTATAAACTGTGTACAGAAGGGTTGTTTATACGCATATACCTTATAGCTAAGCAGGTGAATACGGTATGATGCTGCGTATTTTGGCTGGTTTGCGCCATACTATTGTGTATTGAGGCCTAAAATCAGCTTTGGTGCGGAACAATTGGCTGTGGACTGGCGGCTATGGCTGGCTAGGGAAGAAGTGAAGCCGGCACAAAAGCAGCCCGGCAGACGGGCGTGGCGGGCACAGTGCCAGACCAGAGGCGCAAGAATACAGAATGTGCCTAATGGCAGAAATAGGCAAAGCGGCCGCTGCGAAAATACAGACGGCCGGCCGTTGCTAGGTATGTGGGATTTACTTGCTTGATACGGGGAATTTGCCTTGCTGCTGCAATTCCTGAATATATTCGGGCAGGATTACCTGCGGAATATTTTCACGTTCTTTCTTTATTGCATCCAGCTTGGCTTTATTGCGCCGGTAATCGGCCATGGATTTAATCGATGGGCGCGGGGTACAGAGTTTCTGGCTTTTGGCAAACAGCTTGTAATGCATGGGAGTATCTTTGTCCTCTTCTACCGTACCATAAGTAATGTAAAGCTGATTACAGGCCAAAAAATGGACGGTAATATTCGCTACCTTGCCAAAATCATCGCCAACAAATGCTGGAGGGGGAGGTAAAGGTATGACTGCTGAGTGGTTTTCTCTATATTGCCTAATAGTACTTCTTTCATTTTCATCAAAATTAACCCCTGGTAAATTCAAAACTTTAGGCTGCCAAGCAGGATAAGGTAAAACCGTCCAATAAATCCGTGCAGTCATACCCGGCTTCCATTTAGCCGGCAAATAGGCGGCACCACAGGTAGAACCACCACCAAAGCGTTTTTTACCTACTTCATTATCTTCTACCCCTGCTGTATTAGGTATACAACCGCCATTTGCACTACCGCCACCAATATTATCACCTGTGTAATTTAAAGCTTCTACCGGCGCGGCATAGGATTTGTTTTTACCGGAGGTAACGCCAACAAATGGCTCAAAGCCGCCGCTACATGAGCTGATAGCAGTAGTGGCAAGCAATAAACAGGTTAGCTTAAGCAGCTTAGGGATGGTTGTCGAGGATGATTCAGACATAGGTTGCTCCTTGACTCTGGCTGATATTGGAATTATTTCTTACTATGTTGTTTGTTGCTTAGATTAAATTTTTTAATCGCTAGCGCTGGCTATTGTCAGTTGCTCATCTCTTTTGATGTTAATTATATATCAATATTTTACTCAGTTATAAACTATGTACAGAAGGGTTGTTTATACGCATATACCTTATAGCTAAGCAGCTAGATACCGGTATGATGCTGCGTATTTTGGCTGGTTTGCGCCATACTATTGTGTATTCAGGCCTAAAATCAGCTTTGGTGCGGAACAATTGGCTGTGGGCAGGCGACTATGGCTGGCTAGGGAAGAAGTGAAGCGGGCACAAAAGCAGCCCGGCAGACGGGCGTGGCGGGCACAGTGCCAGACCAGAGGCGCAAGATTACAGAATGCCTAGTGACGGAAATAGACAAAGCGGCCGCTGCGAAAATACAGACGGCCGGCGTTGCTAGGTATGCAGGATTTACTTGCTTGATACGGGGAATTTGCCCTGCTGCTGCAATTCCTGAATATATTCGGGCAGAATTACCTGCGGAATATTTTCGCGTTCTTTCTTTATCGCATCGAGCTTGGCTTTATTGCGCCGATAATCGGCCATGGATTTAATGATAGGCCGTGGGGTACAGAGTTTCTGGCTTTTGGCATATAGTTCAAACTGTTTTTTTACTATCTCAGGCGCATTTTCCTGTCTGGTACCATAATCAATAAATATCTGATTACAAGCCAGAAAATGGACAGTAATATTTCTTACCTTGCCAAAATCATCGCCAGCAAATGCTGGAGGGGGGGGTAAAGGTATGACTGCTGAGTGGTTCTCAGTATACTGCATTATGGTTTGATATTCATTCTCATCAAAAACCAATCCTGGCTTATTCAATACTTTTGGTCGCCAATCAGGATAAGGTAAATCTGTCCAATAAATCCGTGCGGTCATACCCGGCTTCCATTTAGCCGGTAGATAGGCGGCACCGCAGGTAGAACCACCGCCATAACGTTTTTTACCTACATCTTCAAAGTTAATAGCCGATGTATTAGGTATACAGCCACCATTAATACTGCCACCATGAATATTTTCAAAAGTATAGTTTAGTGCCTCAACCGGCGCGGCATAGGATTTGTTTTTGCCAGAGGTTACGCCAACAAATGGCTCAAAGCCGCCACTGCATGAGCTGATAGCAGTAGTGGCGAGTAATAAACAGGCTAGCTTAAGCAGTTTAGGGATAGTTGCCGAGGATGATTCAGGCATTGGTTGCTCCTTGACTCTGGGTTATCATTAGATTATTTTTTACTGGGCTATTTACTGCTTAACTTAACCATTTTAATGTTCAGTAGTAATGTACCGCTGTATTTGTAGTTTCAGCTTACAGCTTTATCTTCTAATTAAATATCAATAATTTACTTAATTATAAACTGTTATGCCGGATAGTGCACGTTTTGTTGTGCCTGCCGCGCCGGCTGCGGTATACCCATAGCGGCCAGCTAAAATAAAACGCCATTGCACCGGTATGGATACAATGGCGTTGATACGAAGTCGGCGTTAATGATACGCGGGGTTTAGATTACTGCTAAACCAGCCAACTTTGCAAGACTTTTTTTATTAATTCAAGCTTTTGTGGCGAAATTGTCTGTAGTTGTGGCGGAATGTCACCTGATTGCAACTGTTGCAGCAGGCGGCTGATTTCCGGCTGGCTGCGACTGGCGATGTTTTCCGGCAGATACTGATTGATTTCCAACTGGCCAAGGCCGAGCCGGTTTAGGGCTGACTGGCTTATCTGTTCCACCGCCTGATCATAGATATCGCCGCTGCCGTTGTGGTAAAAGGCCTGTGCCAGAGCTTGTGGTTCCTGCGCGCCGCTTTCAAGCAGGGTGGCGCTGGTTTGGCTGCTGCGGCTGAGGTTTTGCTGGTACTGGCTAAGCTGCTGGCGCAGATGCGCGGCCAGACTCTCTTTGCTGATGTTTTCCAAGCCGGGCGGCTGCATCAGGCTGGTTTGCGGCATATCGGCCAGTGGGTCGGTATATACCTTCATGCCCTGCTGGAGTGCTGTCTGGAGCTGCGGTTTATCGATGCTGCCGGCCTTGGCCTGCTGTACAGCAGCTTGCAATTGCTGCTGATTGCTGCTTACCTTATCCAGCATTTTACTGAGCTGCTGTGCCTGCTGCTGCACTTGCGGGCTGGCTGAGGCCAATTGGTCGAGTTTTCTTTGCTGCTCAAGCAATAGCTCGCGGATTTCATTCAGATTTTTGATGGTTTCATCGCTATTCTGAATAATCTGATCTAAGGTTTTATCGGCAAAGTCTTTGTCTGTCCAGCGTGGCTGCTGGGCGTATTCGTTCTTAATCTGTTCGAGTGCGGTTTGCATGTCTTTGCTAAACTGGCGCAGCTTTTCCAGATTTTTGCTGTTGGGCAGAATTTTGCCGGTATCGGGGTCGATGGCCAGTGCTTCGTAGTCTTTGGTAAGCATGGTCCAGGCAGCTTTATCCGTTTCGGTAACAAACAGCTCGGGGTTGTTGAGGCCAATCAGGATGTAGGCAGGGTTGCCGTATTTCACGCCCATATAAGCGCTGCGGGCAATACCGGCAATGCCAACGACGCGCTCGGCCAGCAATACCGGTGACAGCGGCTTATTGGAAAAGCCGCCGCTAAATACAAGGCGGTGGGCAAAATAGCTGGTAAAGGGCTCGCGGCTGCTGAGGGCAGAATCATGCATAAACCAGGCACGCGAGTCGTGAATCTGGTTGTCAAAAATCTGCACCATATGCGGATAGGTGGCGGAATATTTTTCTGCATGGATTTTCAGGCGTTGCTGCAAGACCACTCTGTCGCGCATATCAGCCTGCTGAAGGCGCCGCCAGATGTCTTTGGCGGTGTTGGCTAGCAGATCGGCACCGAGCATGTGCTGATAGCGCTGGCGCAGTATGTTGAGCATTGCACCACTAATCAGGGAGCCTTTATCGGCATTCGCCCACATATCTCTGATTTCATATGATGAAAATTCCCACGGCTGGCTACGCTCTTTGTCGCCCGCCGCGCCGGCCGGATGCCGCTGCTCCACAAAGGTGTGAGCCAGTGGCGGAATGGGCAGCGGATTGGCTGGTGGCTCCGGCGTTTTGAGCTTGGCAGGATCAGTGCCGAAATACAGGGTATCGCCATTATTGTGGATATCCTGATATTCGGCGGCTTCGTCGTCGTTATTGAGCATATACATGCTGCCGGCAAATGTGGTGGAAACCAGAAAGCCGGCCGACAGGATGTTTTCCAGATGGAATTCATGCAGATAATCGGCCTTGAATTCCTTGGCGCCTTCGATTAAATCCCAGCCATCGTTGCCGGCTACATAATTTTTATTGATGATGCCGTCGAGAAATTTGCTGCGCTCGGCTTTGGAGATGCTGTCAAGCCCGGCCTGTTGCCACAGCTCATCATTATCCACCACGCGGGTATCCGGCAGATTGCCCTTACCGGCTTCGTTGGCCTCTTTGCGCCCCTGCCCAATCAGCTTGGTGCGGCTTTTTTTGGTGTCTTTATTTTCTTTTTCGCCCACACTGCCATCCGCAGTAAGCGGCAAGCCTAGATAGCTCGCATAGCCAGCAATACCGGAGCGTACCCAGCGCAAAATGCGGTAGGCGGTGAAATGGTGAATCTGTTTTTGCAGCGCGGTACTGATATTACTGGTTTCCAGCGTTTTCAGCCAGCCATTGAAAAGTTCAACCATTTCAGATTGTACGTCAAATTCTCTCGCAGTAACCTGATCCATTATTTCATATTGTTGTAATTTAAAACGTGATTGCTTTTTTATATCCTTTGCTAATTTTGGATGGTCAGGTAAAACTTGCAAAGGCATGCCATGCTGCCAGCAACGTGCATACATATCATGCAGGGTAATCTGTGCCAGTACATATCCCATACCGTAGTTGCTTTTAAACTGCTCGCCGGGCGGATAGCCGCCACCGATATCGGAGTGCACGCCTGGATAGACATATTCCTTAAAATTGCCCTTGGGATAGCCGCCATCGACGCAGATGCTGTCAACGGAAAAGCTTTTGCGCTGCTCATGGGCAGAAACAAACTGGTAGCAGTTTTTAACAAAACCGGCGCTGCCAGCGCGCTGTAGGGACATGGTACGGTGAGCCCAGGAGCAGTGGCCGGTAACCATGGCCACCAGCGGCGACATACCTACAGTGGCCACGGTATCAAACAGGCCACACATTTCGATATAGATGGGAATACCAAGCAGTTTAAGCTCAATACCCTGATAAGGCTGCTCGCCATCGGGGGCAGTAGCGGCTTTATCTTGGGGCGCTGTTTTGGGGGCGGCAGAACGCATGGCGGCCGCCTGCGCCTGTACACGCTGGATGGCGGCCTTATCGGCAGCACTGTTTACCGGGCTGGCAGGCGCAGCAGCGGCTGGCTGTTTGTCGTTATCTGCTGCATCCTGCTTGGCCTCTGCTGCGGCTTCAGCAGCGGCGGCGGCCACAGCACGATTGTCCTGCCGCTGATTGATGCGCGCCTGCGCCTGCTGCGCCTGTAACTGCTCTAATTGAGCGCGGGCGGCGGCATTTTCGTCGCGGTCGAGCAGGTAATCAAGCAGCCAGTTGATAAAGGTACGCGCTTCGGCGGCGCCACGGGAAAAACCAACCACATACAGCTTGATGGCTATGGGCAAGGGAGCGGAGCTGGGGCGCTGCAAGGTATTAAGAAAGCTATCCAACTGCACTTTACGCCCGATACGGCAATCCATGCCTTTGACCATTTTCTGCGCGGCAGCTAAAGATAAATCTTTCTCATTAAATAGTTTGCAAATACCCAAGCTATCGCAGATGCGGGTTAAAGCCCAGTTAATACGCGCCTGACCATATTTAGCCAACGCTTCGCCAAGCATTTTTGGATTATCATCGCCGATTTCCTCAAAGCGGGTACCGACGCCCTGAATATAATGTTTAAACCAGCCGTTTTCAATCATTACCTCGTCACGATTATTATCGCCCGGCCGGCCACCAGCACCCATGCAGGCATGATAGAGGCGCGCCACATTGGTGGTACGCGGATAGGTGTAGGCCGGTATCAGCTTGGCCTGCTGAGCGGCGGCGTGCTGGAGCGGATCAAGCTGCTCGGCAGTAGGCGGAGTGGCACCGGAGACCACGCTATCGGCTTTTTCGTGGTTGTTGGTACCATCAAAGAAGAAGCTGATTTTGAGTATTTTCTGGCAAGGCTTAGCCTTGGTGCGGTCGATAAAATGGTTGTCTTTGCGATTGTCGTGAATGCTATTGATGGATGCCGGCAGGCGGCCACCGGCAGCGGTGGGAAATTCATCCGGCTTGAGTATGCCCGGCCATTGAAATTCAACTGGCTTGATGGCCGGCATATATGGCGCAGCCAGCTCTTTAAACTTTGTTTCCAAAGTTGCTATTGGTGGCGCGGCAGGCAAATCGGGTATGGTTGGCGGCGTGTTTTTACCCGGCTGCTGGCCAGCGGGGGGCGCCGGCTTTTTTTTGGCCGAGTCTGGTTTTTTGGGGCTGGCGGCGGGGGGGCGATTGGCAGCATCGGCGGCCTGGGCATTATCATAAATGCCATAATCATTCTGCTCTACTTTATGGCCGGCAGTAATGCCATCAAGGCTGATGGTGTGGTTATGCGGATTATTGGGCGAGGACTTGAGCCCGGCTGCCGGTTTGCCGGCGGGAGCGCCCGGCTTGGTATCCGCTGCCGGTTTATCGGCCGCAGCCGGCGGTACTGGTTTGTTATTATCGTCTTGTTCAGCCATGGCGAGCTTCCTCTTTCACTCATTTATACAAAAAAAGCCGGGCAGCCGGCGAGCGGCACTACAAGCAGGCAGGTAATAACGGTGTTTTGCCGGCATAGCCAGTTGCGCACAGTGCCCGCCTGCCCGTGGAATTTCAGCCAGATATGGCTGCTAAGCCAATGCTTTAGATACAGTTGTCATCAGGGTATATTAACATATTTTATACAAATTTGTATTTTTGCTTACATATGTATAGCCGATAGCCGATAGCCGATAGCGCAGCTATAACAGCCGTGCCTGCAATATAGCGGTACGGCCGCTGTAAAAAGAGAAATAGCTTATTTGCTGGGTACGGGGAATTTGCCCTGCTGCTGCAATTCCTGAATATATTCGGGCAGGATTACCTGCGGAATATTTTCGCGTTCTTTCTTTATTGCATCCAGCTTGGCTTTATTGCGCCGATAATCGGCCATGGATTTAATGGAAGGGCGCGGGGTACAGAGTTTCTGGCTTTTAGCATATAGGGCAAACTGTTTTTTTACTGATTCGCGTGAATCATCTTCCAAAGTGCCATAATCAATATATATCTGATTGCAGGCCAGAAAATGGACGGTAATATTACTTACCTTGCCAAAATCATCCCCCATCGACGGTGGAGGGGGGGGTAAAGGTACGACTGCGGAATAATTTTCATCATATTGGTCGATAATAGCTGATTCTTTACGATCTACAACAACTCCCGGCAAATTCAATCCTCGCGCACGCCAGCCGGGATAAGGATAGACCTTCCAATAAATCCGTGCAGTCATGCCCGGTTTCCATTTGGCGGGCAGATAGGCAGCGCCACAGGTGGAGCCGCCACCATAGCGTTTTTTACCCACTTCATAATCATCCACGCCCGGTGTTTTGGGAATACAGCCGCCATTAATCGAACCGCCAGCCATATTTTCATAATTGTATTCGAGCGCTTCTACCGGGGCGGCATAGGATTTGTTTTTGCCGGAGGTTACGCCAACAAATGGCTCAAAGCCGCCGCTACATGAGCTGAGGGCGGTGGTGGCCAGCAATAAGCTGGTTAGCTTTACTAGTTTCGGTATGGTTGCCGGGGATTGTGCAGGCATAGATATCTCTTTCATTCAGGGTGATAAGTTGATTATTTTTATGATGTTATTTACTGGTGTACTTTATTTTTTAATGTTCGGTTGTGATGCTATTGCTTTTTTATATTTTCAGTTTATAGCCTCTTCCTTACTTTTATTTATATTTCAATATTTTACTCAATTTTAAGCGTTTGTGCAGAATATTTTTCAGGGATTGCGGCTATTTATGGCCAGCGTGGTGTACTTAGGGCTTGAGCGATGTATGATGGCTACTGTGTGGTGAGCGATTATTCTATTTTGCTGGTGTGTGGTAAAAGTCGTTGTATTGGTGCTGGTGGCGGCCACAAAAAACGCAATAAAAGCTTATTTAGTAGACACAGGTAATTTGCCCTGCTGCTGTAATTCCTGAATATATTCGGGCAGGATTACCTGCGGAATATTTTCGCGTTCTTTCTTTATTGCATCCAACTTGGCTTTATTGCGCCGATAATCGGCCATGGATTTAATCGATGGGCGCGGGGTACAGAGTTTCTGGCTTTTGGCAAACAGCTTGTAATGCATGGGGGTATTTCTGCCCTCTTCTACCATGCCATAGGTAATGTAGAGCTGATTGCAGGCCAGAAAATGGACGGTAATATTTCTTACCTTGCCAAAATCATCACCAGCCGATGGAGGGGGTGGAGGTAAAGGGATGACTGCGGAATAATTTTCATCATATTGATCGATAATAGCCAATTCATTACGATCTCTGACCATACCGGGAACATTTAAGCCTCTGGCATGCCAACCAGGATAAGGTAACACCCGCCAATAAATCCGCGCAGTCATGCCCGGTTTCCATTTGGCCGGCAGATAGGCGGCGCCACAGGTGGAACCGCCGCCATAGCGTTTTTTACCCACTTCATAATCATCCACGCCCGGTGTTTTGGGAATACAGCCGCCATTTATCGAACCACCCGACATATTTTCATAATTGTATTCGAGCGCTTCTACTGGGGCGGCATAGGATTTGTTTTTGCCGGAGGTAACGCCAACAAATGGCTCAAAGCCGCCACTACATGCGCTGAGGGCGGTGGTGGCCAGCAATAAGCTGGTTAGCTTTACTAGTTTCGGTATGGTTGCCGAGGATAGTTCAGACATGGGTTGCTCCTTTACGCGGGGGTGATATTGGGCTTATTTTTATGGGTGCTGTTTGCTGGTTAATTTATTGTATCGCTCTGTAGTGACGCTACCGCTTGCTAGTTTCAGTTGCTAACTATTTTCTTGATGTTAATTATATATCAATATTTTATCCGATTATAAGCGGGGGTACAGTTTCCTGACTGATGCGTATATGCTATTTAGGCCAATAGGCGGACGTGGGTATTATGCTGTGTATCTTGGCTGGTTTGCACTACGATATGGCGTATTGAGGCCTGAAATTGGTTTGGGACGGAACAATTGGCCTTTGGCAGCCTGCTTGTAATGTATGTGGATATTTCTACCCTCTTCTACTGTGCCATAAGTAATGTAGAGCTGATTGCAGGCCAGAAAATGGACGGTGATATCCGACTTTGCTAAAAGCATCGCCGGCAGATATTGGTAAAAGATACGCGATAGCGCAGCAATAACAGCCGTGCCCGCAATATGGGCAGTATGGCTACGGTAAAAAGAGAAATAGCTTATTTGCTGGGTACGGGGAATTTGCCCTGCTGCTGCAACTCCTGAATATATTCAGGCAGGATTACTTGTGGAATATTTTCGCGTTCTTTCTTTATTGCATCCAGCTTGGCTTTATTGCGCCGATAATCGGCCATGGATTTAATCGATGGGCGCGGGGTACAGAGTTTCTGGCTTTTGGCAAACAGTTCAAACTGTTTTTTTACTACTTCAGGGGCATTTTCCTGTCTGGTACCATAATCAATAAAAATCTGATTACACGCCAGAAAATGAACAGTAATATTTCTTACCTTGCCAAAATCATCGCCAGCAAATGCTGGAGGGGGGGGTAAAGGTATCACTGCGGAATGATTCTCGCTATATTGCTGAATAATTGCTCGCTCATTCTCATCAACATTAACCCCTGGTAAATTTAATCCCCTCGCATGCCAACCAGGATAAGGTAACACCCGCCAATAAATCCGCGCAGTCATGCCCGGTTTCCATTTGGCCGGCAGATAGGCAGCGCCACAGGTAGAGCCGCCGCCATAGCGTTTTTTACCCACTTCATAATCATCCACGCCCGGTGTATTCGGAATACAGCCGCCATTTATCGAACCACCAGAGATATTTTCATAGTTGTATACGAGTGCTTCAACTGGGGCGGCATAGGATTTGTTTTTGCCGGAGGTTACGCCAATAAATGGCTCAAAGCCGCCGCTACATGAGCTGAGGGCAGTGACGGCCAGCAATAAGCTGGTTAGCTTTACTAGTTTCGGTATGGTTGCCGGGGATGGTTCAGACATGGGTTGCTCCTTTACGCGGGGGTGATATTGGGCTTATTTTTATGGGTGCTGTTTGCTGATTAATTTATTGTATCGCTCTGTAGTGACGCTACCGCTTGCTAGTTTCAGGTGCTAACTATTTTCTTGATGTTAATTATATATCAATATTTTATCCGATTATAAGCGGGGGTACAGTTTCTTGATTTTGGCTGGCAGATACTGCCGCCAGTGGGGTTTTAGTCTCTTTGTCATGATTGATGTTGTTAGTACTGGGAATACAGCCTCTTTTAATCGGACTGCCGGCTATATTTTCATTGTTGTCTTCGACTGGGGCGATACGGGATTTGTTGTTGCCGGCGGTTAGGCCAAGCTATGAGCTTAGGGCTGGGGCTGATAATAATCGTATGGCTAGCTTTGCTGTCTGTTTTGGTGCTGTTGGTTGCTAGGGTTATCTATTTTCTATTATGTGTTTTCTTCACTATTGTGAATTAATGTTTTTATTGCTGATGCTTTTTTGTGTGGTTGATTGGGTACTTTTGGTTTGCCAGCCGGGCTTGGTGTGAATTATTAATATGTTGGTGTTTATTGGATTGTTGCTGGGAAAGATAATGGTTTTATATGTTTAGATGGTATTAATGCTGATGCTGTGGGTGGTGGGTGTTTTGGCTGATTTTGGGTTTAATTTGTAGTATGCGGGGATGTTTTGGCTAATGGGCGATGATTGTGGGGTTAAGGTATTGATACTATAAGGCGGATGGGGAATTATTTTGGTTAAGTTGTAGCTGGATGATGCGGTTAATTTGCTATGGGGGCAGGATTGTTGGTGCGGTGATGCTATGGAACCGGTGTGTTGATAAAAATAACGCCGTGACATCGTTAAGATGGCAGCGGCGTCAATTGCTACGGATTATAGGTATCAATTATTGCATTTGTAAGTCTATGTTATTTATCTTTATATTAAATAAGTTTACTAAATATAGCAAGTTTTTTTATATTTTAGGCTTTTGTTGTGGTTTTTATCAGTGTTTTGTGTTGGATGATTACGACAGTAGGTTGTGATGATTGATATGTGGATGGTGTTTGCGGCTGGTTTAGGTGGCCATTTCTGGCTGGGATAAAAAAAACCAAATTCGGTATGAATTTGGTAAGGCTGTGATGGCTATGGTAGTTGATGTTATGTGTTTGCTATTTTGAACTGTGTAAACCGAGGGATTTGCTTGTCCAGTCGCGCACTTGCTGCACGAGTGCGGGGTTGTGTTCGAGTTTCTGGCCATAGCTGGGTATCCATTTGTGCAGTATTGGTGCCCATTCGTTGCTGACTTTGCCGGGGAAGCAGTGTTCGAGCAGTTCGAGCATGATGGATACTGAGGTAGAGGCACCTGGGGAGGCGCCTAATAAGGCAGCCAGTGAGCCGTCTGTGGATTTTACCAGCTCGGTACCAAATTGCAGGACGCCACCTTTTTGCGGATCTTTTTTGATTACTTGTACGCGATTGCCTGCAATAGCCAGATGCCAGTCTTCATCGCGTGCCTCGGGGTAGAAGGTACGTAATTCCTGCATGCGGTCGGCAAAGCTTAATCGCACCTGCTGAATGAGGTAGTGTTCGAGGGCGTAGTTGTGTATGCCTACGGTGAGCATGGGGCGGATGTTGGCGAAATTGAGGGTTTTGAATAAGTCTTGAAAGGATCCGCGTTTGAGGAATTTGGTGGTAAAGCCGGCAAAGGGGCCGAAGAGTAAGGCGTCTTCGCCGTTGATGACGCGTTTGTCGAGATGGGGCACGCTCATGGGCGGTGCGCCCACGGAGGCTTTGCCATAGACTTTGGCATTATGCTGCTCGACGACGTCGGGATTTTTACATACGAGCCACTGGCCGGATACGGGGAAACCGCCATAGCCTTTGCCAACTTCGATACGGCTTTTTTGTAATAGGTGCAGGGAGCCACCGCCGGCACCGATAAAGACAAAACGGGCTGATACCTGCTGATGTGTGCCGTTGATGAGGTTTTTGATGTCGAGATGCCAACGGCCATTGTGCTGTCTGAGGTCGACAACTTCGTGTTGCAGGTGCAGCTTGCAGCCGTCGTTTATAAGGTTGTTGATGAGGATTCGGCTTAAGGCGCCATAGTTGACGTCGGTACCAAGGTCTGACCAGGTAGCGGCAATGGGTTCGCTGCTGTCACGTCCCTGCATCATGAGGGGTACCCATTGGCTAATCTGGTCTTTGTCTTCGGTATAGAGCATGTCCTGAAACAGGCGGTATTGCTGCAAGGCGGCAAAGCGTTTGCGCAAAAAGGCGACGTCTGTTTCTCCGCGCACCAAACTCATGTGAGGCACGCTGCGGATAAATGCGCTGGGGTCGTTAATCAGGCCGGCATCGACAAGTGATGCCCAGAATTGTTTGGATAGTTCAAACTGTTCGATAATTTTGATGGCTTTGGATACGTCGATGGTACCGTCTTTTAACTCTGGTGTGTAGTTGAGTTCGCACAGGGCTGAATGGCCGGTGCCGGCATTATTCCAGGCATCGGAGCTTTCGGTGGCCACGTTGGCCAGACGTTCATAGATGTTGATCTGCCAGTCTGGCTGTAACTCTTTCAGAAATGTTCCCAGTGTTGCGCTCATTATGCCTGCGCCGATTAGTACCACATCTGCTGAGCTATCGCTATCGGTGTTTTTCATAACGTAAACTCTTCTCTCTTCTCTATCAGGCTATGCTGATTAAATGTTTATCTGGTAGTTCACACAAGGAGCATTCAGTATTGGTGTGATTTATGTGTTTTTGACTTAAATCATTGACAATAATAAGAGCTTAATTTAAGCACTTTTGCTTGCTGGCAGCAATAGCAAAATGGGGTTTGGGCGAGGCCGGAATGGCACCAAAAAGCGTAGCTTATTGATTATTCAGTTAATTGTTTTTTTGTTTTTATATGACGTAGCTATTTTGTGGTCACTGTGGGTGTTTATGGATTGATTGTTGCTATTTTGATTATTTAATTCAATACAATAGCTTATCTGGGTGAACAGATAATGGGCGATGATTGGTGGAAACCTCGGGCTATTATTAATGTTTCTGTATCTTTGATTTTTGCCGGGCAAAATACAGGGCGCTGAGGGCGGCGGCCAGTGCGTTGAACAATATAAGCTTCCAGCCTAGCGCGAAGGTTAACAGCAGGTTTTGCACGAATCCGCATAGTAGTGCGATCATGGCTGCGCCGATGCTGATGCGATAAGGCGGATGGTGATTGATAAAGTAGCAACTGGTTATGGCGGCCAGCAGTGAAGGTATAAAGGCGTAAATGCCGACGAACTTCAGTATAAATAATAGTAAAAATTTGATGTCGCCAGTATCGAGTAAGCTAAGATGACTGAGTGGCACGCCACGGTTAGCTTGCCAGTAGAATAGTACGATGTAGAATACACCGGTAATGATTATGCTGCTTATGGTTTGCAGGATAAGTGTGGCTAGCCGGGCTGATGCCGATGGCTGGTGTGTGTGCTGGTTCTGCATGATGCTGTCCCCTGTTGGCTGGCTATGCGCGGTTGTGGATGTGCATGCGGGCATGCGGATGTTGTGTTGAGTATACCTGAAATGGCTGTGTGGGGGTATTTTTCGCTGTGTAATCTGTATGCTGGGTTTGGTGGTGGCTGGTATGTTCTGGCTACCGGCAAGAAGCACGGTGTAATGCTTTGCCGGTAGCCGATGCTGGCTGCTTAGGTATCGCTGGCACCAAAAAGTAGGTTTTCTTTGATGGCGCGGATTTTGTCGCGAATCTGGGCAGCTTCTTCAAACTGTAAGTCGCGCGCGGCGGCCTGCATGGCTTTTTCGAGTTTGGCGATTTCTTTAACGGCATCGTCTTCGTTGTGGATTTCGCCTACTTTGAGCTTGCTGCGGCCACGGCCTTTGCTGCCGTTTTCATCGTGATAAACGCCATCAATGAGGTCGCGTACCTGTTTTTTGATTTGCTGCGGTACGATGCCGTGTTCGGTATTGAAGGCTATCTGGCGGGCACGACGGCGCTCGGTTTCGTCAATCGCGGCTTTCATGGAGTCGGTGATTTTGTCGGCATATAGTATGGCTTTGCCGTTAACGTTGCGTGCGGCGCGGCCGATGGTTTGTATCAGGCTGCGATGGCTGCGCAGAAAGCCTTCTTTGTCGGCATCAAGTATGGCCACCAGTGAAACTTCGGGAATATCCAGCCCTTCTCGCAGCAGGTTGATGCCTACGAGGACATCAAAGAGGCCAAGGCGCAGGTCGCGGATGATTTCTACGCGCTCTACGGTGTCGATGTCGCTGTGCAGGTAGCGCACTTTTACGCCCAGCTCGGCGTAGTAGTCGGTGAGCTGTTCGGCCATGCGTTTGGTGAGGGTGGTAACGAGTACGCGCTCGCCCTGCTCGCGGCGGATATTGATTTCAGATAGTAAGTCGTCTACCTGTGTGGCCACGGGGCGGATGATGATTTCCGGATCAATCAGGCCGGTGGGACGTACTACCTGCTCGACTACTTGGCCGGCATGTTCTTCTTCATATTTGGCCGGGGTGGCCGATACAAATATGGTTTGCGGCATGACGCGCTCGAATTCATGGAATTTTAACGGGCGGTTGTCGCGGGCGGATGGCAGGCGAAAGCCGTAGTCCACCAGATTCTGCTTGCGTGAGGCATCGCCCTTGTACATGCCGCCAATCTGGCTGACGGTAACGTGGCTTTCGTCGATAAACATGAGGGCGTTTTTGGGCAGGTAGTCCATTAAGGTAGGTGGCGGCTCGCCCTCTGGCTTGCCGGAAAAGTGGCGTGAGTAGTTTTCAATGCCCTTGCAGAAACCCATTTCGTAGAGCATTTCTAAATCAAAGCGGGTGCGCTGTTCGATGCGCTGTGCTTCTACCAGCCGCCCTTCATGGGTAAACCATTTGATGCGGTCGCCCAGCTCCTGCTTGATGTGTTCACAGGCACGTAAAACGGTGTCGCGCGGGGTAACGTAGTGGCTGGACGGGAATACGGTATAGCGGCCAACGCGCTGTTGCAGGCTGCCGGATATTGGGTCAAACAATTGCATGCGGTCGACTTCGTCGTCAAACAGGCTGACACGCAAGGCCAGCTCGGAGCTTTCGGCGGGAAAGATGTCAATCACGTCACCGCGCACACGGAATGAGCCACGGGCAAAGTCGATATCGCCACGTTCATACTGCATGGCTACCAGTCTGGCGATGATGTCGCGCTGGTCGATTTTCTGCCCTTCTTTCAGGTGCAGTATCATTTGATGGTATTCGTTGGGGTCGCCAATACCGTAAATTGCCGATACGGTGGCCACTATGATTACGTCCTGCCGCTGCATCAGGCTTTTGGTGGCGCTCAGGCGCATTTGTTCGATGTGTTCGTTTATGGCTGAATCTTTTTCGATAAACAGGTCGCGACTGGGTACGTAGGCTTCCGGCTGATAGTAATCATAGTAGGAAACAAAATATTCGACGGCATTTTCGGGAAAAAATTCGCGCATTTCTGCGTATAGCTGTGCGGCCAGGGTTTTGTTATGCGCCATGATGATGGCCGGGCGGCCGCTCTGGGCGATGACGTTGGCCATGGTAAAGGTTTTGCCTGAGCCGGTAACCCCGAGCAGGGTTTGGCTGGCCAGGCCATCTTCCAGCCCTTCCAGCAATCCCTGAATTGCCGTGGGCTGGTCGCCAGCCGGTGGAAATGGCTGGTGCAGTTTAAACACACTACCGGGATACTGAATAACATCCATAAGTTTGTAACCTGAAATAAATTCAACCGAAGAAAATGACTGTGGTTAAAACAGTTAAAACCGCGCTGGGCGGTTTATGCTACACATAAGGCCAGTATGGACAAAAAGCAAGTTTGTCTGCTGGCTTTATAGCGCAATCAGTGGCTAAATGCGCGGCTGCAACCAGACTTTACTTTCACTATACATTTTATTACAAATCAGCTTGTTATCCAGATATAAGAGAATATTCGGCAGAGGCTGGATGATTCTTTTTTTCTCTGGATTAGCACTGCTGCCTGACTGCTGGGGTTTGATAGGGTATGGGTAATATTTAATGGCCAGTTAATACTTGGGTGTTTGTATTTGTGCTACAAAACCGGCTAACTAGTATGTTTTGCGCCAATTTTCTGTGATTAGCCATGTATCACCGCCATTTTTAAATAGATAAACCATTATAATGGCACAATAATTAGATGAAACAGAATGGCCGGCAATTACCGGCCAACCATTAGTATACAAGGAATAAGCAGATTATGAGCATGAAGAAATGCCAGCAAGTGGAAATTGATGCCGCTGATCCGTTTAAAAACGATGTGCTGGATAGAAAAGCCAATATTGAAATTCTGACCCAATTTATTACCAGCTATGAACAATCGATAGTGCTGTGTATTGATGCTGGCTGGGGACAGGGTAAAACCACTTTTATTAAGATGTGGCAGCAATATCTGAAAAATCAGGATATTCCGACTATTTATTTTAATGCATGGGAAAGTGATTACACGGATGATGCGCTGATTGCGTTGATTGGGGAGATTGGTTTATCCATACAGGAACTAGTGGGTGAAGATAAAACAACCGCAGAAAAAATAATGGGGCATCTCTATAAACTTGCGGTCAATTTTACTAAAGCCGCTGCCCCTGCTATGGTCAATCTAATTATTAAAGCGGTTTGTGGTAGCTTAACCGATGCCGATGAAGTATCCAAAGCATCTGGTAATCTAAGTGAATCACTGGTAAAAGAACAGATTACCAAATACGAAGAGTCACGCAAGACACTGGGCAACTTCAAAGAGGCTTTAAGTAAGCTGGCTCGCTGCTATGCGGATGGCGACGCTCATAAGCCGCTGGTAATTTTTATTGATGAGCTGGATCGCTGTCGTCCCAATTTTGCTATTGAGGTACTGGAAAAGGCCAAACATCTGTTTAATGTGGATAATATTATCTTTGTGCTGGCTACGGATAAAACCCAGCTAGGCCACTCTATCAGGGCTGTGTATGGGCAGGGGCTGGATGTTGATGGGTATCTGCGCCGGTTTATTGATTTTGATTATTTATTACCTAAACCACAAAAAAATCAAGAATTTTTTAAGGGATTAATATATCAATATAAAATCGAAAATTTTATAAAAAATTCTGATTATTTTTTTGAGCGTTATTGCTTTTTACTAAATAAATATAATCTTACATTGAGGGAACAAGAATCATTTTTTAATACTTTAAATCTGGTTTTAAGAGTTGACTATCAAACTTCACTGAAAGAAAATAATTCAAATTATGGCAGAAATATTCACACCCACTATTTTTTTACATTTTTCCTTATTATATTGAAAACTAAGTTCATTGAATTATATAAAATAATAATTAATAGCGAAGATGTTGACGATTTAGATATCTTAATTAAACATATCAATAGCTATTTGATTAGTCAAGATAATAACATTGATATAAATATTGACTGGCTAAAAGCAATAATTATCTTTATTAAAGTTAAACAATATAAGAATATAACCATTACGGGTATGGGAGAAGCGGAACTATTTAAATCGTATTTAAAAAAATACGATTTGCCACCTGAAAGGTATACTTTTTATAGTCTGCTTGATCACAATTATAGAAACTTTGGTAACGAACTCAATTTTATCATTAAAATTATTGATTTAAATGGGAATCTAATCCAATTAAATTAAATTTTAAAGAGCAATCAAAGACAAAATTTTTTACTGTGTGCCTTTGTATAATTGCACGCTTAAGTGATATAGCACTTGTAGTTGACAAAATCGTATAGTGTATCAGTGGAACTCAAATCCCTGAAATCAGAAATTTGGTTGCGACTTGCAACTGGCTGCGTTGTTCATCTCAATCAATAAACCGCCGGCAAGGCGGTTTGTGGGTTTGTTTTGGTGTACGCTTGGAATAATCAGGCAGTTTGTCATCATCGGCGCTGCTGGGCAGCCGGTTTTGCTGCTTTTGAGGCTGTTGTTAATAGCTGTTTGTTATTGAATCTAAACTGCTGGCTCTTGGGTTAATGGCAAACTCTTGTGTGTGCATTTCTTTTAAGCGGCTGGTATTGTTGCCGGTGGGCATTATTCAGATGTGCTTTAGCTGTGGCGTTTAAGAAAGCGGAGCTAATTATTGGCGGTGGATGGCAAAGCCTTTATGCGATGCATTGCACAGGCAGGTTTGCGGTATTCGAAGCTGCAAATTTACAGGCTAGCTTGTTGATATCACTCTTTTTGCTTTGCTTGGCTATATTGCTGCTAACTTTTTATGATAATGCGATATTTTGTGTGCCATGGCGTGCGGATTCTGAACGCTAAATTTTTGGCTATTAATTTCCAGCTATTAGCAGTTTGCTTATCTACCCCGGTACTGGTATTTGCTTGTGCGCGATAGTTTTCAGGATATGGTTTGCAGTGCCGGCAAGTTGGCTGCCGGCTTTAGCTATTCAGCTTACCCTATGGTGCAGATTCACAATGGCGATATGTTTTGTAATCACTGTCAGGCAATGTTGTCCGTACTTCTACTAAGCAATATTTTAGATAAATCTGAACAGTTTTGCTGGTGTATCCCACAATAAGGCTGATGCCAGTTGTTTATCCTGTAACAGCATATTCAGTTGGGTAGCCAGATACTCGGGGTTGATTTGTTGTTCGTACTGGGTATGCGGCCAGTCGCTGCCCCACATCAGGCGGTGGCTGCCGAAATTTTCCAGTAATAAGGGGATGGCGGCGGCAAAAAATTTATGCCCGTCGGCCGCGGCAGCACTAATGCGGTATACCGCGGAAAGTTTGCACCACACCATTCCGCTATGCCCCCATTGTAGTAGCCGCTGAAAACCGTTATCACGAGCGGGTACTCCCTCCGCTGACCGGCCGAAGTGGTCGACTACTACGCGGATTTGGTGTTTGAGCAAGGTGGTAATCATGGCGTCCAGTTTGTTACTGCGGCAATGTAGTTCCACATGCCAGTTAAGAGTTTTGATTTTGTCGAGCAGGTTTTGCCACGGAGCGGATTGGAGCTGGGGCTGGATGCCGTCTATAACATTCAGGCGTATACCGACGATACCTGCCCTATCCATTGCCTGTAGCTCAGGCAAGGTGATTGTGGGGTCGACGCAGGCTACGCCTCTAAGACGGGGCGCGGCCTGTGCGATGGCTTGTAGCATAAAGCTGTTATCACAACCCAGAAAGCTCGGCTGAATCAGTACGCCGTGCGTGCAGCCAAGGCCGTGCAGATGAACCAGATAGTTTTCCAGTGGCGCACTTTGTGCCGGAGTATAGCGCCGGCTGGCTACCATTGGCAAAGCCAGATTAAACACATGTGCATGGCTGTCTATTCTGCCAGTTATCACTTGATTCATTTTATTTCTCTTTTCTATTTTTTTATTTCTCAGAAATCTGCCCATCCGGATTAATCTGTTTTAAATCGCGCCCTTTGGTTTCGGGTAGCAGCAAGACGCTAATCACTACTATTGAGTAAGCCCAACTGGCGTCGATACCAATAGCTGACCCCAGAGACATTGATGCGCTCATGTGCCCCACAAGGAACGGAAATACTGAGGACAGAATACGGCCAAAGTTGTAACAGAAACCTACTCCGGCACCACGATACTGCTGTGGGTAGAGCTCATTAAACAAGGCGCCCAGACTGGAGGGGATGCCGGCAGCAAAAAAACCCAGCGGAAAGCCAAGGAACAGCATCTGGGTATTGGTTAAGGGAACAAACAGGTAAATGCGTACGGTGATGACGCAGCAGATGGCAAACAAGGCAACATTAAAACGTCTGCCAATTTTATCAAGCAGGATTGAGCTGGCCATACAGCCACACCAGAAAGCAAAAATAATTACCGCCAGATAAGCACTGGAATTAAGCACGGAAAGGTGGCGTTCTTCTTTGAGGTAGGTAGGCAGCCACGACATGATGGCGTGATAGCCGCCATGAGCGCCAAGACCCAATAAACCACCGAGTATGGTAGTGCGAATCAATGAAGGTGAAAAAATGCCGAACAGTGCGCTGGCTATGGATTGCCTGTCTTCGTTTTTCTGTATTACTGTACCTTGTTTTACTGGTTCCTGTACATGCCGGCGTACATAGAAAATCAGTAATGACGGCAGTAAGCCTACGGCAAACATGATGCGCCAAGCTATATTTTCTGGTGCCAGACTGAAGGTTACTGAAAACAGTATGACTGCCAATCCCCACCCTACTGCCCAGGCACTTTGTACTATCGCCATAACTTTACCGCGATACTGGCTGGTAATGGTTTCGGCCATAAGTACGGCACCGGCCGCCCATTCGCCGCCAATACCAAATCCCTGCAAGGCTTTTAAAGCCAGCAGCCAGTAGTAATCGGTTACAAATGCTGCCAGAAATGTAAAAAATGCAAACCATACAATCATGATTTGCAATGTTTTGACGCGTCCATACCGGTCTGAAAGGGCTCCGGCAAACCAGCCGCCCAAGGCCGACGTGACCAGTGTGGCACTGCTGAATAATCCGGCCTCTCCTCTGCTAATGGCAAAATAGGCAATCAGCGATGGAACAACTAAACCAAACATTTGACTTTCCAGAGCGTCTAGTGCCCAGCCACCAAAGCATGCCCAAAAGGTTTTTCTCTCATTTCCTGATACTGCCCGATACCACATAAACATAAAGGTTTTCTTTCTTTGTCTATTTTCGAGAATATATAGTTTTAATTTGTTTGCAGCCGAATAAAGTTTTTTAGAACTTTATGTCTTTAATTTACTCTTAACAACATTTATCGCCAATAAAAAAACTTTGTTTAGTTGAATTAAAACAAATCGGCGAAGCTGTGCTTATTTGATTCTTTAAAAAATCAGTAATTTATTAATTACCAATATATACACAGGTGTGTACTAATTAAAACGGGCTTAATGAAATACGGTACTGCTTGTAGACAACAACAATTAGATACAGCAAATGGTTGATTTCAGGGCATCCTTTATTGTTAATTATGATTATAAATAAACAAAATAATTTAATTCTAATAAATGTGGCGCATGTTGCGCAATTCTTTTACTGTAAATTTTTTTATTATATTAATAATTGCTGACAGATGGCTATTTTATAAAAAAAATATCAGCAACAGTCATTAATTTAAAATTAAATAATTACGGTTGTTACATGGGTGATTGTCGAAACTGTGTTTTATGCGGAGCTGTTGTTTGGTTATGGTACTTTTTTGATATGACATCAACAGTGGTATCAGTATATATACTAATAGCATAATTTATTGCGTTTCTGTGTGTAGTAATGGTCTGTTATTTATATGCGCGTTGTAGCCGGCTGCTATGCCTTCTGTCTGTTACGCATTCGCTTAAACGTATAAATTTGACTTTGTGGGTTATAAATTAGAATATGTTTTTATTTTTAATTATTTAAATGTAACTGCTCCCTAAATACAGCACAACGCAAAGGTAAAATATTCTCTTAATTAACCCAAAGAGGATTTAAATATGAAAAAATGATTGAGCAGTAAATTGTATCTATATTAAAAGGAGCAAAAGCCGGTATTCTGGTTAAAGAGCTGTGCTTGAAACAGGGCGTAGGCAATTGGGCTTTTACAAATGGTGGGAAAAATACGACGGTATGCAAATGTCTGATATCAACTGCCTAAAGGAACTGGATGCTGAAAATCGTAAGCTTTAACAGACGGTTGCCGAGCTGAGTTTGAAATCTCAGCTACAGAAGGAAATCATAAAAAAGCTCTAGTGCCCGCCAAGGCTCGTAAAGCTTGGGTACAGGAACTACAGGGAAGTTATTCTAATTATGATTGCAATGAGTTGTTCTAGTATTGGTTTAAGCCTGCTGTGCTTATTATTACCAACCCAAGTTACGAGATGATTCGGTGATTATGCCCGTAATAAGCGCTATCGCTGACAGGCATTTGGGCTTTCGTAAATGTTTTAAATGTATAATCTGTTACTAAAACGGCAATGATGAGAAAACCACCATCAATATTGGCGCGGTAATATTAACAATAAAGCCAAAGCTGATGGCCAAAGGAACAGCACTAATGCCACCGGAAGCCTGAATGGCCGGCAGGGTGAAATCTAGGCTGGTGGCACCACCAATGCTAACGGCGGTGGTGGGATAGCGGCGCATCAGTATGGGGATAAAGATGAGGGCAAAGAATTCGCGTGCCAAGTCGTTGAATAAGGCGATACTGCCCCAGACTGCGCCATAGGCCTTAGTCATGATGATGCTGGAAAGTGAATACCAGCCATAGCCGCTGCTGAGCGCCAGCCCTTTGCTAATGGATACGTCAGGCATAATCAGGGCAAATATCAGGCCGCCGAGCAGACTGGCCAGTGTGAATAATCCGGCACTGATGACGCCGCGGCGGTTGAGAAATACCTGTTGCAGGGTGATGCCGCTGCTGCGTAGCTGCATGCCTACCAATAACAGCAGTATTATCAGTGCCTTGTTGACGGCAGCCTGTGGGTCGCCTAACCAGCTAAAAGATAAGTAGTTACCGGCTATCAGCCCAACGAGCAGGCTACCAACCTGTTTGAGGCTGCCTATAATGCTGATGTCGCCGCACTGGCCGGCTGATTGTTGCCGGTTTAGGCGCCATGGATAGCGGCGGTCGAACCAGATGAATACCAGCAGATTGGTGGCTATCAGGCACAGAAACAATATGCCTACGGTAAGGCTGATGTTAGTCAACTGTGCGCTAAGGTTGGGGATTTGTGCCAGCGACAGGCCAATCAGGAATAAAATCAGATATACCAGCCATGTCAGGCCACGGTTAAGCCAGTTGATGGCACGCGCTGGTACGGGTATGCAAAATCCTGCCAGCAGGGGAATGAGGATGATTAGCAGGGGAATTAAATTTTGCATGGGTGGTTCTTAGGGTGAAAGTAAGGTAATGGGCGGTTGTGGCTGCCAGCAGGTACAAAACAGGCAGCACATTGGATAACAATGACTGCCTGTGAATATGCATTTAAGCTTTATTGGTCAACGAAAGCGCGTTCGATAACGTAGTCGCCACGCTGCCCCATTTTCGGGGAGATGGTTAAACCAAAGCTGTTAAGGGTTTCACAGGTATCCTTGAGCATTTCCGGACTACCACAAATCATGGCGCGGTCGTCTGCCGGATTAATCGGTGGCAGGCCAATGTCGGTAAAGAGTTTACCGGATTTCATTAAATCAGTCAGGCGTCCGTGATGAATGTAGTCTTCTCTGGAAACCACGGGATAGTAAATCAGTTTTTCGCGCACCATTTCACCCAGATATTCGTGATTGGGTAATTCGGTGGTGAAATGGTCGTAATAAGCCAAATCTTTTTTGTAGCGTACGCCGTGAATCAGGATGATTTTTTCAAACTGTTCGTAGATATCGGGGTCTTTGGTAACGCTGAGAAATGGTGCTAAACCGGTACCGGTAGACAGCAGATACAGGTTTTTGCCGGGATTGAGGTCGCCGGCAATCAGGGTGCCGGTGGGCTTTTTGCTCACGAGAACTTCATCGCCTACTTGTAGATGCTGCAAGCGACTGGTTAATGGGCCGTTCTGTACTTTGATACTGAAAAAAGCCAGCTCTTCTTCCCAGTTGGCACTGGCGATACTGTAGGCACGCATCAGTGGCTTGCCATCTACCATCAGGCCAATCATGACAAACTGGCCATTCTGAAAGCGTAATGATTCGTCACGGGTGCAGGTGAATGTGAAGTATGCATCTGTCCAGTGGTGTACGGACAGGACTTTTTGTGTGTTGTAGGCTGCCATTAATTATCCATGGTTAAGGAAAGCGGTATTATTAGCGTAAACCGAAAACACGCCAGTTGTCTGTTGCCGTTTTGGGGCAGTTTATACTCTGGCCTCTGGCGTAAGGTGTGAATTTTAAGACAATTTGATGCGCTGTTCAATGGGGTTTAGAGTATTCACTTTAATAAATGCAGGCTGATTTGTGTGTTTTGTCTGCGGCTGGTACAAATAAATCAACAGGCTGCCATTCTGATGACAACCTGTTGATTTATTTCGATTTAACCAGAATTACAGGCGGCCGTGACACAATTTGTATTTCAGGCCGCTGCCACATGGACAGGGGTCGTGGCGGCGTACGATGATGCCACGAGCTTCCATAGCTTTGGGGCTAAAATCTTCATCTTCGATTCTGGCAGCAGCAGGGATTTCTGGCTGTTCTTCAGCCTGCGCCTGTTCAAACTGCACGGAAATCAGCAGTGAGGCAACGCTATTGCGGATGTTGCTCCACATGGTCTGAAACATTTCAAATGCTTCGCGTTTGTATTCTTGTTTCGGATTTTTCTGGGCATAGCCGCGCAGGTGAATCCCCTGACGCAGGTAATCCATATCAGCCAGATGTTCACGCCAGCGGCTATCAATGATTTGCAGCATGATATCGCGTTCAAATCTGCGCATGGTATCGATGCCAACCAGCTCGACTTTGTAGGCGTAATCTTTTTCGACGATGTCGAGCAGACGTTTACAAATACTTTCGTTGTCGAGGCTGTTATCGTCTTTGAGCCAGTCGCTGATGGAAACGTCGATGTGGTAATCGGCAGCCAGTTTTTGTTCGAGGCCGGAAATATCCCACTGCTCTTCCATGCTGTCTGGCGGGATAAAGCTGTCTACGGTATCAACGATGGCATCATGGCGAATTTCCTGCATCAGGCCATCGATGTCGTTGCTGGCCAGAATATCGGCACGCTGGTGATAAATCACTTTACGCTGGTCGTTGGCTACGTCGTCGTATTCAAGTACCTGTTTGCGCATGTCGAAGTTGCGGTTTTCCACTTTGCGCTGCGCGCCTTCAATCTGGCGATTAAGCATACCGGCTTCTATGGCTACGCCGCGTTCGGGAGCCAGACGGTTGAGAATAGCGGTGGCACGGTCAAGGGCAAACAGGCGCAGTAATGGGTCTTCAAACGACAGGTAAAAGCGGCTGGAACCGGCATCACCCTGCCGGCCGGCACGACCACGCAACTGGTTGTCGATACGGCGGCTTTCATGGCGTTCGGTGCCGATAATGTGTAAACCGCCGGCAGCAATCACGGCATCATGGTCGCGTTGCCATTGTTGTTGCAGTGTATCGATTTTGCTTGCTTTAGCTGCTTCAGTGAGGCTGTCATCGGCATTGATGGCATCTATCTGTGGCTTGATGTTGCCGCCAAGTACGATGTCGGTACCACGGCCGGCCATGTTGGTGGCGACGGTAATCATGCCCGGCCGGCCGGCCTGAGCAATGATGTCGGCTTCACGTGCATGTTCTTTGGCATTGAGAACATTGTGTTGCAGATGTTCTTTATTCAGTAAGGCGGATACTAGCTCGGAATTTTCGATGCTGGTGGTACCTACCAGTATCGGCTGGCCTTTGGCATGGCGCTCTTTGATATCGGCTACAACAGCTTCGTATTTTTCTTCGCTGGAGCGGTAAATCTGGTCGTTCAGGTCTTTGCGTACCATCGGCCGGTTTGTCGGGATGATAACGGTTTCCAAACCATAAATATTCTGGAATTCAAATGCTTCGGTGTCGGCTGTACCAGTCATGCCGGCCAGTTTGTCGTACAGACGGAAGAAGTTCTGGAAGGTGATGGAAGCCAGTGTCTGGTTTTCTTTGTTGATTTCTACGCCTTCTTTGGCCTCTACTGCCTGATGCAGGCCATCAGACCAGCGCCGGCCGGCCATCAGGCGGCCGGTAAATTCGTCCACAATCACTACTTCGCCATTTTGTACGACGTAATGCTGGTCGCGCTGGTACAGGGTATGGGCACGCAATGCGGCCATCAGGTGGTGCATCAGCATGATGTTGGTGGCGGAATACAGGGAATCGCCTTCCTGTAACAGCCCCATGCTGCTGAGAATCTGTTCGGCGTGTTCATGCCCTTGATCGCTGAGGACAACCTGCCGTGCTTTTTCGTCTACCCAGTAATCGCCCTCTCCTTCTTCGCTTTTCTGTGCAATCAGTTGTGGCGGAATCTGGTTCATTACCTGATACAGGGTAACGTTATCGTCGGCCTGGCCGGAAATAATCAGTGGGGTACGCGCTTCGTCAATGAGGATGGAGTCGACTTCATCGACTACGGCAAACGACAGTTCACGCTGCACTTTTTCACTCAGGTCGCGCACCATGTTGTCGCGCAGGTAATCAAAGCCGTATTCGTTGTTAGTACCGTAGGTGATATCGGCCTGATAAGCGGCTTGTTTATCCTCATGATCCATGTTGCTGACGATGATACCAACTGTCATGCCCAGAAATTCGTATAGCGGGCGCATGATGCTGGCGTCGCGTGCGGCCAGATAATCATTTACGGTAACGACATGTACGCCTCTGCCGGCCAATGCATTGAGATAGACGGCAGTGGTAGCTACTAGTGTTTTTCCTTCGCCGGTACGCATTTCCGCAATTTTGCCGTGATGCAGTACCATGCCACCGATGAGCTGAACATCAAAGTGGCGCATGCCAAGGATACGCTGGCTGGCTTCACGGCATACGGCAAAGGCTTCTACCAGCAGGTTGTCGAGTTTTTCGCCATCAGCCAGACGTTGTTTGAATTCAGCAGTTTTAGCCTGTAGTTCGGTATCACTCAGTGCCTGAATTTTTGGTTCGAGGGCATTGATTTTGGATACTTCTTTACGATATTGTTTCAGAAGCCGGTCGTTGCGGCTTCCGAGAATTTTTTTAGCTAAGTTTTTCAACATAAATCAATAGTCCGGCACCAGCAGGCGCAATAAAAAGTAAGCATGAAATGGGGAATTTTAACACAAGCATCTACACTACTGTATGGCTGTTTGCATGCGTGTGCCAATTATGAGCCATCAGAAACTGGTTTAAAGTTATAGGTTGCTGTTTATGGTGGTTAATATAAAGGTGAAACTGTTTTTTCCAAGCGCTGTCTGTGGTAAAAGATGCTGTTGCTGCTGTGGTTAATACAGCAGTGTCTATAAAAAATATCATCTGCAATGCGGATAATAATGTGGTTAAGGGATATCGAGAATGGTTAAGTTTAGCTGTAAAGGTTATATTATTGTTACGGTTTTGTTTTTTTAAATGATTAATAATCAAATCGTAAGCAGCCAAAATAAAATTCACCCTGTTTCGAAGTTTTGTCTCGTCCGATAAGAATAGTGTCTGGATAGGGATTATCAGCAGTTACGTCAGTTGTATGTTGATAGTACTGGTTTATATCGCCCCAGGAAAGAGTCTCTTTTAACTGAACCGGTACGGGTTTGGCTCCAATAGATTTAGCAAATCTGGCCATATCTCCTTTGGCTACGGCAAAAAAGTATGAACCGCTATCGCCCAGATATCGAATAACAGAAACTGAAGCATTTGCAATCTGTAGCGGTTTGGTAAAGCGATATTCCAGATTAATGAGGCCGTCTTTTTCGAGATTTTTTACTGTAATTTTTTGTTTATTAAGCTGTGTAGTTATATCTGAATCACGTGCATCAATGTGAATTTCTTAAAAACAAAATCACCTCTAACTTTTCTTCCAAATCTTTGATTTGGACTGAAAGTGGAGGTTGGCTCACTCCTAACCTTTCTGCTGCTCCCCTGAAACTACTTTCTTCACAAACGGCTACGAAATATTGCAATTGTTTAATGGTTGGTAATCTTTTACTATAAATGTTCACGATGTTTAAAGTTCCTATTTATTTGTATTAACATAATTTTCAATGTACTCCTTAAACACTCTTACCCGGTTAGGCATATAATTCCGGTCTTTAAATATTAAATATATGGGCCGAGGGTTACCTATCCAGTTGGGTAAAACCTGTTGCAATTCATGATTGGATATACTTTGAGCAACAAACTGTGATGGAACAAAACAAATCCCCATGCTTTCTTTAGCAGCATCAATGATAAGGTCTGTATCATCTATAATTAAACATGGCGTTGCTTGGACTTCATATGATTGTTGTGTATTTATATTTGTCAATAGCCAATCTACTTTATCATGAGAACAAATTAAATTTTTATCCAATAAATTAACCGGATGAGGGCAACCATTTATTTCTTTTAAGTATTTTTCAGATGCACATAATATATTTTTTGACAATAATAACTTTTTTGCCACCCAATCACTATCTTTTAGGTTTCCAACGCGGATTGCGATATCAATATTCATTTCAGCTAAATCAACAATTCGATTAGTAGCCATTAAATCTATTTTAATGCCTGAATATTCTTTCATAAATGAAAAAATACATTTACCAAACCATTGATGAGTTAAACTTATTGGTGCTGTTATTTTTATAGTTCCTGATAATTTATGATGATAATCATCTAAATTTTCTGTTGCTTCGACAAATTCTTCAACTAAGTTTCTGAACTTATCATTATACATCTGGCCCAAAGTAGTCAAAGCAATCTTTCTGCTGGATCGATACATCAAACGACCGCCTATTGCTTCTTCCAATTGAGTTAAGCGCCGACTTATTGTAGGAGATGGTATTGATAGTTTTTTTGATGCTCTAACAATACTACCTTCTTTAATTACACTAATAAAAATTAGTAAGTCATCAAGAGATGGTTTCATTTTTGAAATTTAACGTTGTTTTTTTGTTTATTGTATTATAAATGAATTATAAATAAAATTAAATATACATTAATTTAATGTAATAAGAATTGTTAGATTTTAAAAGGAGAACTTGCTTATGAATATATTTATTACTGGAGCTGAAAGTGGTATTGGCAATGAAATTGCTCAACTAGCTTTATTACAGGGGCATAAAGTTTTTGCTACTTATCTAGTGGAAAAAAATATAAATAAATTAGACTCAGAAAATGTATTCATCTATAAACTTGATGTAACAGATCCTTCGAAAATAAAAGATGTTGCATTAATAGCAAAAAAAGAATTGGACTTTATAGATGTATTAATTAATGTCGCTGGTGTGTCATATTTCAATAATCCTGTTTCTACTACTGATGAGGAATGGAGAAATACACTTGATGTAAATGTTAGTGGATATTTCTTTTTAACGCGTGAGTTACTACCGCTTTTAAAAGAAAGTCAACCCCCCATATTATTAATATGTCATCTATCTGGGGATTAAAAGGAAGTGCTAATATGTATTCATATTCAGTGTCAAAACACGCCGTTCAGGGTTTAACTACTGGATTGAAAGAATATTGTAAACCGCTAGGAATTAAAGTTTCTAATATTGTTCTGGATAAAGTTGACACTGATTTTAGAGAGAATATGAGGCAATACATTACTATTTCCGAAAAACAAAAATCTTGCATGATTAAAGCTAGTGACGTAGCTAAAACGGTAATGTATTTACTTAATACTCCAAGAGAATTGCTGATATCCTCAATAGAATTAGATGCCTTCTTGTGGGAATAAAGGAAATTAAGATGAAAAATAATAAACTTGCATTGTTACTGGTTACATTATCTGCTTTTTTTTGGGGTTCAAATTTTAATGCTGGTGCAATTGTGGTTGCACAGGCATCTCCTCTTTCAGCAGCCTCTGAACGTTTTGTTATTGCTGCATTAGCCATTTTAATTTTTATGATAATTAAGGATAAAGATAGCATTACTACATTTAAGTTAAATTGGAAACCATTTGTCTTACTTGGGCTGTGCGGTATAACTGGATTTAATTTGGCTTTTTTTATTGGACTACAAACAACATCACCAATCAATGGGGCTCTTATTATGGCCACATCACCAGTGATAACAACCTTAATTGCTGCAATTATTGATAAACATCGAATAACCAGATCTCAGGGAATTGGTATGCTGATTAGTTTAGTTGGAGTAATCCTAGTGATCAGTAATGGTAATATATCTAATTTAATCAAATTAGAATTTAGCCGAGGCGATTTAATCATCATGTTAGGTAATTTAGCGTGGGCAACTTATACAGTGGGGTGCCGTAAATTCATATCCAATTCAACACCGTTACAAACAACAAGTTTTACGATGTTATTTGGCACACTTGGGATTGTGTTGTTCTCTGTTTACCAAGGCGGTTTAATAAAAGAAGTAATCAGTATTTCTATATCTAATCATATAATACTCATTTATATGGGAATTGCCGGTTCTGTTTTGGCTTACTTATTCTGGAATGTCGGTATAAAAGAACTTGGAGCAGCTAATACGTCTATATTTTTCAACTTAGTACCTGTATTCACAATGTTACTTGCTTTAATAACTGGATTAATCCCAAATGTATTACAATTAATGGGAGCGGTTTTAGTTATTGGCGGAGTTATTTATGCTACCGGTGCGTATAAAGTTATTATGAAAAGTAGCTAGATTTAGTTTGATAAAAATCAAAACCGTTTACAAGAAAATAATGTGATTAACCAACCGCTCACATTATTTTTTGATCATCTAACCTATCACTGTATGGTTACTTCATTTCTTCCTTCGCAAGTTCATATGTATCCATACTGCTCTTATCTATATCCTTACCATAATTACGTTTAGCAATCACCGTTCGTCCGCCTTTTTGACGAACAAAGCACCGAAAAGGCTCGCTGTCATAACCTTTATCGGCTATCACTGTATTCACTTCATCGAGTTTTGCAACTAGGTTTTCTGCATAGGTGCGCTTTTGCATAATAGCGCTGCTTCAAATTGTGTTCCTGCTGTGGTATCGGTTTTTGTGGCTGCCGCCCATGCAGATAAATTAAACATAAGTAATAAGCTGCATAAGAGTTTGTGCGGTATTCTCATATTTTTGCTCTGAATGATAATAATTGAATTCAGTGCTATTCAAGTATTGGGGTAAATTTTTCTGGCTAGACAATTCTAGCCAGATTTTTAATCTATTGTTAGCACGCAGCCATATCGGCCTAACTGCTTTTTTCACTTAGGCGGCGTAACGCTGCTGCCAGCTCGGGATGATGGGTTAAAGCCTGTGCCGAGCGCGCCAATGCTCCACGTGCTACAGGGCTTAAACTGGCACGTTTAACCGCCTCGGGCTTCGATTCTAGTGGCTGTACCTTAATTTTTACGCTTTCGACTGTGGCATCAATTTGCTGTAGTTGCGGTAATAACGCTGGTAATACCATGCGTAAGCGTGAGGCAGCCATACTATTATGGGCAATCACCACTACACAGCCGTCGCGTACACAGGCTACATTGAAATGGGCACGCATGCTGGCCGGTAGCTCCTGTTTAAGGCAGGTGCTCAAACGTTGCCAGTGTGCCGACTGCACCAGCAACTGATTAAGCTGGGCATTTTTCTTGCCAAAACGATTCAGATTCATACCAGTATACTAACGTAGATTATTAATAACATCAGGGTATTTACCTTTATAGCCACTAGTAACGGCTATGGTTTACCCTTATTGTAGATATAAATTCGGGTGAAAAATCAATGGTAATTTGTGCAAGCAACCATTAGCGCAATATCAAGCCCCATCGACGGTAAATAAAAGGCAGTTTGTGGAAACTTTGTATGAGGATGGTTATACACGGCCGTTTAAAAGCCGTTTTCCATGATAATCTGTCCGGGTGTTTTGTTGCGGTGCATGCTGTAGCCCATATCAAGTAAAGCCTTAAAGGTGTCGGCCACCATGGCCGGATTGCCACACAACATAAAGCGGGTCTGCGCGGGGGTAAAAGTCAGGCCTAATGCTGTTGCCAATGTGCCTTTTTGCAATAACTGTGGCAAGCGCTGGTTGAGTGCTCCTGCTATGCTTTCGCGGGTGACTACCGGCTGGTAAGATAGTTTGCCGGTATATTCGCCAATCAAGGGGTGGTGAATTAAGTCGTTTATGTGCTGGCTGAAAATCAGCTCGCTGGCATGAGAGACGGAATGTACTAGCCCGATATGCTGGAAACGCTCCCAGACAGCCGGCTGTTGCAGCATGGACAAAAACGGTGCTATGCCGCTGCCGGTACTGAGCATCACCAGTTGTTCACCATCGGTAAATCTGCCGGGCAGTAAAAAGCCAAAAGCGGTTTTGTCCAGCAGGATATGGTCGCCGGCCTGTAGTTGCGCCAGTCGGGAACTCATTGCCCCTTCTTCAATCAATACCACAAAAAATTCCAGCGTTTCTGCATATTCGGCAGAGACGATGGAATAGGCACGCCAGATAAATCCTGCTCCGTCACGAAAGCCCAGACGCGAAAACTGGCCGGCACTGAAACGATAAGCTTCTGGCCGGGTAATGGCAAAGGTTAGCAGTTTCGGGGTATGCTGCTTAACCCATAATACGGTTTCTTCGGTGAATTTGGCTTCTGCGACAGCCTGCATGCAGTTATTCCTGTGTATGCCACCGGCTGGCCGGTGGCGGTATTGGTTTACAGTCTGATATCGATATCCTGATATTTTCGGCTGGCCTCGGTATTGCTGATTTCAATACCATCGCTCACTGCCCATTTACCATCGTTGATACGTTGGTATTGTAGGCTGAAATTGCCATCGCCGATTTTATGCAGGGTAAAGGTTTCGCCCGCCGGAATGTAAAAGGTACGTATAGCGGTAAATTTACCGGCGTGCAGTTCGTATAATTGGGCAAATACCGGCGATTGCAAGGATGTGGCATGTACCACAATGGTGTTATTACCGCGCTGGCGCAGAATGGGATAGCCGGAAACATAGGCAGCTTTGATCGGGAAGAGCTGGCCATTGGGTGCTGCCAGTACGGGTGTACTGCTTGGTGCCGGGGTATTATCTACTGGCGGATGTGCCAGTCGCCACCAGACGCCGCCCATGGCAATCAGGATGGCGATACCCACTATCCACAACCAGCCATGGCCATGTTCATGCAGAACAACTATTTTGTCTTCATGATTGGGCAGTAAGGCTGGCGGCGCAAACGGGGTTTGCCTGCGTGAGAGCAATGCCGGTGACAAGCGAGCCTGTAGGTTTTGTCGTGCAATCCACACATCATGATGATGACGCTTTTCTGGGTCGGATAGCACGGCATAGGCTTGGTTAATTTCGGCCATGCGCTGGTGTGCCTGTGGATTATGTGGATTGCGGTCAGGATGGTATTTTTGTGATAAGGCTCGATAGGCCGCACGAATCACTTCGTCGGACGCTCCCGGAGCAACATTTAATACGTCGTAATAGTTGTGCACGGATTTTTCACTTACACAGGTTAAATCAAGGTATTGAGTGCATGGTTGATATCATTCCAGATATCTTCGATGTCTTCGATACCGGCAGAAATGCGCAGCAAGCCTTCACGAATGCCCAGCGATTCTTTGACTTCTGTACTCATCCCACTGTGCGACTGGCTGGCACTGTGGTTAATCAGGCTTTCTACGCCCCCGAGGCTGGCAGCCATGCGAATCAGGCGCAGGTTTTTAATCACGCTGTTGGCTGCTTCGCGGCTGTTGTGGCGCAGATAAATCGATACTACACCACCAAAACCATGCTGCATTTGCTTGCAGGCTATGTCATGGTGTTCATGCTCGGGCAGGCCGGGGTAAAAAACTTTTTCTACTGCCGGATGCTGCTGCAAACGTTTGGCCAGCTCGGCGGCATTGGCCAGATGCCGCTCCATGCGCACAACCAGTGTTTTGATACCGCGTAATACCAGTGCACAATCCATCGGGCCGGCCACGCCTCCGGTATTGGTGCTCAGGGCACGCAGTAATCTGGCCTGTGCCGGGTCTTTAACCACAACAATACCCATTAGCACATCGGAATGGCCACACAGGTATTTGGTAGCAGAATGAAATACGATATCCACACCCAGATTCAGCGGTTGTTGTACATAGGGGGTAGCAAAGGTATTATCGATGCCAACGATGGCACCGGCCGCTTTGGCTTTGGCGGCCAGTTCAGCTATGTCTATCAGACGCAGCAGGGGGTTGCTCGGGGTTTCCAGCCACACCATTTTCACTTTGGTCTGTGCCAGTATGCGGTCAAGGTTGGCCGGATCGGTGAGGTCGGCAAAAATGACGTTAACGCCCCACTGTGCATACACTTCAGTCAGTAGGTCGTAGGCGCCACCATAAATATCGGCAACAGCAACAATGGTGTCGCCCGGGCGCAGAAAAGTACGCCATACGGCATCAATTCCGGCCATGCCGCTACCATAGGCAAAGCCAGCACAGCCATTTTCCAATTCGGCTACTGTATCTTCTAGCACCTGCCGTGTTGGATTGGAGATACGCGCATAGCGAAACGGAATATTTTCACCAATTTCATGCAGGGCAAACATGCTGTTCTGATAAATCGGTGGCATCAGAGCACGGTTATGTTGTTCCGGCTGGTAACTGGAATGAATGGTCTGTGTGGCAAATTTCATATTTTCTCCGATATGTTACTGGTTATGCTATTCAGGCAACTGTTATACCGTTGAGGACATTTGCGTTGCGGGTATCTAGTTTAGCACGCACACCGTATATCAGGCAGTATGCTGTTTCTTCATTACTAATCCCGACTGATTTGCTCGGAATTAAGCCATAAAGTATAATTTTATGTCTTATATGCCGCCGGTTTGTGTGGTTTTATTATGCCGGTCTGGCTGGATTCAGATTTGTTTCGCGAGGAAAACCATCAGAATGGACATTATTGCTGATGTGCAAAGCAGTGTTGATAAACGCAATATGCCAATCAATCAGGTTGGTGTGAAGGGCTTGCGGCTGCCGCTAAGTATTATTTGCGCTGCCGGTGAACAGCATACTGTAGCTGATTTAACCATGACTGTATCGCTGCCGGCCGAGCAGAAAGGCACGCATATGTCGCGTTTTATCGAGTTAATGCAGGCACAGCAGGGCAGTATTGATTTTGTAGCACTTCAGCAGCTAACCACCGATATGTTGCAGAAGCTTCAGGCAACAGCAGGTAAAATCAGTATGCGCTTTCCCTTTTTCCGGCGCAAACAGGCACCGGTAACCGCTATTTCCAGTCTGCTGGATTATGAGGTGATGCTCAGTGGCCAGATTAATGATGGTGTTTATCAGCATAGTTTGCAGGTAATCATTCCGGTAACCAGTCTGTGCCCTTGCAGCAAGGAAATTTCGGCATATGGGGCACATAATCAGCGTTCACATGTTACGGTTACACTGATTTCTACTGAGGCGGTGGCAATTGAAGAAATTATTGATCTGGTGGAGCAGCAGGGTTCGTGTCAGCTATACGGACTGTTAAAACGACCAGATGAAAAATATGTCACTGAATATGCTTATGATAATCCAAAATTTGTTGAGGACATGGTACGAGATGTAGCCACAGCACTGAAAGCTGATGCCCGCATTCAGTCTTTTACAGTAGAAAGTGAAAATTTTGAATCAATTCATAATCATTCTGCCTATGCGCTGATACAATACCCGTAAACTGACAAACTCAGATTTAAGCTTTATCTGTATTTATATGGGTAAAGTCAAGAAAGATTAAGGGGAGATGAATGGCTACCCTGCACGATTTAGCTGGTAGTCATTCTCTTTGTTCGTTGTTCAGGTTGAAATTACACTGTTTACTGTGACATTTATGTATCACATTTCTTCTCGCTTGCGTGCCTGCACGGTTTCCCTATTAAAACTGTTATTTCTGCTACTGTTTTTGCTACTGGGACTAAGCCACACTGCATTGGCCGCTGATGATAATGGCAAACTATTGGCACCAGAGCAGGCTTTTGTGCCGCAAGTAGTTGTTCATGATCAGGATGTTCGGGTACGTTTTGTTATTGCTAAAGGCTATTACCTGTACCGGAATAAAATTCAGGCTTCTACTCAACCGGCCGGTCTGCTTGATGCTGCACAGTTTGTCCAGTCAGGTACACAGAAACATGATGAGTTTTTTGGTACGCAGCAGGTTTACTATGACCATGCTGATGTGATTTGGCGCTATAGTGCAGGCGCACAAACTGTCCCGTATCAGTTAACCCTATCGTATCAGGGCTGTGCCGAAGCGGGTATCTGTTATCCGCCAGTGGAAAATACGTTAACCATCAGCCGAACCGGCAAATATTCTATTGTGTCTCATCCACTGCATGGACAGCCGGATGTAAGTGCTTTCACTAAGCCACCAGAAAGAGCCCAGCCAACTGAGTGGTCTGGCAGCTCTGGCAGCGATAGTTTGTTCCAGCTCTCTCGGGCAACGCTGATTACCAATTTAATGACCTTTTTTATTGCCGGGATGGGTCTGAGCCTGACCGCATGCATGTATCCCCTGCTACCGATTGTTTCGGCCATTGTGATGGGTTCACGCCAGAAAACGACTAAATGGCGGGCGTTTGTGCTGTCATTTGTATATGTGCAGGGACTGGCTTTTACTTACACTATTGTGGGTATTGTCACGGCACGCACGGGGTCATTTCTGACAGGCTGGCTGCAACAGCCGGCAGTAGTACTGGCCGCAGCGGCCATACTGGTGATTCTGGCTCTATCGATGTTTGATTTGTACAGTATTCAACTGCCCACGCGCTGGCAGACTTTCTTTCAGCATGTCAGTGGCCGTTTTCGCGGTGGACACTTGCTGTCTGTAATGGTGATGGGTGCGCTGTCAGCACTGATTGTCGGCCCATGTGTGGCGCCGCCACTGGCCTTTGCCCTTGGCTATATTGGTCAGAGTGGTGATGCTACGCTAGGCGGTATGGCACTGTATGTGATGGCACTGGGCACCGGCATTCCGCTGATTCTGATTTCGGTATTCGGTGTTCACATTATGCCACGTGCCGGTGGCTGGATGACTGGTGTGAAATACCTGTTCGGGCTGATGCTGCTGGGGGCGGCTACTTACATTGCCACTCCATTTCTGCATTACTATCTGGTGGTAAGTATTTATACCCTGCTTATGCTGGTACCGGCACTCTATCTGGGCTGGCAGTGGTATCACTCACAGGGACGCCAGCGCTGGTTTAATGCGGTAGCCGGTGTACTGTTTCTGATTAGCGGAATTTTTTTTGTGGCGGCCAGTATGGTGAACTATGCCACACCTCTGCACCGTTTTCTAACTTTGACGCCGCCAAATAATCAGTATTTTGGCCGCTATTTCAAAGAACCGGAACAACTGCGTCAGGCCATGCAACAACTGTTCGATGATAACCCTGATAAGCCGGTACTGGTGGATTTCTATGCAGACTGGTGTATTTCCTGTAAGGAAATGACTGCATTTACTTTAAGCAAAGCTTCAGTCAGGAGGGTGATTGAAGAGGAGCGATTTTTACAGATTGATGTCACCAATAACACCCCAGCACAGCGCCGGATGATGCAACAATATGGTTTATACGGGCCACCGGGTTTATTTGTGGTTCACAGTAATGGCTATCGCAGCCAGCCACTGGTTGGCTATGTACCAGCATCGGAACTGTTAAGCTGGTATGACAAACAGATTCAGAAAGCGCAATAAATTAACAGCCTCCTTTTATAATAAAAAGGAGGCTGTTGCACAGAGAGCAAACTCTACTGGCAAATTAAGTTTAATTGTATTCAGTCACGATAATGGCGGTCGGCCACTTTCAGAGCACGCCGCGCCAGTGCCAGATTGGCGATTGTGCGGTCGAGCACCATAAACATGAATACGCCCTTAACATTCTTCATCGGCCGCAATAAATAATACTGTTTTTGCAGACTAATGAGAATATCATCTATGGCATCTTCGTTATTATCCTGACCATACAGGCGGGCAATTGCCTTAACCTCCGAACGCACAATTTCGGTATTGCCGGCAGACAAAATGTCCAGATCCATTCCTGACGGGCTGACACCATCTATAAACATTCCACTTTCATAGTCCACGACAGCACACGCCATGACACCTTTAGTTGCCGCCAATTCATCAATGACGCCATCAAATCTCACTGTGATATCCTTCTTTTATTGCCATATTACTTATGGCAGGGTATTTGATAATCTATTTTCCAATTTTTTCCGGCTTTTGACCAGCATTAACTTTTTTTTAATAAAAAAAATCTTTCTATTCAACATCCAAGTATGTGCTTTTGAGTCTGTACAAGAAATCTGGCCAAAGGCGCAAAATCCTGTTCAGTGTCAAACGCAAACGACTTCGGTGCGGCTATAATAACAACCTTAACCGGTGGCGGATGCTGTTATGTTGTATGTTTATCAATCCAATCAATTAGCTGATTTAGCTGCTCTGTTTGCCAGCGTATATCAGCATACCTCACCGCAATCAGCGTGGGCGGCCACAGAAATCGTGGTACAGAGTCAGGGTATGCGCCGCTATCTGAACCATTATCTGGCACAGGAGCACGGCATTGCCGCCAATCTGCATTTCAGCCTGCCTGCCGGTTATATTTGGCAACTAACCCATCAGATATTACCAGAGACGCCAAAACTTAATCCGTTTCAGTCGGAAGTGTTACGCTGGCGTCTGCTGGCTTTATTTCGCAGTGCGGTATTTCAGCAGCCGCAATTATGCCAGACTGCCAGAGCACTGCAATCTTATCTTGATAGCAGTATACAGGCACCTTACCATTTAGCCGGAAAACTTGCTGATATGTTTGACCAATATTTAATCTATCGCAATGATTGGATAAATATTTGGCAAGCCGGTGAGTCTGCCCATCTGGGTGAAGACGAAGGCTGGCAGGCAGAATTATGGCACTGGCTGAGTAATGAAACTGATTCGCCCCATCGCGCCGGCCTGATGCAGAACTTTCTGGCACAGCTAGGTGCAGAACACCTGCCGCAACGAATTTTTGTATTCGGGATTGCCACACTGGCACCAGTTTATCTGCAAGCATTTCAGGCAATGGCACAACATACTGATGTGCATGTATTTGCAGTTAATCCATGTGCTGAATACTGGGGCAATGTGCTTTCTGCCGATTTACTGCTACATAATCAGGAAGCTGATCTGAGCGTGGTCGGCCATCCTTTACTGGCCAGCTTGGGTAAACAGGGACGGGATTTTTTTGATGCACTCAATGATTTGGGTGAAGTAGTCTATATGCCACCTGTGTACGCTGAATGCGGTGAAGTAGCTGACAGTCTGCTGCATCGGCTGCAAAACGATATTCAGTGTCTGCAACATCCGAAACAGACTGAGCCACCCTACCAGCGGCAGGCCTATGATAGCTCCATCCAGATTGTTGCTGCACATTCACGCCTGCGTGAGCTGCAAATTCTGAAAGAGCAGCTACTTCAGGACTTGGCAGCACATCCGAGCTGGCAGCCACAGGATATTGCCGTACTCACCCCACATATTGAGCCATATCTGCCGTTTATCCATGCCGTATTCGGCCAGAATCAGGGCAATACACCTGCCCTGCCTTACAACATAGCCGACGTTAAGATCAGTCTGCAAGAACCTTTATTGCAATTGCTGGAAAAACTGCTGCAACTGATGCAGAGCCGCTTTGATATTGAAACGATACAGCCCCTGCTAGACGAATCCGCCCTGCGCGCACGCTTCGATTTAAACGACAGCGATGTGGCGCTGATAAACCGTGTCTGGCGTGAACAGGGGGTACGCTGGGGTGTGAATGCAGATATGCGCAATAAATATGGCGGTCAGGGCAAACATTTTACCTGGCAGCAAGCGCGTGAGCGTACTGTACTGGGCTGGCTGCTGCCAGACAATAAACACACCGCACTGTGGCAACAACAGCTTCCGTGGTTCGGTGATATTGGCCAGACTGAAATTCTGGCACGTGCACAACAGTTAATTGATTGCCTGATTGAGCATCATACGCGCTGGCAGAATGCAGCCACCATTACAGAATGGATTACGCGTACTCGGCAGTTACTGCGAGATTTGGCCGATGCAGACTCTCTGGCCGGTAATGCGATGCAGCAACTGGAGACCAGTTTGGCCGACTGGCAGGCACAGGCTGCACTGGCACAGTTTGAGCTGCCTATTGAACCGGTTATTGCCATTGAGCATTTACAGAATCATTTATCCAGTACCCGTCAGGCTGGATTTCTCCGTGGTGGCATTACTTTTTGCAGTATGGTGCCGATGCGCAGCCTGCCCTTTCGCTGTATCTGCCTATTGGGTCTGAATGATGGCGAGTTTCCGCGCACCACAAAATCGGCCGCCTTCGATTTAATTACCCAGCATCCGCGCCGGGGCGACCGTGCCCGCCGCAATGACGACCACTATCTGTTTCTGGAATCCATTCTGAGCGCACGCGAAAAACTGTATCTGTCCTATGTCGGTAAGGATATCCGCAAAAATGAAGAACTGGCGCCCTCGGCTCTGCTATATGAACTTACCGATGTACTGGCAGCCATGACCGGCTGCAATCCACTGGAGTTTAATCAGCAGCATATCATCCAGCATCCGTTACAGCCGTTTTCCTATCGCTATTTCAATGGTGATTTAGCTAGCTGTCGCCGTGATTATGCCGATGCACTGAATCAGAAAATCATCCCACCTACACCTTTCTATGCAACGACTATTGAACCGGAAGAAAATAATCAGGAAATTGATATTGAATCTTTCATCCGTTTCTGGCGCAATCCGGTACGCCACTGGCTCCAGCAACAGTTACAATGGCAGGCACCGTATCAGGAAACGGCGGTGAGCGCAGCGGAACCATTTGCCATTGAAAACAGTGCACTAATCTATACTGCCTACACTCGCGCACGCCAGCAACATCTGGATTTTACCGATGTAGATGCAGCGCTGGCCGTCAGCGGGCTAATACCGGAAGGTGAGCTGGGTGTGATTGTCAGCCAGACGCTACGCACGCAGACACTGGCTCTGGATAGCGAAATATTGTTTAGCCCGGCTGTGGCTGATATTACTTTTGTCTTTAATCATCAGCAGCTACAGCTCAGTGGTAACATCTGCCATCTACACCAGTGCGGCCAACTGCTTGAACGCTGTCAAGCGCCCACTGCACCGGATAATATTGAATTATACCTGCGCCATTTACTCTTCTGTGCAACCGAAGCTGAGTGTGCACAGGATACATACGAACTGTATCCAGCCAAACCGCGTAAGCTGGCAGCACTAAGCCGGCTAGATGCGCAGGCACAACTGGCTTTATGGCTGGAATATTACCAGTTGGGACAAAGCCGGCCACTGCCGTTTTTTCCGAAAACCAGTCTCAGCACAGCCCGTTCTTGGTATAAACGCCGACAAAAGAAAAACTGTGCACCCGGGCATGGCGCCGAAGAACGCAGCGCAGCCTTTAAAGTCTATATGGACAGCCACAACGGTAAACCGCAGGCCGACTATCCTGAAGTAGCTCAGGTATTTGGCCGCGATGAAGAGCTGCCAATTGATAGCCCCCTGTTCTGGCAACTGATTGAAGAATTACTGCTGCCGCTGATGGTGACGCTGGAAAGCGCTGATAAAGAACAATGAGCCAAGCCTTAAATCCGATTACCATGCCTTTACACGGCACGAGCCTGATTGAAGCATCTGCCGGCACTGGCAAAACTTTCAACATCGCCGCCCTGTTTGCGCGGCTGGTGTTACTGGAACGTTTACCGGTTGATGCCATTCTGGTCGTAACCTTTACCAAGGCGGCCACGGCAGAGCTGAAAACCCGTCTGCGTACCCGCCTGAATCAGGCACTGGCCTTGCTGCAAAATAATCTGCCACCGGAACAAAACGACCCGGTACTGCAACAATTGATTGATAGTGCGCGCGCTCAGGATGACGATGCCAGCCTGATACTGCGCCTGCAAGCAGCGATTACCCAGTTTGATCGCGCCGCCGTCTATACCATTCATGGATTCTGCCAGCGTGTACTCACCGATTATGCCTTTTTGTGCCAGACACCGTTTGATACAGAAACCATAGATACCGACCCGGAACTGTTGTGCCGCTTTGCTGAAGATTTCTGGCGCCGGCAGGTAAGCAATAACAGCCGCATGGCTACGCTGGCTGTAGCAAATAAACTCACCCCTGCCCGACTTATGCAGGAAATGGGGAGGCATTGCGGCGTGGCCGATTTACAGCTACGCCAGCCACCTGCTGTAGACATGGCTGCCATTAATGACAACTGGCAACAAGCATGGCAAACAGTCTGCACCCATTTCAGCAGTATTCAGGATGCATTCTGGCAATTACATCCGCAGCTTAATGGTAATGTTTACCGCCAGAAGAGCTACCAGCAGCTTTTCAGTGAACTACAACAGGCCATGGAAAGTACAGCTAGCTGTCAAGCTTTTTCAGCGGACACACTGGAAAAATGCGCCAAACTGGCCGCAGCCCAATTACACGAAAAAACCAGAAAAGGGCAAACACTCAACGATGAGCTGGTAGCCAAAGTTGCTTTGCTGGCCGAGCTGGCAGACGCAGTTAGCGCCATGCAGGCAGCAGAAAACAGCGTAGTGCTGCAATTACAGCTAGACTGCTTTAACCATGTGCGCCAGTGCCTACAAGAGCACCGGCGTAACAGCCACCAGCGCAGTTATGACGATTTACTCGCTGATGTGGGTATGGCGCTGTCTGCGGATAACCCGATGGCTGAAACTCTGGCCGCTGCGCTGGCACAAACCTGGCAGATTGCACTGGTAGATGAATGTCAGGACACCGACCCGTTACAATACCGGATTTTCAAAACCGCGTTTGCCGCACAGAACCGACCGCTCATCATGGTGGGCGACCCGAAACAAGCCATTTATCGCTTTCGCGGCGCCGACATTCACGCCTATCTGCGTGCTGCCGCTGATACCCCACCACAGCAGCGCTATACCCTCACCACCAATTACCGCAGCCATCAGGCGCTGGTACAGGCAATTGGCCATTTATTCAGTGGTAAACAGCGGCCATTCATTCTCGAAGGCATTGATTATCCACCGGTACAGGCACAAGCAGCAGATAACCGTCTGCATACCAGCCAAAACAACACTGTCGTGCCGGCGGTGGTGGTGCGCTGGCTGCCTGAGCAGATTGAGGTTAACGACAAAGGCGAAGAAATTATCCCCAACAAGGACAGCCTGCGGGTACGTGCTGCCGAATGTTGTGCTTATGAAATCGCGGGCATGATTAATCAGGGTATGCGCGGCGAGCTGCAACTGGGTAATCGGCCATTACAGGCCGGTGATATTGCCGTACTGGTGCACTCACACAATGAAGGCAGCATGATTGCCAGTGCGCTGAAACGTTGTGGCATCATGAGTGTCTCCCTTGGCAACCAGTCGGTTTTTGCCAGTACCGAAGCACAGGCAGTGATGGCACTGTTACGCTTCTGGCTGCAACCGCAGCGTACCGAAACCCTGCGCTTTATCCTCGGCGGCGTGCTGTTTGGCTGGACAGCGGCACAACTGGCAGAACTGAACCAGAATGAAAATACCCTGAGCGAATGGATTCAACTGGCACTGCAAACACGTGAACAATGGCAGCAGTATGGCATTTATACCGCCATACAGTGGTTTACCAGCCAGACCGGCATGGAAACCAGACTACTCAGCCAGCGCAATGAACGCAGCCTGACCAATCTGTGGCAACTGGCCGAGCTACTGGCTGATGCGGAACAAACGCTGCCTACCGCCAATGCCCTGCTGGGCTGGTTAGCCAACGCCATCAGCAATGAGCGTCCGGCCAATGAGAACTACCTGCTACGGCTGGAAAGTGACGAGGCACTGGTGAAAATTGTGACCATGCACGCATCCAAAGGGCTGGAATATCCAGTGGTATTCTGTCCATTCGCATGGGACGGCAAACAAGCCGTTAAAAATCAGGAGCACTGGCAACGTCTGCATCAGCAGGATAGTGTCGAACTGATTGCCACAGCCCTGCTCAGTGAAAGCGACCGTGAAGAACTGGCACGCGAAAGCATGGCCGAGAGCCTGCGCCTATATTACGTAGCCTTTACCCGTGCGCGCGAGCAACTGGTTTTGTACACTGCCGCCTGCAACAGCACTGCCACGAATCCCATGGCGTGGCTGCTGGACGGCCAGCCAGAAGGTACGCTGGAAGAATCACAGCTATTCTGGCAGCAAACCCATAAAAAACACCTGCCCAGTACCCTGCGCGCAGCGTGGCAAACCCGTCTGGCCAATAGCAGCCCGGCACTGTTTCACTGGTGTGAGGGCAGCGTAGCACCCACCAGCGTCCATGCCCAGAATGCTCCCGAACAGCCCTATCGAGCCTTAACTCTGACTGCACGCCCGTTTCACGCCGTACGCTATACCAGCTTTACCAGCCTGAGCCGACATGATTACCGTCATCAGGAACAGAACCTCGAAGAAGAAAAACTGGCACCGGCACTGGATCAGGCCGAAGTGCAAATACAGCCATTGAATACCAGCACCGAAGCCGAAACTGCCCTACTGGCTTTTGAGCGCGGTATCAACGCTGGTCTGTGTCTGCATGCCATACTGGAGCAGACTGAATTCAGCCTGCCAGCCAGTACGGCTGAACAGGAGCATATACTGGCCTGCCTGGCACGCTACGGTTTTGACAGCGAGCATGGCGGCACCATGCAGGTACTCACCGATGCTGTGCGCCAGTGTCCGCTGTCAGCACACACCACCATTGCCACCCTGCCGGTGCAGCAACGGGTGGCAGAAATGAACTTCATGCTGCATGTTGCCGACTTCAATATCGCAGATTTACAACAGTGGTTTGCCCGTGCCTCCGGGCTGCCGGCGTGTTGCATTCAGGCAGCACAGGAGCTGGATTTTGCCACCGTTAACGGCTTCATCAACGGCGCTATCGACCTTCTGGGCGAAGACATCCACGGACAGGTATATGTGATTGATTACAAATCCAATCATCTGGGTAATCGTCTGGCCGACTATGCACAGGAAAACATGGACGCGGCCATTGCCAAACATCACTACTACCTTCAGGCACTGATTTACAGCATTGCCTGTGCACGTTTCCTGCACAGCCACCAGCAACTGCCGCCCAGCATCAGCGTACGTTATCTTTTTCTGCGCGGCCTCAATCCGCACAACCAGCATGGCATCTGGCAATGGGACATAGACACCAGCAGCCTGATGCCATGGCTGGTAGAACATGACAAAGCATAATAGCTGCGGTATATTGACAGTCATTGCCGTATTTTCGCTAAGGAAGCAACAGCATGCTAAACAAACCCGAAGAATTTATCATGGCCGTACTCGCCGGCATCTGGGTCGCTATCACCTTTATCATCTGCCGCTATCTGCAACTGCCTACTGATACGGGTTTACTGGTAACCACCCTAACGCTGGTGTGGGCACTGGTGTTTTTCCTATTGTGGCAGCGTGGTCGTACCCGCAACATCTGGCCGCTGTTTCTGGGTTTCTTGGTTATGTGCTGGTGGCGTGCCATTCACCATGCTTCAGCCGAAGTTATTTTCAATAGTGATAGCAGCATCACCAAATTGGTACACTGGTATGGTAGCTGGCCAGCTCTGATTATTTACGCCCTGATTCCAGTGATTGGTGGCTATGCGTTCAAATGGTGGCAATATAAACGCCATACTGCGCAGACACCTGCCTGAAACATCTCCGAACTGCCCGAGATAACCATTACCACTGCCATGAGCATGCGGGTAATGATAAAGCTCTGGTTATGATTTTATCCACGTCTTTTACGATGGAAACGCGACAAAATAGGATTGTTTCTACTCTTATTTTGTCGATTATTTTGGCGCCATTATATGCAGCAATTTGCTTTTTTAATCTAACTATCGTCTAAGCAGTAAACGCTGTATTTCTATCGCCACCTAATGCCAAATACAAAGTCAAATAAAATAATGTACTGGCAAATAAATCCAAAATTAAGTTACTAACCATTAAACATTTCCTGTCCATAACCGCATTACAGTTAATTCGATTGATAAGGAGTTAATTAATTGGCTAAAAAAAAGCCATCTGTTGCCATTTTTAACACTATAAACTTGCTGAAAGCTTCGGTAATCTTTTTGGCGATTTTTCATCTCTTTTGGAAGCTGCTCGAACCGCCCTTTTGGTACCCGCCTTTAGATAAAGGTGCGATGGCTTTTATTGGAGCGTTATTGATTCTTCTTTGTTTGGTTGCTTGCTCTGGCTCGTTATTATGGGGATTTGGGCAAACGATAAAACAAGTTTTTGCGCCGTGCCATACAGGCACACTTGCTGTAGATAAATCTACCGTCATTTTACAGGCTATTTTGTTATTTAATCAGTTATCTACTAATTTTTGTTTTGTCCTACTATTTAGGAGAAAATGCCCATCCCTTTTTCTTTATCTTCATTAGTTTACCGGTTTTTGTTTATGCATTGGCTAATGCCATTGGGGCTTTCATTATTATCATCCTTAAAGTGATCCACCAAGGTTTATTACTAAAGCGTGGGTATACTGCTTTTGCTTCTAAACCCACTGCTTGGTTAACATCAAAAAAAGTTGATACAGATAAATTAAGCAATAAAAATTTGCTAATCAGAGCGGCTATTTGTTTATTTGTGGTAACTTGTAATAATATCTTGATTAATAAAGGGATTATAATCCCTAATTTTAAGGGTAATTTAATCGATATCGTACTGTCAGTGGTGATGTTACTGAACTTTGTATTTTATTGGTATTATTCATTATTGGCGTTTATTCGCGCCATCAAAAGTAGTTTTGCACCAAATGGCTTAGTTGATTATTTAACCTTTAGTTCGGGCTATTATTTGCTGGCAGTAAGTGTATTATTGCCACTAGTGGGTCGGCTCAGCTTATCAACGTCAGACCATTTAGGCCTGTTTTTTATTGTTTATTTTTCACTGTATATTATTTTAAATTATATTGGCGCTCTGATTATTCAGTTGATACAGGCCTTAAAAATTTGTTTGTCAAAATAACCAGCATATACACTAAACGGTTTGAGTTTATTCAGGCAAACTTTTTTATATAGGGACTATTGGCGTATCAACTAAAGAAAAAGTTGCATAAAAGTCCGTTATAATGATGTCGATTCAGTCATTTATCCGCAAATTAATATTTATATTAGCTGCTAAGCTCAAGTAGCGATACATTTACTCCTAGCTGAACCAAACCGATTACCATGTCCACCGCCACCGTTATCAGCCTTCAGCAACGCCAGCGTTTGCGCCGGATGCGCTTACTGGCGACTAGTCTGCTGCTAACAGCCTGTGCATTATTTGTCATAAGCTGCCTGTGGCAAAAACAATATCCGGCATTGGCCTATTTGAAAGCCTTTGCCGAAGCAGCGATGGTGGGCGCGCTGGCTGATTGGTTTGCAGTAAGCGCACTGTTTCGCCACCCGCTAGGCCTGCCCATTCCACATACGGCCATTCTGCCGCAAAAGCAGGACAAAATTGCCAATGAACTCGGACGCTTTATCGAAAATAATTTCTTGCAGGATAAAGCCATTGCCAGCCGCATCTATCGCCTGCATCCAGCCAGCAAAGCACTGCAATGGCTGGTTGACCCACACAACCAGCAACAATGGTTACCTGTTCTCATCCGCCAGATTCCACTGCTATTGCGTACCGCCACCGCCAGTGATGTCGCCAGATTCTGTAGCCAGCTCCTCAACCACCAGTACAGTGGTGCCCGCTTGGGCAGAACGCTGGCCAATATTTTAGTGTTAATCCATAAACAGGGTATCGACACACTATTGTTACGCACCCTGTTACTGCAAGTGCGCCAGTGGCTGCAAAATGAGCAAACGCGTGCCCAGCTTGAAAAAAGCCTGCTGTCATGGGTGGGTAAAATCGAAAAAACCGACCCCAACACATGGGATAAACTCAAAGCATCACTGAAAACTACCCTTACTGCCCAGATTGACGACTGGGTAGCCAGCAAAGCACTCAACTGGGCAGACTCCTATATAGATGCTGTACTGGCCAATCCGCAACATACTTTCTGGCGTGCCTGCCGCAAACAGCTTCTGGTCACCGAACGCCAGTTACGTCGCAACCCGCACTGGCACCAGCAGCTCGCAGCCGGACGGGAACAAATGCTGCATTCAGCCGCATTGCAGCAAAGCATCATGGATTTATGGGATAGCTTTGTTGGCTGGAGTGAATATGACACCAGCCAGAGCAACTCATGGTGGCAACAACAACTCACGCGTCTATGCGCCCATATGCAGCAACAGGCCAGCCAGTATCCGCAATTTATGCGTCGGCTGGATACCCGCATTACCCTGTGTGCCCGATTTACCATCCGCCAATACAAAAATCGCGTCAGCCAGTTTATCGCTGATAAAGTGAAAAGCTGGGACAGCAAACAGATGGTCGACAAACTCGAACTGAGCGTTGGCCGTGATTTACAGTTTATCCGCATCAACGGCACACTGGTAGGCGGCTGCATCGGCCTGATTATTTATATTATCTCCCAGTGGCTAACCTCCTGAACATGCCTGTCAATATTACTTGTCCCACTGATACAAAATTATTTAAAGATTTGTTTATATTAATTAATATATAATAAATCAAATTATCCCATCCGTTCAGGTACTTGCCATGCATTTTCGTGACCGCTCTCTCGTCTTCCTTGGCCTGTCGTGCCTCTTTGTCACTGTACGGGCACAGCCGGCCAGTTCTGAAAAACACACAGCCAAATTAAGTCCAGTAGTCGTTGTTGCCTCGAAGCAGAATACACCGGGTGTCGAGGTGATTGACCCCAAAGCTGCTCTTCAGCCCCTGCCAGCACAAGATGGCGCTGATTTACTTAAATCCGTTGCAGGAATGAGCGTTATCCGCAAAGGTGGCAGCTCTAGTGACCCCCTGCTGCGCGGCCTTGGTGGTTCGCGCCTGCTGATTACCGCAAATGACCAATTTGTACTCGGCGGTTGTCCCGGACGCATGGATCCGCCAACTTCCTACTTGTTCCCTGCCAGCTACGACCGGGTAATCATTACCAAAGGGCCGCAAGCCGTCAATCATGGGCCGGGCATGATTAGCGGTTCAGTACGCTTTATCCGCGATGAAAAACCACTGACTCACCCTACAGCCAAAGTGGACAGTGCTTTCACCAAAGGTTCATTTGGGCGCAGCGATGCCTATATAGACGGCACATTGGGCAATCAGTATGGCTGGCTACGACTCAATGCCAGCCACAATGAATCCAAAGACTACAAAGATGGCAATGGTGACACCGTTCATTCTGCCTTCAAGCGCAATAACCAGATGGTTCAGACGGCACTTACCCCTTTTGCCGACACCCTGCTGGCCGTGCAATACGAACATAGCACCGGCCATGCCCGCTATGCAGACCGCAAAATGGACGGTTCCCAGTTTAACCGCCACGGCTGGTCAATGAAATTACGCCAGCAAAACCTCACTGACTGGTTAAGTCAGGTGCAGTTTGAATATGGTCGCAGCAAAATTGACCATGTAATGGATAACTTCAGCCTGCGCATCCCTGCCCCGATGAAAATGACACCGAGCATGGGAAAAATGGCAGCAGGTATGAGCGGCATGCCTACCACAGCCATGCCGATACGACGCATGTATTCAGTCATGAATCCGGCACGCGAGATTAAATCGGCCAAACTATCCGCACAGCTAGAATTAGGTAACACCCACAGCGAAATCGGTACTGACTGGCAGAGTGATACAGTTAGCACACGGCCAATGGTGATGAGTACCAATAAACAGCAGGCAGAAAACTACTACAAACTGCCATTCATGTGGAATCAGACCTACAAGCGTCATGGAGTCTATGTCCAGAGTGAATGGAGCCTGAACGACAGCAACAGCCTGTTTAGCGGCCTGCGTCACGACTGGACAAGCACACTGTTTAATCCCCAGAAAAATGCCATTGCCTCAAACTATCTGAACCAGCATCAGGGATTAAATGCCGGATTTATCCGTCTGGAACATCGTGGCAACAGAATCAGCAGCTATATCGGCTATGGTCTGGCTGACCGCGCGCCCGATTACTGGGAACGCAGTAAAGCCAATGGCGAAAAACTGCGCAAGGAAACCAATCATGAAATCGATGCCGGCCTGAGCTATCAGGGCAACAGCATTAACAGTGCCATCGACATCTTCGCCAGTAAAATCAATAATTTTATTCTAATTCAAAGCATTAACAGAAAAAATACAGCCCGCCAGATAGATGCACGTCGCTATGGCTTTGAGGCCAAAACCAACTGGCATTTTGCGCCACACTGGAATCTGGGCGGCAGCCTTGCCTATACCTACGCCAGCAACCGCAGTGACAAGCGAGCACTGGCACAAACCCCGCCACTGGAATGGCGCACCTACCTCAACTGGGAAAATGAACACTTCAGTGCCGGTGCCCTGTGGCGCCTAGCCACCAGTCAGCACCGCTATGCCAAAAACCAGGGCAATATCGCTGGCATGGATTTAGGCCAGAGCAGCGGCTTTGGCACACTGGCCTTAAATGCAGGCTGGAAAGCCAACAAAAACACACTGGTGCAAATCGGCATCGACAATGTCTTTAACAAAACCTATGCCGAAGCAGTAAACAAATCTGCCTACGATTTTGACACCTACTCCGTACAGGAACGCCGAGTTAACGAACCAGGCCGTACCCTGTGGGCACGGGCACAGATACGTTTCTGATAAATCCCCGCACCCGGAGCCAAGGCAAACAAAAACCCCGGCAACCGGGGTTAGAAATGACAAATTCAAACTACAGACAGAAACAGAAAAATTACTGTGGTCTTAGTACATCAGTTTCTGCTGCTGGCGCAAACGCCAATACTGCTGTTGCTGTTTTGGCGTCAGAATCTGATAGATATCATGCTCACGTTTTAGCTGTAAAAAATCATAGTCAGCACGTGCCTGTTGCTGTTGTGCCCAGATATGCTGTTCCTGTGCAATCATATTTTTAGCTCTAGCATCATCAAACAACTTGCTCAGTACTAGATTTTTGCGTTCCTGACGCAGATTAGCCAGCGTCTGGCGATTTTCATTACTCAGAAGCGGACGCCGACTAGCATATTGATGGTCAATTTTCTGCACCAGCGCCTTCTGCTGAGTACTCAGATTCAACTGCGGCAGAATCGAATGAGTATTTACCAGACCATTAACCGGCGTCTGTTCCTGTACCACCACCGTTTCAGTCATCACTGCAGTCGGTTGTGCTGTTGCAGTTACAGCAGCAAAAGCACCCACACTCATGGAAGACAAAGCAGCAAGCGTTACTACACGGGCAATAGTTTTCATAACATGACTCCTTATTATTTTAGTCATTAATACATTACATCTTTATTTCTCAGTATTCCATAAATCAACGTAAAAACAGGAATATAAATGCAATAAATTAGTAAACAATCTTATTTAATTCCCAAAAAACAAAACAGCACCTATAAGGTGCTATTTTTATCCTGCCAGTCAGATTTACTTTTTATTCGGCAACACATAAGCAATCACATGTGATTAATACCTGCGGCAGAAATCACCACCTACCCCTTAGCGGTTTTGATATCCTGCTCACGCAGATACCATTATTCGTATCCAGTAAGTCAGCCCCTAAGCATCCATGCCCAGATTAACAGCGTCAACAGCCTAATCCCGCCGTAGCCAAGTGCCAGACCACTTAACAACAGAATAAATACAGACATAACTGATAATAATTAAACTCGTACAGAAAAAAATTAATCCCTGATTACATCATCTACCATTCATTCCTATCAACACAAAATCTTAACGACAAAGCGTACTCTCCCTGCCTGCCCTTTCATTCAAACCAGAATTAACAGGCAAGAAAAAAGCGAAATCGCTGCATATAGCGATTTCGCCAGAATCAATGGCACCACAATAATGCCGGCAGATTTTGTCAGCAATCAGGCACGGGCAGTTAACGCCGCCACGGCCGGCAAAGTCTTACCTTCAAGAAACTCCAGAAACGCCCCGCCGCCAGTACTGATATAACTGATGTCATCAGTCACACCAAACTGAGCAATGGCCGCCAACGTATCCCCGCCACCGGCAATCGAATAAGCATCACTCTGTGCAATCGCCTCAGCCAGCACCTCTGTACCCTGCGCAAATGAGGCAAACTCAAATACCCCTACCGGTCCATTCCAGACAATAGTCTTTGCCGCTTTCATCATATGTGCCAGCCTTTGCGCCGATTGCGGGCCAATATCCAGAATCATGTCATCCGCAGCCACATCCGCCACATTTTTGATTTCAGCAGGCGCATCCTCAGCAAAACGTTTGGCTACCACCACATCAGTTGGCAAAGGAATATCGCCACCTTTGGCCGCTATTTTGGCCATAATCTGCCGTGCATTTTCCACCAGATCAGTTTCAGCCAGAGACTGCCCAACAGGCAAACCCTGTGCCAGCAAAAATGTATTAGCAATCCCGCCGCCAACAATCAAATAGTCAACCTTATCTGCCAGACTTTCCAGAATGGTCAACTTGGTAGAAACTTTACTCCCTCCCACAATGGCCACCACCGGCGCCTGCGGATTCTGCACCGCATGGGTCAACGCTTCCAGTTCTGCTGTCAGCAGCATGCCAGCACAGGCTAATGGTGCCGCCGCAGCCACGGCTGCGGTGGAAGCTTCAGCACGATGCGCCGTACCAAAAGCATCATTAACATACACATCACCCAGCGCTGCATAAGCAGCAGCCAGAGCATGGTCATTTTCCTTTTCACCGATATTCAGGCGTACATTAGGCAGCATCACCACCTCTGCCGTCTGCAACTGGGGTTTATGCTCACGCCAGTCTTCCATCACCCTAACACGCTGCCCCAGCAATTCACCCAGACGCTGAGCCACCGGCACCACACTGTCTTCCGGTTTGGGCGCGCCCGCTTTCGGCCGTCCCAGATGCGTTAACACTACTACCGCTGCACCTTGCTGTAAACAATAACGAATTGAGGCCAACGAAGCACGAATGCGCGTATCATCAACAATGACACCATCTTTAATAGGTACATTCATGTCCACCCGAATCACGACAGTCTTACCAGACACATCCTGATCAGCCAACTTTTTAAACAACATGGTAGAGTTCCCGAAACGAAATACGCCGACAAAATCGCCATACTGCCCCATACTTGCCAGATGACCACATCACCAGCGCATCAAATAGATGAAATAGTTATAAACCACAAAAAACTTGAAAAACTTTAAATTATCTTATAATTTATCCATAGGGTAAAGTCAGAAGCAGGATAAAACCATTATGACTTCATCCCACCCTCGCCTTTAACTTATCTCACTGCAAGACAATCGCATACACAAATAGGAAAAACATTATGACTCTCGCTTACTGGTGTGTTTTAATTGCTATGCTACTGCCATGGATTGCCGCTTCCTATGCTAAAAAAAGTGGTGGTTTTGGCTCCGACGACAATCATCAGCCACGTGAATTTCTGGCCAAAGCTGAAGGCAAAGCCGCACGCGCTAACGCTGCCCAGCAAAACGGTTACGAAATTTTTGCCCCATTCGCTGCCGCTGTCATCATAGCCCATGCCACCGAAAATGCTGCCCAGTTCACCATCAATTTTTGGAGCGTCCTGTTTATCCTCAGCCGTCTGGGTTATTTTTACTGCTATATCAACGACAAATCCTTTGCCCGCTCCTGCATCTGGGGATTCGGCGTTGTGTGTATCATCGCCCTGTATATCGCAGCCATCTGAATATAAACACCGGCTGATATAAAAAACAGTTTACAGAGTTACACTACGGGCTTTTCAGCCCTAGGAAGATAATTAATGTCTGCACAAAATGGTTGCTGTCTTTGCGGTAAGCTTAAACTTGGCTAGAACTGAATAACCTGTCACTGCATGCCTGTCACAGTCTTACCTGCGGCAAATGAAGTGCCGGCCTGTTAATGAGCAGCATACATACTGGCGAAATTTACTTTGAGAATAAATAGCTGAAACACTACCACTCATCTGAGTGGGCAAAAAAGCATTTTTAATGCCATATACATAAATACTTCGCAATAACAGACAATGCCAATTCATAGCTAGAGATCGGCTATGAATGGGTTTATGATTAATTTTGATAGTCGCGTCAGATTATTTATAGAAAACTATTTACACAAAATCTGATGCAGACTGACTCCTATCACACATCATTATTGATTTGATTTTTTCCATGCATCAATCATTTCAGAGGTCACTTCATTTTTATAGCAAATGGGCGAATATCCACCCGGCCTACTCCATGCGCTTCTTTTTCCACAGGAACTACCATTTCTGGCAGTATTGTAGGGACAAGCGCAAACACTGGGATACTGCTGTATTGATGCATCAATTATTTTTTGCTTGATAGCATCATCTGTTTGTGTGTTTGACCTGGCTTCCGAAAACTGACTTGTAAAAGACAAAATAACTAATGCTGTAGTAAGTACTAGAAATTTCATTTGTGTTATCTCCTCAAAAAACAGCAATCAATAATTCATAGCAGCATAGATTTTTGAACACCCCCTCCCACTGGATTTTAATCTGTAAATATATAAATAATAAACCTAAATATGCCTTGACCAACTAAACTCATCACATGAGTGAAGCTAATATCCTACAAATGATAGCCAACAAAAAAATAGCCCTTACCAACCAAATTTTCCAACTGGTAAATAGTTAGCCGATGCCCGTCCAGACGCAAAAACAGACCATATAACACTTGTGTTATATGGTCTGTTATTAAGGCAGCATCACATTGAATCTACAGCATTACATCCGTTCAACAATCATAGCAATACCCTGACCACCGCCGATACACAGCGTAGCCAAACCAAGCTGCGCATCTCTGGCCTGCATACCATACAGCAGACTCACCAGAATGCGCGTGCCACTGGCACCAATCGGATGGCCAATGGCAATCGCTCCGCCATAAACATTGGTTTTATCCATATCAAAGTGCAGCTCACGGCCTACCCCGAGGAACTGGGCAGCAAAAGCTTCATTTGCTTCAATCAGATCAATATCCGCCAAAGTCAGGCCAGCTTTCTGTAATGCTTTCTGCGTAGCCGGTACCGGCCCCAGCCCCATCAGTGCCGGACTCACACCAGCACTGGCATAGCTGCGAATACGTGCCAAAGGTTGTAACCCCAGTTCTTTGGCTTTGCTTTCAGACATAACCACCACAGCGGCCGCACCATCATTAATACCGGACGAATTACCCGCAGTAACCGTACCATCGGCACTGAAAGCCGGCTTTAATTTAGCCAGCGCCTCAGCAGTTGCCTCAGCACGCGGATATTCATCGCGCGCAAACACAACATCACCTTTGCGCGACTTAATCGTCACCGGCACAATTTCGGCATCAAACACACCAGCAGCCACTGCCTGTGCGGCCAGCTGCTGCGAACGTAAAGCCAGCTCATCCTGCTCCTGACGGCTAATCTGGTATTTCTGCGCAATATTTTCCGCCGTAATCCCCATATGATAATGATTGGTAGCACAAGTCAACCCATCATGTACCATAGTATCGATAAGCTGTTGATTACCCATCCGATAGCCCCAGCGTGCACGGCTATCAAGCAGATACGGTGCCCGGCTCATATTTTCCATGCCACCAGCCACCACCACCTCAGCATCTCTGGCAGCAATGGCCTGCGCTGCCAGTGCCACCGTTTTCAATCCAGAACCACATACCTTATTGACTGTATAAGCTGGCACTGTATCAGCCAGCCCAGCGGCCAGCGCTGCCTGCCGTGCTGGATTCTGCCCCAGACCTGCCTGCAACACATTGCCCATCATCACTTCATCAACCAGAGCACCCCCAACACCGGCACGGCTGATTGCTTCTGCAATTACCAGTTTGCCTAAATCTACGGTACCCACACTGGCCAATGAACCATTAAAACTGCCTACCGGCGTACGCGCCGCACTGACAATAACTGCACTTTCCATATCCACTCCTCAACCTGACTGTTTTCTGGCTTACAAACCACGCTGACTAATTGCCATTTCACGAAAATCTTCAGCTACCACAAACTCGGCCTGCGTTTTAGCTCTAATCGTATCCAGATCAACACCCGGTGCATGTTCCTGCAAAACCAGTTGTCCGTCAGCAAAGGCAAACACTGCCAGTTCAGTGACAATCAGATTAACCTTGTTTTTTGCCGTCAGCGGCAGCGTGCACTGTTTCAGAATTTTCGATTCACCATGTTTGGTACAGTGCTCCATACCGATAATTACCCGACGTGAACCAGTAACCAAATCCATTGCACCGCCCATACCCGGCACCATTTTGCCCGGCACCATCCAGTTTGCCAGATTGGCTTCCTGATCAACTTCCAGCCCGCCCAGCACACACGCATCAATATGACCACCACGGATCAGTGCAAATGAAAATGCACTATCAAAAGTACAACCACCGGCAGCAATCCCACACGGCTGCCCACCGGCATTCACCAGATTAGGATTGGCCGCATCCGGATTGAGCGCCGCCAGTCCCAGAAAACCATTTTCAGACTGTAGAGTAATATGAATATCTTCCGGCACATAATTGGCCACCTGAGTCGGCAGACCAATGCCCAGATTCACCACATCCCCATCATTAAATTCCATCGCAATTCTGCGTGCGATTAACTCTTTTGCATTCATGGTGATTCTTCCCCTATTCCAGATAAATAATATAATCAACCAATGCCGCTGGGGTAATGGCTGCATCTGGCGTAATCTCGCCCACTTCAACCATATTATTGGCTTCGACAATCACTGTTTTCGCAGCCAGTGCTACCAACGGATTAAAATTCTGCGCCGACAGTTCATACACCAGATTACCCAGCTTATCTGCCGTTTTTGCCTCTACAATGGCCAGATCAGCGTGCAACGGCAACTCAAGCAAAAACTCCCGCCCGTTCACAACAATTTTCTGTTTACCTTCCTCAACGACCGTACCCAGTCCGGTTGGCGTTAGCACCCCGCCCAAACCGGCACCAGCCGCACGAATCCGCTCCGCCAATGTTCCCTGTGGCACCAGTTCCACTTCAATCTCGCCAGCAATCATTTTCTTACCGGTTTCCGGATTGGTACCAATATGTGAAGTGATAACCTTTTTAACTCGATTATGCGTAATCAGCGGGCCAACACCGGTTTCTACAAACGCAGTATCATTGCCAATAATCGTTAAATCCTTAACCCCTGCATCCAGAATTGCCTGTACCAATTTGGCGGGCGTACCAACCCCCATAAAACCGCCAAACATAATAGTCATGCCATCCCACAGATGATTTTTCACATCTGCCAAACTGAGCTGTTTCGTTTTCATACTCTTCTAACCTGAGATAAACAAAAAACCGAACAGAATAAGTAACCACCTATCCAGTCAACGAGCACATCAGGGCATATCGCATTGCCTTGCCGGCAGTGCCGGAAAAGCACCGCCAGCAGTTCAGCAATTACTCAATGTCCATGTCCAGAATCGCTGCACTCAACCCTTTGCCATGCATATCATGAGCCAGCGTACGGGTTACCCCACCACCCAAAGCACCATACATCACAAAATTCAGCGCACCGATATTCGGCAATTCGTAACGCACCACGTCACCGGTCACAATATCCGCAAAAAACGCTTTTACTTTTTCTGCCGTGACTGCCGTTCTGAGACGCTCATAGTCTTCAGGCCGATAAGCAATTACCGAAATATTTGAGGTATTACCCTTATCACCCGTACGGGAATGTGCAATTTCACGTAACTTCATTATCAAACCTCCAGATAGTCAATATTGGTTTTAACCAGATCGCGGGAAATGTAAGTTGAGTCCATTGCTACAATTTCCTTAACCGACTTCATAGCACCGCCGCCACCAGCCGGCCCATTGGTATACAAGGTTTCCACCTCATTACCGACAACAGCAGCTTCAGCCTTAGTGGCAAAACGGCCAGCAACACGGACACGCACTTCATAAGGCTGGCTGTTGCAGGATAAAGTGGCACCATGCAAAGAATTAACCCCAATCAGGTCATAGCGCACTTCCTGTGGTGTAACACTCGAAATGGCAAAGCGTTCTTTAACAATATCCAGAGCCAGTTTGCCACGTTCTACAGCGCCCGGACCGGCATAACTCATTTCCCCTTCACCAATAAAACCATCTTCATAGCCTACTGATACTTTCAGTGTTTCAGGACGGGCACGGCCAGTACCGCCAGTAACCGCAACACGGTCTTTACCTTCCTGAGTGAAAGTAATATTAGAGAAATCAGCAATCACATCTGGTGTTTTATATTCATCCGGGCGATGAATTTCATACAGCATCTGTTGCTTGCAGGTATCAGGCGTCACCATACCGCCAGAACCTTCAACCTTAGTAATCACCGCATCACCATCGGCACTGATTTCAGCAATCGGAAAGCCCAGACGTGCCAGATCAGGCACATCACGATAGCCCGGATCAGCAAAATAACCACCAGTAATCTGGCCAGCACATTCAAGCAAATGCCCGAGGATAGTACCCTTACCCAGATGAACCCAGTCCTCAGCACCCCATTTGAACTCATGCATCATGATTGACAGGAACAAAGATGGGTCAGAAACACGGCCGGCAATCACAATGTCAGCACCATTATCCAAAGCCTGAACCATAGGTTCCGCACCAATATAAGCATTAGCAGAAACAATTTTCTTACCACATTGCGAAACCGGTTTTTGTAGCTCATCCAGCGGCAAATCCTGCTGCATTACCTGTTCATAAACATCATCGCCCTCGATAATGGCAATTTTCAGATTTTTTGTCCCCAGCGAACGCGCAATCTCGGCTGTTACTTTGGCTGCCGCACGCGGATTGGCCGAACCCATATTAGTAACAATTTTGATACCCTTTTCCAGACAGGCCGGTAATACCGCCTGCATACGCGCTGCCAATAATTCATTAAAGCCAGCTTCCGGATTATGTTTTTTCTGTCGCTGGCCAATCGCAATCGTCCGCTCTGCCAGACATTCAAACACCAAATACTGAATATCCCCTTTTTCAGCCAGCTCTACTGCCGGTTCAATCCGGTCACCACCATATCCGGCACCACAACCAATCCTGATTTTTTTCATAGGTCATACCTCTTTCACATTCAACTAATCAAAACAGCCTATTTATATCGGGAATACCCCAGTTAACACCGCGCCAATCGCCATCACGATAGAAGCCAGCCAAAGAATCGGAATACAGAATTTCTGATGGTCAGCCAAGTCCACACCGCACAAACTGCATAACAAAAACGTAGCAGGAGTCAGCGGACTAACCGGAAAACCAGTCGTCATCTGTCCCAACAAAGAAGCCTGTGCTACCTGAATTGGTGGGAATCCGCCAATATTTGCCACCACCGGCATAATGCCGAAATAATAAGAATCAGGATCAAATACCAAACTCAGCGGCATCGCTACCAGACTAACAATAAACGGAATATGTGAAGACAGAGCATCAGGTACATAATGGCCGGCATAAACCGCCATGGCCTTCAACATGCCAGACTCACTCATAATGCCCGTAAACACACTCGCGGCAAACAGAATCGATGCCATCATCAATGCGCCCTTGGCATGAGCATTAATTCGTGCAGACTGTTCAGCCGGTTTACGATAATTCAGCGTCAGTGCAATACAACAGGCCACCATAAAAATAACCACTGGCGCTATTTTGGTGATTACCATCCCCAAAATCACCAGAATCACCAGAATAATATTCGGCCAGAATAAATGCGGACGACGCAGCTTACGTTCCTCTTCAGTCAGCTCCTTGGGTGCAAAATGCGTTACCGCTTCTGTATCTTCCCCAGAAGCACCAGCACCCGAACCAGTCAGACCCAAACGTTTCTCTTCTTTACGCCCCCAGTACCAGCCCATAAACACCATAAACGCCAATCCGCAAATCTGCGCCGGAATCAATGGTGTAAACAGCTCATGCGTCGTCACATCTAAGGCACCTGCTGCACGAATCATCGGGCCAGTCCACGGTAAAAAATTCACACCAGCACTCAGAGCAGTAATCCCGGCAAGAATTCTTTTATCAATACCCAGTTTGTCATACAGAGGTAGCATGGCTGGTACAGTAATCAGAAAAGTCACCGCTCCATTGCCATCCAGATGAGCAATCAGCGCCAGAACACCAGTACCAATAATAATTTTCTTCGGACTGGTTCCCACAACCTTCAGAATTTTGGCAATAATCGGATCAAACATACCCGCATCACTCACCACACCAAAGAAAATAATGGCAAACACAAACATTGCTGCCATCGGTGCCAGTTTGCCTATCCCTGCCAGCACCATTTTCGGAATAGTAGTGTAATCTGGCATTGCCCCCAGACCACTCTGACACAACGGTACAATATAAAGTGCTGCCACCGCCCCCAGAATAGGAATAATAATCAAAGCGACTATCGGCGATAATCGCTTGCTCATAATGCAAAATAGCAAAGTTGCAATAGTCAATATGCCTATTAATGCCAGCATAAATGCCCCCTTTTTGGGTCGTTATAAATAAAGAAAAAATATCCAAGAAAGCACCAGCATTCTCACCATAACGTCCCTGCCTGTCTAATCGATAATAAAGATGGATTAATAAGCAAAACCAATTAATCCGGCAACCTATAGAAAATTTGATAAACTTCAAATTATCCTTACAATTAATATGCTATTGTGAAAGGTTCAAGAATTAAAATATTGGCAATTAATGCTATATGAATATATCAATCAAACAGATAAAAGCCTTTCTGGCACTGGTAGAAGAAGACAACTTCACCCGGGCAGCCCAAAAGATTCATCTGTCTCAGCCTGCATTCAGCAGTCTCATCGCTAATCTGGAGCAGGAAATCGGCTATCGCCTGTTTGACCGAGATACACGTAAAGTTCAATTGAATGAAAGCGGTATCCACTTCATCAAACTGGCACGCGAACTCATGTTTGCCTACGAACGTACCACCAAAGAAATACGTTCGCATGCCAACAATCACCAAGAAAAACTGGTTGTGGCCGTCATGCCATCCATCGTCGTACAATGGGTTTCACAGCTTTTAGCCACATTTCATCACCAGCATGCCAATATCAAAGTTGAATTGCTCGATACGCAATGGGATTTGTGTCTGCAAGCCCTACTACAAGGACACGCAGAACTGGCCTTAACCGCAAAATCCCCGTCCCTGACTGAAATTTCTTCTGAATTTCTTTTTTCAGACAAATTTCATCTCATTTGTCATATCAACCACCCACTGGCCAGCAAAGAAAACATTGAATTAAAAGATTTACTTGAATATGACATGATAGGCTTTACCAAAGGTACCAGCATCCGTCATTACGTGGACAAAATTGTTGATTTATTTGGGATTAACTATGTATTAGAAGTTAGCCAGCTTACCACCATGATGGGACTGGTGGCAGCTAACTACGGCATTGGTCTTGTGCCCAGACTGACACTATTTCAATTTGAGCACAGAAACCTAGTGGTTAAAGATATCAAAGATATGAATCTGGAACGCTCCATCTATCTGATTAAGCATAAAGAGCGCAAACTGTCAGCACAGGCAGAAAACTTCTATCACCACATCAAAGCAAACATTTTTAGCAATTAACAGCCTGCACACCACAGGCCATTATCTGGCAACAGTGGCCGGTAATGCACCACGATGTTTAGAAGTTGATGCAGTAGGCTTTACTGTTACACCGCTAACACTGATATCATTTTGCAACTTCTCATAAGTTGCCTTACCAATGCCCTTTACGCGCATAATCTCTTCTGTAGAATGGAAAGAACCATGTGTATTGCGATAATCAACAATTGCCTGAGCCTTGACTGCACCAATATACGGTAATGATTGCAACTGTTGCGTTGATGCAGTATTAATATTCACAGCAGCCCAAACCGGAGCCATGCCAAACAATAATACCATAATCATAAAAATTTTCTGCATCTCTATATCTCCCGTCAAACCTGATTAAAGAGTTTCAGCATCAAATAGCGGCACATAGAATTTGCCAAAAGCATAAAACATAAACGACACTGATGCAATTATTATTTTTTATTATCAAAAATATCCAGCTACCCATAACCAGCATAAGTACAACAAACACACTTTCCTTGATAGGTTTGCCCAGATTCAGGATAATCCACACTGGATAAACCCTGTCTCACACAGCAAGGTTCAGCACATTACTTTACATAGCTATTGCAACCACCTATTTCCCTCATCAAAAGGCAACTTCATGGCATCACATCTTGCTAATGCAATTCGCTTCCTAACAATGGACGCAATTCAACAGGCCAACTCCGGCCATCCCGGCGCACCAATGGGTATGGCCGAAATGGCTACAGTATTGTGGCGCGAATTCCTGCAACATAACCCAGCCAACCCCAAATTCTACAACCGCGACCGCTTCATTCTTTCCAACGGTCACGCTTCCATGCTACTGTACAGCCTGCTGCACCTGAGCGGCTACAACCTCAGCATCGAAGACCTGAAAAACTTCCGGCAGCTGCACAGCAAAACCCCCGGACATCCAGAATATGGCTATACCGATGGCGTAGAAACCACCACCGGCCCATTAGGACAGGGAATCGGTAATGCCGTTGGTCTGGCACTGGCAGAAAAAATCCTCGCCGCCCAATTTAACAAACCCGGCTTTAACATCGTTGATCACCATACCTACGTTTTCGTTGGCGATGGATGTCTGATGGAAGGCATATCCCACGAAGTGTGCTCACTGGCCGGCACCCTGAAACTGGGCAAACTGATTGTGCTGTATGACGACAACAACATCTCCATCGACGGCAAAGTAGATAACTGGTTCAGCGAAAATATTCCCGAACGATTTGCTGCTTACGGCTGGCACACCGTTGCCAACGTAGACGGCCATAACGAAGCAGCGATCCGTGCCGCCATTACTGCTGCCAAAGCTGAAACCGACAAACCATCAATTATCTGCTGCAAAACCAGAATCGGCAAAGGCGCAGCCAATAAAGAAGGCAGCCATAAAACCCATGGCGCCCCGTTAGGAGCCGAAGAAATTGCGGCTACCCGCACAGCCCTGAACTGGACGCATGAACCATTTACTATTCCACAAGAAATCTATGACGAGTGGAATGCTGCCGCCACTGGTGCACAACTGCAACAGCAGTGGCAGGATTTATTTAGCCGCTACCAGCAACAATACCCAACCGAAGCAGCGGAATTTATCCGCCGCATGGATGGCAAACTGCCAGAAAACTTTACCGAACACGTCCAAAATGCACTAAACGATGTTTGCAGCAAGGCAGAAAAAGTGGCTACCCGCAAAGCTAGTCAGAATAGCATCGAGATTCTGGCACAAATCCTGCCTGAATTTGTCGGTGGTTCTGCCGACCTCACCCCGTCTAACCTCACCGACTGGTCAGGCAGTACCGCAGTCACAGCCACAGGCGGTGGCAACTACATTCATTATGGCGTACGCGAATTTGGTATGGCAGCCATCATGAACGGCCTGAGCCTGCACGGCGGTATCAAACCATTTGGCGCTACCTTCCTGATGTTCAGCGAATATGCACGCAATGCCCTGCGCATGGCTGCGCTGATGCAAATTAACCCGATATTTGTATTTACACACGACTCTATCGGCTTAGGCGAAGACGGCCCAACACATCAGCCAGTTGAGCAAATCGCTACCTTGCGCCTGATTCCCAACATGAGCGTATGGCGTCCTTGCGACAGCGCCGAATCACTAGTAGCCTGGGCTGATGCTGTAGCCGCAGACAATCACCCTAGCTGTCTCATATTCAGCCGTCAGGGATTGCCATTTATACCGCGTGATAACCAGCAATTGGCCAATATCCGCCGTGGCGGCTATGTCCTGAAAGCAGCCTCCGAAAAATCTGCACAGGCAGTACTCATTGCCACAGGTTCCGAAGTTGAGCTGGCCATCAATGCCCAAACCAAACTGGCCGAACAAGGTATCGCCACTCACGTCGTATCCATGCCCAATACCCATATCTTCGATCAGCAGGACAAAACCTATCGTGACAGCGTACTACCTGCCGGTTTACCGCGTATTGCCATAGAAGCCGGCGTAAGTGATTCATGGTACAAATATGTTGGTAGCGATGGTGCTATTATCGGCATCAACCGTTTTGGCGAATCCGCACCAGCAGAGCAGCTGTTTCAGGAATTCGGCTTCACAGTTGATCAAGTTGTCGATGTAGTTAAAAGCGTTATTTAACCCCAGCCACAAAAAAGCCAGCAAAATCTGCTGGCTTTTTTATATCAGCTTACAGCCAATTTAATCTTTAACATTAACATGACGCGTTTCCGGCATCATCAAAATCGCGATAATAGATAATACACTGGTACCAACCACATAATAAGCCAATGATATCGCACCAAAATGCTTAACCAACCAAGTCAGTACAAATTGCGCAGTACCACCAAATAAATTACACCAATAGCATAAATAATTGATACCCCGGTGGCGCGCAGTGCAATCGGCATCATTTCCGGAATCGCTACCAGACTACTGACACCAGTCATACCAGTTAACAACGTCACCATCATTGTCACCACTAACAGCATTGCCACACGTGGCCATAATATAATGCTTTTACGGCCATTCTTATCTGCCAGAAGTCCCGCCAGCAAAGAAAACAGAAACATCATCAACCCACCTGAAGTAGAACGGGTGTTTTGAATATCGGACATACATTTTCCTTTATAAATATATTACCGGAAATGATAAATAGATATACAGAACACCATCCAATGATAAAAATTCAAATACATGAGTTGGCTTCAGCAGAGCAGGAAAAAAGGCTATTATCTGGAGAGTTAGATATAGCTTTTATGGAAAAGCCTGTCAATAAACAAATAAAATATGAAGAGATAGACACAGACCATTTAGTAATTATATCCAATCGAAAAGACAATTTTCAGATTAATAATTTTAATGATATTAATCAAATTTTAGATAAAAATACTCTTTGTTTACCAAATTGTGATTCACATTTTGAACTATCTCAAAAAATTTCGAAATTTCTTTCAAGAAACTCACTAAATTTTCCACAGGTACATTACACAAATAATGTTTACAACACTATATCTATGTCCAATTTACATTCAAATGTAACGATATTACCTAATAATTTAGTTCATAATATTAAATCAAAAATTAAATATCATGAACTCATGGGAAAAGGATCAAAATGGGAAATAGGAATGTCTTGGAATGAAGAAAGAGCAGGTGCTGATGCTCTTACTTTTATTAATGAGATGAAAAATAAATTTATTTACAGGGTCAAATATTTATTTTTTATACTTAAAAAAATCGATTACTTTACTTCCACTTGTATTTAGCACCATTTCATCATTTTTAAGAAATGGCATCGATGAGGAGAATCATCCAGCCCGAGCCCGTGATCAGTAATTTCAATCAGTTCCATTTTTCTTTTTTTAGCAAACATTATATTTTCGTATACTGAACTATATCCATGACAGCCTGCTAAAGTGTGAACATGCAGATCAATTAGATACATTATCGTCTCCGCTTGCATTTCCAACACCAAGTTTACCAGCAAATAAAACCATAAAAAGAGCTAATACCAACAAAATACACATCATGATTGGTAATACTCTTGCATCGAAAACATTTAGCAGCATTCCGCCACAAAAAACACCACCAGCTATTGCCAAATTCCAAAGTGATACAAGTAAAGACTGTGCAATATCAGCAGATTCTCCTGTTATTTTTGCTGATGCTGTTTGAAATAATGTTGCTCCACCTCCAAAAGCCAATCCCCATACAACAATTGAAACTAAGATTAACGAATAAATGTTATCAAAAACATAAAATAATAATCCGGAGATAGCAAAAAAACTAAGAGATAAAATAATCAACTTACGTAAATATTTATCAATAAATATCCCAACAATAGCAATACTAATAATCGATGAAATGCCAAAAATAAATAGAACAACATCGACATTCATTTCATTTCCTGAAAGTTGTAAATATGGTGATATATAGGTGTAAAAAATATTATGACCAAAAGCGAAAATAAAATTTATTACTAAGATCGATTTTACATAAGGTATAGATAATACAGAAAAAATGGGATTCTTTTTCTTCGTTTTTAATGCTTCTAAATTAGGTAGTTTTAGGCATATCAAAATGACCAACAACAAAGAGATTATTGTAATTATATGAAAAGTTAATCTCCAACCGACTAACTGACCTATTAATGTGCCCAATGGAATACCTATAGATAAGGCTATCGGAACCCCTAGCATAACTATAGTTATTGCTCTTCCTTTTTTATCATCACTAACTATTCTTGTTGCGTAACCAGCCACCATTGCCCATAAAAGACCAGCAAAAACACCAGCTAAAAATCTAGCTATTAATATCATAGTAAAAGACAGAAAATATGCAGTCATAAAATTAGTAATGCCAAAACCAAGTATAACTGTTACTAATAATTTTTTTCTATTCCAACTTTGTGTAGCAATTGTTAATGGGATAGCTGATAGTAGAGAACCTAATGCGTAGAGAGTCACTAATTGACCCGCTTGAGCTTCTGTAACACTTAGATCTTCACTTATTAATAGTAAAAAACCAGCAGGCAAAGCTTCTGTCATAATTGAAATAAACAGTGCTGTTGCTAAAGCAAGAAGGCTCAATGTGGGAAATGTATTATTTGTTTTTTCCATGTAATTCGCTCATATTATAAATTTTTTGGGGGTTAAATTGAATTATTCATTAAAGCCATAGCTCATCATATTCTCCTATAGTACATTGTACAAGCTTTAGATCAAAATTCAGCGTATTGATAGCAAAAGTAGTCATATAATTGCCTACCTGAGCGGTAATAGCAGTTGCCATCAACACCATAACTCCCAACACTATCTCTTTGCTGTAGCGAGAAAATATTACCTCTATCATCTGAGACCCACTATGGTGTGTTGGTTCTTCCAAAGTTTCCGGCACGGCTCGACGAATATACAAAGCAATCGGAATCAGAGCCAGACTCACCAGAAAAGGTATGCGCCAGCCCCACGCTCCCAGCTCTTCTCGCGTCAAATTACTGGAAACAGCATAACCAACCAAACCGGCAACCACTACCGCAAGCCCCTGACTGGACATCTGCCAACTGGCATAAAATGCACGTTTATTTGGCGGCGCAAATTCAATCAGCATCGCAGAAGTCGGAGCAACCTCGCCGACTGGTCAGGCAGTACCGCAGTCACAGCCACAGGCGGTGGCAACTACATCCATTATGGCGTACACGAATTTGGTATGGCAGCCATCATGAACGGCCTGAGCCTGCACGGCGGTATCAAACCATTTGGCGCTACTTTCCTGATGTTCAGCGAATATGCACGCAATGCCCTGCGCATGGCTGCGCTGATGCAAATTAACCCGATATTTGTATTTACACACGACTCTATCGGCTTAGGCGAAGACGGCCCAACACATCAGCCAGTTGAGCAAATCGCTACCTTGCGCCTGATTCCCAACATGAGCGTATGGCGTCCTTGCGACAGCGCCGAATCACTAGTAGCCTGGGCTGATGCTGTAGCCGCAGACAATCACCCTAGCTGTCTCATATTCAGCCGTCAGGGATTGCCATTTATACCGCGTGATAACCAGCAATTGGCCAATATCCGCCGTGGCGGCTATGTCCTGAAAGCAGCCTCCGAAAAATCTGCACAGGCAGTACTCATTGCCACAGGTTCCGAAGTTGAGCTGGCCATCAATGCCCAAACCAAACTGGCCGAACAAGGTATCGCCACTCACGTCGTATCCATGCCCAATACCCATATCTTCGATCAGCAGGACAAAACCTATCGTGACAGCGTACTACCTGCCGGTTTACCGCGTATTGCCATAGAAGCCGGCGTAAGTGATTCATGGTACAAATATGTTGGTAGCGATGGTGCTATTATCGGCATCAACCGTTTTGGCGAATCCGCACCAGCAGAGCAGCTGTTTCAGGAATTCGGCTTCACAGTTGATCAAGTTGTCGATGTAGTTAAAAGCGTTATTTAACCCCAGCCACAAAAAAGCCAGCAAAATCTGCTGGCTTTTTTATATCAGCTTACAGCCAATTTAATCTTTAACATTAACATGACGCGTTTCCGGCATCATCAAAATCGCGATAATAGATAATACACTGGTACCAACTATATAATAAGCCAATGATAACGCACCGAAATGCTTAATCAACCAAGCAAATATAAACTGTGCTGTACCGCCAAACAACGTAACACCAATAGCATAAACAATTGATACCCCGGTGGCGCGCAGTGCAATCGGCATCATTTCCGGAATCGCTACCAGACTACTGGCACCAGTCATACCAGTTAACAACGTTACCATCATCGTCACCACTAACAGCATTGCCACACTTTCCGTTTTCACCAGCAAATACAACATTGGCACAATCAGCAACATCAAAGCCACACGTGGCCATAACATAATGCTTTTACGGCCATATTTATCAGCCAGAAGTCCCGCCAGCAAAGAAAACAGAAACATCATCAACCCACCTGAAATAGTACAGATTTGTGCAATCTTTGGGTTAAAATTCAGCGTATTGATAGCAAAAGTAGTCATATAATTGCCTACCTGAGCAGTAATAGCAGTTGCCATCAACACCATGATGCCCAATATTACCTCTTTTCTATAGCGGGTGAATATTATCGTTAGCATCTCAGTATCATTGTGATATGTTGGCTCTTCCAGAGTTTCCGGCAAAGCGCGGCGAATATACAGAGCAATCGGAATCAGAGCCAGACTCACCAGAAAAGGTATGCGCCAGCCCCACGCACCCAGCTCTTCTCGCGTCAAAGTACTGGAAACAGCATAACCAATCAAACCGGCAACCATTACCGCAAGCCCCTGACTGGCCATCTGCCAACTGGCATAAAATGCACGTTTATTTGGCGGCGCAGATTCAATCAGCATCGCAGAAGCCGGACCAACCTCACCGCCCAAAGCTAGCCCCTGAATCATGCGCGCAATAACCACAATAATCGGCGCAGCAATCCCAATCTTTTCATAACTGGGCGTAGCCGCTAACCCAAGCGTACCTAAGGTTATCAATGCCACCGTCAGCATCATTGCTGCCCGACGTCCCTTTTTATCTGCATAAGCACCAATAAGTACACCACCCAACGGCCGCGTAAAAAACCCCACTCCATACACAGCTAGTGCAGACAGCAAACTTATGTATCCATCATTTGCGGGGAAAAATGATTCACCAATATGCACTGCAAAAAACGAATAAATAATAAAATCGTAAAATTCCAGTGCATTCCCAGCCACCGCTGCCGCAATCGACTTCGCCGGTGGTTTGTTGTGTTCAACCGCCACTTGTCCCGTACTCATATCAATACTCCCTTTATTCTATAAAAATTCACAATCGGATTTATTGCAGGAAACGTTCTGCCAGCGCTACCCAGTAAGTCGCACCAATGGCAATATTCTTATCATTAAAATCATAATAAGGATTATGCAAATCAAAACCAGAAGCAGCATCCACTTCCTTTAAACCATTACCAATAAACAAATAGCTTCCCGGGCATTTTTCCAGCATAAATGCAAAATCTTCACTGCCGGCCATTGGTTCAGTCTGGTCGACAATATTCTCCTCAGCCACCACCTCGCGTGCTATCTGACGCGCAAACTGCGTTTCCTTAGTAGTATTAAATACAGGAGCATAGCCATGCTGATAATCCACCTCAGCCACCACATTAAAACTTTGTGCCTGAGCCTGTACTATCGCCACAATACGCTCTTGTAATAACTTGCGTACTTCTGGTTTAAAACAACGCACGGTCAGCTTTAATTCGGCTTGTTCCGGAATCACATTATTAGCCACACCGGCATGAAACATACCCACAGTCACCACAGCAGAATCCAGTGGATTCACATTACGTGACACAATCGTCTGCAAGGCCATCACAATAGAAGAAGCAGCCACAATCGGATCGTGCGTATTATGCGGCTTCGCACCGTGGCCACCTACCCCTTTAAGCGTAATTGTTACCACATCAGAAGAAGCCATCATCCATCCAGCATAAAAATGCAATTGCCCTTGTGGATAACCCGGCATATTATGCATCCCATATACCGCATCACACGGATATTTCTCAAACAGACCATCAGCAATCATCCGCATCGCACCACTACCGGATTTGCCATACTCTTCTGCCGGCTGAAAAATCAAATTCAGCGTACCATTAAACGACTTTCTGCCCGCCAATACCTTGGCTGCGGCCAACAACATAGTAGTATGCCCATCGTGACCACAGGCATGCATCTTGCCCGCATGCTTGCTAGTGTGAGCAACACCGCTTTCCTCAGAGATCGGCAACGCATCCATATCGGCTCGAATACCAATACACTTTGAACCATTACCAACACGAAGTTGAGCAACCAGACCAGTACCACCAATGCCCCGCTCAACCGTATAACCCCATTGCTCCAACAAACCAGCAACCAAATCACTGGTTCGATTCTCAGCAAAAGCCAATTCAGGGTGTTGATGAATATCATGTCGCAATTGAACAAAAGTACCTAACTCAGCCTCAACCAGCTCTCTCACATCTTTCATAAACATCCCTTTACACATTTAGTTTAAAGAAAAATCATAGCTTACCAAACAGCATTAATATTGACAAAATAAAATAATTTAATACCTGATCTTAAAAATTTCATATTTAACATAAGCAATTAAAAAATCAAAATATTTAAAGTTATTTATATTCAGATTAATTACTAGAAAAAAAACAATGGCACTATTCAAATTAATAAGTACTAAAATAAAAAAACAACTTCAGTATAGCTACCCCTTAATTTTATTATTTGAATATGTGTTGCCATTCCAATTCACGTTCATTATTAAAATAGACACATTCAATATTATAATGACATTAGGCTAACACATCATTTTGTAAAAACTGCACTTAGCTAAATTAAGATTTGTCGAGTAAATGCCCACATAGAGCTCACGTGATAAACCATCAATGCCGACAAATAAATATTCTCTAGTATTTTGTTTCATTTTTAAGTAAAGGTAAACGCTTGGTGTCGACATGCAACATTTCACTTAGATAGGTTTTATTATAGTGTATAGCTTGCCGTCTTAATTTATCTTCAATGGACTTCAACATTAACCAGACGTTTAGTACCATAACAGATAGTTTTATAAAGTTCATTTTTACTGATTAAAGAAACAAAAAATTTCAAGCGGACTTTCTTCAGCCCATTATAAATAATTGGATGACAGAGCATAAAGCGTTTAGCCAAAGCAGTGACGGTTATTTTTTCTTTATGATATAAGCGCCATATCTCTTGTCAGTGATAAGGAATTAACTTTGTTTTTTTATGTATATTCATTACTGCAATTTCTCAAATTACAGTAAATAACGCGAAGAATTAATACGACAATGTTATAAATTTTCCTGAATTTTTTATTTACTGCGGTTCGGTCTTTACACATTAGCTATGATTTCCACTTGACTAAACGTAGCCTAGTCCAAAAATTTGTTTGATGTGTTAATCACCACTCCAAAATACATAATATAACACATTAATTTTATTGATTTTTTTATTTTTGAATAACAATAATTTATCATTACCTTTTAACATAACTCAGCATTTATTATCATTAAACTTGACAATAAATCAGCAACTCTTGATAATAGCGCCGTTTTTTTAATCAAATAACTTCATTATAACGAGGTTGCAAAATGCCTGTAGTTCACATTTTATCTTAATGCCGACATAGTATTTCTATCATATTGTCTTTTTCTTAGCTTTTTCTAAGCTTCTTCATTGCAAATCAATTTATAGATTTTCCTTGTCGGTTTTCCCTTATTTTTGGAGAAAATATTATGACAATGGAATATTGCATTCAAAATTTAGAATTAATTAAATATCCACGAACACCTCATTTAGAAGGATCACGACTACAATTTGGTGATAGTGAACATGGACAACGTCCTTATAAACAATTAACTGGTCAATATATTGTTGTTGAAGAAAAACTTGATGGTGCAAACTGTGCAATTAGTTTTTCAGCAAGCGGTGAGTTATTGCTTCAATCCCGAGGGCATTATTTGATGGGTGGCGCTAGGGAGCGGCAATTTAACCTATTAAAATATTGGGCTTGCGTACACGAAAATTGGTTGCTTGAGCGGCTAGAAGATCGTTATATCCTTTATGGCGAATGGTTACATAAAAAACATGCTATTTTTTATGATGCATTGCCTCATTATTTTTGTGAATTTGATATTTGGGATAGGCAACAAAACTGTTTTTTATCGACGTTAAAGCGACATCAGTTATTAGCTGGCGGTCCTATTTTATCGGTACCTGTGTTGTTTGCTGGAGTTGCTCCTACTAAATTAAGCGATTTATTAGCACTAATTACCCCCTCTTTAGCTAAAACCGCCAATTGGCGTGCTTGTTTTGAAAAGATGGTAGCGCGTGAAAAACTTGATCTAGGTAAAGCCTGGCAACAATGTGATGATTCTGATTTGATGGAAGGGTTATATCTTAAAATCGAATCAGAAGAGCAAACGATTGATCGCTTAAAATGGGTTAGGCAAGATTTTGTTCAGGCGATTTTAGATGCAGGTCAGCACCATAGTGAACAGCCTTTTATTCCAAATCAATTGGCTCAAAATGCTGAGCTATATAGTCCACAATTAACGGTGAATTGGAATAATCGATGCCTAAATGGAGGTAAATAATGAATTACCAATCATTAAAAAAACAAATAGCGAGTACTTTGGCAACCGATGATTTTAGCCCATGGTTAACGTGTATTCCTGAGTTGAATGACTTAATCATCACTCCACAAGATCCCTCACACCATGGCGAGGGTAACGTTTGGGTTCATACGCAAATGGTAGTGCGTGCATTATTAGCGGAAGAAGAGTTTACCAACGCAACACAAGATGAGCAGTTTGTATTATTTATGACGGCTTTGTTACATGATATCGCTAAGCCTGAAACCACGGTTATTGATGAAAATACAGGTAAAATTACGCAACCAAGGCACTCCAAAAAAGGAGAGATTCGTAGTCGCATTTTATTATGGCGAATGGGTGTACCATTTGATTTACGCGAGCAAATCTGCCGAATCATTAGCGTACATCAAGTGCCTTTTTTTGCATTAAGTGATACGCATAGAAATAGATCGCCTGAATATTTAATTCATCGTTTATCATGGCAATTGCCTATTTGGATGTTATGTCTGCAAGCAAAAGCGGATATGAAGGGTCGCATTTGTGCTGATAAAAAAAGAGCACTCGATGAAGTCGAATTATTTAAGCAACTAGCGCTTGAAGAGGGATGTTTACATCACCCTCGCCAATTTGTTGATGATTATACTCGAGTACAATATTTTCGAGGCAGTAATGTATTACCTGATTATTCATTATTTCCGCAAGAAGGTTCTAACGTAATTATGCTCTCTGGTTTACCAGCCTCGGGTAAAAATAGTTGGATCAGAAAGCATTACCCAACTTGGGCTGTTGCTTCCTATGATGATGCCAGATCTGAGCTAAAATTAAAGCATGGCAAAAACGAGAGACTTGTTATGCAATTTGTGCTAGCAAAGGTCAAACAATGGTTAAGAGAAAAACAACCTTTTATTTGGAATGCAACCCATTTATCGCAGGAGATGCGTCAAAAAGCGCTTGACTTGCTTTATGCTTATCATGCGAATGTGGAAATCGTCTATCTGGAACAAGCAGAAAAAGAGTTGTATCGCCGTAATTCGGCGCGAGATACTACATTGCCAAACAAAACCATTCAGCGATTATTAAATAAATGGGAAGTTCCAATGCCAACGGAAGCAAATAAGGTGAGTTATTTGATTAGTTCATAACTATTAAACATATTTAATCATATTCATAGGGACTAATATGTAACTATCCCCTAAAATAGTACAACCTCAAAGTAAAAAATTCTCTTCATTAACCCACAGAGGATTTAATCATAAACAAGATGACTGAACATCAAATCGTAGCTATTTTAAAAGAAACTCAAGTCTGGTATCCCGGTCAAAGAACTCTGCCGTAAATATGGCATCGGTAATTCAATTTTTTATAAATGGCGGGATAAATATGGTGGTATGGAAACCTATGATATCAAACGCTTAAAGGAACTAGGGATATTTACATTTACAATTTTAGTTGTAGGTCTCAAATACAAACAGCAGCACCAAGGCTGCTGTTATGTTTGGCTAGCAGGCATCTATAATCATTGCCTCCTACCCCTACTTGCCACAACGCAAGAAACCCGGCTGATCTCTCAACCGGGTTCTTCTCTTATGGGGCGTCTGGCGGTGTCCTACTTTCACATGGGTATCCATACTATCATCGGCGCTAGGTCGTTTCACGGTCCTGTTCGGGATGGGAAGGCGTGGGACCAACCCGCTATGGCCGCCAGACATTAAACTGTCAAATCAGAAAGCCTTAATCTTGGTGATGTGTATTCATCAGTAAGCTTTTATCATCTCTTCTGTACATGCCCTCATGCACGAAGTCCTTCAAATGATAGAGTCAAGCCTCACGAGCAATTAGTATCGGTTAGCTACAAGTGTTACCACTCTTCCACACCCGACCTATCAACGTCCTGGTCTCGAACGTCTCTTTAGAGGGATTAAATCCCTAGGGAAGTCTCATCTTCAGGCGAGTTTCACGCTTA
>NZ_CAJZCE010000003.1 GCF_914768025.1 Snodgrassella gandavensis | reverse complement strand
GCCGATGCCATATTTACGGCAAAGTTCTTTAACAGGAATACCGGCTTCAGCTTCTTTTAAAATAGATACGATCTGATGTTCAGTCATCTTTTTCATGTTTAAATCCTCTGTTGGTTAATGAAGAGAATTTTCTACTTCGAGGCTGTTCTATTTTAGGGGGTAGTTACAAAAGTGACACACCTGTACTTAATCGGCTAGAACCGCTATTGCCAGAGAATTCAAATGCTGGTTACAGGCATTTACATGCCCCGAATACCGATATGTATAGGTTGATTGGCCTGCTGAACGCATGAAATCCAATCTTATGCCATGCTGTTGCCTAAAATTTAATCAATTAAATTTAATTCATAAGTAACAATAATCTAAATTACTTATCCACAGTTTATATGCAATAACATCCCAGTAATGACAGGAATAATGTGTATTTATCCCTGCACATTACGCCTGTTAATAACCCGATTAGCGAAAGGACAGGGAAATACAGCATAAATCATCTCTCTTTGTGGATAAACTAAATCCTCAATACTCATTGATACACAACACCTACAGCGGGCAGCTTTTTATCCTATTAAAATTTATACTAAACCTGTTCTATTCACACATCACTCATAGATGATCATAAAACCATAAAGCCAGATGTATACAGTATAAGTAACACATCATTCAGAACCCTAATATTGCCCTTAATCATATCAATCAATATGCTAAATAATATTTAGAGTCAGTATTTATCAGCTATACGAGCCACATTTACAGGATTAGAATATTTATCCTAAGTACAATCTTATTAACACAGGAGATGCATATGAATAGTGGCTTAAAACTAGAACAAATCAAAGCTTATTTTCAACAGCATCAATTACCATCTTTTGACAGCTCATCAATAATCTATGGCATGATTGATGCCAAAGCGTGGCAATATGCACTATTTTCCGGATTGGCTGCGTTATGTATTAAGCATTTGCTTATCTATTTCAATGCAGAAAAAATGATTCTGATTGGTTTATCGCTAAGCGCAGACTTAACCGAGTCCATAACCGTAATCCCAATGACAAAAATTTCTGATTTAAGCTTTAAGAAAGGCATTATCAGAGGGGAAATAACATTTACATTTGAGCAAAAGAAATATCATATTAAAGTACCCAGCTTTATCATTGCCGCAAAATGGCACAAAAGTAATCTGAAAAATATCCTAGAGCGCTACATCAGCAGATATTCATGATAATGATATCTAACGTGGCCAGTTTCCTTAATAGCAATTATTCACAGTATGGATAATTCTAATTATAAAATGCATGCCATCAGTAAATAGTGACAATAATCAATTAACCAGCATGCAAAACTTGCCTGCTCACCGTGAAATCCACTTTCACAAGCGTACAATTACAGAAAATAAAAAACATACATGTAGCAACCATAAGGACAGTCTATAATGCTGCTTTTTACCGCATAGAGACAGAAAAATGCAGCATATCCACATCATCGGTATCGGCGGAACATTTATGGGAGGAATTGCCGCTATTGCCAAACAGGCCGGCTACCGCGTCACCGGTTGTGATGCCAGAATGTATCCGCCCATGAGTACCCAGCTAGCTGATTTGGGCATTGATGTGGTGGAAGGATTTGAGGCCGCACAGTTGGATAGCTATCCTGCCGATGTCTATATAATTGGCAATGTTGCCCGCCGCGGGATGCCTGTAGTTGAGGCCATTCTCAATCGTAATCTGCCGTATACTTCCGGGCCGCAATGGCTGGCTGAAAATATACTGCAACAACACTGGGTACTGGCCGTGGCCGGTACTCATGGCAAAACCACTACAGCAAGCATGCTGGCATGGGTACTGGAGGATGCTGGCTTGGCACCCGGATTTCTGATTGGTGGCGTGCCGCAGAATTTTGCCGTATCAGCCCGTCTGCCACAAATACCTCCAGCAGCACAATCCACAGGCACAACCGAATGTAGCCCGTTTTTTGTTATTGAGGCCGATGAATACGACACAGCCTTTTTTGATAAGCGCAGCAAATTTGTACATTATCGCCCTCGTACTGCAATTCTGAACAATCTGGAATATGACCATGCGGATATTTTTCCCAACCTCGCCGCAATCCAGACTCAGTTTCACCATCTGATTCGTACCATCCCGGGTGACGGCCTGATTGTCGTCAATGAAGAGTCTGCTGCACTGGCCGAGGTTTTACAACAGGGCTGCTGGTCTGAGGTAGAAAATTTTGGTTCCAGCAAAGACTGGCAGGTAGGTGAAATTTCTGACACAGGTGGCTTTGATGTATTGTATCAGCACCAAAAAGTAGGCCATATCGAGTGGCAACTGTTGGGGCAGCACAACCGCATGAATGCACTGGCCGTCATTGCGGCTGCCCGCCATGCTGGTGTTTCCGTACAGCAGTCATGTGCCGCACTGGCTCGCTTTGAAAATGTTAAACGGCGCATGGAAATCAAGGGTACCGTCAATAACATTACCGTTTATGATGATTTCGCTCATCATCCTACCGCCATTGCCACCACCATTGCCGGTTTGCGCCAGAAAGTGGCTGATGCACGTATTCTGGCCGTACTCGAGCCACGTTCCAATACCATGAAACTGGGTACCATGAAAGCTGCTCTGCCAGCCAGTCTGGCACAAGCCGATAAAGTATATTGTTATGCAGGAGGTGTTGACTGGGATGTCGCTGCTGCCCTGAGTCCGTTACAGGATAAAGTAGCGGTTTTTCAGGATATGCAGTCACTGATTGCTGCCATTACTGGCGAGGCGCAACAGGGCGATCATATACTAGTGATGAGTAATGGCAGCTTCGGTGGTATCCATCAACAACTACGGACACAGCTAGAACACCAAGCAGCAAATTAATTGCAGTTTACCTGAATTCTGGTGCTGATAATATCCAGATGCTGATTCAGACTCTCCACAAGCCTGATTGATCTATTATTTCAATCAATCAGGCGTTTATCCCAATATTACACATTCAGTTTAAAACCCTACCAGTATGCCCGTGAGCACAAAAAAACAATTAAATCGATGTAAATAATGTTGCCACAGCAGAAGAGTAGTACCCTGTTTCAGGAAGCTTCATATACCATTGCCTTTGCCAATTCGGTATGGTTCATTTTTCCATATATATTAAGCCAGCCCTGCGCTGCTTCACGCTGGTCACAGCTTTTGGCTATTTGTATCTGGGCTGAGTTCATCTCAGTATAGGTTAATTGTGCCAGATGATGACAAGCCAATGCCTGAGCAATCGAAATTGGGGCTCCTGTCGCTCGGGCTGGTGCAGAATGAAAATTTCCCAGCAGTAATAGTAAAATCATCAACCCTGATATCTTCAATAATTTCATAATCCACTCTGAATTTAGATAAATCTAATTAATTATTTAATTTTTACTATAATAATTAGAAAAAAATAAATATTCAAGAGGTAAATTTATTAAACATTTAATTACTATTCATTTTTTTAAAAATGAAGTATAATAAAATAAATTTACTGACGATATTTCTAATAAATTGCTGGAGTTTGTGTATGCAAACATTCAAAGACCGTCTAGCATCACTATGGCCGGGTGAGCGTCAATCCAAAATTGCCACAGACATTGATATGACTATGGCTGGATTCAGCCGTATCTGGCATGAAGGCGGTTTGCCCAAGGCGGAAACCCTAAAGCGTATCAAAGAATTAAAAGGATGCAGTATCGACTGGCTGCTAACCGGAGAAGGAGAGCCTTTTCCTGAACAGTCTGCTCAGGCCGCACATGATACGCTGGGCAATCCGGTTAACGCCGATGATTTTGTTTATGTACCGCGGTATGCGATTGAAGCTGCGGCCGGACATGGTAGTCTGGTTACCAATGAGACGCCTATGTTCACCATGGCGTTTCGCAAAGACTGGATTAATTCAATGATTAGCCCGGAAATTAGCGGCTTGTCCGTTATTTCAGTTAAAGGCGATTCAATGGAAGGTGTGCTCAATGACGGGGATACCATTCTCGTACAGCAAATGAATTACATCCGTCGTGATGGTTTGTATGTACTACGTATCAACGACAATTTACTGGTAAAACGTCTACAGCTAATGCCGGGTAATGTAGTCAATGTGATTTCTGCCAACGATGCCTACCCGAGTTTTGAAATTCGGCTGGATAGCGAAAGCGATGATGTGCAGATTATCGGCAAGGTTCTGTGGTTTGGCCGATACCTGTGATGCCGATAATTCTCTGCTCTGGCCTGAGAAAGCTACCAGATAAAGAAATATACCAATCCTGCATATTAGCTTAGAGGCTGGCACTTTGCATTGCATACGCCTGCTGCAAGCCTGATTTTCCTGAACAAATAAAAAAACCGCCCGAATCTTAAAAATTTCAGGCGGTTTTTTATTTATATCTACAAAACTTCAGCTTGTCGCTTTAGCCCTTATAGGCACTGCCATCAGCCAGTAACCATTCCGGTTCGGCACCTTTTTCAATTACATCCTGATTAACCACAACTTTTTTCACATCAGCTAAATCAGGCAAGGCATACATGGTATTGAGCAAGGCTTTTTCCACAATTGAGCGCAAGCCACGCGCTCCGGTTTTACGTGCCATAGCCAGCTTGGCAATAGCGCGCAATGCCGAAGGCTGCACCTGTAGTTCCACACCTTCCATCGCAAACAGCGCCTGAAATTGCTTGATTAATGCATTTTTAGGTTCAGTAAGAATATTAATCAAAGCATCTTCATCCAGCTCCGTCAGCGTGGCAATTACTGGCAGACGGCCAATCAGCTCAGGAATCAAACCGAATTTAATCAGGTCTTCCGGTTCCACCGTTTGAAACAGCTCGCTTATATTAGTATTTTCATCTTTACTGTGTACCGCCGCACCAAAACCAATACCACCTTTTTCCGTACGCTGGCGGATAACTTTTTCCAGACCGGCAAAGGCGCCACCACAGATAAATAGAATATTAGTCGTGTCTACATTAATAAATTCCTGATTAGGATGTTTACGGCCACCCTGAGGCGGTACAGAAGCAACCGTACCTTCTACGAGTTTCAGCAAAGCCTGTTGTACACCTTCACCCGAAACATCGCGTGTAATCGAAGGATTATCGCTCTTGCGCGAAATCTTATCGATTTCATCAATATACACAATGCCTCTTTGCGCTTTCTGTACATCAAAATCGCATTTGCCCAGTAATTTAGTGATAATCTGTTCCACATCCTCACCTACATAACCTGCTTCAGTGAGGGTAGTGGCATCAGCCATTACAAACGGCACATCCAGTTTGCGTGCCAGTGTCTGAGCCAGCAGCGTTTTGCCCGAACCGGTAGGGCCAATCAGCAAGATATTAGATTTGGACAGCTCTACCTGACCTTCTTCCTTGCCCAGACGCAAGCGCTTGTAATGATTGTATACCGCTACAGCTAGCGATTTTTTTGCCGTTTCTTGTCCAATCACATATTGATCAAGATTGGCAACAATTTCTGCCGGTGTAGGCAATTTATCCTGACTGGTACCAGCATCTGAGCCGGCAGAAGCAGTAGCTGCCGACGTGGCTTTTTCTTCAGAAGAACTACCCGGATTATGTAGCATGTCATTGCATGTATCCACGCATTCATTACAGATTAATGCGTTTTCACCTTCAATCAAATTTTTAACATCGTTTTCAGGTTTCCCGCAAAACGAACAATAACGAATTTCTTTACTCATAAACAGGATTTCATCAAGAAAATAGAGCTTATATAGAGAGAGCCTGACCGGATACAGAGTTAATCACCATAGCCGAAATCAGCCAAAAAATAAGTATATAGTGTTATTAGCCCGATATCAAACTGAATGCTATTGTAGTTTTAACCATTGTCGCAATCCGTGTAGCAATGAAAATCTGGTTAAAATATCGTTTATAAACAGCTTTTATCTATCTAAATAGCTAATCAAAGTACCGGCTGTAATTAAAATTGCCTTATAATTGGATTTAGAAACAGATTTTTATATTAATATTTGGACGCTGAAAACTTCTATTAATCACAGGCAACAGAAATATCTGTTCCTCTCTCACGTTCAGTATGAGCATCTTATTTGAGAATTAAATTACCCTGAGTTAGGGTCAAAAAGGAAGTTATCATGTCACGTTTATCTTGTCTGCGTCGCTGGCAGTGGGTAAGCCTGTTAAGTAGTGCCCTGTTTTTTGCAGTGCCCACCGTTGCCGGGGATCTGGATGTTCTTGGCAAATTTATCGAACAAAAGCAGATGGGTGGTGAGACCGATACCCTCAGCTCATTTATCACCAATCATCCAGATGCCAATCTGGAAGCCCGTGCCCAGATTGCCGGCCCTTTATTAAGCTCGCAATCTGCATTGATTATGAATAACCAGACCGGCGAAATCCTGTACCAGAAAAACATCAATCAGGTACGTTCTATTGCATCCATTTCCAAGCTGGTTTCAGCAATGGTAGTGCTGGATGCCAACCAGAATATGAATGAACTCATTACCATCACCGATGCGGAAATTGACCGGCTGAAAAAATCAACCAGCCGCCTGTCGGTTGGCACCGTAATGACACGGCGTGAACTGTTGCATATCGGCTTAATGAGTAGTGAAAACCGGGCAATCCATGCATTAGCACGTACGTATCCGGGTGGTATGCCGGCATTTGTAGAAGCCATGAATCGCAAGGTGGCCGAGCTGGGTATGACCAATGCACGCTTTTACGAGCCAACCGGGCTGGATCCGCGCAATCAGGCCACAGCGCGTGATCTGGCTTTACTGGTACGCGGCGCCAGCCAGTATCCGCTTATCCGACAGTTCTCAACCGATAATTCTGGGGCGGTATATACCAGCAATGGCCGCATAGAGCAGTACCACAATTCCAATGCACTGATACGCGAAGGCGCATGGCCAATTGCCCTGCAAAAAACCGGTTATATCCGCGAAGCAGGCCGCTCCATGGTTTTGCTGACCAGCGTACAGAATCAGCCGGTAACCATTGTCCTACTGAATTCCCCCAGCTCCACCACCCGGGTTAGTGATGCCCGCGCGCTGCGCTCATGGGCCATGCAGCAGTCTCTGTAGGCACAGGCCTGTAATGAACCACCCCGTTAGCGTTAACGGGGTTTTTATTATCTGGCTGATTGAGCCTGCTATTTACTTTGAAATATACCGGAACGTGCTAACATTAGCACTTGAAAGACAAATACAGTCTGGAACAAATAACAGGGAAGGATGCTGATATGGCAATATTGATTACAGGCGCTTCTGCCGGTTTTGGTGCAGAAATGTGTCGGGTACTGGTTCATGCCGGCTATAAAGTTATCGGCGCAGCACGGCGGCTGGATAAGCTGCACCATTTACAGGCCGAGCTGGGCACAGCCTTTTTACCGTTACAAATGGATGTGGCCGATAAAAGCAGCGTCGATAGCGCATTGGCTTCCCTGCAAGGCACCTGGGCTGATATTGATTTACTGGTGAATAATGCCGGGCTGGCGCTGGGCATGGAGCCAGCTCAGGAAGCAAACTATGCCGACTGGGAAACCATGATTCATACCAATATCCTTGGCTTAACCTATGTAACCCGGCAGATACTGCCGCGCATGATAGCCAAAAATGCCGGTTATATCATCAATCTGGGCTCCACTGCCGGCGCATGGCCGTATAAAGGCGGCAATGTATATGGCGCAACCAAAGCCTTTGTACGCCAGTTTAGCCTGAATTTGCGTACCGATCTGGCCGGCACTCGTATTCGCGTTACCAATATTGCTCCCGGCCTGTGTGGTGATACCGAATTTTCCAATGTGCGCTTTCGCGGCGACGACAAGCAAGCCGCAGCCGTGTATGAAAATATCAGCTATCTGCAACCGGCAGATATCGCCAACACCGTGTTATGGCTCTATCAAACCCCTGCCCATATGAATGTCAACAACATCGAAATCATGCCAGTATCACAAACCTTTGCCGGCCTGAGCGTTACCCGTGATCTGGCATAAGGCTGGCAGGCATGAGTAGCAATACAGCATGGCAATCCAAAGCCGAAGATAAAGCACGTATCATGGCACAGTGCGCAGAGCAGGGCGTTACCGTTACCCAGCTACGTGCTCAGGTACTGGATATTGTATTAAACATGGACGGCGTAATTAAAGCCTATCAAGTACTGGCACATATGCAACAGCACAGCAGCAACACCGTTGCCCCGCCCACCGCCTATCGGGCACTGGATTTCTGGGCAGAGCAGGGCGTATTACATAAAATACCGGCGGTTAACGGCTATATTCTTTGCCGTCACGTTCAGCATGAATGTGACAGCCATTGTCAGCAAGACAATATACATCACAGCGATTTTGTACTGGTGTGCAACCAGTGTGGTGCCGTAGATGAACAAAGCCTGAGCTCCGAATGGGCAGCATTGCGCCAGCGCGCGGCCGATAACGGCTTTATGCTCAATGATGAACATATCGTACTTACCGGTATCTGCCAGCAATGCCAGGAATGCCAGCAGCGCCAGTCGTAAAATATTTGATTAGTATAAAGAATGATTCTGGATATCAGCTTTTTCAATTAAGCACAATATCCAGAATTTTTTTAGCAACTGGTATTTGGTACCAATAATCTATTTTATTGAGTTGACCATTATTGTAATTGCCACATAGAAAATTTTTTTATTAACTGAAAGAGGGTTTAAATATGAAAAAATAACGGAGCATTAAATCATATCTATTTTTAAGGAAACAGATGCCGATATTCCAGTTAAGAAGCGTTTCCGATAATATGGTATAAACGATTCAGCTTTATTAAGTGGCGAAATAAATACTGTAATATGTAATTATCCGATATTCAATTCCTAAAGGAACAGAAAGCGAAAACCGTAAGCTTATCGGATACACAATATTAAAAACACGCTGTGTAATTTTCTACAAAGTTGTGTACTAAGTATGGGCTAGTTACAGATTAACTTATGTCAGTTTAAACAGATTATTTTTCTTCTTTCGTGTATTATTAACTCATATAACTGAAATAATTTAAAAAAACATTAGTACTAGTATGGAAAAATTAAAAAATTTAAGAAAATTATATAATTATAAGCAAAAAGATTTAGCTGCTATGCTAGGTGTAAAACCAAAAGATATAAGTGATTGGGAGTTGAATAAATCTCAACCAGAATTGAAAATATTAAGAGATATTGCTGTAATTTTTGGTACAAGTGTTTATGATCTTTTAAATAATGACGTAGTTACTATAACATCATGGAAGCCGTGGAATACTGACGAAAGGATTGATTCTTTTTGGGGGCATATAGGTATTCTTTTATACAACTCAAATGTTATTAAATGGTATCCAATCACTTCTGCAACAGCTAATAGAGTTGAACGTGTCTTACATAATGACCAACCAGATGCACAAAATAAAATACTTGCTGTGGACACTTTAAATAACCGATTACTTTTTATAAATAAAAGCATAATAAAAAAAATTTCACTCCTTGATGATTCTTCAGATATGCCAAAAGATTGGGAGCTGCCTTGGGATGGATATCAAGGATTAGGAGCGGAAGAGTATTATAATCTTATAGAAGAATATTTCTTTAATTATGAGCACTTTTGTGAGAATACCTCGGAGAAGTTACAAAGTACTATTGATGAATTAATCAAAGAAAAGAGGATTACAGAAAATAATGTTCTTGAGCTTATTTATCACGTCTATATTTATTTTCATGACAATACAACAGAAACTATTGATATAGGAGATGCTTCTGCGTTGTTTAATAGTCTTATGGATATTGAATATGAAATGAATAGATTCATTCGTTTTGTTGATCTTAATGGTGAAATACATTTTATTCCTATAGAAAATATTGGATTAATTGATACACCTCTTTATTCGTATAAAACAGGATCTCATGAATTAAGTAATAATGAATAGGTAAATTATATGTATAGAAAACACGAAGAAAATGATATTTATATTGGGGAAGTGGTCGAATTTATTCAACAAATAGTCGCCATAAAAAATGACCACAAGCAACATATATTTTATCGTGGTCACTCAAGTGAACAATATCGTTTAGTACCTTCATTGTTTAGAAAAAATAGTGAAGGTCAGTCTATATACAGCATGCAAGAACATATCTTATATCGAGAGCTTTACATGTCTGAATATAAAGAATTTATCAATGATAAGTATACTTTAGATAAATTGGTTAGAATGCAGCATTATTCAATGCCAACTCGTTTACTTGATCTAACAACTAATCCTCTTATTGCTCTTTATTTTGCTTGCAGATCCAGTACGCATATGGACGAGGGTGTTGGAGAAGTAATTATATTTTTTATAAATGATAAATATGTCAAATATTATGATTCAGATACTGCAAGCTGTATTGCAAATTTAGCTAGATTATCTCATCATGAGAAAGAGACAATCGATTTTAACAAAGAACGTGAGCGCTTTAACCAACAACCTAGCATAAAAAAACTTCTTCATTTTATTAGAGAAGAAAAGCCATTTTTTGAACCGAAAATCAATAAAAGTGATTTAGAAGATATTATTTGTATTAAAGGAATTAAAAATAATGTCAGAATATCTTCTCAATCAGGTGTATTTCTTTTATTTGGTTTAAATGCTACTTTAGATGAAATTGGAAATAATTACATTCAGGTTAAAAGAATAAAAATTAACAATCGAAAAAAGATATTAGATGAACTTGATTTACTCAATATTAATGAGAGTACAGTTTTTCCTGGTATTGAAAGTTCCGCTAGATATATTTCTTATAAAAATAAAGTTAAATAGATTTTAATTTAAAATATTAAACTATTAATATTTTTTAATGCAGTCTCCATCGCCGCATTATTATACGAATAGTCTTTTTTGCTGAGGGAACGTTGAATGTTAAATGCGTTGAAGCACTCATCTGAAAACTTATTATCAAACTCCTTTTATCTATTGGAATGAAATAAATTTAATGATGATAGCGGTTGCTTAATTTAGCTTAATACCGATATTACTGAATCTGCTGTTTTATGTTAACTGACACTATAACTGTTTCTTTGTCAATTAGATAAATTTATTAATACATATAAATAATTCTTGCGACGAATGATTCGGAGTTCTGCTGTAATTATTTATATAGCTGAATCATCAGCTAATCAGGGTATATTATTTAAAAATAGTGGTCTGGTTTGTATTACTGTCTATTCCTCTCTTATACTGTTGTAGCTGCTAAGTATTAACCTCTGTTTAATTTCATGATCATTCTAGTAATAGCCTTATATTAAAGTCAAAATAAATTTATTAATTAATATTAATATATTATTAGAAATCGGAATAACATTTCTACAATAAATGCTTTACCATCACAGCAACTACCTGCATCATCACAATAAATATTGATTTATTTGCGTATCAATCCAGTTAAGGCTATAAATAATCCTACTGCTACAGTTATGGCATCAGTTTTTGAGTATTTAAGGAGCAATACATGAACAATATCAATGTTGGCATTGTACAAATGGTTTCGGGTACTGACATTGCCGAAAATATCCAGTCTATGCAGCGATTAGTGCGGCAGGCTGCCGCAGCAGGGGCTGAATGGGTGGTATTACCTGAATACTGGCCAATTATGGGTAAAGACGATACCGATAAAGTAGCTGTAGCAGAGACATTCGGCGATGGGGCACTGCAAACTGCCTTAAAAACACTGGCGGCTGAATTGGGTATTGTATTGTTTGGTGGCACCATACCCTTACAAAGTACCGATAAAACCAAGGTGCTTAATACCATGCTGGTGTATGGGCGTGCCGGTGAGCTGCTTGGTTTCTATCACAAAATGCACTTGTTTGGTTACAGCGGTGCCAATGAATATTATGCCGAAGCCGATACCATATTGCGCGGCATGGATATACCCGAGCTGAAAGTTGATCATATCGCTGTGGCGCAGGGTATTTGTTACGATTTGCGTTTTCCTGAATTCTTCCGTGCCCAGCTCCCATTTGATGTACTGGTTTTACCGGCAGCCTTTACCTATACCACCGGTAAGGCACACTGGCATACATTATTAACTGCCAGAGCAATTGAAAATCAGTGTTATGTACTGGCTTCAGCACAAGGCGGGCAGCACCAGAATGGCCGCCGTACCTATGGCCACAGCCTGATTATTAATCCGTGGGGTGAAGTAATCGCCTCATTACCGGAGGGCGAGGGCGTTATTTGTGCTGAGCTGGATGCGGATTTCCTGCAATCGGTACGTACCAAATTACCGGCACTACAACATCGTTTACTGTAATCATTAATTATCAACTGCCTTAACAGATGTTGAATTAATTGAATACACCAGCCGGATAATTTGGACATAGTGTCTAAATTATCCGGTTGGTAGTCGGAAAGACAGCACATAAGCAATCATTTCTTGTCCAAAAAAGCGATTCATGGCATGATTGCCAATTAATTTTACATTGTTGAGTTAAATGTTGAGTTTTCTATTGAATCTTGAGTTAGGATGTAAGGGGCAGTTATGAGTGGCGGAACAAAGAAAAAATCGCATTCACAATGGAGCTCGCGGATGGGTTTTATGCTCGCCGCCGCAGGCTCAGCAGTAGGTTTGGGCAATATCTGGAAATTTCCCTATATGGCCGGCCAGATGGGTGGTTCTGCCTTTGTGCTTACTTATTTGATTTGCATGTTTGTGATTGGTTTGCCGATTCTGGTAGCTGAATGGCTGATTGGCCGGCGGGGACAGAAAAATCCGATTCACACCATGGAAGATGTGGCCGCTGCTGAAGGGCAGTCCAAATCATGGCGCTGGGTAGGCATTATCGGTGTGCTTGGTTCATTCCTGATTTTATCTTTTTACAGCGTGATTGGTGGCTGGGCCACTGACTATATTTTCCTTGCCGCCAATGGTACTTTCAAAGGGCTGCATGGCGATGGCACCAGCCAGGTTTTTGAGCAGTTTCTTGGCAGTGTAAACCATTTGCTTACTTGGCATACTGTGTTTATGTTGGCTACTGGCTTGATTGTAGCCATGGGTGTAGGTGCTGGCTTGGAGCGCTCATGCAAAATCATGATGCCGGGGCTGGGTGTTTTGCTGATTGGGCTGGTGGTTTATGCCGGCGTTGTCAGTGGCCCATCATTTGGCAAGGCATTTGCGTTCCTGTTTACCCCAGACTGGTCTGCCATTACCGGTAAAGCAGTATTGGCGGCATTGGGACATGCATTTTTCAGTCTGTCTCTGGGTATGGGCATTATGATGGCTTATGGCTCCTATCTGGGCAAAGATGTTAATCTGATTTCTACTGCCCGTACCGTTGTGATTCTGGACGTAATCGTGGCCGTTTTATCCGGTATGGCTATTTTTCCATTGGTATTTGCCAACGGCCTGCAACCGGCGGAAGGCCCCGGCCTGATTTTTGTTACCTTGCCGATTGCTTTTGGTAATATGGCTGGTGGTACCATCATCGGTGTACTGTTCTTTATCTTCCTTACCTTTGCTGCACTTACTTCCTCTATTTCATTACTGGAACCAACAGTAGAACTGCTGGAAGAGAAAACCCATTTAGGCCGTAAATCAGCTACATTAGTCAGCAGCGTGGTTATCTGGGCATTGGGTATTGCCTGTCTGTTGTCCTTTAATGCGTGGCAGGATGTCACCATATTTGGAAAAAATATTTTTGATTTTCTGGATTACGTCACCAGTAAACTCATGCTGCCGTTAACTGGTCTGGGTACCATTATTTTTGCGGGCTGGCTGATGAAGCAGGAAACCATTCGACAGGAACTGAATTTAAGCCCGGCAATATTTGCTGGCTGGAAATTTTTATGCCAGATTGTTATTCCTGTAGCGGTAATTGCTATCCTGATATACGGATTTATGTAATTCTGCTATAGTTAATATTAAAATCAGGTTTTATGCCATTTACCCCTCAGGCTCGCGGAAGAAACGCGAGCCTGAGGGGTAAATGGCTTGGTTTATGTTAAAAAAATCAACCTTTTGTCATATTGTGAAAACAATCTACGTTGATAAAATAATACTCAATGGCCGAAGTATATCAGCTACATCAAACCACATTTGCAGGCAGATAAATGATATTGCAACAAATAAGATAGAAAATTTCGTAAACAAAGAAAATCCAGTTCAGATGGTTATCACATACCGTGTTTACTCAGGCATGTGCGCATTTAAAATGCTAATAATTTAGATATTTGTTGTTAATAAAGTTTTATAAGCACAAGCAGGAATGGGTAAGACAAACATAAACATCATTCCAAATCCAATACTGGCGGCAATCCAGATATTAATCCAGAACTAGCGAGATAAATTCATGCGTATCCAAGTGATGATAAGCAATAAATAATCATGGTTTTGTACAATAAGTGGTTTTTGCTAGTTAATCCATAGATAAGCTAATATTCTAAGCAACAATCGATTAATATTCTCAATAATGCAACTTGCTCACTAACCGCCAAAAAATTTCTATATAGTTTTCAGTATTTTCAGCAGATAGGCCTGATACTCTCTGGCCAGACATAAATAGCTGACATAGATGGCTTTCAGCCACAGATAAACGGCAGCCATACCCATAATAAAAATTATCCAAGTCAGCCCGGCCGACTTGGATTTACGCTGATATCTGATAAATTAATCTACTTCATCCAACACATCACATACTCACCCCCGCTTTACGTGCAACGGCCAGCCCTTCTTCCACACTCATATATTGCGGCGGCTGAATACAATCACGCAAAACAATTTCTCCCTGACTAAACATCACCAGCTCATTAATGGCCAGTTGCTGCCATTGCTCATTACAGGTAAGGGGCAGGGTGGCAATTACCGCCACACGATCGTGCGGCGTGGTTACAGCGGAAAAATCAATGGCCACATCTTCATCTGCCAGAACGGCCTTACCAAAAGGTGCCTGCCGGATAATATAAAAGAGCAGGGTACTGGCATGGGCTATTAACCAGTCGCCATTGGAAAGCATATAATTAAACAGCCCGTATTGGCGCAGTTCAGCCGTGATTTCTGCTACTGTACGGAATAAAACCTCGCGTGCGGGCTTGTGGCGAAAACGCTGGCGTAGCTGCTCAAGCAGATAGCAAAACGCCTGCTCGGAATCAGTAGTACCTACCGGATTAAAATATTCTCCTCCGGCCGGCGCGAAGCGGCACAGATTACCATTATGGGCAAATACCCAGTATTCTCCCCATAATTCGCGTACAAACGGATGCGTATTTACCAGATGAGCCTGCCCCTGCGTAGCCTTGCGAATATGCGCAATCACATTTTCCGACTTAATTCTATACTGCTGCACCAGATCAGCCACCGGTGAGCTGGCACAGGGCTTGTCATCCTGAAGCAGGCGTACCCCATGGCCTTCAAAAAAAGCAATACCAAAACCATCAGCATGATGATCTGTTAAACCACCACGCAAACGAAAACCTTCAAAAGAAAACACAATATCAGTGGGCGTATTGCAATCCATGCCTAACAACTGGCACATGTGTTATTTCTCCATAAATAAATTAATAATTTAATATTTGCTGTTTCATCAAGTAAAGATTATACATCCTGATTATGGTAATCGATAACTGATGCCTATATTTGTCCATAAAAAAAGCCTGTAACTGTTGTTACAGGCATAAATTCAATTTAACAGAACAGAAACTTGCTTTATACAGCCGAAATACACAAATAATTATTAGCAGTACCTAGAATGTTATCCTGTGGCGGTGATATTGCCATGCCGCTATTAGCCAATTCTGAATTCATAGCGGCCATTGCCTGCTTGAGTAATATTACATCAGCGTAATTGAAACCAGAATTGAGAATTTTATTGGCATGGTTATCCTGCGCTGCATTTTCTACAGGAATTCTGGCAAGGTCTGCGCCATAATCACCCGAATTATCATGCAGACTATTGTCAGCAGAATTGAACAGGTTATTACTAATAGCCGAATCTTTTTCAAACTGCGGAATAAGGGGCATTTCACCAGGTTTTCGCTTTGTAATCAGGCTTAATAACGTTTGTCCATGCTTACCATCTTCGGTAAATATAATATTGCCTAAATCAGAATTTTTGCCCCGGTTTTTCAAATTATAGCCGGGCAGATAAATAATATCGCCTTTAACCCCGTTTTTAATCACTATTCCGTCTTTATAAGCACTGAAAGTAAGCGATTTTATCTGATCAACCTTAATATAAGACAATCCATTATGGTCTTCAATTGTGGTGATGCCGTCGCCGTTTTTAATTACATACATATCATCACCCATACCGCCATTCAGATAGTCATTGCCTTTACCGCCATTAAGCAAATCATTACCGGCTCCGCCATATAAGTTATCATCGCCTAGGCCTCCATACAGCTGATCATTGCCATCATCTCCCTGTATATTATCATTGCCGCTGCCACCACTGATAAAATCGTTTCCGTCTCCCCCGAAGATAACGTCATTACCACTGGTTTTTGCATTATCGCTATTTACAGGCTCTTCACTGTCGCCATAAATAATGTCATTACCATCACCACCATAAATCACATCATCACCGTCACTGCCAATCAGCAGGTCATTACCAATACCCCCGTCAATGTAATCATTACCATAACCTCCATTAATATAATCGTCTCCTCCTTCACCATATAAAACATCATTTCCAGAAAAACTTTCTAATTCTTGCAAAACATCTCCATATATTCTGTCATTGCCTTCTCCGCCGTATATAACATCATCGCCGGTGAATTTAGAATTTTCCGTTGTAATTAAAATAGGATCACTAGAACCGTCCGAACCAACTCCCCAACCAATAATGTTATTGAAGTCTCCGATAATTATATCGTCGCCATTTCCACCATAAAGGTAATCAAAACCACCGCCGCCGAATATAATATCATCCCCTTCGCCGCCATCAACTTCATCAGCACCATATCCGGCATCAATAATGTCATTGCCATTTCCGCCAAACAGATGGTCATTCCCCTTTATTGAACTGTCAGTATTGATAAAATCTTTATATTCATCGCCCCATATCCTATCATTGCCATCTCCCCCGAAAATCCAGTCGTCTCCACCACCGCCTATTAATCTATCATTACCGGCGCCGCCATCAATATAGTCTGCACCCTGAATTTCTTTGTTATTCTCATCATCCCCGTAGATAAGGTCATTGCCTTCATCGCCATAAAGCTCATCATTACCGTGGCCGCCATAAATTTCGTCATGATCAGCGCCGCCATGAATCACATCATCTCCGTAGCCACCATATAGCAGATCATTACCAGCATCACCCCATATATGATCATTGCATGATAATTGAGAAAAATCTCTATTCCTATCGTTAGAATCGCCATATATAACGTCATCGTCATTGCCGCCATGCAGAAAATCATCGCCGCCACCACCTACAATCACGTCTTTGCCGGCGCCGCCATAAATGGTGTCACTGCCATGATATTGGCTATCGAGCATTTCTATTGATGATTTTCCACCATCATCGCCATACAGCCGGTCATCGCCATTGCCGCCAATAATCACATCATTGCCGCCGCCACCAATGATTTCATCATCACCATCGCCGCCATCGATATGGTCGTCTCCATGCGCCTTGCCAGCAAGATAATTTAAACAGCCTTGCAAGAGAATGCCATCGCCATATAAAATATCTTTGCCCTTACCGCCGACAATATAATCATTGCCACCCATACCAAAAATAACATCATCTCCTTCTTGCGTACTGCCCGGTGCCACTGAATCACCTTCGATATAGTCATTCAGGTTACCGCCGACAATATAGTCATTGCCATCATCACCATATAAAAAATCCCCCCTATATGGTATATCGCCCGAAGCAGAGATGCGCTCATTAAAACAGTCGCTAATGCCGAAGACCATCAGAGAATTATTTTCAATATATACTCCCCAGTTTGAGCCTTCATGAAGCAGTTTTCTACCAGAAGCAGGCATCTTCCAGCGCTCATTCGGCTTATCTCGTTTAGATATCGTTAAATGATTATTGGCAAAAATATAATCATTTCCGGCACCACCCCTGATGGTATCAGAGCCACCACCACCTGCGAGCAGATCAGAGTCGTCGCCACCCAGAATCAAATCATCACCGGCCATGCCATCAATAGCATCGCTGCCATCCAGCCCCAAAATCTCATCATCCTTGGCTGTGCCGAAAATAACGTCTTCAAAGCCTTTTTCTTGTTTACCATCGATAATACTGCCGTCGGCATTGCGCTTATCCCAAGCATGGTGATAATGGCCTTTAAGGTGCTCTAGCTCTTTCTCAAAATGGCCTTCTACATGAATGATTTTCGTGCGCCAGTCGCCCAGAATTTTATTTTTTTCCTTAGGCGTGCGCATAGTGGGTAAATCAATGCCGAGTTTATTCCCTTGGCGCCAATTCCATCTCTCAATAGTCAGAATATCTTTCTTTTTTGTCAGGGATTGAATACATAAATCACCAGTTTTATTCAGCCACACCTGCCATTTATTATCCTCTGATTGCCATACATTCTGGTCTTTCTCTATCCATTGATATGATGAAAAAATATTATTATCCAGATAGATATAGCCATTACCATCACTATCGATAATGCGATCCTGCCCATCACCGGTATTGAAATAATAAGTGTCTATTCCCTCACCGCCAGACAATAAGTCATTGCCGCTACCGCCAATCAGCGTATCATTTCCGGCACCGCCATATAAATAGTCATCGCCGGCGCCACCATCGATAACATCATCGCCGCGGCCACCCATAATCACATCGCCTAAACTACTGCCAGAATGGGTACCTGTGGCATTATCAGAAAGCATCAATACCACATGGCCGGCTTGAGTTATTGCACCATTACTCACCCAGCTCAGGCCGGTATTCGCGTCACGAAAACGAATCACATCATCTTTACCAAAACCATATTTCGCCCGGATAGACTCAACCAGCACTTTCTGTTGCTGCAGATTCATTGTTAGCCGCTGATTAATATCAATCTCGGGAACCGGAATAGGTGCCAGCCCTTGGAGTAGAGTATTTATATAATCACTGTATGCCTTTGCTTTAGCGTATTTCATCTCCTGAATAACCCAGCAGCGGATTTTAATCCAGTCTTCACCCACATCAGCCACGCTTTTTTGCTGTGGCGTAAAATCCGGATTCAATACCACCACTGGATTTAACCGCGTCAGCGCATGCAAATACTGCGATACCTTATCAGTTTCTCCCTTAGCGGTTAAATCCTGCAAAAGATTCACCACACTATCCGGCGTAGCGTCAATATATTCCAGCTCATATTTGAATTCATACTCATCTGTTGCACCCGCTACCGGCCTGCGGTGCCCAGCTTGTGGTTCAAAAACAAACTCTAGTCCCTTATCCAGAAAATTAGTCTCATCAATAGAAGACAGCAGCGCGTTGGAACTATTGGCCAGATTTTCATTTAATACCGCAGCGATAATCCATTTAGTCATAATCACGCCGCCCACCAATTGCCAGTTATTGGCCAGCCGCTTCTGCGCGGTCGCAGACGTATTCTGATTGGCAAAATACTTACCAGTAAGCTTGTTTTCTGGCGTAGCATAATTCTTATACCAAGTATGGGCTGAACCATGAATAAGTATATTATCGGCAACCATTTCCTTGGTAAAAGCAGTGAAAGCAGCCACCATATCTGTATCTTTGCACCACTGCTGCGCCTGCTGCTGCTCAGCACTGGAAATCGCTACTTTTTTATAGCCAAGCTTATCAGCTAACTTCTCCACATCTGTGTCTGATGAAATTATACTGCCAGGTATTTTAAATGAATAGGCAGCATCCTTGATAATCTTGTATTGTGACACAGGCTCACCGTTGGACTTATTAACGTAAATGTAGCCTTTCTGCGCATCCCGCATTACTCCGTATAACATCAGGCTTACCCATGGGCCTGTAATCTTGGTTCCCTGAGTAGCCCGCATATGCTGCCACATATTTTCCACAACCTGCTCACCGTCAATTTCCTGACCATTGCTGCCGGTAGCCGAAGCATGGTTCTGGATAATCGACATCGGTGTATACAGCGTCCAGTAGCCGATATCCAGCTTATTGTCTTTAAACACTTTTACATGAAATTCTAACATTTCATAATAGGTAATATCTTTACCGCCTTTGCCGTTTTCCAGTTTTTTTTGCAGCATGGCCAGATAGCCCAGCGCCATATCGCGCCGTACACTGTCAACCCGCGCTTGGGTGAGCTTTTGCTGATGGTCTTTGGCTACCGCCTGCATAAACTGCAAGGCGCCATTGCCGGTAAGGGTATCAGCCGTGGCCACCCCCAATGCCCATTGAGCATAGTCATAGCCCTTTTGCGCCAGCGCCTGATACACTTCCCCTATGGCCGACAGCTTGCCGGTTTTGATTTGCTCGCTCCAAGCTTTTAATTGCTCTTTAGTTAATACCTGTGGTTGAGACATATTCTTACCTCTTTCATCAGTTGTTAACAATATAGACATAATTAGCAGGAATTTTTACATCTTTCCTGCCTGCTTCTTAATTAATGCGCCTTTATCCGTAACCACCCAGCTATCCAGTATGCCGGCTATATTTTTTTCGGTTTGCTGCCAGAGTTTCAAATAGTGGCGGTTATAAGTTATGCTTATCAATATGGGTAAATTATCAATATAAAATCGATGGTTGCATTGCTGAACTTCGCCAATAAAATCACACAGAATATAGGTTTTAATCTCGCCTTGCGCATTTTTGGACATCAAAATATCCGGCCCAGCGATATTATCCTGCCACGGCTGATTGGTGCTGGGATCAATCCCATTATTGGCTTTGAAAAAAGTTAGGCCATGTACTTTTTGTGGTTGTTCAAAATAGTCAAAGTGCCAGACTTTCTTGGTGGCTTGTAATTCGTCAGCTAGTGCTTTATTAAAATTAAGTGGCTGGTGTGGATCAACAATGTTGTAAACAATGGTATAGCCCCATGGAAATGGCTTACCTACAGGAATCAGAGTTTTATTATCACGCAGATAATCCTCATCTGTCTGCTCTCTTCTGGTTTTAACCGCGCCATCTGTCAGCCGGTACTGAAAATCAAAACCTTCAATAGGCAATTGGTAAGTAATCGGCGGGCGCTGATACTTTTGTGCTTGTTTGCTGGTATCGAAATCACCCGGGTCGCCGATATAGTGTACCCAGGTAAACACCACACCGCCGGGGATACTTACCGGCTTGCCGCCCAGATTACCAATAGAATCATAACGGCCAAATCTATCCTGATGGCGTACTATAGGCGCCGGCTGCTGTTGCGGCGCCGCTTTATCGCCGGTTTGCTTATCATTATCACAACCGGCCAGCAGTAGCAGGCAGCTTAAACAAATAAGCTTAAAATACAGTTTAAATATGCTCTTCATACTGATTTATCCTCTATAGCTAATATAGAAATTAGCACAGTTTTAATCTAAAGGAAATAATCGGTTATACAAAATTTAATCTATGTAATGAAAAGATAAGCTGAAAGCAATAATTATTTTTGACGATAAATGCACGCTGGTGGGGATAAGTAGAATTTAATGGCGAAAAAATACAGTCTGGTACAAATAAATGGCAACATTTAGCCCGAGCCATTGCTGCTAGTTTTTTATTAAAAGCTGTAGCTTAGACATCTACTTACCTCTTTCATCAGTGGTTAACAATATAGATATAAGTAGCAGGAATTTTTACACCTTCCCTGCCTGCTTCTTAATTAATGCGCCTTTATCCGTAACCACCCAGCTATCCAGTATGCCGGCTATATTTTTTTCGGTTTGCCGCCATTTTTCTAAATAAATCCGGTCATAGCTTATATGTACCACCACTGGCATACTGTCGATATAGAATTCGTGGGTGCAAGATTGAATTTCGCCTGTAAAATCACATTGAATATAGGTTTTAATCTCACCTTGCGGATTTTTGGAAATAAAAATATCCGGTCCGGCGATATTATCCTGCCACGGCTGATTGGTACGGGGATCAATCCCATTATTGGCTTTGAAAAAAGTTAAGCCATATACTTTTTGTGGTTGTTCAATATAGTCAAAGTGCCAGACTTCTTTTTTAGCTTCCTGAGTGTCAGTAAACGCTTTATTAAAATTAAGTGGCTGGTGTGGATCAACAATATTGTAAACAATAATATGACCCCACGGAAATGGCTTTCCCTGTGGAATCAAAGTTCTGTTATCACGCAAATAATCCTCTTCCGTTTGCTCTCTATAGCTCATCACCGCGCCATCTGTCAGCCGGTACTGAAAACCAAAGCTATCAATAGGCAATTGATAAGTAATCGGCGGGCGCTGATACTTTTGCGCTTGTTTGCTGGTATCGAAATCGCCCGGGTCGCCGATATAGTGTACCCAGGTAAACACCACACCGCCGGGGATACTTACCGGCTTGCCGCCCAGATTACCAATAGAATCATAACGGCCAAATCTGTCCTGATGGGGTACTATAGGCGCCGGCTGCTGTTGCGCCGCTTTATCGCCGGTCTGCTTATCATCATCACAACCAGCCAGCAGTAGCAGGCAGCTTAAACAGCTAAGCTTAAAATACAGTTTAAATTTGCTCTTCATACTGATTTGTCCTCTATAGCTAATATAGAAATTAGCACAGTTTTAATCTAAAGGAAATAAATAGTTATACAAAATTTAATCTATGTAATGAAGCAATAAGCTGAAAGCAATAATTATTTTTTATTATAAATGCACGCTGGTGGGGATAAGTAGAATTTAATGGCGAAAAAATACATTCTGGTACAAATAAATGGCAACATCTATTGCTAGTTTTTGCTGTTTGTTTTTGGATGCGAAGCTGTGAAGCTGACATTTTTATTTTGCTGATATATGTCTGGTGTCAGATAAACGAATATATAGATAAAAATATTATTAACAGGTATGTGCAATAAGTCGATGTGGTTTTGAATAGATTTAAAATTTTTGATTGTCTGATATTGATTGTTTCCATACTGCCGTATTTTTCTAGCTGTTTATCAAGGTTTTAAGTATCTATTTTTATATTTAGGTCAGAATCATTGGTAATTAGCTTAATTTCTGCCTGTTTGATGCGATTTTGCTATTGAGCTGGTTATTTTTAGTTTGATGCTCAAGAAATTACGCAATATTTGTAATCCTTTTTCAGCGTGTGGCTACTATTATTTTAATAAAGTCTGTGTAAGTGAAGTATGCTTGGCATGTTGTTGGTATATTGAGGAAATTCTGAGTTGTATGAGAAAAATTTTGGTTTATATTTTATATGCTATATTTGTGCTAATGTTTTAGTTTTTGGTATGCGTATATATTTTTTATAAAATGTGTTTAGTATCGATATATTTATAGATTTGTTGAATAATTTAATAAAAAGCAGATTTATCAATAAATTCTATAAATAATTATAATTTCTTTTGTATTTTTTATGTTATATATAGAAGTATTATAAATATAAAAGATGAGGTGTGTGATAATGGAATTACAAAAATTTTTAAGTCATTATGTGGATAAAGCTTTTGAAATTAGTGGCTTGTTTTTATATCCAGTTTTATTACGTCTGCATTGAAAGCTGATCTGTCTAAAAATAGAACTAGTGATTATATCTTTAACTGGGAAGGCATGCTGTCTTTCGATGGGAATACTGCGCCTTATTTATAATATGTTTATACACGTATTCAAAGTTCGCTTAATAAAAGCGGACAGTCTATTGAGCCTGATGTTGATCATGTTATCAGGGCAATAGAGTAGGATGAGATAAATCTGTTATGCTTATTGTTGCAGTTTGAGGATGTGATGATTTCTGTGGCGAAAGAATGTATGCCTCATTATCTTGCTAATTATTTATTTCAATTAGCCTCTTCTTTCTCTAAATTTTATGAAAAATATCTGATTTTAAAAGAAAAGGATGAAATCAGAAATAGTTGTTTACAGATGGCCAGATTAACAGGGAAAACCTTAAAACAGGGAATGCACCTTTTGGGGTTAGATGTATTAGATAAAATGTAAGAAATAAAAAAGCCTGTAAATTCAGGCTTTTTTATTTCTATATTTAAATTTCTATTTCTGTTGTCCATTTCACAACCTGTAATGGTATTTCTGTTCTGATATTACAGACGCCTGGTAACAATGCTAAGGTATTGACTTGAAAACTTCTATACTCTTCTAAATCTTTACACAAAACCCGCAGTAAAAAATCATTTTCTCCTGCCATTACATAACATTCTTGGATTTGTGACAGTAATTTTACTTCATAAATAAATCTTTCGATGGCAGCAGAGTTTGTGTTGGCAATATCTATCTTTATTCTGACGTATACTATTAGTTGTTTGTTAATGGTTTTTTTATCGAGTAGTGCTACGTATTGTTTTATAAATCCGGCATCTTCTAATATTTTTATGCGTCGCAAACAAGGGGATGGAGATAATCCTACTTTTTTGGCAAGCTCATTATTTTGAATATTACCTTCTCGCTGAAGTATTCGAAGTATTCTTTTATCAATGTTATCCAATTTCATTATATATGCCTCATTGTTAGTACAGCAATTGCATAGAAAATTATGTATCTTGTTCAAATAATTTATATTTTATTGGTATCATATTGCTTAATTCCTTATGAGGATGCTTGGTGCTATATATCGTTAATTTTTTATGCTTTTTGCATTTTAAAGGTTAGCAAAAAGATATACATTATGTACTCCTGATTAATCTATTTGGTTAAATCACTTAATATAGCTACGTTAGTTTAGGGTTGTCAGTTTATTTGCTCCTGTACTTTTAATTTCTGAAAACTAGCTGTTTTATCATTTCTGTAATGTATAAATACCTCTTTCGTATTGGCAGCAAAAGCTTTTGACAGGTATGTCAGCTTTGGCTTTTTCTGATATTGATACTGTTTGATGTTCTGCTGGTTTTGTCATGCTTCATGCTTCCCTTTTTGCTTAATGATAGAGAATTTTGAAGAATTTTGCAGAACTTTTTTCAGCTTGATTTACATTTAAAATCTGATTCTATTAATCATGGATTGTTTGAAACAAAATTTCAAAACATATTAAAAATAGATAATTAAAAAAATTTAATTTCAATACAAAAAAGTCATAATAGTTCTGAATTCAGTATCTTAATGTTAAATAATGTATTGAGGAGTTTTGATAATGTCAGGAAATTTCGGTGTTAATTCAGAGTGCGGTAAATTACGCAGTGTCATGGTGTGTCGCCCTAATTTAGCCCATAACAGATTGACCCCAACTAATTGCCATGATCTTTTGTTTGATGATGTGATTTGGGTTGAAAAAGCTCAACGTGATCATGATAACTTTGTGAAAATAATGAAAGATCGTGGTGTTCATGTCATTGATGCCAATATTGCGTTAAGTGAAGTATTACAAAATAAAGAACATAGAAACTGGATTCTTGATCGTCTTTTTATTCCTCAAAACATTGGGGCTCATATGCTAAGTGATGTGCGTGCCTGGTTAAATGAGCTTGCTGCTGAAGATTTATCTGCGTTTTTATTCGGTGGTATTACAAAATCAGATTTACCTTTTAAGACAAGTAGTGATTTGATGTTTAATTATATGAGCGATGATGATTTTTTAATTGCTCCTACGCCAAATGCTCTTTTCCAACGTGATCCAAGTTGCTGGATCTATGGTGGTGTCAGTTTAAATCCGATGTATTGGCCTGCACGTCGTCCAGAAACATTAATCATGCGCGCAATCTATAAATTTAATCCTTATTTTGCAGGTAAGGCCAAAATCTGGTGGGGCGATACTGATGAAAATTCAGGAACATTATCGGTAGAGGGGGGAGATGTTATGCCGATAGGAAACGGCATTGTTTTGCTTGGTATGGGCGAACGCACTAACCCGCAAATGGTATCTCAATTAGCTAAAAGTATTTGTGGTCAAGAGGATGGAGCAACTAGGGTAATTGCATGTCAAATGCCTAAATCGCGTGCCGCCATGCATCTGGATACCGTATTTTCGATGTTAGATTATGATTTATTTTCAGTTTTTCCGGAAGTTGTCGATCAGATTAAATGCTACAGCTTATATAGAAGGAGTGCTGAAGAAGAAATCACTATTGAAGAACATAAGGGGCAACATTTTGTTGATGTTGTTGCCGAAGCAATGGGCAAGGTAACAGGTTCGCAAGTTACCCGTATTCAAACTGGCGGGAATAGTTTCCAAGCTCAAAGAGAACAATGGGACGATGCTAATAATGTAATTATGCTGGATAGACGGGTTTGTATTGCTTATGACCGTGATATTTATACAAATAAGATAATGCGTGATCACGGTGTAGAGGTATTAGAAGTGGATGCAGGTGAATTGGGACGCGGGCGTGGCGGCGGCCATTGTATGACTTGTCCAATTATCCGTGACGCAATCATTTAAATTTAAATAAAGGAAATTCATTATGGCTTTCAATTTAAAAAATCGTAATTTACTTAGTCTGGTTCATCATACTGAACGTGAAATTAATTATTTAATTGATTTGGCTCGTGATCTTAAAAGAGCTAAGTATGCAGGTACTGAACAACAGTTACTGAAAGGTAAAAATATTGCTTTAATTTTTGAGAAAACTTCAACTAGGACACGTTGTGCTTTTGAGGTGGCTGCTCATGATCAGGGCGCCAATGTAACTTATATTGGTTCAAGTGGTTCACAGATTGGTCATAAAGAAAGTATGAAAGATACTGCCCGTGTGTTAGGACGTATGTATGACGGGATTGAATATCGTGGTTATAAGCAATCTGTTGTGCAGGAACTTGCTGATTATGCCGGTGTTCCTGTATGGAATGGTTTAACCGATGAATTCCACCCAACGCAAATGCTTGCCGATGTATTAACGATGTTGGAATATTCTAATGGCAAACCAATAAATGAAATTAAATATGCATATGTTGGTGACGCGCGCAATAATATGGGTAATTCATTGTTGTTAATCGGGGCGAAGTTAGGGATGGATGTTCGTATTTCCGGCCCGAAATCATTGTTGCCTGAGCCTGAGTTAGTAGCAATGTGTGAAAAATTTGCAGAGGAAAGTGGTGCTCGTATTACGGTTACTGATGATGTCAAAAAAGCAGTAAAAGATGTGGATTTTATTCATACGGATGTTTGGGTTTCTATGGGTGAACCTATTGAATCTTGGGGGGAACGTATTGATGCATTAACTCCCTATCAGGTTAATAAAGAATTAATTGCGGCTACAGGTAATCCGCGAGTTAAGTTCATGCACTGTTTACCGGCTTTTCATAATTCTGAAACGAAAGTTGGTAAGGAAGTTGCCGGACAATATCCCCAATTTAAAAATGGGATTGAAGTTACAGAGGATGTATTTGAGTCTCCTATTAACATTGCGTTCGAACAAGCAGAAAACAGGATGCATACCATTAAAGCAGTTATTGTATCCAGCTTGATTTAAAATAAAAACGATTGGAATTAAAATGAGAATTGTCATTGCTTTAGGTGGTAATGCGCTCTTACGCAGAGGAGAGCCTTTAACGGTTGAGAATCAACGCCAGAATACTAAAATTGCTTGCCAGCAAATTGCTAAGGTTTACCCGGGAAATGAGTTGGTTATTGCGCATGGCAATGGTCCGCAAGTGGGATTAATTGCATTGCAGTCTTTGTCATATACTGATGTTCCTTCATATCCTTTAGATGTTTTGGGGGCAGAATCTATTGGGATGATTGGTTATATGATTATGCAGGAATTAGGTAATTTGCTTCCTCTTGAGACTCCATTGGCAACGTTATTATCTCAAGTGGAAGTTGATAAAAACGATCCGGCATTCATGAATCCAACTAAGCCTATTGGTCCTGTTTACACAAAAGAAGAGGCTGAAAAGCTGGCAAAAGAAAAAAATTGGAGTATTGCTCCTGATAACGATCAATACAGGCGTGTTGTTCCTAGCCCGATTCCTAAACGTATTTTTGAAATTAGGCCGGTTAAATGGTTATTAGAAAAAGGTACTGTGGTTATTTGTGCTGGTGGTGGTGGTATACCGACATTTTATGACGATGATGGTACTTTAAAAGGAGTCGAAGCGGTAATAGATAAAGATCTTTGTTCGGCGGTGTTAGCAAAGCAGGTTGCGGCTGATATTTTTATTATTGCAACGGATGTATCTGCAACTTTTGTTAATTGGGGCAAACCAAATCAACATGCGATTAAGAAGGCACATCCGGATACGTTAGAGAAAATGGGCTTTGCCGCCGGCTCTATGGGGCCAAAAGTACAGGCTGCCATAAATTTTGCACGAGAAAATCCGGGAAAATCAGCAGTCATCGGGTCTTTGGCTGATATTGATGATATTGTTAAAGGTATTGCTGGTACGAAGATTAATACATCGTTTTCTGCTGAGCTAACATACTATTAATTAAAGCAAATTAGGTATCGTATTGAATAAATGCGGTACCTTTTTTTTAAGGATTCGTTATTATGCAATCTGAAAAAAATACTCAATCAAAAGAAAAGAAAAAATCCTTATCAGCATTTAGTATTTTATTTATTATTCTGACTTTGCTATGGATTATTTCTAAATTATTATCTGGTCATTCATTTACTCCGGTCACTCTGCCTGAAAGTTCAGAAGTAGTCTCTACTGTTATTTCTCCATCACTTAGTAATCTGGTGATGGCTCCGTTCAAATCTTTTCAAAATTCAATCAATATAGCGGTATTTATTCTTGTTTTGGGCGGTTTTATCAATGTGGCGATGAAAACAAATTCTTTAGAAGCTGGTATTTCTGCATTGGTGCAGAAATTAAAAGGAAAAGAATTGGTGCTTATCCCGCTGCTGATGTTTTTGTTTTCTGTTGGCGGAACTGTATATGGCATGGCTGAAGAAACTATTGCATTTTATGTTCTTATCACTGCAACTTTAGTTGCTGCTGGTTTTGATACTTTGATAGCAGTGGGAGTTATTCTCTTAGGAGCAGGAGCGGGGGTATTGGGATCAACGGTAAATCCTTTCGCTACTGGTGTGGCTGGTGATGCGTTGAAGGGTGTTGGCTATAATCCGAATCAGGGAACCATAATTACGGTAGGAACAGCCCTCTGGCTGTCAACGCTTGCTTTCTGTATATGGTATGTGATGAGATATGCCAAAAGGATTAAAAAGGATAAAACAGTTACATTATTGTCCCAGCAAGAACAAACGGAAATGAATTTGTATTTTAATACGGAAAATACAGAACATCTTAGATTCGGACGGCGTGAAAAAAATATTTTAATTTTGTTTGCATTCACTTTTATTGTAATGATAATTTCATTGATACCTTGGGGAGAGTTCAATATAACCGTTTTTAATGATTGGACGTCATTTTTGACTGGCAGTAACTTCGGAGACTGGACCTTTGGTGATTTAGCCATGTGGTTTTTGCTGATGTCAGTAGTCATTGGTATTGCGGCAAAAATGTCAGAAAAAGAAATTGTTGATAATTTTATTGCGGGAGCTTGTGATATTTTATCTGTAGTGTTGATTATTGTTGTTGCTCGTTCTATTTCGGTATTAATGGGGGAAACACATTTTGATCTATTTATTTTAGATAAAGCCCAAAATCTGTTAACAGGATTGTCGCCAGTTATTTTTGTTCCTGTAGCCTACTTGATTTATTTAGGTCTGTCTTTCTTGATTCCTTCAACATCTGCTCTGGCCTTTGTTTCTATTCCAATTCTGGGACCGCTGACGGCTAAGTTAGGGATGGATCCTAATATTATGATTATGATTTTTGTGGCTGGTAGTGGTTTGGTAAATTTGATTACGCCAACATCTGGTGTTGTTATGGGCGGCTTGCAATTATCTAAAGTAAATTATAGTACTTGGTTAAAATTTATGGGGAGTCCAATTGCTGTTATATTGATTATGAATATAATTATTTTGACTGTATCGATGATGTTATTAACTAAATAGTTGTTGAATTTATGTTGGCTATTTTTCTTCTGCCCCCACTAATCTTTAGCAGATTATAGGGGGCATGGTTATTATGAGCTAAATTGAGAATCAAGCTCTGGGAGGTGGTCTATTTTATGCAGGATAAGTTTAATCTGAGAAATTTAACGGTATTTTTTATTTAGATTAGAATAAAAAATAATTGCACCCATAGCTCAGTTGGATAGAGTATCTGGCTACGAATCAGAGGGTCAGGCGTTCGCATCGCTCCGGGCGCACCATTTTGGTAATTTGTATTTGTTAGCTTATATCATAAGCTAGTTTTAGAATTTTGAGTTGGGTTTGATTTTATATCAAAATTTTGTAATTAAATTCGTTAAATAATTTGTTATTGCATTTTCAAAGTAGTTCATTGGCTGTCATTACTCCACTGAAATAGTATAACTATGATTTCTCTTTCTGGTGTGGCAATATGTTGGCACTCAATAAAATTAATATGTGGATGTTTTTAAATTCCGCAGCAGGCAGGTTGCCTAATGATGGATGCAACCATTTGTGTATGTACTAATGAGTATAAATAGCAAAGGCCTGTAGCAATTTTTGAGCTGGCATAAAATTTTCGCCTTTGGCAAATTTCGCTCTGACTGTTTTAATTTTTACATGCTCTACTGCATTATCATATGAGCATGCTTTTTTTACTCGGGGAGCAGCGTTGAATAGTCAATGCGCTGCATGCTTATTTGGTAATTGATTAGCACGCTTCTTTTCTCTATTAAAATGAAATAAATTTAATGATGATGGTGGTTGCTTAATCTGGTTTTAAGTGTAACCAGTTTTAAAGAATATAAGTGTTTCTATCATTATTATTCATGATATGGTACTAGTGAAAGCTATATTTTTAAAGTTATATTATTATTAATCTTTATTTTTTTAGCAAATGTGTGCGCAGTTGCTGTGTTTTGATATCGCAGTGTATCGCTTTCTATTTATACAGCTCTTATATTTCGTATGCTGGGTTGATCGGGGTTTTCAGGTTTTGGTTTGGCGATAATCTGACTTGATTTTTTTGGCCGGTGCGACCATATTGGCTGATTATTTTGCTGGGATGGTAATGATGACGGAAAGTAAGATGGCTAAGGCAGATCAGTTGACGCGTTTTATGTTTGATGATTGTCCGGTGCGTGGTCTGCATGTGAATTTGCAGCAGGTATGGCGGCATGTGGCGCAGAATAAGGCTTATCCAAAGGCGATTCATCAGGCTTTGGGGGAGCTGACGGTAGCGGCGGTGTTGCTGGCCAGTAATCTGAAGTTTGATGGTAATCTGATTGTGCAGGTGCAAGGTAAGGGGGTGTTGAAAATGCTGGTGGCAGAAGCTACGTCAGCAGCAACCTGCCGGGCAACTGCGCGCTGGGATGAGTCTGCGGTAATTGATGAGAATATGAAGCTGGCGGATTTGCTGGGTGAGGGCGGCATGTTTGTGCTGACTTTGCAACCGGCTCAGGGTGAGTCATGGCAGGGGGTGGTGGAACTGGCCGGTGACAGTATTGCGCAGATGCTGATGAATTATATGGCGCGCTCGGAACAAATGGCGACTCATATTACGCTGGCGGCAGATGATGAGCATGCCAGTGGATTGTTGCTGCAAAGATTGCCAGAACAGGATATTGAGGAAGATAGCTGGACGGAATTGTCTGCGCTGGCTGGTACGCTTACCGGGGATGAGTTGTTGCAACTGGATGCTGAGACTTTGTTGTACCGGCTGTTTCATGAACATGAGGTAAGGCTGTTTGCGCCGCAGGATGTGGAATTTGCCTGTACCTGTTCCCGTGCCAAGGTAGGTGATATGCTGCTGTTGCTGGGCGGTCAGGAGGTAGGTGAAGCGGTAGTGGAGCAGGGCAGTATTGAGGTGAATTGTGATTTCTGTTATGCGCGCTATGTGTTTGATGAGGCTGATGTGAATGCTCTGTTTGGCAGTGATGTTGTGGCAACGGCACAGCAGGAGCTGGCGGCGCGGCAGTTGAATCATTAGTACTGAGTTTGCAACAGAAAGCAGCCGGCGGTATTCGCTGGCTGCTTTTTTTGCAGGCAATCAATTCAAATAATAGCTTTATATTATTTTTGATAAAGGTCTGTATGCAGGTAGCGAAAATCAATTACGTCATTTTTTCCAAAGCCATACTTGATATTATTGGTATAGGTTGTAAAAGAATTAATTGTATTTATCTTATCCTGAAAAGAGGCTTTACTTGATTGTCAAAATTAACTTAGTTTTTTGATGAGGTAGAAAATAATAAGGGTACATAATAAGGGAACACCAAAAATAACCCATAATCCAGATGGGTTAAATTCACCATCAGCCAATGCGATTCCAGTTATATTTAGTAAATCATCTATGAGGAATGATAATTTTTCTATGAGTTGCCAAACAGGGTGGACGAAAAATACTATTCCCTGACATATTATGTAAATAACTATGAATAATGCAATAGAATGAAAGCGACTATTTGATTTTGCAGTTTGCATAATTGGTGTTTCCTCTAATGACAATTTGTCCATATGCTTGAACGCCATCTTTGACTTTAACTTTTTTTGTAGAAAGAAGTGCCCATCTAAGCATTTGAAACTGCGAATATTGGCGAAATGTTATACAACCCCATGATTCACCGGAACCATTTGGGCGTAATGGATGTAGCCTAAATCCGCCTCTTTCAACGCCATTAACAAAAAGGTGATCACTCATCGTTAAATTGCTATACAGCCCAAACTATTCACTGTGGTCTGTTCCATTTATATAATCTTTTATGAAAGTCTGTACACGATTAGCAAAGCTACCCTCAGGACGCGGGACTATCCCATAAGTTCCAGAAGGAAGGGCTGCCTTATTCTTAAATGCACATTCTGCAATATTTGTTGTTGGATTTACGCCCGAAAAGACGTCAAATACTCCTATCCCAAAACATATTTAATTTAATAGATTTACCATCTGCCGTAACGTTATTTTAATCCTTAGCACACTGAATCATCGATTATCCTTTTGTCATTTATAACGGTTATTGCTTGATCATGTTTATCCATCTATGGCCAGTACGTGATATATATATATTTGTTATATATAAAAATATAACTATTTCTATCACTATTGTTAATGATATTATATTATTGAAAATCGTAATTTCAAAATGATATATGGTGTAATTGTTTCTTTTTTATCTATCAGCTAACGTGAGTGCTTTATTTGGCAGTGATGTTGTGGCAACGGCACAGCAGGAGCTAGCGGCGCGGCAGTTGAATCATTAGTACTGAGTTTGTAACAGAAAGCAGCCGGCGGTATTCGCTGGCTGCTTTTTGGCTGTCTGATTGTGGTAATGCTGCTGTTTTAATGCTGCATTAATGTTTCTATCTCTGTGGTGGTTTTGGGCACGGAGGCGGTAAGGACTTCGTTGCCTGTTTCGGTAACGAGTACGTTGTCTTCTATGCGGATGCCGATGTTATGAAATGCTGCTGGTATGTCATCGGCAGCGCTGATATACAAGCCGGGTTCGACTGTGGTTACCATGCCGGGCTGTAACAGGATAGGCTGTTCGTTTTCATCAAAGCGGCCGCCAACATCATGGACATCCAGACCGAGCCAGTGGCCGAGGCCATGCATGTAAAAGCGTCGGTAGGCTTTAGTTTCGATATTCTGTTCAAGGCTGCCATGCAGTATACGCAAATCTATGAGCCCCTGAGTAAGCATGCCGATGGCTGTGGCGCTGATAGTTTGCCAGTTGGCTTGTTTGACGGTAGCAGCAATGCTGGCCTGATTAGTGGCCAGTACGATGTCGTAAATATCTTTTTGCGCGCTATTGAAGCGGCCGCTGATGGGGAAGGTACGGCTGATGTCGCCTGCATACATCTGGTATTCGGCACCGGCATCTATCATGAGTAGTTCGTTGTGCTGAAGCTGGCTGTTATTGCTGACGTAATGCAGGCAGCAGGCATTTTTGCCACTGGCGACGATGCTGTTATAGGCAGGGTAGCGTGCTCCGCGCTGCATGAATTCGTGCAGGATTTCGGCTTCTATCTGATATTCATATTGTCCCGGGCGGGTGGTCTGCATGGCGCGGATATGCGCTTGTGCACTGATTTCGGCGGCTGTGCGCATTAATGCCTGCTCATGCTGATCTTTAATGAGACGCATTGGGTCGAGTATGGTGGCAAGATTGACCATGCTGTCTGGTGCGAGGGTGCTGCCATTGGCGCTGCGGTAGTTGGCAATACGGGCAACTTCGTACCATGATTCGATTAGTTTCGGGTCGTTTTCAGGATACAAACCCCATAGGGCAAAAAGTCGCCGATGCCCGGGCAGGGCATTTCTGAGATAAGTCGGCCATTGGCTGATGTCGTCGGTGGCATCGAAAGCAAATATTTCCCGTGCTGCTGTGTAGCCATAGCGAAAGCCATTCCAGATTTCTTGTTTGGGGTCTTTATTGCGGCACAGCAGGGTGGCGCTGTGTTCTCGGCCATTTAGTATCAGTGCGGCGCCGGTTTCGGGAAAGCCGGTTAGGTAATGAAAATAGCTGTCCTGCCGGAAAGGGTATTCTGTATCGTTGCTGCGGCGCTGTTCTGGTGCAGCAAAAAGAATGGCAATGCCATCTTCGCCGATTTGTTCCAGTACTTGCTGACGACGTTGCTGATAAACGGTAATGTCGATATCCATTGTTAGTATTTCTCCTTGCTGTTGTTGCGACGAGCAGTTTGTATTTGTTGAGCCAGCCACAGTGCCAGTGCTGCACCGATGAGGTCGGCAATGGCATCTATTATATCCCCCTCACGGGTGGTGAATAGTGCCTGAATGGTTTCGCTGGCTGCTGCCCAGATGATTGCTGTTATGATAAACAGGCGTTGTGGTATGGTGATGTTGACGCTGAAGCAGGCTTTGGCCAGTAACCAGAACTGACCGAAAAACAGGCCGAAGTGGCAGATTTTGTCGAACTGGGGAATGGGTACTGGATTGCCGCTGGCTTTGAAAAACAGAAAGTAGATGCTGGCGATAAACCAGCAGGTGGCCAGTAACAGCCATTTGTTAAGGTAGGCGGTTTTCATTGGGGGTTGGTTTCGTTCAGCCATTGCTGGCATAGGGAGGCCAGACGGATAAATTTGCTGCCACGCTGCTGGAAGAGTTGCTGCCATTGCTGCACTATCTGTGCATCCGGTGCTTGATCAAGACTGCATTCGTTTAACCAGAAATCGAGAACTTCGGCACATTCTCCGGCTGAAGCTGTTTGGAAAAGTTGGGTTGTGGCTTGCATGAATCTGTAGGTACTAATGGTTGTAGGGCGGTGAATAATAAAAAACGGACTGGATTGCAGTCCGTTTTGTTTTATTCAGTTTCCAGTACGGCGGTGGTGTATACGTTCTGGACATCGTCCAAATCTTCGAGTGCATCCAGAAGTCGCTGCATTTTTTCTGCTTCGGCTCCTGCCAGTACGGTTTCGTTGACTGGGCGCATGGTTACTTCGCCATCTGCGGCATGAAAGCCGGCAGCTTCGAGGGCTTCTTTGATGCTGCTGTACTGATAGGGCTCGGTGATGACTTCTTTGGAACCGTCTTCCTGAATAATAACATCTTCGGCACCTGCTTCGAGTGCGGCTTCCATTAAGCTGTCTTCGTCTACATCCGGGCTGAAAAGCAGATAGCCCTGATGGGTAAACTGGAATGCCACGGAACCATCGGTGCCCAGATTACCGCCATGTTTGGTGAATGCGTGGCGTACGTCGGCCACGGTACGGGTTTTGTTATCGGTGAGGCAGTCTACCATGACTGCTGCGCCGCCGATGCCATAGCCTTCGTAACGCAGTTCTACATATTCAACGCCTTCGAGATTGCCTGTGCCTTTGTCTATTGCACGCTGAATATTGTCTTTGGGCATGTTGGCATCGGTGGCTTTATCCATGGCCAGACGCAGGCGCGGGTTGGCGTTTGGATCACCGCCTCCAAGTCTGGCGGCAATGGTAATTTCTTTAATCAGGCGGGTGAATATTTTACCGCGTTTGGCGTCCTGACGTCCTTTACGATGCTGGATATTGGCCCACTTGCTGTGTCCTGCCATTTTGAAATCCTTGTTTTTGTGATGATTTTATGCGTTAAAACAAAGCCAAAGCTTGGGGCTTTGGCAGGTTGGAACGCCATCAAATAGTTGAAATATGGTATTAATTTTACCATATTGCTTTTTTATTGAGTAGGTTGCTATCTTGTATAAATTGGGTGGGCAATCTGGGCTATTTTGTACGGTTGTTTTGCCAGTGGTTTAGCCAGGCGATGCAGCCGGCGTGGACGATGGTGTAGGTTTCGCTGAAATTGCCGCTGAAATAGGGGTCGGGTACGTAATCGTATTCGCTCTCTGGCAGTAAGTCGGTAATTTTATAGACTTTGTCTGGGCGATTGCTGCCAAAAATCCGGGATAAATCTTGCAGATTTTTGTCGTCCATGGCGATGATATGGTCGTAGATGGCGATGTCTTCCGGCTTTACTTCGCTGCTTTGGAAGTCATTGGTGTTGATGTTGTGCGCATGCAGAATGTTTTTACTGCCTTGATGCATGTCTTCGCCATTGTGCCAGCCGGAAGTACCGGCGCTGGCAATTTCAATTTGTTGACTCAGGCCTTTTTGGGCTACCAGATCACGCAGAACATATTCAGCCATGGGTGAGCGGCAGATGTTACCCAGACAGACAAACAGGACTTTGGTGACAGACATGTTAGTGACTCCGTGGAAAAAGGGGATTGTGCCCTATCATGTTGATGGACTGGGCATAACTAGGCAGTTGCGCCTGTGTGCTGATGGGTTCGTGCAGCAGGCGGATATTTTCAACTTGGCATTCGGCCAGTAAATCAATGAAATTTTGTACGATGCTGTCGATATTATCAGCCTGAGTGAGCGGCCAGTGGAAAATTTGTGGCTGTAGTTCGAATGCGCTGTCGGTAGCGTTAAAGCCAAACAGAATTTTTCCACCTTCCTGTGCTGCGATGACGACACCTACGCGCGGACTTTGCAGGCGTATGGCGCGTATGGCGTTGGTGGTGAATACATCGCAGGCCATGCGCAAACGCATGGCATTGCCTGAGCGTAAGGCATTCAGGGGCGATTGCGGAGAAAGCGGGTTGATGAATAAAGTGGCACCGGCGGTAGCCAGATGGGTTTGCCAGACTTGCATCAGGGGCAGAGCGGTGTCGGCCAGATTGCAGTTTAGGGCAGGCTGAATGTCTGTGCCGGCAAAACCCAGGGCGTAGAAAACCTGTACTGATTGTCCGCTTTCTACCAGTAACGGTGAGTACGGTAACTGGCTAAGGAAGTCGGCGGCCACGTGTGGGTTTTGTTTGGCTGCAAACCACTGGCTGGCCTTGATATGGGTTAAGGTGGTGTCGTTGATGAGGTGGGCAGCCCAGTGAATGTTATTCCAGGCTTCAGCCCAGGGCTGGTTTTTAAAGGTTTCGGCGATGGCGGCTGTGGGAATGGTTTCGGGCAGGCGGATATTTTCTTTGGCACCACCTACTACTATGACAGGTAAGGCCAGCCACTGTACTTCTGTCTGGTTGTGTGCCTGTAATACTGTTGCCATGGTGTCCCACAGGATATTGTAGGTATCGCTATTGGCAGCCATGGCCAGTGCTACTGAGAGGTTGGTGTAATTATTTTGTGCCAGCATCCGGGTGATTTCTGCTTGCAGGCTTTCGCGGGCGAGGGTGGTTTGGGCTTTTGATGTAGGCGTTACCAGACTGGCTGCATGCAGTAACAGCTCGTTTTTAACGTGGTCGGTAGGATAGGCACGTGTATCTGGCAGGCAGTGATGTGTGGTATTCATAATGTTGAGTCAATTTTAGTATACTTGTGTAAATGCGTTATTGTAGCAAATTAGTTTTGGCTGAAATGCAGATGCTGATATGTGGTTGTATTTATTTGCTTGCTGGTGTAAGTGGGCAAGCTGGTAATTTGGGCAACAGGCTGGCTTGAAACTGGATTGTGCTGCCCTTATTTTGAATCTACAACAATTATTTTTGGGTATTTTGAGAAAGACTATGAAACAGACACACAGTTTCCAGACTGAAGTAAAACAGTTGTTACAGTTGATGATTCATTCTTTATACAGTAATAAAGAGATTTTTTTGCGTGAGCTGATTTCCAATGCGGCAGATGCCTGCGATAAATTACGCTTTGAGTCATTGAATGATGCTTCTTTGCTTGGGGATGATACGGAATTCAGAATTACTGTTACTGCGGATGCGGAGGCTAAAACGATTACGGTATCTGATAATGGTATTGGTATGAATGAAGCAGATGTGATTGAGCATCTGGGTACGATTGCCAAATCTGGTACTAAAGCATTTCTGGAAAAGCTGACGGGTGATGATAAGAAAGATGCCAATCTGATTGGTCAGTTTGGGGTGGGCTTTTATTCTGCATTTATTGTGGCAGACGGGGTAACTGTTGAAAGCCGTAAGGCTGGTGTGGCTGAAAATGAGGCGGTGCGCTGGGTGAGCGCCGGTGATGGTGAGTTTACTGTTGAATCCATCAGCAAGGCTGCGCGTGGTACGGATGTGATTCTGCATCTGAAAGAAGACGAAAAGGATTTGTTGTCTGACTGGACGTTACGCCGGATTGTGACTACTTACAGTGACCATATTTCTGTGCCGATTTATATGAAAAAGGCGCCGGAATATGATGAGGAAGGTAATGTAAAACCTTCAGATGAGCTGGAGGTGGTTAATCAGGCTCAGGCTTTATGGCAACGGCCGAAAAATGAAATTACTGCTGAGCAGTATCAGACTTTTTATCGTCATGTATCACATGATTATGATGATGCTCTGGCGTGGACGCATTTTCGTGTGGAAGGCCGGCATGAATATACGGGATTGCTGTATGTGCCTAAACATGCGCCGTTTGATTTGTATGAACGTGAACCCAAGCACGGAGTGCAGCTGTATGTAAAACGTGTGTTCATCATGGACGATGCGAAAAAGCTGATGCCTTCCTACCTGCGTTTTATCCGCGGGGTAATTGATAGCAGTGATTTACCGCTGAATGTATCACGTGAAATTTTGCAGGAAAGCCGTGATCTGGATGCTATTCGTTCTGGTAGTGTGAAAAAGGTATTGTCTTTACTGGAAGACCTGAAGAAAAACCAGCCGGAGAAATACACTGAATTCTGGCAGGTATTTGGCAATACGCTGAAAGAGGGTATTGCTGAGGATTATAATAATAAAGATAAAATTGCTGGCTTATGCCGTTTTGCCTCTACGCATAATGATAGCAGCGAGCAGAATGTGACGCTGGCTGATTATATTGCCCGCATGAAAGAAGGGCAGGAGAAGATTTATTATATTACTGCCGATAGTTATGCTGCTGCCAAGAACAGCCCGCATCTGGAAATTTTCCTGAAAAAAGGTGTTGAGGTATTGCTGCTGACTGACCGTGTGGATGAATGGGTGGTAAACAGTCTGCCGGAATTTGATGGTAAAGCTTTGGTGAGTGTGGCCAAGGGCTCACTTGATTTGGGTAATCTGGCCGATGAGGAAGAAAAAGCGGCACAGGCTAAAACTGAAGAAGACAATAAGGATTTGGTTGAACAGGTTAAAGCAGCTCTGGGTGATAAAGTAGATGCTGTGCGTGCAACAGCGCGGTTAACTGAAAGCCCGGCCTGTCTGGTGGTTGGTGAGCATGATATGAGCCAGCATCTGGCGCGCATGCTGGAAGCTTCTGGCGCGGCCGGACAGATTCCGCACACCAAGCCAACGCTGGAAATTAATCCGGAGCATCCGCTGATTAAAAAAATTGCAGGGGAACAGGATGAAACCCAGCGCAATGAGCTGGCTGAGCTGGTATATGATCAGGCGCTGCTGGCCGAAGGTGGTAAACTGGAAAATCCGGCTGCATTTGTAAAACGCATGAATCATTTGTTACTGACGTTAAACCAGTAAGCTGTTTATATGGTTTATAAAGGCTGTCTCGTCTGAGGCAGCTTTTTTATTGCTGTTTGAATAGTTGTTTTATTGCCTGACAGGGCTTATGGCAGGTAGGTATGGCATAAGGTAGATAGATTCAGTTATTTATTTTGCTGTGATTATAATTTCTTTCCGATATGCTTTGTTTGATAAGAAAAATTAAATATATTCAAAAAGATGATTAGTGGTATGAGATTGCGTACTATCTTTATCGCTTAGATAGGTTAGTTCAACACGGGTTTATGGTTTCAGAAGCTGTTTTATCAAATAAAATGTAAAGAAAATTTTGATTAAATTATTTTAATATATTTATATTAATAAAATAGATTAGATTAATAAATCAAGTTTAAATTTAAGATTGAATTTCGAGTAAAAATTATTATTTGTTAAATATAATTAAAATTTATTTTTAATTGTTTGGATATCATTTGATTTTGTCAATTAGGGCTGAGTAAGGCATGGCAGTTCAGATTTCAATTTTACGAAGAAAATGGTTTACCAAAATTAAAACCCACTGCTCAATATAAAGAAAAATTTAAAGCTTTATCATTTGGGCAGAGGATTATATTAAGCAGTAATTTTTGGGCAGCTTTTTTCGGATATTTTTATTTTTAGGTATGTGGCGTAAAGCAATAGCGCTAGTGTTGTTCTTGTTTGCTATTAAGGTGGTTTTAGTTATCTGTGGAGCAACTGGCGGTGCTGTAGGCGGTGCTTATGCTGCTTTTTCAATGACACTTGCTAATCCGGCCTATTATTTACATAGAGTAAAAAAATCCAAATCCTTTAATATATTTGAGAGAGTATTTTAATAGCTTAAGTAATATTTTATTGATAACGGCTATCTATCGTATTCTCAGGAATTCGTTATTTAGCCGTTTTATTTATTTCTATTTTGAAAAATAGGAGTTTTGCTGATGATATTTATGAAAAAATCAAAGCTTTATACTAACAGTTTTGTACTGACAGAATGTGCAGTATGGGTATAATTAGTTAATTAAATTACGCAAATTGAATAAAATAGATTGTAGTATATCTTTTATGTTGTTGATTGAATTTTTGGTTCGATCTCAGACAATATTTGCCACTGCTAAATAAGCTGCAATTTATATTTGTTACGGTTAAATCCTGATATGGAAGTATGAAATAGCAGCTTCATGGCTGTTACTATTGAAGCTGCTATTGTATGCGATTAAGCATGGGCTTATTTATTTGCCTGTGCTTTTTTTATGATATGCCTGAATAATATACACCAGAATTAGAAATGCCAGAAAAGGAATGCCAAATAACAAGGTGGCATGGAAGATTGGTGTAAACCAAGTAGTAATCATGATACTGATGATGGCAATCAGGCCGGCTAGGGTGATAAATGGAAATCCTGGAACTCGGAATTTAAGTGTTTTTTGCTGCTGCCGCATGCGGATGCGAAAACACAGATGCGTTAGAAACACTGCACCCCAGCTAAACAGTGCCCCAAACATGGACAGGGCTATCATGATGGGAAAGGCGGTTTCTGGATTAAACACATATACCAGTGCTGCCACAGCAATGCCTGCAGAAGACAAAGCCAGTGCATTGAGTGGTACGCCGTTGCCTTTTACTTTGCCAAATATTTGTGGTGCTTCGTGGGCACGTGACAGGCTGAACATCATGCGGGTGGCGATATAGAGCATGCTGTTCATGGCTGAAAGTGCGGCTACAATGACAATAAAGTTAAGTATGCTGTCGGCAAAGGGTATTCCCACATTTTGCATCACGGTAACAAACGGGCTGGTGCTGTTTTCTTGAATCAGCTCGCGCCACGGCACCAGCATAACAATCAGGCTGAGGGCTAGCAGGTAAAATATCAGTAGTCGTGCTAGTGTGCCCTTGAATGCTGTTTTTACTGCCTGCTCGGGATTGGTGGCTTCGCCTGCGGCTATGGCAATCATCTCGATACCCAGATAGCTGAATATGGAAATGATGACGCCAGTCCAGATACCGGAAAATCCATGCGGGGCAAAGCCGCCGCTGAAAAGATTATGCTCAATCCTGCTGATACTGCCCTGTGACAGTAATACGCTTACCGCCAGTACGATGAATACCATAATGGCGAAAATCTTGATGGTGGAAAACCAGTACTCTACTGAACCGAATGCTTTGACACTATAGGCATTGACGCCAATCAGGCTACAGGAAAACAGGGCAATCCATATCCATGAGTTTACCTGCGGAAACCAGAATTTCATGTATTCGGCAATGGCGGTGACTTCTGTGCCTACGGCCAGTACGATACACGCCCAGTAGCTGTAACGCACCAGAAAACCGGCCATTGGGTGTAGATAGAATTCTGCATAGGCGCCAAAAGAACCGGAAGTAGGGTGTTGTACGGTCATTTCTGCCAGACATCCCATCAGCGCCAGTGCAATCAGCCCGCCCAAAGCATAGCTGATTATCACGGCCGGACCGGCAAAACCAATAGCAAATTTGCTGCCCAGAAACAGCCCCGTACCAATTGCACCGCCAATGGCAATCATACTCATCTGGCTGGCAGACAGTTTTTTGTGTAACCCCGTTTCCCGCGACTGTATTCGCTCGAAATTACCCATCGTTTTTCCTTATGATGAGAAGCACAAGCCGAGCAGAATATTTATGCCCGGCCTGTAACTGTTTGAGTTAAAAATGCAAATCAGGTTACCTGTCCGCGCGTATGAAACTGGGGTTGTGCCCATTCCTGATTGAGCAAAACCTGTTTTAGGTGTTGTACAGCTTGCCAGATATCGACGTGACTGAGATATAGCGGGGTTACGCCAAGACGGATAACTTCGGGTTCGCGGTAGTCACCTATCACACCGCGGGCAATCAGTGCCTGAACGATGGCATAACCATGCGGATGGCGCAGACTGACGTGGCTGCCACGCTGTGCATGCTCACATGGGGTAATCAGGGTGAGGTCAAAGCCGGCACATTCCTGTTCGGTTAGCGCAATCAGTAAGTCGGTTAGTTGCAGGGATTTGCGCCGCAGAGCATGCATATCGGTCTGTAAAAAGATATCTATACCGCTTTCTATCAGACTCATGGAGACAATCGGCTGCGTGCCGCATAAATAGCGGCGTATGTTGTCGGCAGGCGTGTAGTTTACGGCCATATCAAAGGGTTTTGCATGTCCCCACCAGCCGGAAAGGGGCTGGCTGAATGCAGTCTGGTAGCGTTCATGTACCCACAACATGGCTGGTGCGCCGGGGCCACCATTCAGGTATTTATAGGTACAGCCAATGGCAAAATCGCTGTTACTGCCATTTAAGTCAATGGGTACGGCGCCAATTGAGTGACACAGGTCCCAGATGATCAATGCGCCATGGGCGTGTACCAGTTCGTTGGTTGCGGCCATATCATGCAGGTAGCCGGTGCGGTAGTTGACATGCGAAAGCACTACTACGGCGGTATGCTGATTGATACTGGTAGCCAGATCAGCAGGTGTGTCAATTAAATGAAGCTGATAACCCTGATTAATCAGGGCCATAAAGCCTTCAATCATGTAAATATCGGTGGGGAAGGAGTCGCGTTCGGCAATAATAACTTTACGGCTGTTATCATTATTCTGCTGAATGTGTACCGCAGCAGCCAGAACTTTAAACAGGTTGAGGCTGGTGGTATCGGTAACCACAGTTTCATGTTCCTGTGCCCCAATCAGCCGGCCGATTTTGTTGCCCAGCCGCACGGGTAAATCCCACCAGCCGGCCTTGTTCCAACTATTAATCAGGTCTGTGCCCCATTGCTGATTAATCACAGCCTGTGCGCGCTCTGCTGCCTGTTTGGGTTTGGCACCCAGAGAGTTACCATCCAGATAAATGATGCCTTGTGGCAGTTCAAACTGGTTTTTGAGTGATGCCAGAGTGTCGGCGGCATCCCATTGCTGACATTGTTCTAGTGTAATCATTTTGCGCAGGTTGAGTTTGAAAAATGAATAGTGTACAGAATAGTTGCTTGACATGGCGAATAAATTTTAAATTAATTTATCTGAATGCTTACCTTAAACTAACTTTGTGAATATTTTGATATAAAATGATAAAGCCAGTGTGGTGGATACTGGCTGTCGGTTTTATTTTGCTCTGGTTGTGTTACTGCCCAAGTTGCATGCCTGTGCCAGTATGCCCATAAGCAGAATGATGGCTGCCAGTATGCTGGTGTAAATCACTTCATGTTTATAGGTGCCCTCAATAACCATGGTGATGATAGAGGCGATAATCAGCCCGATAATTATGTAGGTTAACCACGGAAAGCACCACATTTTGTATGTCAGTATCTGCCCCTGTCTTTCTAGTTTTTTACGCAAAAATAACTGTGAAAAACTGATGGCCAGATAGACATACAGGGCAATGGTGCCGGTAGCGGTCATCAGTAAATCATAAACATTCATTTTGGCACTGGCAGTCAGGTAAACGGCGAACAGGGTAAAGATACAGGAAATGAGCACGCTGATTTGCGGACTGCCGTTTTTCGAGGTATAGGCCATTATCCGGTGTGCATCGCCACGCTTGGCCAGTGAATACAGCATGCGCGAACAGGTATACAGGGCAGAGTTAAAGCAGCTTAATACTGAGGTGAGTACGACAAAATTGACGATATGACGAGCCTGCGGAATACCTAAAGAGGTTAATACTACGCTGTATGTGCCCCATGTAGGATCGTTCAGGTGTGGGTCGTTGTAGGGAATTAGGCACACGGTGATGAAAATTGAACCGACGTAAAATAGGATAATGCGCCAGACTACGGATTTGGTGGCTTTGCGGATTTCTGTTGCCGGATGGCTGGATTCTGCTGCGGCAACGGTAACGATTTCCGCACCAATATAGGCAAACATTACTCCCAGTAGTGCGGTGATAACTGAGGATACGCCGTTGGGCATAAAGCCCTGATTGCTTAAATGTGACCAGCCTTTGGCATCTGCCAGCCCCCAAGGCCATAAATGCATAATGGCCAGACTGCCCACAATCAGAAAGAGGACGATGGCTATCACTTTGATTAGGGCAAACCAGAATTCAAATTCACCATAATTTTTGACATCCATCAGGTTAATGATGACTAAGGCTATTGTTACTGCCAGCATATAGCCCCAGATGGGTATTATTGGGAACCAGTTATTAAGAATTTTACCGGCTACATACGCTTCCCAGCCCATGAGCAGTGCCCAGAAATACCAGTATAACCAGCCGATGCTGAAACCGGCCCAGCGGCCGATAGCAATGTCAGCATAGGTAGAGAAAGAGCCACTGTCTGGATGGGCAACAGCCATTTCACCGAGCATGCGCATAATCAGCATAACCAGTATGCCACCGGCGCCGTAGGCAAGAATAGCGGCTGGTCCGGCATGGTAGATTACTGGTCCGGAACCGATAAATAATGCGCCACCAATGACGCCGGCAATGGATATCATGGCTAAATGGCGTGTTTTAAGTCCGTTTTTGAGTGCGGATGATGTACTCAACGTGTTCTCCTATGTGATAGTGAATGCCAGACTGGTAAGCTGGAATGAGCAGATTACAGTCGGCCACGGGCTCTCCTGATTTATGCAAAGCATTCAGGATTTTTTTACTCTTGCAGAAAAGAAGGCGGCAGCATCGTGTGTTGATGCTGCCTTAGATTCAGGAATTACTGGTCTATACCGGCCAGAAGTACATATTTGATTTCAAGGTAGTCTTCAATGCCATATTTGGAACCTTCGCGTCCAAGGCCAGACTGTTTAACGCCGCCAAATGGGGCTGCTTCATTCGAAAGCAGGCCGGTATTGATGGCCACCATGCCATACTCCAGATTTTCGCTGACACGCACAATCCGGCCGATGTCACGGCTATAGAAATAACTAGCCAGTCCAAATTCAGTATCATTAGCCCAGTTAACCACTTCTTCTTCGGTTTCAAAGCGGAATACTGGAGCCAGCGGGCCGAAAGTTTCTTCGCGGGCAACTTTCATCTGCTGCGTGACATTTTTCAGCAGGGTAGGCTGAAAAAACAGCTCACCGTGATGGTCTGCTGTCCCGCCGGTAACGATTTCTGCTCCTTTGCCAACGGCATCAGCAATATGTTCCTTAACTTTGCTGACTGCACTGGCGTCAATCAGGGGGCCAACGGTTATACCTTGTTCTAGCCCATTGCCGACTTTCAGTTTGGCAATGGCTTGTGCCAGTTTGGTGACAAACTGATCATATACTGCACTTTGTACATATAACCGGTTGGCACAGACACAGGTTTGGCCGGCATTGCGGAATTTGGAAATCATCGCCCCTTCAACGGCTGCATCGATATCAGCATCGTTAAAGACAATAAAAGGTGCATTACCACCGAGTTCCATGGAAACTTTTTTTACGCTGCTGGCACACTGGGCAATCAGTTTGCGGCCTACTTCAGTGGAACCGGTGAAGCTGAATTTTTTAACTCGGTCGTCTTCGGTTAATACCTTGCCGATTTCACTTGAGCTGCCGGTAATCACATTCACTACGCCGGCTGGAATACCGGCGCGCTGTGCCAGCTCAGCGATGGCCAGTGCTGATAGGGGAGTTTGTGAAGCAGGACGAATAACAAAAGTACAGCCAGCCGCCAGAGCCGGTGCAATCTTGCGCGTAATCATTGCATTGGGGAAGTTCCACGGAGTAATCGCTGCGCATACGCCGATAGGCTGCTTGAGCACCATAATCCGCTTGTCGTTTGCCGGAGCAGGAATGGTATCGCCATAAATGCGTTTGGCTTCTTCTGCATACCATTCCAGATAGGATGCGCCATAAGCAATTTCGCCTTTGGCCTCAGCCAGCGGCTTGCCCTGTTCTGAAGTCAAAATAATACCCAAGTCTTCCTGATGCTGCATCATCAGTTCAAACCAGCGGCGCAGCAGATTGCTACGTTCTTTGGCTGATTTGGCCTGCCAGGGTTTCAGAGCTGCATAAGCTGCGGCTACGGCACGTTCTGCTTCTACTGCACCCATTCGGGGCACATCGGCCAGATTGTCTCCGCTCGCCGGATTAGTCACTGAAATTACTGCGCCGTTGTCGGCGTTTACCCATTGACCATTTATATAGCACTGGGTTTTTAATAGTGCAGAATCATGCAATTGCATAGGTTTTTCCCAAAGTAACTAAAACACACACAACAGGCTGCCTGCAACCAGTTTGCACAGGCAGCCTCAAGACACCGGATATTATTGAGCTTGACGCAGGGCTGCTTCAAGTATATCCAGTGCTTCGTCAAACACGTTGTCTTCGATGGTCAGCGGATACAGGCAGCGAATCACGTTATAGTACTGGCCGCAGGTCAGAATCATCAGGCCGTTTTCCAGTGCTAGCTGCTGTACTTTTTTAGTCATCTCGGCATCTGGTTCGGTGCTGCCGGGTTTGACTAATTCAATGGCAACCATTGAACCGGGGCCACGTACTTCGGCAATTGCTGGAATAGTTTGTTTCAGGCCGTTGAAGCGTTCTTTCAGCCGGTTACCCAGAATATTGGCGCGTTCACACAGTTGTTCTTCTTCAATAACGTCAATAACGGCATCGGCCGCAGCCAGCCCCAGCGGGCTGCCGGCATAAGTGCCACCCAGACCACCAACAACAGGAGCATTCATGATGGCTTCCTTGCCCACTACGCCAGACAACGGGAAACCTCCGGCCAGAGATTTGGCAATGGTCATCAAATCCGGCTGTACACCAGTCAGTTCGGTAGCAAACATTTTGCCGCTACGGGCAAAGCCTGATTGGATTTCATCAAAAATCAGTACGATTCCGTGTTCATCGGCTAGCTGGCGCAAGGCGCGCAGGAATTCATTTGGTGTGACATTAAAGCCACCTTCACCTTGTACCACCTCGATAATGATTGCCGCAACATCACTGGCGGCCAGATGGCATTTGAAAATATTGTGCAGTCCATGCAGCGCATCTTCTACACTGACACCATGCAGGGCATTGGGATAGGGTGCATGCACGATATCTGCCGGAAATGGCCCGAAATCGACTTTATAGGGGGCAATCTTGCCGGTTAAGGCCATGGTCAGGTTAGTACGTCCATGAAAAGCACCATTGAATGCAATTACGCCACGTCTTTTGGTATAGGCTCGTGCAATTTTAATGGCATTTTCAACCGCTTCCGCACCAGAAGTGACAAACATGGTGCGCTTGTCGCCGGCAATAGGGGCGCGGGCATTGATTTTTTCTGCTACTTTGGCATACAGCTCATACGGTACGGTATTAAAGCAGGTATGCGAAAATTTCTGTAACTGGGTAGCCACTGCCTGTTGTACTTTCGGATGCAGGTGGCCGGTATTCAGAACGCCAATACCGCCAGCAAAGTCAATATAACGCTTGCCTTCAGGTGTCCAGAATTCGGCATTCTTGGCATGATCAATGTAAAAATCACACATAAAGCCGACACCACGCGGAGCGGCAGCCAGTTGACGTTGGCGGACGTTGCCTGTTTGATTCATAAATTCTCTCCAGAAAAATGTAGACCGGCCTGAGCAGGTATATCACGCATACCACCGGTATGATGTGCGTTGTAACAGTATAATTAACTGGCTGAAATGAGTCAGTCAAGAGGGGGATTGCATTATTCCGGCAAGTTACGGGATTAAATTTATGCTGTCAATCCAGCCAGATACTTCGCTGATATGGCTTGTAAGTAAAAATTTCCTATTAATTGGAATAAAATAGTTTTTATGAAATGAATATTGGCAAATTATATTAAAAATCATTATTAAGAATTAATTTGATTGCTTAATTTATGCATATATTCTTATAGATATGGATTTTTAGTAGTTATTTGATTCTTCTCGCTTATGCTTAACGATATTGAGGCGGCTGACATTACCGCTACAGGCTCAACCAGAATGGTTTAGCTGAAAATATGATAAATAATTATTTGTTGGCGCGAAAATGCCTGATGGGTGCAGTATTTTTTACAGCAGTTCAGGAGCGTACCTTAATACGGGCTGGCTTGCCGATGAGCAGACAGAAAACAAAGGAAACAGATACCATCACCAGTGCAATTTCATAAATCACATGATGGCCTAAATTGGCAGAAATTACTCCCTGTAGCATACCGGCGAGAATAATGCTGCAAGATACGCAGTTATTAAACAGTGTAGATGCAACACCGGTGCGCCCGGGTAGCAAATCCTGAAAATAAATCAGGCCGATACTGGCTACGATGCCGATAAAAAGGCCATTGAACAATTGCAGGGCAATCAGCATCCGTTCATTCTGGGTAAAAAGCATACCAATATAGAATATGATGCCGCAAATAACAGCAAAGCAAATCAGATTCTTGTTGCCAAAACGCGGTACCAGCATACTGGCCACCAGCATAGCCGGAATTTCAATTGCTGCGGCAATACCCATTAAATGGCCGGGCAAGGAGGGGGAACCGGGCAGAATCTTGTCGATATACAAAGGCATGTCAATCATATACATCATGTTGGCCGTACCCATGCTGATAGAGGCGATAAACAGCAAGACAACATTGTGATTACTGAAAATCTTTTCTTTCTGCTCCTGCTGCTTACTGACAGGCGCAGGACGTCTGATGGCTGGAAAAAACAGAAAAACAATCAGCAAGGCCACAAAGAACATGGCTGCGGCACTCAGATACATGATGGTAAAGCCGTAATTTACCGCCAATAAAAATGATAAGGGCGGCCCGATTACCCACGCCAACGATAATTGTGCCCGTAAAATGCCATTAAAAACCACGACATTGCGGCCAGTCTGGTCGGTATATTCACGTGCAGAGGCGAAAATCTGCGGCATGGCTGCCGAAGCGAGTGCAGAAAAAAAGATACCAATCGTGACCAGTATCAGGTACTGGCGAGAGTACGCAAATGTAATGCAGTTACCGATACCCATCAGGCAGCAAAATAAAATGATGTTGCGCCGGATACCTTTATCATCCGAGTACTGTGCCAGTAGAAAGCTCACTACTATTCCGGCAATAGCATTTATTGAATAAAACAATCCTACCTGATACGGATTTACTTTAACATCTTCAGCTAAATAGCGGCTGAGAGTAGGCGCCTGTAAGGCACCGGCAATACCAATAATAAATGCAGCTACCAGAAAAGACCCCAGAATAATGTAAGTCTTTTGTTTTATAGCAATATTTTCTTCCACGGGTAACTTTTCTATTCTGAAAAGAAAGGGTTATATCACATCTCATGCTGATGGATATCTAAAATTCTACCTGAATAGGCTGTTGCAGACAGTATGATAGTATAAATTATTGTTAATCTGTTAATTAATTGGCTAGCTAATTTTAAATTATTATTTATCTGATAGATATGTATTGGTAATTAGTATCTGAATAGTAGTATAAACAATTGGCGGCTGGAGATAATAGGGGCTGGTTGCTATGCACTGTATCAATCAGGCATGGCTGGCATTTTATTTTGCAAGAGCAGATATGTTTATATAATTGATATACGCTTTTAAATGATGGTTTATTTGTTCAGAAAATTCTTTCAATATGCATGATATGCTATTCATAATGAAAAGATAATTATTAAACCGGATTATTAATGGTTAAAAGCACAAGATTAAACGGTTTTTAAATTGACCGAATAATCCTGTGCTGACACAAAGGTTTAGATCAACTGCTGTTGATGCAGCAGATTTTCAATCTGTGCTTTTTGCCAATGATTGCTGACGGCCAAAGTCAGGATAGCCAGTGCGGTTTCCAGATTGCATTTCCCACCATTAATCACACCAGCCGCGCGCAGCTCATGCCCTTGCGCATAAACCGCGGAGGCACAACCCTGTAAAACCTGACTGATATTCAGAACAGGTATGGATTGCTGGCCGATTTGTCTGATTGCAGCCAGAAAGCTGGCATCAGTTGGCGTATTACCATTGCCATAGCTTTGCAAAATCACACCATCGGGTGGATTGTGAGTCAGGCTGGCGGTAATCATGTCTAAATTGGCGCCCGGAGTAAGGGTAAAGCAGTGAATTCTGGCAGCCGAGCTGATGTTATGGCACATTGGCGCAGCAGAGGGGGTGCTGACAGGCAGATTGATGTTGAACCAACCGTCTGTGGCCGACCATTGTGCCAGTGTGCCAAATTGCGGGTTGGCAAATGCGTCTGCCCGCTCCGTACTGATTTTGCTGCTGCCAATGGCAGGCCAGAGCTGGCCGTTGAAAGCTATCGCTGTCTGGGTAAACCCAGACAGGCTGAAAGCAGCCAGCGCTGTGCGCAGATTCAGTGGCGCATCACTATTGGTTGCAGCCAGCGGCAACATGGCACCAGTAAGGATGACGGGAATACCAAATTGTGGCCGTGCCAGTGCAATGATATTGGCACTATAAGCCATGGTATCGGTGCCATGCAGGATAAGCAGGCCATCATAATCTGCGACCTTGCTGTCTAACCAGTTAAGCCACGTCTGCCAGTTGCTCAGGGTAACGGCTGAAGAGTCGATTAAAGGTTCGCTGATAAACCAGTCACACTGAAGTTGATGACTGTATTCCTGAAAGATGGGCGCGGCCAGACTAGCGAGGCTGGCTGCGGGTGCCAGCCCGGCAGGGGTTTGCTGCATACCTATGGTACCACCGGTGTAGTAAACAGCCACACGTTTCTGGGTTGTCATATGCGTATACCGCCTTTCAGACAATAAAAGTATCAGATGCAAGCATAGCACGGATGGGTTTTGTTTAGTTCGGCTTGCGCGTACAATAGCGGTTTTCTGTGTCCGAATGGTAATCATGATACGTACTCGTTTTGCTCCCAGTCCTACCGGTTTTCTGCATATTGGCGGTGTGCGCACAGCTTTGTTTTCATGGGCGTTTGCGCGTAAACAGCAGGGTAAATTTGTGTTACGGATTGAGGACACGGATCTGGAACGTTCTACGGCTGAATCGGTGCAGGCTATTCTGGATGGTATGCACTGGGTCGGTCTGGATTATGATGAAGGTCCGTTTTACCAGACGCAACGCTTTGACCGCTATGCGGAAGTTTTGCGTGAACTGCTGGCATCCGGCCATGCCTACTATGACTATACCAGCCGTGAAGAACTGGAAGCGATGCGGCAGGAAGCCGAAGCGCGTGGTGAACATTTCTGGTACGACCGTCGCTGGCGTCCGGATGAGGGTAAAACCCTGCCGCCTGTACCAGAAGGTGTGCAGCCAGTAGTGCGTTTTAAAATGCCGCTCACCGGTGAAACGGCTTGGGATGATTTAGTTAAAGGACACATTGCCATTGCCAATCAGGATTTGGATGACCTGATTATTGCGCGTGCTGATGGTACACCTACCTATAATTTCTGTGTCGTAGTAGATGATTATGATATGGGTATCACACAGGTAATTCGTGGTGATGACCATGTCAACAATACTCCCAAGCAGATTAATATTCTGCGTGCCATGGGCGCTACATTGCCGCAATATGCTCATTTGCCAATGATATTGAATGAAAAAGGCGCGAAAATGAGCAAGCGCCGTGATGCGGTAAGTGTGGTTGATTACGATAAGCAGGGTATTTTGCCGGAAGCCTTGCTGAATTATCTGGCGCGGCTGGGCTGGGGTCATGGTGATGATGAATTCTTCACCATGGCACAATTTATTGAATGGTTTGACTTAAAGGATGTCAGCCCCTCAGCCAGCCGTTTTGACCATGAGAAACTGTTGTGGCTGAATGCGCAGCATATTAAGGCCAGTGATGATACCCGGCTGGCTGAGCTGATACGTCCGCGTCTGGCACAATCAGGCATTGAAGTTACTGAACAGCCGGCTTTGACTGCTGTAGTTGCCTTAGTTAAGGAGCGTGCTCAGGATTTGAATCAGTTGGCCGAAGAATGCAGATATTTCTATGCAAAAGCCACGCCGAGTGAGAAAGAAGTAGCTAAACACTGGGATGCAGATGCGCCTGTGCGCATGCAGCGCTTTGCTATTGAGCTAGAACGGCTGCCACAGTGGAATGCAGAAAGTATTCATGCACTGTTTGCGCCATTCTGTGAGGCAGAAAATATTAAAATGGGTAAATTGGGTATGCCTTTACGTCTGGCCGTATGTGGCACAGGTAAGACCCCTTCGATTGATCAGGTACTGGCGTTACTGGGGCGTGATGAAGTATTGCGCCGACTGCGCCAGAATTGAGTCTGATTTGCATTTGCACAGGCTGCCGGTATTGTGATTGTTTGTCCGTGGGCAAATAAAGCAGTGCTGGCAGCCTGTGTTATTTATTCTGTTGCTGCTCTGTTAGATTTTTTTTATGTTAAATAATGCTGTTTTTTTGCTGATTACTGTGTATTTATGCTGGCAGAAAGTTAGTTTGCTACAGAATTAATTATGCCGGTAAGTTGTGGCTAAGCTCTGGCTGTGGCACAATCTGCGCCGGTTTTGGATGAATGTAAATGAATACAAAAGCAAATTTATCACAACGTATTGTTGTTGGTATGTCCGGTGGTGTGGATTCATCGGTCACTGCTTGGCTGCTCCGACAGGGCGGTTATGATGTGCGCGGTGTTTTCATGCAAAACTGGGAAGACGATAACGATGACGAGTATTGCTCCATCAAGCAGGATTCACTCGATGCGGTAGCAGTAGCCGACCTGATTGGTATGGATATCGATATTGTTAATTTTGCCGGCCAGTACAAAGACAATGTTTTTGCGTATTTTTTGCAGGAATATCAGGCTGGGCGTACCCCCAATCCTGATGTACTGTGCAATGCTGAAATTAAATTCAAGTGTTTTCTGGAGCACGCACTGGCCGGTGGTGCTGATTTGATTGCTACCGGACATTATGCGCGCAAAGATGTGCGTGATGGCGTACATTATCTGCTCAAGGGGCAGGATCAGAATAAAGACCAGAGCTATTTTCTGTATCGTCTGCAACCCTATCAGTTGCAACGCGCTTTGTTTCCGCTGGGTGAGCTGGAAAAATCTCAGGTACGTCTGCTGGCTGAACAGGCACAATTGCCGACAGCAAAGAAAAAAGACAGTACCGGTATCTGCTTTATTGGTGAGCGACCTTTCAGACAGTTTTTACAGCGTTATCTGCCTACCAACCCGGGTGCAATGGTAACGCCAAAAGGCAAAGTAGTCGGCGAACATGAAGGCCTGATGTATTACACTCTGGGACAGCGTAAAGGTTTGGGTATTGGCGGTGATGGCGAACCTTGGTTTGTTGCGGGTAAAAATCTGCCGCGTAATGAGCTTGTGGTGGTGCAAGGACATGATCACCCGCTGTTATTCAGTCGCAGCCTGATTATGCATGATTTGAGTTTTACTACTCCACAGCGGCCGGCTGAAGGCCGTTATGGGGTAAAAACCCGTTACCGGATGCCAGACGCGCAGGCTACTTTGCGTTATCTGGATGATGGGTGTGCCGAGCTGGTGTTTGATGAACCGCAATGGGCAGTGACGCCCGGGCAATCTGCGGTACTGTATGCTGGCGAGATTTGTCTGGGTGGTGGTATTATCAGCGATACCGATAGTCACAGTATTTATAATAATTAGTTTAGTTTCAACAGATTGTCTGGATGCAGGCAGTCATCTTACTGGCAATGATGCTGAAGTTCTGATTTGATGTTTTCTTTACAGTCGGTTTCGACTGAAATTTCCTTACTTCCTTTTAAATCAGCCGCATTGTTGCAAAGGATAAAAGATAATGGAAAAAATCTGGTTACAAAGTTATCAGGAAGGGGTGCGGGCAGAAGTAGATGTGCGTGCTTATTCGTCGATTATTGACGTGCTCCACACCAGTGTGAAGAAGTTTGGCCCACAGCCAAGTTTTTCCAATATGGGCACAACGCTTACTTATACGCAAACTGCTACTTATGTGAATCAGTTTACTTCTTATTTACAGAATGTACTGAAGCTGCAAAAAGGTGAACGGGTAGCAATCATGATGCCGAATGTATTGCAATATCCGATTACCGTATTTGGGGTATTGCAGGCTGGTGGCGTAGTGGTAAATGTCAATCCGCTGTATACACCAAGGGAGCTGGCACATCAGCTAATTGATTCAGGTGCCACTGCCATTATCGTGCTGGAAAATTTTGCCCATACAGTGGCTGAAGTATTGGCGCAAACCGCAGTTAAGCAGGTAATTGTTGCCAGTATGGGCGATATGCTTGGCTGGCTGAAAGGCAGCGTCGTCAATTTCATGCTGCGCAAAGTTAAAAAAATGGTGAAGCCTTTTCATCTTCCCCAGTCGATAACTTTTGCTCAGGCATTGGCGCTGGGGAAAAAACAGCGTTTTACCCCAGTACCATTGGAACTGGAAGATTTAGCGTTATTGCAGTATACCGGTGGTACAACTGGTGTTTCCAAAGGGGCAATGCTGACACATGGCAATATCGTGGCCAATATGCAGCAGGCATCGGAATGGATTAAGGCCAATCTGACGCCGGGCGAGGAAGTGGTGGTAACGCCATTGCCGCTGTATCATATTTTTTCACTCACTGTGAATATTATGATTTTTGCCAATACCGGTTCCAAGAATATTTTGATTACCAATCCGCGTGATATCAATGCTTTGGTTAAAGTATTGAAAAAGAATCGGGTAACGGTAATGAGCGGAGTCAATACACTGTTTAATGCGCTGATTCATAATGAGGAATTTAAAACCATTGATTTTTCATCATGGAAATTGGTTCTGGGCGGCGGGATGGCTACTCAGAAAATAGTGGCGCAGGAATGGAAAGCCATTACCAGTGTACCGATTATCGATGCCTATGGCCTGACTGAAGCCAGCCCGGGCGTGTGTGCCAATCCTTTAAATAATCCTGAATACACAGGTACGGCTGGCTTACCGGTATCGAATACGGATATCGAAATCCGTGATGATAATGGTAAGGTGCTGGGTATTGGTGAAGTAGGTGAATTATGGGTACAGGGGCCGCAGGTGATGAAGGGCTACTGGAACCGGCCGGAAGAAACCGCTAAAGTACTGGATAGCCGTGGCTTTGTGGCTACTGGTGATATGGCTGAAATTGATGCCAAAGGCTATGTACGTCTGGTTGACCGCAAGAAAGATATGATTCTGGTATCGGGATTTAATGTTTATCCGAATGAAGTGGAAGAAATCGTGGCCGCCATGCCTGAAGTATTGGAAGTAGCCTGTATTGGTGTACCCAATGAGAAAAGTGGTGAGGCGATTAAATTATTTGTGGTTAAGCGCGACCCCAATCTAACGCGTGAACAGATTATTGCCCATTGCCGCCAGAATCTGACTGGCTATAAGGTGCCAAAAGATATTGAGTTCTGCACGGAATTGCCTAAATCTGCGGTAGGCAAGATTCTGCGTAAGGATTTACGCACCAACAAATAATTTTTCAGATACAGAAAAACGGTTACTGCCATTATGCAGTAACCGTTTTTGTTCTATCCGTGTGTATTATTTGCGGACAGGATAATAATATTTAGTTATGACTAAATACTGCTCGAATCTGATTTGTATTTTTCAGTAATGAAATAGGTAGTATATAAATATATTATAAAAAATAATTATATTTATAAGTATATAACTCAACCATTATTATGGTGTACAGGATTTTTGGTTAAATAATTTATTGTCAATATTTAAAATAGGAATGAATCCTGCGCAGATAAACTATGCAATTATCTCACTAAAAAGCTGTATGAGTTAGTATAGCCTATCCAAGTATTAAAACTAAGTTGGTTAAAGCAGAGAAATATAATCACAAACGAGTGAGTGCAACAATTTTTTTGCGGCTTATGTTTATTGATACAATCACAAACGATTACATTCATCCTTGGGTTATTAGCCCCTAGCGGAATTTAACAAATAACTACCCCTTAATTTTATTATTTGAATATGTCTTGCCATTCCACAAATCAGGATATGATATCTATATAGAATGCGATGTTAGAAAATTACCGCTTCTTTGAGATACAGAAAATATAGGTGTATTTTCTGTTAATTCGCATAGCTCTGGTTTTCGGTATGCGAATGGCTGGAAATTATCTTCTGATGACTTTGAGAAAACTTACATTATTAAGGTGAAAGAAGCAGGGGAGTGAAACAAGAAATTTTTCTCCCATTTATTAAGTTGATTAATTAGCTCGAACCAGTTCATGAAATTTTGAAATAATATTTTTAATCAATGAATTAGATGTATATAAAATCTTAAAAAAGAGAAAATGAAACATTCTAAGAGTTTAAAATAAGTGAACTCTTTTTTTAATATCTTTTTTAGTCTCATTTCCTCCTTTCTAGTCTCATCTTCTCTTTTTAAGAAAATGGTTATAGGATTATTTTAATTAGTTTGTTTGTGTACCAACTTAACTATTTAACCACTAAACAGCGTTTATAATTACGCGTAATAGGTACAATATTGGGAATTATTATTGGCGTACAATTAATCTTTTCACTCCCAAGTATAGAAGAATAGTTGCTCTTAATTGTGATTACAGGGTGATTATTTTTTTATTTAAGAATTGGCAATACGTTTATGTGATTGCATTTATTATGCTAACAGTATTTTTAATTTTAGTTTGTATGGTGAAAGTAGCTTTTTCACTTTGAAGACTTGGTCATTTATTACTGTTAATCGCGGAATCTAATCAATAATTGTTATTATGGTACATTCGCTAATATATTAAAAAAGAGAGTGTTATATACCCAAAATATAGATTGAGCCATATTTTTGTATATTGCCATCAATCCATGTTATAAAGTCACTAATCATCTGTGACAACGGTAATTTATATTGGGAAAAATTTTTTGTCATTTCTTGTAAATCATCATCATCAAAAATAAATTTAAAATCAAATAAATCATGTTTAAGCTCGTTTAGCTTTTGGGAGTGATCAACCTTATATTTGAGTTTAATTAACTCTGATTTTATAGAGAACCACTGTGCTTTATTCACTTCAGTTGTTCCCCAATGGCCATAGTTTTGATACTTGGATACATTGTTGTATATAATACCTTCAATAAAGCAAAATGCGCTTTCTGCCAGATATTTTGATGTTTCACTCCAAGCATTATCTTTGGTTGCTGGTATAGCGAACTCAAAAGTTAACCCAGGCAAGCCTTTTTCTAGTGACTGCAAAGTAAAATTAATCATAAATATACCATTATTACCAATAAATTTAAGGCACTATCAAATATCAATATAATATTTTTAGCGTACTATTGAGTTAACTCATCTTTAGTATAATTATATTGATTAAAACTAATTTGTTTTTCTGGTTTTAATATTTTTTAGTTCACCTAATTTGTAAAAAATTTATTTAACACTATTTTTTCTATCTTCTCGGCAGTTATCTAATGCTTTTGTGTTTTATTCGCTGTATTAACTCGATATTGTTGTTTTGCAATAATGCGGCGATAGAACCGCAGGCAGGTAATGATGTAATATTTAATCTGCGTGGGTAATAAACATATATCATACTAACTGCACTAGGGTAATTCTGTTCAGCATGGGCTGTTATTCAGAAGATGGCTACAAGAACTTATTGCAATCAGGCAGGCTGGCTGGGTAAATTCATGGCCAGAACGCTTTGCTTCTGATTTTCACGAAAATCAGTCAGTTTCTGTGCCAGCTCGGGATTATCATTGGCTAGTAGTGAGATGGCAAACAGGGCGGCATTGGCTGCACCAGCCTCACCAATGGCGAATGTGGCTACGGGTACGCCTTTAGGCATTTGTACGATAGATAATAATGAATCTTCACCACGCAGATATTTGCTCGGAACAGGTACACCCAATACTGGAACGGTAGTTTTGGCGGCAACCATGCCTGGCAGGTGAGCAGCGCCTCCGGCACCGGCAATAATTGCTTTCAAACCACGTGCACGAGCACTTTCGGCATATTCAAACATTAAATCCGGAGTACGATGGGCGGAAACAACGCGTATTTCATATGGAATGCAGAATTGTTGCAAAAATTGTTCTGCCTGCTGCATTACTGGATAATCGCTGTTACTGCCCATAATGATGCCGATTAGTGGAGTGTTCATGTTGTGCCTTATTTACTCGGGTTATTTTTTTAACAGATGTCTGGCTTTGCTGGCCGCACTGCTGTTGGGATACGTGCTAATAATGTGCTGATAGGTGGTACGGGCAATATCCTGCTGCTGTAAATGTGCCTGACATTGTGCCACCTGATACAGAGCATTGGGGCTATGGTTATTCTGCGGGAATAGGTTGGTAAAGCGTTTGCCAATATTGATAACCGATTCACAGTTGTTTAATCGGGAATGGCTTTGCAGGAGTAACCACATGCGTTCCTGTGCCGGAGCACTACCATTACCACCACTATCAGCATTTTTTAGTAGTCGGATACTTTGTGCATAGAGCCCTGCATTGTATAAGTGGCGTGCTTCGCTGATATTGTCGTTAGCAGCCGGGTCGCTGGTTGCAATCACATCACTGGCCGGAATATGTACATTTATATAACGCGACAGGGTTGTCTGTTGCTGGCGAATATCGTTCATCTGATTTTGCAGGCCATCAATCTGGGTTTGCAGGTTCGCCAGTTGTATCTGAATCTGGCTGAGCTGGTCAGCAGTTTGGGTAGTATCAGCGGCTGATTTAGTTGAAGTAGCGCTAACAGGTGTGCCAGAAAAAGCAGGTATGGTGCTACATGCGCTGATGGTTAGGATGGCCATTAGTGCCAGACTGAAATAGCGATAGTTTGAATGTGGCATGAAGTGCTTTTCTCCTCTGGGTAATTGTTATTATTTTTTCTGAATAAGTGTCAAGCCATCGCCTAGCGGTATGGTTAATGGACGTATGCGCTGATCGTATATCAGGCCAGCATTAAACTGGCGCATGATAAGGACACTTTCAGATTCACCGCCATGGGCTGCCTGAGCAACACGGCCATGCAGCAGTACATTGTCTATGGCAATAATGCCGCCGGGGCGAACCAATTGCAGGCAGCGTTCAAAATAATGGGGGGTGGGTGTTTTGTCGGCATCTATCAGTGCCATGTCGTAATGATTGGTCTGATTGCTGGCAATCAGTTTATCCAGTGTGATTAGTGCCGGTTGCAGGTGTAACTGTATTTTGTGGCTGACATTCGCCTGCTGCCAATAGCGACGGGCAATATCGGTATAAGTAACATTGATGTCGCAGGCTGTAATGTGCCCGTCTTCAGGCAGTGCCAGTGCCATTGCTGTGCTACTGTAGCCGGTAAATACACCGATTTCCAGATAGTTGCGCGCCTGAATTAGCTGTGCCAGCCACACCATTAAATTTGCCTGTTCCTGTGCAATGCCCATATCACCCTTGCGGTGCCGCGCAGTTTCTGCTCGAAGCTGTGCCAGCAATGGCTCTTCTACAGGGTTAATCCCGGCCAGATATTGCTCTAATACGGGCGTACTCAGACAGGTGTGTTGACTCATGACAGGCCGACCAGCGATTATTCTGTCAGATAGGTATAGCCTTTTTTCGGCAGTTTGGCTGCGGCGAAATTTGCTTCATCTTCTGGATTGAGCTGAACATCCCATAACATGGCACGGTGTTTTAGCTGAACCTGAGCTTCTTCGGGGTGTTTAGCCAGAAATTCATTCAGAAACTGGGTAGTATCAGACTGATAATTGTACATATTGATTTCTTCTGCATATGGTATTCAGGAACGAGTGTATTATTATATACAAATTAGACCATTCTGGTGTAGATGCTGATCCAATTGCACTGGTTTAGCAGCAAGGAATGATGAGAGATGGACAGATAGGTTATACTATGCCGCTTTATCGGTCGTGTTTGCTGCGGCACGCGAGTATTTTTTTTATAAATTATTGTATTATTTATGCTAACAAAGTGGTTACACAGGGTTTTGCCGCGAAGGACTGCCCGTGGTGGCAGAAAACGGGAAATACCATTAGCACAACACCATATTCAGGCAGATGAGCTTAGTTTTGCTGCGGAAAAAGTTATTACCCGCTTGCAGAAAGAGGGATATGAGGCTTATGTGGTGGGTGGTGCCGTGCGTGATTTGTTGCTTGGTGTGACACCTAAAGATTTTGATGTGGCGACTAATGCCACGCCCGAGCAGGTACGTAAGCTGTTCAGGCGCAGTCGCATTATTGGGCGGCGTTTCCCGATTGTGCATGTTATGGTGGGCCCGGAAACGATTGAGGTAACAACTTTCCGAGGAGGGGTTGTCAATAGCCACAATGAGCTGGGTCGGATCATGAAGGATGCCAGTTTTGGCACTCTTGAACAGGATGCAATGCGCCGTGACTTTACCGCCAATGCTTTGTACTATGATCCGAAACGTCAGATTATTCTGGACTTCCATCATGGCGTTGAAGATATCCGTAACCGACGTCTGGTGATGATTGGCAATCCACTGGAGCGCTATCAGGAAGACCCCGTACGAATGTTGCGTGCAGCTCGACTATCAGGCAAACTCGGTTTTACTGTGGATAAGCATACGTCTATGCCGATTGCTGAATGTGCGCAGTTATTACAGCGGGAACCGCCAGCCCGACTGTTTGATGAAGTACTAAAAATTTTATTCAGTGGCAATGCGCAAGCATGTTTGCATCAGATGGCTGTTCTTGGGCTGAAAAATGTTCATCCACTGCTGGATGCACTGATGCCGGGCGGTGAAAGTAATGATAATATTGTTGCACTGGCTCTGCATAATACGGATGAACGTCTGCGGGCAGATAAATCGGTTTCGATGGGTTTTGTACTCGCTGCTGTATTGTGGCCGCACATCAGGGATGCGTGGCAGCGCGAACAAGCTGCTGGTATGCGTACCAATGCGGCTATGAATGCGGCCATCGCTTCGGAGCGTCAGTATGTGGACAAACGCTGGGGTGTGCCGCAGCGGTATAGTGTTACTATGCGTGAAATCTGGTCTTTACAACCTCAGTTTGAAATTATGCGCGGGGCACGGCCTTATCGTTTACTTGGCCAGCCGCGTTTTCGCGCCGCTTTTGATTTTATGTGTCTGCGTGCAAGTCTGGGCGAATTGCCGCAGGAAGTCGTTCAATGGTGGCAGGCTTTTCAGCATGGTTCGGATGCAGAGCGTGAGCAGTTGATTGGTACTGCCATGCAGATGGAAAAAACATCCACAAGGCAAAAACGATATCGTAACAGACGAACCAAGCAATCCAAGCAGGAGGAAGCATGAATACAGTGACAGCGGTTATTGCTTTAGGGGCTAATCTGGAAAATCCGCGCCAGCAGGTTAAAGCAGCCATGGCTGCCTTAAATCAGGTTAAAGGCGTCCGGGTCAAGGCAATTTCACCACTTTACACTACTAAGCCGGTAGGGCTGACTGCCCAGCCTGATTTTGTCAATGCGGTGGTATTGGTTCATACTTCGCTGAGTGCACCTGAGCTGTTACAAGTCTTGCTAAAGCTGGAAGAGCAGCAGGGGCGGGTGCGCGATGTGCCTAATGGTCCGCGTGTTATTGATTTGGATCTGATTGATTATCATCATCAGATTTTTAATGATGCTGATTTAGTACTGCCTCATCCACGCGCACATGAGCGTGCTTTCGTGATGGTTCCGCTGGCTGCCATTGCGCCGGATTATGCGATTGGTAATCATGGCAGTGCTTCGACTCTGGCAGCAAAATTATTGAAGGCACAGCCAGATGCGGTAACAATTATGGCTAACGGTCAGGACTAGGGCGGGGGAAAATATGGATTATCGCTACATTGTCGTAGAAGGGTCTATAGGCAGTGGCAAATCAGCTTTAAGCCGTCGTCTGGCGCAGTATTTCGATGCTTTATTGTTATCGGAAATACCGGAAAGTAATCCGTTTCTGGAAAAATTTTATCTGAATGCCACGAATCATGGCTTGGCCACCGAGATGCATTTTCTGATGCGTCGTTGTGAAGCAATCAATGTGATTTATGCTGAGGATGAGCGGCGTTCACGGATAATTGCTGATTTTCTGCTGGAAAAAGATCAGATATATGTACCGGTAATTTTGCGTGAAGGTGAACAGACTCTGTACTGGCAAATCAAACAGAAAGTGATGCCGAAATTTCCGGTACCCGATCTGGTGATCTATCTGGAAGCAGATGATGACTTGTTGGACAGGCGTCTGCATCAGCGTGAAGATGGGATGATAAACCTGTTCCCTGCGGGTTATTTACAGCAGATTCATGCAGAATATCGTCGTTTTTTTCACTTATACCAGCACGCTCCTCTGTTAATTGCCAATACCAATGAGCTGGATTTTCTTGGCAATGACGACCATTTTGAGCTGTTGCTCAATACCATTGCCAATATGCAGGGTAGTCGTAATTATCTGAATTTGAGTGAGTAACTGCCTGATGTGGCCTTGCAAAAAGGCTGTTCATATCTGCTGGTTGTGATAATTATTGCAGCCTGTATCTGTCGTAAATGTGTTATTTTAGCTAGTTACGCTGTTTAACTAAGGTAAAAATATATCAATGATATTATGCTGTTTGTCTGCTATTTAGCAGACTGATTTGCAAATGAGCATGGTAGTAAACTGTATTTTTCTGTTGGAAAAGTACAGTTTTTCTATATTGGCTTGCTGAATAATTGGTTGTTGGCTGCAAAATTCAGCAGTCAATAAAACAGCTCAAGTCTGGTGGTAAAGCAGTGCGACCAAATTTAGCTGCCCAGCTTAATTACTATGCTCGAATTGAATTAATTGTTAGCGATTATTTATTAGGTTAATGAAAATGCGGCTGCTAGCAAAATGTTTGTTAATCTGCTCTGGTATGACGGGTGTCTATGGTATTTTGCCGGTCATTAATTCAGGCTGGATGCTATTTGCGTTAACTTATACCCATGTCTTTTGTCAATTTTCCGACAACAGGCAAATAAGCAATAGCCACCGGCAATATTTTTCTAATGAACATAATTAACGGATTTATCTGTTTATGCATACTATTCACACTTTAAGAAAGATGAAAGCGGCTGGCGAAAAAATTGCTATGCTGACCTGTTATGATGCCAGCTTTGCCCACCTGATGAGTGATGCAGGTGTTGATGTGCTGCTGATTGGTGATTCACTTGGCATGGCAGTACAGGGGCAAACTTCTACCATTCCAGTTAGTGTGGAGGATATTTGTTACCACACGGCTGCGGTGGCGCGTGGCAATCAGCAGGCATTGATTGTGGCCGATTTACCGTTTGGTGCCTATCAGCAAAGTAAGGAGCAGGCTTTTGCTGCGGCTGTGCGCCTGATGGTGGCTGGTGCGCACATGGTTAAACTGGAAGGCGGAGCATGGATAGCTGAAACCACGCAGTTTTTGCAGCAGCGCGGTATTCCGGTTTGTGCACATATCGGGCTTACTCCGCAATCCGTTCATACGCTGGGCGGCTATAAAGTGCAGGGTCGTGGCGAGGCTGCGGCACAATTGCTGGCCGATGCTCAGGCGCATGCACAGGCCGGGGCGGATATGGTGTTGATGGAATGTGTCCCCAGACAGCTGGCAGCACAGGTTACTGCCACAGTAAGCTGCCCTACTATCGGCATCGGTGCTGGTGTGGATTGTGATGGTCAGGTACTGGTAATGCACGATATGCTGGGTATTTATCCGGGTAAAACCGCTAAATTTGTCAAAAATTTCATGCAGGGGCATGACAGTATTCAGGCCGCAATCAGTACTTATGTAAATCAGGTAAAGGCAAAAATTTTTCCGGGCGCTGAGCACAGTTTTACTGACTGATTGTTTTGGTTAAGTTTCTGTTTTTGTTTGAAAGAATCCACGCTTTGCCCGCTTTTGTCTTTACAAACGGGCAGATTGGGCAGCAGGTGGATATTTTCACAGGCTTGTTTTTTTTGCAGGAAGTATATATAAGTTAATTCGTTGACTAATAGAAATATTTAGAGAGATGCCTATGGCGCTGGCCAAGCCTTACCCTCGTGCAATGACTATTGCTGGTTCTGATTCCAGTGGTGGTGCTGGTATTCAGGCGGATTTAAAAACTTTTGCTGCACTTGGCGCATATGGTACCAGTGTTATTACCGCCATTACTGCGCAAAACACTTTTGGTGTACAGCAGGTAATGGTTGTACCTCCGGATATGCTTGAGGCGCAGTGTGCTGCTGTGATGTCGGATATTCGCATTGATGCGGTTAAAATCGGTATGCTCGCTGATACTGACAGTATTCGTACGGTGTCGGAAGTATTACAGCGATATCACCTGCCTTTTACCGTATTAGATCCGGTGATGGTGGCTACATCTGGTTCGGCATTGTCTATAGAGAATACGGTACAGACAATGAAGCAACTGCTAATGCCGCTGGCTGATATTCTTACGCCTAACCTGTTTGAACTGGCTACGCTGACGCATAAACCAATTGCCACCACGGATAAGGAAATGCTGGAACAAGGGCGGATATTGCTGGATGAGGGGTGTCAGGCTGTACTGGTAAAGGGGGGGCATCGCGATGATTCTGAGGAGGCAACTGACTGGTTGCTGGAGGTGGATTGTGAACCGGTATGTTTCAAAAGTTTACGAATTAATACTTCTCATACTCATGGTACCGGTTGCACACTTTCAGCTGCGATAGCTGCGTTGCGTCCCAAGCATGAGAGTCTGGCCAATACGGTTGCAGCAGCTAAAAGCTATGTGCATGGTGCGATTGAGGCTGGCCGGCACTGGCATCTTGGCCATGGTTATGGTCCATTAGCCCATTTCTGGCGCATAAAACGTGATTAATGGTTTCATCTGTATGCTAAAATTGCTTGCTTGACAGTTAATCAGGGTAAGGCAGGAATTGCCCTTTTTTCACACAGGGGAGTGCTAATGCAGACATGGCATCAGGCAATTGGTGCAGAGAAACAGCAACCATATTTTCAGCATATTCTTGAAGTAGTACGTGCGGAAAGATTGGCCGGCAAGGTAATTTATCCGCCTGCTCAGGATGTGTTCAACGCATTCAAGGCAACTGAGTTTGCTCAGGTTAAGGTGGTGATTCTTGGTCAGGACCCCTATCATGGCCCGCAACAGGCACATGGCTTATCTTTTTCCGTACGGCAGGGTATTGCCATTCCACCTTCATTAGTCAATATCTATAAAGAGCTGGCGGATGATATTCCCGGCTTTCATATTCCACAGCATGGTTATTTGCAGCCTTGGGCAGAACAGGGGGTACTACTGCTGAATACTGTTTTAACCGTGCGCGCCGGACAGGCTCATTCACATGCAGAACTGGGCTGGGAAACTTTTACTGATCGGGTAATTGCTGTGCTGAATGCCGAGCGTGAGCATGTGGTGTTTATGCTGTGGGGTAGTCATGCACAGAAAAAAGGTGCCATGATCGACCGCCATAAGCATCTGGTATTGTCTGCACCACATCCCTCGCCTTTATCAGCTTATCGGGGTTTTTTTGGCTGCAAGCATTTTTCCAAAGCCAATGCATACCTGCAAGAGCACAGCATGACTCCGATCGACTGGCAGCTATAAAGCATGCTGCTTATCGGCCAGCATGCCGTAGCTACGGTTTTCAGGTACATAACCTTGTTCTGCCTTGCTGGAAAGCATCATTAAAACCATGTTAAATTTAAACCCGCAACAACACGAAGCCATTCATTATCTTGCTGGACCACTCTTGGTACTGGCTGGTGCTGGCAGCGGCAAAACGCGTGTTATCACCGAGAAAATTGCTTATCTGATTACTCAGGCAAATTATCCACCACAGCAGATTGCCGCTATCACTTTTACCAATAAAGCAGCACGTGAAATGCAAGAGCGGGTGGGGCATTTATTGCGCAAACCGCAGACACGTGGTTTAACCATATGTACCTTTCATTCACTGGGGATGCGCTTTCTGCGCGAAGAAGCGGCGGCCGCCGGATATAAAAAACAGTTTTCCATTCTGGACAGCGCCGATGCGGGCAAAATTATCAGCGAGTTACTGGGCAGTAGTGGCCGGGAAATGGTATTCAAAGCGCAACACCAGATTTCACTGTGGAAAAACAGCCTACTCACACCTGAAGCAATTATTCAGCAGGCAGAAGACCCGTGGACACATCAGATCGGGCAGTTATACGCTTCCTATCAGGATACCCTGACCAGTTATCAGGCGGTGGATTTTGATGATTTAATCCGCATTCCGGTTGAGCTGTTGCAATCAGAGGCAGATATTCGCTATAAATGGCAATTACGTTTGCGTTATTTGCTGGTGGATGAATGTCAGGATACCAATACCTGCCAGTATGCTTTAATGCGTCTGCTTACTGGCGCGGAGGGTAAATTCACCGCCGTAGGCGATGATGACCAGAGTATCTATGCGTGGCGTGGCGCCAATATGGAAAACCTGCGTCTGCTACAGCAGGATTATCCGGATTTGAAAATTATTAAGCTGGAGCAGAACTACCGCTCTACAGCACGCATATTACGGGTTGCCAATCAGGTTATTGCGCATAATCCCAAGCTGTTTGCCAAAACCTTGTGGAGTGAATATGGCCTTGGCGACATGATTGATGTGATTGCCTGTAAAAATGAAAGCCATGAAGCTGATTTGGTGGTAAGCCGGATTGCTCATCAGAAGCTGGTTGGTGGTGATGCGGTGCATTACCGGGATTTTGCTATTTTGTATCGAGGTAATCATCAGGCAAGGGTATTTGAAGAAGCCTTGCGCAGCCGGCGTATCCCGTACCGGCTTTCCGGGGGACAAAGTTTTTTTGATAAGGCTGAAATCAAGGATGTGCTCGCTTATGTGCGTTTGCTGGCCAATCCTGATGATGATCCGGCATTTTTACGCGCAGTGACGACACCACGGCGAGGAGTAGGCGAAACCACGCTGGCCAAACTGAATAATTATGCCAAAGTGGCACAATGCAGTCTGTTTGAAGCCGCACGCAGTATGGATGCTTTAGTGGAACTGTCGCCAAAAAGCCGCGAACCTTTACAGCAGTTTATGGCTATGCTGTCCGATTATCAGGCACGTGCCAGTACAGAAGCTGCCGCTAGCCTGCTGCACAATCTGCTTTCTGATATTGCTTATGAGGCACATCTGCTCAATACCGAAGAAGGGCGTGCCGGAGAAATTAAATGGTGCAATGTTCGGGATTTGCTTGGCTGGATAGGCAAAAAAGGCGAAGAAGACGGCAAAAATATCCTTGAAATAGCCCAGACGATTGCACTGATGACATTGCTCGAGGGCAAAGAAGATGAAGATGCGGATATGGTAAGCATGTCAACGCTGCATGCTTCCAAAGGACTGGAATATCCGCATGTATTTCTGGTGGGCTGCGAAGAAGGTGTTTTCCCCCATGCCGACAGTGTGGAAGAAGGCAATATTGATGAAGAACGCCGGCTGATGTATGTGGGTATTACCCGGGCACGGCAAACCCTGACGCTGACTCATTGTCATAAACGCAAACGTGCCGGTTCATGGGAGTTTCATGAGCCTAGCCGTTTTATCGACGAGATGCCGGCTGAAGACATTCGTTTACTCGGACGCAAGGGCAGTGAACCCATTGTTAGCCAGTCGGAAGGCAAAAGTATTCTGGCCAGTATGATGGCACGGCTGAATAGTCTGCAATCCTGATGGCGCACTTTACGGCTGCGGCATGTGGCTTTGCCTGTTCCATGTTAAACTAGACACTGTTTGCTGCGAATGCAGTTTATTATGGAAAAATGTTATGAAAATCGCCAAAAACTCTGTTGTGATGCTGGATTATGAAATGTTTAATGCTGATAACCAGCTAATAGACAAAACTGAAGAACCGATTAGCTATTTGCATGGTGGTTATGATGGTATTTTTCCACTGGTGGAAGAACAGTTACATGACAAAGAAGTAGGCGATGTAGTGGATGTAACACTGGCACCGGATGATGCATTTGGTGAACAGGAAGAAGATTTGATTCGCATTGAACCGCTGGATGTTTTTCCGGTTGAAGTGGAAGTGGGCATGATGTTTGAAGCTGACGACCCGGAAACTGGTGAGGTAATGGTATATCGCATTACCGATGTGGCCGATGGCAAAGCAGTGGTGGATGGTAATCATCCATTGGCAGGCCAGCGCATTCGCTTTATCGCAACGGTGAAAGACATTCGTCCAGCTACTGCTGAAGAGCTGGAACATGGCCATGTGCATGGCGCGCACGACCATCACCACTAATGACTGATACAGCCACGTAGTGGCTGTACCGCACAATTAAAGGGAATATTTGCTCAGGGCTGAATATTCCCTTTATTTTTACCTGTTAACTGGCGCTGGCCAGTGTTGCGCGGGCAGACAGAAAACGATTGTATTTTGGCTGCCGGTTCACAGCGCCAGAACCAGACGGTATGATGTAACCATGCGTTAATTTTCTTATTGATAGCATCATGACTCCCGCACAAATTCTCGCCACTGCCCGCCCATATTCACTATTTCTTAGTCGTTTACTGGATAATCATTTACTTGATCAGGATAAGCTTTATCCATGGCTGCAACGGCGTCTGACAGCAGATGATTTTCATGATTTTGCTGATTGGACGCAATTACAGCTTAGCGAAAATGAGGCCGAACTGGCACGGCAGTTACGCCTGCTGCGTCGTTATGTAATGGCACATATTATGGCGCGGGATTTGGCGCGCGTGAGTGATTTGGCTGAAGTTACCACCACCATTACCCATCTGGCTGATTTTGCTATCAATGTTGCCGAGCAGTATGCGCATGCCTATTATGCAGGCCTGTATGGCGAACCGATTGGTGATCACAGTGCCATGCCACAGCGCCTCAGTGTAGTGGGTATGGGCAAGATGGGTGGTTATGAACTGAATGTTTCTTCTGATATTGATTTGATTTTTGTTTTTCCCGAAGCTGGTGACACCAATGGCAAACGACAGAAAAGCAATCAGGAATTTTTTACCAAAGTTGGTCAGAAAATCATCGCTCTGTTAAATGATATTACTGGCGACGGGCAAGTTTTTCGCGTTGACATGCGGCTGCGTCCTGATGGTGATGCCGGAGCACTGGTGATTAATGAAACGGCACTGGAACAGTATCTGATTCAGCACGGGCGGGAATGGGAGCGCTATGCATGGACAAAAGCGCGCCTGATTACTGATTATCCGAATAATATAGCCGCACTGGTACGGCCGTTTGTGTACCGTAAATATCTGGATTTTAATGCCTACGATGCCATGCGCAGCCTGCATCAGCAGATTCAGCGCGAAGTTACCCGTAAGGGCATGGCCGATAATATCAAACTTGGCGCTGGCGGCATCCGCGAAGTGGAATTTGTCGCACAGATTTTCCAGTTGATACGTGGCGGACAAGTACGCAGCCTGCAACTGAAAGGTACACAGGAAACCCTGCAAACACTGTTACAGCAAGGCATGCTGCAACAGGATAACGTGGATACCTTGCTGCAAGCCTACCATTTTCTGCGTGATACCGAGCACCGCTTACAATACTGGGATGACCAGCAAACCCAGATGCTGCCCACAGGCGCAGAACAACAGCAAATGCTGGCACAGAGTATGGATTATGATGATTATGCCGATTATCTGGCTGCACTGAATCAGCACAGAGAGGACGTAAATCAGATTTTTAATGCCATATTTCTTGATCCGGACGATAAAGCCAAGCCGCAAAACCCGGATATGGTACGCGTATGGCAGGATGAAAGCGACTGTGAAGAAAAAACAGCCCTGCTGGCAACGTACGGATTTGATGCTAAAAAGGTAGTGCCGCGTCTGCAACAGCTACATCATGGCAGCCAGTACCGACAGCTATCGCCCGCAGCGCAACAGCGTTTTGATGAAATGATACCATCCGTACTTAGTGTGGCGGCCAAATATCCCCAGCCCGATGCCACCTTAACCCGCTTACTGGATTTTCTTGAGGCCATAGGCCGGCGCAGCTCCTATCTGGCTTTTATGCATGAGCACCCAGAAACGCTGGAAAAACTGGCCGGACTGATGAGCCAGAGTAGCTGGGTGGCTACCTATTTACAACAGCATCCGGTGTTGCTGGATGAACTGCTCAGTAATGAATTAATGCGCATAGATACCGATTGGGCAGCACATGCACAGGAACTGGTACGTTTACTTGATGACTGCCATGGGGATGTTGAAACACAAATGGATGTGTTGCGCCGGTTTCAGCATGCGTGGACTTTCCGTCTGGCTGTGCAGGATTTGGCGGGTTTGTGGACGGTGGAAGCATTATCTGACCAGCTTTCTGCACTGGCCGATTTAATCATTGAAAACGCACTGGCAAGAGTGTGGGCACAATTGCCGCGCCGGCACACTGATACTCCTCATTTTGCCGTGATTGGCTATGGCAAACTGGGTGGCAAAGAGCTAGGCTATACCTCTGATTTGGATCTGGTTTATATTTTTGCCGATGACCACCCGGATGCTATCGATATCTATACCCGTCTGGCACGCCGTTTGACTAGCTGGCTTACTGTACCTACTGGTGCTGGTATGCTCTATGATATTGATTTACGCCTGCGCCCGAACGGCGATTCAGGTTTTACTGTTACTCATATACAGGCATTTGAACGCTATCAACGCGAAAGTGCATGGATATGGGAGCATCAGGCCTTAACCCGGGCGCGTTTTATTGGCGGAGACGGAGCAGTGGGTACCCGCTTTGATGCAGTGCGTAACGAAATCTTGTGCCGCCAGCGTGATATTGATGAGTTGCGCACTGAAATCATTGCCATGCGCGAAAAAATGTTTTCTACTCATCCGCCCGTAGACAGTAATGTGAAATATGCCCGTGGTGGCGTCGTGGATGTCGAATTCATCGTGCAGTATCTGATACTGGCCTACGCACATCAGTACCCGCAGTTATTACAGAATTACGGCAATATCGCCTTGCTCAGCATCGCAGCCGAACTAGGGCTGGTAGACAGCAGTCTGGCCGAAGGCAGTCGTATTGCCTACCGCTATTATCGTCAGCAACAGCATAATACCCGCCTGCGCGATGCCGTCACTCCCCTCATAGATGCCACTTTACTGGCGCATTATCAGGTAGTGAAGCAGCTATGGACACAAGTATTTGCCGCTGCGCCGACTGAATGAGTATTTCTCTGCATCTGCCCAAACAATACTGACAGACATAAAATCCTTATTCCTCAGCAGAATTACTCCATTGTGCTGCTTGAAATAAACAAAGCAGACAGCGTACAATCAAAGGCCGCACTACCTTTTCAAACTGGTCTACCGTAGTGAACCAACTGATATTTGACTTTGATGATCGCAGCTATCCCGGATTTGATAAATTTCTTGGCCATACCAATGCAGAATTGATTTACGTATTACAGCAGCAGGCCGACCCGTTTATTTTTGTCTGGGGGGAGGCCGGCAGCGGTAAAAGCCATTTGCTCAAAGCATGGGTGGCACAGGCGCAGTCGCGCGGGCTGAAAGCTGAATATGTTGATGCCGCCAGAGAAGGCCTTGGCTACTGGCTGTTTGACCTCGACTGCGTTGCCGTAGACCAGATTGAATTACTTAGTGCCACCGAGCAGCAGCAACTATTTTCTCTTTTCAACCATTTTCGTAATAGCCGTCACGGTAATTTACTTCTGAGCTCAGCCATTCCGCCCCAGCAGCTCATGATTCGTGAAGATTTACGTACACGCATGGCCTTTTGTCTGGTGTACGAAATCAAGCCATTAAGCGATGATGAAAAATTCAATGCTCTGGTAGGCATGGCACATGCGCGGCAGATACCAGTGGATGCCGAAGTTATCCGCTACCTGCTTGCTCACTGGCGGCGCGATCTGGACAGTCTGCTTCTGATGCTCAATACCCTGAATGACTACTCACTGGCGCAGGGACGACGCATCACTCTCACATTACTGCGCCAGCTACTCAAACAACAGGAACATGCATGAATCTGGCTATTTTTGACCTTGATAACACTCTGATTAATTGTGATTCGGATAATGAATGGCCGAAATATCTGCTGCAAAAAGGATTGGTAGACCAATCAATTGTCGATATGAAAAACGACAAGTTCTATCAGGATTACCTTAATGGCTGTTTGGATATAGATGAATTTCTGCAATTTCAGCTTGCCCCACTGGCACGTTTCAGCCGTGCCGAACTGGATGAAATGCATGCCGAATACATGCGCGACTTTATCGTACCGCATATTTCTACCATGGCGAAAATGCTGGTACAGGGGCATCGTGATGCCGGCGATGAAATGTTGCTGTTATCCGCCACCAATGAATTTATTATCGCCCCGATTGCAAAAACATTTGGTATTCAGAATATTATCGGGGTACAGTTAGAAACGGATGCAGCAGGTAATTACACCGGACGCTATATTGGCACGCCCAGCTTTAAAGAGGGCAAAGTTACCCGCTTGCAACAATGGCTGGCACAGCGCGGGCAGCGGCTGAGCGATTTTACCAAAGTGTATTTCTACAGTGATTCGCACAACGATCTGCCACTACTGAAAGAAGTAACCGACCCAGTGGCCGTTAATCCTGATGAAAAACTGGCGCTATATGCGCGCCGCCATGGTTGGCCGATACTCAATTTCATGTAAAGGATGCAGCATGAGCGCAACAGAAAAAATGCAGATTGTCGATTATAACGACCGCTATCAGTCTGCTTTTCGGGATTTAAATGCAGCATGGATAGCCAAATACTTTGAAATGGAAGACAGCGATTATCAGCTACTGGATAATCCCAGACAGGCCATTATTGAAAAAGGTGGCTACATACTGGTTGCACTGGATAATGGAAAGCCCGTAGGCGTATGCGCGCTGGTAAAATTGGATGGTGATCCCTACGATTTTGAATTGGCCAAATTGGCTGTGGCACCAGAAGCTCAGGGCAAGCACATTGGTTCACAGCTAATAGAGGCTGTGATAGCCAAAGCGCGAGAGCAGGGCGCGAAAAAACTGTATATAGAAAGCCATACCAGCCTGAAACCGGCCATTCATCTGTACCAGAAAGCTGGCTTTAAAGAAATCACCGGTCATCCCAGCTCATTTAACCGAGTGAATATCCAGATGGAACTAGTCCTGTAATATTCGGAACATAGCTGCATAAATAGTTGTGAATCACGCCGGTATGCGGCAAAAAAGCCAGTATATCTGTCAAACGGATACACTGGCTGCTTTTTAGCCTGAATGCATTATTGTTTTATGGTACTCGCATGATATAGGCTAATAGCAAGTGCATGTTGCCTGATTTCGGCCATACAGTACCACAATCCTCCTAGCAGCATATTTATTCAAATTGCCAGAAAAATTCAGCATTTCTGCCATACTTGCCGTAGCCATTATCAAAAGATTGAAATTAAACATCCAGTTGTATATCACATCGCAATCATCGTGTTGGCATTTTAAATAAACTATTTTAAAGTATTAACAATTGATGTTTTATGCAAATAATAAAGATTTATGATTACTTTGGCTCAAGGCACTATTTTAAATAATAAGCAGATGTGCGAATTATTTCTCTGTTCACCACAAGGTGGGATGCGTAAATCAAATAAAACAAACACATTAGTGCTCATTACTAATCATCTCGAATCTGTATATAACGATGTATGGGAAGATGATATTTTACATTACACTGGTATGGGGCAATCGGGTAATCAGTCTTAGGAATTTGCCCAAAATAAAACTTTAGCTAATATTGAGAATAATGGTGTGCAAGTACACTATTTTGAAGTATTAAAAGAACATGAATATACATATATAGGTGAAATGCTCAAAGCTGGTGAGCCTTATATTGCTCAACAATTAGATGTGAGTAACCAATGGCGCCAAGTTTATATTTTTCCACTGCGATTGAAGCAAGGTGGCTTACCCGTTGAAATGATAAACCATCATGAAAGTGATAAATTATCAGCATTAAAGCGCTTATCAGATAAAAGACTAGTAGCTAGGATTCAATAACAAACGCAAGAATTTAAATAGGCTAATAAAATAACAGTGAAAACACCGCGCTATCGGCGCAGTATGGAGTTAGTAGAATATGTAAAGCGCCAAGCTCAAGGTTATTGTGACTTATGTGAACAGCCTGCACCTTTTGCTAATAAAGACCAACAACCTTATTTGGAATGTCATCATGTAATATGGCTATCGCAAAACGGCGCAGATTCATTAGATAATATAGTAGCCCTATGTCCTAATTGCCATCGAAAGATGCATATTGTGCAAGATGAAAATGATATTAAGAAATTAACTGCAATTGCCCGCAATCGTCAGCACTTATTAAATACAAATTTCTAATTCTGGAAAAAATTTGTTTGTAGAATAAACAAGCAATATATATCAACTAAATTATCAAAAAATATTTTAGGAAAACCAATTATATTTATTGATTTAATTTTCCCAATATGGCGTTGAATAACATTAAGTATTCAAGCTCTTGGTGAGTGAATGCCACTAAATAAGTAATATATTCAGCTTATTCCTTACCGTTTAATTTAATAAACGACAATACATAATTTTTATGTTTTATTCCCTCTATTTTTTGCTTTAATGATGTAAATTTTTTAAAGTCAGATTTTGTATTTATAGTTTAAGGTTGATAGTGTTTTGTTAATGCGTTAGACTTTCAATCATAATACGCAGTTTTTATTTTTATTATGTCTAATTTAGCTATTAATAAGAAATTAAATTCCCCCAGCACCAGAATTGATTCCATTGATTTCATTCGTGCAATAAGTTTTTTGATGATTGTTGCAAGTCATTTTGTTGGCGAGTTGTCTCAAAATGGTGTTGATTATCCTTACTTCCATAAATATTATTTGGGTGGGATTGGTGTTGCTTTTTTTATTATTACATCAGGTGCTTCACTATACATCTCAACAAAAAATAAATTTGATTTAAAAATTTATATAAAAAAGAGAATTGCGAATATTTATCCCTATTTCTGGATTTGTTATATTTTTGTTGCTGTTTTTTTATTTTTGTCATTCTCAACTGTTTGTCTAGGAAATGACCCTGTTAGATTACTAATAACATTTTTAGCTTTAGATGGATACTTAAATTCAACCGTTCCAAATACTTATTATTTAATTGGAGAATGGTTCACAGGCTTTATACTTCTTGTATATATATTATTTCCGTTCGTTTTTTGGTTAAAAAATAAAAATATTTATATTGCTACCACGATCATTATTATTTCATCTTTTATTGCCATTCAAAATACTCCTTACATAATTGAGCATTTTTTTCTGTGGAATAAAGATCCATTTTGGAACCCTATCTCCAGACTACCAGAAATTTTACTAGGCACGATGGTTATTGATCTATTATTATTGAAAAACAAAACAGCAAATTTCTTTGTGGCATTTGTAGCATTACTATATATCGTAATTGTTATTACATTTATTGAAAATCACTACATGGCATATAACATGTGGGGAATTAGTATGTGGGCAATGACTTATGTCATAATTTCTTGTTTGTATGAAAATATAACAATCCCAAACGCAGTTAAAAAAATCATATTATTTTTATCAGAATATTCATTTGTGGCGTTTTTGCTACATCATCAATTAATAGGTTACCTGGTATCAAAGATACAGTTTCATGAATTCAATAGATTTCAGTTTTTTTATTTCTATGTTGTGATTGTTTTTCTTTGTTATGTTTTAGCTTATTTAATAAAGCCTATTGGAGATAAATTAAAGGCAAAAATTCTGAAATTTTAAATACTCGCTCTCAACAGAGCTGTATTCTATTCGTTTTATTTGGTTATTGGCTTACCTTTTTTATCCGCAACAGTTGATCATCGCCAAAATATTAGATAGTGCCTACCTCTATCATTTTATCATTTTGGTAATATTGTTATTCATATTGTTCAGGTGATACTCAGCCATTGGCTAAATGACGGCGTATTCGACTATAATAGATTTCAATATATTCAAATAGTGCTTTATTAGCCAGCTTCCTAGTTTTATAGTAACAGTCATGAATAATATGTGTTTTTGTAACCACATCCTAAAATAGTACAGCAGGAAAGTAGAAAATTCTCTATGATAAAAGTAAAAGAGGATTTACTCATGAAAAGATGACTGAACACCAAGTTGTATCGATATTAAAAGAAGCTGAAGCAGGCATTTCTGTTAAAGAGCTTTGCCGTAAATACGATATGGGAAACTCTACTTTTTATAAATGGCAAGAAAAATATGGCAGTATGGAAAGTTCATATATAAAACGCTTAAAATAACTCGAGTCTGAAAATCGCAAGTTTAAACAGATGTTTGCTAAGTTAAGTTTAAAATCAAAGCTTTAGAAAGAAATTATAAAAAGCGCTAATGCTCACTCAGGTACGTTAAACTTGGGCAAGGGTTGGTGCTGTTTTACATCGAATTGTAACTGTAATATCTTCTGTAATTTAAAGAATATCCTTTATAGTTAAATGATTATAATCAACTAAATCATTTTTATGCGTACCTGCAACGATTAATATAGGACACTTCACAACGGCAGATATCAATCTTAACTTACTTGCTTCAGTAAAGATTTTAAGTTCGGCATAATATGGCTATTCCCACAATAGTAGTAGGCAAACTATCACAACTAAAAGTAATCTTTTGAGCACATGCCCCTAAAAGAAATAATACGAATAAGAGCGTTATTTTTCATAATTTTTACGGCCTCATCGTAAATACGAAATTATTTATATTGGCGGTTGTATATATAAATCTGTGATTTATATTAACTGTTTATGAATTAAGTCTGAGCAGGCTAATTTCTGTTGTAATTCGGTTTTGTTATAGCACCAGTATGGCTCGAAAATCGTTGATATTGGTGCGGGTGGGGGCGGTCAGCAGTAGTTGTTCTGTTGAGGCAAAGAAGTCGTAAGCACGGTGTTGCTGGAGCATAGTAGTAGCGCACAGTCCGGCCTGCTGTGCTTTGAGCAGGCTGTCTGGGGTAAGCCATGCGCCGGCGTTGTCTTCGCTGCCATCAATGCCGTCGGTGTCTGCGGCCAGGGCGTATATGTTATCGGCACCATTCAGGGCAATAGCCAGTGCCAGCAGAAATTCGCTGTTACGGCCGCCGCATCCCTGTTGCTGATTCAGGGTAACGGTGGTTTCTCCGCCACTGAGAATTAACAGTGGTTTGCTGTTCTGGCGCTGATGACGCTGAAACAGGGCAATTCCGGCCATGACCTGAGCAACTTCCCGTGCCTCGCCACCAATACGGTCGCCCAGATAAAGTACATCGATGTTTTGATTTTGTGCCCAGTTTTGCGCGGCGCTGAAAGCCTGATGCGGGGTAATGATGATATGTGCACTACTGTTGGGGAGTTGTTTAGGTGTTTCTGCTTTGGCCGTGTGCAAATAGGTGGTGACGCTGGCAGGCAGGTTAAGCTGATACTGGTTTACGATATGTTCAATGTCGGCCAGTGTGGTTGGATCAGCTACTGCGGCGCCGGAACCGATGGTGCTGATATCGTCGCCGACTACATCGGAAATGGCCAGTGTGGTGATGTGTGCTGGCGCAGCAGCTTCTGCCAGCCGACCACCCTTGATGCGCGACAGATGTTTGCGCAGGGTATTCATGGCTTCTATGGGGACGCCGTGGCTGAGCAACTGGCGGTTGATGCATTGTTTGTCGGCCAGTGTGATACCCGCTACCGGCAGGGTAGTCAGGGCTGAGGCACCACCTGATACCAGATAATATACCTGATCATCTGCATTTAACCCGCTTACAGCATTGAGTAAGGCCTGAGCGGCTGCCTGTCCCGCAGAGTCCGGCAGGGGGTGGCTGGCTTCCAGTACTTTGATATGCTTTGTTGGTACGCTATGGCCGTAACGGGTAACAACCACGCCGGATAGTGGCGGATAATCCTGTGGCCAGATTCTTTCCCATTCAGCGGCCATGGCTGCTGCTGCTTTGCCTGCCCCCACGACAACTACCCGTCCACGGGGTTTTTGTGCTGGCAGCCACGCGCTCATTTTATTAGTCGGGCTGGCTTCTTTGACGGTGTAATGAAACAGTTGCTGCAAAAAGCTGATGGCGTTGGTGTGGTTGAGCATGCAGTTTCCCCTATGGCTGTTTGGCTGAATTTTAGTGGTTTTGGTCGGTTGCAAATTTCATGGCCAGAAAGTCGATAAAGCTGCGTACTTTGGCACTGAGAAATTCGCGGTTCATATAGGCGGCATACAGGGTATGGCTTTGGGGACAGGCGAAGTGGTCAACGGCTTGTAAGCGCTGGTGTTCGATATCTTCTTTTATCATCCATTCGGGCAGGTAGGCCAGTCCCATATGGTTGAGTGCCATCTGATGTAATAGCAGGGCGCTGTTGCTGGTGCAAGCAGGCATAAGGGGCAAATCAAGATGGACATACTGTGGTAACAGGCCATAGTGCTGTTTCAGATCGGCTATGGTGTGCGGTATTCCGTGCTGGTGCAGATATTGCGGGCTGGCTACCCATAAAAAATCAATTTTGGTAATGGGTTTGACAATCAGGTTTGGTTCGGGATGATTGGTAACGCGCAGTGCCAGATCGATGCCTTCGGCCACTAAATCCGTACGCCGGCTGTCAAGATAGATGGATAAACTTACATTCGGATATTGCCGTTGGTATTCGGCCATCAGTTCGCCGAAATGATGTGAGGCACACCAGTTGGGAGCGGTAATTTTAAGCACCCCCTGTGGTTTGACTGTACCAGCCTGAGCAATGTGTTTGGCTTCGGTAAGCGTATCAAGTGCTTCTACACAGCGGTGATAGTATTCTTGCCCGGCTTCGGTAAGGCTGATGCGGCGGCTGGTGCGGTTGAGTAGTTTGGCCTGGATGCTTTTTTCCAGATGATGCAGGTGCTTGCTGGCCATTGCAGTGGAAATATCCATGAATTCAGCTGCTTTGGTAAAGCTGCCTAATTCTACTACATTACGGAAAACCCACATGCTTTGTAATGTGTCCATTTATGTTTCTTTACAGGAAATAATTATTCTATAAAAATGATATCGTTTCTCAATGGTAAATTCAATACACTACCGTCCGTTTTCTTTTTTATGGACAAAGAGAAGGGATTACCATGATTAATGCACAAAAAATTTATGCTAAGGGTGCTGGCTATGCACTAGGTTTACTGCGTCTGGTTACAGGGTTTTTGTATATTCAGCATGCCACGGCGAAATTCTGGCAATGGCCACTATCGATGACTGATGGACATGGTGCGGTGCCGTTATTCTCGATGATGGGGGCGGCAGGTGTGTTGGAGTTAATTGGTGGTGTTTTATTGTTACTTGGTCTGTTTGTGCGGCCTACGGCTTTTATTCTCTGTGGCCAGATGGCAGTGGCGTACCTGTTTATTCATATGCCGTCTGCCGGTATCCATACTTTGCTTATGCCACAATTGAATAAGGGAGAGATGGCGGTATTATACTGCTTTATTTTTCTGTATCTGTCTGTGGCAGGTGGTGGCTGTTTGGCACTGGATAACCGGCGTAAATAATTTTTAGATTGGCATCGGTAATTGATTTTCGGGTGGATATAGGAGCAGGTATGTAACTGACATACCTGCTGGAACTGTGCTTTTAGACAAAAAGATCGGCCGGGTAGGCGCAGTGCTGGTGGAGTTATGTCGGTTTTGAAAAAACTGTCAGGTATTGGTGATGGTTTTATATTAATTATGGGTAATTATTCTGTGTTTATCAGCGGTGTGATTTTGATATTGATGAAATTAAAGTAACTCTAAATTTATAATTTATGCTAAAAATAATATCCATATTGCATTGTAATGCTTTGGTTGAAAATAATGGTTTAGCTTACATTGTTGTTTGTTGCTTAATAAAATAATTCGAATTTTAATCTTATATTAAAAGGATGATAAGGATAAAAAAATCGAATGAATATGCAATTAAATTATTTTTGTGTATTTGGTTGTGCTGATGATTATAAATTTTATTATTTTTACCAGTAAATTCGGCTATGAATCTGTAAATTGCTGATATCTGTATTGTTGCGACAATTAAAATATGCCTAATGCTGAGTAAAAATAATAAAGCCAGATGTGCAGTATGTACAAAAATAGATTCTGATATTTGTAATTTGCGCGGATGTTATAGAAAGTTAAGTAGCCAATGTGGGTATAGATTATTTATTTATCTTAATTTAATTCATCAGTCCCGAACAGATTAAGCCCGATATAAAGTTTTCAGAGTGCTTGTGCCTATGTTAAAAAAATATGCTGGTTCTACACTCTGAAAACTCTGGTTGGTGATGTAATTTAATCAAAACGGCGGGTATAACGGATTTCACCACCAGCTGATTCGGTACCTACATGTATGATGCTTTGCAGGGCGCGGCTGATCTGGTAGGTAATGCTAACTGTCTGGGTGGCACTTTCAATACCATACAGATAGCTGATATACAGGTTGTTGGTCAGATGTTTACCGATGGTAATGGCTTGTTCTGCCGGATTCATTTCGCCTGTCTGGCTGTTGCGGGTTTGCTGGCTGGTGATACCGACTTCGTCAAGCAGGCCGAGTTTGTCGTTCAGGCCACCGGCCAGCCAGGCGCTGGCGGCGGCAGCAATGGCTGCTTCGTCGCCGGCACTGCCGCTGCTGGGGCGGTTCAGTATCAGCCATGACAGTTTGTCTTTTTCGCTCATGGGTTCGTTGGCTATGAGGTTAATACGCGGGCTGTCGAGGCGACCCAGTGCTTCAACGCCGGCACCTACCTGTGAATAACGGCGTTTGGCACGAATTTTCAGGTTGGGATTATCCATCGGGCCGACAAAGGAGATGGTGCTGCCATGCTGAATGACCAGATACTGACCATAAGCTTTGTACTGGCCGCGAACTACGTTTACGGTACCGACAATCTGGATGGTGCTGCCGGGGTTGGCGGTGGCGGTAAGCTGACCGCCAAGCAGGACGTCTATGCCTTCGCCGCTGAAGCGGAAGGCGTTATTCATGTCTAAATCGAGGTTGAGACGGACGGGGGTAGCACGCTGCTGTTTGGCTGTTTTTTCGCGACCGAGTACGACAACGTCGTCGTCCAGTTGGGGCATACCAGATTTCTGCATGCCAAAGAGGCCTTTATCTACTTTGAGTTTGCCATTTAAAACGATGCCATGGGCAATGGTATAGAGTAGTTGGGCGTCACCGCTGAGGGTGAGGCGGCGGTTTATTTGGTCGAGGATGTTGTAATGGTCAAGGTGGGCGGTAACGTTGATATCAGGTGTGAGTTTGGTCATGTCAACAACGCCGTTAAGTTTGATGGTGCCATCGCGGCGGGCAAAGCTGAGGCTGTCAATTAGCCAGCGCCGTCCCTGAAAATGGCTTCTGAGGCTGCCGTTTTCGAGGATGGTACCGTTGGCCTGATCGCGGTAGTAAAGGTTGTCGCCGATGAGGTTGCCATTGAGCAGGGGTTCATTCAGGTGGCCGCTGATGGTGGCATCAGCATGCATATTGCCTTTAAGCTGCATGCCGATGGGCAGCAGGTTGCGGGTGGTGCTGAGGTCGGGGCTGTCGATTTTGATGTGTCCGCTGATGGGTGCGGTGCTGATTTTGCCGCTGTTAGGGGTAATAACCAGTACGGCATCGGTAGTGCCATAACGGGTAAGGCCGTTCAGGTGGTTATTGATATGGGTATTCTGAAACTGGGTATCCAGCCGTACGTTTTGTAAGCCAAGTTTTTGCTGGTGCTGGGGCAGGGTGATGTCGCCGCCCTGTTGATAGAGTTTCAGATAGCCTTGCATATTGTGGCTATAGCTGAAGTTCCAGTCGCCACCTATGACCAGATTCTGTTGGACGGGTAATTCGATGACGTTGTGCAGTTCGCGCAAGGCCAGATTGCTGGCAGTTCCCCGGGTAGTCAGGCCTTTGTTTTTGTCCCAGTTGAGAGTGTTCAGGTTAAGGTTGCCACCCAGTGCTGCCCAATGTGCATTCTGCATGTTTACGCGCTGGGTTCCGGCTTCGAGCTGGATGGGGCTGAGCAGCTTCAGATTGAGGACGCCGCTGATATCCAGAGCGTTAACCCGTCCACGCCACTGGTAGTTTTTATCCAGACCGCCATGAGCATTGATATTCAGGTGATAGGGCTTACCATCCAGAGACAGATTGCTGCTGCCCTGTAATTGATGCTGGCTGCCGCGGCCATTGATTTTGATGTCGGTGTTGTTGATTACGGTGGGTTTGCTGCCATCACTGCCGGCGATGTTGATGTGGTCGGCAATCATGTTTACCAGCAGGGGCTGATTGATGTCTGGAGAACCAATGATTTTGAAATCCAGTTGATTGATGTTGAGTAGCTGACCGATTTGCAGGTTGCGTGCTGCGCCGTTTAAATTGGCCGTGATTTTTTTCGGTTCGCCGGCAATAAAGCCTTTGGTGTTGAGCAGGCCTTTCATGCCAAAGCCGAATAGTCCCAGATTGGGTGCATTGATGTCGAGATTAAGCTTGTCGCTGGCTTTGCCGAAGCTGCCATTGGTGACAATCCGGTTCTGACCGGCAATAAGGTTGATGTTGGCCTGTTCCAGATGCTGGTTGCGGTAACGGATGGTGGCTTTGCCAGAAAGTGCTGCACCGGAAAGTATGCTGTTATGCCATAGCATGTCTGCCTGAATGGCTGGTTGTTGTGCCAGTTGACCGTTAATTTTAATGTGGCCGTTAATGCTGCCGTTGGGAAAGCTGGCATTGACTTTGGCTGGATTGAAGTTGTTGCTGTTGATGATAAGTTGTAAAGCTTTGTTCTGATACAGTGCCAGACTGCCTTTGGCTGTGAAGCTGCCACCGCCATTTGGTGTCAGGTTCAGTTTGTCGAGTATCAGGGTTTGCTGATGTTTCTGTTCATCGGTAATAATCTGGATGGCACCGTCGCTATTGCCTTTTTCGCTGGCCAGCAGCCATTGAGTGGTTAAACCATTAAAGTTGCCGAAAACGCGAATATGGCCATTGAGTGAGCCTGATAGCGGTGTGGTGAGCGCATCACCGGCGTAGATGCGTAACAATTCGCTGTTGATGTCGAGCTGTCTGGCTGTGCTGTCGATACTGCCACGGGTGATGATTTGTCCCTGTTGCAGCAGGCGTGTGGTTAGGGCAGGTAATATTAGTTTGCCATTACTGTCGATATTGATGTCACCGTCGATGCTGCGAATGGGTAGCCCAGTGATTTTGGCACCATTATAGGCACGGGGTTGTTCATTGCCGAGTTTGATATGACCCGTAAGCTGGTTTTTGCTGTCATTGACTGGCGCCAGATTCAGGTCCAGATTGAGATTGAGGTCGGCAAAGGGTAGGCTGTTGCTAAAAGCTGCCGGATTAAGATGGCGGCTTTGCAGGTTGATGCTGACGATTTTGTGGTTTAGTTGCAGAGCATAGGGTTTGAGGATGGCATGGGTACGAAAGTGGATATTGCCACCATCCAGACGGGCAAAGAGGTCGGGCTGTTGTAGGCTGCCCTTGATGAGGGCTGCACTTTCAACTGCGGTTTTATCAAGGGTGCCGTTGCCGTTAAGTCGTCCGCTCAGGGCAAACGGTGTCTGGGTAGCGATGCTTACTGTGCCCTGAAGGTTTTGCCACGGGGTATTCAGCTCATTGAGGACAAGCTGGTGTTTGCGATGATCATAAATATAGCTGGCCTGACTGGCGAGTATAATCGGCGTTTGATTTTTGCCAAGGGTAAAGCCGCCAAGCTGAAGCTTATCAATATTAATCTGTAGTGGCAGGCTGATGCTGTTGGGCAAGGTGGAAATAGGTTTGTGCTTGGATTGGGGTACGCTGTGATTGATATAGTTGATTTTACCTATGTCCAGTAGCTGTACATGGAGGCGTCGTTGCCATAGTTCGCGGTGGTTCCAGTTGAACTGAATTTTAGCAATAGATAAGTCAAAATCGCGATGGCTGACGCGAATGTCGTTGCCGGCAAAACCACGCCAGATGGTGCCTGTCAGCTTGTCCGTACTGATATGCACGCCAAACCATTTTGGGATGGTATGAACGCTGAAACGTAAACCTGATTCGGTACCAGCCAGCCAGCATAATATGGCGATGATCAGGATGAGTAAACCAAGCAGGGAATACAGGCTGGCTTTCAGCCGGTTTTTCCAGCGTGGTTTGCGTGGCGGTACGGGCGCAGTAGTGGTGGCTGATGATTCGCCTGAATTGAGTGTGGTTTCAGTCATTAGAATTTGGTTCCCAAACTGATAGACCAGCGCCATTTTTTATCATGATGGCCATAGGCAATGTCAAATGCAAATGGGGCGACAGGGCTAAACCAGCGTACGCCGAAACCGCTACCATGACGCCATTGCATATCACTGAAATTTTTTGAGACAGAACCGGCATCGTGAAACAGAGCCAGTGCAAAATCTTTATACACGGGAATCTGGTATTCAACGCTGGCTACAGCCAGTGTGCGGTCGGGTAAAACTGAGTTTTGTGAGCTGTTGATACCGATGCTGTCCATTTCATAGCCGCGTACGCTGTTGGCACCACCGGCGCGAAACATTAGGATAGAGGGTACATTCACTGTATCACCGGTATGTACATAGCCAATTTGGCTGCGCAATACCCAAGTGCCGTATTTTTTGTTTTCTGGCGTGAAATAGTAGCCGCCACTGGCAGTTACCCGCTGCATGGATGCTGATGACAGCAGTTTACCCATGGTGGTGCCGATTTTACCTTCCAGATAATAGCCATTGGCCGGACGCAGCTGAGTTTCGATATTCTGCCGTTTCCACGAGGCGGTAAGCATGGTGGCGTAGTTGTGCCCGAGGTCAGGGCCGTTTTCAATTTTGCTGCTTTCGGTAACATACTCAACGCCAACACGGGAGTCTATTCCGTCCCGGTCGCGTACTTTCCAGAAACCGCTGGATAAGGCGCGGCTTTGAAGGTGTTGTACGGTAGAGTAGGTATAGTTGAGATTGCTGGTCCAGTAGTGGCCGCGGTTATTACGTGGCTGGCTCAGGCCGATGCCGAAAGTGGTTTCGTAACGGTCGGTATCGAACAGGGTGGAGCCAACAAAGCCTTTATGAAAAACATTATAGTGGTCATAGCCACCGCGGAAACCCGGGCCGTTTTTGGTATCGTAGCGTAAACCAAAGGTGAGTTTCTGGCGCTGCATTTCGCTTACTTTTACCAGCACTGGCACATGGTCGTTTTCCATATGATCAAAGTCTGCGCTGACAACAGCATTGCCGTAATGACTATCCTGTTCCAGTGCCTGCTGATAGTCGAGCAATTTATCCAGATCATAGGGTGAACCCGGGCTGAAACTGGCCATGCCGGTAATGACGGTAACGGGATAACGCTCATTACCGCTAACTTGAATATCACCAAAATAGATGGGCTGTTTGCTGTCTACCGTGAGCGACAGTTCGGCCTGATTTCTTTGCGGGTCAATGGTAGCCCGGCTGGCACTGATGGTTGCCAGTGGGTATTTTTTGCGCACTATGGCGGTAAGTACGGATGATTTACTTGCCGACCAGTTGCTCTGGGTAAATGGGTCACCTACTGGCAGTACCCAGTTGTCAATGGCGCTTTTGTAGTAATTGGTCAAACTGTCATCAGCAGTAACATTACCAGTCAGGGAAATATCCACATTTTCAATGTGGGTACGGGGGCCAGTTTCGATATGGATAATGTAGCCATTGGCCTGTTTTTCCACATTTACTCTGGCATTGAAATAGCCTTCGGTTTCAAGCATGGTTTGTGTCTGTTCCGGTGCTTCTTCGGCCAGAAAGCTGAGTTGTTCGTCATCCAGGTCTTCAATTAGTTGTTGGGTAATCAGTGGCAAATGGTCATTAATCAGTTTGTGTAGAGTTGCATTATCTATATCAATGATGATGGGAACCCGCGGCGTTTTCGGTGGCTGGATTTTTTTTTCTTCACGATGTTCTCGGCCATGCAGCAGTCTGTGCAGCAATCCGGTTTTAGGTGGTGGAATATCGTCATCTATATCATCACTATCCGCTGGCAGGCTGGCTGCCCATACCAGCGAGGTAAGGGAAGACAGTAACGTGCTCAATAGCAACCAGTGCAAGCGTTTCTGCGTGAAGTATGCCAAGATTGATCCTGAATGGTTATAAAGTTGTTACTTTTAAAAGGATAAAATATATGTCAGGTGGGTGTAGCAAAGTTATTTTGTTATTGTAGCGCGAAAATAGTTGCTAAACCTATATCTGAAACGGTGCTATTTGCAGATTAGAGTAAAATATATTTGTAAATTTGTATTAAAAGGTTTGATATGGTTAATGGATATCAGAGTCATGCCGGTTTGGACGCTGGGCTGACTATTTTGTAGAATGCTGGTTTTGTGGTGATCTGGGCAGGGATGCCCATGAGCCGCAACCTTACTGAGGATTGATTGTGACCAAGATTATTCGTGTAGGCAATATTGAAGTAGCCAATCATTTGCCGTTGGTGCTGTTTGGTGGCCTGAATGTACTGGAAAATCTGGATTTGACTTTGCGTACCTGTGCACATTATGTAGAGGTAACACGTAAGCTGGGTATTCCGCTGGTGTTTAAGGCGTCATTTGATAAGGCCAACCGCTCTTCAATTCACTCATATCGTGGTGTGGGTCTGGAAGAGGGAATGAAGATTTTTACGGCGGTGAAGCAGGAATTTGATGTGCCGGTGATTACTGATGTTCATGAACCTTTTCAGGCTGCACCGGTGGCCGAGGTGGTTGATGTGTTGCAGTTACCTGCATTTTTAGCCCGCCAGACTGATCTGGTGGTGGCGCTGGCACAAACCGGTAAAGTGATTAATATCAAGAAACCGCAATTTTTAAGCCCGCACCAGATGAAAAATATTGTGGAAAAATTCTATGAAGCCGGCAATAAACAACTTATTCTGTGCGAACGTGGCAGTAGCTTTGGTTACGATAATCTGGTAGTTGATATGCTGGGCTTTGGCGTAATGAAAAAAGTTTGTGCTGATTTGCCGATTATTTTTGATGTAACCCATGCCTTGCAGCAACGTCAGGCAGACGCAGCCGCTTCAGGCGGGCGTCGCAGTCAGGTATTGGATTTGGCTTTGGCGGGTATGGCCACCAGACTGGCCGGTTTGTTTCTTGAAGCACATCCAGACCCAGACAAAGCCCGCTGCGATGGTCCCAGTGCTTTGCCATTAGCGATGCTCGAACCATTTCTGGCACAGGTTAAAGCAGTGGATGATTTAGTAAAAACTATGCCGGTACTGGATATTAACTGAATATATACTGGCACTAAAAAAGCAGGGTTTTCAAACCCTGCTTTTTTATCTGTCTGGCTGAAAATCAGGCAGACAAGGATTTATTGCTCAACTGAACCAGAATTCTGATACAGAGTAAAGAGGGGTACACCCTCGTCACGGATTTTTTTGCCACCGGGTAAATCGGTAAATTCGATAATGGCGGCGGCTTCCACTACTTCTGCACCCAGCTTGCGGATCAGTTTTACGCCTGCGGTCATGGTACCGCCAGTTGCTACCAGATCATCCACCAGCAGTACACGGGTACCGGATTTTACCGCATCAGTGTGCATTTCAATGGTGGCATGGCCATACTCAAGCTGATAACTTTCTGCAATGGTTGTAAAAGGCAGCTTGCCTTTTTTACGGATGGGCACGAAACCTACATTTAGCTGATACGCCAGCGCAGCACCGATAATAAAACCGCGCGCATCCAGACCAGCAACGACATCGATTTTCTGCCCCATATAACGGTAAACCATTAGATCTACCAGCAGACGAAAGTACTGCGGACTTTGCAATACCGGAGTAATATCGTGAAATAAAATGCCTTCCTGTGGCCAGTTCGGAATTTTGCGAATTTTTGCAGCCATCGCGTCAATACCTATGACTTCTGGGTGAGTCTGCATTATAAATCCTTTAAAAATAAAGACTATATGCGAAAGTTATAAACGCAGGACGAGCCAAGTTATTTGCATATAGTGTATGCGAAAGGTGCGCATAATAGCACTATTCGCGTTTTTCTACAGCCCATTATGAAGCAGAAAATGATGGCTTTTGGTACAATTGCCATCATAATTTACACAAATCAACAGGTTGATAACATGGTTAGCACGCCTGATCAAGTTCTTGCCACCAATTCTTGCTCCCCCTGTGTCTGGTTAGACGATTATATTGCCTCTTTATCGCCGGCCATGGGGACAATGTTGCGACATGCACAGATTTTGGTGAACAGTAGCTATCCGCAGGATGCGGTTACTTTTTGTGGCGAAAACCTGTATACCAATCTGATGATTGCCGCCAAAACAGTAGCAGATATGGATTTAATGCCTGATGCTGTAGCCGCTACCATGCTAAGCTGTCTGCCCAGTTATGTGGCTGATTGGAAAAACATTGTACAAGAACAATGTGGTGACAGTGTAATGCAGTTGGTGACTGGTTTGTATCAGGTACAGAAGCTTACCTATTTTGTTAGCATCAGCCCGCTGGCCACTCAGGAGGAGCGTTTACAGCAGGCAGAAGCAATGCGCCAGATGCTGCTGGCGATGGTGTCCGATATCCGGGTGGTACTAATCAAGCTGGCAATGCGTGCTCAAACCATGAATTATCTGAGCAAGGTTACCGATGAGGCATTGAAAAAAGCGGTTGCCAAGGAAACCATGACTGTATTTGCACCTCTGGCCAATCGTCTGGGCGTGTGGCAATTGAAATGGCAGCTTGAGGATTTAAGCTTTCGCTACCAGAATCCGGATGAATATAAAAGAATTGCGCGCCTGCTGGATGAAAAACGGACAGAGCGGCTGGATTATATTGAACATTTTGTTGAGACCCTCAAGCAGCAGTTAAGCCGGCTGAATATGCACTTTGAAGTAGCAGGACGGCCAAAGCATATTTATTCCATTTACCGCAAAATGGTAAAAAAGAAGCTGAATTTTGATGGTTTGTATGACATTCGTGCGGTACGCATTCTGGTGGATACTGTAGCAGACTGTTATGCCACGCTGGGGATTGTGCACAGCTTGTGGCAGCCTATTCCGGGCGAATTTGATGATTATATTGCTCATCCCAAACCCAATGACTATCAAAGTCTGCATACCGTAGTAGTGGGGCCGGATGACAAAGGAGTGGAAATCCAGATTCGTACCTTTGATATGCATCGGTATGCTGAATTCGGCGTGGCGGCGCACTGGCGCTATAAAGAAGGCGGCAAGAGCAATGAAGCCTACGAGCACAAAATTGCGTGGTTACGCCAGTTACTCGACTGGCGCGAAAATATTGCGGAAAGCGGTAATGACCGCGAAGATTTGTCGCGTGCTTTCCAGACTGAACTTTTTAACGATACCATTTACGTCCTGTCTCCGCATGGCAAAGTATTTTCCTTACCAGCAGGTGCCACGCCGATTGATTTTGCCTATGCTTTACACACCGATATCGGTAATCGCTGCCGTGGTGCCAAGGTGGACGGACAGATTGTGCCTTTATCCACGCCACTGGAAAATGGTCAGCGCGTAGAAATCATTACCGCACGCGAAGGTAAACCTTCAGTAAACTGGCTACATGATGGCTGGGTGAAAAGCAATAAAGCCATCAGCAAGATTCGTGCTTATATTCGTCAGCAGAATGGCGAGTCGATACGCGAGTCCGGTCGTACCGCACTGGAAAAACAGCTAGTGAAAATGCAGGTGCAGCCGAATACGCATAAACTGGCTGAGGCACTTGGGTTCAATAATGTAGACGACTTATATCTGGCCATGGGGCATGGAGAAGTTACCGGCCGCATGATTCAGAAAGCGGTGGATACCTTACTGGAAAAACCGGAAGTTCCAGTAACCGAAAACCATTTAGTCAAACGCAGTAAAATCAAAAACAATTTTGGCGGTGTGCTGGTGGATGGTGAATCCGGCCTGCTCACTACGCTAGCCAAATGCTGTAAACCAGCGTTTGGAGACAACATTATCGGGTTTGTAACGCGTGAACGGGGTATTTCCATTCATCGCAGCAATTGTTCCTCATTTCAGTATCTGGCGCATATTTCGCCAGACAAGGTATTGCCTGCTTCCTGGGCTGATGAATCAGCTAATCAGGTTTTTGCCATTGATATCGAAATCCGTGCTCAGGATCGCAGTGGCCTGTTACGCGATATTTCTGAAACACTGGCACGCAATCGCCTTAACGTTACCGCCGTGCAAACGTTATCGCGTGACCTCGAAGCGCAGCTGCGTTTTACAGTTGAAGTCCATCAGGTAAATGATTTACCACGGGTACTGAGTCAATTGAGCGATGTAAAAGGCGTATTAGCTGTGACGCGATTATAGGGTATGCTTTTTGTATGTCAGGCGAAGTATCAATTTGTCTCAGAGAAAAGCCATAAAAAGCCACGCATTGAAACGACACGTCCGTGGCAGCATACCTGAGAATATACTGAAACACGTTTGCCTGTTTATTCAAGGTTTATGTGGCTGGAAAATATTTGTCTGCCATGGCATACGGGATGGCTGTGCTTTCACAGCCCAGAGTACCAGTATAATTTTTCGGACAAAAGTGGCGCTGAAAAGCACAGAAATTGCAAAACCGTTTAATAGTCCTTACTGCTATTTACTATAGCTACCGAGAATATTGTACAGAGATTAAATCACACCCTGATATTTGCACATTTGTGGCGGCGGCCGGTAATTGCATAGCGGTGTAATTCATCATGCACACCGTACAGTAAGTGTAGAAGTAGTAGTTAATCCAGCCGGATATTACATTGCTGATACGGAATTATCAGTTTTATCAGTAAGAAAAAATTTATTTTCTGTTGCTTCAGTATTATCCGGCATTAACCCATTATAAATAAGTAGCAATCTCTATGCGTTGTTTAATAAGCGGTATTATTGTTAGCTGAACGCAAAAAAAGCAATTTTATGGTTTTGGCAACAAAAAGAATAAATAAGCTTATACAGCAACAAAGCAAAAAGAAGAGTATCCATATATAAACAGCTGTAAGCATTGATTCCGGATTGAAACCAATATCGAGTGAAACAAATAAATATCCACAGCCATAAAAATATAAGAAAAATACCAGTATGGATAATGTTAATTGAATAAACAATGCCTTAAAAGAAGGCGAATTGTTATCGTTAGAAAGTGAAAAGATGGATTTAAGGGTTTTATAGTTGACAATAATTAAATATACAAAAAAGGTAATTAGTCCGCATATACCCAAAAAAACACACGAACCACCCTGTTCACAATTATCAAAGTAATACCAGCCAACGATACCTAGTATAAATACAAAATAACTCACCAGTAAGATCAGTAATTCTTTAATTAGTTTTCTGGTACGCAGGTGGTTAACAATTTTTTCAAACATTTATTATTCTATGTAGAATTAAGTAGAACCTATTATATCTATGTATGTATGTATGTATGTATCTTAATGTAAAGCCGCATAGATTTTTTCAGCCAGAGCCAGACTAATGCCTTCAGTCTGGCTTAAATCATGCACGCTAGCGGCAACCACACCCCGTAACCCGCCAAAACGGGTCAATAATGCCTGCCGGCGTTTGCTGCCAATGCCCGGTATATCGTTCAGTGACGAAGTCACTCTGGCTTTGGCTCGTTTCTGGCGATGGCCGGTAATCGCAAAGCGGTGTGATTCATCACGTACTGTTTGCAGTAAATGTAAAGCCGGATTATGTGGTTCTACCCGGATATTACGCTGCTGATGCGGAATGATTAGCTCTTCCAGACCGGCTTTGCGTTCCGGGCCTTTGGCAATGCCGACGATTGGAATATGAATGCCCAACTCCTGCCATACATCCAGAGCCATATGTACCTGGCCTTTACCGCCATCAATCAGCACCAGATCCGGCCATGTGCCAATGCTTTCATCATTGTCAGCCAGACGGCCGTAGCGGCGGGTTAATACTTCACGCATGGCGGCATAATCATCGCCAGCTTTGGCTGTTGTAATATTGTAGCGGCGGTATTTGGCCGGCTGCATGGCTTCGTCTTCATATACCACGCAAGAAGCAATGGTAGCTTCGCCCTGAGTATGGCTGATATCAAAACACTCAATACGGTTCAGACTTTCAGTATCCATATCCAGTAGTTGTGCCAGTGCTTCAATACGGTGTTGCTGACTGTGCTGTTGCAGTCGGTGTTGTTCAATGGCCAGTTGTGCGTTGCGTTCTGCCATCTGTAACCAGATTCGCCGTTCCCCAACGGTATTATGCACAAACTGTATTTGTCTGCTGTTTTCGGCATTCAGCGCGTCGCACAGGCTTTTAGGCAACTGGAAATTGCTGATAATAATATCTGGTTTGCTTTTACCCAGATAATGCTGGGCAACAAAAGCTTCTCCATAATGATTAAGTTTTTCAGCAACACGATAGCGCGTATCCGGAAAAAAATTTTTATCTCCAACATGGCGGCCGCCACGAATACTTACCCAGTGAATACACACAATATCATTTTGTTCAGTGAGAGCAAGAATATCGATATCGCTGTGGCGTGCATGTTTACTGTCTATAAATTGCTGCGATTGCATCAGCCCCAGAGCCTGAATCTGGTCACGAATCTGTGCTGCGGTTTCAAAATTCAGCTGTTCAGCTGCCTGCTGCATTTTTGCATGTAATGAAGTCGTCAATTCACTGGTTTTGCCCTGTAGAAAACTTACTGCGGCTTTGACATTGCTCTGATAATCCTCAACACTGATATGGCCGACACAGGGGCCGGAACAACGTTTAATCTGGTACAGCAGACAGGCACGGTCGCGGTGTTCAAATACACTGTCTTCACATGTACGCAGTCTGAATACTTTTTGTAGTGTCTGAATACTGTTGCGTACCGCATAGCCATTGGGATAGGGACCGAAATACTGATTAGGCTTTTTCAGGGTGCCGCGGTAATAGGCCATCTGCGCAAAGCGGTGACCGCTGAGCATCAGATAGGGATAACTTTTATCATCGCGAAACAAAATATTGTATTTCGGTGAGAGTGCCTTGATAAGATTATTTTCCAGTATCAGCGCTTCTGTTTCCGAATGCGTTGCCGTGATTTCAATTCGTGCCACCTGTTTAACCATCAGTTGAATTCTGGGCGATAAATCGGTTTTCTGGAAATAGCTGCTAACCCGGCGTTTCAGATTCACTGCCTTGCCTACATATAACACTTTATCATTGGCATCCAGCATGCGATATACACCCGGCACTAAAGGCAGATTTTTAAGAAACAGGGCTAAATCAAACTTATTATTGCCTGCTGGGCTGGATGGAGTGGCGGCAGTATCGGTCATAGTAGTGGTTCATCAGGTTAACAACTGTACAGCCATAAAAAAAATCCATAAGCTGCATACACAACTTATGGATGATGAGTGAAATAGTCAAGAGTAAAAATTAATTACAATTAATGCGAACATCTTCATCGTAACGCTGAACCAGAGCATCGCGATTATTAGTACGCAAACTGTCAGCCATTTTCCGGTTTAGCTGTGCTGTTTTACAGGCAGTCTCACGGGCTTTCTTGTTTTGCGCCTCAATTTTCTTATTCTGCTCGTCTCTCAGCTTATTCTCTTCTTCAATCTTGCGGTTAAGCTGTGCCTGTTGTTCGGCCAGAGAGTCGGAATCTGCCTGAGCTTTAGGCTGCGGTGCCGCCAGCGGAGTGGAAACCTGTGTGCGTACATTGAAACGCTGGGTTTTGGCCGGAGTAAGTTGAGCAGGTACATCTGAATATTCAGTCACACCTCGCTTGTCACGCCAAGTGTATACATCCGCCGCACCTGCCATTATCGTGCTGCCGGTCAGTACCATTGCCAGTGAAATTTTCAGTATTTTGTGACGCATATTTACTTTTCCTTCGCGTTTGAAAATATATGTTTTGGCTATTATACGATAAAAAAAACTTCTGTTTACCAATTGGCAAGATTGTGTAAAAGTATATTTTGCCAGTGTGTCGTAAATTTGTTAAAATTGCTCGCCAATTCCCCTATCTAAGTTCTAACTTTCTCCTCGTCCTCTAAAAAAAGAAGCTCTAAAATGCGTATAGTCGAAAAAGCCTACACTTTTGACGACGTGCTACTTGTACCTGCTCACTCTGAAGTACTACCGCGCGACGTTATCCTGAAAACCCCGCTTACCCGCCATATTTATCTGAATTTACCGCTGGTTTCAGCCGCGATGGATACAGTTACTGAAGCCAAGCTGGCCATATCCATGGCTCAGGAGGGTGGCATTGGTATTATTCATAAAAACATGAGTGCTGAACGGCAGGCACGTGCCGTTGCCAATGTTAAGCGTTATGAAAGTGGTGTGGTCAAGGATCCAGTAACCATCACTCCGGATACACTGATTGGCGATTTGATTGGTCCCGGGCGTAAATATAAGGTATCCAGTTTGCCTGTACTGGAAAATGGCAAGGTAGTTGGGCTGGTAACCAACCGCGATTTACGCTTCGAACGCAATCTGCAACAAAAAGTAGCCAGTATCATGACACCGCGTGAGCGTCTGGTAACAGTAAGTGAAACCACCAGCATCGATGACGCGCGTGAACTGATGCATACACATAAAATCGAGCGAGTATTGGTGGTGAATGCCGAATGGGAACTGAAAGGTTTGATTACCGTCAAGGATATTCTGAAAAATACCGCATTTCCCAATGCCAATAAAGACAGCGAAGGCCGATTGCGCGTTGGGGCTGCGGTAGGTGTGGGACAGGATACAGATGAGCGCGTGGCAGCTCTGGTGCAAGCCGGTGTCGATGTACTGGTAGTGGATACAGCGCATGGACACAGTCAGGGCGTGCTTGAGCGTGTTCGCTGGGTGAAACAGCATTACCCGGATGTAGACGTGATTGGCGGTAATATTGCTACGGCAGCCGCAGCACGTGATCTGGTGGCTGCGGGTGCTGATGCCGTTAAAGTGGGTATTGGCCCGGGTTCCATCTGTACTACACGTATTGTCGCTGGTGTGGGTGTCCCGCAATTAACAGCAATTCATAATGTGGCTACAGCACTGGCAGGCACTGGCGTGCCGCTGATTGCTGATGGTGGTATCCGCTTTTCCGGCGATCTGGCCAAAGCACTGGCTGCTGGTGCTTCAGCCGTGATGCTGGGGGGCATGTTTGCCGGTACAGAAGAAGCGCCGGGCGAAATCGAGCTGTATCAGGGTCGTTCCTATAAATCCTATCGCGGAATGGGATCAATGGGTGCCATGAGCCAAGGTTCGTCCGATCGCTATTTTCAAGATAATGTAGCCAGCGCCGATAAATATGTACCAGAAGGCATTGAAGGGCGCGTACCTTACAAAGGGCCGATTAACCAGATTATTCATCAGCTAGTGGGTGGCTTACGTTCCAGCATGGGCTATCTTGGCTGCAAAACCATTCAGGATATGCATAGCAAGGCTGAATTTGTGGAAATTACCGCTGCTGGTATGAGCGAATCGCATGTACACGATGTGCAGATTACTAAAGAAGCGCCAAATTACCATGTTCGCTAAATTATTATTGTAAAATCTGATGCTAATGCACTGGGCAGTCTGCCGGCCGCCCAGTGCAATAATAAAAAATTTTCTTTTTTTATTATTCGGATCAACATTGCCAAAACCAAAAGAATTAGCTAGAATGCATTGCTTACATGGCAGTGTCAGATATATCTATCCCTGCCATTATCAAGCACGTAGCTCACGTCATTTTGCGTGAGATGGCGTGTTTTTTTTTGCCCGCAACTGGTAACAGGAAGCACGATTATTTACCCATAAAAAACAGACTGTCGCCATGGCAATGGTCTGCATAAATCTACAGGAATCATTCATGACTACAAACGCAATTCTGGTGTTGGCTGACGGTTCCGTATTTCATGGTGTCAGCATTGGTGTGGCTGGGCAGGCAGTTGGTGAAGTAGTCTTCAATACCAGCATGACTGGCTATCAGGAAATTCTTACCGACCCATCTTATACCCAGCAGATGGTTACCCTCACTTATCCGCATATCGGCAATACCGGCGTAAACAGCGAAGATACAGAAAGTAAACAAATTTATGCTGCCGGTTTGATTATTCGGGATTTACCTTTATTACACAGTAATTTCCGCGCTAAGGAAAGTCTGGCTCAATACCTGCAACGCCACAATACCGTGGCAATTGCCGATATTGACACGCGCCGTCTCACCCGCCTGCTGCGGGATAAAGGGGCACAGGCCGGCTGTATTCTGACAGGTGCTGATGCCAGTGCAGAGCAGGCACAGGCACTGGCACAAGCTTTTGGCAGTATGGCTGGTAAAGATCTGGCGCGGGAAGTAAGCTGTACCGCAAAATACCAATTTGCACAGGGTGAATGGCAACTAGGGCAGGGCTATGTTCAGCCACCAGCAGCCCAATATCATGTTGTCGCCTATGATTTCGGGGTAAAAACCAATATCCTGCGCATGCTCAGCGAGCGCGGCTGCCGCTTGACAGTTGTCCCTGCTACCACGCCGGCTACAGAAGTACTGGCAATGAATCCGGATGGCGTATTCCTGTCCAATGGCCCCGGCGACCCGGAGCCCTGTGATTATGCCATCGCTGCCGTACAGGAAATTCTCGCCCATAAACTGCCATTGTTTGGTATCTGTTTGGGACACCAGCTACTCGGTTTAGCGTTGGGTGCACAAACCCGTAAAATGCCTTTTGGTCATCATGGTGCTAATCATCCGGTACAGGATCTCGAAACTGGCCGGGTAGTGATTACCAGCCAGAATCATGGCTTTGAAGTAGATGCAGATAGCTTGCCACAAAATGTGCGCATTACCCATAAATCACTGTTTGATGGTTCATTACAGGGCATCAGCCTGACCACACAGCCAGCTTTTTCATTTCAGGGACACCCTGAAGCCAGCCCAGGACCACATGATGTATCCTATCTGTTTGACCGGTTTATCCAGCATATGCAGGCAGCGCGCCAGAATTGATGGCCATTTTTAACCAACCACCCCCTTTGAAAATAACAAAAATGGACAGGATTCCCCATGTTTGGTATTACTGATTTGGGAACATATATTATCGGTGCCATTGCCATCATTTTATTGCCCGGACCCAACTCCATGTACTGTCTGGCCATGGCGGGAAAATATGGTGCCAGAGCAGCCTATTGTGCTGTAGCTGGCATATTTCTGGGCGACAGCGTGTTGATGTTACTTTCCTCTTCTGGTGCAACATCAATTATAAAAACCATTCCTGTATTATTTTTATTACTGAAACTGGCTGGTGGATTATATCTGTTCTATCTGGGCTGGCAGTTACTGCGTTCAGCCGCCAGACAATGGAACAGTCGGCAGCAGGCAGCAGAAGCTTTCAGGCAATCACTGCGTGAACCTGATATAGCTGATAAACCACCTTCAGCACACCATTTATTTCAGCGTGCACTACTGTTAAGCCTGTTAAATCCCAAAGCCATACTGTTTTTTCTGGCGTTTTTTATCCAGTTTGTAGACCCGAATTATGCATATCCAGCATTCAGCTTTCTGTTGCTGGCTATTATTTTGCAAATTTGCAGCCTAACCTATCTGAGTGTACTGATATTCAGTGGTTTATCGCTGGTAAAGTGGTTTCGTCATTATCAGCGGCTGGCTGCCGGTGCAGTAGCCACAGTTGGGCTGATGTTTATAGCGTTTGCACTGAAATTATGGACAGCAAGTATCGACTGAATATTTAACCACCAGTAAAGAACTGCTGCCGAGCTACTAAATTAAACCAATAATCATTGATAAAGGTATCAACATGCCTAAGCGCACAGACTTAAAATCCATTCTTATTATTGGTGCCGGCCCCATCGTGATTGGTCAGGCTTGTGAGTTTGACTATTCCGGTGCTCAGGCATGCAAAGCATTGCGTGAAGAGGGCTACAAAGTCATTCTGGTTAATTCCAATCCGGCCACCATCATGACCGACCCAGACATGGCCGATGTTACCTACATTGAGCCGATTATGTGGCAAACGGTAGCAAAAATCATTGAAAAAGAACGTCCGGATGCGATTTTGCCAACCATGGGCGGGCAGACTGCACTCAACTGTGCTCTGGATCTGGCTCATAACGGCATCCTGAAAAAATATCAGGTTGAGCTGATTGGTGCATCGCAAGATGCCATTGATAAAGCTGAAGATCGTGGCCGCTTTAAAGAAGCCATGAACAAAATCGGTCTGCACACCCCAAAATCCTTTATCTGTCACAGCATGGATCAGGCACTGGAAGCACAGGCGCAGGTAGGATTTCCGGCATTGATTCGCCCATCATTTACCATGGGTGGCAGCGGTGGCGGGATTGCCTACAACAAAGATGAATTCATCACCATCTGTGAACGTGGTTTTGATGCCTCGCCTACACATGAATTACTTATCGAGCAGTCAGTACTGGGCTGGAAAGAATATGAAATGGAAGTAGTGCGCGACCGTGCCGACAACTGCATTATCATCTGTTCCATTGAAAACTTCGACCCTTGCGGCGTGCATACCGGCGATTCCATTACCGTAGCACCGGCGCAAACACTCACCGATAAAGAATACCAACTGATGCGCGATGCTTCACTGGCCGTATTGCGCGAAATCGGCGTCGATACCGGTGGTTCCAACGTACAGTTTGCAATTAATCCGCAAAATGGCGAAATGATCGTTATCGAAATGAATCCGCGTGTCAGCCGTTCTTCTGCTCTGGCTTCCAAAGCTACTGGTTTCCCGATTGCCAAAATTGCCGCCAAACTCGCAGTAGGCTATACCCTGATCGAATTACAGAACGACATTACCGGCGGCCGTACCCCAGCTTCCTTCGAACCATCAATTGATTATGTCGTCACCAAAGTGCCGCGTTTTGCCTTTGAAAAATTTCCCACTGCTGATGACCGCCTGACTACCCAGATGAAATCAGTTGGTGAAGTGATGGCCATCGGACGCACATTTCAGGAGTCCATCCATAAAGCCCTGCGTGGTCTGGAAGTTGGCCTGTGTGGCTTTGACAGTCGCAGCAGCGATCGTGCAGCTATTCAGCGCGAACTGGCCAACCCCGGGCCAGAACGCATCCTGTATGTGGCCGATGCCTTCCGTGCCGGATTCTCGCTGACCGAAATCCAGCAGATTAGTGCTATTGATCCATGGTTTCTGGCACAGATTGCCGACCTGGTGGCAGAAGAACAGCAGCTCATCAGTCACAACCTAAATGAAATAGACTATACCTGCATGCGCAGACTGAAACGCAAAGGCTTTGCCGATAAACGGCTGGCACAGCTACTGCGCAGTGATGAAACCAGCGTGCGCCACCATCGCCATACCCTCAAGCTGCATCCCGTATACAAACGCGTAGATACCTGTGCGGCCGAATTTGCTACCGATACCGCCTATCTTTACTCCACTTACGAAGAAGAGTGTGAGGCACAACCCAGCCAGCGCAAAAAAATCATGATTCTAGGCGGCGGGCCCAACCGTATCGGGCAGGGCATTGAGTTTGATTACTGCTGCGTACATGCCGCTTTAGCATTACGCGAATCCGGTTTCGAAACCATCATGGTTAACTGCAATCCAGAAACCGTATCCACCGACTATGATACTTCCGACCGGCTCTATTTCGAACCGCTCACATTGGAAGATGTACTCGAAATCTGCCATACCGAACAGCCAGATGGACTAATTGTTCACTATGGTGGCCAGACTCCCTTAAAACTGGCGAATGAACTGGTAGCCAATGGAATAAATATCATTGGTACATCTGCGGATGCCATTGATGCCGCAGAAGACCGCGAGCGCTTCCAGCAGATTCTGCATACATTAGACCTGCGCCAGCCGGAAAACCGCACCGCACGCACCGAGGCCGAAGCACTGCAACTGGCTGAAGAAGTAGGCTACCCGCTCGTAGTACGCCCATCTTATGTACTGGGTGGCCGTGCCATGCAGGTAGTGCATTCCGCTGCCGAATTACAAACCTACATGCGCGAAGCCGTGCAAGTATCCAACGACAGCCCGGTATTGCTGGATTACTTCCTCAGCCACGCCATCGAAGTAGACGTAGACTGCGTTTGTGACGGACAGCAGGTGGTCATTGGCGGCATCATGCAGCACGTAGAGCAGGCCGGCGTACATAGTGGTGATTCCGCCTGCTCAATACCCCCGTATTCGCTCAGTACCGCCATTCAGAACGAAATCCGCCGCCAGACTGCGGCCATGGCCAGAGAATTACAAGTTATCGGCCTGATGAACGTACAGTTTGCCGTACAGGATGACATAGTCTATGTACTTGAAGTCAACCCACGCGCTTCACGTACCGTACCATTTGTTTCCAAGGCCACCAGCGTACCACTGGCCAAAATCGGTGCACGGGTGATGGCGGGTATATCCCTATCACAGCAAGGCTATACCCACGAAGTGATTCCCGAATTTTTTGCCGTAAAAGAAGCCGTTTTCCCGTTTATCAAATTTCCCGGCGTTGATACCATTCTCGGACCGGAAATGCGCTCTACCGGCGAAGTAATGGGTGTAGGAGAAACCTTTGCCGAAGCATACCTGAAAGCCCAGCTTGGCGCAGGTGAGCGCATGCCCGCGGTTGGCAAAGTCTTTCTGGCCGTGCGTGATGAAGACAAACCTCATGTAGTACAGGTAGCCACCAACTTCCAATCACTTGGCTATGGCTTGTGTGCCACACGCGGTACCGCAGCATATCTGGCACAGCACGGCATCAACGTGCAGCTAGTCAATAAAGTCACCGAAGGCCGCCCGCATATTGTAGACGCAATCAAAAATGGCGAAATTGCCCTAGTAGTGAACACAGTCAGCAGCGACGTGCAGTCAATAAAAGACAGCCACTCCATCCGCCGCAGCGCCTTAAATATGCGCGTACCCCTGTATACCACCATTGCTGGTGCTCTGGCCATGAGCGAAGGCGTAAGCCAGTTGTCCCATACCGAAGTGTACAGCATCCAGAGCCTACACCAGCGTATAGAACCCGTAACAATTCAAGACTAATTTGTTTAAATAGCATAAGGCAACTAACAGCATTCATCGCTGTTAGTTGCCTTTTATATATAAAATAAACATTTCACTCAATTACAGCATATTCACATAACAAACATTGAATACTAATAAATGATTAATAATATAGTGTTAAAGTAATTTACCGATTAATTCAGTGCCAATACTGACTAAATTTAGCCACCTAATACGCCTGTCAGTTGAATACCATTTAGTAGTATCAGCCATATTCGAGATTACATACTAAATATAAATAAAAGCATAAATAACAAAAAATGATACTGGCAATTGACGTTTACTATATAGAAAATCAGGCAAAAAACGTAGATATTTTGTTCCAACACCGGACTAATACAAAATCAAGATATCCATACCGTCACTACCGATTATCAAAATAATATTACCCCTTACCAGTCTGGTCAGTTTTACCAACGCGAATTATCCATATATCATGGTGATATTAGCTAAAATTGATTTATCAACCATTTCAGCCATTATTATCGACGGATATGCACATCTGGCAGAAAGAAAAATCGGCTTACGTGGCACGCTTTAAATAAAATCATTCCTGGCTATTTAATAAAAATTACTCGTGGCCAAAGCAAACAGCCATTACATATTACTGCAATCGGCATACCATTAGAAAATGCGGCGGCAAACATTAAATTAATGGCGGGAAAATATCGCCTGCCTGATTTACTCAGCTTTCTCGATCAGCAAACCAAACTATTCAAAGCTGAAAAAGCGAGGCAAAAATAACACCATACATACAAAAAAGCCTGCAAAACTAATTGCAGGCTTGGGATCCAAAATCAATAATTAACTGCCCCAGTAGGCCGTTATCACATTCTGTTGCTGTGACAATACCACTTGTTCCGGAGCTGCCAAAGTATCAGCAACATTAGAACCCATATTCGCCATAGCCGTAATCAAATATTGCACCTGTGTCGCAGCCTGTGCATTATCAGTATGTACCGAATTATGATATCCAGCCAGCCTGTTATCAAATAAATAATTCATTCCACTTAAATGATACAGATTATCATCATTGGCCAGATAACTATCAGCACAACGGGCATAATTCATGCTAAATAAATCACCAGCATCATCATTATAAAGCTGCATCCCAACCATGCGATCCGCAATTGCAATTTTACCGTTTTCAGCAGAGGCCTTAACCTTATTCAGCCCAAGCTCAGCCGCCGTCATCGTTTTATCGGCAAACTCAAAAGCCTGAATTTGGTGCGCTTTACCCACAAAGAAATTTTTCACCACAATAGAATCCGTATCCTGATATCCGCAGATAACCAGATCACAGCCTTCTTTGCGATAAATCACCTCATCTGCCAGCACATCCGTGAATCTGATGGTATTCACATCCCTATTGCAAGGATTGCATTCCAGAATAGTATCTTGGCCATGTCCTTTACTGAAAACATAGATGTCATTACCAGAACCACCTTCCAGATAATCATTCCCCACACCACCTACAAGGATATCATTGCCTGTACCACCATATAAGCGGTCATCACCACTACCACCATCTAGATAATCATTACCTGAGCCGCCTACCAGATTATCACTACCAGCAGCGCCAAACAGCTTATCATTACCTTTACCGCCGTCTAGATAAGTATCCTCAGAGCCATAAGCATATAACTCATCATCACCGTTCGTGCCGATTTGAGTAAGCTTACGGATATCTGCAACATCCAATTGGCTGCCATCAGCAAACTTAATCAAGTCAATCTGATTAACGCCAGAATCACGGAAGAAATTAATAATTTTCAGCGAATCATCCGAACGCTTCGAAACAATATAAAGATCCTGCCCCTTGCGAGAATAAGTAAAATCTTTTTTTACCCAATTATTAAAGAGTACAGTATTAACGTCTTTACCGGTAGGATTGAATTCAAGCAGCTCATCATGGCCGAAATTCTTATCAAACACAAACACATCCGAACCTATACCTCCTTCAAGGTAATCATCGCCCGTGCCGCCGATAATAGTATCATCACCATCACCGCCATAAAGAATATCGTTGCCAGCGCCGCCGATTAACACATCATTGCCGGCACCACCATCCAGATTGTCATCACCATCACCACCATCCAGAAAATCATTACCGCCCTGACCCTTAAGCACATCATTACCGCCCAGACCAATTAAAGAATCATCAGATTCATAGCCAATCAGAATATCATTACCTTCCGTCGGCTTTAACAACAACGCCTTGATCGCCTCAACATCAAGCTGCGAACCATCAGCAAATTCCACCACATCAATCTGGTCGCCGCCGTGGCCATCGCCAGTAAAGAAATTAACTACCGTAATCTGATCAGTAGTACCCCTGATTTTCAATAGCAGATGACTACCATCGCGGGTAAAAAGCACCTCATCCTGCACAATACCATCGGTAAAACGAATCTTATCAACCTTATTTACCCCGGTATCATGATTGCGAATAATATCCCGGCCAAAGCCACGCGCAAACTCATACACATCCGATCCGGCGCCACCGTCCAGCTCATCATTGCCGATACCACCAATAAGCACATCATCCCCGGCACCACCGTACAGAATATCGCGGCCGCCACCAAGCAGATTAGTGCCAATCAGAATATCATTGCCATCACTGCCAGACTGCACACTCAGCTTATCTTGTACCGTTTTACCCAGCAGCTCACACCACTGACCAAATACATCATGTGCTTTAGCGTAGTCAACATACTCATTAAAAAGCTTCACCCCATCCGGCCAGAAACCCGTATAGTGATAAGCCAGAAATTCCCCCAGATCCACAAACGCCTTTTGCGGATTGTGCTGGAAAACCTGATTAAAAGTAGCAGCAATCCCCGAAAAATCCAGCGAAACATCATCTTTTTCCAGTTTAAAGGTTAGCTTTTCCAGATAAGGTTTCAGCCGCGTTTGGAACAACAGACTCTCATACAGACTATTGCGAATCCCGTTATAAGTCTTATCAATCGTATCCAGAAGCTGCTGCCGCTGCTTTGGCGTACCCGCATAAAATAATCTTGAGGTTTCACCAGTAAACGCATTCAGAACATTCAGCTTACCGCTATAAGTCTTAAATTTTTCTGCCCATACCGGATCATCAATAAAAGTAAGCTTACTTTCTTCTGATGGCCTGATAGCAGAACCGCCGGCACTGGCAGAACCGCTATTAACCCAGCTTGTGCCCAAAGCATAGTCAGCCTTTTCATCAAACTGCGGGTCGGATTTCGCCCATTCCAGCAACAGCTTGTCCAGCAAAGCCAGTTGCTCAGAGCGCGTTTCCGCTTGCGCATAGGATTGCAAAACAGCAGCTAAATCTTGAGAAAGCGCTGCTGCATCGCGTAAATCGCGTACCCGCCCCGTACCTTTCAGATTTGGCGCCAGCTTTTGCTCCTCAGTCAGTTTTACTTCCTCAGCATACTCACTGAAAACCGGCTTATGCTCAAAATTCACATCACCCATAGTACGGGTTTGCCCGTCAGTGGTTTCATAGCTGCCGATTTGAGCCAGCGTATTGCCATTGTTTAAACTGGTATTACTGTTTTTATTTTCCAGATTTAACGCCTTCACACCTACCTGCTCCAGCGTAAACAGCTCATTGCTCTGGCAGATACCATCCTGATTCAAATCACGCCATACGCGCAACTGATCAAAGTGCGCATCCTGCGCATCTACCCGGCCATCGCCATTACTGTCAAACTCGCGCAATGCCGCATAGCCATTGGCCGCCTTACTGCCGTCCGCCAGCAACGTACTGTCACCAAAGAGCTCCGTACCATCATTAATAACCCCATCGCCATTACGGTCTACTGCCAGCAGCCCGTCATCAGCCTTTACCCAGCCAGTAGCCGTACGGATGCCATCACCATCATGGTCAAATAGCGCACCACTTAATTTTCTCGAGCCAGTCGTTTCAATTCCATCACCATCCAGATCCAGTATCAGCGGGTCATAGACATAATATTTACCGTCGCGGTTTAGATCAAGCCAGTCTCTCAGATGCTCACAAATCCAGCCGCCAAAATTAAATGGATCTTGAAGCTTCCTTTCAAACCCAGCAGCCAGATTATCCAAAGCTCTTGCAAGGTCAAGCGGATTGAGCAAATCTATATTATATAAATTATGCCAGTCCAGTGCCGAACCCGGCCAGTCTTTGGGAGACAGGCTATCTGGATCAAAACGGGTAAAGCCCTGTGCATCCGATTTTAAAATACCATCTAAAGAAACTTTGCCAGACTGGATTATATTTTGTAGTAATGAATATGCCATATCATTAGAAAATTTGTTATATTTATTGTTATCATATCTGCCCAGCCGGGAGCGTAAAATTAGATCAGTGGCTGCGCGCAGCGCTTTATCCATCACATTGCCGCCAAGTCCGCCGGCCTGTCCGCGGCTATTGGTGCCCACTGCCACATTCAGCCACAGATTTAACCCATTGGCATCTGGATTACCTGCTGGAATGGTGGATTTTAAATAATCATAGGCTTTGGAATAATCTGCATCTTCGCCATGAGCAAGTTTATTCTGGATATCATTTACCATTGATTGTAATTCGGCTATTTGCTCATCAGTTAAATCATAGGAATTCTTTTCTAGCATATAGTCTTGTAAGGATAAATATCCTTGAAAACCTTCACCTTTAATAAAGCAATTCATACCTACTCCTTTCTACTCAATGACCTTGCTGTGTTGATGAATATAATCCAGAATGCGGTTATTGTTTTCAATAAAGCCTTGGAGAATTTCCGGATGATCCAGCAGGCTTTCATTATGTTTATAGATATCAATCAGAGCATCGGCAAAATACCATTGATTAGGCAATGGTTTATGCTTACCATGCAGATATCTTGAGGAATACACGGTATAAGCAACACTGAATTCTTTATCTAGTACAGAATAAATATCAGTCTGGTGAGGGTAGGAGTCACTTGCATCTTTTGCATCAAAAGGCCAGAATTCAATCCTGATATCTTGCTGATTTGTATCAGACTGATCAGCAAATATAGCCAGTTTTCCACTAATACCTGCATTGTATAGAGCCCGATTATTCCGTTCTTCTTTTAATGAAAACTGAAACCAAAGCCGTTTTAACCAGAAATTTCCATATTCCAATTTCTTAGTTTTTATCTTAGGATACAGCGGTGCTATACTTAAGCCAGCTACTGGTTTAGAAAAATCTGGGCATTGATGCAGTGCTTCTTCGTCATTGGGAAAGCCGGAGAAAGTGGGTAAGGGAAATATAATTGATGCGCCAATTTGCTCCACTTTTCCATTAATAATTTCATTTTTTATGCTAAAACCAAACTGACAGCGTGGCAAGGTAATCGCCAGTTTTTTATTTGAAACCTTGGAAGGAATCAAAACCGTAATTTCAGTGGTATCTTTCATTGCTAATTCATCCTGTAATTGCTTGTTTTTTTCTTCTTCACTGCGCCCATCAATACAGCCGGTTAAGCACAGAATCAAAATACACAACCATCGTTTCATCTTGCTACCTTTGCAAATTAAATTTCAGCGGATTAAATAGCCCCTCTGTGTTTTAATAGCATAAATTAACAGTGTTTAATCGTAATATAGCGTTAATTTTTAAATGCTGCAAGTGTATGATATGTTGATTTATATAAATAAATTTGATATATATCAATAGAGAATAATTGTTTAAAATTGATTATTGGCTGTCGCAATTGAGTAGCGATTTTCTCAAGAAATCTGCTAAAAATTAGCAATATTATTTTAATTAACCACACTGTCATTTTAAAGACAGATGATAAGCGTTGCTGGCTAATTAACTACCTTACTATGTTGGTGAATATAATCCAGAATGCGGTTATTGTTTTCGATAAAGCCTTGGAGAATTTCCGGATGATCGAGCAGGCTTTCATTATGTTTATAAATATCAATTAAAGCATCAGCAAAATACCACTGATTTGGCAAGGGTTTATGCTTCCCATGCAGATATCTTGAGGAATACACGGTATATCCTAAGCCAAACTCCTTATCCAATACGGAATGAATATCAGTCTGGTGAGGGTAAGAATCGCTTTCATCCTTTGCATCAAAAGGCCAGAATTCAATGCTGATATCTTGCTGATTTTTATCAGATTGATTAGCGAATATAGCTAGTTTTCCTGCAATACCCGCGTTATATAAAGCCTGATTATTACTTTTTTCCTTTAATGAAAATTGAAACCATAGTTGTTTTAACCAATAATTTCCATACATCAATTCTGTTTTTCCTATTTCAGGGAATAGTGGTCGTATACCTATACCGGAAATTGGCTTGGAAAAATCTGGGCATTGATGCAGTGCTTCTTCATCATTGGGAAAACCGGAGAAAGTAGGTAGTTGATACATAATGCTAACCGCTTTCTCTTCAACTTTTCCATCAATAACTTTATTTTTTAAGTTAGGCCCAAAAAAGCAGCGTGGCAGAGTAATCGCCAGTTTTTTGTTTGAAACCTTAGATGGAATCAAAACCGTAATTTCAGTGGTATCTTTCATTGCTAATTTATCCTGTAATTGCTTGTTTTTTTCTTCTTCACTGCGCCCATCAATACAGCCAGCTAAGCACAGAATCAAAATACACAACCATCGTTTCATCTTGCTACCTTTGCAAATTAAATTTCAGCGGATTAAATAGCTCCTCTGTGCTTTAATAGCATAAATTAACAGTGTTTAACCTTAATATAGCGTTAATTTTTAAATGCTGCAAGTATATGATGTATTGATTTATATAAATAAATTTGATCGATACCAATAGAAGATAATTGTTTAAATTTGATTATTGGCTGCCACAATTGAATAGTTATTTTCTGGATAACTCTGTCCAGAATGAGCAATATTATTTTAATTAACCACACTGTCGTTTTAAAGATAGATGATAAGCGTTGCTGGCTAATTAACTACCTTACTATGTTGATGAATATAATCCAGAATACGATTATTATTTTCAATAAAGCCTTGGAGAATTTCCGGATGATCCAGCAGGCTTTCATTATGTTTATAAATATCAATTAAAGCATCAGCAAAATACCACTGATTTGGCAATGGTTTATTTTTGCCATGTAGGAATTTGGACGTATAAACGATATAACCAAAGCCAAATTCCTTCTCCAGTACAGAATGCACATCAATCTGGTCGGGGAAAGGACTGTCTGCATTACCTGCATCATAAGGCCAGAAATCAATCGATATATCTGCTTTATTTTCTTTGGACTGATTAGCAAATATGGCAAGTTTTCCACCAATACCACTGTTATATAAAGCCTGATTGTTTCTTTTTTCTTTCAATGAATATTGAAAGCTTAGGTGTTTTAACCAATGATTTCCATATAATAGCTCAGTTGTTCCTCTTTTTTTAGGAAACAATGGCCTTATACCAATTCCAGATATTGGTCTGGACGGATCAGGGCAGTGCTTTAGTGCTTCTGCATCACTGGGAAAATCAGAAAAAGTAGGTAATGGATACAAAATAGTCACAGCCTTTTCTTCAACTTTTCCATCAACAATTTTATTTTTCAAGTTAGGCCCAAAAAAGCAGCGTGGCAAAGTAATCGCCAGTTTTTTACTTGAAACCAGTGACGGAATCAGAACCGTAATCTCAGTAGTATCTGTCATTATCAGTTTATCCTGTAATTGTTGTTGCTTCTCCTGCTCGCTGCGCCCATCAATACAGCCGGTTAAGCACAGAATCAAAATACACAGCCATCGTTTCATCTTGCTACCTATTGCTAATAGAATTTGAACAAATTAAATTGCTGATTGCTTTAATAGCATAAATTAACAGTGTTTAACTGTAATATAGAGTTAATTTTTAAATGCTGCAAGTATATGATGTGTTGATTTATATAAATAAATTTTATATATATCAATAGGAGATAATTGTTTAAAATTGATTATTGGCTGTCACAATTGAATAGTTATTTTCTGGATAATTATGTATAGAATTAGCAATATTATTTTAATTAACCACACTGTCGTTTTAAAGATAGATGATAAGCGTTGCTGGTTAATTAACGACTTTACTGTGTTGATGAATATAATCCAGAATACGATTATTATTTTCAATAAAGCCTTGGACAATTTCCGGATGATCCAGCAGGCTTTCATTATGTTTATAAATATCAATTAAAGCATCGGCAAAATACCACTGATTTGGCAATGGTTTATTTTTGCCATGTAAGAATTTGGATGTATAAATTACATAACCAAAGCCAAATTCCTTCTCCAGTACAGAATGCACATCAATCTGGTCGGGGAAAGGACTGTCTGCATTACCTGCATCATAAGGCCAGAAATCAATCGATATATCTGCTTTATTTTCCTTAGACTGATTAGCAAATATAGCCAGTTTTCCTCCAATACCACTGTAATACAACGCTAGATTATTTTTTTCTTCTTTTAGTGCGTATGCAAATCTTTGATGTATTAACCAATGATTCCCATAATCTAGTTCATTTGTGCCTATTTTAGGAAACAATGGTCTTACACCAATTCCAGATATTGGTCTGGAAAAATCAGGACACTGTTGAATGGCTGCTGCATTATTGGGAAAACCGGAAAATGTAGGTAATGGAAATAGAATAGTAACGGCTTTTACTTCAATTTTTCCATCAACAATTTTATTTTGCAGTTCAGTTCTAAAAAAACAGCGTGGCAAAGTAATCGCCAGTTTTTTGCTTGAAACCAGTGACGGAATCAGAACTGTAATTTCAGTAGTATCTGTCATTATCAGTTTATCCTGTAATTGTTGTTGCTTCTCCTGCTCGCTGCGGCCATCAATGCAGCCGGTTAAGCAGAAAATCAAAATACACAGCCATCGTTTCATTTTGCTACCTTTGCAGATTAAATTTCAGCGGATTAAATAGCCCCTTCTGTGCTTTAATAGCATAAATTAACAGTGTTTAACCGTAATATAGTGTTAATTTAAAATGCTGCAAATATATGATATGTTGATTTATATAAGTAAATTTGATATATATCAATAGAAGATAATTGTTTAAAATTGATTATTGGCTGTCACAATTGAATAGTTATTTTCTGGATAATTATGTATAGAATTAGCAATATTATTTTAATTAACCACACTGTCGTTTTAAAGATAGATGATAAGCGTTGCTGGCTAATTAACTACCTTACTATGTTGATGAATATAATCCAGAATACGATTATTATTTTCAATAAAGCCTTGGAGAATTTCCGGATGATCCAGCAGGCTTTCATTATGTTTATAAATATCAATTAAAGCATCAGCAAAATACCATTGATTTGGCGATGGCTTATGCTTGCCGTGCAGATATCTTGAGGAATACACTGTATAAGCTAAGGCAAATTCCTTATCCAGTACGGAATGAATATCAGTTTGATGAGGATAAGAATCGCTTTCATCCTTTGCATCAAAAGGCCAGAATTCAATGCTGATATCTTGCTGATTTTTATCAGATTGATCAGAAAATATAGCTAGTTTCCCCGCAATACCAGCACGGTACAGTTCCTGATTATTTCGTTTTTCTTTTACTGAAAATCGGTAATATTGTTGTTTTAACCAGTAATTGCCATATTCCAATTCGCTTTTGCTTGTTTTGGGAAATAATGGTCGTATACCTATACCGGAAATTGGCTTGGAAAAATCTGGGCATCGATGAAGCGCCTCTTCATCATTGGGAAAGCCGGAGAAAGTAGGTAGTTGATACATAATGCTAACCGCTTTCTCTTCAACTTTTCCATCAACAAGTTTATTTTTCAAGTTAGGCCCAAAAAAGCAGCGTGGTAAAGTAATCGCCAGTTTTTTGCTTGAAACCTTAGATGGAATCAAAACCGTAATTTCAGTGGTATCTTTCATTGCTAATTTATCCTGTAATTGTTTGTTTTTTTCTTCTTCACTGCGCCCATCAATACAGCCGGTTAAGCACAGAATCAAAATACACAACCATCGTTTCATTTTGCTACCTTTGCAGATTAAATTTCAGCGGATTAAATAGTCCCTCTGTGCTTTAATAGCATAAATTAACAGTGTTTAAATGTAATATAACGTTAATTTTCATCCGCTGCAAGTATATGATGTGTTGATTTATATAAATAATTTGATAAATATCAATAGAAAGTAATTACCTAAAATTGATTATTGGCTGTCGCAATTGAGTAGCGATTTTCTCAAGAAATCTGCTAAAAATTAGCAATATTATTCTAAACAAGCATAATATTATTAAAGCGGTATGTAACTGCTCCTTAGTTAACGACCTTACTGTGTTGATGAATATAATCCAGAATGCAGTTATTGTTTTCGATAAAGCCTTGGACAATTTCCGGATGATCCAGCAGGCTTTCATTATGTTTATAAATATCAATTAAAGCATCAGCAAAATACCACTGATTTGGCAATGGTTTATGCTTCCCATGTAGATATCTTGAGGAATACACCGTATAAGCAACGCTAAATTCTTTATCTAATACAGAATAAATATCAGTCTGGTGAGGGTAGGAGTCACTTTCATCCTTTGCATCAAAAGGCCAGAATTCAATGCTGATATCTTGCTGATTTTTATCAGATTGATTAGCAAAAATGGTTAGCTTTCCGGCAATACCAACACGATACAGTGTCTGATTATTTTTCTGTTCTTTTACTGCATATTGATAACTTTGCTGTTTGAACCAGTAATTGCTATATTCCAATTCGGTTCTTTTAGGGTTAGTATACAGCGGTGCTATACTTAAGCCAGCTACTGGTCTGGAAAAATCAGGGCATTGATGAAGTGCATCTTCGTCATTGGGAAAGCCGGAGAAAGTGGGTAAAGGAAATATAATTGATGCTCCTATTTGCTCCACTTTTCCATCAATAATTTCATTTTTGATACTAAAGCCAAACTGGCAGCGTGGTAGAGTAATCGCCAGTTTTTTATTTGAAACTATAGATGGAATCAAAACCGTAATTTCAGTGGTATCTTTCATTGCTAATTTATCCTGTAATTGTTTGTTTTTTTCTTCTTCACTGCGCCCATCAATGCAGCTGGTTAAGCACAGAATCAAAATACACAACCATCGTTTCATCTTGCTACCTTTGCAAATTAAATTTCAGCGGATTAAATATTCCTCTCCGCGCTTTAATGGCATAAATTAACACTTTTTAACTATAATATAGCGTTAATTTTTAACTATGGCAAGCATATGATGTATTGATTTATATGGCTAAATTAATACATGAAAATAGTAATCTAGTTGTTTAAATATATTATTGGCTATTTTAATTAAATGGCTATGTTTTAGATTAATGTGCTTAAAACTTGCTATTTTATTCATGACTATAACATTGTTGGTGAATGAGTTTTGAATATTTAATTGTGAGTTAATTACTTTATTATGCTGATGAATATAATCCAGAATACGGTTATTGTTTTCGATAAAGCCTTGAACAATTTCCAGATGATCCAGCAGGCTTTTATTATGTTTATAAATATCAATCAGTGCATCGGCAAAATAGCCATGTTCAACTGCTTTATGCATGTAATGCAAAAATCTTGAAGTATAAAAGGGTATAGACAATACTAAACTGTATATCTGGAGCTTAATGAGTGTTGATTTGGTAAGGTAAAGGGCTATCTGTAATATACATAACAGGCTGCATAGTAAAGCATGAATATAAAATATGCCGGTTTGGATCAGGCTAATGCTATTATCAGAAAAATATAAATGGTATGTTTAATCTGATCAAGCATGATTAAAGGAAAATGATGGCCAAGAGAAAAGAAATTCTAGATTGGTGTGCTCAGCAGCTTGCTATAGCCCAGTTTCGTGATTTTAGCCCGAATGGATTGCAGGTAGAGGGCAGGGATGAGGTTAATAGTATTGTTTGTGCGGTAACGGCCAGTCAGGCTGCTATTGATTTTGCTGTAGCGCAGCAGGCTGATATGTTGCTGGTACATCATGGTATGTTCTGGAAAAATGAAGTCGCAGCGATTACTGGCTGGAAAAAACGCCGTATTCAGACATTGTTAGGTAATGACATCAATCTGGTTGGCTACCATCTGCCACTGGATGCGCATCAGCAATGGGGCAATAATGTGCAGCTGGCACGGCGTTTGGGTTGGCAGATTGATGGTTGTGGCGGGGAGCAGAATCTGGTGCAGTATGGTACATTGGCGCATCCGCAATCTGCGCTTGAGCTGGCAGGGCAACTTGAGCTTAGTCTTGGCCGGGTGCCGATGCTTTTATGTGCCGATGCGCAGCAGCCGGTACGTAGGCTGGCATGGTGCACTGGTGGTGGTCAGGGCTTTTTTCAGTATGCGATTGATGCCGGCGTGGATGCGTTTATTACGGGTGAGGTTTCTGAACCACAATATCATCTGGCACAGGAATGCGGGGTGGTGTTTATTGCTGCAGGGCATCATGCCACGGAGCGCTACGGTATACAGGCACTTGCTTTTGCTGTGGCCGAGCAGTTTGGCATCAGGCAACAGTTTTTTGATGAACTCAATCCGGCTTAAGCCGTCATTGTATGAATAATTATTATAATTATCAGGAAAAATTTTTAATAAACATAAGTTTAAGCTATTTTTCTGGTAAAAATAGAGTCATTTGTCTATAATTGGGTAATTTAGACACTACACTGTATTGATATTATACAGTAATCTTGGGAAATTGATTATGATGACATTATATGCGGGTATGACTTGCCCGTTTAGTCAGCGTTGCAGCTTTGTCCTGTATGAAAAAGGCATGGATTTTGAAATCAAGGATGTAGACGTTTACAACAAGCCAGAAGACTTGGCTATAATGAATCCATATAATCAGGTGCCTGTACTGGTTGAACGTGACCTGATTCTATATGAATCCAATATTATTAACGAGTATATTGATGAACGTTTTCCTCATCCGCAGTTGATGCCGGCTGACCCGATTATGCGTGGCCGTGGCCGTCTGGTACTGTATCGTCTGGAAAAGGAATTGTTCAGTCATGTTCTGGTGCTGGAAAATCCTGAATCCAGTAATAAGGATATGAATAAAGCCCGCGAAGCGATTACTCAAGGCTTAACTATGCTGGCACCGGCATTCAGTAAAAATAAATACATCATTGGTGATGATTTCTCTATGATTGATGTGGCTCTGGCTCCGCTCTTATGGCGTTTGGACCACTATGATATTAAGCTGCCGAAATCAACTGCACCTTTGCTGAAATATGCTGAACGTATTTTCCAGCGTGAGGCGTTTATTGATGCATTAACGCCTGCAGAAAAGGCAATGCGCCGTTAAACAATCTTGATAAGGGGAGAAGGCAATGAGCAAGCTAAGTACCAAACCGTATATTTTGCGTGCATTATATCAATGGGCGCTGGACAGTGGTTATACGCCGCACATTGTTGCGTGGGTAAATGATAAAACCTGCGTGCCCCGTCAGTATGTACGTGATAATGAGATTGTACTCAATATCGGAGCGGCTGCCGCGCACAATCTGAATATTGATAATGAGTGGGTTAATTTTGCTGCCCGTTTTAATGGTGTATCTCATGATATCTGGATTCCGGTTGGCCATGTCATCACTCTTTTTGCCCGAGAAACCGGTGAGGGCATGGGTTTTGAGGTGGAGCCGCTTATTGATGATGATGCGCCGCCGATAACTGAAGCCGATAAAGCAGCAGAATCTGAGAATGCCGCAGAGAGTAAATCCGTGGAATATAAGGGTAAATCTGGTGGCAAAAAGGGACTGAAAATTGTCAAATAGCTGATTTTTCTCGGGTAGGTTTTATTCCTGAGGCGCGGGGAAATTATATAAAAAGGGCTGAAATCTGCTGATTTTAGTCCTTTTTTATATGTGATTTGGTCGTTATGGCTAATAGCTGTTTTACGGGGTTTCTGTAAAGTGGGTTGCAAGTGATTATGGCTGTGGGAGGCATTGTTTAAGCTAAATTTTATTTATAAGATTAATTATAGGGTGTGTTTCTGATGGCTAAGTATCAATTTTATCTATATGCATTTTAATGTAAAATTACTATAAGGGAGTTAATGTTTATACAGGCAGATATTTTATGCTGGTGTATGTGTATATCAGACGGGTATGCACTCTTAAGATATTTTTTAAGCTATTTTTAATCGTATTTATGCTAAAAATAGTGCTTCATTCTGAATGATGATATAAGTTAAAATAGTGCTGTTAAGCTATTAATCATTACAATAATATTTGTTATCTTTACATTTGCTGGAGTTTGAATATATGAACCAAACTACTGAATCTGCAACAGCCGGTAATGAATTAAGGGTGCAGCTAGCACAGAAGGAACAAAAATTTAAAAGGGTAAAATTCTATTTCAATGTTATTTTTGTCTTGTGTTTTCTGGTATTTGCCTTAGGTTTGCTGTGGATGAATGTAATGGCAATTGCCAGTTCATTTATCACGGCCATGATGTTTGGTATGGCCTATCTGGGGGTGATTATGATATTTGAAGAAGATATCAATGAAATAAAAATTAAGCTGGAAAAAACAGTATCTGTATCGGTATGATTTGCCGGTATATTTGGAGAAAGCAGCTTTTGTACCAAGCTGCTTTTGTAGATTGATGTATCAATTTTGCTGTGGCTGACAGAGGGTAATCAGATTCACTATTTGTTCTGGTGCGCGCTGTTTTCTGTGGCTGCCTGTTGTAAGTGCTGTTTGCTGCGATACAGATAAGCTAGCATGCTGCTACAGCCAATCAGGCACCACAGCATGTCTTGCTGTGTGTCCCACACATCGCCCTGTGTTCCAAGAAAAGTAAGTGCTTGCTGATTACTGATTTCGGCTACCAGCCATTCAAACAGCTCATAGATGGCACTAATGGCCATACAGATACAGCCGCTTAAAAAAACTACCCAGCCGCGGCGGCGCACAATCTGTAAGCGCCAGAGTAATTCGCTGGCGATGATGGCCGGTGAGAAACCCTGAAAAAAATGCCCGAGTTTGTCGTAATTATTGCGTGACCAGTCAAATAAGCTGCGCAGGTAATTGAAAACCGGTTCTTCAGCATAAGTGTAATGTCCGCCAATAAGCAGTACGATTGCATGAATTAATACTACCCAGTACAGCAGGTTACTGAAGCGAAAACGTGTATATGTGTATGTCAGTATCGCTACGCCCATTATTGCGGGAAAAACTTCCAGACACCAGGTTGGATAGTCATGTGGCCGATAAGCAGACCAAAGTAATACTATTATAAAAATTATCAATTGCAGAATATGGGTTTTCATGGGATACCTCTGCTGCAAGTGCTCGGTAGCAGTGTCGGGTTGATATGGATAAAAGGAAAACAATCTCTGCTGGTTTTAATAAACAGTATCAATAAAAATAATGTGTAATCGGTTTTTGGATTAAGTCTGTATGTTAGTCTGAATAAATTGTTCAGGCAAATTAGGCTGGATGGCTGGAAAAGGGCTTTTTTAATTTTGCTATTACTAAGCTATCTCTGTATTTGTAGCGGTATGTCTGCTTATGTGAGGTTGTCGTTGCCGGCACTAAAATGTTATTTAGCGGCTTTTTTGCGGGAATATTAGCTATTTGTTTAAAGTGAATTTATAAACATTTGTTTTTTGTGTTAAATAAAAACTATGGGTTGTATAAAATCATTTGATTATATTTATGATGTGAACTTGTGTACTATACATGCATTACTTAATTCAACCTGTTACATTCAAGGAGATACTTCATGGTTGCCAACGTTAATACTGAAATCAAACCATTCAATACTACTGCTTTTCATGATGGTAAATTTGTAGACATCAGCGATGCTGACGTTAAAGGTAAATGGTCTGTATTCTTTTTCTATCCAGCCGACTTCACTTTTGTTTGTCCTACTGAATTAGGTGATCTGGCTGACCACTACGAAGAATTGCAAAAGCTGGGTGTGGAAGTTTACTCTGTATCTACAGATACCCATTTCACTCATAAAGCTTGGCACGATGCTTCAGAAACCATTGCTAAAATCAAATATTTTATGCTGGGTGACCGCAATGCCACGCTGGCTACCAATTTTGGTGTGCTGCGTGAAGGTCAGGGCTCTGCTGACCGTGCTACCTTTTTGGTTGACCCGCAAGGCATTATCCAGAGCGTGGAAGTAACAGCCGAAGGTATCGGCCGTGAAGCTGCTGATCTGGTACGTAAAGTTAAAGCTGCACAATATGTGGCCTCTCATCCGGGTGAAGTTTGCCCAGCTAAATGGAAAGAAGGCGACAAAACTCTGGCTCCTTCTCTTGAGCTGGTTGGTAAAATCTAATAACACTTAAACACACACATCACTATTTTTGCTGTTAAATAACAGCCATTCAGCCCGGATACCGGCTGCGGTATCCGGGCTTTTTAGTAAGATAAAAATACAGGCTATCAAAAATAGAATATCGATTGTTAATATTAATGTAACGGAGCTGTAATATGTTAGACGACACCCTGAAAAGCCAATTAAAAGCTTATTTGGAATATGTAACCAGACCGGTTGAAATCATTGCTACGCTTAACGATAGTGCAGGTGCTCGCGACATGTTGGCACTGTTACAGGAAGTGGAAGCGCTGAGTGATAAAGTTAGCCTGCGGACTGATGGCCAGTCTGAGCGTAAACCTTCTTTTGAAATTACCAATCCTGGTATGCATACTGGTCTGGTTTTTGCCGGTAATCCGATGGGGCATGAATTCAGCTCACTGGTGCTGGCTTTACTACAGGCGGGTGGCCACCCCTCCAAAGAGGCGGAATCTTTACAGCAACAGATAAAGAATCTGCAAGGTAGTTTTCATTTTGAAACCTATTATTCTATTACCTGTCATAATTGCCCGGATGTGATTCAGGCATTAAATCTGATGGCTATTCTTAATCCGAATATTAGCCATACTGCTATTGATGGTGCTCTGTTTCAGGACGAAGTTGAAGCAAAACAGATTATGGGCGTACCGGCAGTGTTTCTGAATGGCGAGCCTTTTGGTCAGGGACGGATGGAGTTGGCTGAAATTGTAGCAAAACTGGACAGCAATGCTGCTAATGATGCCGTTGAGGCGCTGAATGCAAAAGAACCTTTTGATGTACTGGTTGTAGGTGGAGGGCCCGCCGGTGCAGCAGCAGCGGTGTATGCCGCGCGTAAAGGAATCCGTACCGGTATTATAGCCGAACGCTTTGGCGGGCAGGTACTGGATACGATGGATATTGAAAATTACATTTCAGTTTTGCGTACCGATGGCCCGCGTTTTGCCCGTGATCTGGAAAGTCATGTGCGCAGTTATGATGTGGATATTATGAATCTGCAAAAAGTCAGCGCGCTGATTCCAGCTACCAGCAAAGGTGGATTGATTGAGGTGCATACAGAAAGCGGTGCTGTTGTGAAATCGCGTAGTGTGATTCTGTCTACCGGTGCGCGCTGGCGTTCGATGAATGTGCCTGGCGAGCAGGAATATCGCACTAAAGGGGTGACTTATTGCCCGCATTGTGATGGCCCATTATTCAAAGGTAAGGATGTGGCTGTGATTGGCGGGGGCAATTCCGGAGTGGAAGCAGCTATTGATCTGGCCGGCTTGGTTAAAAGTGTTACCTTGTTGGAATTTTCCGATAAATTGCGTGCAGATGAGGTATTGCAGCACAAGCTGCACAGCTTGCCAAATGTAAAGGTTATTCGCAATGCTCAAACGACGGAAGTTACCGGTGCTGATGGCAAGGTCAGTGGCCTGAATTATCTGGATCGGTTAAGTAGTGCAGAACAGCATCTGGCACTGGAAGGAATATTTGTGCAGATTGGTCTGTTACCTAATACCGGCTTTTTGCAGGGCACAGTTGAGTTAACTGAACCAATGCATGAAATTGTGATTGATGCCCATGGTAAAACCAATGTCCCAGGTGTATTTGCTGCCGGTGACTGCACCAATGTACCATACAAGCAGATTATTATTGCCGCAGGTGAGGGTGCTAAAGCAGCATTAAGTGCTTTTGATTATCTGATTCGTACCAGCGCACCTCAATAAGCTTGTTTTAATAACTAGCCCCACAAAGTTTTTGGCTTTGTGGGGCTTTTCATTTCAAGGGTTTGTGGCTGTATTGCTTTAGCGTGATTGTTGCCTGAATATATCTATTTACCTGCATACCTGCATAGAAGCTTAAGCCAGCTTTCCAAAGGTAATCTTAGTTAATTATATAAATAAAAACAGGGCAAAACTGTTTACGGTTTTGCCCTGTTGGGAGACATAGCAGTAGCTGTATCACACAGCCACTGCTATGAGTATGGTTATAACCAAGTGTATTTATAGCCCAGTGTGCCTTTGAAACCTTTGTGTTTATCACTGCCAAAGTTTTTCTCATAACGCACATCGCCATAGAAATGGCTTTGACGGGTTATCGGTAGCTGGATACCTACACCCACTTCCCCCCAGGTTTTGGCATATTCTTCTTTCAGGCTGTCGCGGCCGATATCAACAGATTTCGGATTGATAAAGTTATGCCAGATATTGGTAATACCATAGAAGGATGCAGGCGGTAAACTATCAGTTGTAGCACCATTGTAGCCAAAACGCATACCCACACGGCCGCGCAGGGCAGATGGATTATGCTGATCAATGTGGCGAATTCCGTCATTGAAATTGTCCAGAGACAGATACTGGTATACTAATTGAGCCTGTGGTTCGACAAACCAGTTATTTCCATAAACGGTGAAAGATTTACCGGCTTCGGCTGACACTGCGGCGCTCCAGCCGTTCTGATGTACGGATTCATTGGTACGGGCATTGTATTTATTGCGCAGATAGGTTACCTGACCAACCAAATCAACATAGCCGCCATTATTGCCATAGAATGTGCCATAACCGCCAACGCTTACTGCATCAGTACGGCCTTTACCGGTGTAATGGTCGTCAACAATATAGCCATTTTCAGCGCGATACTGATCGCGGAAGTCATTTTCATTGTGCCCATAGGCCACATAGCCACCAATATGCCGGCGAGTTCCGGTTTTATTGTTTTCATCCAGAATAAAATCGTGGCCAATCTGGAGTACGGATTGATTACCGGCTGTATCCAGACGTTGTTTGCCATTCTTATCCAGATGTTTCACCACAATTCTACCCCATGTCTGCTGCTGTTTATCGTCAAGGGCAGTATTGTTGGCGCCAGTAATGTTGTAAGTCTGATTTTCAGCGCGCCGCTCATATAGTGTGCCAATAGTGGTAAAGCCCAGCTCCATATCTGCTGTAGGCATCTGTACGTAGGCAGATACCGGCTCCGCATAAATCGGTACTTCTTTAGGTGGAGTAGGTTTAGCTGGATCAGTAGGTATTTTAGCTGTTAATGTCCATGCATAATCAGTGCCAGTTCTGCCGTATAAGCTCTGATCTGTTTTCCTGAGCTGAGCTTCACCAGCATTCTTAGTTAGAGACTTACCTGTAAAACCTTGTCCATCGATTTCCCCTTCTACGTGAATAACAGCTTTTGGATGAGTAATATCTATCTCTTTTTGCGTTATGTCTCCGTAGATAATATTTCCTTGGGTCTTTACTGTTGTGAGGCCGGTTACCTTACCTTTAATATTAACGCGGTCAGTATAACCGGTGCCATTTTTACTGATGGAATCATCATTCCAGAGCGTATTAACAACTATCTTGCCGCCACCGGTATAGTCACCTTGTATCGTGATGGTATGGTATTTATTTTCATCATTGATATCAGCTAAAGATATTTTTGAAAATTCAATAGTGCCGGTGTTAATCATCTGTGATAATGTGGAATCTCCGGTATTTATCCATATGCCCTGATTATCCAGATTTATTTTTCCGTTTGCACCGGAATTGTTGGTAGTACCAGTGAAGATTCCTGTATTTGTGGCGGCAATAGAACCTAAGTCAGCATTATTGATAAGATCGCCTTCGAAATTATCATTATTGGTAAATGAAATTTTTCCAGTGCCGTGTATCTCATTGATAATATTTGTATTGTGTAAGGTTTTATTATTGCGTACCGTAATTTCACCGTCACCAGAATTGATAATTTCAGTGTTATCACCGATGCCTGAATTTATTAAGGTAACTTGACCAGACCCCATATTGGCAATTTTACTTTTAAGTAAGCCTTCATTGTTTATGTGTATAGAAGAATCACTATCACCGAGGTTGGCAATATTGCCGGTAGTTGTACCTTGATTAGCCAATATAATCTTACCAGCTTGTGTATTGCTTATCGTACTTTCAAGCGTTTTATCTGCATCATTGGTTACTTCTATTCTAGAAGAGGCTGAATCACTATCATTAATAATATTGCCGGTGCTTGTACCACTATTTTTTAGGGTAATTGCACCAGCACCTGAGTTGGTAATAGTGCCGGTAGTTTTACCGTTATTAGTCAATTCAACCGTACCAGCTTTTATATTACTTATCGTACTTTCAAGCGTTTTACCTGCATCATTGGTTACTTCTATTCTAGAAGAAGTTGAATCACTATTATTAATAATATTGCCGGTGCTTGTACCGCTATTGTTTAGGGTAATTGCACCAGCACCTGAATTGGTAATAGTGCCGGTAGTTTTACCGTTATTAGTCAATTCAACCGTACCAGCTTTTATATTGCTTATCGTACTTTCAAGCGTCTTACCTGCATCATTGGTTACTTCTATTCTAGAAGAGTCTGAATCACTATTATTAATAATATTGCCGGTGCTTGTACCGCTATTGTTTAGGGTAATTGCACCAGCACCTGAGTTGGTAATAGTGCCGGTAGTTTTACCGTTATTAGTCAATTCAACCGTACCAGCTTTTATATTGCTTATCGTACTGCCGAGCGTTGTATCAGCATGATTGGTTACTTCTATTTTAGAAGAGAGTGAATCACTGTTATTAATAATATCGCCGGTTCTTTCACCGCTATTTTCTAAAGTAATTGTACCAGCACCTGTATTGCTAATTTGACCATTAAGTGTTGCTCCATTATTGTTGGCCACACTTATAAGAGAACCTTGCGTGCCTGAGTTGATAATATCGCCGGTGCTTTTACCGCTATTTTTTAGGGTAATTGCACCAGCACCTGAGTTGGTAATAGCACCGGTAGTTTCACCGTTATTTTTTAGGGTAATTGCACCAGTACCTTCGTTGGTAATAGTGCCGGTAGTTTCACCGCTATTGTTTAGGGTAATTGCACCAGCACCTGAGTTGGTAATAGCACCGGTAGTTTCACCGTTATTAGTCAATTCAACCGTACCAGCTTTTATATTGCTTATCGTACTTTTAAGCGTTTTACCTGCATCATTGGTTACTTCTATTCTAGAAGAGGTTGAATCACTATTATTAATAATATTGCCGGTGCTTGTACCGCTATTTTTTAGGGTAATTGCACCAGCACCTTCATTCTGGATAGTGCCTTTTAGTCCAGATGTATTATCAATTATGAAAGTGCCTTGCCCTTTATTAATAATATCGCCGTCTATGGTTCTCTCGTGATCATTGCTATTATTGGGTAGAGAACCCTGCTTATTATTATTAATAGTGATATTACCAGTACTATCCTGTGTACTTGTAATAGCGCCAGATATTTTCTGTGAGTTACTAATTGTAATATCACCCGCTCCTTCATTAGTAATATTACCTTCTATTATTCCATGCTTGTTTTTAATATTCAGAATACCTGCTTTCTCACCGCTAGGTGTATCTGTACTCGTAATGTTGCCTTCTATTGTATAGTGCCCATCAATATTGATGTCAAAATTACTAGAATCATTTTGAATTATCTTACCTGTTGAGGTATGCATACCTTTATAATTAACTTCAGAGTAGACACCTTGAGAGTCATGAAAATGATTCTGCTCTCTGGTTGAGGATGTCGTAATAGTAGAAGTCGAACCAGGAGCAGCAATAACACTGGTGCTAGCTAACGCCAGAGCCACGGCTGCCACTATTTTCAAACCATTACTTTTGCATTTTCCTCGTGCCAGTTCTGAGCAGGCTACCCATGTCTGGGTGGATTCACTCCATTTGGATTTATAGATAGTATTCATTAATTTTCCTTTATCTGTGTAAATATTGAAAAATAAATTTTCAAATATTAATTAAATATTTACTCTATTTAAATTAAGATATATTTTTATTAATAAAGTAATAAATTTATTTAAATGCTATTTTTAATAAAAGTATAATTTTTTTAATAAAAGTATGGTTGCGCTAATCTGGTTGAAAGAGATGAAAAAAAGCCAATATTTTTATATCGAGAATTATGGCTTATGCTATGTGGGTGGTGAGGAGTAATAAAATTATAGCTGTGTTTAAAAGACTTTTAGTATAATACAGATAAGGTGTCATTGAAGAAATTATATAAGTATTAATAAAGGTTTTTGTTATTTGTAGGTGAGTTATTCAGGCTAAATTATATTTAGCTCCTGTACTGGCGGTATCTTTAAGCTATGAATAAAAAAAACAAAATTTATAAATAAGTGTGTTAATTTTGCAACTATAAAGATAAAAAAAGTATTTTATTTTAAAAATTGTTTGGTTATTGCCAATATTTAACAAGTTTATTGATGTGTTATGAAATAAATAGAGATTTATTTGAGAGGTATTTAGATCGTTTTTTTATACAGATATCATATATACAAAATGTATATGTTATTTATGTTTTATATAAAGACTCAAGACATTGTGATTATCGATCCTAACCTAAATAGCATGGCTTAAACCATCTTACTGGATTTGTTCGTTTTGTGTATCTATGATGTTAAATTATGTTTTTCCAAAAATTTTTAAATATGAGAATTGTTTTTAAGTAATTAAATGTATGAATTCTGGCCTAATGCGATAAAAACTGAATCAAAAGGCCTTAATGGCCAGATTAAATTTGAGCTAGTACAGCTAAATATTAAAATAACTACTTTCCAATGATAAAATTAATTTTTCTATAATACGTCTATCAATGCTGAAAAATCAATATTTTACATGTATTTGGCATTTATATGTGTAAAAGGAACTTTTTTGTCTTGGTCAATAATGTTAGTTGCAGGTAGTAGTGGTCGGTAAGTTTTATCGCTATTCAAGCTTGGTTGGCTAGCACTTAAATTCTTACATCACTGTCTCACAAATTTTGATAATGTGAACACTAAACTGTAAATACTTCATTTTTGATACACAAATCAAATAGTAAATTGCGCTGCTTGTTTTAGTGTTTTATATTCAATTGGTGTCATATTATTGAATGTTTCATGACTATTTTACTGGGATAGTAGCTTCAGCTTCTTTTAGTAGGTATACGATTGGGCACTTCTACATTTTCCAGTAATATGGCTGCTGCGCCCGGCGCAGCGGAATATTTGAGAAAATCGTTTCTGTGAATGATGATTTTTTAAAATAAAAAACTGCTTAAACCTTTATCTGTATGGAAAGTTAAGCCAGCTTTCCAGAAAGTAATCTCAGCTAATTATATAAATAAAAACAGGGCAAAACTGTTTACGGTTTTGCCCTGTTGGGAGACATAGCAGTGGCTGTATCACACAGCCACTGCTATGAGTGTGGTTATAACCAAGTGTATTTATAGCCCAGTGTGCCTTTGAAACCTTTGCGTTTATCACTGCCAAAGTTTTTCTCATAACGCACATCGCCATAGAAATGGCTTTGACGGGTTATCGGTAGCTGGATACCTACACCCACTTCACCCCAGGTTTTGGCATATTCTTCTTTCAGGCTGTCGCGGCCGATATCAACAGATTTCGGATTGACAAAGTCATGCCAGATATTGGTAATACCATAGAAGGATGCAGATGGTAAAGTATCAGTTGTAGCACCATTGTAGCCAAAACGCATACCCACACGGCCGCGTAGGGCAGATGGATTATGCTGGTCGACGTGGCGAATTCCGTCATTGAAATTATCCAGAGACAGATATTGGTATACCAATTGAGCCTGTGGTTCAACAAACCAGTTATTTCCATAAACGGTGAAAGATTTACCGGCTTCGGCTGACACAGCGGCACCCCAGCCGTTCTGATGTACGGATTCATTGGTACGGGCATTGTATTTATTGCGCAGATAGGTTACCTGACCAACCAAATCAACATAGCCGCCATTATTGCCATAGAATGTGCCATAACCGCCAACGCTTACTGCATCAGTACGGCCTTTACCGGTGTAATGGTCGTCAACAACATAGCCATTCTCGGCGCGATACTGATCGCGGAAGTCATTTTCATTGTGCCCATAAGCCACATAGCCACCAATATGCCGGCGGGTTCCGGTTTTATTGTTTTCATCCAGAATAAAATCGTGGCCAATCTGGAGTACGGATTGATTACCGGCTGTATCCAGACGTTGTTTGCCATTCTTATCCAGATGTTTCACCACAATTCTACCCCATGTCTGCTGTTGGCTATTGCCAAGAGTAGTATTGTTGGCACCACTGATATTGTAAGTCTGATTTTTACTGCGCCGCTCATGTAAGGTACCAATAGTGGTAAAGCCCAGTTCCATATCCACTGTAGGCATCTGTACGTAGGCAGATACCGGTTCCGCATAAATCAGTACTTCTTTAGGCGAAGTAGGTTTGATAGGTTTAGCCGGATCAGTTGGTTTAGCCGGATCAGTTGGTTCAGCCGGATCAGTTGGTTTAGCCGGATCGGTTGGTTCAGCCGGATCAGTTGGTTTAGCCGGATCAGTTGGTTTAGCCGGATCGGTTGGTTCAGCCGGATCAGTTGGTTTAGCCGGATCAGTTGGTTTAGCCGGATCAGTTGGTTTAGCCGGATCAGTTGGTTCAGCCGGATCAGTTGGTTTAGCCGGATCAGTTGGTTTATTCGGATCAGTTGGTTTATTCGGATCAGTAGGTTTATTCGGATCAGTAGGTTTATTCGGATCAGTAGGTTTATTCGGATCAGTTGGTTTATTCGGATCGGTTGGTTTAGCCGGATCAGTAGGTTTAGTCGGATTAATAGGGTCAGGTTGAACTGGTTTGCTTGTGCTAGCTGTTAATGTCCATGCATACTCAGTTACAATTTTGCCGTCTTTTAGAACTTTTTGTCCCTGAAGCTGGGCTGTAGTGGCACTCTGGTATAAGGGTTGATCACCTTTAAAATCGCTTATGCCGCTGTTCTGGTCGTGCACAATAATTACAGGGGTAGAGCGTATTTCGCCCATTGCCGGCTTAGTAATATCGCCAAGAATACCGTTTTGGGTTGTTACTGTTGTCTGCCCACCAGATACATGACCGTTAATAATAAGCTGGTCACTATAAGAGTTTTCGATATCTTTGTTCCATAGCGTATTTACTATTAGCGTTCCGCCACCGATATAGTCCTCTACTGTGATTTTATGGTAATTATTTTTATCCTTGGCTTCAGCAAGTGATAATTTTTTAAATTCATATGTTTTGTCTTGTGTATTAGTCAGCTTTTTGAGTGTGGAGTCTCCAGTGCTTATCCATAGGCCATCATTAATCAGATTTATTTCTCCACCGGATTTATCATTGATAGTACCAGTGAATGTGCCATGATTAGTTAATTCTATCTGTCCACCTTCAGTTTTGATATCACCAGTTAATTTGCCCTGATTAGTCAGATCTATCTGCCCACCTTCAGTTTTGATATCACCAGTTAATTCGCCCTGATTAGTCAGATTTATCTGCCCACCTTTAGTCTCGACATTACCAGTGAATTTGGCATTATTGGCGTTGATTGCTGTAATTGAACCAATGGAATTCGTATTGATAAGGTCGCCCTTAAAGCTACCAGAATTGTTGAATGAAATTTCGCCAGTACCGTCATTCTTGATATTTTTCTGTAAATTTTTATTATTGATTACAGTAATAGAACCATTAGCAGAGTTAGTAATATTCTTATTAGCGCTGATACCATTATTTGTTAAAGTAATAGTTCCAGCACCAGCATTGGTGATATTGCCGCTAAGCAAGCCAGACTCAGAATTATTGATATTGATAGAACCGTTGCCACCATTATTAATACTACCTAAAAGTCGCCCTGTATTCTTAACCTCAAGAGTACCATCTTGTTTGTTGTTTATAACAGAAGCAGTAGTAGAGTTTAATATACCATCATTATTAATGGATAACGTGCCTTTCCCGTTATGGACAACAGTATCAACTACACTGGCTATGTGCGCAGTTGATGTATTATTAAAAATTACTTTATCCTTATTTGTTAGCTTGTTATCTGTTTCTATAACTGTATTTTCTCCATTATTTACAGTCAGTTCGCCTCCAATAGTTAATGTACTATTTGCTGATAAGTGAAAACCTACTGCGGTTAAATCTGTAACTTTTGTATCAGCTTTTTTAACCTGAATATTAGTGTTTCCTTGAGTTATATAGCTGGCATTCTCAATATTAACAACTGAACTCTTTTCTGAACTTGTAGCAAAGTCTATATAAGTATCACCGCCTATTTTTATCGTTCCGTTATGAAGTTCAATTGCAGCAAGCCCAGATTCACCAGCTTTTGCGTTTATTATAAGATTTCCATCGATACTCATATTTGAATTTTTATTATTCTTAGAATCATGTTGAGCAATCGCTACGCCTTTTTTATTTTGTAATATGGTTAGGTTGTCATGCACGTTAATAATGCCGCCCTTGTTGATGATCCCTGAGGATTGAGATCCATCAATTTCAATATTCTTGTGAACAGTAATTTTACTGTCCTCATTATTAATACCTACTTTGGCACCTTCTGATTTGTCGGCAATAATTATGTCGCCGACATCTAATGTAGAATCACCCTTATTTGAAATAATGGTGGCATTAGCTCCATTGTTCCCAATGTCCAATTGCCCACTAATTACTGCGTGTGCTTTATTATTAAGATGTAGAGCACCACTTTCTTCCGTTGTTCCATCACTTGTAATCGGTAAATCATCAGTGGTAAACTCTTCATTATCTAAATAAATTACCCTTTTTGCGTTTCCTCCTTTCGAAGACCCAACTCCCTCAAGACAAGGTGCCAATACACTTGCATTTTGGGTGGTAAAGGTTTCTTTATCCTGTTTAGCACCACGTGTAGTACATTCAATATTTTTGGCATATGAATTTATACTAGTCAAAGCCAGAGCAATCGCTACTACGATTTTGCTACAGTTGTTCTTAGTTTTGCCACGTGCTAGCTCCGAGCAGGCCACCCATGTCTGGGTAGATTCACTCCATTTGGATTTATAAATGTTATTCATTGGTTTCCTTGATTGTGTAAATGTTTACAAAAATAAATTTTCAGCTTTTAATTAAAAATTTACTCTATTTGTATTGTGTCTGTGATTTCTTAATAAAATAGATAAAATGCTGAATAAATTAATTATATAAGAAAATTTATACCAGATACAAACAAAGTTATCTTAATGCTATTAATATGTTAGAGATTTAACAAAGTCAGTTTGTATACAAAAATGAAAAAAGCCAATATTTCTGTAAGGGTGAATATAATTTATGCTGTAAATGTAAATACCCCATAATCAGTACAAAATTGATGTAGCAAATTATGCTGTTTATTTTAGGGTTTTATATTCAATTGGTGTCATATTATTTAGTGCTTTGTGAGGTATTTCGGTGTTATAAGTTATTAGCCATTCTTCAGTTACCTTACTTGCCTGTTGCCGATTATTAAAAAGATATAAATCCAGTACCTCTGTACGATCGATACGATTAAATCGTTTAATATAGTCATTTGGATACGGGCAGCCGGGGTTGATGTACGCTATAGCTATACCACGTGATTTTGCCTAGTTAGTAAACGTGTTTCCGGTAAATTCCGGTTCATTATTCATCTGTATTTCTGGTGGATAACCCTGATATTCAGCCAGTTTATTCAGATAATGGGTAATCCTGCCAGCCGGTAAACTGACCGCAATATTAATGCCTAATGCCTCACGATTAAAGTCATCTAGCACATTGAAAATTCTAAAACGCTGTTGATTGCGATTGCTGTCACCCATAAAATTCATTGACCAGCATTCATCTGGCTTATTCGGTACTGATAGCTTTGCTGGGCTTCGTGAAGGAGTATATTTTTTACGCTTTACTCTGAAATTAAGCTTTAATTCACAGTACACCCGATAAACAGGTTTATGATTTTATTTATCGCCAAACTTGCTGATGCGATTAAAACATTTGGAAAAGCCCCAGTGTAAATGCCTGTCAGTGATAGCGCTTAGTAGCGACATAATCACTGAATTATCTTGTAACTTGGGTTGATAATAGTAAGCACAGCGGCTTAAGCCAACAATGGCGCAGCTTATGGTAATTGTAACGGAATGACTTTCTTGCAATTGCACTGCCCAAGCTTTACATGCCTTGGTAGGCACTAGCGCTTTTTTATGATTTCCTCCTGAAACTGAGATTTTAAACTCAGCTCGGCAAACATTTGCTTAGGCTTACGGTTTTCAGTTTCCAGTTCCTTTAAACGTTTAATATCAGCGGTTTCTATACCACCATATTTATCACGCCATTGATAAAAAGTCGAAAAGTCGAGTTGCTGATGTCATATTTACGGCAAAGTTCTTTGACCGAGATACCCGCTTGAGCTTCTTTTAAAATGGATACGATTTGTTGTTCAGTCATTTTTGCATGTTTAAATCCTCTGTGGGTTAATGAAGAGAATTTTCTACTTCGAGGCTGTTCTATTTTAGGGGATAGTTACACTAGCATTGTCGCTATTGAGTAGGCGCAATCAGTCTTGTATTGAGCGTTGCAAAGCAGGGTATCCCAAAACCAGTGGATGGCTGCATCATCATATTTAGCCGATAAGCAAGCGCAAATTTTTATTCTGCACTATTGGTGGAATATCATCTTAGTTTTCAGGTAAAGGCTGGCTGCTACTGTCTGTATTTTCGGGCAGAAGTTGGCCAGTTTCATAGCTACCTGCTGCATTGTCTGTTTCTCAGCTCTCTATCACTGGTTTGCGCTGCTAACATAGCTGTTAGGGGGAGATAGGGTAGATGTGGCTATATATTCCACAGTAGTGTGGCTGCTGCACTCGGCGCAGCGGAATATTTGAGAAAATCGTTTTTGTGAATGATGATTTTTTAAAATAACAAACTGCTTAAACTTATATTTGTATGGAAGTTTAAGCTGGCTTTTGAGAAAGTAATCTCAGCCAATTATATAAATAAAAACAGGGCAAAACTGTTTACGGTTTTGCCCTGTTGGGAGACATAGCAGTAGCTGTATCACACAGCCACTGCTATGAGTGTGGTTATAACCAAGTATATTTATAGCCCAGTGTGCCTTTGAAACCTTTGCGTTTATCACTGCCAAAGTTTTTCTCATAACGCACATCGCCATAGAAATGGCTTTGACGGGTTATCGGTAGCTGGATACCTACACCCACTTCACCCCAGGTTTTGGCATATTCTTCTTTCAGGCTGTCGCGGCCGATATCAACAGATTTCGGATTGACAAAGTCATGCCAGATATTGGCAATGCCATAGAAAGATGAAGGCGGTAAATTATCAGTTGGAGTACCATTGTAGCCAAAACGCATACCCACACGGCCGCGCAGGGCAGATGGATTATGCTGATCAATGTGGCGAATTCCGTCATTGAAATTGTCCAGAGACAGATACTGGTACACCAATTGAGCCTGTGGTTCGACAAACCAGTTATTTCCATAAACGGTGAAAGATTTACCGGCCTCGGCTGACACTGCGGCGCCCCAGCCGTTCTGATGTACGGATTCATTGGTACGGGCATTGTATTTATTGCGCAGATAGGTTACCTGACCAACCAAATCAACATAGCCGCCATTATTGCCATAGAATGTGCCATAACCGCCAACGCTTACTGCATCAGTACGGCCTTTACCGGTGTAATGGTCGTCAACAATATAGCCATTTTCAGCGCGATACTGATCGCGGAAGTCATTTTCATTGTGCCCATAGGCCACATAGCCACCAATATGCCGGCGGGTTCCGGCTTGATCGTTTTCATCCAGAATAAAATCGTGGCCAATCTGGAGTACAGATTGATTACCGGCTGTATCCAGACGTCGTTTGCCATTCTTATCCAGATGTTTCACCAGAACTCTACCCCATGTCTGCTGCTGTTTATCGCCAAGGGCAGTATTGTTGGCGCCAGTGATGTTGTAAGTCTGATTTTCACCGCGCCGCTCATGTAAGGTACCAATGGTGGTAAAGCCCAGTTCCATATCCACTGTAGGCATCTGTACGTAGGCAGATACCGGCTCTGCATAAATCGGTACTTCTTTAGGTGGAGTAGGTTTGATAGGTTTAGCCGGATCAGTAGATTCTGTAGCCTTTAATGTCCATGCATAATCAGTGCTACCGTCGTGATCTATTTTCTTGAGATTGGCTTTACCGGCATTCTTAGTTGGAGAATCACCTGTAAAACCTTGTCCATCGATTTCCCCTTCTACGTGAATAACAGCTTTTGGATGAGTAATATCTATCTCTTTTTGTGTTATGTCTCCGTAGATAATATTTCCTTGGGTCTCTACTGTTGTGAGGCCGGTTACCTTACCTTTAATATTAACGCGGTCGGTATAACCGGTGCCATTTTTACTGATGGAATCATCATTCCAGAGCGTATTAACAACTATCTTGCCGCCACCGGTATAGTCACCTTGTACCGTGATGGTATGGTATTTATTTTCATCATTGATATCAGCTAAAGATATTTTTGGAAACTCAATAGTGCCGGTGTTAATCATCCGTGATAAGGTGGAATCTCCGGTATTTATCCATGTGCCCTGATTAGTCAGATCTATTTTTTCGTTTGCACTGGGATTGTTGGTAGTACCAGTGAAAGTACCGTTATTGTTAAAGGTAATATTGCTATTAGTATTCTTGGCATTGTTGGCAGTACCAGTGAAAGTACCATTATTTTCAAAGACAATGCGGCCATTACCATTATTAGTAATCTCACCTGTAATCGTACCTGTATTTTTGACAATGATATCACCAGCTGCATGGTTATTTATATTACTGGCAATCTTCCCTAGTTCTTTATTGTTGATATCAATCTTACCTTTTCCATAGTTGTCTACCTTACCCGAGAGGATACCTGTATTTTTTACGGTAAGAGTACTAGTAGATTCGTTCGTTTCTTTGCTTTTTAAGACTGAACCGGCTGTTGATTCTAATCTACCTTCATTATCAATTTCTAATGTACCATTTGAATTGTGAACAACGATATCTGCACTATCAGTGATGATTTTACCGTTTGCTTTATTATGGAAAACGGCTTCTTCTCTAGCAAGTAGTCTTCCGTCAGTTGCAATAATGATGTTTTTCCCTGAATTTACTGTTACTTTGCCATTATTAATAAAATGTCCATCGTCTCCTAAAATTATCCCTATAATGTCATTATAATTCTCGTCAAGCTCATTTTTAATTTCGATATTTGCTCCTCCATTAGCTGTATACTTACCATTTGAGACAGAAATTGCTGAAACATAACGATCTGGACTTCTGTTATTGTTAACCTCATTAGTATCTTTTATCATCAAAATAGTTGTTTTCTTTCCGACGGATAAGTCTCCAGATAGAATACGGATGGCCTCATTGTTACCAACTATTTTATTGGTGGTAATATTGAGATCGCCCGTCGTCTCTATGGATGTGTCTGTGTTCTCATCTTCTCCTTGCGAAATAGCGTAATTTGTATTTGATGTGGTTATGTTAATATTGGCTGCTGTAATTCGACCGTCATTTGAGATAGCTATCTGCCCCCCATTTATAGGATCGGTCGCTGTAATGGTAATGTTGCCGCCTACATTAATGATACTATTAGAATTCACAATTCCGTTGCCAGCATTCGGTGCTGTTTCTTGAATCTTTATATCGCCGTTAACTTCTAACGAAGAATGGTTGCTAGCTTTAATCGCAGTTGTATTGTTTCCGATGGTCTTTGCTGTCAACTTCTGGATCTTTGCTTTAGAGTTTTTAAGTGAAAGAGCATTCTTGTTGCCATCACCTGAAGAGTTATTAGTAATTTCTACATCCTTGGCTGTTAGTGATGAATTATTAGTTAACGCTATTGTTTTATCTTCACCACTGTTTAATTTAACTTCGTCTCTTTCTATACTTATCGTTGCATTGTTTGCAGAAATCGAGTTATATGTAAATCCTGTTAATTTACACTCCTCAGAATTTGAAGCGTTAATATCTGAATCTGAAGAATTACAAGCAGCGTACGAGCTGATACTGGTTAAGGCTAATGCAATCGCTACAACAATTTTGCTACAGTTGTTCTTAATTTTGCCACGTGCCAGCTCCGAGCAGGCTACCCATGTCTGGGTGGATTCACTCCATTTAGATTTGTAAATTCTATTCATCAGTAATCCTTAATCATGTAAATGTTGAAAAGTAAATTTTAATTTTTAATTAAAATCTACACTGTTTGATTTCAATATGTCATTTATTGATAAAATAAATAAAATTATGTATATATGGATTATAGAAGATAAGTCATATCATATCCAAATAAAGTTAACTTTATGCTATTTGTGTGCTGAAGCTGTAACAGAGCTGCTTTTGCTTACCAACAAAAAAGGTAATATTTTGATGATGGTTAACATGGTTTATGCATATGGGTGGTGAGTGGAAATAAAGCTATAGCTATGTCCGATAAATTAGTCCTTTAGTTTAATATGGCTCAGATATTATTAAAGGAATTATAAGGGTTAATGAAAGTTTTTGTTATTTATAGGTAATAATATTATATGTTATTCGGATAAGGTTAGATTTAAAGCCTGTAGTGGCGGTATATTTACGTTAAGATTAAAAAAAATAAAAATTATGTATAATTGTGTTAATTTTGCAGCTATGAAGATATAGCAGATATTTTATTTGGACTATTATCTGTTTATCTGTGGGATGAATGGATATATTTTGGAAAGGTATTTAGTGCGCTTTTGGGAGTAAGTGTATCAAGACATAGTGTACTGATAAATATATGTATTGTTGGTATGTTATGTAAAGATCAGATCACGTTGTTTATGAGTCTAAAATCTTCCAAGAGTGGGTACTAGTCCGAAAGGCAAACTATTATCAGAATTTTGTCGTTTGAGCTGTCTGTGTAACTGTTTTATTTATTTTGCAGATTGATGGACTGTGAAGTGATAAAAAAAGCCGCTTGATAGCGGTTTTGATGATAATTCTGCCTGATGCAAAATTTGGTGGGGTTTTTTTGGTGGGTCCAGTGGGGTTCGAACCCACGACCAAGGGATTATGAGTCCCCTGCTCTAACCCCTGAGCTACAGACCCGTGAAGCGCGTATTGTAGCCAAGATGGATTGCTATTGCAAGGTTTTACATAAAAAATCATCCGCTGTGCGCGGATGATTTTGGTTTTAAAAGATAAAAAGTTTACTGTTTGTTTTCATCGCTGTCGAGGAAGCTTTTCAGCCGGTCGGAGCGGGTAGGGTGGCGCAGTTTACGCAGGGCTTTGGCCTCAATCTGGCGAATACGCTCACGGGTCACGTCAAACTGTTTACCGACTTCTTCGAGGGTGTGGTCGGTATTCATGTCGATGCCAAAGCGCATACGCAGTACTTTGGCTTCGCGCGGGGTGAGGCTTTCGAGTACATCTTTGGTTACTTCACGCAGGCTGGAGTACATGGCTGCATCTGCTGGTGCTACGTTGTTTGCGTCTTCGATAAAGTCGCCCAGATGTGAATCATCATCATCGCCAATCGGTGTTTCCATGGAAATGGGTTCTTTGGCGATTTTCATGATTTTGCGGATTTTGTCTTCCGGCATTTCCATCAGCTCAGCCAGTTTGGCGGAATCGGCTTCTTCGCCGTTTTCCTGTAAGTACTGGCGGGAAATGCGATTCATTTTGTTGATGGTTTCAATCATGTGTACCGGAATGCGGATGGTACGCGCCTGATCTGCGATTGAGCGGGTGATGGCCTGACGAATCCACCATGTAGCATAAGTGGAAAATTTGTAGCCACGCCGGTATTCGAATTTGTCTACGGCTTTCATCAGGCCGATGTTGCCTTCCTGAATTAGGTCGAGAAATTGCAGGCCGCGATTGGTGTATTTTTTGGCAATGGAGATAACCAGTCGCAGGTTGGCCTGAATCATTTCCTGCTTGGCCGCGGCTGTTTCTTGCTCGCTTTTGACCATGTTTTTGTTAATCTGTTTGAGTTCGTCCAGTGAAATCTGGGCGGTTTGTTCGAGGTTGGCCAGTTCGGTTTGCTTTTCGATGATGGCATACTGGAAGCGGCGCAGGGCTTCGTTCCAAACACGGTTCAGGGACAGTTCTTCATCTACCCAGCCCAGATCGGTGGTACGGTTGGCGAAGCTTTTGATAAAGTAGTCGCGTTCCATGTGTACTCGGTTGAGGGCGATATCGCGGATGTCGCGTTCGAGTTGCCGTACCTGACTAACGCGCATGCGCAGGTTGTCGCACAGGCTTTCTATCTGACGGGTAGCAAAGCGCACTTGCAATAGCTGTTCGGCAATTTCTTGTTGCAGTTTGAGGTAGTCGGCATGCTGGCTGCCTTTTTCCTGTAAGGCGGCAACCATGGCTTCGTAGCGGCTTTGAATACCGTCGAAATGTTCGAGGGTTTTCTGGCGCAGTTCTTCGAGATTGGCGGATGCGGCCAGTGCTGCGTTTTCTTCGTCGCTTTCTTCGGAGTCGTCATCAACTTCTACGCTGTCGTCGCTGTCGTCAACAACTTCGGCATCGTCGCTTTTGCTGTCTAGTCCTATACCGAGTTCGTCCAGTAGTTCTTCATGTGGGTCGACGATGGCTTCGACTACTTCATCTACTTTGATTTCGTCTTTGCGTACGGCATCGATGAGGGTCAGTATTTCTGCAACTGAACCGGGGCAGGCGGAAATGGCCTGAATCATGTTGCGCAGGGCATTTTCGATTTTTTTGGCGATGATGATTTCATCTTCGCGGGTTAGCAGGTCTACTTGTCCCATTTCGCGCATGTACATGCGTACAGGGTCGGTAGTGCGGCCGAATTCGTTGTCTGCATTGGACAGTGCAGCTTCTGCTTCGGCTACTGCATCATCGTCGGTCATGTTGGCGGTGTTGTCGCCCATCAACAGGCTTTCGGCATCAGGTGCTTCTTCGGTGACTTGAATGCCGAGGCCGGAAATCATGGAAACGATGTTGTCGATCTGATCTGCATCTGACATTTCGTCGGGCAGGGCATCGTTGATTTCGGCGTAGGTGATGTACCCACGTTCTTTGCCTTGAATAATTAGCTGGCGCAAGCGGGCGCGCTGTTCTTCTGCGGTTAATGGACGTGCGTCATCTTGCTCTTGACTGGTATCGATGGTGGTCTTTTTCGGTGTTGAGTTTGCCATGGTTTACTCGATGTTTTTGCAGCGGCTTTGTCGCTGCAAGCGGTTGTAGTGGTGTCATTCTATGCTGACGGTATTTTGGGCGGGCTTAAGAGCAGCAGTAGTAACTGTTTTTCGTCGGCACTTAGTTTTCCATGCTGGAGTTTGCGCTTCAACGCATCAATCTGCTGTGTCTTAAGGTTGTCCAGTAATTTTTGCATGCCCTGTTTGAACGTGGTGCAGTCATCTTCATTTCCTGGCTGCATAACATCCGGTGAATCCAGATAGTCATGGATAATCTGCCGGATGATGGGTTCAAATTCTGTGTTACGCATCAGTTCCAGCACGGCACCACTGTTCAGTGGTGTAACGGAGGCTTGTATGCGTTCGGCCAGCGCGGCGAGGCATGCATAGTCGCCGTGCAGGTCGAGATATTCTGGTAGTTCTATATATACGGCCCATTGTGGATTTATCAATAGTGCACGTATCTGCTTTTGTGCCAGTGACATGACTGGGGGCTGCCGGAATGTATTCTGAGGTAAGCGGTAATTTTTCTGTTGTATAGCCGGTTGTCTGGGTTGCTGCTGTCCCAGTAGTTGAGCCAGGTTATGTTCGTCTATGCCTACTTTCTGGCTAAGTTCCTGACGGAGCAGGAAAGACAGTGCTGGGGCTTTGATTTGTGCCAATAAGGGGCTGGCTGTTTTAATCAGTTCAGCTTTGCCTTCTTGTGTGTTGAGATCGATGCTTTCAGTCAGGGTTTGCCAGAAGTAGGCTGATAATGGCAGGCTTTGGTTAAGTAAGGCGTCTTCAAAGGTTTTTAAACCATGGCTGCGTACGTAGCTGTCTGGGTCATGTTCGGCCGGTAAAAACAGGAAGTGTAAAATTTTGTCATCTTTTAGCTGCGGTAAGGCATTTTCCAATGCGCGCCAGGCGGCTTTTTTGCCGGCAGTATCGCCATCAAAGCAGAAATAGATGTGATCACTTTGGCGCATTAATAGACGTACATGTTCGGCTGTGGTGGCTGTGCCCAGTGCAGCTACGGCATAGCCCAGACCAAACTGTGCCAGTGCGACTACGTCCATATAACCTTCTACTACCAGTACTCGTTGGGCTTCTTTGATTGCAGCTCGTGCTTCATACAGGCCATACAGGTTTCGGCCTTTGTCAAATAAGGGGGTTTCTGGTGAGTTGAGGTATTTAGGTTCGCCGGTTTCAATGATGCGGGCACCAAATCCGATTATCTGGCCACGGGTGCTGCGGATGGGAAACATGATGCGATCGCGAAAGCGGTCGTAATGGCGGTCATCTTTGGTTATGACCATGCCGCTGTTTACTAGTGCATTGCTTGGATAGGGTTGGAAGACTTTGGCTAGTGCCTGCCAGTCATCCGGGGCATAGCCGAGGCCGTAATGGATGATGATTTCGTCACTGAGGCCGCGTTGCTGTAAATAATTTTGGGCACGCAATGAGGTTTTTAGTTGCTGCTGATAGTATGTGGCGGCTGCGGCGGTGGTTTGTTCAAGGGTTTGCTGTTGCTGTTTGTGTGCTTTTTGTGCCTGTGGATTACTGTGGCCGGCCTGCTTTGGGACGGTCGTGCCAATACGGTCGGCCAGAAACTGTACGGCTTCCTGAAAACTCAGTCCCTGATATTCCATGATAAAGCCTATGGCGGAACCATGCACGCCACAGCCAAAGCAGTGATAAAACTGTTTGGTGGGGCTAACGGAAAAGGAGGGTGATTTTTCTTTATGAAATGGGCAGCAGGCCATGTAGTTGGCTCCGCTTTTTTTCAGCGGTACAAACTCTTCGATTACGTCAACGATATCGATTTTATTCAATAGTTCGTCAATAAATTCGCCTGGTATCATGCCAACTACGCCTGTCTACTTCTATGCTAAAGATTTAAAACCTGTTTTTTAGGTTTGTTTGTGCTGCTGTTGTTAATTATCAGGCTAAAAGCTGTTTGATTTTTTTGCTGACTTCACTCATGTCGGCTTTGCCAGCTAGTGTTTTTTTCAAAACACCCATTACTTTGCCCATGTCACTGGGTTGTGTGGCACCGACGCTGGCAATGGCATCTTGGATTTCGGCTTCGATTTCGGCGTCATCTAGCATTTTAGGCAGGTATTGTTGTAACAGGTTGATTTCTGCCTGCTCTTTTTCGGCCAGATCATTTCTGCCACCTTCGGTATACATACGTACAGATTCTTTGCGCTGTTTGACCATTTTGCTGATGATTGCTGTGAAGCGACTATCGTCGACTTCGATTCGTTCGTCTACTTCGATCTGTTTTATTGCAGCCAGTGCCATGCGGATGGTAGACAGGGTAGTTGAGTCATGGTTGCGCAAGGCTGTTTTCATGTCTTCCTGCAGTTGTTGTTTTAGGCTCATAATGGATGCTCGCAATGAAATGAATAAGTATTAATTGAATTGATGGTTAGTAGTTTATTGCTATGTTTCCGGTTTGCTACAGTTTTTAATCGTTAAAATGCAAATACCGCAAGCAATAGCCTGCGGTATTGTTTTTTATGGTGTTCACCCGGCTGCAAGACTTGATGAGCCAGCGATACCAATTAACCAATTAATAGTATTTTGGTTGCAATTGCTGGCTGCGCAAGCGTTTCTGCAAACGTTTTACGGCTGCTGCTTTTTTGCGTTTACGTTCGGTAGTTGGTTTTTCGTAAGCTTCGCGTGCACGTAGTTCGGTCATCAGGCCGGTTTTTTCTACAGTGCGTTTGAAACGGCGCATTGCAACTTCAAAAGGTTCATTTTCTTTTACACGTACAGAAGGCATGTTTTTTCCTGAGTAAATTAATTTTGTTACTGATTTATTCATCAGTATGGTAAATACTGAATTACTGCCATTTGATGGCAAAGGCGGTGTTTACGGTACCGCATAACCGTCTACAACATCACCTCCCAAGGTGTAAATGATGGCTATATCTGTATGTATAAAAGTATAAACAGATATATGGTTATTTTAAATAAATAAGGTTTAATTATGGCTGATTAAATCTGTGTCGTCAAGATGATGTTGAATAGATTGATGCTGATATTTTCTACAAATATTTGTGTTAGATACGATTTACTCGGCGAATCTGGGGTATGGAGTGCAGATCGCGTGTGATTAGGTTGAGCTGGTCTAAGTCTTTTACTTGTAATACAAAGCGAAATTCGATAAATCCTTCCACGCCTTCAAGTTTTTTTGATGTGGTTTCTACTGATTTGATGTTGCTGCCATTAGAGGAGATAGCCTCCGCTATGGTAGCCAGCAGGCCATGGCTATCGATAGCATTCAGGCACAGGGTGACTTGGTAGTTGTCTGCCTGCATGATATCCCAGTTGGCATCCAGTTGAAGCTCGGGATCTGTTTTGAGGATGTTGTTGCAGGTATCGCGATGTATGATGATTCCCTCATCTTTAATCAGCAGTGCTTTGATGGCATCGCCGGGAATAGGGTGGCAGCATTTGGCCAGATGAATATGTGCTGATTCGTTGCCGGTGAGGTTAATTGGTGTGAGTTTGATGGTGTTGTTAAAGTGTTCTCCAGCCAGCTCGGCAATATGCATGGCCACTGAGACAGGTTGCAGTAATCCCATGCCAACTTCGCACAGGACGTTTTCAAATGAGGTGTTTTTTAGGCGTAAATCAGCCAGATATTTGTCTTTCAGGCTGTCAGACAGTAAAACATTTTCTGGCAACAGGCTGGACAGTGCTTTTTGTAGTAGCTTTTCGCCCAGACGTATGGCATCGCAACGATTCATTTTTTTTATCTGGCTGCGGATGGCGCTGCGTGCATGGCTGGATACGGTAAAGGCTAGCCATGCTGGTGTGGGATGGCCATTACTTGAGGTGATGATTTCTACTGTATCACCTGTATGCAAGCGGGTACGCAATGGCATTAGGTTATGGTTGATACGTGCTGATACGGTGCGGTTGCCAATATCGGTATGGACTGCATAGGCAAAATCAACGGGTGTGGCACCTTCTGGCAAGGTGATGATTTTACCTTTAGGGGTGAAAACATATACTTCATTCGGAAACAGATCGGTTTTTACATGCTCAAGAAATTCAATGGCGTTGGCACTGTGAGCCTGAATGTCGAGAATGCTTTGCAGCCACTGGTTGGTACGCATCTGTGCCTGATCAAAGCTGTTCTGTTCGCCATCTTTGTGCATCCAGTAGCTGGCAATGCCGCGTTCGGCTATGGTGTCCATTTCATGAGTGCGTATCTGTACTTCTATCGGCAGGCCATATGGTCCAATGAGAATGGTATGCAGGCTTTGATAGCCATTGTTTTTGGGGATGGCAATGTAATCTTTGATTCGCCCTGGTTTGGGCTTATAAAGGTTATGTAAAACACCTAAGGCGGTATAGCAGGCAGGAATGTTGTTGACAATGACTCTGAAAGCGTAGATGTCCATTACGTCAGCAAAGTGTAGATTTTTGCGGCGCATTTTTTCATAAATGCTGTAAAGGTTTTTTTCTCTGCCTCTTACTTGTGCTTCGATATTGGCGCTGACCAGACGCTGGCTGAAGGCGCGCAATACTTTACCGACTACGTCGCGTCGGTTGCGCCGAGATGATTGAATGGCTTTTGCCAGAACTTCATAGCGATGGGGGTATAAATGCCTGAAAGCTAAATCCTGCAATTCACGATAAACGTGATTTAATCCGATTCGATTGGCCAGTTGTGCATAGATTTCCATGGTTTCTTGGGCAATGCGTCTTCGGCTGGCTGGTTTTTTGGCCGATAATGTGCGCATGTTGTGTAATCGGTCTGACAATTTGACGATAATCACGCGAACGTCCTGAGTCATCGCCATTATCAGTTTGCGGAAGCTTTCGGCCTGTGCTTCCTGCTGGCTATTGTATTCGAGCTTTTCCAGCTTCGATAATCCATCAACCATATTGGCGATGGTTTCGCCAAATGCTGCAATGATTTCTTCTTTGGTGGTACCGGTGTCTTCCAGTACATCATGCAGTACGCCGGCGCATAAAGCTTGTATGTCTACGTGCCATTCTGCTAGCTGGGTGGCAACTGCCAGCGGGTGAGTAATATAGGGCAAGCCGCTATTGCGAAATTGCCCCTGATGTGCAATGACACCAAATTCACATGCTTTATTGAGCAGATTCAGGTCTTCTTTGTTGAGGTAAGAAGCAGTATTCAGAAGTTTATTCTGTGCTTCAGTAATGATGGCCTGATAACTGTTTTCTATTTGCTGCTGACAGCATTTTAGCTGGGTTGCTATGCTGGTGTGTGATAAGGTATTAATCTCATTAAAAATCTTCATGCCTACAGGACCCATGGCCTCGCTGGGCATTTGGTTATCTGTAGTTGTGATGGATAAATCCTCGAAAGCTGTTTTGATTAAGACCGCTGCAAGTGCCTGTACACGTTGCTGGTTTTCAGCCAGTGATGTAGTAATGGCAAAACTGCGTTCAAGTAGCGCAGTTTTGCCAGTTTGCTCTGCCAATGAATAAATATAGGCACAAGCCTGTTCCAGTAGTTTCCAGCGTTCCTGTTTGTACAGATATTCTGTATGTGCAAACAGTTTATCCCGCCATTGGTTTGCTGGCGGTTTATAGGGTAGGCTGGGTGGAAACATGGCTATTTGCCTGTATTATTTTTGCTGGTTAAGTAATTCTGTTCCAATTTGTCCGCTGGCGATTTCACGAAGGGCAATAACAGTGGGTTTGTCATGATCTTCATCGACCAGTGCGGTAGCACCATTGGCAAGCTGGCGTGCACGCAAGGCGGCAATCATGGTTAGGTCAAAGTGATTGGGAATGCGTCCGACACAATCTTCTACAGTAATACGAGCCATAATCTGAATTCCAATCCTGATATCAGGTAAGTAAGAGATAGTTTAAAAAAATTATTCTCCGGTTAGAATCCGGGTAATTGTTTGAGTTTGTGCTTGTGCACGTAATCCAACCGAGCGAATAATTGCCAGTAAATCCTGCTCTGCTTGAGTAAGCTCATGATTAACAATTACATAATCAAACAGTCTGCTTTGCTCAATTTCTTCGCGTGATTTTTCCAGACGATAGGCAATGACGTCTTCGCTATCAGTGCCACGGTTTTGCAGACGTTCGGTCAGTTCAGTCATTGAGGGGGGTAAAATAAAAATACTGGTTGCTTCTGGCAGTAAACGACGAATTTGTTCTGCTCCTTGAACATCGATTTCCAGAATAACGTTGTAGCCCTGTTGTCTTAATGATTCTACTGCTTTTAAACTGGTGCCGTAGTAGTTGCCGTATACATTGGCATGCTCAATAAATGCACTGGCAGCAATCATTTCCTCAAATTCACTACGGCTAACAAAATGGTAATGTACACCATTTTGCTCTCCTTCACGCGGCATTCTGGTGGTATGGGAAATAGAAATACGGATATCTGGCTGATTGGCACTCAGGCGCGATACCAGAGTGGTTTTGCCTGTTCCGGAAGCAGCAGAAACAATGAAAATATGTCCAGATTGCAACATAATATGAATTTAAGGATTACGGTGGCTAATTATGCCACAGCCGTGAATGTTACGCCAATCTGGATGACGGGATTATTGCATATTCTTGCACTGTCTGTGGCCGGTAATAGCTTTCTTTTAGTGCTAGTTTCGGCTAAAATGCTAAATTCAATTTCCTGCTGATTGTCATGACCAAGTTTATTTTTGTGACTGGCGGTGTGGTCTCTTCACTAGGTAAAGGCATTGCCGCTGCGTCTACTGCTGCTATTTTGGAATCTCGTGGTCTTAAAGTGACCATGCTTAAACTGGATCCTTATATTAATGTTGATCCGGGTACAATGAGCCCCTTTCAGCATGGTGAGGTATTCGTTACCGATGACGGCGCTGAAACTGATCTGGATTTGGGGCATTACGAGCGCTTTATTGATGCCACTATGCAAAAGCGCAACAATTTTACGTCTGGTCAGGTTTATGAAAGTGTAATTCATAAGGAGCGTCGTGGTGATTATCTGGGCGGAACGGTTCAGGTTATTCCGCACATTACTGATGAAATTAAACGCAAGATTCATGAGGGTGCTGCCGGCTATGATGTTGCTATTGTGGAAATCGGTGGCACGGTAGGTGATATTGAATCTCTCCCTTTTCTGGAAGCTATCAGACAGATGCGTAGCCAGCAGGGAAGAGGGAATACTCTTTTTGTTCATCTTTCGTATGTTCCCTTTATTGCCGCTGCCGGTGAAATCAAAACCAAGCCAACACAGCATTCTGTCAAGGAATTACGTGAAATCGGTATTCAGCCTGATGTGCTGATCTGTCGCATGGATCGGCCGATGCCGGAAGAGGAAAAACGCAAGATTGCTCTGTTCTGTAATGTTGAAGAACGTGCTGTTATTAGCTGCTATGATGTAGACAGTATTTATGAAGTGCCGGGAATGCTACATGATCAGGGTATTGATAGTATTATCTGTGAACAATTGCAGCTGAATGTTCAGCAGGCTGATTTGACTGCATGGAACAAGATCGTCTACTCAGTACAACATCCGAAGCATAAAGTAAAAATTGCCATGGTGGGCAAGTATGTGGATTTGACTGAGTCATATAAATCTTTATCCGAAGCATTAAAACATGCCGGTATTCAAACTGAAACAGATGTAGATATTCACTATATTGATAGTGAAATTCTGGAAACAGATGGGACAGCCTGTTTGCAGGATATGGATGCCATTCTGGTTCCAGGCGGGTTTGGTACTCGTGGAGTGGAAGGTAAAATTGCTGCTGTACGCTATGCTCGTGAACAGAAAATACCTTATCTGGGTATTTGTTTGGGTATGCAGATTGCTCTGATTGAATATGCGCGTGATGTGGCAAATCTGGAAGGTGCCAATTCAACTGAATTCAACTTGAAAACTCAGCATCCCGTTGTTGCCCTGATTAGTGAGTGGCAGGATCGCGATGGCCAGATTGAAAAGCGCGATATTAATACTAATCTTGGTGGCACAATGCGTTTAGGTGCACAGGAAGTCAAGTTGGCGGCTGGTTCTTTGGCCAGAACTATTTATGGTAATGAGTTAATTCGTGAGCGTCACCGTCATCGTTATGAAGTTAATAACTACTATCTGCCTCAGTTACAGCAGGCGGGTCTGGTAATTGGTGGTGTATCTACGGGACATGAACAATTGGTGGAAACCATTGAGTTACCGAATCATCCTTGGTTTTTTGCCTGTCAGTTCCATCCTGAATTTACTTCAACGCCGAAGAATGGCCATCCTTTGTTTACTGCTTTTATTAAGGCGGCATTGGCTTATAAGAAATAAATCAATTTTTTGCTTGCTGAACAGGCTACCCGTTTTTCGGGTAGCCTGTTTTTTGTTTAAAACTATTAATATTTTTGCTATCTGTAATTACATTTTGTATGATGGTTTTAGTATTAACAAGTGGTACATATATATTCCTTGCTATGAAAAATATTATTTTACTGGTCATTGTGGCATTGGGTCTGTGGTGGTGGCAGTATGGCGCGGTGGATGAGCAGCAAAAGAGTCATGCGCAAGAGCAGATAGTAGAGTCTTTTAAATCGATTCGGAATAATTTAACCGGTGCGCCATCGACCAGCAGTCCGGTGTTGGGAGCTATTCCTGTTCAGCAGGCTCAAAATGAAAATCTGGATAAGGTACAGGTTTATGGAGAGGGCAAGGTGATTAAAACTTTGCCCGATGATAATAAGGGTATTCGTCATCAGCGATTTATACTCAAGACTGATAATGGTACTCTTTTGGTGGTACACAATATTGATCTGGCGCCCCGATTAGACGGTTTGCAGCGTGGGGATAAGGTTGGTTTTACTGGTGAATATATTAGTAATGAACGGGGTGGCCTGATACATTGGACACATCATGATCCCGCTCACCGTCATGCTGATGGCTGGTTGTTATATCAGGGCAGGCGTTATCAATAAGCTTGCTGAGGTATTGGGTTTTAAAAATTTATTATTTGTGGTTTATATTTAAATAGAGGAAATATAGTGAATAATCTTTCTTTTCGTAGTCCATTGGCTAATTTGCTGTCTGAAAACTGGTGGATAATACTGATACGCGGGATTGCCGCTTTAGTTTTTGGCTTACTGACGTGGTTTTATCCATTTATATCTATTTTGATCATGGTAATGTTTTTTGGCATTTATGTTTTGGTTGATGGGGTGATGGGTGTAGTAATTGCTATCAGAGGTCGCCAGACGCATCAGGATTGGTGGCTGATGTTGATTTGGGGTATTGTCAGTATTCTGGCCGCTATGTTGACTTTTTTTGTTCCGGGTATAACGTGGCTAGTTTTGATTACATTGATTGCAATCTGGGCATTAGTTAGTGGTATATTACAGATCATCGCTGCTATTCGTTTGCGTCGATCTATTCGTGCAGAGGGATGGATGATTGTTGCGGGTATATTGTCGGTTTTGGTGGGTATTATTTTGTTTGTCAATCCTATACAAGGCGGTATCGCACTGACTTGGGTTATTGGTGTTTATGCAGCATTGTTTGGTGTTGTGAACATTGCTTTGGCTTTTCGAGTACGTCGATTCGCTACGTTAAAGATAAATGAAAATAATTGATTTTTATATAAAATCTAACATTCCTCATTAAAAAAAACTGGCTGGTAATAAGTTAAACCAGCCAGTTTTTATTATTTAGAAAACGCTTTTATTTCAATACTTCGGCCATGGCATTGGCTACATATTCTATATTGCTACTATTTAGGCCAGCCATACACATGCGACCATTTTCGACTAAATACACGCCAAATTCACTTTTTAAGCGTGTTACCTGCTGGGGGCTTAAGCCCGTAAAGCTGAACATCCCACGTTGTTTAATGAAATAGCTGAAATCGCGTTCTGGGATTTTAGTCTGCAATACTTCGTACAAACGAGAGCGCATAGCACGAATACGGTCGCGCATGGTGTAAACTTCCTGCTCCCATTGTCGAAATAATTGGCTATTATTCATCACATGGTCAACAATATGGCCACCGTATGCGGGAGGGCTTGAGTATAAACGGCGAATAGTAAATTTGAGCTGGCTTTGTACCAACTGAGCTTCTTCCGCTGTAGGACAGACTATGCTCAGGCCACCAATACGTTCACCATACATGGACAGATTTTTGGAAAATGAATTACTGATATAAACACATAAGCCCATATCAACAGCTTTGCGAATAGCATAGGTATCAGTATCAATATCGTCACCAAATCCCTGATATGCTATGTCCATAAAAGGTATTAATTGCTGTTGTCTGATAATTTCCAGCAGTTCATCCCATTGCTGATGAGTAGGATCAACACCAGTAGGATTGTGGCAGCAGGGATGTAACAAAATAATACTGCCTACTTCCAGTTGTAGAAGAAACTGTTTTAATTCTGTAAATTTAATGCCGATGGTTTCTGGATCATAGTAGGGATATTTATGTACTTCTATTCCTGCGCCCTCAAATATACTGATGTGGTTGCCCCAGGTAGGATTGCTGACGTAAGCTTTTGCGTGTGGGAACCAATGGTGAATAAATTCTGCACCTATGCGCAAAGCACCAGAACCGCCAAGGCTGGCAATAGTGGCAACCCGTCCGTTTTTAATGGCTTCATGCTCATTGCCGAGTAATAATCTTTGGCAGGCTTGTCGATAACCTGGCAGCCCGTCCATTGGTAGATAATCATGCGGCAGATGCTGTTCTACCATTCGCGACTCTACGGTTTTAACGCATTCCAGTACAGGTACATGACCAGTATCATCATAATAAACACCTACACCCAGATTCACTTTATGGCTGCGCGAATCCTGTTTGTATTGATCCATCAGACCTAGTATAGGATCTCCTGGATAGTATTCGACATTCTGAAACATCTCAGTTCCTTAGAAGACAGCAATGTTATTTGACGGAAAAATGAATTGCCGTTATGCAATCCAAGGTGATTGTACCTTAAATGTCTTTACTCTTATTAATTATTGCTGTTATTTTTTTACAAAAACCAAATCCCACACACCATGTCCCAGACGTTTACCGCGTGCTTCAAATTTTGTTTCCGGCCGATAGGCGGGTGTTGTAGCAAAATCATTAGCAGTATTTTGTAATTCCGGGAAGCTGGTTAATACTTCAAGCATCTGCTCTGCATATTCTTGCCAGTCAGTAGCTAGATGAATATAGCCGTTTTTTTGCAATTTTGGAAGTAACTGGGCAATAAAGGGTATCTGAATCAGGCGACGTTTATGATGGCGCTTTTTGTGCCATGGATCCGGGAAAAAAATATGGATGCCATGTAGACTATCATTGCTGAGCATATGATTGACCACTTCCACTGCATCGTGGCGCATCACTTTTATATTCTGAATATTCTGTTCCTGAATCAGTTTTAACAGATTACCTACACCTGGTCCGTGTACATCAATAGCAAGAAAGTCGCATGCAGGCAGATTCTGGGCAATTGTGGCAGTTGCGACCCCCATGCCAAAGCCGATTTCCAGTATTTTAGGTGCATTCCTATTGAATATAGTGTCTAAATCTACTATGTTTGTATTGAAATCAACACCGAATTGTGTCCATTGTGTATCAATGGCACGTTGTTGTGCAGCAGTCATGTGGCCTTGGCGAAGGACAAAGCTGCGGATGCCACGAGCGTGCTCTTTATTACTTTTTACTTGCAGATCGGGTTTATTGGTCATACTTTATCTTGCGTTTAACATAAAAGTTGATAATTGGGCAGATAGGGATTCTAACATGCTTCAGGAGATATATTGCTGCAATGTTGTCGCCAGTGTTTCTGCTGTTATATTGTCGGCTAACGTAGCCTGTCCAAGGGTTTTTAGCACGACAAAACGCAAGTTTCCATCAATTACTTTTTTATCGTGGCTCATATGGGTAAGCCATGCATTCAATGACATTTGCGGGGGAACAACGGGCAGATTAGCCTGAGATAATATAGTAATAACGCGTGCAGTATCTTCTGGACGCAGATAGCCAAGTTGTTCCGACAAGCGACATGCCAGTACGGTACCCGCAGCAACAGCTTCTCCATGCAACCAGTTGCCATAGCCCATTTCTGCTTCAATGGCATGACCAAAGGTATGCCCCAGATTGAGATAAGCGCGAATACCCGCTTCTTTTTCATCTTTGCCTACAATATCGGCTTTCATCTGGCAGCAGCGATAAATAGCCTGAGCCAGTACAGATGGGTTCTGTTCAATTAATGCAGCAATATTGCTTTCCAGCCATTGTAAAAATTCAACATCACCTAATACTGCATATTTAATTACTTCTGCCAAACCAGCGGAAAATTCGCGAGGAGGTAAGGTTTGTAAACTGTTTAAATCGATAAATACCGCCTGAGGCTGATAAAACGCGCCAATCATATTTTTTCCCAGAGGATGATTGATTGCTGTTTTACCCCCAACAGATGAGTCTACCTGACTAAGAAGTGTGGTAGGAATCTGAATAAAAGGAGCACCGCGCTGATAAGTTGCGGCCGCAAAGCCTACCATATCGCCAATGACCCCCCCGCCCAAAGCCAATAAAGTAGTCTGGCGTTCAGCCCTGTGTTGCATCAGCCCGTCATAAATCAGATTCAGTGTTTGCCAGTTTTTATATTGTTCACCATCGGGCAGAATAATACTGAAATGCTCATAACCTGACTGGGTCAGAATCTGCTGCCATTGCGACAAGTATAATGCCGCCACTGTATCATTACTAATAATGGCAATTTTATTATTAAGATAGGGGGCAAGAATACTGTGCGCAGATTCACGCAAATTGCTACCAATAAAAATTGGATATTGATGTGAGGCGGTTGCAACAGAGAGGGTATGCATAATGACTTATAACAAAGACAGTTGTTGGGAAGGTTGACGCAGTAATCGAATTAATCGGCTAACGGTATGAGTACAATAAGGACTGCCTACATCTATTACGGTATGTGCGGTGGCACGATAAATAGGATCACGTACAGTATATAATTCTTGTAGCTTGGCTAGTGGGTCAGAAACCTGTAACAGCGGGCGGTTTTTATCATGCTGAATTCTTCCCAGTAAGACTTCCGGTTGGGCATGAAGATAAACGACATGACCATGCTGTTGCAGTTTAAGCCGGTTTTCGATTTGTAAAATGGTACCGCCACCGGTAGCAATAACAATATTTTTTTGTTGTACCAGCTCGCTGATAACCGTTGCCTCACGACAGCGAAATCCGGCTTCACCTTCAAGTTCAAAAATGGTTGGTATGGAAACACCAGTACGCTCACAAATTACCTGATCGCTATCATAAAAGGGACGGCGTAATTTATTTGCCAGTTGTTTACCAAGAGTAGTTTTACCTGCTCCCATTAAACCGATCAGAATCAGATTGCCAGCTATATTATCCATGTTTGTTATTGTAACTGAGTGTTGCAATTTATGCATTAGTAAACTGAGGGTAGATAATTGATGAATAGTGTTAAATTTAAAAATATAAATAAATAAGTATATCTTTATTATCTTGTAAATTTTTTATGATGGATTACCCTTTAATTAACGAAAGAATGTTTCTATGTCTCTTTGCTGATTTGATATTTTAAAGACTAGCTAAATCACCTAAAGTTCGAATTTATTTATTGTTGAAATAAGAAAAGCCAGTCTGTTTTTACAGACTGGCTGAATGGATCCTGCTGAAGTTACCTCAATATTTTAATGGAGTATTAGTCGATTCAACAATTCGTGGCGTAATGAAAACCAGTACTTCATTACGTTGCTGGGTATTTTTTCTGTATTTGAATAAATTGCCAACGCCTGGAATATCGCCTAATAAAGGCACTTTATTTGTAGTGTTGCCATTATTTTCATTATAAATACCACCAATAATTAATGTACCACCATTTTCTATCATGGTCTGGGTATCAACAGTTCGTTTTTGCATACAAATATCACTGGTCACTGGCACATCAGGTGCAACATTTGAGCAGGAGATCGGTTTATCGTTTTGTACCTTCAATGTCATAATGATATTGCCATCAGGAGTAATTTGTGGTGTAACCTTTAACCCCAAAATAGCATCTTTAAAACTGATAGAGGTAGCTCCGCTAGAAGTTGATTCCTGATAGGGCACTTCATAACCAGATTCAATTTTTGCCTCTTTGCGATCCTGAGTTAATACTCGCGGTGACGAAATAATTTTGGTTTTACCTTCGCTTTGCGAAGCTGAAAGTTCAAGAAGCAATGCGCCCGAAGCAAAGCTATGTACCCAAGAAACTACAGAAGTTGGATTAGTTACACCAAGGTTAACATTTGGCGAGTCAAATTTTACTGTATTTTGACCGTCGGTTTTCAATGTATTGTCGGAGGCGTAATGTCCACCAATTATATTTTTGCCTGTATGTCTGAGGTAGCCAAATCTGGTACCTAATTCTCGTGCAAAACTATCGGTAGTTTCTACAATTCGTGCTTCTATCAGTACCTGCTGGGAGGGAACATCTACTTGTGCTACCAGTTTTTCAAATTTTTTAATGATGCTAGTAATATCGGTAATAATTAGGGTATTAGTAGCTGGATCCAGTAATGCACTGCCTCGAGGGCTTAAAATACTATGTTCTGGATCCGAACTTTTTCCATCCTCCGAAAGGTTAAGAATTTTTCTGAAGTCTTCTACACTCCGGTATTTTAGCTGAAAAGTTTGGGAAAGTAGTGGACCTAAATCATCAATTTTCTTTTGCTGTTCAAGAGTGGCTGTATCACGGGACAATAATTCATCGCGTGGAGCCACGTTAATTACGTTACCATTATGACGCATATCCAGATTGCGTGATTCCATCACCAGATTTAACGCCTGATCCCAGGGAACATCTTTTAATGATATAGTCATTTTTCCCTGAACGCTGTCGCTGGCGACAATATTCATACCGGATTCTTTTGCCAGAATTTGTAGAATGGTACGAACATCAATGTCCTGAAAGTCTAAAGAAACGCGTTTACCTTTAAAAGATTTATTGGTATTTTTTAATCCCTCGCTGTCTAATTCAAACTGGCGCGATACTTCTATAATCAGATTACTGCCACTTTTAATCTGATTGTATTCCCAACTACCCTGCATCTGGATATTAACTTCAGTATCATTTCCTATCCGGCGCAAACGAATAGTGCGCACCGGTGTGCTAAAGTCAGTCACATCAAAATTGCGTTGCTGTTCGGTTAGTAAAGGTACATTTTTATAGGTTAATGTCAGGCTGGACAGATTGCGTTTAATTACAGGTTCGGCTTTGCCATTGAGCCCAATAATGGAAACTACGCCATTACCGTTTTTACCTTTCTGAAAATCTACATTAACAGAACCAGCGACATTATATGTATTGTTATCTGCGCTTACTGACTGACGGCTTACAACCTGTTCTGTAATATTGCTGCTTACTGGATAGGATGGTGCATTCAATACAGGTTTAGTGTTGATGGGCGGAGTCTGTTTACTGTTAACTTTATTTTTTGCTGGAAGTGATTCTTGTACGTATACCCAGACTTCGTTACCTTTAATTGTGGCATTATACTGACTTGCTTTTGCTAAAGACAGCATAACGCGTGTGCGACCTGAATTCTGACCAGCTTCAATTTGTTGCAAGACCGAGTCATTAAATTTCAGCAGATTTTGTGGTACTGCTAATCCGGTGCTGGCAAAATCCAGTGCAATTCGTGCCGGATTCTCGGTAGTAAAACCTCGCGGTAGTGCGGGATCTTTATCAAACTCAAGTTTAATTAAGCGCTGTTGCTTCTGCAGAGCACCAACTTTGATAGCGGTAATATTACCTGCCAGTAGACTCTGACTCAGTAAACCCAGACCCAGAGTGGATAAAATAGATATGGTTTTAATTTTCATATTGATACCTTCTTAATTTTAAATGGGTTACTTTTTTAATTCTGGCTGGATGTTTCTGCAGAAGAGCTGTCTGCCGCCTGTGACGGTAAGCTCGCACGTCGGCTTGACCAGTTACCATATGTGTCTTCAACTAACTCCGAAATAACAATTTCATCTGGTGTTATCGCTGTTATGCGTCCATAATTCTGACCCAGATAATTACCCAGATTAACGGTATATACATGTCCATTCACAGCAATGAAAGCTGAGGGTGCTTTGCCTGCAGCTTTAATCAGGCCGACATAATGCAATTCATTCAAAGGATAATTTTCCAGAATCTGTCTGGGGCGGTTTAAATCAGGGATATTATTTCCCTGTAGTCCCGCTTTTAAACGAGCCGGATTAAAGATATTCATTTGTGGCTGTGCAGGAGGATTATAATTGGACCGAATATTTAGTTCAGTTTGTTTTGATTTAATGGGTTTGGATTTTGCCTGCTGACTGGTATTTTGCATCCATCCGTGCAAATCTTCATTGGCTGCCGAACATGCACCTAATGTCAGAATACAAAGGCAGAGTAGATATTTATTCATGTTTAATCCGTTGCTTAGCTATTTTAAATTACCGTGATTACAGAGAAAGTAAACTTATCTTTTTTTATCATTGGTTTGTGTTTTGATTTCTGCATCGGTTAACGCTTTGTAAGTATTGGCAACTGCTTTTAAGGTAAGCATATTATCTTTATCATTACGTTTCAGAACAATGGAGTTTAAGGTAACAATACGTGATAATTTCCCTACATCGCGCATAAACTGACTGATCTGATTGTAATTACCCGTCAGGGTAATATTGTAGGGTAATGTCTGAATAACCTGCTCTTCAGCGTTATTATCAGCTTGATTTCCTGAGTAAGTATTTTGTGCTTTTGCAGGTGTCACACTATCCATATTCAATCCGTTTTTGGTTGCACACTCATGCAACTCCTGAATCAGATTAGGAATTTCTGCTTGTGTTGGCAGCTGCTTTAATAATAAATGAAATGAACCATTTATGCTATCCAGTTCTGCTTTCAGAGCATCCAGATGGGCTGCTTGTTGACTTTTTTCTGTATAAGTTTGTTTCAGTGTTTCCTCTTCTTGTTTCAGTTGGCTTAATTGTTCATTTAGACCACTGTAAACAAAGAAGTAGGCCAGCACCAGAATTAAAACAATAATGCCCCCAGCTACACCCAGTTGTACAGGTTTGCCTTGCTGATATAGGGAGTTTAAATTTATCGCTTTAAGGTCAATGTTTTTTGCCATATTCAACTACTCCTTCAATTTGATGCTGCTGATGCATCAGATGCAACCTGATTTTGTGGTTTTTCTATTGCCAGATTTTGTTCCGCAGGTGTTGGATTTGAACTAATGACCTGATTAGTCTCGAAAAGGTCTTCCTGCTGGCCAATATTGCTATTTAATTGTACGCGGATGCTGAATTCTTGCGTATTATTAACCCGTTTAATATTTAACAATTCAGGAGTACTGAAAAGTTTACCTGGTAATGCGCTCATGAATGCAGCAGTTTTGGCATCACTGAATGCTTTGCCATTAATTGTATACGTATTGGCATCCTGAGCTTCGATGCTGGTTATATATAATCCCATGGGGGCTACAGCATTCAGTGTGTCTAGTATACGGGCTGCTTCAAAACGTTTATGAGACAGTTCCGCAACTTTTTCTTGTCGCGCCATAAAGTTTTTTCGCTCTTCTTGCAGTTTGGCAATCTCGCTAATCTCTGTATCCAGTTTGCTTATACCATTTTTTAAAACTTGATTACGGCTTTCCTGACTGCTTACTCGACCTTCAAAAGCTGTATAACCTAGAAATGCCAGCCCGAGGCCAATTACGGCTGCTCCTGCCAATAAAGTCTGAAACTGCTTCTTTTGTTTAGCCTGCAATACTTCACGATAAGGCAGTAGGTTAATTTTTAATAAAGGTAACATCTTATAATCCTCTTACGGCCAGACCAAAGGCAACAGTTAATAAACTACTGTCCAGTTGTAATTTTGCCTGTTCGATACTATCACCGGGTTGTGCTAACAGTATGGGGTTAATCTGTTGTGCCGGGATGCGGGTTTGTTGGCTGATACTATCAGTGAACCCATTGCTTCCATTGTTGCCATAACTGAAAATCAGAATTTCCTCAATTTCGTTTTCCTGACTGGCAGAAGTAAAGTAAAACTGTAAAACCCGCTGAATTTCCTGAATAAACTGTTGCTGAAATGGCTGTGCTACGGCTGAGTTATAATTTTCAGGCTTGGATGGGCTATAAAGCATGTCCCAAGCTTCTTCTTCGGTAAGTTGATAGTTGCGTCGTAAAGACTGTATCAGGTGGTCATAGCCTAGGTTAATTTCTTGTTTGTACAGGAGTTTGCCATGACGCATGATAATTGCCTGTGTTTCCCTGTAATCAATATTGAATACAGCAATACATTTATTGGCAAGATCTGGTTGTCTGATATTGATCCAAGTAATGGCGCTGTTTATTACTGCCAGTAAATCGACATCCATTTGTGTGGGCGTAATGCCTGCTTCAGTATATGCATCCATCAGCATATCGACATCATCCCGCTTACTATTGACTAGTAGCAGATTCTCTCCGCCCTGATCATTAGTACTGATATTTTGGTAATCATAACTGACGTTATCAAGAGAGTCATATTGACTTAGTTCAGCCATAATCTGTTCTTCTTCGGTATACTCCGTATCCTCGGTTCGGCTGAGAAATCGAATGGAGGCCTGTTTTTGTGAAATGGCTACGGTAATGTTGCGACAATTACTTTGAAGTTTTTGTTTTGCCTGTTGCAGATGAGCAACAAGTTCATCGTGATTTTCGATGTTGCCATTACCAATTATATTTTTTGGCAGAGGGACAACAACGTATTTTTCGAGACGAAATTGATTTAAACTGCGTGCATTCAATAGCACCATGTTAATACTTTTATCAGTAATACTGATACCAAGACATTGTCTCGAGGAAGTTGTGGCCACCTTCTTATTCTTTGAATTTATTTTGAAATTATTCATTTTCATGAAAGGGCTTTCTGTCTGTTTATCAAATGAGTGATCTCGTACTTTAAAAATCGCTATTGTATATTGCTAACGAAATGCAGAACAAAGTTTACTTTATTTTGAATATGTTTCGCAGCCTTTAAATGAAAATAAGTTGATTATGATTAGAAAATTATTACTATCTACCGTAGGTCTTTTTGTTGGGCTGGGGCTTTTTGTTGCTGGTCTGGTGGCAATTGCAATTCTGGTTACCTATCCTAAATTGCCGTCTTTGGAAGCTGTGACTCATTATCAACCCAAGATGCCGCTAACAATCTATTCTGCTGATGGTAAGCTAATGGGGCAGTTTGGTGAAGAACGACGTGCTTTTACCCGAATCAATGACTTTCCTCAGGTGCTCAAGGACGCAGTAGTGGCCGCTGAGGATAAACGTTTTTATGAACACGGTGGAGTTGATTTTATTGGTATTACCCGCGCGCTGATTTTCAATATGACTGGTGGCGTACAGTCAGGAGCCAGTACGATTACCCAGCAGGTAGCGCGTAATTTTTATCTCACTAATGAGCGCACATATACACGTAAATTTAACGAAGCTCTTCTTGCCTACAAGATTGAGCAGAAATTAACTAAAGATCAGATTCTTGAGCTTTATTTTAATCAAATTTATCTGGGGCAACGTGCCTACGGTTTTGCGGCCGCATCTCTGATGTATTTTAATAAACCGGTGCAAAAACTGGATTTGGCTGAGGCAACGATTCTGGCCGGTCTACCCAAAGCACCATCCACTTTTAATCCTGTTGTAAATCCGCAACGAGCTAAAATGCGTCAGCGCTATATCCTGAATAATATGGTGGAATTGGGCAAGATTACTCCTGCTCAGGCTGATGCGGCCTTTGCTGAACCGTTACAGTATGTACATTATCAGCAGGCTATCGATCAGAACGCTCTGTATGTTGCAGAATTGGTACGTCAGCAGATGTATGAAAAATATGGTGATGCAGCCTACACTCAGGGTTTTCGGGTGTATACCACAGTCAATTCACAGGATCAGGCTGTAGCTACACAGGCATTGCGTAAAGTACTGACTAATTTTGATAAGGGTGCGACCTACCGGGGAGCAGAAGGTTTTTTTGATCTGGGTAGGATTCCGGATGATATCCGTGATGAGCAGATAGAGCAGTATCTGGCTAGTCGTTCAGCGGTGGATGGTATGCTGCCAGCTGTCGTGACTGCATTGGGTTCAAATTCTATTGTGGTATACATAGCCGGTGTGGGTGAAAATAGGATTGGCGGCAATAGCTATAACTGGATTAAGCGTGCTATTAATAATGACAAATTAGCAGAAGCTTCTATCCGCGTTGGGTCGGTGGTGCATGTGCGTGGGGATGGTAAGAGCTTTCGTGTTGTGCAGCAGCCGGAACTTCAGGGTGCAATTGTTGCTCTGGATGCACAGACTGGTGCAGTAAGAGCACTGGTTGGTGGTTATGATTATTATCGGCGCAGCTTTAATCGTGCTACTCAGGCCAAGCGTCAGCCAGGTTCTTCTTTTAAACCGTTTATTTATTCTGCAGCTATTGCAAAGGGCTTTACCCCTGCAACCATGGTAAATGATGCTCCGATAGTTTTACCCGGGCTGGGTGCTGGTGGGCGTCCTTGGACTCCTAAAAATTCGGATGGACGTTATGCTGGGCTAATTACGCTGCGTCAGGCATTAACAGCATCCAAGAATATGGTTTCAATCCGTATATTGATGGCAATGGGCGTTGATTATGCCAGACAGTATGTGCAACATTTCGGTTTTCGTTCAGATCAGATTCCGAACAGTTTATCCATGGCACTAGGCAGTGGTCAGGTAACGCCCATGCAGATGGCGGAAGGTTATGCTATTTTTGCCAATGGCGGTTTCAAAGTTTCCAATTATGTCATTGACCGGATTTATGATAGTCGTGGTAATTTACGTGCACAGATGCAGCCACTGGTGGCTAATCAGAATGCGCCGCTGGCTATTGATCCGCGTAATGCATATATTTTGTATCACATGATGAAAGATGTGGTTAATCATGGTACTGCTTATGGCGCTCGTGCACTGGGTCGAAGTGATATTGCGGGTAAAACGGGCACAACCAATGATAATAAGGATGCATGGTTTGTGGGTTTTAATCCGAATGTGGTTAGTGCAGTATATATTGGTTTTGACCGCCCTCGCAGCATGGGACGTTCAGCCTTTGGTGGTACTATTGCCTTACCGGTGTGGTTGGATTATATGCGCTATGCATTGAAAGGCAAGCCGATTGTAAATACCCCGGTTCCAGCAGGTATTGTGCAGAAATCTGGTGAATATTTTCTTAAAGAATTTCAGACAACCAATCCTGATTTGCCGCTGGATAATCGAGCAGATGGCCCGGTAACGTCCACAACAAATGATAGTGAGGGTGCTGATGATGCTAGTGAAATACCGATTGCTCCACAGTCTGGCAATAATGGTCAGTTAGATTCACTGTTTTAGCAATCAGCAGAGTTATAACCTCTTGCAACGGGTAATCAGTTTTGATTACCCGTTTTTACTGGTATACAGACAGGGTGTTGATGTATGTTTGGATAAGTTGGACTTGCTGCGTAAATTGCAATAATTGCAGGTAATCTAGTTGGTGGCTAACTAAAAAATTATGCACAGATATCAATAACTCAATAGATTATTTGAATAATAATTGATTATTTGGTAAGTTAAATGCGCCATTGAGTTACAATACTTAGACGGATTATCACATTTTTTAAAAAAGAAAATTTTTGGTTTATTCGGAACCAGAGAGGAAAGGAGTAATATGAGTGAGCAGCAATTACAATCCGGCCAGTCTAATGAAGGTAATAACCAAGATAAAGATACCAACTTAAATGTTTTTGAAAAAAGCGTGCTGGAATATCAGGGTAAACATTCGGCTGAGGATTCCTCTACTGCCCCTTTACCAGCAAGCTATCCTTATCGGACACGTATGCGGCGTGCAACCTATGAACGAGAAAAAGCCAAATTGCAAATTGAATTATTGAAAGTGCAAAACTGGGTTAAGCAGTCTGGTCAGAAGATTGTGTGCTTGTTTGAAGGTCGGGATGCTGCCGGTAAGGGTGGAACAATCAAGCGCTTCATGGAGCATCTTAATCCACGTGGTGCTCGGGTAGTGGCTCTGGAAAAACCGACTGAGACAGAAAAAGGTCAGTGGTATTTTCAGCGCTATATTGAACGTTTACCTACCAGTGGAGAGATGGTGTTCTTTGATCGTTCCTGGTATAACCGTGCTGGTGTGGAACGGGTAATGGGCTTTTGTCAGCCACATGAATACTTACAGTTCATGCGTCAGACGCCAGAATTGGAACGGATGCTGGTAAATAGTGGTATTTATTTGTTTAAGTTCTGGTTTTCTGTTTCAAGAGAAGAGCAGTTGCGCCGGTTTATTTCTCGACGTGACGATCCGTTAAAACACTGGAAACTTTCGCCAGTTGATATTCAGTCTCTGGATCGTTGGGACGATTATACCGCAGCCAAAAACGATATGTTTTTTCACACGCATACTGGTGATGCGCCGTGGACAGTGATTAAGTCTGATGATAAAAAACGTGCGCGTCTCAATTGTATTCGTCATTTTCTAACCGAACTTGATTATCCGGGTAAGGATATTAATGCGATCGGTGCTGTTGATAATCTGATTGTACTAAAGCCGCAAACTCAGTTTAAAGATTCAACAGATACGCATATTGATTAGTTTTGCCGTTGTTTTGCTGTACTGTTAAGCGTAATGATGTTTACGTATAATTCGGATTTCAGGGTATATGCAAGTGTTGTTATAGTTGGGTAAATGTGTCCTGTGTGATTTTATATGAGAATAAGAATGATTTTGCGTTGTTTTCTGGAAAGTAAATTCGCATGGTATTAACCAAATATATTACTGAAACGGCCAAAGCAGCCAAAGAAGCATATTTTTCTTTAACTGCTGTTTCTGCTGCGCAAAAAAATTTGGCTTTGTCTTTTATTGCGGAAAATTTGGCTGCACAGCAAGAAGTCATTCTTGCTGCCAATGAAATTGATATGAACTTAGCACGTCAGCAGGGGTTGGATGCTGCGTTGCTGGATCGGTTGCAACTTACTGAGCGTAGTATTGAGGCCATGATTGATGGCGTGCATCAGGTGGTTGCACTTGCTGATCCTGTGGGTGAGATGGATGAATTTCGTACTCTGCCCAGTGGTATTACGCTTGGTAAAATGCGTGTGCCGTTAGGTGTTATTGGTATGATTTATGAATCGCGACCGAATGTTACTTTGGATGCTGCAATTTTATGCCTGAAATCTGGCAATAGTTGTATTTTACGTGGAGGAAGCGAAGCGATTAACAGTAATCGCGCAATTGCTGCTGTCATTACAGCCTCACTTAAAAAGGCAGGATTACCGGAAGCTGCTGTCAATCTGATTACGGAAACCGATCGTGCTGGTGTGGACGTTTTAGTGAATTTGCCTGATTATATAGATGTAATTATCCCTCGTGGTGGTAAAGGACTGGTGCAGCGGGTGAATGAAATGGCGCGTGTACCGGTTATCAAGCATCTGGACGGAGTATGTCATGTTTATATTGATGTCTCTGCTGCAACAGAAATGGCGATTAATATTGCTGTAAATGCCAAAACTTCACGTTATGGTACTTGCAATACCATGGAAACTTTGTTGGTTCATGCCGGTCGTGCAGCAGAGTTATTGCCTTTACTACAGCAAAAGTATGCTGAAAAAAATGTTGAGTTACGTGGCTGTGTGCATACTCAGCAAATTTTGGCTGATAAAGTTATCCCGGCAAGCGAAGCTGACTGGTCAACCGAATATCTGGCGCCGATTCTGTCTATTAAAGTTGTGACCGATGTTAATGAAGCCATCAACCACATCAATCACTATGGCAGCCATCATACTGATACTATTGTTACCAATGATTTAACTCATGCACAATTGTTTTTGCGTGCAGTAGATTCAGCCAGTGTAATGGTTAATGCATCGACTCGATTTGCAGATGGGTATGAGTATGGTCTGGGTGCTGAGATTGGTATTTCGACTGATAAAATCCATGTGCGTGGCCCCGTAGGCTTACATGGGCTAACCAGTCAGAAATGGATTGTTCTGGGGCATGGGGAAGTGCGTCTCTGAAACTTATCTGTTTCTGATGTTATAATATTATAAAGACATATATGAATTGGTTGAAATGGTTTAGATGCCATAATTCAGATGGTTAAATTCAATACCCTGATCGTTTTTATATAATACTTTTATGGGAGTTTTGGTTTTGATTTCCACCAACCAGTTTGATGAAAAACTGATTATTAATGTTTTAGTATGTCACTAATATTGTGCTGATTAAATTTTGCAGAAATTAAAAGGGCATAATGTGAAACGCATTGTATTGTTTATTGCTACCAATTTTGCAGTTATCATTGTCATTAATGCTGTTCTGAATATTCTCTGTGCGCTTTTGGGAATTAATATCTATGGTAATATTATCAGTACTTTGTTATTGCTGGCCGCTGTAGTTGGCTTTACCGGTTCCCTTAGTTCTCTGATGATGTCTAAAACACTGGCACTCAGTTCAGTTAATGGTCAAATAATTGGTCAACCACAAACGGCAGCAGAGGCATGGTTGTTAAATACTGTTGCCAATCTGGCCAGTCAGTGGAATATTACTATGCCGGAAGTGGCTATTTATGATTCACCTGAACCTAATGCGTTTGCTACTGGTGCCACTCGTAATAGTTCGCTGGTTGCTGTCAGTACTGGCCTATTGCACGGTATGTCGCAGGATGAAGTAGAAGCGGTACTGGCTCATGAAATGGCACATATTGGCAATGGTGATATGGTGACAATGACGTTGTTACAGGGTGTGGTGAATACCTTTGTTTTTTTCTGGGCTCGTCGTATTGCTGAGGCTACAGCCAGAAATGATGATGGTGAGGTGTCGCAGAATACTTACTTTATGGTGAGTATGATTTTACAGATATTCTTTGGTTTTCTGGCAAGTTTGATTGTGATGTGGTTTAGCCGTCAGCGTGAATATCGTGCAGATGCCGGCGCAGCCCGTCTGGTGGGCGCGCCGAAAATGATTGCAGCTTTACAGCGCTTGAAAGGTGAAACAAGCCATTTGCCGGCTGGTATGTTGGCTCTGGGAATTGCCAGCGAGGTTGCTGATCCTCTATTTAGTACCCATCCCACTCTGGACAACCGGATTAATCGTTTGCGTCAGATGTGATTTCCTTGCTCTGTGAATTAGTATATCCAGTAATTGACTAGTGACCGGTTTACTCTCTCTCATAGGAAGAGAGAGTAAACATGATAAATCCAGCTTTTTATGTAGTAAGGGAAACGGATTATCATAATCATTTAAGCTTAGAGTGACTAAGCTGCGCAAACCTCACCTGACGCTAAAGCGCATTACTCTGTGGGTTATGCTCATTAATATTTATTTCGTTTGCAGAAAAATATTTAATGGCATATCTCAACAGTAATTTATCTACGGCTTTTTCGCGGCTTGCGTCATCAACAAATAGCGTTTCGATGTGGTTTCATGAATGTCTCAAATCCATAAATTATTTCCGCTTCATTACGGGTAGTTATAACTCTGATATTGGGTAAACAGACATCAAGCATATTGGGTGCAGTGCGGTAATATGATTTTGCAATAAAAAACGGTAAATAATGAAAACGGATGATTTCCATATTGTCGCAAGGGATTCGAACTGTGATGATGCTGCGGATTCTATTTTTGTAACGTATTTTTCTTAAGATTATGCTTATATAGCAAATAAATTTTTGTGGTCTGTTTTTACATACTTTGGTCTTTTTTAGCAATATAGAGTAAAAATCAGTTGAGCAAATTTGTCATGGCGAGGCAGTATAAGCATATACTCTCAGGCTGTACACTGGTTCAGTATAATGAATTCTAAATGGTAATTATTAGTATAAGTATTTGATAAAAAATAATATTGATATTGGATGATAGAAATAGGAATCAGGTGAAACCTGCACTATCATTCAATGCTTATGCTTTATTTGTTGCGAAATGTTATGTAATCTGATTTTAAGTTGTCAAACCGATAAGTTATGGTTTTGTGTGTATTAACCTAATTCTGTAGTAAGTATTGTGATTGCTAGTCCTACCTCAATTGCTAAAGCCTTTTTCGATATGGGAGCTGATTGTGCTATGGTTTCCATTTTGATTTATCAGGTTTATGATATAACTGGATATCAGAGTCTTGATGACTGTTGATTATTGTAAATTTATGCTGTTTATAAATAATGTTTGTATAGATAAATAGAGAGAAAGATGCGTAATTATCTAACACCTAATTTTAATTTTGCGCCTGTACGTCCTGAGCATGCGCAGGGCAGCAGGGTCTGGGATGAGAATGGGCAGGAATACATTGATTTGGCTGGTGGTATCGCCGTTAATGCGTTGGGACATTGCCATCCGGTATTAATTGAAGCGCTCACTACGCAAGCGCATAAGCTGTGGCATATTTCCAATATTTATACCACACAACCAGCTCAGGATTTGGCGCAGCGGCTGGTAAAGCATACGTTTGCAGAGCAGGTGTTTTTTTGTAATTCTGGAGCAGAGGCAAATGAGGCTGCATTCAAGCTGGCTCGCAAATATGCACGCGATCATTTCTCTGGCGTTGATAAGCACGAGATTATAGCCTGTGTTAATGGTTTTCATGGGCGCACGCTGTTTACTGTTTCGGTTGGCGGGCAACCAAAATATAGTGATGACTTTGCACCTTTACCAGAAGGAATTCGGCATATTTCGTTTAATGATGTTGCCGCTATTGAAGCTGCGGTTAGTGATAAAACCTGTGCAGTTGTTATTGAACCGATACAGGGGGAAAGTGGTGTATTGCCGGCAGCCAGAGAGTTTTTGCAGGCAGCCAGAGAGGCCTGTGACCGACATCAGGCATTACTGATTTTTGATGAAGTGCAGACTGGTATGGGGCGTACCGGAAAATTATTTGCACATCAATACTATGATGTGCAGCCGGATATTGTTTCCAGCGCTAAAGCACTGGGTGGTGGTATTCCGATAGGTGCCATGCTTACTACCGCCAAAGTTGGAAACAGTTTTACGCCCGGCAGTCACGGAAGCACATTTGGTGGTAATCCGCTTGCGTGTGCTGTTGGTTGCGCTGCTTTTGATATTATTAATACACCGGAAACCATGCAGAATGTGCAGCAGCAGGGAGAAAAATTGCAGGCTGGATTGCAGGAATTAGGTGCAACAACGGGTGTGTTTTCTCAGGTAAGGGGGCAGGGGCTGTTGCTTGGCTGTGTGATGTCTGAGGCATATAGCGGGCAGGCGGTACAGTTAATGCAGTTAGCATTGCAACATGGCTTGCTGGTTTTGGTTGCAGGTAACGATGTGTTGCGTCTGGCTCCAAGTCTCTTGTTGACTGATGCTGATTTACAGGCTGGGTTACAACGATTAAAAGCAGCCATTACCGCTTTTGTGCATATTTAAACATGTCTATTTCTTCAGCTAGGCAACGGGTAGTTGTTTTAACAGGTTCTGGCATTAGCGCTGAAAGTGGTTTACAGACTTTTCGTAATCATGGTGGTTTGTGGGATGGAGAACGGGTGGAAGATGTGGCCACACCTGAGGCCTTTGCCCGCAACCCTTTACGAGTGCTGGATTTTTATAATCGTTTACGGCGCCAGTTGCAAAATGTTCAACCGAATGCCGCCCATCTTGCCTTAAGGCATCTGGAAAGTGGCTATGATGTAAATATTATTACTCAAAATGTAGATGATTTGCATGAGCGGGCTGGTAGTAGTCATGTACTGCATTTACATGGTGAGCTATTAAAAGCCAGAAGCAGTGTCGATGAGAATTATATTGTAGACTGTTTTTCTGATCAGACCATGGCGGATGTTGACGCCAGTGGATTCCTGATGCGGCCGCATATAGTCTGGTTTGGTGAGGCAGTGCCTATGATTGAGCCGGCAATACAATTGATGCGTGCTGCTGATATAGCGATAATTATCGGCACTTCTTTACAGGTTTATCCAGCAGCCGGTTTAGTGCAGTATATCCCGCCAGATGCAGAAATTTTTCTGATTGATCCACAGCCGAATGAAGGTTTGCAACATGTCCAGTTTATTCGTGCATCAGCGCAGGCAGGTGTGAGTAGTTTGGTTAGTGAATTGTTGCGGCGTGCTGAAGCACATTCTTTATCCTGTCTGAATAGGGGTGATTAAAATCTGTACTTTCTCTAGTTAGTGCTAAAATTTCAGCTCTGATTTTCTTGATTCTTGTGTATCAGTATGACAAATAAAAATTTAGTCATTGCCAGTCGTGAAAGTGCTCTGGCCATGTGGCAGGCACGTTATGTGCAGCAATGTCTTCAAACGGTGTACCCTGATTTATCTGTTGATATTCGGGGTATGACGACCCGAGGCGATCAGATATTGCATCAGTCTTTATCAAAAATAGGTGGTAAGGGGCTGTTTATCAAAGAGCTTGAGTTGGCTTTACAGCAGGAAACTGCTGATATTGCCGTTCATTCTCTAAAAGATGTACCCATGCAATTACCAGAAGGCTTTGTACTGGCAGCTATAACAAAGCGTGCTAATCCGTTGGATGCTTTTGTTTCTCATCAATATGCCAGCCTAGCTGACTTGCCGGCCGCTGCGATAGTGGGTACTTCCAGCCTGCGTCGTGAAGCGCAGATTCGGTTGCGATATCCGCATTTGCAGGTAAAGCCTTTGCGCGGGAATGTGCAGACGCGTCTGGATAAATTGGATAGACAGGAGTATGCGGCAATTATTCTGGCGGCAGCCGGCCTTGAGCGGCTGGGATTAGATGAGCGTATCCGAAATATATTACCGGCTAATTTATTGTTGCCGGCTGTTGGGCAGGGCGCCTTGGCAATTGAAGTTGCAGCCCATCGTCAGGATTTACTGACGTTGCTGCAAGCACTTCATCATCCTGTTACAGCAGCTTGTGTTACAGCAGAACGTTCTATGGCAAAGGTTTTGGGGGGTAGCTGTCAGGTTCCTCTGGCTGCATATTGTACTGAAAAATTTGGCATGCTTGAGTTGCGCGGTTTGGTTGCTTCTGTTGATGGCAAAACTGTGTTGCGTGCCAGTGCACAGGCCAGCATGGAAGAGGCGAAGCTGCTTGGTTTAAAGGTTGCCCAGCAGTTAGCCCAGCAGGGCGCACAACAGCTGATTAATGCCGTATTATCTGCCCGATGAATGCTCAACCCTGTCTGGCACTAATGCGCCCGCGATTGGCTGCGGCTGCTGATATAGACTGTTGTATCCGCGCAGGCTGGATACCGCTATTACTTGAATATCAGCAGTTGCAACCACGGCCGGCAGTTTTACAACAGTTAGTTTTGCAAAGTCTGGTTGAGAATGTAGTTCTCTGGGTTAGCCCAAGTGCTGTGCATATTGCGGCCAAATATGTTTCTCAGTCAGAAAAATTACTGCATGTGGCGGTAGGGGCATCTACAGCCAGAACATTAGCTGCTTATGGATTCAAGCGAATTTTATATCCCAGTGACGCACATGATAGTGAGGCAGTTTTACGTTTACCTTTGTGGCAGCAACAAAAAGGCAGGCTACTGCTGATTCGTGGTGTTGGTGGACGTGACTTGATCATTAATCAATTGCATCAGCAGGGCTGGCAGATTGAAGTCGCTGAGGTGTACCTGCGCCAGCCGCAGCCAGTTGATTGGTCAGTATTAACACAACAGGCACAGCAGGGAAGTTTGAAGGCGGTTTACATGACGACAACCGCAGCTGTGCAGGCATGGTTTATGCAGTTGCCGCCAGATTTGTACGCAGTTAGCAAAAGCTTGTTATACTTAGTTCACCATCCGCGCATAGCAACCGCGTTAACAGAGTATGGTGTTTCGACACTACTGGTAACGGATTTATACCGTGGATTGGAATTTTTGCATTCTCACAGCACGCTTTGATAGTGGCGCAGGAGTGCTGTTTATCCCAATTATTATGTAGGGAGTATACCGAATGAGTGAACAACAAGATGCACAGTCTAGCCAGCCTCCAGAACAGGGGAAGCAGCCATTACTGGTGAATAAACAGGGTGAGGTTAGTGCACCTCCAGAATCGGCTACTTCTGCGGCTGCTGAAAGTACAGGTAAAGATAAAGATACCGTACATCAAACTACGGATTTTCAAAAAAACAACACAGGATCAGGTATGTCTGCACCCAATGTACCCAGCCAGTCAACTTCTGTAAAACAGCAACATTCCGGTTCGGGTAAAGGGATTGCGCTGGGGGCTCTGGTATTATCTTTACTGGCATTAGGAGCCAGTGGCTTTTTATTTGTTGAAGGCCAGAACCAGCTTAAAACCCAGCAGCTGCAATTTGATCATAAAATCGATAATGCTGGTATTGATGCCAGCAAAACTGCGGCTACTGTAGAAACAGGCCTGGCACGCATTGATGGATTAAGTCGACAGTTGCAGGAGCTGCAATCGCAGCAAAAAACTCAGGGTGAGAATGTTGACCGTCTTACCCGTGCCTATCAGGAGCTAGTGAAAAGTCGCACGGACTGGCTGGTGGATGAAATTGAAGCTACGCTTAATCTGGCTTCGCAGCAGTTATTGATTTCTGGCAATGTGCCGGTGGCCGTAAATGTGCTCGAAAATCTGGATAACCGTTTATCACGTTTTGATCAGCCACAATTATTGCCAATCAAAAAAGCCATCAGCAGTGACTTGGAAAACCTGAAAAGCCGTCCATATCTGGACACGGCCAGTGCTTCTTTACGCCTGAATCGTCTGGAATCAGCCGTTGCCGGCTTGCCTTTGGTAGTAGATGGTCAGTTAAAGCCAGGTACTGTTCCGGCTACTGCAACAATTAATCCGAATGCTTCATGGTGGCAACGTACCTGGCAAACTACTATGCACTCTCTGCGCGGCATGGTAGAAGTACGTCATATCAATCATAATGATTCGATGCTGATGTCACCAGAGCAGATATATTTTGTGCGTGAAAATCTGCGTCTGCGTTTACTTGATGCTCGTATTGCACTGATTCAGCGTCGTGGTGAAGTGTATGTTGCTGATCTAAATGGCGCCGAAGCGACAGTAAAACAGTATTTCGATGGTAGCTCAGTGGCAACACAATCATGGCTGAAAGAGCTGATGCAATTAAAAATGCTTAATGTACAGACCAATCAGGACAGTAATTTGTCTGCTAGTCTGGCTGCTGTACGTGAATATCAGAATCAGTCGGGAATGGATATGTCTACGGCGTTGCCGGATGTAAGTGCTTCTGCTACCAGTGGTGCATCTACTCCATCAGCTTTACATTCTGAAAGGCCGGCTAGCCTGGAAAACAGTAATAATGTGTCCGCAGCCTCTTCTGAGCAGGGAGAAGATACATTATGAGATCTTTGTTATGGTTGATTGTTCTGTTCACTGTTGCGGTTGCTGTGGTACTGGGTGCGAAATATTACAGTGGTGATGTATACATTGTGGTAGAGCAGACTCTGGTACGCATTAATTTGCAGCTTTTTATTGGTATTATTCTGTTAGCTGTGGTGTTGCTGAATATTCTGTTACGCATTGTTATGGGGTTTATGCATCTGCCCGGACATTGGCAGCACTGGCGTATTAATCATCAGCGTCATCAGGTTGAAACGGCATTGAATCATGCTGGTCTGGCTTATTTTGAAGGACGATTCCAGTTTGCCGCACGTGAGGCAGAACGGGTGTTACGCAACAAGCAGGGGCAGCACAGCCGTGCTTTGGCATTATTACTGGCTGCGCACAGTGCAGATCAGATGGATGACATCACAACCCGTGACCGATATTTGAATGATGTTGCCAAACTGCCGCAAAAACAGCAGCTATCCCGCTATCTGTTGCTGGCACAATCTGCATTGGCACAGCACAATGATCAACAGGCAAAAAATGCTCTGGATGCTGCAGCTAAAATCAACCCGAATTTAACCCGGCTGGTTAAGCTGCAATTACGTTATGACTGGGAACAGCGTAATGCACAGGGAGTATTGCAGCAGGTTGACAAATTAACCCGTGCAGGTGCTTTAAGTGACAGTGAACAGCTACACTACCGTTGCTGGGCTTATCGGCAATTACTGACAGAAGCCAAAGACCCGGCTGAACTGAAAAACAGTCTCAAGTTAATACCGGTAGATGAGCAGGAAAGCACACTTAGTGTGGATATTGTGGAAAAATATCTTCAGCTAGGCATGTATGCTCAGGCATTGAAGTGGGTAAAAAAATATTATCCGCGTACCCATGATGCGGCACTGCTACCTGCTTTTAATCAGGCCAACCAGTATTTAAGCGGCAAAGAGCAACAAAAGAATATGGTAACGGCGGATAAGTGGTTGCAGCAGCGGCCGCAAGACCCGGATTTGTTATTATTGATGGGTGAATTGAGCTACCAGCAGCAATTGTGGGGTAAGGCTAAAAGCTATCTGGAAGCCAGTTTGCAATCACGCAATAATAATGTGACCAGATTGCTGCTGGCCAAGGTGCTGGAGCAGTCTGGCCAGAGCGAAGCTGCCGAGCAGCAACGCAATCAGATATTAGCTACCATCAGTGATGATGAGTTGTAATCTTTAGTTTAGTTTTGATTTAACAGGCAGTTAGTGCTTAATGTGCTAGCTGCCTGAGGTTAATTATGGCAGTTTTACATAACGATACATTTTTACGTGCTTTACTGAAACAGCCGGTAGACTATACACCGGTATGGCTGATGCGGCAGGCAGGGCGTTATTTACCGGAATACCGAGCAACACGGGCAAAGGCTGGCAGCTTTCTGGCATTATGCCATAATCCTGAATTGGCCACAGAAGTTACCTTGCAGCCTCTGGAGCGCTTTAGGCTAGATGCTGCCATTCTGTTTTCTGATATTCTGACTGTACCAGATGCCATGGGGTTGGGTTTGCACTTTGTTGAAGGTGAGGGACCAAAATTTACCCATCCGCTACAGCATGAACAGGATGTGGCACGTTTACAGGTGCCTGATATGAGCCGTTTGCGCTATGTGTTTGATGCAGTGCGTAGTATACGGTTGGCGTTGAATGGGCGTGTACCACTGATAGGTTTTTCTGGCAGTCCGTTTACTCTTGCCTGTTACATGATTGAAGGCGGAGGCAGCCGAGATTTTCGTTTATTGAAAACGATGTTGTATCAACGTCCGCAATTATTACATCGGATACTGGATATTAATGCGCAAGCAGTAACTGCCTACCTGAATGAACAGGTTGCTGCGGGTGCTCAGACTGTACAGATTTTTGACACTTGGGGTGGTGTTCTCAGCGATGCTGCATTTCGGGAGTTTGATTTATTTTATCTGCAACAGGTGGTGTCTGGTTTACAGCGTGAGGCAGATGGACGACGAGTGCCTGTGATTGTATTTACTAAGGGCGGCGGGCAATGGCTGGAACAACTGGCTGCACTAGACGTTGATGCTTTGGGTGTGGACTGGACGGTTAATTTGCATCAGGCTCGCCATCAGGTAGGGCAGCGGGTGGCCTTACAGGGTAATTTGGATCCGCTGGCATTATTTGGTACTTCTGAAAGTATTGAATGTGAAATTAAGCGTTTGCTGGCTGCTTATGGTGCAGGCAGTGGACATGTATTTAATCTCGGACATGGTATTAATCAGTTTACTGATCCGGAAATGGTGAAGTTTGCAGTAGATGCAGTACATCGTTTGTCAGTTGAATACCATCAAAATTAATTGCTGCTATATTGGCAAACGAATGACCAGTTAAAACAGATAATTCAGGCGAATACAGCCTATTATTACGGCAGGCACAGGATATATTTTCTGTACCTGCCAGAATTTTTTGTCTGGCCTGTATTGTAATTGTTTTTTCAGATTATCTACTTATCTCTTTATAATTTACCGTATCTGATGGTTTCAGAAACAACAGGTTGGCTTATATGTTACATAATATACCGTGGGCAGAATTGATTGTTGTGTTACACGTGGCGGTGGTAACCGTGCTGGTGGTACGGGTGTTGTACCACCAGCGTAATACGGGTGTATCTGTTGCGTGGATTTTGATGTTGATGGCTTTTCCTCTAGTTGGTGCCGTGGGCTATTTATTGATTGGGGAACCAAGGCTAGGTTCGCGTCGTTTGCGCCGGCAGCATGAACTGGTGAAGTTCTATCAGGGATTTAGTGAAACGTATTTGCATGATTTTAACCAGCATGCCTGTAGTGGCCTGAATGCACGCTATCATGGTATCAGCCTGATTGCAGCTGATAAAACTGGTTTTGAAGCGACGGAGTACAATCATCTCACTCTGATTACCAATGATGAGGAAATTATCACTGCTATCCGCCATGATATTCAGCAGGCTAAAACTAGCTGTCTGCTGGCATTTTATATTGTTGATCCTCAGGGTGAAATTATCGCATTACTCAACGATGCTATGGCAGCAGCACAACGCGGTGTGGTAACCAGTATGTTGGTCGACAGTATTGGCAGTGCCAGATTCTGGCGCAGTGACTGGCCGCAGCGTTTGCGCAGTGCTGGTATTACCCTGACTGAAGCTTTGCCTATTCAGCTCTGGCGTACTTTGTTTGTGCGGGCAGATTTGCGCAATCATCGCAAAATTGCAGTGATAGATCAGAAAATAGGCTACACCGGTAGTTTTAATCTGGTGGATCCGCGTTATTTCAAAAAAAATGCCGGTGTCGGACAATGGGTAGATGTCATGATGCGTTGTGAGGGTAGTCTGGTACAGCCGCTGGCAGCAGTTTTTGCCGGTGATATGGCGGTAGAGACTGAATCCAATCTGATGCAGGTGCAGCAATGGGTGGATAGCTATGGTAAACAGGCGCTTATGCATAATTTACAGGTTGCCCAACAGGAACAGAATGGCATCGTGGTGCAAGTCATTCCGTCTGCGCCCGAACAGGGCAGCCCGGTTATTTATGACACAATTGTCAATGCCATTCATGCCGCCACGCGCCGGATTATCATTACTACGCCTTATTTTGTTCCAGATGATGCTTTGCTGCTGGCTCTGACTACAGCAGCTACCCGTGGTGTCGACGTTACGCTGATTGTACCGGAAGCAGTCGATTCCAAACTGGTGAAATATGCTTCACGTGCGTATTACCCGATGTTGTTACAGGCCGGAGTCAAAATCGCTCTGTTTAAGGGCGGGTTGTTACATGCCAAAACTTTAACAGTGGATAGCGATTACACCCTGTTTGGTACCGTAAACATGGATATGCGCAGCTTTTATCTGAATATGGAAATTAGTCTGGCAATTTACGATGAAGGTATGACTGAGTCAGTGGTCGCATTACAGAACGGCTATCTGCGTGACTGTGAATTTATTGAACTCAAGGCATGGCAGGCGCGTTCAAAATGGTGGGGGCTGGTGGAAAATACAGTGCGCCTGTTTGGCCCATTGTTGTAGGACTGGATAAAGATATGAAGATGCTGTCTGGCTGATAACGGACAGCATTTTTTTATGCTTGATTGCGTTAATAAATCTGTTTACTGAGTGCAATGTTCTATTTCGGCGGTAAAAATCTTTTTATTTTTCTGGATTTGTTTTATGCTGAAGTCTGAATTTGTGCTTAAATATAGATCTTTATCTGCGTTCAGTGATGCAGCCGAACCGACTAGTGATAGTGTCACAAATGCTTGGCAATACGACTGATGCGACAAAATTGCCGCAAGCGATAGCTGAGTATAGCGAATGCAAAAATGCATCGGTATTGTAGGAGGTATTACTACAGCAGTAATCTAGATAAGTCTTATCAGAAATAAATAGAGTATAGATCAATGACACTAATAGTGATTATTATAAACACATACTATTAGATGTCAGCCAGTAGTCGCTAAGAATAGGCTATCGGGGTAGGGTGCCCAGTAATGATACGCATTGGTGATTTGTTCAATCGGCGTTACGCAGCTTCTGTGATTGAGAATGCTAGTAACGGGTATAATTTTGATGAGCCCCAACCTAACATGCTTTTAGTACGGCATTTAATCTCCGCAAAGCTATCTGATGCAAATAAAAAGCACTGATTCAATCAGTGCTTTTTACATAGGAGTAATGATTAATCCTGCTGAATTCCAGCGATTAACCAGTCCTGCTGGCTGCCTACAGGTTTGACAAAATGCCATACCTCGCTGAAAGGTTGCTGTGCACTGCCCAGCTCCTCACTTACCAAACCACTAAAACGTACGCTGGCAATGTACTGGCCGTTTTCCTGAGTGCTGTCTACAAGATCAGCATTTAGATTACTAAATTCAGCAGTATCCTGATTGTTGATAATATCATTACGGACATCAGCAAACATTTCTGGTGTAAAGTAGCGGCGGATTTCTTCCAGATTAGAAGCATTATTCATTGATTGCACATGATTAAAGCGCTGGCGGGCAAAGCGTAGGAATGCCTCCAGATTACTTCCGTCTGCCATACCTGTCATGTTGGTTTGCATCGTATTGCCATTAGCAGCAAGATTCTGACCAAATATATTGGTACGGCTACTATTACTGTTATTATTGAGAGAAGTGAAATCGCTGGAATTCTGATGATTACTGTAAGGTGTATTTGCCTGATTATTTTTTTTGCTGGCAAAACGGCGATACAGATAAAAACCACCAAATGCGATAATCAGTAACCATATCCAGCTAAACCCGCTTTTACGTTGTGGTTGTGTCAATTGCTGATCGGCGTTAGCAGAAGGGGTAACTGCTGTCTCACCTGTATTGGAATCGTTGTAGTTGGCTTCAGTGCTTGCTGCCGGCGCACCTGATTGTGGCTGGTTATGGTTAGCCATTGCATGGCCTGCCAGTGCGCCAATAGCTGCACCAGCTACGCCCGCACCAATTACCCGGCCGGTGCTGTTTCCACGCGGCTGAGGCTGGTTAGAATAACTGTTCTGATTGTTGTTGCGATAGTCGCTGCGTCCTGAATTGGAATAAGAGCGCGACATGCCCGCATTATTGCCTCCACCAAGCCGGCTTGAGGATGAATTAGCATAGTTGTTGCGGCTGGATTGATAAGATGGGCTGCTGTATGAGCTAGAGTAGTTCGAACGCGACATACCGCGATTACTACCACCACCGATTCGTTTGGCTTCAGCTAGTGGACTCAGAGTCAGGCTGAGAATAACCGCAGAAGCAATATAACGTAATTTTCGATTGTCCATCACTTGGATACTTCCATATCTAACATGTTAAAACTTACTTTACTGTACATAGCGTTGAAAAATAAGATTTCAAGCAAAAAAATATTCATTATTTAAGCTATTTTACGGTTTCATGGTTGCTTTTGCGATTAAAAATACATATTTCGTGTGTAAAAAATTTCTATTCATCGATTGTAGTATAAAAGTGATTATTGTTTGAACCTTAGCAGAAATACAGTAAAAGACTTTAGTGAAAATGATAAGGTAATATATAACTATTTGTTTATCAATATGGACAAGGAAATTTTTTTCAAAAGTGCAGTATGGCTGATATAAATTTAGGATAAAAAGAACCCTCTGTGCCAAGGGGAGAAGCAGCAGAGGGCCAAAATAATGTTTCGACAAGAGAATACTGGAAAAGCTTTTTAAATCTTTGTGTTATACGCCTGTTCTTGCGTATAGACATTATCTTAATGACTTAGACTGTTTTTTGCAGCGAAAGTTCTTATAGTTTTGTTATATTTTGTAATTTTTCTTCTTTTGAAATCCCGGTAAAGTAATGTTGTAATGATATGCGAGTAAACGACTTAGTACACCGCTGATAAACAGCAGGTTGATAGTCAACGGCGTAACCATTTTCCAGTGATCCAGCAGACATAATAATAGGCCGAGTAAAATGGCAATCGTGCCATAAATATCACTGCGTAGAATAATGGGCACTTCATTGACTAGAATATCACGCAGGATACCGCCGCCTACCGCAGTTACAAATGCCAATGTAACCACACCAAACCAATTTAATTCCAGTGCCAGCCCAACCTGTGCTCCAGTTAAGCTGAACGCCGCCAATCCTAGTGCATCGGCTACCACAAACCATATGGCCAGAGCTCGATGACGCTGATACTGTAAATGAAGCCCCCATGACAATAAAAGCGTAATAAATATAGTCCATAATGCTGTATTACTTTTAAAAATCATGGGAATATGACCAATCAGAGCATCGCGCATCATCCCGCCGCCTACCGCAGTAAGCAAGGCCACAATTACCACACCAAGAATATCCAGTCTTTTGCGAAAACCAACCAGATAGCCAGACACAGCAAATGCAACTGTTCCTATAATGTTAATCAGTTGGAAAATAAGATCAGTATTGTGCATGTTACATTTGGTCAGATTCTGGTTGAAAAAAACGCCAGCCACCGATGGGTAAATCGTCAGCCTGCCATGAACCAAAGGCGCAGCGATGTAAGGCAATAACACGGTTACCGGCAGCGGCAACCATGCGTTTAACCTGATGGTATTTACCTGATGTGATGGTTAGCAGCAGAGTATGGGCGTCGATTAATTCGGCAGCTTCAGCTTGTACTGTTTCATTATCGTCATGTAACAGTACCCCGTTTTTTAAAACAGTACACAGCTTGTCGTCTGCCGCATGCTTCAAACTAACTTGATAAATTTTTGGCAGCTTGTGCTTGGGTGATGTACAGCGATGGTTAAATTGGCCGTCATTAGTCAGAATCAGCACGCCGGTTGTGTCTGCATCGAGCCGGCCGACAGCCTGCATATCAAGGTGGCGCAAAGGTTCTGGCAATAAGCTGAAAACACTTGGATAATACTGCGGCTTATGTGAAGTTTCATAATCGGCTGGTTTATGCAAGAGAATATAAAAATGGGGAAGAGGTACCGGCGTCAGATTTACCTCATCAATTTTCAGGCTACTCACATTAAGTGGATCAATATCCATGCGTGTATCAGTACAAACCATACCATTAATTTGTACGGCAGCATCAACAATTAATGCCTGACATTGCTTGCGACTGCCCAAACCCTGTGCTTGCAGGTATTTTAATAATTGCATAACTAATCAACCTTACTGGCTGCTTATCTTCCAAATAAATTTAAAAAAACAGTAATGTATCCAGCACAAATAGCGGGATAAGCACAGATGCAGACCATCCCATATAGCCAAAAAAGCCTGGCATAGTAATACACTGTTGCTCGGCAATGGCTTTTATCATGAGATTGGGTGCATTACCAATATAACTGAGCGCGCCCATAAATACTGACCCCATGGAAATAGCCAGTAATGTTTTAGGAAAGTACTGCATTAGTAGCTCGGCATCCCCACCGGCAAGATTAAAAAACACCAGATAGGTCGGCGCATTATCCAGAAAGCCCGACAATAGCCCACTCATCCAAAAATAGAGTGCATTTACCGGCTCACCATTGTGCTGAATCAGTTGTACCAGTGTTCGAAAATCACCCGCTACGCCCAGTTGCAGTATTGCCATCACAGGTACAATGGTAATGAAAATCCCGATAAATAGTTTAGCCACTTCTTGCATCGGCGCCCAATTGAAGTCATTTTGCTGACGCAACCTTGCTGGTGTTAATTTTAGTCCACATAAGATAACTATTAACAGTAAACCATTACGTAACCATGGGAGCAGACTAATCTCAATTCTGTAAACGTGCCACACCGGTGTATTTTTGCATATACCTGAAAACAGTATTATGCCTGTTACGGCAAGCAATAACAGCAGATTAGCCTTGCCCTGAATAGTTAATGAGGGTGTGGTTTTTCGTGCTACAGGCGAGGCTTTTGGTTCGTGATGCCAGTAATAGGAATCAATGCAAAAGAATAGCAACAGTAAAACCAGAGTATTAACCAGCACTGGTAATAACATATGGCCTAGTGTCCATTGAAAACCAACGCCTTTCAGAAAGCCCAAAAATAGCGGCGGATCACCAAGTGGTGTTAACCCGCCACCAATATTAGCCACCAGAAAAATAAAAAATACGACAACATGGCTACGATGACGCCGCTGTGCGTTGGCGCGCAATAATGGCCGGATAAGCAGCATGGCAGCACCAGTTGTTCCCATCAAGCCAGCCAGAAATGTACCTATAGCTAGAAGTGAAATATTTAGTCTAACGCTGCCAGTACTATTGTTCTGAATTACAATGCCGCCAGACAGGGTATATAACGCCAGCAATAAAAGTATAAAAGGAATATATTCCTCTAGTAATGTATGTACTGTGAGAGAAATACTGGTTGATACACCATAGTGCCAGCTTAGAGGCAGCAGGAATAAGCAACACCAAAGACCAATAATTTTACCACTATGTAAATGCCATAAATTTGGCAGTAGCATTGGACACACAGCAATGGATAGCAGTGTACCGGCAAAGGGCATACACCACCACAGGCTTAATTCTCTAACAGACAGACTGGCAGCCAGCGCAGGTAAGGGGGTAGAAATACAGATGCCTACGGTTATCAACTGTAATATTTGACCATACTGGCGTAAAAATGAAATGGCTGGCTGCAAATAATGAGATTTAACCGGTGGCATTCTATATTCTATATTATTTAAACAGCAGTGATTTTAACAATAAAACCATAAAGGGTTGAAGAATTGTGTACTGGTTTGCATAGCAGTTATTGAAGATGGTTGCTAGCTAAGGATATTATGTTATTAGTTACATTTTTAAATGTAAAAATATAAGTTATTGTGATATTTGCAGATAAGTAAATATTCGATTGAGGCCTGAAGTGTTCTTATTCTACAGCTTAATGCTTTTTTTGTTTTCGCATCGGATATTCTATTCCCAGTTTTGCCCAGCCTTCAGCGCCCATCTGGCGTAATAGTGCTTTATTGCGTTCATAAATGGTTGCTGCGTCGGGAAACGCCGCAACAGCCTGATCAATACTGCTTTCCCGAATTAGATGCAAAATAGGGTAGGGGCTACGATTGGTATAATTACTGATGTCATTATGTGGTTCGTCGGCAAATTGAAAATCGGGGTGAAAGGGTGCTATCTGTATGGTGCCATTTGCATTAACATCCAGTAGTACCTGCTCTGCCAATGTCACCACATCCAGAAAAACATCAAAATCAGTAAATAATTGTGGTTCAATTACTAAAGTGGTTTCGATGTCAATTGCTGGTGTTTGCAGCAACAGCAGAATTTCCTGTTCAAGTAATTCAAGAAATGCATCCAGATGTCTGGCATGACTAAGCGTAAATCGAAGCCTGTTCAGATTATAGGGCTTTCTGGCAAATGGGCAAAGATTCAGGCCGATAACAGCCTGTTCCAGCCAATGACGACAGGCTGCAATAATATTTTCATCAGCAGTAGGAATTACAGTCATAAAAATTTATTTCACCTGAGATTGCAGATACAGCAGTCTGGCTTGAATCAATGAATGGATAAAATTGCTATTAATCATGGTATTCCGCTTTTTGTTGTTACTACTGGCCGATATCCAAATGTTCTAGCGGTAATGAAGTAGTGGCCTTGATTTCTTTTAACACAAAACTGGATCTGGCATCTTCCACTCCAGGTGTGGCCAGCAAGGTTTCTAATACAAAATAGGAGAAAGCATTCATATCGGAGAAAAATGCCTGAAGAATATAATCTGTTTCACCGGTAAGTGCAAAGCAGTTTAACACTTGTGGCCAATGTTGTACGGCCAGAGTAAATTCGTCTCGGGATTGCTTGCTCTTATTAACACGTACACGGATAAATGCCTGTAAACCAAGTCCAATATTACACGGCTCTAGCAGGGCTGCGTAGCTGCGGATAATACCAGATTCTTCCAATTGCTTTAATCGGCGCAAACAAGGCGAGGGCGATAAAGCTACTCGTTCAGATAGTTCAACGTTGCTAAGACGACCGTTGTCTTGTAAAACTTGCAGGATTTTAAGGTCGGTTTTATCTAAAAAACTTATTGCCATAATGCAAGGATCCTGGGGTTTACTACCGCGTCAATGCTACTGGCGGAGATAAATAAATTAAAGTAGGTTTATATTGTAAAATTGCACATAATTACAAAAATCAATGTTATTTTGACATTAATCTAAATTTAATACTAGTTATTCTAAATGATTTTTGTTTATCTAGCTTTTTTAATTGGATAAAAATTGCTGATAACGGCCTGTTTTCACTGGTAATACATATTCTATATTGAAGTGGTACTGCATTTATCCTCTGGTTTGTTTTCAGTTTACACTGAAAACAAGCACCGAAAGAAATTATTAAGATATTACTATTTAAGATACTAATTAAATATAGCCATATCAGTTATATATTGAAATTATTCAAATGCGTGAAATGTATATAAAAATTACAGAGTGCGACTACTATACTGTGTGACCAAATTTCTCAAACAACTAAACTCATTCACTTTTTGTGTATATTTTATAGCTAGAAATAATTAAAATGTTTTTTTTAATAAAAATATTAAATTATTTGGCTTTTTAATTGTCGTAAACCAGAAAAGCAACAACGCCGATAAGGGGTATAATTGGTGCTACACAAAAATTAACTCATGTAAAAAATATGATTGATAATATCTTATCCTAAATTATTTAAGTAAAATCAGGTAATTGAAGAATGATAATGAATGGTTTTAGTTGATTATGTCCAACTCCTCTATAGTTTTTGTTAACACCAGACTGAATCTGGCCTTAATTATCACTGTGCTGATAACGGGTGCTCTGGCTTTTGTTCAGGTTTATTCTGTTCAGTCTATTTTGCCTGTATTGATGCAGGAATTTCGGGCAAGTGCCGCTGCGATTGGTTCCACAGTAGGTGCCACTATTCTGGCTGTGGCGTTTATGTCTCCGTTTTTAGGTATGATATCGGATGCATTCGGACGCAAAGCTTTTATTGTTGGTTCAATTGTTTTTATTGCTATTCCTACTTTTGCATTGTCTTTTGTCCACAATATCAGTCTATTATGGTGGTTGCGCTTTGTACAGGGGCTGGCTGTTCCTGGTATAACCGTGGTTCTGCTGGCTTATATAGGCGAGGAGTTTTCTGGTAATGCGCGCATCAGGCTGATGAGCTTTTATGTTTCCGGCACTGTGCTGGGCGGTTTTCTTGGCCGGTTTTTGATGGGATACCTGACCGAGTTTATTGGCTGGCGGCATGCATTTATGGTAATGGGTATTATCAGCGTGGTTGGTGCCATCTTGGTTTGGCGTAATCTGCCGGCATCGCAAAAGTTCGAAGCCAAACCGCAAGTCTCAACAGCATTGATTACTCTCTGGCACCATCTACACAACCGCTATGTTCTGGCTGCGAGTGCACTGGGATTTTGCGTACTGTTTTCTCTGGTTGGCTGTTTTACCTATATCAACCTGTATCTTGACCAGCCGCCCTATAATCTTTCCAGTTCACAATTAGCCAATATATTTACTGTGTATTTAATCGGAATGGTTATTACACCGCTATCGGCACGTTTAATCATTAAATTTGGTACCAATCTCACGGTTCTAATTGCAATGAGTTTGTCTATTATCGGGATATTATTAACCTTGTTGCACCCGTTATGGTTGATTGTATTGGCACTGGCTATTATGAGTAGTGGGATTTTCATTACGCAATCCTCCACTATCACTTATATATCTGCCAATGTTACTGAAGGGCGTTCACTGGCTTCCGGCCTGTATTACATGTGTTATTACGCTGGTGGTTTTGCTGGTTCTCTGCTTTGTGGCCATGCTTTTGAGAGCGGTGGCTGGTTTATGACAGCAGTCACTCTGATTAGCGCACAATTGTTGGCTATATTGATTGGCGGAGTGTTGATGCGAAAAAAAGGCTGAACTGAAATACTGAATGATGCATAAAACACCATTGCAAAGAAGTATTTTATTTTGACAGTTTGCAGAGTTAATTTATATTGTTTGAAATCTAAATAGCTTAATTGATGCAATCATGTCAGCTACTCAATAATCTCAATGTTCTATTCTTAGTCTGGCTATTAGCAGAGAGTGAGCGAGCTATCTAGATTGGGGTAGCTTTATATATCAAGTGGAAAGGCCATACATATTCAAACAACAGAATAAAAGGGTAGTCGTTGATTGAATTCCGCGGGAAGCCAATAGTCTAACGATGAATGTAACTGTTTGTGATTGCACCAATAAGCTTGAACCGCAAGGGCTTGTTGTGGTTTTCCGGTTGTCACGAATTTTTTCCCTTTAACAAACTCTGTTTAAATGCTTTTAAATGTTACTTCGAATATTGTATTGTCATGATGACACTTTTTTTACTCAGCAAGCGTTGAATATTAAATGTATTAAAACATGTATCTAGTAATAGATTATCAAACACCTTTCCTCTATCTGAATAAAATAGATTTAATGATGACTATGGTTACTTAATCTGGCTTAGGCATCACTAAATTTGCTGTTGTATGTTGACCGACACTATAACTTGCAATCTATTGATTAGCTAAATTAAATAACACACATAAATTGGATAGGCTGCACTAATTCACACAAGTTTTTAGGAGATAAGGTAAGCTTAACTCTAAAAAGGGAAAATGATGAATCAACAAAAATGTGCATGAGGGGCTTTTGGTGCTGATTTTTAAGCGCCAATGGTTAAACTTTGTCAGCAAGGGAATCGCGCAGTGAATTGGTCAAGGAATATGATTTGACACTATCCGCTTTAGACCGTTGGATCAGTCAAATAAGCAAAAGCAGTTCATTTTAGACTAAAGATAATTGCACTCCAGAAGAAAGGGAACTAATTGCGTTACGCAAAGAGCCTAAGCTGCTACGAATGGAGACCGATATCTTAAAGTCGGCTGTACTGATAATGGGACGAAAATCAAAATTCTGAAAGTAAACCCACATCGTTATGCTATAGCAGCATTATGACACTACTTAGCGATATGCAGGCATTAAATCTATTATCCGTGCAAAGCAAAAAACAGAAATCGGCCGCCGATTACGCCGATAAAATATTGACTATTTTTAATCGCAGCTACCAATCATATGAGGACTAGGCGAATTCGTTTTGTCTTACAACAAAGCAGCATCAGTATTTCTCGACGTTACCATTGCTCGGGCAATGAAGTTGCTATTATTGCTATCAAAGTATACGATTAAACGTTATCAAGGAAATCAGAAGGCAAGCAATAGCTAATCGTTTACAACGTCAGTTTGATGTAGACGCCAAACGGCAGATTATAGTGGTAGACTTAACCTAATATTCGTATGAATGGCCATTTCAATAATTCAAAAGGTTGTGTAATATTTTGCCCTAAGCCTCAGATTCAAAATCAATGTGCGTTATATACGCGCAGACCTATAAAAAAATAATAGAATAATATATTGGTTTATTAATTAGGTATGCTGCAGTTCTCCTCCACGGAGAGGCTAATTCGACTGCGATTAAGGTACGGGATTCAGTCATAACAACTTAGATTGATTATTATTTGAATCTGAAGGTTGTTGTGTGTTTACCATTATTGAACCTATTCAGATATAGATAACGGTTAATTCTGTTACCAAATTCTATAATAAATCGACTTATCGCACTTTTCCTGTTCCGAATGGATACTGCCCATCTTCATATGATATTTCTGCGTAGCCGGTGCAACTTTACACAGACAGGGTACATGCTGGCTTAACTGGTCGATATCGGCCATTTTGAAATTAACCCCTGTTCAGTAGCAGCGGCGAGCAGGTGCAATACTGTATTGGTAGAACCGATCATAGCGATATCCGGTTCATGGCACCATTAAAGGTTGCCTTGGGGACAATGCAGTAGGGAAGGACAATGCCATCATCCTGTTCATAATAGCGTTTGGCTAATTCGACAATATACCGGTCGGCTTCGAGAAACAGTTCTTTAGGCAAAGCATGAGGGGCAGTATCCTAGCAGCACCAGTTACGCGACATAGTACACGCGCACCAGCATATGCAGGCCCTTGATATTTGTAAACTCAAGGCTGACTTTTAATTACAGTAATTCTGCCAACAAATTTCCAGTGTAAGCCTAGATTTATTTTTTCGAGACAGAATATGTTGATATGTATTATCTATATGACTATTTCTCCGCTTTTATAACTATTGTTCTGGCTAAATAATCCTGAAGAGTACGTTGATTTGTTTTTTTGCGGAAAAGCATAATCAGGCAAATAAACGGAAGCAGATAAGCAAATAACAATTTAGTAGCTATCCCGGGAAAGTTAAATAATTGAACAAATATAGCTACAAAAGTAACTGAAATAATTTTGGCAATTATATTAAAGACACCTTCACGCAGTAATACAGTACCAACAAAACCTGGATTTTGTCCGTCAATGCCGATAACTTTAATACCCATCAGGCGTTTGCCAAAAGATTGTCCGGTTTTGCTCATTTGTATAGATTGAAAGATAGCATAGATTAATAGAGATATAGAAATGCAAATTATTAAACTTAGAACTTCAATATCTTCAGACTCAGATCGTAAGACAAATTTAACAAAAATAAGAGAGAGTATTGTGCCAATAAAGGCAGCCAAAGTTAACAATAGATTGTTAATAATATATGCACTAATTCTGTTCCAGGGGCTGGCAAGTTCAACTTCAATTTCCCTATCTGTTGTATGGCCATATTCATGATTATTTGTCGAAAAGTTTTCTTGGGTATTAGACATAATTGATTTTTCTAAAAATTAGTTGGTAAAAATTGAATAAATAACTTTAATTTTTACAGTAATCGTTCTTTCTGCTTCAATTAGTATGCATGCAACTATAAAAATAATGTTAAATATTTTAAAGATTATTGTTTATCAATTCTATAATTTTTTGTAATCAATATGCAACTCCGATTTTTATACTCTTATCAGTTTTTGGATAGAGTATAAATAATTACATTACAGTTATTGATTGGTGGTGACTGATGAATAGCAATAGCAACTTTTATTGTTCAAATTAACCGGTTTTCTATTGAGCGATTAAATGATTGCTTGTCTAAACTATGGATTTGCTATCCATACTGAGTATTAAATATCCTATATAGACTTAATAACAATACAGTAACACCTACAATCAGAATATCTGATTAGCGTCTGGGGATCTTAACTTTTATAGGTTTCTCAGAAAATTTATTTCTGACAACTATCGTATCAGCCAGAAAATCCGGTAATGTTCGTCGCTGCCATTTATTAATAAATACCATAGCCGGAACAAACATAAAGACAAAATAGCCAATACCTAAAGTCAATGAACCTATTATTACTACTATTAACTGATATACGATTTCGCGCAAAATCACATTGCGTACAAAGCCAGGATTATCACCATTGGTTCTGATTACCCTGAGATTTAGCATGCGTTTACCTATAGACTGACCATATTTACTCATCCAGTTTATTTGCCATGCGGTAAAAATAATCAGTGCTGTTATCGTTAAACAGATTATAGTCAGCGTTTGCGGTAGTGTAAGCCAGTCCAGAAAAAACTGTGTTAACTCATCTGAATCGTACTCTTCCTCCATAGCATCAAATGAATTGTCCTCTTCCCCCATAGCATTAAATAATGCTGATAGTGAATAGATAGATATAGGCAAAAAAATGATATATTGGAATAGCTGATTGATGGTTATTGCGCACAGGCGATAGGCTGGTGTGGCCAGCTCCAATCTACCATCTGCCAATGCCGGTATAGATTGTATGTATTGATCAGAATCTGATGTGCTTGTTTTGATACGGTCTTGTTTTTGCATATAAGTATTTTGATAATATGAGTAATGAAAGATTTTTTATTGTAAGCAAATGATGGATATCCTGCAATACTGATTTTTAATGAAATAATATATAAAATAAAATATATATCTTTGATTGTGAGTGATAAAAAAAAGACAGATTGATCAATCAACCTGTCTGTTTTCACTTTTGGAGTGTCAGTTTCTTTATGAGGAGGCACGCAATTCTGTTGAGAGTTTATCCAGAATACCATTGATAAATTTATAGCCGTCTGTACCACCGAAGGTTTTGGTGATTTCAATGGCTTCGTTAATAATCACGGGATGTGGCGTTTCCGGCATAGCTGATAATTCATGGCAGGCCATTAACAGTACCGCTCGTTCTACCGGATTGAGTTCATCTTCATGCCGGTCGAGCAGGGGGCGGATGCGTTTCATGTAGTCGCGCTGATTGTTATAGGCACCAAAAAATATCTGGGTAAACAATTCACCGTCTGCTTTGGCAAAATATTCATTGTCACGGATATTCTGCGCAATAATGGCTGCTGATTCTTCTTTGTTCAGCTGTGCCTGATACAGCGCCTGTACGGCAAACTGACGTGCACGGCGACGTGGGGTAATCATTGACATGTATACAATGTCCTTGTTAGGTAAATAATCAATATTGGGTTTTGAGCAGATTGGCCATTTCCACCGCCACCACCGCTGCTTCGCTGCCCTTGTTGTACATACGTGCCAGTGCCTGAGCATCGTTTTCTGTGGTGAGGATGGCATTGGCAATTGGTATCTGGTGATCCAGACTGACACGAGATACGCCAGCGGCCGCTTCATTGGATACCAGTTCGAAATGATAGGTTTCACCGCGAATAACTACGCCGATGGCTACTAATGCGTCAAATTTGCCGCTGCGTGCCATGCTTTGCAATACCAGCGGTACTTCTAATGCCCCGGGCACAGTGGCCAGTGTAATATCGCTATCCTCAACCCCCAGTTTTACCAAACGTTCAGCACAGGCTTTAACCAATTGAGTACCAATTGGATTAGTGAAACGAGCCTGTACGATGCCTATGCGCAGGCCAGAACCATTGTGTTCTGGGGTGATGGTATTCATTTGATTTCCTTTTTCTTCAGTTATGCTACTGGCGTGGTGTATAAGCCAGAATAAAATGCTTTTATAATGAGCATTCAGACGCCAATGTTTAGCATCCTGATTTTACCGAATTTGTCGATAGCATGGAATGTTTAAGCGGTTTTTTTCTGGCTGCTTCTGGGCTTGAGTGACCCCAGATATATTGCCAGCAAGGTTAGTGCGGTGCCAGTCCACTGTACTGTATTAATCGGTTTATTAAGAAAAAAATAATCAATCAAAATGGCAGCTACCGGCTCACTTAATAATAACAGGCCGGTTAAAGTTAACGACAGTAGCGGTACTGCATAAGCAATCAATCCCCAGGCAAAGCACTGCATAATCACACCATATATCATGACCATAAGTACATCTACCATATTCGTCGGCCAGAAATGGCTCGAATCAATCAATATACTTGGCACAATTAAGGTACTGACTGCACCAATGCTTACCAGTAGCATCAATGGAAATAATGAAACCGGTTCTGCCTGATGTGCCTGTCGGATACAGGCCATGGAAGCAGCCATAGCTGCGCCGGAAATTAAGCCAATAAAGATACCGTATCCGCCATGGGTATTATGTCTGAGTTCTGGATGGGCAATCAGTAAAATGCCGACGACAGACAGTAGCATGCTGAATAGTTGCAGTTTACTCTGACGCTCGCCAAAGAAAAACCACGCAATTGCAGCCAGAAAAAATATCTGCATGCTGTTGAGCAGAGTAGAAATCCCCGGACCAACGGCGTGAATGCTTTCATGCCAGAATGCCAGATCAAAGCCTAAAAATACGCCAGACAGGATACAAAAACGTTTTGCTTTGCCGCTTGTCGGTAATTTTTGTCCAAAATGCCGGCTGAGGAATAGAAAAACAATACCACCAATTAATACGCGCCATAAGGCAATAGCATAGGAACCAATGGAGACAAATTTGACAATCAAGCTACCAAGCCCGAAAACAACGCAGCCAAAAGTTAAACCGGAAGCAGCCCATTTTTGTGGGGTCAGTTGCATTAGATACCATCCTTGAAAAACAGCCATTACAATAGGCTGTCGGAAAATATGTGATGTCCCTATCCCGGTAACATTACATAATTCAGACAGCCTGAGGGGGCGTATTGTATGTCAATTATTCTACTAAAATATATACTTGTTTAGTAAAGAAATATTATCTAGCTGGCTCTTCAAATCCGGTTACTTCAAGGCCAAATCCGTTCAGGCCGGTAAAGGCTGAAGGCTTGCCCATAACCCGCATGCGTTTTACTTGCAGGCCGGCTAGTATCTGTGCGCCAATACCATAGGTTTTACTATCCCATTGTCTGGCCTGGTGTGCACCTTTGGGTAAGGTGCGGTCGAGTAGGGTGGCACCTGTTTCAGAGCGGTGCATCAGAATGATTACGCCGGCATCAGCCTGCTGTATACGTGCCATGGCTTCAGGTAGTGGCCAGGTGTGCAGTTGATCTGGTTGCAGAAAATCCATGGCACTGAATGGTTCATGTACTCGCACCAGTACTTCTTCGGCGTTTGCCGGATTGCCTTTTACCAGCGCCAGATGGGTTTCACCCGATAATTGATCGACATACACGTGCTGAGTGAAATCACCCCATGTAGTATGGATATTATTGACACCGAGTTCTTCTATCAGGCTTTCATGGCGGCTGCGGTACTCAATCAAATCGGCAATGGTACCAATTTTAATTCCATGCTTTTCTGCAAAAAGCATTAGTTCCGGCATGCGTGCCATAGTACCATCGTCATTGATGATTTCGCAGATAACCGCAGCCGGAGTCAAACCGGCCAGTTTGGCTAAATCAACACTGGCTTCGGTATGTCCGGTGCGCACCAGAACACCGCCTTTTTGCGCGCGTAATGGAAAAATATGGCCGGGCTGAACAATATCCTCTGCTCTGGCAGTAGGAGATACTGCTGCCTGTACGGTATGAGCGCGGTCTGCGGCTGAAATACCGGTAGTAATACCATGTGCTGCTTCAATGGAAACGGTGAAGTTAGTGCCATACTGGGCGCCATTATTCTGGGTCATCAGCGGTAAACGCAGGCGGTCGACAATTTCTTCTTCCAGAGGCAGACAAACCAGTCCGCGAGCGTATTTAATCATGAAATTGATGGCTTCAGGTGTGACAAACTGCGCGGCCATAATTAAATCGCCTTCGTTTTCACGCTCTTCTGCGTCTGTAAGAATAACCATTTTGCCGGCTTTGATATCAGCAATGATTTCTGGAATGGTGGCAATACTCATGATGGTAAACAGCGCTCTCTTGGCAAAATAAACGCTATTTTACTCTGGATTAGTGGCTGTAGCTTGCTTTTATCAAAAAAGGCTTGATACTTGTATATTTAAAATAGCAGTTATAGGTTAATTCTGATTTTTCGTTCTTGTCTGCTCTTTGAACTCAATGTATGGAACTAGAAAACCACGAATAATTTATAAATTAATATCAAGCCGATTGTTGTGTGTGTAACAGTATTATTACTGCATTGGGTTTATCAGGAGAAGTGCGAAATATTTATCAGGATTTTATTTTCAGTATAATATTAGGTTTAGGTTCCATCGGATAATCTGCACCACCTTTAAAGTACCAATGTGTCAGATAGACTGCCAGAGTTGCTGCTGGCAAAATCAGAAAGCCGCCGCCGATAAATAGTATCAGAGATATAATTGTGTTAGGTATGCCACAAATGCAGCCAATAACAACCAGTATTTTTAAAAACAGATTAGATGAAACATCAAAAATCCAGCCGGTTATCATGATTAAAAGTATTAATATGGCAAAAAAAGCCATGATTGATAAAATATCATCTGAATTTAGTGTTATATCATCGGTAAATACTTTAACCAACTTTAAAATAGGCATTTTCCCGCCATCAGCAAAGAGTGCCAGCAGCATAGGCCATGCACTGATGATTAACGTGGAAAAAGAGTATATTACGCACCGTAAGAAAACTTCACCAGTATATTCCTTTACCATGTTTATTCTCTCTTATATAGATAAATCTAATCAAAATATAATGATTCGGGAATCAAAAAGTAAAGTTTAAAGATAATATTTGATATCACAAGGTTCATCTTTATTATAACTAAGTTTTCATAAAATTACAAAAATTAATAATTTATGTGAAGTAATATGATTTTGCTAAACAACTAAATGCTTACAAATAATTGTGTGCGGTAAAATGGAGATAGTTTTATATTGCTGCACATAGGGCTGTTGATAAAAGGCAATTGTTATATTATAAATTTGATATATAAGTGAAATAATGTAATTTAGAAATATAAATTTAATTTTATTTGTTTAAGAAAACTAAACTTGGCGACGATAAAGGTATATTGAAATAGCTAAAGAAATTATTGACTATTAAAATTATAATTTGTATATTAATGTAAATTAATGTGTGTTAAAAAGAAAGCAATGGGCGGCATTATGAATTATTTTAAATCATCAATATTTTTTTCTCGTTTAGCTTTTTCAATTTTTGCATTGTTTATAACTGTTGCTCCCTTTTGGATTTTTATCTATTTTGTTATTTTAAATCTTGTTGATAAGAATGAAAAAATTTCACATTTACTATGGTGCTGGTCAGCGTATTTGGCATCGGTCATTATTATTGTAATGATAATCGGTTGGATAGTTAATGTTAAACCAAATTTATTTTTTAAAGTCATGGTTATTACAGGGACATGTTGTGCTATTCCCCATGTAGTGATCAGTTTTATTAATTTGTCTGGAATAGTAATCTTACCTCTGGATATATTAGCCTGCTATTTGGTGTATTGGTATTTGAAAGGTTGGCAACCTTATGTATCTGAACCTAAACCTGCGTTGAAAATGAAGATTAAGCTAGGCTAATTCGAATTTATACTTGATGCAGATAAAAGCTTGCATTTGAAGTTATAACTTTTAAAACCTAAAAGTCTTTAATAGTATGAGATGTAATTAAAATCATTTTATATAAAAAAATTATCTGAAGCTATGTTTAGTTTATGTATTATCTTTGATAAACGGTTCTTTAAGTTAACATACATATTTAAATGGAGGTCGATATGGAAAAAGAATATACCGATACCACATTTGTAAAACGTTTTTTGATATCTCTAGGTTGCTTGATTATCGGTTCGCCATGTTTTTTTATCGGGATTGTAGGAGATGATAAAGCTTTTCCAGTTTTACGTTTTTTGCGCATTCTTCCGATGCCTGAAAACATGGATGGTAAGAAAATTTTCTATTTTACACTGGGTGTAATGGCTTTCTTTGCAACGATAATATTATTAATTATGATGTTTGGGTGGATATTTAATGTTTCTTCTAATCGCTTTCTAAAAGTTCTTGTTGTTATTGGTTGTTGCTGTGGTTTACCTAATGCTTTTGTATGCCTGACAATCGGCAGTATGCTTATGGGAGTTGGTTTATTAATTTTGCCTGCAACATTGTTGGCTTGTTATTTGGCAGGCTGGTATTTTAAGAGCAGACCTGATGATGCAATAGATCAATCTTGATAGAGATTTAGTTGATTTTGTTTTGCATGAAAAATACTGTTTGCCAGTTGTTTTTTACCTGCTGAGGTATAAAAAATAGCACTCACTACTACGAAGAATGGCTAATGCTAGTTTATGTTTCTTGCTGCTAGTTGTTTTTTATTATAGCTATTATGGCTATCGCTATCTTGTTTTTCTGGTTCTTTTCATAATTAAGATGCTTAGGTATTCTGGTATTTTAGGCAGTTTTAATAACCAACTTGTTTATAAAGCTTGGTAATTTGCCCCAACTATCTTGGTTTTTATCCGGTGGGCTAATTTTGCATCCATTGTATTTACCTTTTATTTAATGAGGTAGTCCTATAATTGGCAAATAGTTTAATCTTTTATGAAGGCAAATTTTATTTTGTTTAAACAGAAAGATTAAATTAAAATGATAAATAAATACAAAATATGCATATAAAAATCGAAATTTTAAATTATTATTTGTTTATTTTTGTAAAAATAATGTATAATAATGAAAATATCGGGAGGTGTGATGAGTTACTTTAAATCAGCTATATTTTTTTCTCGTTTACTACTTGCGTTTGGCGTATTAGTTGCTAATGCTTCAGTATATTGGATTGGCCGCTATATTAGTATGTTATATAAGGAAAGTCGCTTCCAAGAATTTGATGGTACTACTATTTGGTTTTTAACAGCTTGTTTTATATTAATTGTACTTGTATTGATGATTTTTGGCTGGATATTGAATTGTAAATCAAATTTTTTCTTTAATACTATTATTATCATTGCTACGCTTTGTGCCATTCCACATGTGATATTTAGTATTATTTTTCTTTTAGGTATTTTTGTTTTGCCTTTGGATATATTGGCTTGTTATTTGGTTCGCTGGTATTTAAGGGGAGGGGCAAAATATCAACCTGAAGTTAAACCTGCGTTGAAAATGAAGATTAAGCTTAGCCATTGAAATTATAATTTCAGTTGTAAATATCTTTAATGATGCAAGGTGTAATAATAATTCTTGTTAATAAAATTTATCTAAAGCGATATTGGGTTTGAATATTTTATTTATATACCAGATTCTGAATTAATTTAAAGCTCAAAAGGAAATGGATATGCATAAAAAATATACTGCCGAAGTATTTATACGCCGTTTTATATTCTCTCTAAATGCTTTTTTTATAGGATTTCCCTGTTTTTTTATCGGGATTGTAGGTGTGCACAATGGCATAAGCTTCCCTTTTTTAAGATTTTTGCATATTCTTCCTATGCCAGAAGAAATGGATACCAATCAAGCATTTTATTTTATCTTAGGGGTATTGGCTTTTTTTGCGACAGTAATATTTTTAATTATGATATATGGATGGTTGTTTGATGTTTATTCAAACAGATATCTAAAAATCATGGTTGCTGTTGGCTGCTGCTGTGGCATACCTAATGCTATATTCTGTCTGTGGATTGGAACGATGGCCGTTGGAATTGGGTTGTTAATTTTGCCAGCTGTAATATTGTCAATATATCTTACTGGCTGGTACTTTTGGAACAGGAATGATGAAGAAATCCAGCAATTCTAAAGGGTAACTAAGTGGTTCTGTTTGATGTTAAAATATTGTTTTTAATGCTAATTATTTAATTTGTTAATGCAATTTATCCGATAGATGTTTCATTGTTAAGATTTGAGTTATATGCTGCATTTTTGTTTGATTAGGGAAATTTATATTGTTTAACCACGGTGTTATCTCGCCGTGGTAAACAGGCTCAGAAATTAATTAGTATCTGATTTAGCAGCATGCTGTTGCATGTATTTCTGTACGGTATCAACAATTGCTTGTGTTTGTGCGTCTATTTCCAGATTAATGCAATCATTTACTTGACAGCTTCCAAACAGGGTTCGACTCATGGTTTCGGGAATCAGATGTACACTAAATTCAGTTTCGGTTACTTCTCCGATGGTAAGACTGCATCCATTGAGGCCAATAAAGCCTTTGGTGAGGATATAGGGTTTGGTGCTATCTGGGAGGTTAAACCAGATAGTACGGTTGTGTGGGGTGTCTTCAATTCGGCTGATGGTAGTGGTGGTGAAAATATGGCCGCTCATGATATGGCCGCCAATTTCATCACCATAACGTGCTGCACGTTCTATGTTTACTGCATCACCCACTTGAAGTTGTCCCAGATTGGTTTTGGCCAGACTTTCTGCCATTACATCGAAACATACTTCGTCGCCTTTGATGGCAGTAATGGTGAGGCAGCAGCCATTGTTGGCGATGGATGCACCAATACTGAGGTTGTCACTGGCGCCTTGAGGCAGGTGTACCTGTAGGGTACGTAGCTGGTGGTGCTCATTGATGGCGGTGACAATACCTAAACCCTGAACGATGCCTGTAAACATTTATTTCTACTTTCAATAATAATCAGATGTTGTGTGTGCCTATCTTTCGTAGCTTGTATGCATGCTTGCTTGTGAATAGTGTCTTCCTGAAAAAGGTATACCTGTTCTGCGCTGCCGATGCACAGTGATAGTATACTGTGGGCTTGCCGTTTTACCAACGGCTACCGTGCTGAAATAACAGTTATTGATATGGCGGTGGGCACTGTAATACTGGATGGCCTGTGCTTTTACCCGGATACCTACTTCTATGGGGGGAGGTATATCCTGCATGATTGATTAAGGCGTAAAGGTAATGAGTTCGCTCATGTAAATGGTTTTTTTGAATATTACCTGATTTGCGGATAATGTTACTATGTATTCGTTAGAATAGTGACTGGCACAAGCATAGGCTATCTGATCCAGCAGTTTGAGTAAATTGCCACCATGTACATTACCATGAAATTTGCTAATGCTTTGGTCATTAGTACCGGCATGGCGAGTTGATGTTGCGCACTTTGCGGTAGGCATGGTGTAGGTATGATGGAATTACTTTCTTTCTGTGAAGGTTGTTTATTTTTATAGAAATTACCAATGGTTATAACCAGTGGCGCCTGTGGAAATATGCTATCATGGTAATGATGATGGTGACCATGAGGCCAAGTACTACATAGTAACTATAGTGCCAGTGCAGTTCAGGCATGTTGTCAAAGTTCATGCCATATATGCCAGTTAAGACATTCAGTGGCATTACGATAATGGTGAACACGGTGAGCATGCGCATTTGTTCATTGAGGTGGTTGGACTGATAGGATAAATGTACATCCATCATGCCCATTACGGTATCGCGTGCGCTGCCGAGCGTTTCCATTAGTTGCTGGGTGTGGTCGTAAACATCCAGTAAGTAGACGTGGATGTCTTTACTGAACAGGGAGAATTCATTATGGACAATACGGCCGACAATATCCCGTATGGGCAACAGTGTGCGTTGTAGGTTAATGGCATCGCGTTTTAATTGGTGGATGGAAACCAATAGATTTTTGTTGCTGTTGCTAAATAATTGTTTGTCTAAACCTTCGACTCGGTTATCAAATTCATCTACTGTAACGAAGTAATCATCGACAATGCGATCCAGTAATGAATAAGCGAGAAAATCAATGCCTTTGTGGTAGATGTCGCTGTAATTGTACTGGATGTATTCGCGGATCACTTGCAGTAATCCAAGGGGTTCGAACTGGAAGGTGATGATGTAGTTTTGCCCGATGATGATGTAAATCTGGTTGTATTGTAGTTTCTGTTTTTTATAGGTAAAAACACGTGCGGCCACAAACAGATAATGTCCGTAATTTTCGATTTTCGGACGCTGTTTGCGACTCAGGATGTCTTCCATGGCCAGTTCGTGGATGTTAAATGTTTGTAATAGTTGGTGTAGTTGCTCATTATCGGTGATTCCGATTAGATGAATCCAAGTAAGTCTGTCTTTGGTGGGGGCTGGTATGTTTTCACAGCATATATCGGCACCGGTATAGCTGTGAGTGAGCAGTTGTTTGGAGCTAATCTGGGTAATAGTCAGTGATTGTGCCGGCATGTTGCTGACATTGCTGCGATGTGCCAGACTGGGCAGGTTATGTGGCTGAGCCTGTTTATTACTGGAAACACGTGGCGGTGTATTCATGGGGCATCCTTGACTAAATAGGGTTTAGATAGCCTTGATTTCTAGCTGTAAGCCAATTTTGTGCCATAAAGCAGACTCCTGCAATAAGGCACTTGCTGTAAGCGGATTATGTTTTAACCATTCTGCACTGATGCTGATAATCAATTGCTTGTCGCCTTTGTGGTAATGGATGTCGCAATGGTTTACCGGTATCTGAATATCCTGCCGTGCCCGGCAGAATAATACAGCCAGTCGTAATGAAAGTATGCCCAGCCACAGCATTTCCTGCTGGGTAAATTCGGCAATTTTACGCAGATCTCCACGTTGTCCCAGTACCATGGTGGCGAGGATGTGCTGTTCTTTGCGGGAAAAACCGGGCATATCAGCCTGATCAAGAATATAGGCGGCGTGTTTGTGAAAGCCGGTATGGGAAATGTCCAGACCAATTTCGTGTAGTTGTGCCGCCCAGCGTATGTATTGTTGCCACTGCTCCAGATGAACTGGGGTAATGGCTGCGGTTAGATGGTTGAATACAATTTGTGCCAGACTGGCCACTCTTTGTGCCTGAATGGTGTCGACATGGTAACGTTTCTGAAAATCGGCGATAGTTTGGTTGCGCATGTCGTCGCCCAGTTGTCGTCCGATCATATCGTAAAATACGCCATCACGCAGTGCTGCATCGGTTACGGTCATTTCGCTGATGTTCAGCTCGGCAAAAGCGGCAATCATGACGGCCAGCCCGCCGGCAAAGACTTCCATCCGGTCTGATTTTAATCCTTCCAGTTTGGCTTTTTTGATGCTGCCCGCTGTGATAATGCGGTTAGCAATTTTGTGCATTTGGGCGGCAGTGATGGCATCAATGGATTCATCGCCAGCAGCAATGACATCGCGAATGGAACGTGCTGAACCTGATGTACCGATGGCGTAGTCCCAGCCAATATTTTTTAGTGCTACTGAGATACGTTGGATTTCGGCACGGGCGTTGTTGACGGCTGCCTGAAAATTTTTGTTATTTATTTTACCGCGTGGAAAGAAACGCATGCTGTAGGACACGCAGCCCAGGTTGAGACTTTCGGTGATAGCTGGTTGTAATTCATGTCCGATAACGAATTCAGTTGAACCGCCACCGATATCGATTACCAGCATATTTTCACCCTTGGGCGGCAGGGTATGGACGACACCGGTATAGATCAGGCGTGCTTCTTCACGTCCGGCAATAATATCAATGGGAAAACCCAGTTTTTCTTCGGCCTGTGGGATAAACTGGCTGATATTTTTGGCTACACGGAAAGTATTGGTTGCAACAACCCGTACGTGATCAGGTTGAAAACCACGCAGTCTTTCCCCGAATCTGGCCAGACAGTTTAATGCGCGTTGCTGGGAGGCCTGATCAAGCTTCTTCTGTTCATCCAGTCCGGCGGCCAGTCGCACCATTTCTTTTATGGAATCTACTACTTGTAAATGGCCATTCTGGTTGTGACAGATTTGGAGGCGAAAGCTGTTGGAACCTAGGTCTACAGTGGCGAGCATGTCTTGCGCGGTCATAATGAAATTGTTTCGGCTTCAGATAAGTATAATGTTACCGTATAGCTGGCATCACTGCTATGAATGGCTGTGCTGCGATAGGCTAATAGTGAGAATGATACACAAGTAACCGCCTGTTTTTACTATTTTTACTATGATGTGGGTTATTGTTGTGTTAGGAAAATTTATGTTGAGTTGTACAGAAAGCGTCAGAACTGGGAAGAATATGCTTTTTCTGTATATCTGTGCTGAAAGATTCTAGCAGGAGATAAGTTGCCATAGGTTTATTGTATTGACCTGCTGAATAAGCAGATGTGAATAAGACCGTTACACAGGCAGGATGAGTGTGCCGGTTTGGCTTGTATCCTGAAGTGAACGGTCTGATGAGCTAGCTTGATGCTAATATGGCTGATTACAGGCTGTAATACATTTCAAATTCTAGCGGATGTGGAGCCATGCGGATGCATTTTACATCTTCGCTCTTGAATTCGATGTAGCTGTCAATCCAGTCTTGGCTGAATACACCACCACGGGTAAGGAATTCGTGATCAGCTTTCAGGGCTTCCAGTGCTTCCTCCAGAGATGCGCACACGGTTGGTACTAATGCATCTTCTTCTGGTGGCAGGTCGTACAGGTTTTTGTCGGATGGATCACCCGGATGAATTTTGTTCTGAATACCATCTAGGCCGGCCATTAACAATGCGGCGAAAGCCAGATAAGGGTTGGCGGTAGGGTCTGGGAAGCGTGCTTCGATGCGGCGTGCTTTGGCGCTGGCTACATACGGAATGCGAATTGAAGCTGAACGGTTTTTGGCAGAGTAGGCCAGTTTGGTAGGTGCTTCAAAATGCGGTACCAGACGTTTGTAAGAGTTGGTTGACGGATTGGTTAATGCATTCAGTGCTTTGGCATGTTTGATGATGCCACCGATGTAATACAATGCTAAGTCAGACAGGCCGGCATAGCCATCGCCGGAAAACAGGTTTTGACCATCTTTCCAGATAGACTGATGCACGTGCATACCGGAACCATTGTCACCAAGAATCGGTTTCGGCATAAAGGTAGCGGTTTTGCCAAAGTTGTGCGCTACATTCTGAATCACGTATTTCATGTCCTGTGTCCAGTCTGCGCGACGAACCAAGGTGTTGAAACGGGTGCCGATTTCCATCTGGCCGGCAGTAGCCACTTCATGATGATGTACTTCAACCGGAATACCAATGGCTTCTAAAGTCTGGGTGCAGGCTGAACGTAAATCCTGACCGGAATCAACTGGCGCAACCGGGAAGTAGCCACCTTTAACGCCCGGACGGTGGCCGGTATTCTGACCGTCATAAGATTCGCCACTAGACCATGCTGCTTCTTCAGAATGAATTTTGTAACGGGTGCCGCTCATGTCGGTTTGCCATTCTACGCCGTCAAACACGAAAAATTCTGGTTCTGGACCAAAGAAGGCGGTGTCACCGATGCCGGTGGATTTGAGATAAGCTTCGGCACGCTTGGCGATGGAGCGAGGGTCGCGATCGTAACCCTGCCCATTGGCTGGGTCGATGACATCACAGGTTAAAACTACGGTAGTGTCATCGTAAAAAGGATCAATAAATGCTGTAGACGCATCTGGTTTCAGGGTCATATCAGAAGCCTGAATCCCTTTCCAGCCACCGATGGATGAACCATCAAAAGCCTGTCCATTTTCAAACCATTCTTCAGGGTCTTCCAGCACAATTCGGGCTGGTACGGATACATGCTGCTGTTTGCCTTTTGTATCGGTAAAACGCAAATCTATGAATTTGGCTTCGTTTTCTTCAATCAGGTTAACTACATCTTTTACTGACATTTCAGGGCTCCCATTAAGGTCTGGAGAGTAGGGTACTCTCTTTAAGTTAGCTTGATTCTGCCACAATCGCTTTGTAAAAAAAATGTACTGATGTAAAAAAAGGCCGGTTTTAGGATGGTTTTTAAATTAATTTATTTAAAAACATCTTGTTATGAATATTTATTCCAGTTTATATCAGATTTTGTGAACTATTAACTGATGTGATTAGGAGGAGGGCTATTTGTCCGGTTTCAAGCAGATATGGAAAACAGTAGGTATAGTTGAGTTTCATAGTTTGTTGATGGTTTTATTGTATGGCGGTTTTATGATGATACTTATAACAATTGTTTGAAATCGCTGGTGGTATAGGATTGTTGTTCTTTTTTTGCCTGTAGGGCGGTGAGTAATGCCTGATAACGGCTGCGAGTCAGAGGATAGCCAATGGCAAAAAGTGCGGCCAGCAATCCTGCTAGTGCATGAATCCAAGTATTCAGCTCCAGAATAGCGTGCAAAGCTTGTGGTGGCTGAGTCATGGCTTGCTGCCCGCTAGAAGAAATATAGCCATGTTTGTCTATATAAAGACCGATAAACCAGATGGACAGTGCACTACCGAATTTTTGTAGAAACGACATTAAGGCAGTAATGGCACCTTCCCGCCGTTTGCTATTGATAAAATCATCCAGTTCACATATGTCGTACATCATTGAATAATAAACCGTCCAGAAATAGCTGTTGCCAAGCTGTAGTAAGATTAAATAGATAAGCAGCATGTTTCTGTTGGGAAAACCGCAAAAATAAAATAGCCCTGTGCCTATGGAGCTGATGAGCATGGACAGATAATAGACATTTTTCTTATCAAATTTTTGGGCGGTGTAATTCACTATTGGCAGCCAAGCCAGAGCCAGCAGGCTAAAAATCAGAAAACTGATTGCAGCGTCCTGTTCACTGTAAGCCATATTGTTCAGGAATAAATAATAAAGTGCGCCGGTACTAAGGGCGTAGGCTGCTGACCAGAAAAAAACCGAAGCACCAAGAAATTTGCTGGATGAAAGGCGAGCAATTTCAAACATATTGTTGAAAACTTCACCGATAAAAGCCAGAGGATGATATGTGCTATCTGTATTTGATTGTCTTTCACGGGCAGGCAGTTCATAACCCTGGGTAAGATACCAGCAGGCGAGGCCGCTGATCAGGGTTAGGATGGCAAATATCAGGCTGACTCCAAACCAGCTAGTGCTCACGCTACAACCAGCGTTCACCATCCCTTTAACAATCAGTGGCGGAGCGGAAGATGAAACAAGTACCGCCAGATTAAGGGCATAGCCAGCCCATACCCGCAGAGAAGTACGTTCATCAAAGTCGTTAGTCATTTCCGCGCCGAGGGTGTAGAAAGGAATCACGTAGATTTTGTAAGCAGACCAGAACAGAATGGCGATTATGGTGAAATATACCGTTTTTTGATTCACACTGAAGGTTGAAATATCTGTATATAAAAGGAGCATTAACAGGGTGTATGGCAGGATAGCAGCGAGCATTAATGGTCTGCGTCGTCCTCTGTGCGAGCTGATGGTATCTGAAAACTGACCCACCAGGGGATCTGCAACTGCATCCCAGATAACGGCAATCAGGATAATTGTGCCAGCCTGTCCGGCGGGGATGTTGGCAACGTTTGTTAGGAAAAACAGATAAAAGACATAAAAGAGATTATAGGCCAGTGAGTCTGCCATCTGCCCAATGGCGTAGCCCAGTTTAACGTGGAGTGGTAATTTATTTGATGCTTGAAGAACGACAATCTGGCGAGTATGCATGATTCATCCCGGATAAATACTGTATCAATTGCTTTGCACTATGCTGGCGCAAAACCTATAAATTGAGGGTTTAGATGCTGGCTAGTTATCAGGTTATTTTTTTGAACTAGCAGGTTGATTAAAGCCAGCGAATTGATAAGTAGTTATGTGTTTACCTAGATGTAATCAGGCTGTATTTTGGTGTTGATGGATAATGAAAATGTAAAATAGTAAGTAATTTATGGATAATATAGCAAATTTAGGTTAAATATAAAGAAATTTTTTGATTGTTGCTAAATTGGCTACTTTACGGGATAACTATCAGCAGATACGTCTTGCAGGGTGCTGTTAGATAAAGGATAAAACTATGGCCGATACGCTAGTTTGTGCTTAATCGATATATCAAAATAATTGATATTTTGTGGTGGTGCCGGTTTTTATATGCTGAAGAGGAGGCAATAAATTGCTTTCTGAATCTGGTTGCCATTTTGCTATTCGTGCGCGTAGTCTGGATAATAGTAATAATTATTTACATAGCAGGGGGAGGAAAAGGGTATGTTTGCCGTGTTTGGAAATCCGATAGCGCATAGCCGTTCTCCACAAATACATCAGGCTTTTGCGGTTCAGGAAGGACGTAAATTAATCTACGAACGGCGTCTGGTTTCACTTGATGATTTTGCAAAAACTGCGCGCGAATTTTTTGCTACAGGCGGCACGGGAGCGAATGTGACTGTGCCTTTCAAACATGAGGCTTTCAGGCTGGCTGATGTGTTAACTGCGCGGGCAGAGGCTGCAAAAGCGGTCAATACGCTGTTCTGGCGCGACGGGCATTTGCTGGGGGACAATACTGACGGTATCGGGCTGGTGCGGGCAATTGAAGAGTTACTGTCCTTTTCATTGCATAACAAGCATATATTATTGCTGGGTGCGGGTGGAGCAGCCCGTGGCGTGATTCTGCCACTTTTGCAGCAACAGCCAGCGTCATTGATGATTGCCAACCGCTCTGTAGATAAAGCACAGATATTGGCGCAGGAGCATGCGGTGAACTGGTGTGAGTTAACTCAGATTGAGCCGCATTATGATGTGATAATTAATGCAACCTCTGGCAGTTTACATGGGCTGGAGTTACCTGTGCCGTCAATTGTACTGGCTCGGGCACAACTGGTATACGATATGATGTATGCGCAAAAGCTGACTCCTTTTTTGCTTCAGGCACAGGCGGCCGGATGTACAAAGCTGGCTGATGGTCTCGGTATGCTGGTCGCTCAGGCGGCAGCTTCGTATGAGTTATGGCATGGGTTCAGGCCGGATATTCGGGCGGTAAGCAGACAGATACGCGAGGAAATGGAGCAGTCATGAGCCTAGTGCGCAATTTGTTAATCATGCTGGTGACGATATTTTTGCTGTTTAATGCTTATGTGTATGGCAGTCTGTTAACTTATCGTGCTGTAGCGCCACACCGCACTATGTTTATGCTATTGCGCATGCATGAGCTGGCCACGACCCATCCAGATACCCAACTAAATTATCAGTGGGTAGCTTATAATCGGATTTCGCCCAATCTGAAAAAGGCTCTGATTGCTTCGGAAGATGCCCGCTTTGCCGAGCATGACGGCTTCGACTGGAATGGCATTCGCACGGCAATTAAAAAAAATCAGCATCAGGGCAGGATAAAGGCAGGTGGTTCAACTATTAGCCAGCAATTGGCCAAAAATCTGTTCTTGTCTGAAAGCCGCCATTACTGGCGCAAGGCTGAAGAGGCGGTGATTACGTCTTTGCTTGAGGCTACGACCAATAAGGACCGGATTTTTGCTTTATATCTGAATGTAATTGAATGGGGCTATGGAGTATTCGGGGCAGAGGCTGCAAGTGAAACGATATATGGGCGTACGGCGATGCAACTGTCCGCGCAACAGGCGGCGAAACTGGCTGTTCGTGTGCCCAGACCGCTTTATTATATCGACCATCCGCATGATCAGGAAATCCACCGTAAAGCCAATGTGATTTTACGGCGGATGGGTTCAGCGCAATTGCCGGATAACGACCGGTAATGGCGCAGGATATTTGATAATAATTTAAGCTGGACTAGCTGCGTCGGCGCAGGTCTTCCACTTCGTCGAGTAGTTGCAAAATAAGGGCTGTTGCACTGGCACTGGCATCGAAATCACGATGGATGCGCCATGCACGGCGGGCTATAGCCATGTGGTAGCCGGTATAACGTGTCAATTGTGGTTCCTGTTCAACGGGAATAACGCTTTCGGCAATCAAACTTAATATCCAGTTACTTTGATTGTCGCAGGCGCGAACCAGATCATCAAAGCTTAATTCTACATCTTGTTGGTTGTTATTCATTTTGCGCTCCTGCTATCAAACGTGGTTCTGGGGCTGAAAAGCGGCATAATGTGAGGCTAGTGCCTGCCATGCGGCACGATCGGCTTCGGTACTGGTTTGTGGCAGCACAATATTAATCAGCAGATATAAGTCGCCGGCTTCTTTTGCTGGTATTCCTTTACCTTTCAGGCGCATTTTCTGACCGTTATGACTATTGGCTGGAATATTCACGCTTAACGCTCCGGCTGGGGTGGTGATATCGGTTTTGCCGCCCAGAGCTGCTGTCCATGGTGCAACATTGATGCGCTGGTAAACATCTTTGCGATTCTGGACATACAGAGTTTCTTCATTACGGAAGCTGATTTTCAGGTATAAATCCCCGGGGACACCGCCGTTAAAACCCGGTAGTCCCTGACCACCAAGCCGAATCTGCTGTCCTTCGGTAATGCCTGCAGGAATTTTTACATTCAGGGTTTTGCGCTCGTATGTCATTTGCCCATGAGCAGTTAATGTGGGCATATCCAGTGACAGGTTGCGCAGAGCACCCTGATAGGCGGCGGCAATATCAATCACCAGCTCGGCATGCTGGTCTTCCCCGCGCAGCGGGTCGGTTCGATTCTGCTGAAAGCCATGCCGGCCACTGCTGCCAAAAGCAGAAAACAGGTCATCAAAGCGAAAATCTCCGCTACCAAAAGCTCCGTTCTGTCCAAAATGGCTTGGATCAAAGTCGTATTGCTGATAGCCATAGCCACCACGGTCGCCAGTATTTTGCTGGTTGCCATGCCGGAAAGGGTTAGCCAGCATATCATCGTACTCTGCGCGTTTCTCTTTATTGTGCAGGGTTTCATAGGCGATGTTGATTTCGCTGGTTTTGGCGACGGCATCGGGGGCTTTGCTGACATCCGGATGATATTTACGTACCAGTTTGCGATAGGCTTTTTTTATATCGTCATCACTGGCTTTACGGTCTACACCCAGAATTTCATAATAGTTGCGTTCAGCCATGTTTTATCCTTTGCGGAAATTTCTTTAAATTTTCAAATAACTTATTGTATTTAAATTGGGGGCATACGGCTAAAGTTTAAAGGGGATGTGCTGTGCCGGTGGCGAATGAATCATGTAATTTTGGTTGCTGTCTTTTAATTTTTGTTAATATATAACTGAATTTATTTTGCCAAGAATTATCGAAGGCTGTTTAGCACTCCTGTGCACAATGTGGCAGGCTAAACAGATAGAGTACAGCATTAGGTTTTGGTCTAACCGAAAGCAGATGTATAAATTTTAGTTAAATAAATCAGGATGATTTGAAAATTATACCCTATTATTGGTTAAGAATTTGCAGATTAAGCTTGTATGGTTAAAAAAATACAAATTATTTTATTGGAATTATGCTATTTGTAATTATATGGCGAGAAAGCCTGATTAGTCATAGTTATAATATCTGTATGGAGAATGTTTTTTTACAGTTAGCACATGTGAATCATTGTATTGAAATGCAGAGTAGATTTTTTTTCTTGAAAAATTACAATCAATAATAGTTTATGTTAATGATAATTATGTATTATTACGGCTTTGACTATTTATATTTACTTTTTTTTTATCTAATTACCGAATTTTGGCCTAAAAAGGTCTATTAAGCCACTGATATATATTAATTTGTGATGATTTGTTTGTTTGCTTTAAATCAGAAAATTGGTGTAAAAAGACATTGCTGTTTACGCATTACACTGGTACGATTTAGGCGAAAATACAGTATGTTGCACCACAATAATATATGCTTTTGTTGAATTAAGATTATGCAGATTTATTGTAAGTTGTTTGAATTTATATGTATTTCTTCTAATCAATTTGGTAAAGCAATTGGTTAAAAAAGGAAATAATAGATGAAATAGCAACAACATAAAGTGTTTTGTTCATGACTCAATCCCATATGAAAGAGGATATTGCTATGTCTGCTGACTTCCATGATCAAGATATCGATCCGATTGAAACCCAGGAATGGTTGGACTCGCTCAGTTCGGTGCTGAAAGAAGAGGGACCTGAGCGCGCTCATTATTTGATGGAAAACCTGGTGCGCTATATTCGCCGCCGAGGTATTTATATGCCGTTCAGTGCTACTACAGCCTATCTGAATACTATTCCTGTTGGTAAAGAAAAGAAATCACCGGGTAATCATGAATTAGAACATCGCATTCGTTCACTGGTGCGCTGGAATGCAGCAGCACTGGTGTTAAATGCAAGCAAGAAGAATCTTGAGCTGGGTGGTCATATTGCCAGCTTTCAGTCTTGCGCCACTTTATACGATGTTGGTTTTAATCATTTCTGGCACGGTAAAACAGACAGTCAGGAAGGCGATCTGGTATTCTTTCAGGGGCATAGTGCACCTGGTTTCTATGCCCGTGCCTTTGTTGAAGGCCGCCTGACCGAAGAACAGATGCGTAATTTCCGTCAGGAAGTTGATGGTAATGGTCTGTCTTCCTATCCTCATCCGTGGCTGATGCCTGATTTCTGGCAGTTTCCAACGGTATCCATGGGTTTGGGACCAATACAGGGTATTTATCAGGCACGTTTGCTGAAATATCTGGAATCCCGTGGTCTGGCCAAAACTCAGGGTCGTAAGGTATGGGTGTTCTGTGGCGATGGCGAAATGGACGAACCGGAAAGTCAGGGTGCTATTGCGCTGGCTGCACGTGATGGTCTGGACAACCTGATTTTTGTCGTGAACTGTAATTTACAGCGTCTGGACGGTCCGGTACGTGGTAACGGCAAAATCATTCAGGAACTGGAAGGTAACTTCCGTGGCGCAGGCTGGAATGTACTGAAAGTGATCTGGGGTAGCAAATGGGATGCCCTGCTGGCACAGGACAAGGATAATCTGCTGAAAAAACGTATGGAAGAATGTGTTGATGGCGATTATCAGATGTATAAATCACAAAATGGTGCCTATGTACGTGAACACTTCTTCAATACGCCTGAACTGAAAGCCATGGTGGCAAATATGTCAGACGATGAAATCTGGTCACTAAACCGTGGTGGTCATGATCCGCACAAGGTGTACGCGGCTTACCACGAAGCAGTGAATAATCCAGATGGCCGTCCGACAGTAATTCTGGCTAAAACTATTAAAGGCTATGGTATGGGCGCTTCCGGTGAAGCCCAGAATACTGCCCATCAGGCCAAGAAAATGGACATGAAATCTTTGAAACAGTTCCGTGATCGTTTCCAGATTCCGGTAACTGATGAAGAGATGGAGCATACTCTGCCGTTCTTCCGTCTGCCTGAAGACAGTGAAGAAATGAAATATATGAAAGAGCGTCGTGCTCAGCTTGGTGGCTTCCTGCCATATCGTCATCCAGATTCCGAACAGTTGACAGTTCCAGCGCTAAGTGAGTTTGCTCCGCAGTTGCAGGACAGTGGTGACCGTGAGTTCTCTACCACAATGGCGTTTGTACGTATTCTGAGTACGCTGCTGAAAGATAAAAATATCGGTAAACGTGTGGTACCGATTGTGCCGGATGAAAGCCGCACTTTTGGGATGGAAGGCTTGTTCCGCCAGTATGGTATCTGGAATCCGAAAGGCCAGATTTATACGCCTCAGGATCATGACCAGCTAATGTTCTATAAAGAATCAAAAAATGGTCAGATTTTCCAAGAAGGTATTAACGAACCGGGTGCCATGAGCTCGTGGATTGCTGCAGCTACTAGCTATTCCAATAATGATTATCCATTGATTCCGTTCTATATTTACTATTCAATGTTTGGTTTCCAGCGTATTGGCGATCTGGCTTGGGCTGCTGGTGATCAGCGAGCCCGCGGCTTTATGCTGGGTGGCACCTCTGGCCGTACGACACTGAATGGTGAAGGTTTGCAGCATCAGGACGGCCATAGCCATATTCAGGCCGAGCTGATTCCAAACTGTATTTCTTATGACCCGTCTTTCTCTTATGAAGTGGCTGTGATTATTCAGCACGGTATGCACCGTATGTATGTAGAGCGCGAGGATGTGTTCTATTACATTACCTTGATGAACCAGAATTACAAACATCCGGCCTTGCCGCAGCGTGAAGGTATCGAGCAACAGATTCTGAAAGGGATGTATCTGTTGCAGGAGGGAACTGGCGGCAAGCTGAAAGTACAGCTGATGGGTTGTGGTGTGATTTTGCAGGAAGTGATTGCTGCTGCAGAATTGCTGAAGCAGGATTTTGATGTAGATGCGAATATCTGGAGTGTAACTTCATTTAACGAACTGTATCGTGATGGTATTAATATCGAACGCTACAACCGTCTGCATCCGACTGATACGCAGAAAGTGTCTTATGTGACTGAGCTGTTGTCTGGTCACGAAGGCCCGGTTGTGGCTTCAACTGATTATGTACGCCACTTTGCTGACCGTATCCGTGCCTATGTACCACAGGATATATTTACTGTGCTGGGTACTGATGGCTTTGGTCGCAGTGATTCTCGTGACAATTTGCGTGAGTTCTTTGAAATCAACCGTTACCACGTGGCGGTGGCTGCCCTGAATGGCCTGGCTGATGAAGGTAAGATCAGCAAACAGGTGGTACAGGATGCCATCAATAAATATGGTATCAAGGCTGATGTAGAACCGAGCTGGACACGCTAATGAACCGACTGCCTGAATGCATATGGCTTTCAGGCAGGCTTTGTTGGCTGTAAAAGCTAACGATTGTCGGACGCAGGCGTAAGCCTGCTGTCACCAAAGGACATAATGATGAGTCAGATTGTAGAAATAAAAGTGCCAGATATCGGTAATTATACTGGTGTCGATGTTATTGATGTGGCGGTCAAGGTTGGCGATAGCATTGCGGTAGATGATACCCTGATTACGCTCGAAACCGATAAAGCCACTATGGATGTACCCGCTGACCATGCTGGTGTGGTTAAAGAAGTACTGGTTAAGGTGGGTGATAAAGTTTCTGAAGGCAGTGTAATTGTAAAAGTGGAAGCGGCCAATGCTGCAACTGCTCCTTCAGCAGCAACTGATGCACCAGCCAAGGCAGCTACCACTGAAACAACTAGCGCAGCTGCACAGGCTGTTGCTGTGAATGTGCCTGATATTGGTAACTTCTCAAATGTAGATGTGATTGAGGTGGACATTAAAGTCGGTGATGAAGTGGCAGTTGATCAGACACTGGTTACACTTGAAACCGATAAAGCCACCATGGATGTACCGTCTACAGTTGCCGGCAAGGTAACTGCGGTACATGTGAAAGTGGGGGACAAGGTTTCTGAAGGCAGTGCCTTGATTGAAGTGGCTGCAGCATCTGCCAGTGCTGATGCGGCTGTACCAGCAACGCCGGCACAAAAAGAAGCTGCAGAAATTAAAAAACAGGTGGCCGCAACTCCTACGGCTGAAAACAATGATTTGCGTGCCGAAATTAAGAGCCAAATTCCACAGGCCTTTGGTAGCTCTGATATTGATGAAAAAGGTTTTGCGAAAGCACATGCCAGCCCGTCTGTACGCAAACTGGCTCGTGAACTGGGTGTAGACCTGGGACGGGTAACTGGCAGTGGCCGTAAAGGACGTATTACACCGGTAGACCTGCGTAGCTTTGTTAAAGCTGTGATGCAGAAAGTTGAACAGGGTAGTGCAGGTGCTTCTCTTGGCGGTGGACTGGATTTATTGCCGTGGCCAAAAGTAGATTTCAGCAAATTTGGTGAAATCGAAGTTAAAGAGCTGTCACGTATCAAGAAAATATCCGGTCAAAATCTGGCGCGTAACTGGGTAATGATTCCTCATGTTACTTTGCATGAAGATGCAGACATGACTGATCTGGAGGCATTCCGCAAGCAGTTGAACAAAGAATGGGAACGTGCCGGTATTAAAGTATCTCCCTTGGCTTTCATTATCTTGGCTTGCGTGAAAGCTTTACAGGAATTTCCAGAATTCAACTCTTCGCTCGATGGCGATAACCTGATTCTGAAAAAATACATCCATATTGGCTTTGCTGCGGATACGCCGAATGGTTTAGTGGTGCCGGTTATCAAGAATGCCGACCAGAAAGGCCTGAAGGAAATCACGCAGGAACTGGCCGACATGAGTAAACGTGCTCGTGAAGGCAAGCTCAAACCACAGGAAATGCAGGGCGCCTCCTTTACCATTTCCTCTCTGGGCGGCATTGGTGGCACTGGCTTTACGCCGATTGTTAATGCACCGGAAGTGGCTATTCTGGGGGTGTGCAAATCCCAGATTAAACCGAGTTGGAATGGTAAGGAATTTGAACCACGCTTACAATGCCCGCTGTCATTGTCTTTTGATCACCGTGTGATTGATGGTGCAGCTGGTATGCGTTTTCTAGTATTCATCAGCCAGTTACTGGCTGATTTCCGCCGCGTATCTCTGTAAGTCTTTAATTAGAGGCTGCCTGAAAACAATTGGGTTTCTGGCAGCCTACATGCATGAAATACAGGTAAATTCTGTTGTGTTAATTGCAACAGCTAGGCAAAAGGTTAGACCATGAGCTTAATTGAATTAAAAGTACCGGATATTGGCAATTATCAGAATGTCGATATTATTGCGGTAGAAATCAAACCGGGCGATACCGTTGCGGTAGATGATACGCTGATTACGCTAGAAACTGACAAGGCTACTATGGATGTACCGGCAGAGACTGCTGGGGTGGTGAAGGAAGTTAAGGTTAAAGTTGGTGATAAAATTTCTGAAGGTGGTGTGATTGCGGTGATAGAAGCTGCGGCCAAAGCAGAAACAGCAGCAGCTTCTGCGGCGGAAAGTGCACCAGTAGCCGCACCGCAGGCCGCCAGTTACAGTGGCAGCAGTGATGCTGAATATGATGTAGTTGTGCTCGGTGGTGGTCCAGGTGGCTATTCTGCTGCTTTTGCAGCAGCCGATGAAGGATTGAAAGTTGCCATTGTAGAACGCTATGCTACTTTGGGTGGCGTGTGTCTGAATGTGGGCTGTATCCCTTCTAAAGCTTTGCTGCACAATGCAGCGGTAATTGATGAAGTTAAAGAACTTAAAGCCAATGGTATCGAATATCCGGCACCGAAAATCGATATTGATCAGTTGCGCAGCTACAAGGAAAAAGTTGTAGCCAGAATGACTGGTGGGCTGGCTGGCATGGCTAAAACCCGTAAAGTGGATATTATTCGTGGTAATGGCTGCTATATCGATCCACATCATATTGAGGTCAAACTGACTTCAGGTGAAGGCAGGGCAGAAACAGGTGAAACGACAACACTGGCTTTCAAGAATAGCATTATTGCTGCTGGTAGCCGTGTGGTTAATTTGCCGTTTATTCCTGAAGACCCACGCATTGTTGATTCAACTGGCGCACTGGCACTGAAATTTGTGCCTGAAAAAATGCTGATTATCGGTGGTGGTATCATCGGTCTGGAAATGGGTACCGTGTACAGCACACTGGGCGCACGTCTGGATGTTGTCGAAATGATGGATGGTCTGATGCAGGGTGCTGACCGAGATATGGTTAGAATCTGGCAGAAGAAAAACGAACATCGCTTCGATAATATTATGCTGAATACCAAAACCACGGCTGTTGAAGCCAGAGAAGATGGTATTTATGTCACGTTTGAAGGAGCCAAGGCACCGACTGAACCACAGCGATATGATTTAGTACTGGTAGCTGCTGGTCGTGCCCCTAACGGTAAATTGATCGGTGCTGAAAATGCCGGTGTAGCTGTAACTGATCGTGGCTTTATTAATGTTGACAAGCAAATGCGTACCAATGTGCCACATATTTTTGCTATTGGTGATATTGTCGGTCAGCCGATGTTGGCGCATAAAGCAGTGCATGAAGCTCATGTGGCCGCAGAAAACTGTGCCGGCCATCAGGCTTACTTTGATGCGCGAGTGATTCCGGGTGTGGCTTACACCAATCCGGAGGTAGCATGGGTAGGCATGACTGAGGATCAGGCCAAAAAAGAAGGTGTAAAAATCACCAAAGCAGTGTTCCCATGGGCAGCTTCCGGTCGCGCTGTAGCTAATGGTTGCAGTGAGGGTGCTACTAAGCTGATTTTTGATGCAGACAGTGGCTTGATTATCGGTGGCGCGATTGTTGGCCCGAGTGCCGGCGATATGATTGGTGAAATCTGTCTGGCCATCGAAATGGGCTGTGATGCAGACGATATCGGCCGCACAATTCATCCGCATCCGACACTGGGCGAATCCATAGGCATGGCTGCTGAAGTGGCGATGGGTACTTGTACTGATTTACCGCCACAACGCAAAAAATAAGCAGTAAATGCTTATATTGCAGGCTGTTCGAATATTCTCGAACAGCTTTTTTATTATCTGGAAATATTCTGTTGTTAAAAGATAGCTTTTGCTTACTTAATCTTAATTACATATACAAATAATATATAAATTTAACTATGAAGTTGCATTTGGTCATTCCAGTACGGTATTTATTCAGTTATTATCTGAAATAATGTCTAGCTAAATCACTGTTAGCAGGTTGTTGTAAGCTTAAATTTTTATTAATGAGTCTGAGTACAAGTTTAATGAATATCAACAGCAAGAAGCATTCTAATATCACCCCGTGGATTATTGGTGGACTGATACTATTAGCCGCCATCAGCCTGTTTATCGGGCTAAAACCAATTCTGATGCCCTTTGCAGCGGCTGGAGTGTTGGCTTACATTTTGAATCCGCTGGTAGAAAAATTGCATCGTCTGAAAATTTCCCGTTCGGTAGCTGCCATGCTAGTCATGTTGCTCGGGCTGAGCGTGATTGTGATTCTGTTGCTGATTGTTGTGCCGATGCTGATTAATCTGTTCGATAGTATTTATGCTAAATTACCCGATTTTCTCAACTGGGTTCATCATAAGCTTGTTCCTTGGTTGAATCAGACTTTTCATATACGCATTCGCTGGGATGTGGATTATATGTCCAGATATGTAGGGCAATGGATTCAAACTCATAATGCCAGCATTAAGGATGCTGCATCGAAAGTATTGCCTATGGTGTGGCAGCATGGCAGTGGCATGGTAGAATGGATTACCAATCTGCTGTTATTGCCTTTTTTACTATATTATTTTCTGCTGGACTGGAATCGCTGGACAGCAGGTATCCGCCATTTGATTCCTCGCCGTGCTTTACCTACTTACAATCGCATAGCTACCAATATGGACACAGTACTGGGTGCCTTCCTGCGTGGTGAATTGCTGGTTATGGTGATCATGGGAATGGTTTATGGGCTAGGACTGGCACTGGTGGGGCTGGAATCCGGATTTGCGATTGGTATGGTTGCCGGTTTGCTGGTATTTGTGCCTTATCTGGGGGCTTTTACTGGTCTGCTACTGGCAACACTGGCGGCATTATTGCAGTTTGATGGCTGGACGGGATTATTAATGGTGTGGGGCGTTTTTGCAGTAGGTCAGTTTCTGGAAAGCTTCTTTGTTACCCCAAAAATTGTGGGTGACCGGATTGGCTTGTCGCCATTCTGGGTGATTTTTTCGTTAATGGCATTTGGGCAGTTACTTGGTTTTGTTGGCATGTTGCTGGCACTGCCACTGGCGGCTGTGTGTCTGGTACTGATTCAGGAAGGAACACAGGTATACTGGCGCAGTGATTACTTTCGCCAATTGCCGGAAAATGCCATCATTAAAGATGAAAAAACGGACTAAGACAAGCAATCTTAATTACTTGTCTGTATAGATTGTCAGCTAAAAAACAACAAGGGCACTTGCTTTTATGCTGCGAAGTCATTAAAATTCTGCGTTTCATGATTTGTATATGTATGTTAGGAGATATTGATGGCCAATAGTGCACAATCTCGTAAGCGCGCTCGTCAGGCACTGAAACAACGTGCTCACAACGCCAGCTTGCGTACCGCTTTTCGCACTGCGGTTAAAAAAGTATTGAAAGCCGTTGAAGCAGGTGATAAAGCTGCTGCTCAGGTTACTTACAGCGAAAGCGTTAAAGTGATTGATCGCATTGCTGATAAAGGTGTTTTTCATAAAAACAAAGCAGCACGTCATAAAAGCCGTTTGGCTGCCAAAATCAAGGCTATGGCTGCCTAAGCTGATTTCTATCATCGCATGAGACGATTCTCGTGATTGCCATTATTACAAGGCTGTTCCCATTGTGGGCAGCCTTATGTTCTATTTTTGCCTATCGTAATCCTGCCGTTTTTATTCCGTTAAAACCTTATATTTCTGAAATGTTAATGCTGGTGATGTTATCCATGGGCATGACACTGAAAATAGAGGATTTTACTCGAGTACTGAAACGGCCGGCTCCTATAGCGGCCGGTATTGGTTTGCATTACCTGATCATGCCGCTGGCAGCATGGCTGATTGCCAAGATGCTGAATATGTCGCCAGAATTACAGGCAGGCATGGTGCTGGTAGGGTGTGTGGCCAGTGGTACTGCTTCCAATGTCATGGTGTTTTTATCCAAGGGTGATGTAGCACTATCGGTAACTATTAGTGCTTTGTCTACTGTAGTGGGTATCTTTGCCACGCCATTATTAGCAAAGATGTATATTGCTGCATCTATTGCTGTACCAGTTATGAATATGCTGAAGGAAATTTTCCTGATTGTGGCTTTACCTATCGCTTTTGGGGTAACCATTAATTATTTTGCACCGCAACTGGTAAAAAAAGTTGTACCTTCACTACCATTGATTACCATGTGCTTGATTATCATCGTATTGTCTACTGTAGTATCACTGAGTAGTGATAAAATCGGCATTGAAACAGCCATTGTTGTCATTGGGGTGATTCTGCATAATGCTTTGGGACTGATTGGCGGTTACTGGGGTGGCCGTTTGTTTGGTTTCGATAAATCCATCTGTCGTACTCTGGCATTGGAAGTAGGTATGCAGAACTCTGGTTTGGCCGCTGTATTGGGTTCCAACTTCTTTGGACCGATGGCAGCCTTGCCCGGTGCAATATTTTCATTGTGGCATAATATTTCCGGTTCGTTTCTGGCTAGCTACTGGTCTGGTAAGCCCACAGGCACCAGTAACGATCATCTGAAACGTGAAGATGTTAGTTTGCATTGAGGTTTGGCATTGATAAAAAAAGCCCGGTTATTTAACTGGGCTTTTTTTAGGTAATGATTTGCTGAATCGAGGATGCATGGCTGGCTGATTCATCATGGTCATACATGAAATCTGATGTATCTTGTATTGGTTGCGTTGCTATTGCCAGTATTCATCTTCATCAGGTAGGGAAGTATCTGCCCATGCCTGCTTAATTGCAGCATGAATAATATCCATACTAAAACCACGATAGGCAAGAAAATGCATGTATTTGTGTTTTTCTTTCAAATCAGCCGGTGGCTTACGATATTTTTTCTGCAATACAGTCACAGCATTACTTATCTGTTCATCTTTGTCTGGTAAATAGTCTGCAATCAACTCAGCATCAACCCCTTTTTGTTTCAGGCTTTGCTGTAAACGCAGATTGCCATGCATCCGGCTTTTGCTGTTGATATAGGTTTCAGCATAACGTGCATCTGATTGCCAGTGCCGCTGTTCCAGTTCATCTAGTAAGGCTTCCAGATCATCGCCCTCGTCAACATGGGGACGTAGTTTACGTGCCAGTTCGGCACGACTGATTTCCTGCCGTGCCAGTATGGTGATGGCACGGGCGCGTAAACTGATTTTTTGCTTCATGCACGGATATCGCTGTCACCATGATGACGCATACCATCATCAATCTGTGGCAGGTTATCGATAATAATGTCTGGTTTGGTTTGGGTATTTTGTGCTAGCTGTCCCATGTCGGCATAGCCCCAAGTTACTCCACAGCTTAATGCACCGGCAGCCTTGGCAGCCAGAATATCATTGGCTGAGTCGCCCACCATCAATAAATTCTCGATTGGCACGCCTAATACTTCTGCCGTGTGTAATAAAGGCATGGGGGAGGGCTTCTTTTCGGCCAGTGTATCACCGCCCACAATCAGGCTGAACGCATCGGCTAGACCGAGCTGGCACAATAGTTCCACGGCCAGAATTTCATTTTTATTAGTGATTACCGCTAAAGGTAAGCCCCGGGCACGGAACAGTGCCAGCGCAGTTTCTACTTCTGGATACGGGCGGGTATGAACGCTTAAATGAGTACGATAATAAGCGATAAAGGCAGTAAAGCCCTGCGTCCAGCTTGTTTCATCTACCTGACCATCTTTACTGCCGCTGAGTGCACGGTGTACCAGACTGGACAGACCATCACCTACGTAGGTGGTCAATTCAGCAGCGGGCAGCGGCGATAAGTTTAGCTCAGCACGCATATGATTGGCAGCAGCACATAAATCGGCAATTGAATCGACCAGAGTGCCATCCAGATCGAATGCAATGGCATGAATATCATTCCATTTCATGATAGGCAGTATTGATTGAGTAAAAGAAGTCTCTATTTTATCACGTCCATACCGTAGGTATGGCTGCCTGCGACTGTACATTTACTCTGTTTGGCCATCGTTTTTGCTTTGCATTTGAAACTGGTGGGCATAAATAGCTAGTGCCTGCTTTAGCCATTAACTATAAGGGGCTGGATAGGATCGCGGCTAAATATGTAGGTGATATGCTGTTTAAATGTAGTATCAGCACGCAGAATATTATTCGGGAATGCAGGCTGGTTAGGAGCATCTGTATAGCCTTGTGGCTCAAAACAGATAGCAGCAAATGGCCGGAGTGATTTACGCTTGGGTAGCTGCTGTTCGTGCAGGTGCTGGGCATTATAAACCACCACCACTGGCGCATCGGTTTTAACCGCCATGGACAGGCCGGTATCTGGTGCGCTTATGCGTGCAATGATGCTGTTAGCTGAATGCGGTGGTAATACATAGGCTGTATCAATAATGCTGTTGGCGATTGGACGGGCAGAATGAAAATCAAGTGCAGCCGATGCTTTGGTGATGGCACCGGTTGGCATCATGTTGTTATCGGTAACGATAATTTCCTGTGGTAACAGCCATAGTTGATGCTCGCTGACGGTATTTTCATGCAAAGCCAGATTAAAATAACTGTGCTGGGTAAGATTGATAAAGGTATCCCGGTCTGATTGGGCGCTAAAATCAACATTTAATTCATTGTTTGCGGTCAGGGTATAACATACCTGTACATTCAGGTTGCCGGGGTAGCCTTCTTCGCCATCGGCACTGAATAATTGCAGGGTGACAGAAGCTGCATGTTCATCTGCGTGGGTGGTACTGACTGTCCACCATTTCTGGTCAAAGCCGGTATAGCCACCGTGCATATGATGTTCACCCAGATTGGGTGTGAGCTGGATAAGTTCCTGATTAAGTGGTGCATGGGCGTGGCTGATACGGCCGGCATGGCGGCCGATTACCGCACCTAGATGCGGGTTGCTGCTACGATAGCTGCTGCTGGCATAGTCTTCAGCACTATCAAAGCCCAAAACACACTCAACCAGCTTATTGTCCCTGTCTGGCATCACAATCGAAGTAATAATGGCACCAAAGTCCATAATCGATACCTGCATACCATCACTGTTTGCCAGTGTCCACAGGGTAGCGCTTTCACCATCTATCAAGCCGAATGGTTGCGTGTCAATGGTACACAATGATTGTTCATTTTGTTTCATTCTGTCCGGCCTCTTCATCAAGATTATGTAAAAAAGCCAGTTTTTCCGCGATTTTAATTTCCAGTCCGCGTGTTACTGGCTGATAGAATGCTGGTTCATCCATATTTTCCGGCATATAAGTTTCACCAGCCGCATAAGCATGCGGTTCATCATGAGCATAACGGTATTCACGACCGTAACCCAGTTCTTTCATCAGTTTGGTAGGTGCGTTGCGTAAATGTACCGGTACTTCACTGGACGGATGTTTTTTGACAAATGCACGCGCCTCATTATAAGCCACATAACCTGCATTACTTTTGGCAGCGCAGGCCAGATACAACACTGCCTGTGCCAGAGCCAGTTCACCTTCAGGGCTGCCAAGCCGTTCATAGGTTAGGGCTGCATCATTGGCTATCTGCATCGCCCGCGGATCAGCCAGACCTATATCTTCCCAAGCCATGCGGATAATCCGCCGTGCCAGATAACGCGGGTCTGCACCTCCATCCAGCATACGGCTAAACCAGTATAGGGCAGCATTGGGGTGAGAACCACGCACAGATTTATGTAATGCTGAAATCTGTTCGTAAAAGCTGTCACCACCTTTATCAAAACGGCGTAACTGAGTACCCAGACTATTGGCTGTTAAGGCCGCACTGATTTCAGTCTGTTGCTGTGCCTGCGCAGTATGAATCAGTTGCTCGAGTAAGTTGAGAAAGCGTCGGCCGTCGCCATCGGCACTGTTGAGGATTAATGTTTGCGCATCGGTAGCAATGGTAAAAGATTTGAATTCAGGCAGGCTGAAAACTTTTTGCTGTAGCTGTTGCAGTTCTTCGATGCTGAGTGAATGGAGGGTGTAAACCTGCGATCGGCTCAAAAGTGCCGGATTAACTTCAAAAGAGGGATTTTCTGTCGTGGCACCAATAAAGGTAAACACGCCGTTTTCTACATAGGGTAAAAATGCATCCTGCTGTGATTTATTAAAGCGGTGTACTTCATCTACAAACAGGATGGTACGCTGGCCATGCTGTAAAGCTAGCTGGGCTTTTTCCACGGCTAAGCGGATTTCTTTTACCCCAGAGAAAACTGCAGACAGTGGGATAAACTGGGCATTAAAGCTTTGTGCCAGAATGCGAGCCAGTGTGGTTTTGCCTACTCCCGGTGGTCCCCAAAGCAGCATGGAATGCAGATGTCCGGTTTCTACAGCAACCCGTAATGGTTTAGCTGTACCAATCAGGTGCTGCTGGCCAATTACTTCATCCAGATTCTGCGGACGTAGCTGTTCCGCCAGTGGGGGTAAAGGTTTCTGATTAAATAAATCCATGTCGTGTCATTCAGTACACGGTAGTTCGTGTAATATATTGTACCTGATTGTATGAGTTTTGCTCGGTATATAACTGTTGCACTATGTGTATAATTGCCATGACTACATGATATATAAAAAGGACAGTTGTATTTTAGTCTGATTTTAATCCAAATGAAAAAAAGTCAACGAATAAAGTATTGTTTTGATTATTTTTTGTATTGGTGGCTATAGGGGTTAACATTAGATATGGCCAAAAATCAGAAGATAGGCTGGTTTCTGGCATTGCCGGATATGTGATTGATCGGGAGTGTTAGTGCCAGTTAAGTAAGCCGCCGTGTATCCGTGGCTTAGGAACAATTGACCTGTCACTAGAGCGTAAGCAATATTGTAGCTGTGTTGCGAAACGCACCAAACGCAAGCTCAATATCAAAGAAGTTGCAAAATGGTTGATCCTCAGGCTCGCCAGCAAAGGGTAGCTGGATTTTTTGCATCTCAGGCTGGAGTATGCAGCTTAAAAATGCAGCGTTATTAACTTGGTCCAGATATGATTGGATAATCATACAGGAGAAATAATGAAATACATTAGTACCAGAGGGCAGACAGCACCAAAAAGCTTCAGTCAGGCATTAATGGCCGGTCTAGCTGATGATGGCGGTTTGTTGTTGCCACAAAACTATCCGCATGTAGATGCAATTACCCTGCATGACTGGCGCTCATTAAGTTATGCCGAGCTGGCCATGCAGATTATCAGTCTGTTTGCTACCGATATTCCCAAAGCAGATTTGCAGGCAATCATTAATAAAACCTATACCACAGAAGTGTTTGGTAATAATGAAATCACACCGCTGAGAACATTACATGATGGTATCTGCATTGAAGCACTTTCGAATGGGCCAACACTGGCATTTAAAGACATGGCCATGCAGTTGCTGGGTAATCTGTTTGAATACGTGCTGGAGCGTGAAAACCGTTATCTGAATATTATTGGTGCTACCAGTGGCGATACCGGTTCTGCTGCTGAATATGCTTTGCGTGGCAAGGAACGGGTAAATGTATTCATGTTATCGCCATTTGGCAAAATGAGCGATTTTCAGCGTGCGCAGATGTATAGTTTGCAGGATAGGAATGTCTTCAATATTGCCATTAAGGGCATGTTTGACGATTGTCAGGATATTGTGAAAGCATTGCAAAATGATCATGCATTCAAAGCTCATTATCACCTGAGTACAGTTAACTCCATCAATTGGGGAAGGATTGTGGCTCAGGTAGTGTATTACTTTAAAGGCTATTTTGCCGCTACAAGTACTAATGAGCAGAAAGTATCATTTTGTGTACCCAGTGGTAATTTTGGCAATGTACTGGCCGGACACATAGCCCGCAGTATGGGCTTGCCTGTTCATCGTCTGCTTGTGGCTACTAATGAAAACGACGTATTGAACGAATTTTTTAATACCGGCCATTATCGTCCTCGAGATGCTGCACATACCTTTGTTACTTCCAGCCCATCGATGGATATTTCCAAGGCATCCAATTTTGAACGCTTTGTTTATGACTTGCTCGACCATGATGGTGCACAGGTTCAGCAGCTATGGCAGCAGGTTGCTACAGGCAGCGGATTTGATTTAAGCCATCTGCTGGATAAAATTCAGCATCAGTATGGCTTTGCTGCTGGTAAAAGTACCCATGCTGACCGCCTGCAAACCATTGCTCAAGTGTATGCACAAGATGGGGAACTGATTGATCCGCATACAGCAGATGGGGTAAAGGTGGCGCGACAGTTGCGCGAAGCCGGCGAAATCATTATTTGTCTGGAAACTGCGCAGGCCGCCAAATTTGCCCAAACTATTCATGAGGCAGTCGGGGATGGCGTGGTGATTCCACGCCCTGATAATCTGGCCGGACTAGAGGATTTACCGCAACATGTTACCGTGATGGAGAATGATACTGCTGCGGTTAAACAGTTCGTAGAAGCTCAGTTGGGGTAAGTAAACCAGCCAATCGGAATTTGTTTTTGCAATTGTGCATCATAAAAAAGGCCAGCATGTTTATGCTGGCCTTTACTGGTTTCATTTAGAAATTATCTGGATTTTCCAGTTTATCTACTTTCTGTTTTAACTCTTCTGGAGTCAGTGCAATTTCCTCACTCGGATCAGCGGCCGCTGTAGCCACAGCTATCGGATTATATACGGAAATGTACTCTGAACCATCGGAGCGCTCTTCAATGGTATACATAACACCACTGCGGTTAAAGCGGTGACATTGGCGCTGATACCAGCCACGAAAACCGGATTTCGGCTCATTTGGATTGTGATAAAACGCATTGAGCACTTCGGGCAAACCAAGACCACACACTACTCCGGAAAGCAGTACACAGATAAAGGTGTATCCAACCAGAATATCACTGTATTTGGCCAGTGCCGGCATATTGGCTACAGCCAGAATCAGAGCTAGTGAAATACCACCGCGTACACCGCCCCATGACAAAATGGTTAGGCTGCCATGATAGCTTTTCTTATAGACTTTCGGAAACAGCATAAATGCCAATATGTTGCCAATGAAACGGCTCAGATGAAGCAGTACGAACGCCACAATACCGCCGATAACCAGCGTTTTGCTCATATCAACAATAAAGAGTTCCAGACCAATCAGGGTAAACAAAAACGAATTGATGATACCCTCTACCGCATGCCAGAAATTATTAACGTCATCAATTTCTTTCTTCTGTAATACTTCCTGCCATTTGTTACCGACAATCAGGCCGCCTACTACACAGGCAATCGGGCCGGATGCATGAGCAAAATAAGCCACTAGATACGAACCGGAAGCCAGCAGTGCTGTTGCCAGAATCAGTGACTCATTTTCATGTTTGCCATGTAAGAGACGCAGCGCACCAATACCGAAAATAAACCCGATAATCACCGCAACAATGATTTCATAGAAAAAATTCTCAACCACACCAACCGGTGAAACATGCTGTCCGTTAATCAGGGTAAGAATGGTCATGAATACCACGATACACATGGCATCATTGAATAATGATTCACCCTCCAGCTTTACCATTAAGTGGCGAGGCGTGCGCACTGAGCTTAATACGCCCTTAATGCCGATAGGGTCTGTGGCACCAAGAGCCGAACCCAGCAGCAACAATACCAGCAAGGGCACATGATCGCCAACCAGAAACTGGAACGCATAAAGCAGACTGCCAAAGAGTGCTGAACATAACAGCAAGCCCAATGTAGCCAGAATCAGAATCTGGCGCCAGTAGCGTTTTAAATCAGAAATTCTGAATTTGAGGGCTGAGGAGGTAAGGATAAAACAGATTACGCCGTTTACCAGAAAATCATAAAAGTTAATATGGCTAACAGCGGCTTTTAACGCCATGATATCCACATGAATAAAATGATTACGCCCGAACAGATTCATACCCCATTGCAGGGAAAATACCAGAATCGCGGAAACAATTGGCACACCAATGGCCTGAGGCATGTCAAATAAACGTTTATTTAAAAGCGTGGTGACAATAGACAGCGAGAAGATAACCGTAATTGCCTGTAAAAAAAGTACACTACCCATCCAAACAGTTTTCCTTTATTGAAGTGTTGTAATAAATCATGGTTAATTCGAATCTGGCGCAGTTTTATAGCAAGTTTCCCTTGAATAGAAACATGCAATAGTAGTAACTCACGAATCAAATTCATCCAGTAAATCCGATGCCGGAATAAAATACAGGCTGCCGCTTACCGGGGTACTGAAATCCAGCAGGCGGTCTACATGCCCTTCAGCATTACCAGTAAACATATGTTGCAGCATTTGGCGTGTTACCGCAAAAGAACGTGCATAACCGATAAAAAACGTGCCATACTCGTTTTTCGATGGATGAGCAAATGCAACATTGGCGCGAACAATTTTCAGCTCATTGCCTTCAGCATCATAAGCTTTGCTTACATTGTTATGTGCTGTTTGCGGTTTTTCCTCATCAGACAGTTCAATATCATTGAAACGGCGACGGCCAATGACTTTTTCCTGCTCTTCCACTGATAATTGTCGCCACGCCTGCATATTATGCAGATATTTCTGGGTAAAGGCATAGCTGCCATTGCGGAACAATGGGTCTTCATCACCTACCAGTGCGTAATCAGTTTTAGTTGTGTCTTCTGGATTTTCCGTACCATCAACAAAACCAATGATGGCACGTCCATCAAGATAACGAAAGCCACTTACTTCATCAATAGAATAAGTAGCGTCTGCCAGCAACTCGTGAATCATTGCAGCCATTTCATAACAGATATCCTGACGATCTGCGCGAATATGAAAAAACAAATCACCTGATGTGGCTACGGCTGTATGTCTGTCACCTTTGATAGCAGTAAAAGGCACCAATTCTTTTGGCTTTGGTTTTCCCGGGCGTAATTTATCCCATGCATCCGAACCAATTCCCATTAATGCATTGAAGTTTTCATCGTGAAAACGGCCATGCATACTGCGTACTAAAGCTGAGAATCCGGTGATGAATTCAAGCACTCTGGCAATGGCTATATCATTATCCTGTAGGCCAAGGATAATAAATAATGCGCTTTTACCCGGATAGGCTACAACCGGCGGTATTCTGTCTATTGTCATTAATAAATACTTTCCTAAACCAATATTATAGTGAAATTAACAAGCGTTATTAAGTACAAAACAGGCATAAAATTAAATATTGTTAACCATGTTCCGGAAAAAACCGCAATATAACCTTTTTCAGTCTGACTGATTAACTCAGGTAACAAATCTGGCCATCTTAGCTACCCTTTTCAGCAATGCAGTAAATAAATAGAGCTATTTAAGCATAAGATATGAAAAATCTAGATAAGAAACGACAATTATAACCTAAAATCTTATAAAAGCTTTTATTTGTTGGGATTTTTTCGCTAGTATAGATTATTTACTATTACTAACTATTACTCTGGGAAAGCAATGCATCACTCATTTCCACTGGTTGAAACCATCGTTGGTGGTTTATTTTTTGCCTTTGTACTTGGCTATATCGCGCATAAGCTGCGAATGCCTCCACTCGTCGGTTATCTGCTGGCGGGCATAATCGTTGGTCCTTATACCAAAGGCTTTACCGCAGATATGCACTTGTCACAGCAGTTGGCTGAGCTGGGTGTGATTCTGCTGATGTTCGGAGTGGGGCTGCATTTTTCTATCCGTGATTTACTGGCTGTAAAACGTGTGGCCATACCGGGTGCGCTGATTCAGATAACACTGGCTACCTTGCTGGGCTGGCTACTGGCCTGGCTGGCCGGCTGGCGTACCGGTGCTGGTGTGGTGTTTGGGCTGGCACTATCATGTGCTTCTACCGTTGTGCTGATAGCAGCTTTGCAACGCTGGCATCTGGGCGATTCTTCTCAGGGACGAATTGCTACCGGCTGGCTGATTGTTGAAGACATAGCCATGGTATTTGTGCTGGTGATGATTCCAGCACTGGCACCGGTTCTATCCGGGCAGGGCAGTGTTTCAGGTGCTAATCTGCTTTACTTGCTTGGCAAAACCAGCGTCCAGATTGTCGCCTTTGTCCTAGTGATGCTGTTTCTCGGACGTAGATTGATTCCATGGTCTTTACAGCGGGTGGTTGGCACCGGTAGTCCTGAGCTTTTCCGGCTGGCCGTGATTGCCGTTGCTTTGGGCTGTGCCATACTGGCAAATTATCTTTTTGGCGTATCTTTTGCACTGGGCGCTTTTTTTGCTGGCGCCATTATTAGTGAAACCAGCATGAACCATACTGCTGAAGATGCTTCCAGTGGCTTGCGCGAATTTTTTACCGTACTGTTTTTTGTTTCAGTAGGCATGCTGTTTGACCCCAGTATTATTATTCGAGAACCATTATTGCTATTGGCAACCCTGCTGGTGGTAGTAATAGGCAAAAGCCTGGGGGCATTTCTGATTGTGCGCGTATTCGGATATCCGCCACAAACTGCACTGACAATCGCAGTGGCATTGGCACAGATTGGTGAATTTTCCTTTATGATTGCCAGTCTGGGGGCGGTATACAACATCCTGCCACCATTGGCCAGTGACCTGATTCTGGGCAGTGCCCTGATTTCAATTATCTGTAATCCATTTTTATTTGTCTGGCTGAATCGTTATGTGAAAAAACAGTTCCAGCAGGAAACAATAGTAACAGCCAGTGTGCCTGATAGCGGCATGTTGTCAGATAAGCCCCATGCAAAAGTGGCGGCACCAATTAAACCAGTATCGATTTATTTTATTGATGAAGACATGGCAGTGGCTCCTCCTGTAAGCAATCATACAGTACTTGTCGGTGCTGGTCCGGTTGGTCAGGAGGTAATCAGGCATTTGCAGGCACAGAATGAAACCGTGTATGTACAGGAAAACCGTCTTGAGGTAGTCACCCAATTGCGTGCACGCCAGATACCCGTAGCCTATGGGCACGCATTATCAGATGGTATGCTGGATGCAGTATTTGTGGCTCAGGCCAAAAACCTAATTATTACCATCCAGAATAAAACCGAGGTAGAGTCGATTATCAAAGCGGCGCTGGCGCTCAATCCGCAGCTACAAATAGTAACTTTCAGCAGATATGAACAAGACAAACAGTTATTTATTCAGGCAGGTGCAACTAAGGTCGTCGACAGCCAGATTGTATTAGCCAATGAAATCATGCATGCATTCGGACAGGCATCAATCACTTAGCACTGGATTAATATAGGCAAAAAAACGGAAATTATGCAGGCAGATTTTGCTTAGTATAAAATTTCACCAGATTTGAGTATAAATTGCGATAAGGTTAGCAGGTAAATCTGAGAGTTTTTTTGCAACTTGTTCTGTAGCACTCAATAGACAGGCATAGGCTGGTAATATTAATGATTACTGGCTTATGCCTGTTTTTATTTATTTGTAATAGTGCTGATAAACATTTCCAGTTGTTTACGGCTAGTGATTTTACTGTCAATTTTGATATAGATACTGTGCTCTTCTGGCACAAGCAAAACCTGATGTACTCCAGCCATTTGCATTAATTGCTGCTGGGCATTATTGGGCAAAGTTTGTTTACTATCCAGAGTTAAGCGCAGGCTGGCTAAATAGGGCGGTTCCCGCATGGTAAAACTAAGCAACAGCCATGCAAGAGTCAACCCAATACCGAATAAGAATACCGTATGCGCACCAGTATGTGCTGCCAGCCAGCCGCCAGTTGTGCCACCACAGGCTACGCCCAGAAACTGACCCGTAGCATAAATACCCATTGCCGTGCCTTTATAACCTGCTGGTGCTTCTTTACTTACCCATGAGGGCAGGAGTGCTTCCATCAGATTAAAAGCAATAAAGAACAATAAAACACCTACAACCAATGGCCAGAAGGAAGTATCAGCCAGCCACAATATAGCTTCAGCAATAAGCAGCACGGCAACGCAAAAGATAAAAACCCGCCGCATTTTTCGTTTGCTTTCAGCATAAATAATTGGTGGCAGAACAGTAATGAAAGCAATCAGCATCGTATACAGATAAATCTGCCAGTGACTGGCCGCTGGAAAGCCTGAGAGCTCCAATTGTACCGGTAAAGCTACAAAAGTTGACATCAGCAGGAAGTGCATACAAAAAATACCGATGTTCAGCTTAAATAGCGAATGATTACGCAACACGGTACCAAAGCTGCCACGTACCATACCTGAGTCACGATTAAGAATATGAACACTGCTGTCAGGAACAAAAAATAGAGTAAGCACAATAGCGGCCAGTGCCAGTGCTGCAATTACCCAGAACAAACCATGTAAACCTATCGCATGTGTGATTATTGGCCCGCATACCATAGCAATCGCAAAAGTGATGCCGAAGCTGATACCAATAAAAGCCATGGCTTTGGTACGATTCTGTTCACGGGTCAGGTCGGATAGCAAAGCCATTACTGCTGCCGCAATGGCGCCACTGCCCTGTAAAGCACGTCCCAGAATTATTCCCCATATGGAGGTGGTTAAAGCAGCAATGATACTGCCCAGAGTAAAAATCAATAAGCCACCAACAATTAAAGGCTTGCGGCCAAAACGGTCAGACCACAAGCCAAATGGAATCTGTAAGATTGCCTGCATCAGACCATAAATTCCGATTGCCAGCCCAATCAGGCTTTCACTGGCGTCCTGTAACGTCATGCCATAGGTAGTCAGAACAGGCAATACCATAAACATACCCAGCATGCGCAGTGAAAAAACTGCCCCTAGCCCCCAGGTAGCACGCCTTTCGGCAAAATTCATTTGCGTATCATTGTTCTTGGAATTCATTTTGAATACAGCTTAAAAGAAAAACCTGCCTATTGTAAAAGAAACAAAGGCAGGTTGGGTGGTTTGCGTATTGTTATATATTTATGTTTACGGTATCAGCCAGCCAGACTTAATACAGTTGGTGACGCCGGGGTCATAAAGTCTACCGACATCATTATGCTTAAAGTAGTGATAGCAATAATCGAAAACACAAACAGTTTGCGTGCCCATATACGGTCATTATTCTGGGCTTTATAACCAGATAATGCCATGCATAGCCACCACATGCTGACAGCCGCAGCCACTATCAGATATTTGTATCCGGCGTAGCCTCCGATAGACAGCATCAATGTTGCAAACATAAAGGCAATGATATAAAAAGTGATATGGTGTTTTGCTACTGCAATGCCTTTTACAACCGGTAAAACCGGAATATTAGCGGCCTGATAATCCTTAAAACGATAAATCGCAATTGCATAGGAATGTGGCATCTGCCAGAGACTGAAAATCGCCAGCAGAATAAGTGCACCCGCATCAAAATTATTGCTTACAGCACAATAACCGATAACCGGTGGTGCGGCACCTGATAGACTGCCGATTAATGTTCCGTAAACGGAATGCCGTTTCATATAGAGACTGTAAATCCCTACATAAACCACAAAGCCCATAACGGATAACCACATGGCCAGCGGATTTGCGCCAAAGTAAAGTATAGCAAATCCGGCAATACCCAATATCGTAGCCAGAGCAAAGGTAACACGCGCAGAGGCCAGTCCTCGTGCCAGTACACGATTCTTGGTACGTTCCATTTTCGGATCAATATCGCGGTCAATCAGGTTATTAAACGCACAGCCAGAGGCCACAACCAAAGACACGCCCAGCAGGGTAAGAATAAGCAGGTAGCCGTTTATGCTGCCTTTGGCAGCCAGCAAAAACCCGCCGACAACCGAAATAAGGTTGCCGACGATAATACCTGGTTTTGTTACTTGCAGGTATGGCTTAATCATGAACTGCCTTTAACCTGACACCATGTTTGCATTGAGGCTCCACATAATCCAGATGGAAAGGCCTACCAACAATACAATCACAATCACGGTGAAGATAAATGAAATCAGATTCCAGCGCTCTTCAGGATTACTGCCCAGATGGAGAAAACATACCAGCTGAACCAGAAGCTGCAAAACAGCAGTAATTACAATCACAGCAAACAGAGTTGTTTTATCTGCAGATTGATTCATTACCATCAGAAACGGAATCAGGGTTAATACCACCGACAGGATAAAACCAATGATGTAGTTTTTAGCACTGCCATGTTGTGGGATATGGTCTTGATGGTTTGAATGACTCATAACGCTACCCCCATCAGATATACAATTGAGAACACGCAAATCCACACGATGTCCAGAAAGTGCCAGAACAGGCTCAGGCAGTTGATACGCATGCGGTTAACACTGGTTAAGCCACGTGAAGCTACCTGAATCATCATCACAGCCATCCAGATCAAACCGGCAGTAACGTGCAGACCATGGGTACCCACAAGTGCAAAGAAGCCAGAGAGGTAGCCACTTATGTTAGGCCCTTTATTTTCGGCAATTAGTTGATGGAATTCATGTAATTCCATCCCGATAAAGCAAGCGCCCAACACAAAGGTAATAATCAGCCATAATAAAACCTGACTCTGCTTATTGCGGTTCATTGCCAGCACGGCAAAACCGTAGGTAATGGAACTCAATAAAAGAGCAAAAGTTTCCTCTAGCACAAAAACCAGATCGAAAATGTCCTTGCCGCTTGGACCACCTGCCGTGCCCGGCAGGAGCACGATATAGGTGGCAAACAGACAGGAGAACAAAATCAAGTCACTCATCAGGTAAATCCAGAACCCGAATACCTTCAGTGAACCGTTGTCGTGGTGAGCGTGTTCAGGCGTCTTACCGTGAATCAAGGTTTCAGTTGACATTATTTCAGTCCTGCTTTAGTTAATTCATCAAAACGTTTGCTTTCAATAGCTTCAATTTCAGCAACCGGAACATAGTAGTCCACGTCCGTATCAAAGCTTTTGGCAATGAGACTAATAATCATCCCAGCGAAGCCAACGATAGCCATCCACCAGATATGCCAGATCATGGCAAAACCGAAAATCAGCGAGAATACCCCGATAACCAAACCGGCAGCAGTGTTTTTCGGCATATGAATTTCTTCATATTTAGCTGGTTTTTTGTAAGCAATACCTTTTTCTTTTTCGTCCCAGAATGCATCACGGCTTTCAACCTGTGGCTGCACGGCGAAGTTGTAGAAAGGTACTGGAGAAGAAGTAGACCATTCCAGTGTACGACCGTCCCATGGGTCACCAGTAACATCAAGGTTTTCCTTGCGATGCAGACAGGAAACAACAACCTGAATCACCATGCAGACCACACCCAGAGCAATAAAGGCAGCACCAGCAGCGGCTACACACAGTAAATTATGGAAAGCCGGATCAATATGCTGGCTCAGACGACGGGTCATACCCATAAAGCCCAGTGCATATAATGGCATGAATGCTACAAAGAAGCCGATAAACCAGCACCAGAAAGCGCGTTTACCCCATTTTTCATTCAGCTTGAAGCCAAATGCTTTCGGGAACCAGTAATTAAGCGCAGCAAACAGACCAAACACCACACCACCGATAATGGTGTTATGGAAGTGGGCAACTAAGAATAAACTGCCATGCAGTACGAAGTCAGCTCCCGGTACGGCCAACAGCACGCCGGTCATACCACCTACGGAGAAGGTGATAATAAAGCCTACAGTCCACAGCATTGGTACATGGAAAGAAATGCGGCCCTCATACATGGTAAACAGCCAGTTGAAGATTTTCACCCCAGTAGGGATGGAAATAATCATAGTGGCGATACCGAAGAACGCGTTGACATTAGCACCTGAACCCATGGTAAAGAAGTGGTGCAACCACACGATAAATGACAGGATGGTAATGCACACAGTTGCCCATACCATAGAGGTATAACCAAACATAGTTTTGCGTGAGAAAGTAGCAGTAACTTCTGAATACACACCAAATATCGGCAGTATCAGAATATACACTTCCGGGTGACCCCATGCCCAAATCAGGTTGATGTACATCATCATGTTACCGCCCAATTCATTGGTAAAGAAGTGGGTACCGAGGTAACGGTCTAATGTCAGCATGGCTACAGATGCAGTCAAAATCGGGAAAGAAGTCAGAATCAGGATGTTACTGCAGAAAGATGCCCAGCAGAAAATAGGCATTTTCATCATGGTCATGCCAGGAGCACGCATTTTCAGGGTGGTAGCGATAAAGTTAACTGCGCTAACTGTTGTCCCGATCCCTGATATCTGTAAGCTCCAGATCCAGTAATCCACCCCTACACCCGGGCTGAATTCAAGGCCAGACAAAGGTGGATAGGCCAGCCAGCCAGTCTGGGCAAATTCACCCAGTCCCAGAGAAAGGTTAACCAGTACCACACTAACAGCAGTAAACCAGAAACCCAGATTATTCAGGAATGGGTAAGCCACATCACGCGCACCTAGCTGTAGCGGAATGACAAAGTTCATCAAGCCGATAACAAAAGGCATCGCCACAAAGAAAATCATGATTACACCGTGGGCGGTGAAAATCTGATCATAGTGATGAGGCGGCAAAAAGCCGTCACTGGTACCAGAAGAGGCAAGTACCTGCTGGCCACGCATCATAACCGCATCGGCAAAACCACGTACCAACATCACTATTGCGACGATGATATACATGATACCGATACGTTTATGGTCAACTGTGGTAATCCATTCTTTCCACAGATAGCCCCATTTATGAAAATACGTAATTGCACCTACCAGCGCCAAGCCAATGACGATGATAGCTGTAATCGTTACCATGACAATAGGTTCATGGAACGGTATCGCATCTAAAGATAATTTTCCGAACATTGTTTATTTCCTCGCAAGCTTACTCAGCACTGCTGGCAGCACTGGCCTGTAGAGCAGCAGGCATATTGTGATTGGCAAATTTAGCAATCACATTGCCGTACAAACTCGGATTTGCGCTGGAGAAATATTCCACTTTGTGGAATTCACTTGGCGCAGCCAGTTTGTTGAATGAAGCCATGTCATTAAGTGTATTGGGTGACTGTTTCACCTTATCCACCCACTGATTGAAGCTGGCTTCGTCCGGTGTAGCAATGGCAGTAAATTTCATGCCAGAGAAACCGGCACCGCTGTAGCTTGATGAAATACCCTTGTATTCACCGGCTGTATCAGCAATCAGATGAAGCTTGGTTTGCATACCGGCCATAGCGTAAATCTGGCTGCCCAGCTGGGGAATGAAGAATGAGTTCATCACTGTATTGGAAGTGATTTTGAATTCTACCGGGGTATCTTTCGGGAAAGCAATTTCATTAACTGTGGCAATGCCCTGTTCCGGGTAGATAAACAGCCATTTCCAGTCTAATGAAATTACTTCAATGACCACCGGTTTTTTATCACTTTCCAGCGGACGGTAAGGATCCAGAGAGTGAGTGGTTTTCCATGTGATTGTCCCTAGGATGAGAATAATCAGGATAGGAATACCCCAAACTATGGCCTCGAGTTTATTGGAATGCGCCCATTTCGGTGAGTATTTGGCATTACTACCCTCTTTATATTTCAGAGAGAATAGAATTGCCATGATAATCACCGGAATAACGACTATCAACATCAAGCCTATGGCTGTCAGTATCAGCGAGCGTTCTTCCTGACCTATATGGCCTTTAGGGTTTAGCAGAGCAGCATCACAGCCGCTTAAAAAAAGCGAACCGATCAGCATTGTCAATACTATCCCTGAGAGCTTACTTAATTTCATGTAACGACCTCAACATTACGGGAAACACGATTAACGTTTGTAAAAAACGGGAGTAGCTATTTTAAGACAATGTTGCGAAACTGTATATTGCCTAAAGCTATATATTATCTAAGGTATAGCAAACAAAACAAATTACTCTTTATTTCGTAAATGGCATTCAATATATAAATCAGTTATTTATTTCGTAATAGTAGGAGGGTGTTAGGTATGGTGAGAATATGGATAGTTATTAAATTAATATATTAATACAATTATTAACCTATAATTATTGTAATTAGATTACATTTCTGTTGTAGCAAAATCAGCTTTTTATTAAAAATAAATATTTGATGTAAAATGAAAAAAAATTATTTATTTTTGAGATGTAAAAAATGGCCATCACTATATTTACACTGCTTGTTTACTTATCCCTAATGAGAATTTTAATCTGAATCAAATTATCATTAATTTAGAAATAAATTATTGCTTTAAAAAATATTTTAAATATGCCTGTAAAAGTTAATGCAGCTAGTTTTATCTTTTATGTGTTTGTTTTAAATGTGGAATTGTAAAAAAATACTTGAGAATTTGGCAATTGGTGATGTGTTGCAAATATATCTATGCCACTCAGCCAGTAACTACTTTTGCTGATGAAAGTGCACAATGAAAGCAGACTACAAGCTTAGGATTAGACAATTATTTTATTATATTTTTTAAGTCTACTTTTCATACACAGCAATAGCCTTACCAGTGTAAAGCAGTTGTCATGCCATATTAGCGGTAAGTAATGAAAAAATCGGTTTTAATTGTAATAACGCAAAGTGTAGAGTCAGATAATTCAATCATTGTGTAAAGACTTAATACAAAGGATATAGGTATATTAAGCCTGTTTTGGCACCTATTGGCATAAAAATAAAGAAACGCAGGACAGGTGGGCGTTAATTTCAATATATGATTGCATCCGCCCTTAAGCCAGCCAGTATGAGAACTGACCGTTTTGCTGGTGTAGCTAAATGCAACCATAGCTCTACACTATTTTAAATTCACAACTTAGTTGTCTTGTCACGGGATAATCTTCTTAGTTGATGCTTTATCATACTGCTAAGAATGTCTGCAAGAAAAGTATACCGTTACACTGTATAAGTGGTTTAGAAAATTAGTTTAAACAGAAAAAATACCTTATTCAAGTTGAAACCTGCGTCAGCGGTTGAGACTCTTTAATAGTACATTCAATTGTTCAACACTGAATAAGTGGCTTAGCAGTATCGCTGAATAAGCGAAAAAAAACGGAAGTCACATGTTCCGTTTTTTTGTATACTAAATCCTTGTATTCACTCGGCCAAAGAAAATATAGACAATAACCGCTAGAAAACCAAAAGCCAGAGACAAAAAAAACATTGCCTGATAAGCGCAGTTTATTGAAATTATTTGATGTTGAGTGAGGTTGATTAATATTCCTGATAATACGCCTCCAAATGCACCACCAATTTGCTGTGTAACACGCGTGATAGCGCTCGTGTCCTTAATTTGATTTTTATCACAGAACTCAAATGGAGAAGAGAGAACAGCAATCGTGGCGACGCCTAATCCGGAACCTCGAACAGTAAAACCGATAATTTCAAAGGCGTTGCCACCTACTTGAATTATTAATATACTTATTGCTGATATTATTAATCCTACACCAATAATTAGAAATGAATTTATCTCACTTAGCGATTCATAAATAAATTTTCTAGCCAACCAAGCACCTACACCTTGTAGAGCTAGCAACATACCAATATATGTAATAGATATATTATCATTTATTGCTTGTATTAAGGGAAAAAAAATCATGAAACCAAAAAAGATAAGTGACGTCAGAAATCCCATAATTATTGCAAACGAATATTGAATACAACTAAATGAACTTAAATCGATCAGTTTACTGTCTGACTTGTTATTAATAATAAGCGAAACCATCATCAAACCAATACCTAAAACTAGCATAATAATATTAAAAATATCAAAAAAATGCCCAGAAGTGATATTTTTAATAGAGATGAAAAATATTATTAAAGCAATTAAAAATGTCATTAATACATAAATATTCATATTGTATTTAGACGTTTTATTATCAGGCATTGTCGTCCTGCCAAATAAAAAAGCCATAAGTACTAAAGGTATGTTGATAAAAAAAGCTATTCTCCAATTTAACTGTTCTGATATGATTGCTCCAAAAATTGGCCCTAGTGCAGGGGCAAAGACTGACGGAATAGCAATCAATGCCATAACCGGCTTTAGTCTTTCCTTACCAAAATAAGTTGCTATTGTAGATTGGGTAATAGGAATTAAAATTCCTGCACCAAAACCCTGTAGACATCTATACAAGATTAAAGAAACCAGGTTATATGAAAATCCAACTAATATAGAACCAACAAGAAAGACAAAAATTGAGCATACCCATGCTTTCTTGAGTCCAAAATTTTCATGTACATAAGGTGATAGTAATATGCCAGCTGCGCAAGCAAGCATATATATGGTAACAGCCCATTGCATATAAGCATAAGAGGTATTAATGTCATTCGAAATTGAGGGTAAAATAACATTAACAATACTGCTATCTAATAATGGCAATATACTAGATAGTGTCATAGCAAACACTAACTTTCTTTCTGAGGCTGTCAGGTCAATCGATTGCTTCATATTAAATTCTTTCCAGAATATATTGAGTTGTGCCTCGTGTATATATTCCACCGAACGTTGATGGTGTAATTTCTTTATATGGTTCTATTGGCGTAGCCGCTGTGCTGCATCCAGTGCAAAGTAGGTGAGAATACCATCGGCACCGGCACGTTTAAATGCCAGCAGACTTTCCAGAATTACCTTATCTGCATCGAGCCAGCCATTCTGAATAGCCGCCTGTAACATTGCATATTCACCTGACACCTGATAAGCATAAGTTGGCACTGCAAATTCATCTTTCACCCGCCTGATTACATCCAGATAAGGCATACCCGGTTTAATCATTACCATATCCGCACCTTCAGCAATATCCAGTGCTACTTCATGCAGTGCTTCATTGCTGTTTGCAGGATCCATCTGATAAGTATATTTATTACCTTTGCCCAGATTACCGGCACTGCCTACCGCACTGCGAAATGGCCCATAGAACGCGGAGGCATATTTGGCCGCATAAGACATTATCCGCGTATGAATAAAACCATTTTCTTCCAGTGCTTCACGAATAGCCCCAATACGGCCATCCATCATATCGCTTGGGGAAAGAATATCGGCACCGGCGTCTGCGTGTGACAGTGACTGTTTAATAATAGCTTCAATGGTTTCATCATTCTGAATATAACCATTTTCGTCTGGTAAGCCATCCTGGCCATGAGTGGTATATGGATCCAGAGCCTGATCAGCCATCACCCCCAGTTCTGGAAAGCGCGATTTTAAGGCACGGATAGCTTTCTGAATAATGCCATTTTCATCCCATGCGGCGCGTCCGTCTGCGGTTTTGCTGTCTGGATTGGGTACGCCGAACAAATCAAGTACCGGTATGCCAAGCTCCAGTGCCCGTTCACCTACCTTTAATAGTTCATCAATTGATAAACGTTCGACTCCCGGCATACACGCAACGGGTATACGGCCAGTTTCCTCGTGTACAAATACAGGCAAAATAAAATCATTGGCTGTTAATATGGTTTCACGCATCATGCGGCGTGAGAAATCATCATGCCGCATACGACGCATACGTGTATTAGGCATGATTCGCGGAGGAAAATTCATAATAACTATCCTGATATTTTTTGGAATAGAATACAGCCAACTGAATAAATTAGCTGGAAACCATGGCCAATAAGGCTTTGTGAGTTTTGGCTTATTATTCTAAACCTTTTTAAGCAGTAGTACTAATTAATGTGCTGGAATATATTTTTGTTTCAGTTGCTTCTGTTCTAGATTATCTTGTTTTGATGAATGTGCTGTTCAGGTGATATTTGCATAAAATTTATCTGCATAGATACAAACAATTTTTAGTTTTATCAAGCCAGAAAGCAGGCACAGTATGAGAAGCTGGTTAACTGATTGTTTTTTAATCTCACATAGATATTAAGCCATAGCCTATACTCCACATGATAATTCCTATAATAAAATCTAATATTTTCCAGGAAATATTTTTATTAAATAGTGGAGATAAATATTTCGCGCCATAGCCTAAAGAAAAGAAAAATAGCCATGATGCAAGCATCACTCCGATTGCGAATGAATAGAGATTTTTCTGGAAAGACACAGATATCGAACCCACTAAAATAACAGTATCCAGATATACATGTGGGTTTAACCACGTCAGTGTCAGGCAAACACCGAGGACACTCATCAATGAACTTTTATCAATTTGACTTGGCTTCAGCGCTGACTTTTGTATCAATGCAGAATAAAAATTGCGCGCGCCATAAATAAAGAGAAATGCAGAACCTAAATACCTTGAGTAGACAATAATATCAGGATAGCTTTTAAGTACTTTTGAAAATCCTGTTACGCCTAGATAAATCAGAATAGTATCTGACAGTGAGCAAATCAGGCATACCCAGAAAACATATTGCCGTTTTAAGCCTTGCTTTAAGACAAAAGCATTTTGGGCACCGATAGCCAAAATTAAGGAAAAACCAAGTCCTAATCCAGATAGTAAGGCAGACATTTATTTTTTATCCAATTATATTTTTGGGTAAACAGAGTAATTGTGCGTCAATATTGCTTCTCCTGATTTTTTCTTTATTTGTAGTTAACACAATAGATTTTAATATATTGGCTGATTTGGACTATAGCTTGCTGATACTAAAATTGATTTGGTTACTTTGTTGTATTTTCGGGGGCAATGATTGCATATAAAGGCAGATGGTCAGAAAGTTTTTGCCATGGCAGGCCGCTTAAAGGTTTGGCTTCGAGTACATTTAAATGGCGGGTAAAAATTCTGTCCAGACTCAGAATGGGCAGGCGTGCCGGAAAGGTTTTTGGCGCATTGCGGTAAGTACAGAATGCGTCATACATATTTAACTTCAAACCCAGATTGTCATGTGAGCGCTGGCGCCAGTCGTTAAAGTCACCAGCCAGAATCAATGGATTTGCCGGATCAATTTCGCTTTGAATGTAGTCGGAAATGGTTTGATACTGTTTGATGCGGTCTGGTTCGCGCAGATTAAGATGAGCGCACAGACATACTAAAGGCCGCGACCATTGAGGCAGCTTGATTTCGCAGTGCAAAAGGCCGCGCTGTTCCATATTATTTACACTGATATCCAGATTGTGACAGGTAACAATAGGATGACGGCTTAAGATAGCATTGCCGTGATCACGATATTTATAACGTGCATTACGTCCATAACTAACGTGATAGTCTAGCTGTTCGCTGAGAATCTGGTAATGCGGTTGTCGGGGAAAATCCGGCATATTTTCTGCCCGCTTACTGTTGTATCCCTGTACTTCCTGCAAAAACAGGATATCCGGAGCAAGTTGCTGTAAAGCAGAGGCCATTTGGGAAAGCTGTACTTTCTGATTGAGTGCAGACATGCCTTTATGAATATTGTAGGTGGCAATGGTGATGGGGTTCATGAAAATGGCCGGTGAATTAAATTACCAGTGTTGTGGTAATTGCAATAGTGCAGCACGGTTGGAAGGGGAAAATACTTGCTCAATTGCCTGTTCAAGAGAACACCACACATAACGCAAATGCTCTCTTGGTGCCAAATGAACAGCGGTATCTACGCCAATACATAGAGAAAAAACATGTTCGGTGTTGTGAGTAACGCCGGGAGCATAGCGATGACGCCAGTGCGGATAAATTTCAAATATGCTCGACTGATGCCAGTTATTAATAGTATTACTGTGAATGCCGGTTTCTTCGGCCAATTCACGTATTGCAGTCTGTTCCAGAGTTTCACCCGGCTCCTGACTACCTGTTACGGATTGCCAGTAGCCGGGTTTATCCGCGCGTTCCAGTAACAATATCTGCTGGTTGTTGTTGTAAATAACAACCAGTACAGATATTGGCTGTTTGTACTGTTTACTATTGCTCATGATGCGTTTGTTGTCCAGATCGGTAGGAAGACGAAACATTTAATTCAGTGGGTAATGGCTCCGGATAGGCGGGTTTTGCTTCTGCATTATTTACCGGTTTGGGCATTGTGTCATAGATAATTGGGTCTCCTGCATCATTCAGAATGCGTATTTCCTGCTTTGGAAAGGAAAATTCAATGCCAACTTCTTTAAAACGATTCCAGATTTCCATCAAAATGGCTGAATTGATGCTCATAAAACCGTTTTCCGGATCATGAATCCAGTAATTGACATACAGGTTAATGCCAGAATCAGAAAAACCGGTAACAAAGCTGTTAGGTTTGGGGTCATCACACACACGCGCCTGTTTGGCTGCCGCTTCCTTCAATATTTCCAGTGCCAGAGGCAGATTGGTATTGTAGGCTACCTGCATAGTTAGGTTGGTAGACATGATTTTACTGGAATAAGAATCATTGATAACAGTATTGGAAACAAAAGTATCATTCGGAATCAGTGCTTCAGAACCATCACTACTGCGCAATACCACAAAACGTGCGGTTATTTTGGTGACATAACCGGTGAAGTTGTTAATATTCAGCCTGTCTCCCGGGCGCACAGAATGATCGGCCAGAATAATAAAGCCAGATACATAGTTGCTGGCAATTTTCTGTAAACCCAGCCCGAGACCAACGCCCAGAGCACCACCGAATACCGAAAGAATAGTCAGATTAATGCCAACCATGGGTAGGGCAATCAGTACAGCAATGACTACCAGCAGGGTTTTAATAATTTTCACCAGTACATAACGCAGATTGACGTCAAGTTTTTCTGCTTTGAGAATACGTTGTTCAGTGATGCGCGATAGCCACATGGCGATAATGATGGCAATTCCGACAATAATGCTGCCAGTAATAACCGTATAGAGGCTCAAACTGGTTGAACCTACAGGCAGTGCCAGTGACTTCAGCAGGCGAATGATAAAGGTATCCAGACTGGTGAGCCATAGTACGAAGCATACCCACAGGAAAGTGGATAGTGAACGTTCATAGTAGTCATTAAACAAGTTATTGGGAATTGCGTTGTGCAATATGGCCATGATGATGCGAATCATCAGCAACCAGCGCGCAGCAAATACAGTGATCTGTAACCACAATACTGATTCACCTGTACTGTCTCGCCAGACAACGATGGCAATGATAGTACTGATAAACAGTAATATCGGCCATAACAGGCGTGAAAACAGATGATGCAGCATTGGAAATTGAATGCTTTTCTGCTGCTGGGTATGTCTGGATACAACTGACAAGATTTTCAGGCTAAGCCAGTAAGTGCCAAGCATAATCATAACCGCACATGCCAGCTCTAGCCAGCCGGAAGTGGTTTTCAAGCTATGGACAATCAGTCGTGCCAGAAATTCTTTGCGGGCAAACATGGAGTCAAAATAGTTGTTCATGGTGAGGCAAAGAAGAATTTGAAATTAGCCTTAATGTTAGGCGTTTTAATAGAACCCTGTAAACTGTCGCTATTAAATTTAGCAATGGTTAGCGATTGGTAAGGTAGTTTTAACCAGATGTGCCTATCTGCCATATTAGAGAATGATACTTTTGTGCTTAGCGACTAACATAAAATTATTTATAAAACCAGTTGTTTAGTGTTATTTAAGGGAATAAAACTGATACTATGGGCTATTATTTGATTCTGAATGCAAAGATGCTTATAATAGCTGGTTTTCCAACCTTGCCCTTTGCACTTTCGCATGGTAAAGGGATCGATTAGCCACAAGGAGTACACATGCGTCATTATGAAATCGTGTTCATTGTCCATCCGGATCAAAGCGAACAGGTCGGTGCCATGGTTGAGCGTTACAAAACCATGATTACCGAAGCCAACGGTAAAATTCACCGTCTGGAAGACTGGGGTCGCCGCCAGTTGGCTTACCCAATCAACAAAATTCACAAAGCACACTATGTGCTGATGAATGTTGAAACTACACCTGAAGTGATTGACGAAATTGAAACTGCGTTCCGCTTTAATGATGCCGTATTGCGTCATCTGACTGTGAAAATGGACGCAGCGGTAACTGAAGCTTCTCCGATGATGAAAGACGAGAAGTCCAAGAATCTGTTAGCAGGTAACAGCACTGAAGCTGCTTCAGAAGAAGCTGAAGCCTGATTAATTTATTGAGGCTGGTTTGCTGAATCAATTATGCCTGTGTGCACAGATTAAAAGTCTGGACGATTTACGCTATACCCCCGCCGGATTGCCGGTATTGACCATGTGGCTTACACATGAATCATGGCAGATGGAGCTGCAACAGCGGTATCTGGCGAAAGTGGAAATCCAGGCGAAAGCACTGGGTGATTTGGCTAAAAACTGGCTGTATCAGCCGGGAACTATGGTGGAAATCAGTGGGTTTCTCAGCCAGAAAGGTATTTACCACTCCCGTCCGGTACTGCATATCCAACAAATTCGTGAATATAAAGGTTAAACGACATGGCTCGTCAATCATTCAAACGTAGAAAATTTTGCCGCTTTACTGCGGAAGGTATCAAACAGGTTGACTACAAAGCAGTTGATTTGTTAAAGGACTTTATTACTGAAAATGGTAAGATCATTCCGGCGCGTATCACCGGAACCAAAGCACATTATCAGCGTCAGCTGTCTACCGCGGTAAAACGTGCCCGTTTTCTGGCTTTGCTGCCTTACACCGATCAACATAAATAATAAGGAAGATTTATTATGCAAATTATTTTGTTAGAAAAAGTCGGTGGCCTGGGTAATCTGGGTGATCTGGTTAATGTAAAAAATGGCTATGCGCGTAACTTCCTGATCCCTCAGGGTAAAGCGCAGCGTGCTAATGCTGCTAATCTGGCTGCATTTGAAGAAAAACGTGCTGAATATGAAGCACATCAGGCTGCTGTGCTGGCTGATGCTGAAGCACGTAAACTGAAACTGGATGGTCAGAAGATCAGTGTTGCCCAAAAAGCTGGTGTGGATGGCCGTCTATTTGGTTCCGTAACTACCCACGATATTGCAGAAGCCATTAAAGCTGCGCTTGGTGTGGAAGTAGTTAAAGCCAATGTACGTTTGCCTAATGGCCCGCTGAAAGCCATTGGCGAATATGAAGTCGAAGTGGCTTTGCACAGCGATGCTGTTGCGGCTATTATGGTCACTGTTGTGGCTGCTGCTGAATAAGTAAACTGACCACACATCAGGAAAGTGTAAGCTGTCTGGGTTATTCCAGACAGCTTTTTTGTTATTAATGGTAAGAATAGTTTAAAATGTGCATTAAGCATATGCTAGGAACCAGAATAATGAAATTAGTTCGGATTATAAGTGCAGCTTTATTGCTGGCTGCCTGTCAAAGCACACAGCCTGTACAGGAGAAGCCGGTTCAGGCTGTTGCGACAGCAAATGTGGCTTCGTCTGCGGATGAAAAGATATTTGCTTTGACCGATAGTGGATTAGATTTACTGGGTCGTAGTGATGTTAACCGTTTTATCGATAATGAGGTCAGGCGTGGACATTACAGCCGGGCGCAGTTAGAGAATTTCTTTCGGCAAGTGCACTACAGGCCAAGTATTATCCGTGGAATGGATAAGCCAGGTACTTCGTTACCGTGGTATACATTTGTACAGAATAATGCCAGTAATATTCGCATCAGTGCTGGAAATGTTTTCTGGCGGAATAATACAGAGGTAATTCAGGCGGTAGCAAAACACTATGATGTTGCACCGCAATTGCTGATAGCAATAGTGGGTATTGAAACCAATTATGGTGCTACGATGGGGTCGTATCGTGTAGCAGATGCGCTGACTACACTAGGCTATCATTACCCGCGCCGGGCAGAATATTTTCAGCGTGAGCTAGCAGAGTTTCTGCAACTGGCCTATGAAGAAAAGCAGGACCCATTCAGCTTTAAAGGCAGTTTTGCCGGCGCCATGGGAATGCCGCAGTTTATGCCCTCCAGTTTTCGTCAATATGCTGTAGACTGGGATGGCGATGGTCGTAGGGATATCTGGCGCAATTCTGGCGATACACTGGCTTCAGTAGCCAATTATATGAAACAGCACGGCTGGCAGTCTGGTGCGCCGATTGCCGTACCGGTAGCGATGCAGTCGACACCACAGTTACAGCAAATTATTGATGAACCCACTGGGCTGAAGTATACCGCCGGGCAGTTGCGTCAGCTGGGGGTGGTCATTCCGGCGCAGATTGGGAATCAGGAAAAAGGTGTTTTATATCGTCTGGAAAAATCTCCCGGTGAATATGATTACTGGTTTGGCCTGAATAATTTTTATACTATCTGGCAATATAATCACAGCCGGCATTATGTAGCCGCAGTTCGCCAGATTGCTAATAATCTGGCCGATGCGAATGTAAATTTATAAATTTAATCTATTGTTGAATCACCAGCCACCTGCCATGACGGGTGGCTTTTTATTGCAGCAGATTGCACAGACAGTCTGGATGATTGAAAGAGGGTAGGCAGGATGGTATCAAGACGAAACCTATCCATACAGTATATGATGTGTACTACCGGAATTGCGATTAGTTGGTTGCAGATTAAACAGGCCGTGTTAGCCAGTGTAGGGCTGTGGTGGTGTACTCTATTGTTTTCCTTGCTAAGTAGTAATGTGTAGTGCTTAAAGAGCAGTTTCCTGTTATTCAGACTGTTTGGTTTAATAGTAAATATTAACTGAACAACTATTTTGAAACAGGCACAAGCTTGCGACAACAATGGCTAAAGGCGTTTTGCTGATTCAGGTTGAATTTTATCTTTCAATCCTTATTAATAAAGCCTGTTTGGGATTGTTTCTTCTGCTTTGCAACGCTTCATTCATGTCTTTTATCCTAACCATTGACACCGGTTTTTGGTTACAATGTGGTGCTTGTTTGGAATTTTTGCCGGACAAAGTTTAAATTAATGTATTTGAATTTTACTGTGACTGGCAGTTGTGGATGGTTATGACTTATCAAGTATTAGCTCGTAAATGGCGACCGAAAAAGTTTGCCGATTTAGTGGGTCAGGAGCATGTGGTCAAGGCATTGATAAATGCGCTTGATAAGGGGCGTTTACATCATGCTTATATGCTCACAGGAACGCGAGGGGTAGGTAAAACCACAATTGCCCGTATTTTGGCCAAGAGCCTGAACTGTTTGCATGCTGAACATGGTGAACCGTGCAATCAGTGTGATACTTGCCGTCAGATTGATGCCGGCCGATTTGTAGATGTGCTAGAAATCGATGCAGCCTCCAATACCGGAATTGATAACATCCGCGAGGTGCTGGAAAACGCACAATATGCGCCAACGATGGGGCGTTACAAAGTCTATATCATCGACGAAGTGCATATGTTGTCGAAAAGTGCGTTTAATGCCATGCTTAAAACGCTGGAAGAGCCACCAGAGCATGTTAAATTCATTTTAGCGACAACAGACCCGCAAAAAGTGCCGATTACGGTTTTAAGCCGCTGTCTTCAGTTTGTACTGCGTAATCTGAATAGCACCCAAGTACATGACCATCTGGTTTATGTATTGCAGCAAGAGCAGATTGCTTATGAAGACGCCGCACTGCTGCTGTTAGGCCGTGCTGCTGCCGGTTCAATGCGCGATGCACTTAGCCTGCTTGATCAGGCGATTGCCATTGGTTCAGGCAAGGTCGCTGAGTCTGATGTACGCAATATGATTGGTGCAGTGGATAAAAGCTATCTGTATGCATTACTGGAGGCTCTGGCAGCACGTGATGGACAGGCTTTATTATCCAAAGCTGAGGAGATGGCCAGTTGTGCGGTGGGTTTTGACAGTGCATTAACTGAGATGGCATTGTTATTGCAACGTTTAACTATATTGCAATCCGTACCCACCGCAATTGGCAAAGATGAACCCGAATATACAGCTTTAACTCGCTTTGCCAGTCTGTTTTCCGGTGAACAGATTCAACTGTATTATCAATGTGCCTTACGCGGTAAAGCTGATTTACCTTTGGCTCCAGATGAAAAAGCCGGTTTTGTGATGACACTGCTGCGGATGCTGGCCTTTGCACCACTGGCAGCAATGAATACGCAGCGCCTGCATGGACAGATTGACGGAACACAATTGCAAAATGCGCCGGTGGCAAATCATCAGGCAGCAGCGACACCTCCTGTTATCGAGCAAGCTGAGCCTGCTTCGACTTCAGTACCACAGTCTGCGGCAGTAGTACCTCAAACAGATACAGCACCAGCACCGGCAGAATTGGAAACAGTTAGTGAACCAATACCGGCTGTAGCTGTTAGTACCACACCAGAAAATGTATCGCCATCAATCATGCACTCTTCCCAGTCAGCTGTGGCCGATGATGAACCTCCGCCACCATGGGAAAATAGTGCGGAAAATATTCCCTATGCATATAATAGCAGTTTTGTTGTACCGGAATTGATGGATACAAAAGAAACGGACGAGCATAAGCAGGTATCAGCTAAACAGCATGATGAGCATACTGATACCTTGATACTAGCACAGACTGATGCAACAGAAATAACCACGGCAAAGGATAATTTCCCACCGCTAACAGCAGAGAACTGGCCGGAAATTTTAACTTTGCTAGCGCACCGGCTGGGGGCTGTACAGTTGTTTAGCCAACATACAGCAATTGCTAATTATGATGAAAATAGTGGCGATTTAACTATTGCGCTGGCAGAGCAGGGGGAGCCGACAGCCAATCGCGAGTTGCTGACTCGGCTAGCAGAAACCTTGTCTGAAGTTTATGGCTGCCCGATTCAGTTGCATACCAGTAGCTGGCAGGAGCAGAGTGCGCTAGAGACACCGCAAATGCGCCAGCAGCGATTACATGCTGAACAACAGCAACAGGCTCAATCTATACTGGAGGCGCAGCCCGCAGTACAGATGCTGATGGAAACATTTAATGCAAACTGGGTGCCAGAAAGCTTACGTCTGGATAAAGAATAATTGCAATATTTTGTTTAATTTTTTCCCTTTAAATTTGAAGTATAAGGAAGCTATCATGTTTGGAAAAGCAGGTTTAGGTGGTTTGATGAAGCAGGCGCAGCAAATGCAGGAACGCATGAAAAAGGCGCAGGCAGAATTGGCTAATGTAGAAGTGGAAGGTGAATCTGGTGCCGGAATGGTTAAGGTAACCATGAACTGTCATTATGGGGTGAAACGCATTCATATTGATGACAGCCTGTTAGCAGATGCTGCTGATGACAAAGAGATGCTGGAAGATTTGATTGCTGCTGCTGTGAATGATGCTGTGCGTAAAGCAGAAGCAACTTCCTCCGAAAGGATGGGACAATTTACTCAGGGTATGAATCTGCCGGCAGGCATGGGTGACTTTTTTAAATAATTCACTGTAATAGGAGAATAGTCCTCTAAAGATTATTCTCCTCAGAAATGAAGCAGTGCTATTTCCCAATAGTTAATTCTTACTGCGAGCACAGCAGGCCAGTTTAGAAATTGGCTATCATAAATAAATTTCTGTTAACAACTAGAGCTAAATTTCTGGTTGCAATAATAAAGTAAATTTTTATGTTATTAATTACACTTATTGCCGGTTTGTCAAAATATTGAATCAGCAGCCGATTTATTAATGAGTAACAGATGAGCCCTAAATCAACTGATGCATTGAGTCGTTTAACAAACGCATTAAAGGTGTTGCCGAATGTTGGCCCCAAAACAGCGCAGCGCATGGCCTATGAATTATTACAGCATAAACGTGCCGGTGCTGAAGAATTGGTAGCCGCTATTCAGGCGGCCTTATTGCAGGTACACCATTGCCGTTTGTGTAACACTTTTTGTGAAAGTGAATTGTGTGATATCTGTGCCAACGAGCAGCGCGACCCTAAAAGGCTAATGATTGTGCATATGCCGGTGGATGTGGCTAGTATGGAGGCTGCCAACTGCCATGATGGCCTGTATTTTGTGCTAATGGGGCAGGTTAGTCCAGCGCAGGGAGCGGATTTAAAAGCGATTGCTCTGGATAAGCTGATTACTCGCCTACAGGAACATGAAGTAGATGAAGTCATCATTGCTACCAGTTTCACCGCAGACGGCAATGCAACAGCTTATATTCTGTCTCAGTTGCTAGCGGATTTCCCGGCCAAAATCACTCGACTGGCGCACGGTATGCCTCTAGGCGGCGAGCTGGAATATGTAGATGCCGGTACCTTAGCGCAAGCAGTATATGAGCGGCGCAATATTAAATAAATTTCATCTGCATTAAGCCAAATTAAGCAATCGCTATCCTAAATTTATTTCATTCTGATAGAGGGCAGAAATTTGGAATGGCAACACATATTCAGACAACAAAATTAAGGGGTGGGTGTTTGTTAAATTCTACGAGAGGCAAATAGCATAACTAAAGAATGTAACCTTCTGTGATTTTACCAATAAGCATAAATTGCAAAGACTTGTTGTTATTCTTGGATTATCATGAATTTCCTCCTTTAATAAATTCTGTTCTAATGCTTTCAAAAAGTGTTTATGCTAATACATTATTATATGCCAATGCTTTATTCAAAGAGGGTTAAATATTAAATGTATTGAAATATTTATCTAGTAACTGATTATTAAAATCTTTCCTCTATTGAAGTGAAATAGATTTAATGATGAATAGTGGTTACTTAATATAGTTTAATGTCGACATTACTAAATTGCTGTTAATGTTAGCCAACACTATAACCGGCAATCTGTCAATTAGATAAATTCAGTAACATACATAAATAATTCCAGTAATGGTTAACACGAATATGGGTTAAATCTGCCATTTAATATACACATTAAATTAATGTTTTCAATGATAGCGATTCCATTACCTGGGCAATGTAACGACGAGAAGCGTAGATGTCCACTTATTGCAAGGCAAAAGAATTCGCCTAGTCTTATATGATTGATAGCTGCGATTAAAAAGTCAATATCGTATCGACATAATATATGACCGATTCCTGCTTAGTTGTTTTGCGCTGATAATAGGCATGATGCTTTGATATCGCTAAGTAACGATATAATGCCAGGTCTTTTGTGATACAAGTAGTTCAGTTTCTTCTAGACTGCAATTATCTTCTGTCTTAAATGAATAGCTTTTCCTTGATTGACTTATCCTGTGCTCAAAAACAGATGATCCTAAATCATAGTTTGATACCAATCCTTTTTAGTGTTAAGTTTATTTCATGTAACTACCTCCTAAAATTTTTATGATTTAGGATAGCTTTCTCTTTGATGAGAACTAGTCGTTCAGTTTAACATTTGATGAGTTGTGGTAGTTTTTCATTAATACTTCAAATATCGAGCAGGACAGATTAGTTAAGTTTTAAGAAGAAGCAAAAAAGCACTATTGCAGATTAAATATGTAGCAAATATAAATAAAAAAATATTAAAAATTTCGCCATTTAGCGTAAGTAAATACACATGAAAAATCTAAAATTTTGGAATTAAATTAAAAATACTAATTATACTTATATGATAGCATACCTGTACGATTATGAGGTAAAATAATATGAAAGTTATATGACTACATCTGTTACTAATGAAACCATTGATCTTATGAAAACAAATATCAAAAGAATGTTGTCTCATTTTTATAAAAACGTTACAGTCAATGATGTTTTAAAAGAAGCAGTAATGAACTGTATTCAGGCTAATGCAACGGAAATTGGTATTGATCTACAATATGAATACCATACTAATATCGATAGCAGTAATTCGAATCTAGGTAATTTAAGTAAAATTATTATTACCGACAATGGTGAAGGTCTAACTACCAAAAATATTAATGCTTTTTTTGAGTTGGCAACAGAGAATAAAAAAAATATAGGGGGTAAAGGCATCGGTCGTTTTTCATTTTTGAAAATAGCGGATAGGGTTAGTATTGATAGTATATCAAACGAGGGAGAACATGTTTCTTTCGATTTTTCGTATAATGCCAGTCAGGAAAATGTAATTAGAACGAAATCCTCTAAAAAAGATACATATACCAAAATATTTTTTAGCAACTTAAATTTAAAACACCCGAAGACACAGGCTCAATCATGCGTGAATTTTTTGAAAGAAAAATTTAATTTAATGCTTTTTTTAAAACAAAAGGAAACACAGAAAACTATCAATATCAGAGTATTTGTTAATGGTAAACCATTTGGTGAAATAATAAGTAGTTTTAATATTCATTGCTTAGCTCAAGCAAATCTTAAAATGAATGATTGTAAATTTACCGTTTATACCTTTTTGGATTATAAAAAAACAGGTATAGAAATATTTTATTGTGCCAATAATCTGACCGTTAAGTCATTTTCATTCTCGGGTAATTTTAACAAGCAGTATATTTTTGCTATAACATCTGATTATTTTGACCAAAAAAGCAACCTTGAAAGAACTCAATTTAATTTTGGTTCAGAAGATGAATTAGATCAGTTTGATATGTTGAGTCCCAAACCAGGCAAGAATTTTGAAGAGATGCTTAAAAATTACTGCTTTAATATTGTTCGTGAACATGAACCCGAATTATTAAAAGAAAATAAAGCTAGATTAGATAATCTAAGCGCGCTGTATGGTTACATTGATTTTAGTAATGTTCAATTAGACAATATTTCATTTGATGAAGCGAGTATTCTCAAAGCTTATCGAGATAAAATAAATCAAGAAGAAGACAATTTAATTAATTTGCTTGCAAATAAAAATGCCACTCTTGATGAAATCGCTGAAAAAGTTTCAGAACAGAATAAGCATGAACTGGCAAAATATATTTTTCATAGAAATTTGATTGTCAAACGTGGGTTGGAATTAAAGAGTCTATATGAGAATGAGAATATATTACATGAGTTATTTTTTCCTCAAAAATTATCAGTCAACTGTGATCATGAAGTGAATAAACCGCATTTGTATCATAATAACATCTGGCTTTTAGATGATAAGTTTATGACTTATGCTTACATTGCTTCTGATGTGACAATCAAAAGAATAATTGAAGAAATTGATGGTGTCCATTCCAGTTGTCAATCTGTAAAACGTCCTGATTTATTTCTTTTATATAATAAACCAGAAGAAAGTACAGAATATAAAGATGTGGTATTGATTGAATTGAAAAAAGGAAATATTGATTATACAGAGCAATTTAAAGCAATTGATCAGGTTGCCAGATATAAAAGGGCTACGGAAAAAGTACTGCAAAATATAAATAGTTTCTATTGTTATGTCATCTGTGACTTTGATGGAAATGATGAAAATATTGAAAGCGCAATGAAAGATAGGCACTTTACTAAAGTATTTAGTAATAAAGGATGTATATATTACGGATATTTAGATGGTTCAAAAGTACATTTAATCTTTGTTTCATTAAGCAGTATATTTTCTGATGCAGAAGCGAGAAATGAAACATTTTTAAAGATATTAAAGGGTGAATGTGATTGATAGCATTAGCACAATGGTGAATTAATCGGCAAAGCCGTTATCAATGCCAATCCTGAACAGCAGCTACCAGTTGGGCGGCTTGGTTTTGGTTGTCGCCATGGCCAAATTGTTTGCCGATTAATTCTGCGGCATAGGGTGCGAGGGCGTTGGTGGCTGCTTGCAGGTTGGTCTGGCCGCCAAGGATGCCGGTCACGGCACTGGTGACGGCGTTCAGGGCACGGCTCTTGCCGCCGCCGATACCCCATGATTGGGCTTGTTCGTCTGCTGTGCGGTAGTCTTTGCTGGTCTCTCTGAGTACCAGTTGTTTTTTGTCTTCGCTGAGCTGGTTGTAATCCTGCCATAGCTCAGGGTTGTTGGTTTGTAGTTCCTGCTCGGCTTTTTCTCGTGCCTGTTGCCGCTCCTGATTGGCTTTTCTGGCCATGTCGGCGCTAAGGGTGCGCACGCTGTTGGCGATGGTGGCGGTGGCATCAGCTACTGCCTGTTGTTTGTCCATGATCTGTTGCAGATCCGGCAGTTGGCTGACTTTGCTGTGGGCGCTGTCGATGTCGCTGTGGATGCCCAGTTCTTCTACGCTGGTCTGTTTGCCGTTGATGGTAATCTGCCCCGGGCTGATGGTGGGATGGTAACCTCATCCTAGATTTTGTATATTTGCCGTTTAATGATACTAACAATTAATTTTGTTATCTGTAAAAGCAAAATACACAAAATTTAGGATAGGGTTGACCGTTGTAGTTAAAATAACGGTAACGGAGATTAACTGATTAAATACGTTAAGGCTACCATTATTTATAGCTTAGATTCTCGATAGACTCATGTTTATCTACTATTATGATAAAAGCATTTTGCTATAAAATAATTTAAGGGACTCGTTAATAGAGTAAGTGTTAGAATTTACTCTTAAATTTAATAAATCTTTAATTTTAACTCTATCCTCTTTAGTTTCCTTGAATAAACCATGGGTATCGTTCAAATAATCAATTCCCGAAATTTGTGCTACCGCAATGAGAATTGATAACTGAACTATAAATAAAAAACTTTTATTGTCAAAGTGAATTTCAGTAATACTAAACTCATAAATTTCTTTATCACTATGATATCTCCAATATTCATCAAGCATGTATAAAATATATCCGCCTTCTCCAAGCAACATATTTTCTGTAAATCGATATATTTCATTATTAGGCTCAATTATTTTTACCTCCTCCCCTTTAGAATTTTGAATAGAAATATTTAAAGACTGTTTTGATTCACCTAATAAAAAATTAAATATTTTCTGAGCATGTAAAGATAAAAGATATACTTCTATTTTCATAGGTTTAGTTAAGAAGGCACTTAAAGATAAGCTCATTACCATTCCTTTGGTTTACTATTTATAACTGATTTTGGGTTTATAGTTACAAAACCATCTTTAGTTTTAACTATAACTTGATTAATAACCCCTTGTTGTAATGCATTTCCACTTAAAGGTCCATTTTGGGCGAATTTAATTAATTGTTCACTAGACATATTTTTTGCGTCTACATACATAGTTGCATTTAATATATTAAACTCTTTACCGGTTTTATTTGCCTTACTAACATCTTGTAATATTGATAATGGATTTGAAGATGTAATCTCCTTTAAGCTTACGGGGACTTTTTTTCCTGAAGCAGCTGTATATCAACCATCAATAACAGGATAATCTGAGGATGTTATGGCTTTACCATTTAGCTTACTACCTACAGTAAGTTTTGGCACTCCTTCAAATCCTCCACCAAATTCATCAATTATTCTTTGAGCCTGTTTTATTTCGTGGGGTTTCAAATCATTTACTACAACTGCCCCTTTCCCAGCCTTAGCAGAACCTTTACCTACCTCTTTACCTATTTGCTCAATCTCTTCCGCATACTTCCCGCCAATCTTACTCGTCGACTTTATCGCTGAGGCAGGTAAATTACTTACTGTAACTGCACCTGTTGCCAGTCCGGCAAGTACATCCGTGGATTCTACTGCTATCACTGTACATCCCGCCGGATTTACCCTACATGCTGAATATATCGCTGCTATCGCTTCTGGTGCTACGTATCCGGCTCCTACTACTGCATAACCTCCTCCTACTGTAGCTATTGTTATTGCTGAGTTCATCATCCTGATTTGGTGAGCCAATTTCATGGCTTCGCGGTGTTTTGGATCCTTGGACAACATTGCAGCTGATGCTGGTGATATCAGCTGGATTAAATCTACATTATTCTCCACTGCATTCTGCCCAACTACCCCGGCTATCTGCGCATTAACCAGTGAACCGCCCGTTAGCCCGCCTGATACGGTGGCCACCGCTGATGATAGGTCTCTGATGCTGGCTTTGACGCTTTCCGGTAAGCGGTTCGGGTCTATCTCGCCGGTTCTCGGGTCTATGGCTTCGGGGTATTGATCTTTGGGTAGTTGTTTAATCAGGTATTGCGCTGCCAGCTCGGCTGCACTGGCGCCTACGGCTCCGGCGGCGGCATTACCGCCGTTTACGCTGGCACTGATGGCGCCCAGTAGGGCATGCGCTACCAGTTGGGCGGCCTGGTTCTGGTTGTCGCCATGGCCAAATTGTTTGCCGATTAATTCTGCGGCATAGGGAGCGAGGGCGTTGGTGGCTGCTTGCAGGCTGGTCTGGCCGCCGAGGATGCCGGTGACGGCACTGGTGACGGCGTTCAGGGCACGGCTCTTGCCGCCGCCGATACCCCATGATTGTGCCTGCTCGTCTGCTGTGCGGTAGTCTTTGCTGGTTTCTCTTAGTACCAGTTGTTTTTTGTCTTCGCTTAGCTGATTGTAATCCTGCCACAGCTCAGGGTTGTTGGTTTGTAGTTCCTGCTCGGCTTTTTCTCGTGCCTGTTGGCGCTCCTGGTTGGCTTTTCTGGCCATGTCGGCGCTAAGGGTGCGCACGCTGTTGGCGATGGTGGCGGTGGCATCAGCTACTGCCTATTGTTTGTCCATGATCTGTTGCAGATCAGGCAGTTGGTTGACTTTGCTGTGGGCGCTGTCGATGTCGCTGTGGATGCCCAGTTCTTCTACGCTGGTCTGTTTGCCGTTGATGGTGATCTGCCCCGGGCTGATGGTGGCATGGGAATCCCTTCCTAGATTTTATATATTGTGTAGTCAAATAGGATGGGATTTATTTTTCATTATTCACGTATTGAGTAAAGAGCTTTTACATATTTGTCAACAAAAGGTTTTAACTCATTAACGGGATAAGCTTCTTTTTGCTGTACTAAATAAGCATCATCATAAATTATTCTGGCGTTAAGTGCTTTAGCTAATATATAAGCTATTAAAATAGAGAATTTTAACTTACTCTCACCTCGAGTTTTTATACCCACCATAATGGGAAAATCCATATCTTTTTCTTCTCTAAATTCAGGTTCAAAATAATTAAAAGTTATCCAACAAAAATATCCATACTGATGGTCTTGTATACTTATAAATTTATCTGACAGTTCAAGCCCTTTTTTTGCAGATAATCCTACCGTCACTTGCTTAGTAGATATTGAATGTTCCTCAAAGCCTTCTACTATTATTTCCAATAAATCTTCAAAAGATGGCGTTTTTTGAATCGGAAACATAATTTCATTAGCCATTATTTGTTCCTACTTTTAATAATTGAACCATTTGTAACATTTAACCACCCATCTTGAGTCTTTATATGAATATTCTTCACAGTACCTTCTTTTGTTATATTTGATACTGGCGAACCTGGCTTAAAATGATCAATCATTTCTTTCATGCTTACTCCTGTTTTAGAAGCATCTATATACAAGTCTCCTTTATAACCAGCCTTACTCATATCCTTTGCCCCATCCACAATATTTCGCCTTACAGCGTGAATACTCTTACCTTGCACTTCCTTTAACTGAACAGGAATACCGTCTAACCATCCATCAATTCCTTGAAAATTTGCTTTTTCTGCACCTTTAAAAGTACCACCTTTATATTTTACTATATCTAACGCTTGTTGATATTCATGATCCTCTAGTGCATTCCTTATTACACTACCTTTTTTAGCTGATGGTAAGGCTGGTATTGAACTACTCGTCTCTTTCACAATCTCCTTTTTGGCAGCATTGGCAACCTTGGTTATCGCCTTTTCAGTTACCTTTATTCCTGCTTTCGCCGCACCTCCAACTCCCGTTGCCAGAGCAGCCATATCCAGTAGTAATTTGCCAGTTTCTATACCCGCTTTATATGAACCACCAGCACCAGCTCTTTGATATTCTTCTTCCAGCTTATTTAATCTGTTTATGTACGATTCTTTTACCGCATCACTTACATTTCCCAGAATGTTGCCGCTGGTGAACAGTCCTTTCAAAGCCTCATAGGTTTCTCCTGGGTTTGTTGTCATGTGAACCAGTTCTTTTACTGCATCATATGTTTCTGCTGGCAGGCCGACGACGATACCTGCGGTAAAGCTGGCTTGCTGTGCTGCACTAATAGCAGCCCATTGAGTCTTGACTTTGGCAGTGCACCCTATATTTGTGCACTGCTTCAGCTCTTTCTGTTCCTGAGCCGCTTGTGCATCACTAAGGTAATTATTCTCCACTGCATTCTGCCCAGCCACTCCGGCTATCTGCGCATTAACCAGTGAACCGCCCGTTAGCCCGCCTGATACGGTGGCTACTGCTGACGATAGGTCAATGTTTTACAGATTTTCATACTCGACAAAAGCTACATCTATTCTGCTGGTAAAATTTGGTTGCTACTTTCGGCTTATCTTCATTGTTGCATGTACTTAAAAATGGGATCACTGAAATGCAGGTAAGTCTTTCATTGTATCTGGTAACGGCACTAATTCAAGCATTTTATCTCGATTCAAACTAAATGCCTTAAAAAAATTTTTATCATCTGTAGGAGTCCTAAATATTACACTTTTACCTATTTCTGAATAACCATTAAATAATTGCCATTGATCACAAAACTGATTTTTATAATTAGGGACACATTTTTTAACACCAAACATATCTACCTCTTCCCATTTGCCTCTCCCACTTAATCCATGAGTCATTTCATCATTCCACGCACCTGAAATAAATTTCCCCGATTGGAATTTGAATAGGTAAAAGTCTTTATTATTTTGACTATCTTTTTGTTTAAAAAAAAAGGCTAAAGTATCTAAATCATAGTTTTTAAAAGTTAATATCATTATATTATTATGATTTGGTTGCATACTATATACTGTATCCAACTGCCCCATATCATCAAAAATATATTTTTTACTTTGATATATTAGTATATTATTTGCACGTTTTTTATCTGATTTCAATAAATAGTCATATCCTTTTTCAAGAGGATCAGTGCTAACTTTTATTTTTTTAATTAATACATTATTATTTTCCAAGTTGGCAATTAATTGTGGATGTAACCTTTCGGCATAAACAAAATTACATATAAATAAAAAAATTATTGTTATATTAATTGTTTTGACCATAAAGATATTCCTCACTTAAATTTAAATTCTGTTTTAAGAATTTTTGTCTGATATATATCAATATACATAATAAGCTGTCGGTTGTGATGTAGTAGCCGTTGTTGCCGGCAAAGAGGCCGGATTGTTGGTTGACGGCGTTAAAGCGGATGTTGACACCGCTCTGGCTTATGCAGTACTTAATTTCTATATAAAATTACCCAGCACTATAACTTAAAATATAGAACTGGGTAATTGACAATTACTCTAATTATTTTTTATGTACTGCGGTTTATCAAATTTTCAACCCATTCTTTAGCCTTTCCAGAACCAATTAGTATTTGAGCAGAAGTTTCCCATGCAATAAGAAAATCAAAATCCATATTCGTTATGTAATATTCAAATATTATTTATGATTTTAGTTAACATATGATTTCGTAAAGAGTGTCTGGAGGTCCCTGATATTCTTCAAAATCTGTATGAATTACTTCCCTCATTTCAGAGAAATTTATTTTTTTAATAGTTTCTATTTGGTTGCATTCGGTCATAGATACAACCATTTTTGATGCATTAGTAATTTTAATCATGTCAATCAATGTATCAATAAGTATATTTAGACGCTCTTTAGGATTAGCAGGAAATCCTATATCCGCTGTATCTGGATCATATTCATTATAATCTATTAAATAGGTAGCATTAACTGAATTAGAACCATCAGCAATATCAAATATAAATGCATATTGATTTGGAATTAAATCAGCAGGGTAGTTAAATAATTTATTTTTTTCTATTTTTTGAATCTTTAGAGAATTTGCTCCTATATAATTTTTCAGTTGACCTGCATAATCTTTATTTAGATCTGGTAACAAATACCCATATACATCATTTGACATAGTAATTCCTATTTCTTGTCTACAATCCACGGACCAACTGGCTTACCATTTGCATCTAATTTTCTATAAAAGTGCTTATCTACGTAACCCCTTTCATTATAGGTGATTTTATGTTCATGAGGAGGAACCTTCCCATTAGAGTCATATCCTAATTGACCATGAGTTTTTTGTTGCCCATAATCTTCACGTGAAAATGTTCTGCCTTTATCATCATAATAAGTAACACTTCTAGAACCATCAGCCCTCGATACTTCATAAATTGAGTTTGGCGTTGAGGTTTTTGGGGCTTTTCCTGACCGTACAATAGTATGTTCACCTGCTGCTTTATTAGTGGCTGGATTAACTATTGGTTTATTTTCATTGGCTTTTAAATTGGTTTTATCTATCAGCTCATTACCACTCTTATTTCCTTTCTCCGCACCTTCCACCTTACCTTTTCCACCGCTCTGTGTCGCCCCACGCGATTCGCTGGCTGTACTCAGATGCCCATCATTTTTTATTACCTGTCCATTTGCTGTTACAAGACTTCCGGCGTTATTGTTGTATCTATTTGTAATCGACTGTATTTCCTTAGCCGATAATGCCTTGCCTCGTCTTAGTGTAATTGCATTTATTACGGTATTTAAA
>NZ_CAJZCE010000002.1 GCF_914768025.1 Snodgrassella gandavensis | reverse complement strand
CTTAAATGGTGGTGCCGGTAACGATATTCTTATTGGCGGTACCGGGAATGATATCCTCAAAGGCGGCGACTGGTACAAAGACCGCTATGAATTCGAGGCAGGACATGGCCAGGATGTGATTTATGACCAAGGAAACACTGACTATAAGGATCAGTACAATGATGTAGTCTTCAAGGGCGCCACTCTGGCTGATGCTCAGTTTGCCCGCTCCGGTACTGATCTGGTTATTCAGGCTTATGGTACGGATGATTCTGTTACCCTGTCTGATTATTTTAACTACCAAAATTCTTATTGCAGAGCATTTAACTTTATTTTTGACGATAAAGTATTGAGTGTTGATGATATTGCTGCCATGTCATTTACTATAGGCGGTACATCAGGTGATGATGTACTTAGAGGCTGGAACTCTCATGATATTATTGCAGGAGGATCAGGTAATGACAAACTATATGGAGGAAATGGCATAGACAATCTCTTTGGAGGCGCTGGTAATGATGAACTGTATGGAGAAAATGGCAATGACTATTTAAGTGGTGGTGACGGTGATGATTTTCTTGATGGCGGTAATGGCAATGATATCCTTAATGGTGGTGCCGGTAACGATACCCTTAATGGTGGTGCTGGCTACGACATTATGATTGGTGGCAGCGGAAATGATATTCTTAAAGGAGGTGATTGGGAAAAAGACCGCTATGAATTTGAAGCAGGACATGGGCAGGATATAATTTATGACCAAGGAAACGCTAGCTATTCGAATCAGCGCAATGATATTGTCTTCAAGGGTGCCAATTTTACTGATGCTCTCTTTCGCCGTTCTGGTAACAATTTAATTATCAAAGCATATGGTAACTCAGATTCTGTAACTTTGTCTGACTATTTTAATAATAGTTACAGCCGTGCATTCAATTTCATTTTTGAAGACCAAACTCTTAAAGCACAGGATATAAATAACAAAATCACAGTTATACTAGATGGTGACGATAATGACAATAACATTACTGGCTGGTGGGGAAATGATCTTATCAATGGGGGTAAAGGAAACGACATTTTATCTGGTGGAGATGGCGATGACATTCTGAATGGTGATGATGGCAATGACAGCCTCTACGGCAATGCGGGTAACGATACCCTCATTGGGAGCACCGGCGATGATTATCTGGCAGGTGGTGAGGGTAATGATACCTATGTCTTTGCCAAAGGCCATGGACACGATGTCATTTATGATACTTCCGGTGCAGTAGATACCATTCAGTTTACCGATGTTGATTTCGCTGAAGTGAAATTCCGCAAGAGCAACGATCATTTAATCATTTATGGCTATAACGATAATGATTCTGTTTTTATACAGAATTTCTTCTACAGTGATAGTTATACAATAGAAAAATTTGTCTTTAAGGATAAAACCGTTACTCTGGCTGAATTGCGTAAGGATGGTATGCAATTGCATGGTACCAGTGGCAACGACACCATTGTCATGACTAATGGCCGTGCTCTTGTTTATGGCGATGATGGTGACGACAATATTACTACAGGTAGCAACAATGATGTTCTGGATGGTGGTGCTGGCAATGACAACCTCTATGGCAATGGGGGTGATGATACCCTCATTGGGGGCACCGGCGATGATTATCTGGCAGGTGGTCAGGGTAATGATACCTATGTCTTTGCCAAAGGACATGGACACGATGTCATTTATGATACTTCCGGTGCAGTAGATACCATTCAGTTTACCGATGTTGATTTCGCTGAAGTGAAATTCCGCAAGAGCAACGATCATTTAATCATTTATGGCTATAACGATAATGATTCTGTTTTTATACAGAATTTCTTCTACAGTGATAGCTATAAAATAGAAAAATTTGTCTTTAAGGATAAAACCGTTACTCTAGCCGAGTTGCGTAAGGATGGTATGCAATTGTGTGGTACCAGTGGCAACGACACTATTGTCATGACTAATGGCCGTGCTCTTGTTTATGGCGATGATGGTGACGACAATATTACTACAGGTAGCAGCAATGATGTGCTGGATGGTGGTGCTGGCAATGACAACCTCTATGGCAATGGGGGTGATGATACCCTCATTGGGGGCACCGGCGATGATTATATGGCAGGTGGTGAGGGTAATGATACCTATGTCTTTGCCAAAGGACATGGACACGATGTCATTTATGATACTTCCGGTGCAGTAGATACCATTCAGTTTACCGATGTTGATTTCGCTGAAGTGAAATTCCGCAAGAGCAACGATCATTTAATCATTTATGGCTATAACGATAATGATTCTGTTTTTATACAGAATTTCTTCTACAGTGATAGTTATACAATAGAAAAATTTGTCTTTAAGGATAAAACCGTTACTCTAGCCGAGTTGCGTAAAGATGGTATGCAATTGTATGGCACCAGTGGCAACGACACCATTGTCATGACTAATGGCCGTGCTCTTGTTTATGGCGATGATGGTGACGACAATATTACTACAGGTAGCAGCAATGATGTGCTGGATGGTGGTGCTGGCAATGACAACCTCTATGGCAATGGGGGTGATGATACCCTCATTGGGGGCACCGGCGATGATTATCTGGCAGGTGGTCAGGGTAATGATACCTATGTCTTTGCCAAAGGACATGGACACGATGTCATTTATGATACTTCCGGTGCAGTAGATACCATTCAGTTTACCGATGTTGATTTCGCTGAAGTGAAATTCCGCAAGAGCAACGATCATTTAATCATTTATGGCTATAACGATAATGATTCTGTTTTTATACAGAATTTCTTCTACAGTGATAGTTATACAATAGAAAAATTTGTCTTTAAGGATAAAACCGTTACTCTAGCCGAGTTGCGTAAGATTGTTATTACATAATAAATGTAAGAAGTTAATACTTCTGACTATAAAGATTTTTTATCTTTTTTAATTCAGCAGTTAGTGAATTATGACTGCTTATACTTTCTATTGTGAAATGAATCTGTAGTTTCTTTAATCATATGTAATCTCTGTTTTACAAAGGAATCCACAAATGGATTCCTTTTCTATTATTGATTAATACTGAATTCAATATATTTTACTGAAACTATACGGTAACTATTTGAAATTAAAACTATCAAAGGCATCAAAAAATATAAAAACTGGCTTTGTAATTGTACAAAGCCAGTTTTAAGAGCGTATACAGTTTTATTTACTATGTTTCGAAACCAGTTTCTTACAACCGCATACCAGTTAACTGAGCGGTATCCTGTGCAATCATCAGTTCTTCATTGGTTGGAATAACCATAACAGCAGCTTTGCTGTCTTTAGTGCTAATCACACCCGGAGTGCCAAAGCAGGCTTCCATATTGGCATCGTGGTCAAGCATCATGCCAAATACATTCAGATAGTTCACTACTTTTTCGCGCATCAGGGTAGAGTTTTCACCGATACCACCGGTAAACACCAGCGCATCCAGACTACCGCAGGCAACCATCATGCCACCTACGTATTTGGCCAGACGGTAGGCAAAGACATCCAGAGCTAGCTCTGCACCTTTATGTCCATTGGCGGCGGCCTCTTCCAGCATACGGCAGTCGTTGGAGAGATTAGACAGCCCCAGCAATCCGCTTTCCTTATTCAGCATTTCAGTAATCTGTTCAATGCTCATTTTGGCATTCGCAGCCAAGAAAGAGAAGATACTTGGATCGATGTCACCACAGCGCGTACCCATTACCAGACCTTCCAGAGGTGTCAGCCCCATACTGGTATCCTGTGAACGGCCGTTTTTAACTGCAGTAATAGATGCGCCATTACCCAAATGAGCAATAACCATGCTCATTTCATTGACATCGCGCTGCAAAAATGCAGCAGCTTCCTGTGCAACATAGCGATAGCTGGTACCATGCGCACCATAACGGCGTACACCATAGCGGGTATACAAGGTTGACGGAATGGCATAATGATAGGCATGCGGCGGCATGGTTTGATGGAAAGCTGTATCAAATACAGCTACCTGAGGTAATTCCGGGAATGCCTGTTGTGCTGCCTGTATACCCAAAATATGAGCTGGGTTGTGCAAGGGTGCCAGTACAATACAAGCTTCAATATCACGCATTACTTCAGGTGTAATCACGGTAGACTGAGTAAAGCGTTCCCCACCATGTACTACGCGATGGCCAATAGCTTTTACACGGTCGTATAAACCCAGCGCTTTTAACTGTTCCAGCAAGGCCATTACGGCAGCAACGTGGTCATGACCACCGGTTAAGGCATGTTTATGTTTTTCACCATTTATTTTGAAGGTAATGAAAGCATCAGTATTGCCTACTTTTTCGGCCAGACAGCTCATTAAAACTTCTTTTTCGGCCACATCCATTACTGCAGCCTTTACGGAAGAACTGCCGCAATTGAGTACCAATACCAAATCTTGCTCACTCATGTTATTGTCCTGTTTACTGTGATTACTTTAGTCATAAAAAAGAATGGTTAATTCTTTTGATTAGCGGGCAAACAGCGTCCGTGCACCTGTAAAACGCTGGCTAAAATAGGGTTGATCCAGTCTGGCGGTACGAATCACACCATTACTGGAAGGAGCATGGATAAATTTACCGTTACCGATATACAACCCCATATGTGAATAAGCCTGTCCCGATGTATTGAAAAATACCAAATCCCCAACCTGCAAATCTCGCATGCGGATTGGTGTGGAAACAGCAGCTATATCACGCGCGGTACGAGGGAGATTAACCTGCAATGCCTGCTGGTAAACATATTGCACCATACCGCTGCAATCGAATCCGTTATCTCGAGTACTGCCACCATAACGGTAAGGCATACCAATCAGACTCATGCTTTGCAGCAGCAATTCCTGACTTCCCTGCTGGTGGCTGATTTTGGTAATTCTGATTGGAGCCAGATGGCCTTGCTTGCCGATCTGAACTCTTTGTTGATTACCCGTGCCACAGGCTGACAGAAATAAAACCAGCGCACCCAAAACGGCACGCCGCTGTGCATTACATGTAACCATTAGTTATTTACCCTGTTGCGATTACCTGATTCATGCTCATAGTGTGAATATAACATGAGTTGGTGATGATTTCTCTAAGCATTAAGACTTAACAGCCTATCCTTACACTACCTAACCTTGTCGTACAAATTCTATAAAACCAGAATCAAAGCCAAATCTGAAGCCATTAAGTCGCTTTGATTCTCTTGACAGTGGCTTTATGCAAGAATAGAGTATATGCACTAATTTATAAAAGCCTGCCGGATTAAGTATAAGTTTAATTGGTTTCCGGTAGTAATTACAGGCTTTTAGCTTAGGTGGCGCCATGAAGCATTACTAATTTACATCAAGAGGCAGGAAGTAATATGCAGGAATTTGCACCACTGATTATTCGCAATCATCATCTGATACCAATTGTTCAGGGTGGTATGGGCGTAGGCGTGTCTGCATCCAGTCTGGCCAGTGCAGTCGCACGTGAAAACGGCGTAGGTACGATCGCCAGTGTGGATTTACGTCATTTGCATCCCGATTTGCTGGAGCAATCTCAGCAAAATCCAACGCAAGAGAAATACGACACTTTAAACCGGATTGCTCTGGATCGTGAAATCAAGTCCGCATTAGCCCAGTCGCAAGGGCGTGGCATGATAGCAGTCAATGTGATGAAAGCAGTTAAAGACCATCCGGCCATGGTACGGCAAGCCTGTGAATCAGGAGCACATGCAATTGTAATGGGTGCAGGTCTGCCTCTGGATCTACCCGACATGACAGAAAATTTTCCTAATGTTGCTTTAATGCCAATCCTGTCTGAATCCCGTGGGATAGCCATAGTACTCAAGCGCTGGATGAAAAAAAACCGTCTGCCCGATGCAATTGTGATTGAACACCCGGCTCATGCAGCCGGTCATCTGGGAGCCGCCACAGTTGCCGGCGTGAATGATGAGCGTTTTGAATTCAAACGCGTACTCGCAGAAACTTTTGAGTTATTTAAAAAACTTGATCTGGAAAGGGAAAAAATTCCATTAATAGTGGCTGGCGGTATGGCTAACTTCCAGAAAATCACCACTGCCCTGAAAGAATGGGGTGCTGCTGCCGTGCAAATTGGTACTGCATTTGCTGTTACTCAGGAAGGTGATGCGCATATTAATTTCAAGAAAACTTTAGCCGGTGCAGAGGGTGAACAGATAGTAGAATTTATGTCTGTAGCCGGTTTACCGGCACGTGGCGTTAAAACCAAGTTTCTTGACAGTTATCTGAAACGCGAAAGTATTTTGCAGGCCAATGCCAAGGCTGACCCGCGACGCTGCACCCAGGGTATTAACTGTTTGTCGGTATGCGGTCTGCGCGACGGACTGGAAAAAGTCGGCCAGTTCTGTATTGACCTGAAGCTTGCCGCTGCCTGGCGTGGCGAAACCGATAAAGGTTTATTCTTCCGTGGTAAAGATCCACTGCCATTCGGAAATGCCATGCGTAGTGTGAAAGAAACCATTGACTACTTGCTAACTGGCAATATGCAGACAGTGCAAAAGTCTGCCTGATATTTTTACCAGCCATGTAAAGCCACTTTGATGTGGCTTTTTATTTATAACACTGCTTAGTATCACTCAATTAGTCAACAAATACTATATTTGCCCGATAAATAATCACTACTCACTGCCGTGGCCATTTGATTGATGGTAGTATCAGAGCATTTACAATTATTTGTGTTTATCACCATGAACCCCAAACTGGAATTATTGCAGCCCTACCCCTTTGCCCGCTTGCGTAAATTAATGGACGGCCTCGAACCGCCGGCCAATCTGCAACCAATATCATTACATATCGGTGAACCAAAACACCCCACGCCACCTGTGCTTACAGATGCGCTAATTCAACATCTGGACGGACTTGCTGTTTATCCGGCTACGGCTGGTATTACAGAACTGCGTCAGGCCTGTGCGCAATGGTTAACACGCCGTTATGCAGGATTGAATGTTAATCCAGACACAGAAGTACTGCCTGTTTTAGGTAGTCGCGAAGCCTTGTTTGCGTTTACGCAAACCATTATTGATACCAGTAGCAAATTTCAACCCGTGGTTATCAGTCCAAATCCGTTTTATCAGATTTACGAGGGCGCAGCAGTGCTGGCAGGCGCACGCGTAGAATACATTAATTGCCGGGCACCGCATTTTATGCCACAGTGGCAGGAGATCGATAACAATACATGGTCTAAAGTACAGCTCGTATTCGTATGCTCACCGGGCAACCCAAGCGGTGCTGTGATGAATCTGGAAGAATGGCAGAAATTATTTGCCTTGCAGGATGAATACGGATTTGTGATTGCTTCAGATGAGTGCTATTCGGAAATTTACTTTGATGATGACAACAAACCTTTAGGCGCATTACAGGCAGCCACACAACTGGGGCGAACATTTGACCGCCTTATTATGTTTACCAGTTTATCCAAACGCTCCAATGCACCCGGCTTACGTTCCGGCTTTGTAGCTGGTGACAGTAAACTTCTGGCCAATTTCCTGCTTTATCGTACCTATCATGGCAGCGCCATGAGTGTGCCCATTCAGCATGCCAGCATTGCCGCATGGAACGATGAAGAACATGTTATTGCCAACCGCAATCTGTATCGGGAAAAATTCGAGAAAGTTATTCCGATACTACAGCAAAAATTTGCCATACAGAAACCTGACGCGTCATTCTATCTGTGGCTGTCAGTACCGGATGGTGACGATTTAGCCTTTACTAAAAAGTTATGGCAAAAAGCCGCTATCCGAGTACTACCGGGGCGGTATCTTGCCCGCAATACCCCATACGGTAATGCTGGCGCCGGCTATGTGCGGATTGCACTGGTATCCAGTGTCGAAGAATGTGTAGAAGCAGCCAAACGTATGGTTAGTTTATCTTTTTAACAACCTGCTTTCATACAGCGATACACCCGACCAAAAACCAGAATTACCGGTTGGTTCATACAGGTAATTCTGGTGTCAATCAATATAACAACAGTTAGTGTTTATTCAACATTCTGCACCTGTTCGCGCATCTGCTCAATCAGCACTTTAAGACCAACTGAAGCCTGAGTGCATTCAATGGCAATAGCTTTGCTACCCAGAGTATTGGCTTCGCGGTTCAGTTCCTGCATCAGAAAATCCAGACGTTTGCCCACACTGCCACGATGTTCCTCTATCAGACGCCGTGCTTCAGCAATATGGGTATTTAAACGGTTCAGCTCCTCGTCAACATCCGCCTTTTGCATAAACAGAACAAATTCCTGTTTTAGCCGCTCTGCATCTACCTGCGCCACAGCTTCCCGCAAGCGGGTTTCAGCCTTATCCATATAATCCTGCAATAACTGCGGAAACAGTTGCTGCATCGCGGCCACAATATCACTCATATCATTGAGCCTGCTCAGCAGGTGCTGCTGGAGTTTTTCCCCCTCCCGTGCCCGTGCTGTCTTAAATTCGGTTAATACCTCCTTCAGTAGCGTCAGTAGCCCATTGAGCAGCACGTCTTCGTCTTCCGTTGTCGCAACAATTACCCCGGGAAAATGCAGAATATCCGCAACCGTCAGTTTACCCAAATCTTTGTACTGACGACGTATCTGATGATTAAATACCGCCAGTTGCTCTACCAACTTGTGATCAATAGGTAAATCCTCAGTATTTTGGCTGGGGAGCTGCTTAATCTGTACGCGACACTCCAGTTTACCCCTTGCAACCTGCGCGTTGATTAATTCGCGCATCTGCCCCTCAAATCGGCGCAATTCTTCGGCAACTTTAAACTGAATATCCAGATAGCGATGATTAACTGCCTTAAGCTCAATACTGATTTGACGATTGCCAAACTGTCCTGAAGCATTTGCATAGCCAGTCATACTGTATAACATAATATTTTCCTTAAACCGTTTCTTCCTGCCTGGTTATATCTAAACTGGCAATTAAATCAAGTATAACGAAAACCCTTTCATCTACAAAAGGCTTAATTGGTATCAATAGCAGCACACTGACTATATAATTCTCTAACCATCACTCAATCAAAGCGACCATAATGAAAAATACCTCTATACCCAATCGCACTGAGCGTGCTGATAATGAACCACGGAAGCTTAGTATTACTCCCCACTTTCTGGCACATGCAGATGGTTCCGTACTAATTAGTTGCGGCAATACCAAAGTAATCTGCACAGCCACCATCGACGAAAATGTTCCAGCATTTCTCAAAAATCAAGGGCGTGGCTGGGTAACCGCAGAATACGGAATGCTGCCAGCTTCAGCTAACGGACGTATGCGCCGCGAAGCCGCAGCAGGAAAACAATCTGGCCGTACTCAGGAAATCCAACGTCTGATTGGCCGCTCATTACGCGCAGTTGTGGATATGGAAAAACTGGGCAGCCGCCAGATATTGATTGATTGTGATGTCATTCAGGCTGATGGTGGTACGCGCACGGCCAGCATCAGCGGTGCCTTTGTAGCCTTGTCACTGGCTGTTAACAAACTGCTTGCCCATGGCGTAATCAGTGAAAACCCGATTCGTGAAGCCGTTGCCGCTATTTCAGTTGGCATCCTTAATGGCAAACTGCTACTCGATCTAGACTATCCCGAAGATTCAGCCTGCGATGCTGATATCAATGTAGTCATGACTGCTTCACAGCAGCTAGTTGAAATTCAGGGCACTGCTGAAGGTGCTACGTTCAGTATTCAGCAATTAAATGAATTAATCAGTCTGGCACAAAAAGGAGTTGCGCAAATTCTTGCTGTCCAACAACAAGCGCTGGCTGCCAATTAATTCATACAAATACAAATACCTATTTTCTGAATTTAAAAATTATTTAAAACAGGCCGCTTGAATTTGACAAAATACTGATTCAGCAGCTTGTTTTTACATGATAAAAATGCTAAAAAGAACGCCCTAAAGGAAAATCAAGCAGGCAGTATTAACACAGCCTCTCCTTTTTTGACATTAAAACAACTCAGAAAGCAAGCAGTGTTATGGCGTTAATCGTACAAAAATACGGCGGTACCTCAGTAGGAACTGTAGAGCGTATAAAAAATGTAGCGCGTCGTGTAGCACAGGCCAGAGCTAATGGTGATGATGTTGTCGTGGTTGTATCCGCCATGAGCGGTGAAACCAACCGTCTGGTCGCACTGGCACATGAAATTCAGGAAAAACCCAATCCACGCGAAATGGATGTTGTGTTATCAACCGGCGAACAGGTTACAATCGGCCTGCTGGCCATGGCACTGCATAGCATTGGCGTGGATGCCAAAAGCTATACTGGCTGGCAGGTAGCGGTTAAAACCGATTGCGCTCATACCAAAGCGCGGATTGATGAAATAGATGATATACGTATCCGCACCGACCTGAATGCTGGCAAGGTGGTCATCATTGCCGGTTTTCAGGGCATTAATGCCAATAATGATATTACCACACTTGGCCGTGGTGGTTCAGATACCTCAGCAGTTGCTCTGGCCGCGGCACTAAAAGCCGACGAGTGCCAGATTTATACCGATGTAGATGGCGTTTATACCACCGACCCGCGCGTTGTACCTGAAGCACGGCGCCTGAGCACCATCTCATTCGAAGAAATGCTGGAACTGGCTAGTCTGGGCAGTAAAGTATTACAAATCCGTTCGGTAGAATTTGCCGGTAAATACAAAGTGCGGCTACGCGTGTTAAGCAGTCTTGAAAACAGTGGCAAAGGCACATTAATTACGTTTGAAGAGGATCAAAATATGATGGAACATGCGGCAGTATCCGGTATTGCTTTTGATAAAAATCAGGCACGAATTAATGTGCGTGGTGTACCAGATACGCCGGGAATGGCTTCCCTGATACTCGGTGCCGTGGCCGATGCCAATATTGAAGTAGACATGATAATTCAGAATTTCGGTTCTGCCGGTACCACAGATTTTTCTTTTACCGTACCGCGTAGTGATTATCAGAATACCCTAGATATTCTGCATGAAGTACAGAAAAAAATCGGTGCACGTGAAGTTTGTGGCGATGATACCGTATGTAAAGTATCCATAGTCGGCATGGGTATGCGCTCACACGTTGGCATTGCTTCTACCATGTTCCGTACACTGGCTAAAGAAAATATCAATATTCAAATGATTTCGACTTCTGAAATCAAAGTTTCCGTCTTAATTGATGAAAAATACCTAGAACTGGCCACTCGAGTACTCCACCAGATATTTGAGCTGGATAAAGAACCGGCAAATAGAAGCTAAAAATCGCCTTTTAATTCTTGTAAAGTTTAACCCAGGTCGGCTGAACCACATCAGCCGACCTTTAATTATTGTACAATGGCAGCTATTTGCTTAAATTTAGTGCTGCATCCATGTCTCATACACCCAAACATGAATACGAAAACAACAAGCTAGTCAAACGACTCCGTCATCAAGTTGGTGCTGCCATTAATGACTTCCAGATGATTGCAGAGGGCGACAAAATCATGGTTTGCCTCTCTGGCGGCAAAGACAGCTATGCATTGCTGGACATTCTGCTCAAGCTACAGAAATCTGCCCCAGTGCAATTCGAAATTCTGGCCGTTAATCTTGACCAGAAACAACCCGGCTTTCCGGCTCATATCCTACCCGACTATCTGCGTAGTTTGGGCGTACCTTTTCAAATCATCGAAGAAGATACCTATAGCGTAGTCAAACGGGTTATAGATGAAGGTAAAACCACCTGCGGCCTGTGCAGCCGCTTGCGCCGTGGCATACTGTATCGCGTGGCCAAAGAAAATGGCTGCACCAAAATAGCTTTGGGTCACCATCGCGATGATATTCTGGAAACCCTGTTTCTGAATATGTTCTACGGCGGCAAACTCAAAGCCATGCCGCCAAAACTGTTATCTGACAATGGTGAACACATCATTATCAGACCATTAGCCTACGTTAAAGAAAAAGACCTGATTCGCTATGCACAAATGCAGGAATTTCCAATTATTCCATGCAACCTGTGTGGTTCACAGCCTAATTTGCAACGACAGGTCATTAAAGACATGCTGCAACAATGGGATAAGCAGTTTCCGGGGCGCATTGAATCCATGTTTTCAGCCCTGCAAAACGTAGTACCCTCACATTTGGCAGACTATAGATTATTCAACTTCACCGGCCTGCAACAGGGGCAGAAACTGCCACATGGTGGCGATATCGCCTTTGACCGCGAAAATTTTTCTTCCACGACAACGTTGGTACAGGCTGGCGAAATTACTCAGCCTGTACAAACAGGCAAACCCATTATTAACATCTTAGATTCCCGACAATAAGCCCCTTATGAATCAAGCAAAAAAAAAATTAACCCCCGCAAAAGCCATGGTGGCCGCAATCAGCGGCTACGCAATGGATGGTTTTGACTTACTGATACTCGGCTTTATGCTCAGTGCTATCAGCAACGACCTCGGATTGAACACCTCACAGGCTGGTTCACTGGTAACATGGACTCTGATCGGTTCTGTTATCGGTGGTATCGTATTTGGCCATCTGAGCGACCGTTTTGGCCGGGTACGCATGCTATCGCTCACCATTCTTATGTTTGCCGTATTTACCGGACTGTGCGCCATTGCGCAGGGTTATTACGACCTGCTGATTTACCGTGCACTGGCCGGCATGGGTTTAGGCGGTGAATTCGGTATCGGCATGGCCATGATTGCTGAAGTATGGCCTGCTGCAAAACGCAACCGTGCCTCAGCCTTTGTCGGCATAGGCTGGCAGTTGGGTGTACTGGCAGCAGCTTTTATCACCCCATTCCTGCTCAATATTATCGGCTGGCGCGGCATGTTTCTCGTGGGATTATTCCCAGCTGTGGCGTCTTACTTTATTCGTCACGATACCAGCGAACCAGAACAGTTTACCCGCGAACACAAAGCCCAAGGCGAGCTGTCATTTTCAGCACGCCTGAGCTTACTGGTTAAAGACCGGCAGACAGCCAAAATCAGTCTGGGTATTTTTATCCTGTGTGCGGTACAAAACTTTGGTTACTACGGATTAATGATCTGGATGCCCAGTTATCTGGCTAATAAACTGGGTTTTAGCCTTACCGCTTCCGGCAACTGGACAGCGGTCACCGTAATCGGCATGATTATCGGTATCTGGCTGTTCGGTTTTCTGGCCGACCACTTTGCTCGCTGGAAAATCTTCCTGATTTACCAGATTGGTTCCTTTATTATGGTGGCACAATATGCCCAGTTACAGGATCCAACCGCATTACTTATCTGCGGTGCCATTATGGGGCTATTTGTAAACGGCATGATTGGCGGCTATGGTGCACTGATTTCTGATAATTTTCCACCACATGTCCGTGCCACTGCCCAGAATGTACTATTCAATCTTGGCCGAGGTGTAGGTGGTTTCGGGCCACTGGTTATCGGTTTTCTCGTTAAAGAATGGTCATTCTATGCGGCCTTGTGCCTACTGGCGTCTATCTACCTCTTAGACATCATTGCCACCTTATGGCTACTACCCCGACATAACGCAACCCCATCCAAAGATGACAGCCTTGGCGTTATCGGCTGATTAATTGAACCATCAGTGCAGAGTTACAACACCTGCACTGATTTTTACCATCAACACATCAGACAAAACCATGACAATATTTACCAAAGTTATTTTATATACCGATAGCGATGGCTATGCCCGCTTCAAAGAAGAAAAAATCGAATTAAACGAAGGCAATGAAAAAAGCCAACTATCACCGTGGTTAAATGCAGAAGGTTTACAATTACGTTACAGCCCGGTTGGTTTTAAAAGTGATTTCCACTGTACCGGCAAGCCGCAATGGCTGTTTGTGTTACAGGGAATCATGGAAATCGGCCTGCGTGATGGCAGCACCCGCCGTTTTGGCCCCGGTGAACATTTTTATTCTGCCGATACCTTACCCACAGGCACTACCTTCGACCCACACATTCACGGACACTGTAGCCGCCTGATTGGCAATGATCCCCTGATTACTGCCTTTATCCGCAACTAACTTTAGTCACAAAATACTTACAAAGGAAAATATACAATGTCAACATCCATGCTGTTTAGCCTGCCCGATGCTGAAGGTAACAACTTCAACATTGCCGAACACCTGCCAGCCGTAGTTTATTTTTATCCGAAAGACAATACCCCCGGTTGCACCACCGAGGCACAGGAATTCAGTACACTACTGCCACAATTCAAACAGCAAGGTTATAACGTTATCGGCATTTCCCGCGATACAGAAAAAAGCCATCACAATTTCATCTGCAAATACGAACTCAGCATTACCCTGTTGTCAGACTGTGAAGAAACAGTATGTCGCCAGTTTGACGTACTCAAAGAAAAAAACATGTATGGCAAAAAAGTATTTGGTATTGAAAGAAGCACATTTATCCTGAATCAGGATGGCAATATTATTCATGAATGGCGCAAAGTGAAAGCCGCCGGCCACGCCCAAACCGTTTTAGATACCCTACAACAACATGCCTAGCTATTCCTATCCTGCGCCCTGCTGCCCATTAATTCTGGATTTTAGTCAGCAGCAACAACTACAGGCAGTCCACTGGCAAACAGCCATGTCACCAACCCTGCCTAGACTGACAGGATACTGGGCTCAACAGCTTGATGCCTATTTCTCTGGCAAGCTGCAAACATTTAACTATCCTCCCTCATCGGCTGGCACTGTATTTCAGCAGCGAGTGTGGCAGGCAATTGCCAGTATTCCCTATGGGCAGGTTGCCACCTACGGCGATATTGCCCGTATACTGGGTAGCGCAGCCAGAGCAGTTGGACAAGCCTGTGGCAAAAATCCCCTGCCTATTATTATCCCCTGCCATCGGATTGTATCTGCCAATGGTCTGGGCGGGTTTAGCTTGAGTAATAACCCGTTCGAACTCAATATCAAACGCTGGTTACTCACCCATGAGGGAGCAACATGGTAAACGAATCCCTGCCACCAGAACTGCTCGAACCGATCGAATCGCTGCTTGAGCACTTATGGCTAAGCGAACAACTGGCATTTAACACACTAGAAGGCTACCGGCGCGACCTGAGTAAAATTGCACGCCGCTTACAGCCTCAGCATCTAAACTGGTTCAACGTAGATGCTTTATCACTGGCTGCTGCGGTATTTATCGATAGTGAAAAACCATCATCACAGGCACGAGCCCTGTCAGCGTGCAAACGTCTATTTAGCTGGATGCAGGAATACAACCAGCGTCAGGATTTACCTACCGAGCAGCTACAAATGCCCAAAAAAGGGCAGCATCTGCCCGATATCATTTCCGAAACCCAAATCGAGGCTCTGCTAACTGCTCCTGATACCGAAACACCACATGGTCTGCGCGATAAGGCCTTACTGGAGCTGATGTACGCTACCGGCTTACGCGTCAGCGAAGCGGTTAATTTGCACATTAACGAAATTGATTTACAGAATGGTTTGCTGAGTACCATCGGTAAAGGAAACAAGCAGCGTATGGTACCACTGGGTGAAGAAGCCACAGACTGGCTGCAAAATTACTTTACTCATGCTCGCCCTGCTTTACTTAAAGGCCGAGTATGTGATGCTGTATTTGTCAGCCAGAAAAAAACCGCCATTAGTCGCCAGTTAGCATGGATGATTGTCACCAAATATGCCAGTGCAGCAGGTATTCATCACCTCAGCCCTCATGGTCTGCGCCATGCATTTGCCACCCATCTGGTTAACCATGGTGCTGATTTACGTGTAGTTCAGCTATTATTGGGACATGCCGATATAGGTACCACCCAAATCTATACCCACGTAGCCAATGAACGTCTGAAACAACTAGTACAAGAGCATCATCCACGCGGATAAAATATAAATCAAAACACAATGCAAAATAAACAAACTTATCAGAACAATAATTTAAGCTACACTACTGACACAAAATACATTGACAATTGACACCCATAGACACAATAAAACGTCGACATCAGTAGGCAGATGGCAGCAAACCAGCATTTTGCGATAAAAAGCTTGCTTGTGCCATATCGTAGCTAATCTAGCGAATTATCAGTTTATCGATCTCATTTTATATGTTAATTTTGAATAATCGAATAATACAAAAACACAGCAGCCATATTCAGCTATCTTATCTAGCCATCCCAATCGCAACATTCAAATGATGCATACAATACACAATTTCACAACATGAAAAAGCCAGTATGCAAAGCATACTGGCTTAAAATTACTTAAATCAAATAAATAGCACTATTTAATTATTAATACATACCTAAACGAGAACCAATATTAACTGAATTCTGCGGCGTAGGTTGCATAGTAAATTTTGGACTTCCAGTGTATTCTAGCTGAACTTTATAATCTATATTTATCGGCCCTTTCAGTTCTTTGATTTGATCCCGCGGTAACGTCATTTTAGTGCGCGTGCCTATAACTCGGCCTTTGGAATCGAAATAGAAATTATAGATAATAGGAACCGAGTTATTCTTCAATTGCGCCATATAAAAACCAAAAGGCGTATTCGCCGTTTCATCATTACCTGAATAGATTGATACCAGACCATCAACAATATTTTGTAATACTGCATAATCCTGTGGTTGATACTTACTATCCGGACCGGCCTTAGCAGCAGCCTGTTTCAACGCCTGAGAAAGACTTTGCAGCATAGCAACATCATATTTCAAACTCATCGCATAAGTTGAATTTAATCTAACCTGATATTTTGCTTCCAGCCCTTTACCAAATTCGTCCACTGCCACCTTAGTGAATGCACTCGGTGCCATAGCAGCATAACCATCATCAACAGACTTAGGTAGGCTTTTTAACAAGTCCGTAATTGGCAAATGCTGTACTCTATCCTGCGGTACAGCCAGTTGCATATATTGATCGCCGATTACCCATTGAGGATTGGATCCTTGATTCATAATATCTGATATATCAGTAATCACAGAAGCATCCACATACATAGATAAATTATTGAAATCTAAATAAACAGGAAACTTATAGGAGACCAGTGCATTTTTGCTTTCATAGCGAAACTCTGGAATGACTTCCATACGCCCTTTTGGCATATCCACTGCGCCAGTAAATGGTATCGAGAATGATTTGCTAATCAGCCCCATCACCCTGTTAACTGATTCTATTTGCTGTTTGTAATAATCTGATTCAACTTCGGATAGGTCTTCGGAAGCACTGCTTGCCTGCTGTGCAACTACTTCAGAATTTTTATCCGCAGAGTTTGCACCTGCCTGATTTCCTACTTCTAAATTAACAGTACCAGTGAAATTAAACTGATTATCTTCCTTCATCATGCGCTGCATACCAGCACGCACCATCTTGTCAGGTGATTCTTCTATTTCTTTTATCTTGTTTCCACATGCCGACATCAGCCCAGCAACAGCCAGCATCAAAACCATTTTTGTAATCTGCAATCGCATAACAGCCCTTTTAAAATAAAGACAAACAAACAATTAATGTTGGTTAATAATTGTAAAATAATCAGATGCAAATAACCAGCTTATTCTGCCTAAATTTACTTTATATCAGGCACATTTGTTGCAAAAAAACTAAAACAAAATTAAATATTAATGAACTATTTTAAAAATTTCATAACATAAAATAACCCATTATGAACAATAGAGATTTCCTTAGTCAAAAATTCTATTTTTTCAAATAATAATGTAAAAGCAAACTACTTTCCTACAAAACACACACATTTATTTCTTAGCTTAAGCTTGCATTCTGGAATCATTACCCACACAAAAACCATCCACATAACCAAAAAAGCACATGAATATTTTCTGATACTGCCTATCAAAATACCATTTTCCATAAATAAATTTAATCATATTTATCGACCATATATTAAAGATATATTTATATTTGAGTATAGGAATATATTAAAATGGTATATCCAACACCTTTCCTCAAGATTCAATCTTATCTTTTGGGTAACCAAATAACCACGAATTCATCAATACTACAGGCTCTCTCTCCAAAGAAATATATTTATCAAAATTAGAAAAAACTAACGGAGCAGCTAAACCAGATAGTTCATAGATTCCTGAACGTTTAGCCAGCATTACTGAGAGTAAGAGGTAAAAAATCATTCGTTACCACCACTGTTTTAACTAATCTTAATATTTTATTTGCATAATCAACTACTACCCCATAAGAGTTGAAGTCTCTCCAATATAAATTCTTAAATATTCAATACCCTTATGCATCAAATAAACAGCCACTACACTAGTCTCAGTCGCTGATTTATCTTAGCTTTATCTCCCACAGACAACAAATTTTCAAAATTTAATGAAGCTGCACAGGAGGCTTCAGCACTTGTGTCCCCAACACAACCATAATAGAGGCATTAACAACAGCTTTGCATTGAGCATAAATATAAATAATAATACAAAAAACAATAAAATAAACTTAAACCAAAGCCGGACAGTATCGAAATCAGTCTCATCACCAGCCCTGCCTCTTTTAAATACTCTTTAGAAGAATAACTGTTTACCCGTTTAATAAACTGCATAACGGCTATTACTGGCTAGTGAAATTAACAACCATAAAGCCTTAATTTAGCGCTTAAACATATCAGCGCTGATTAATACCTACTGGCATTTTATTTACATATTAATATATATTCAATTCAAATTCACCATTATAAACAATACAATAATTGAGATATCAATACATCCATACCAGCTCAATAGCAAAGGCATTATCATTTACTTATAAAAATCATTTTTTTACGAATAATTAAAACTGACGTCTTTAACATTAACGATAAAATTAAACAGCCAATAACACACACATGCTTATAATATTCTTTAAAAATAAAAAATTTTCAAAAACAAATCTTTCCCAAGAGCAAGCAAATAAAAAAATCAGGCAGAAATTTACCTGCCTGATTTATAAATTAACTACTTAAACTACCAGTACAATAAAAATTAAACAGTTTGTAAATACTCACGCCAGCGTGCCACCTGCGCACGTACCTGAGCTGGTGCGGTACCACCAACATGATTACGCGCATTAAGACTACCCTCAGGAGAAAGTACCTGATACACATCCTCATCTATCAGACTGGAAAATGATCGCAGCACATCCAGCGTTAACTCGCTTAATTCCTGTTGCTGCTCTTCTGCCAATCGCACCGCACGTGCTACTACCTCATGACTATCGCGGAACGGTAAACCTTTTTTCACCAGATAATCAGCCAAATCAGTTGCTGTCGCAAAGCCCTGTAACACTGCGGCACGCATATTCTCAGGCTTCACACTGACACCACGCATCATATCCGCATAAATACGCAAAGTATCTACCAGAGTATCCACCGTATCAAAAAGTGGTTCCTTATCTTCCTGATTATCTTTGTTATAAGCCAGCGGCTGTGATTTCATCAAAGTAATCAACCCCATCAGATGGCCTACTACCCGGGCACTTTTACCACGTACCAATTCTGGCACATCCGGGTTTTTCTTCTGTGGCATAATGCTCGAACCAGTACAAAAACGGTCTGCAATATCAATAAAACCAAAGCGCGGACTCATCCAGTAAATCAACTCTTCACTCAGGCGAGACAGATGCATCATCAAAATCGACGCAGCAGCAGTAAACTCAATGGCAAAATCACGGTCAGATACCGCATCCAGAGAATTCTGGCAAACTGCTTCAAAACCGAGTAATTGCGCAGTGATTTCACGCTTTATCGGAAACGTAGTGCCGGCAAGTGCAGCAGCTCCTAATGGCATCCGGTTAACCCGATGACGACAATCAAGCATACGCTCACTGTCACGCCCCAGCATCTCAACATAAGCCAGCATATGGTGGCCAAAGCTAACAGGCTGAGCTACCTGCATATGCGTGAAACCCGGCATCACCACTTCTGCATTTTTATCAGCCAAATCAACCAGCGCAGACTGCAAATCTTTGATTAATGCCACAATGTGGTCAATTTCTTCACGCAGCCACAACCGAATATCGGTAGCCACCTGATCATTACGACTGCGCCCCGTGTGCAAACGCTTGCCAGCATCGCCTACCTTCTGGGTTAACAGATGTTCCACATTCATATGAACATCTTCCAGATCAACCGACCAGTCAACTTTCCCGGCAGCTATTTCCTGCAAAATTTCCTGCATACCAGCTTTAATTGCAGACAAATCCTCCGCACTCAACACACCAGCCTGATGCAGCATCTGCGCATGTGCCAGCGAACCCTGAATATCACATTGTGCCAGCCGCTGGTCAAATGTTATAGATGCAGTATACTGCTTCACCAGCTCACTTACCGGTTCATGAAACCGGCCTGACCAGACCTTCTCTCCCATACTATTTCTCACTATACTCAACAATATCCAAAGAAAATTGCTGACAGCACATTACCACCCATCAGCATCCCATCATCTTCATCGGTAGTACAAAAGTAGTACCAATCCCAAAAAATTTGATCACAGTACGCCGCGAGCGCGATCAGTATGAAAACGCGTTTGAAACTCACTGAATTTGCCTGCCTCGATGGCTAGCCGCATTTCCGCTGTCAGTATCTGGTAATAACGCAAATTATGAATTGTATTTAACTGTGCACCCAGAATCTCGCCTACACGCTGCAAATGATGCAGATAAGCACGGCTGAAATTACGGCAAGTATAGCAGTCACAACTTTCATCCAATGGGCGCTGATCATGGCGATACATCGCATTACGGATTTTCACATCACCAAAACGGGTAAATAGCCAGCCATTGCGCGCATTGCGGGTTGGCATCACACAGTCAAACATATCAATGCCATAGGCCACCCCATACACCAAATCTTCAGGTGTACCGACACCCATCAGATAATGCGGCTTATGTGCCGGAAGCTTAGGCCCAATAGCCCGTAAAATACGGTACATTTCCGGCTTCGGTTCACCAACAGACAAACCACCTACAGACAAGCCCGGAAAGCCGATTTCCTCTAGTCCTGCCAGCGACTGCTCGCGCAAATCCTCATACATACCACCTTGAACAATACCAAATAAAGCATTCGGATTATTCAAGCGCTCGAATTCATTTTTACTGCGCTCTGCCCAGCGCAGACTCATCTGCAAAGATTTCTCAGCTTCTTTTGCGTCTACATTGCCGTCCGGACACTCATCCAGCTGCATCACAATATCGGAATTCAACACCGTTTGAATCTGCATGGAAATTTCAGGCGATAAAAACAGCTTGTCCCCGTTAATCGGGCTGCGGAAAGTACAGCCCTCTTCCGTTAACTTACGCATCTGCGCCAGAGAAAACACCTGAAAACCGCCAGAATCAGTCAGCATCGGCCGGTTCCAGCCAATAAAATCGTGCAACCCGCCAAAATCACGAATAACATCCAGCCCCGGCCGTAACCACAAATGGAAAGTATTACCCAGAATAATCTGCGCCTTAATTTCCTCCAGATTACGTGGCGACATGGCCTTAACTGAACCATATGTCCCAACTGGCATAAATACTGGTGTTTCCACCGTGCCATGATTCAATTCCAGAGTACCACGACGCGCAAAACCATCTGTGCGCTGTAAAGTAAATTTCAGCATATAACTAATTTAATGACAATAATTATGACAGAATACCCCATTATAGCCGAAACCTCCACATTTCGCCGGACAAGCATTGCCAAGCAAAATCCAAATCGTTAAAATAAATTCCTTACCCGAAGCGAAAGAGTACCAGCGACTACCGCTTTATACCTATCCCTTTAATTTATAAATATAATCAAAAGCAGCCATTTGATTTTCTCACTTGTATCAAGCGAATCTGGTCTGTTGTTTGTGGAGTATGCATGTTAAACATTACCCTGCCAGACGGTTCTGTCCGTCAGTTTGAAGCGCCTTTAAGCATTGCCGAAATCGCCGCTTCCATAGGTGCAGGCTTGGCCAAAGCCGCCATTGCCGGGAAAATTAATGGCAAGCTGGTAGATACATGTGATCAGGTAACAGAAGATGCACAGGTCAGCATCATTACCGCAAAAGATAAAGAAGGTGTCGAAATCATTCGCCACTCCTGCGCCCATCTGATTGGTCATGCCGTTAAGCAGCTATATCCTGAAGCCAAAATGGTTATCGGGCCAGTAATTGAGGATGGCTTTTATTACGACATCTGGCACGAACGCCCATTCACCCCCGAAGACATCGCAGCTATCGAAGCTCGCATGAAAGAACTGATTGCACAGAATTATGATGTAATCAAAAAAATTACGCCACGAGACGAAGTCATTAATGTATTCAAACAGCGCCATGAAGACTACAAATTGCGCCTGATTGAAGACATGCCAGATGAAAAAGCAATGGGTCTTTATTACCATCAGGAATACGTAGACATGTGTCGCGGTCCACATGTTCCCAACACCCGCTTCCTGAAAAATTTCAAACTAACCAAACTTTCCGGTGCCTACTGGCGCGGAGATGCCAAAAACGAACAACTGCAACGCATCTATGGTACAGCCTGGGGCAGTAAGGAAGACCTAAACGCTTATATCCAGCGCATAGAAGAAGCAGAGAAACGCGACCACCGCAAACTAGCCAAACAAATGGATTTATTCCACTTGCAGGACGAAGCGCCGGGCATGGTATTCTGGCATCCAAAAGGCTGGTCACTATGGCAGATTATTGAGCAGCATCTGCGCCGCGAACTTACTGCCGCCGGCTATCAGGAAATCAAAACACCCATGATTATGGATCGCAGCCTATGGGAAAAATCCGGTCACTGGGATAACTACAAGGAAAACATGTTTATTACCGAATCGGAAAAACGTGTTTATGCCGTTAAGCCCATGAACTGCCCCGGCCATATCCAGATTTTCAATCAGGGTCTGCGCTCATATCGCGATTTACCATTGCGTCTGGCCGAATTTGGTTCCTGCCACCGCAACGAACCTTCCGGCGCCCTGCATGGCCTGATGCGCGTACGTGGCTTTACTCAGGATGATGCACATATTTTCTGCACAGAAGACCAGATTGTCAGCGAAGCCAAAGCATTCAACGAACTGGTGATGCGTATTTATCGCCAGTTTGAATTTAACGACGTAGCCGTCAAATTATCCCTGCGTCCGGAAAAACGTGCTGGTTCTGATGCTATCTGGGACAAAGCCGAACAGGGATTGCGTGATGCCCTGAATGCCTGTGGTGTCACCTGGGAAGAATTGCCCGGTGAAGGTGCTTTCTATGGCCCCAAAGTGGAATACCATATTAAAGATGCATTAGGCCGTTCATGGCAATGCGGCACCATCCAACTGGATTTCGTGCTGCCAGAACGTCTCGGTGCCGAATACGTGACCGAAGAAAATGGCCGTGCCCGCCCGGTAATGCTTCACCGTGCCATTCTGGGTTCACTTGAACGCTTTATCGGTATCCTGATTGAACATCATGCCGGCGCATTCCCATTATGGCTGGCGCCGGTACAAATGGTAATTATGAATATTACCGAAGCACAAGCCGAATACTGTCGGCAACTTGCCACGCGTTTAAGCGCAGAAGGCTTCCGTGTGCATTTAGACTTGCGTAATGAGAAAATTGGATACAAAATTCGAGATAACAGTACGCAACGCCTACCCTACCAACTGGTTATAGGCGAGAAAGAAAAACAGGACAACAAGGTTGCCGTACGCAAACGCGGCGGCGAAGACTTGGGTCAGATGGATATTGAGACATTCATTACCCAGCTGAAACAGGAAACCTTGTCTCTTCATTAAACGTGAATAAGGAGTACGACCATCGCTCAAGAACGCGAAGCACGCATCAACGGTGAAATCACCATTAAAGAAGTGCGTTTGATTGGTCCAACTGGTGAACAGTTGGGTGTAGTATCTACTCAGCAAGCCATGAAACTGGCTGAAGAGCACGATGTGGACCTGGTGGAAATTGCCCCTACCGCCAAACCGCCCGTCTGCAAATTAATGGATTTCGGTAAATTCAAATACGAGCAATCCAAAAAACGCGACGAGCAGCGCAAAAAGCAGAAACAGGTGCAAGTGAAGGAAATCAAATTCCGCCCTGGTACTGATGAAGGTGACTACCAGATCAAAATGCGTAACATCAGCCGCTTTTTGACTGACGGTGATAAAGTAAAAGTCACCTTACGGTTTCGCGGACGCGAAATGGCGCACCAACACCTGGGCGCAGAACTACTCAAGCGTATTCAGGCTGATTTAATAGAAATCGGTACCGTTGAGCAATTTCCTAAAATGGAAGGTCGCCAGATGGTAATGATTATTGCACCGAAAAAGAAATAATCATTAGCTGAATTTCAGTCTGTCTTATAAAAGCCTCATTTTACATAGATAAAATGAGGCTTTTCATATATCGGCCTATAATACCTTAACCAGCTCATCATGCCTTAACAGTGGATGATGACTATCATATTGTCTTATCAGCACAGGTATATTATAATTCGCTTCTTTGTGCATCGCCGCTGTGCGCAAATCAATATTCAGGCGGCAAAAACCGTGGTGTGCGGGTTAAAGAGCTGTTTACAGCCACCCCTCGCCTGATCCAACAACAATGGAGTTTTCCCATGCCAAAAATGAAAACCAAATCAAGCGCGAAAAAACGCTTCAAAGTATTGGGTAACGGTGGTGTAAAACGCGCTCATGCGTTCAAACGTCACATTCTGACGAAAAAAACCACCAAAAATAAACGTCAATTGCGTGGCACCTCTCTGGTGAATGAACGCGATATGGCTTCTATTCACAAAATGTTACCCTACGCTTAAGGAGTTTGAACTATGCCTCGCGTAAAACGTGGTGTTACCGCTCGTGCCCGTCACAAAAAAGTTTTAGCGTTAGCCAAAGGCTATCGTGGCCGTCGTAAAAACGTCTATCGTATTGCCAAACAGGCAGTAATGAAAGCCGGTCAGTATGCTTACCGTGACCGTCGTCAACGCAAACGTCAATTCCGTCAATTGTGGATTGTGCGTATTAATGCAGCAGCACGCCAGAATGGCTTGTCTTATAGCAAATTCATGAACGGCTTGAAAAAAGCTGCCATCGTTATCGACCGCAAAGTATTGGCTGATCTGGCTGTTTTCGATCAGGCTGCATTTGCCCAACTGGCAGCACAGGCAAAAGCTGCATTGGCCTGATAGACAGATTTTTGAAAAAAAGGAAACTTCGGTTTCCTTTTTTTGTATTCCTGCCTTATCAAATAGCACCAATCATGGTCAAAACCATCGTTTAGCATTGTTGGCTACACGAATTTCGCGTTAAAATAACCTTTTAGCACATATCTTATTATAGCGTGTTACATTGCCCGTTTTGCCCATTGCAGGCTCGGTATTGATAAAAATTCCAGCGTATTCAGCAGCAAGACAAAGAGCATAAAAACACTCCTTCGTTTTATTTTTAAGTAAAGAATCTCGTTATGGAAAACGCCAACCGCATCGTTGCCGAAGGCATCGCTGCCGTTAACTCAGCCATTGATTTACCTGCATTAGAATTAGTCAAAGCTCGTTATCTGGGTAAAACTGGTGAACTCAATGCCTTATTAAAAACTCTGGGAAAAATGACACCGGAAGAACGCAAAACGACAGGTGCGCACATCAATGAGTGCAAAAACCAGTTTCAGGCTGCATATAACCAGCAACGCGATGTCCTAAATGAAGCAAAACTTCAACAACAGCTTGCCGCTGAAGCACTGGATGTTACCCTGCCCGGACGCGGACAGAATCTGGGTGGCCTGCATCCAGTTACACTAACCTTGCAACGCATTGTAGAACTGTTTCACAGCATGGGTTTTACCGTAGCAGACGGGCCGGAAATCGAAGATGATTTTCATAACTTTCAGGCTTTAAACATCCCGCCCAATCATCCAGCTCGCGCCATGCAGGATACTTTCTACGTAGAAAATGGTAACGTATTGCGTACCCATACTTCGCCTATCCAGATTCGTTACATGCTGGACAAAAAAGAGCCACCAATTCGCATTATTGCGCCGGGACGTGTATATCGGGTAGATTCAGATGCAACGCACTCTCCCATGTTTCATCAAGCAGAAGGCTTGTGGATCGAAGAAGGCGTTACCATGGCTGATCTGAAAGCAGTGTTTACTGACTTTATCCGTCGTTTCTTTGAACGCGACGACTTACAGGTACGCTTCCGCCCCTCTTTCTTCCCATTTACCGAACCCTCAGCAGAAATCGACATAATGGGTGAACGAGGCTGGCTCGAAGTGGGTGGCTGTGGCATGGTACATCCAAACGTACTGAAAAATGTCAACATAGATGCTGAAAAATACACAGGTTTTGCTTTTGGTATCGGTTTGGATCGCTTTGCCATGCTCCGCTACGGTATCAACGATTTACGCCTGTTTTTCGATAACGACCTAAACTTCCTGAAACAGTTTCAGGATTAAAATTAATTGTCACCTAACCAAAGACAATTAAAAAGCAGGAACAAGACCATAGCATCAAGCCCATCATATTTTGTTTCTGATTTTAGCTTTAATATCGAAGCCATAAATAACCTGATACCTACTACTGATGAATTTTTCAGGTTGAATCGTGCATAGGACTGAATAACAACCGGAACAGATTCATCAGCAAATAACATTAATCCCAAAAGTGAAGAGACAGCATCCAAACTGATTAAATAATCGTGTAAACCGTCAATACTGGCTAACCACCACACTTTTGGATTAAACCGCAACAGAATACATACTGGAAGCATCATGCAATTTTCTCAAAATTGGTTATATTCATGGGTTAATCCTGAATTGTCAGCCGAACAACTGGCACACTTATTGACTATGGCCGGACTGGAAGTAGAAGAAACCACTCTGGCAGCACCTGCTTTTAGCGGCGTAGTCATTGCTGAAGTTAAATCTGTAATCAAACACCCCGACGCAGACCGGCTCAACATCACTCAGGTTGATGCAGGCACAGGCGAATTGATACAAATCGTTTGCGGCGCGCCCAATGTACAGCCTGGTATCAAAGTACCGTGCGCCTTGCCTGGCGCCATCCTACCGGGTAACTTCAAAATCAAACCCACCAAAATGCGCGGTCAGGTATCCAACGGCATGCTTTGTTCCGCCAAAGAGTTGGGTTTACACGATGAAGTAAACGGTCTACTGATTTTGCCTACCAATGCCCCCATTGGTAATAACATTCGCGATTATCTGGATTTAGATGATAACCTGCTTACCCTGAAAATTACTCCTAACCGAGCAGATTGCCTGAGCATAAAAGGCATAGCGCGCGAGGTTGGTGCCCTAACCCAGACAGCACTAAACCCGGTAGAAATTAGCCCTAACCAGCCAACAACAGATGCCAGCCAGCCTGTTAGCATCGATGCTCCGGAAGACTGCGGCCGCTTTCTCAGCCGTGTAGTTCGCGGTGTCAATGCACAAGCTACCACACCAGCATGGTTAAAACAGCGGCTGGAGCGCAGTGGCCTGCGTAGTATCAACCCACTGGTTGATATCGGTAACTACGTTATGCTTGAGCTGGGGCAGCCAATGCATATGTTTGACGCAGACAAAATCACCGGTAAACTAATTGTTCGTCGTGCCCATGAAGGCGAAACTCTGGCCTGTCTGAATGACAAAACAGTTACACTAAACAGTAATACACTGGTGGTTGCCGATGAAGAGCAGGTATTGAGCATCGCCGGATTAATGGGTGGTGCCTCCAGCTCGGTTACAGACATTACACAGAATGTCGTTATCGAAAGTGCCTGGTTTACACCAGACATTATTGCCGGCAAAGCCCGTCAATACGGATTTGGTTCTGATTCATCATTTCGCTTTGAACGGGGCGTAGATTTCAATTTACAGCAACAGGCTATCGAACGCGCAACCACCCTGATAAAAGAAATCTGCGGTGGTGATATTGGCACAATCACCGAAGCAACAGGTATCTTACCTGCCACAAAACAAGTAAAAGTACGCACAGCAAGAGTAGCAAAAGTACTGGGCGTAACCATTGCGGCCACAGACATTGGCATTATCCTGCAACATCTAGGGCTTAATCCACAATCCTGTGATGATGGTTTTATAGTTACGTCACCCAGCTTCCGTTTTGATATTGAAATCGAAGCCGACCTGATTGAAGAAATTGGCCGCGTCTATGGTTATGAAAATATTCCAGACGACTATACCAATGGTAAATTAAACATGGTGGCCTTACCAGAAACACAAAAACCCCTATTCAGCATCTATCATCAACTAGCAAACAGCGGTTATCAAGAAGTTGTTAGCTATGCATTTGTAGAAGAAGCATGGGAACATGATCTGGCAGGCAATACCAACCCAATTCGCTTGCAAAATCCAATAGCCAGCCAGCTTAGCGTCATGCGCTCCACCCTGTTTGGCGGGCTCATTGAAATACTACACAACAATCTTAACCGTAAACAAAACCGGGTAAGATTATTCGAAGTGGCACGCGTATTTCACAAACACGACGAAAAATATACTCAGACTAAAAAAATTGCCGGTCTGGCCTATGGTTCAGTTCTGCCTGAGCAATGGGCGGTGACAACACGAAATGTTGATTTCTATGATGTCAAAAACGATGTTGCTGGCTTATTAAGCGCACATACAGTGGATTATCGTGCCACACAACACCCAGCACTGCACCCGGGCAGAACGGCTGAAATCATAATTAATAACGAAGTAGTGGGTGTTATCGGCGAGCTGCACCCACGCTGGACACAAAAATATGATTTACCCCAGTCACCCATTTTATTCGAACTGGATTTAAATGTCGTTTTAACTCAGGCCAGAATTGCTTATCAGCCAGTATCCAAGTTTCAGCCGGTACGACGTGATCTGGCATTTATCGTATCGGAGCAAACTACTGCCGACCAATTAATTAGCACTTTGGCCACAGTAAATCACCCAGCAATTCAAGAAATATCAATATTCGACGTTTATCGCGGTAAAGGTATGGCTGAAAATACCAAGAGTATAGCTATAAAAGTTATCCTGCAAAGCGCCGAACAAACACTAACCGATGAAGAAGTTGAAGAAATTATGATAAAATTCATTGATGTAGCGGGTACAATTGGTGCACAATTACGCACATAAAACCACAACCATACAAGCTACTCGATTAAAAATTTATACACTTGAAAACACAAACTAATTTGGGGATAATAACGCCCTCTTTAATGAAAGAAATTTTGATATGACGCTGACAAAAGCTGAACTTGCAGATATTCTCGTAGACAAAATTGCTGGCATGAGTAAACATGATGCCAAAGAAATCGTAGAACTGTTTTTTGAAGAAATTCGCAGCACTCTGGAACAAGGGGAACAAATCAAAATCTCCGGTTTTGGTAACTTCCAGTTGCGCGACAAACCACAACGTCCGGGGCGTAACCCTAAAACTGGCGAAGAAGTACCAATTTCAGCCAGACGCGTTGTCACATTCCACGCTTCACAAAAATTGAAAGGCATGGTTGATCACTATAATGGAAAACAAGCTTAAGCAATTGTTACCTATTCCTGCACAACGGTACTTCACCCTTGAAGAACTATGCCGTCTTGCTGACATCAGTGCTGAACAGTTTTCTGCCTGGCAGCAGACACACGGAGTTGTTGTTGGCTATGGCGGCCAGCACTACACCCGTGCTGATGTAATTAAAATTCGACAATTGCGCGATAGCTTTACACCATATATCGACCCATTTACACGTAATCAGGTAGATGCTGATGGTAATCCAGCCATAGATGCCATGGAAACCCGTCAGCAAATCGAAAAAGTAGTAGATAACCTGAATAGCGTACTTGCCAAGTAAAACGATTACACTTATAATCGCTTTCCTTACGAAGTCGGAGTGTGGCGCAGTCTGGTAGCGCACTTGCATGGGGTGCAAGGGGTCGAAGGTTCGAATCCTTTCACTCCGACCAAAATAAAAAATACAGCCGTTTATGGCTGTATTTTTTTATCGGCAACTTACATAATGCTTTTATCTGCTAAAAACTATCTAAATACTCTTACTGCCTCATTACCATCAAAAGTTGTTGAAAAGCGAATATAGCCAACTTCTTTCAACTTACATAACAACTCATAAGCAATAATAAAATCTGTTGATTTATTCTCAACCATCTGAATTTGCAGTGCCTGTACGCGTGGTTCATATTTTAATAAAGTAAAAGTAATATATTTCTGTAACAAAGACAAACTGGAGGGTAAATGACGATAAATAATACTCAGATCTGGTAGCCCATAATCAGGTATATGTTTAACACTACCACGACGTGTATTTAGAATGCGTTCAATACTATTCATCACACTATAAATATAGCGCTCTTTGGAGTCGAGACTATCAAACGGAACATCTCCAGAAAAATTTAAAGTAATTTTTTCCAAAATAGACGCATCAATCATAATAAACTTATTTATACTTTCTAATATAAAAACAATTATTTCAGTTTAATTATTTAGCAATACACAGAGCATTTCAATAAATACTAAACTATATAGCCAATAACAAGGCAGTTAAAGCACTACTTTTTAGCATCAGGTAATATCTTTTGTACCTTTTTTCCCAATTTATCCTGAGCATTCTGTTTACCTTGCTGTTGTAATTTATCTAACTGCTCCTGCATAGCCTGCTGATGCTTTTTCGCAAGCTGTGCCTGTTTTTTCTGCTCTTTTAATGCTTTTTTCTGTGCTTTTTCCGCCTGTTTTTGCTTTTTGAGTAAATCTTTAACCTGTTTTTTGGGTTTTAATTGAGCCTGCGAGCCATCTGCCAAAATATAGTTGTCTCTAAATAATTTTAACTGATTCACTGGAATCAGTATTTTCCATGATTTATCATCAGCTTCTGGTTTATTAAAGAAAAATACCAAACCCAAATATTGCGTTTTATTATCAATATCTCCTCTTACTTCCTGAGTATCAAAAGGATAAATCATACGTATATCCTTTTTAATCAATTCTTCAGCCAGAGCATTATCCGCATTGGTCAGTAAATCATAATAACTGGCCTGATTAAACAGATTATCATCACGCAATTGATAAATAACCATTCTAAAAGTATTTTGCTGCGATTTATCGGTTTGATTTAACAGATGCGCCGAAACCACCCTAAAATTATAATGATAATGTTTCAATTCAACAGCTTCTTTTCCTGCTTTGCGCGCATCCTCATATCCTTGTTGTAACAATCCACAACCAGATAACCCCATAAGCAAAATTAACACAGACAAAAAACGAACATTCATCTACAACTCCCCAAGAAAAATCGAAAATTGCATACCAGATTCAGGCTGACCTACTGTGACACCTGCACTTAATTGCTGCGGTGCAGTAGCATTTAATTTTGCCAACGGTAACAGATCTGCACTGAGTGTAGCCATCAGTTCAACATCCAGAGTACAACCAACATATTTCTTGACCAGAGTTTTTAAAATCATTCGCACTGGCTGATTCTCATACAATAAATTCAATGTCGTATAATTATTTAATTTTACAGATATTCTTATACGACTATTAGCATCATACAGAAATCGGCCTAAAACCGCATTTTCAAATGCAATACCTGTACCCAGTGATAACTGGGTAACCGGATATTTAACGGGAATAAACTCTTCTATAACTACCTCACTGGCGGCTGGAATAACATAATGTACAATTTCTTTTAAACCGAAAATATTTTTATTTTTTTTATTTAGCTCTTTAATAACACCCAAATAATAACGCGGATCAATATCCAGAGTATCTCGACCATGAATTAATGTCAGTAAAACTTGTGAAAGACGATCTGAAGCATTCTCACGATACTGGAATTCATAATGAAAACGTTTCCATATCTGATAAAACATAGCCATCAGACGGTGATGGAATATATCCAGAAAGGCTGTCAGATTGTCCATACCATCTTTTTTTTCAGCACTTTCTGCAATGAGCCAGTTTGGCATTACCCCATCTGTACCAATTAACCCCATAAAAGTAGTAAACACAACTGGTAGTTTGTAATCATAAACTGATTCAGGCAAAGCCTGCTTAAGTTCACTGGCCGGAAAACCAAGATATGGCCAGGCACAAAACTGCAACGTCAATTCACTTTCGCTCTGCAAATCAGGTACACGCAAATTAATCTGATGCAACTCCAGTAAATGACAAAACTGAAAAAAATTATATGCTTCTGGTGCCAGCAATAGGCGATTGAACAAACCGGCATTCATTAAATTTTTTCATCCACATTTATTGGCCAACTTAAAGTAATTGCCTCAGGCTGCAATATTACATTCACTTTAATGGCTAAATTTAGCTGAGCATAAGCTATTAAATAACGATTTAACACATAGGCAAATAAGGCAGCATCTGCTTCATTAATAAAACCAGCACTATCCAGTTCAATATCAATTACCAAACATCTAATCATCATCCCCTGATGCATAATGTGTTTAATTTCAGTCTGCACAGCATTGATTGCAGCTATATTTTTTTCATTTGCAGCGGCTGTAGACCAATTAAGTAAACGCAAACTATTTTTTAATGTCCCTGTATCTAATGTAGCCAGATAATTATTACTCATTTCGAATAATAACTGCCATTGCTGATTCTTATAATCAGGCGGATAGTGTAAAGCTGTTGGCACCATTACCATTTGAGCATCTTTTACGCCTAAAACAGGAGAATGCAAACTTAACATTCTATTATATTTAGTGATTTGTCGAGGTAAATTACCATTAGCACCAAGAATACTGATAGAAAAAATTTCCTCTTCATCAGCCTGCATTTCACCACTGAAACTAATAAAATTATCGTATTTATTGCCAATACCTCGCCGGGTACGAATATAATAATAAGGTTTGTCCCGTTCAAGAATATTTAACTCACGTTTGCCATGCTTGAATTCATTAAAAGGCAAATAACGCTTTCTGTTGCCACTAATCTGGCTAAATGAGTCCACCTCAGTAACCGCACACACAGTAACCTGCTCTGGAGCCGAAAACATGGGTGATAATTTATATTCAGTATGTAAATGAGAACGTACTATTGGTTCAGCACCCAGATCAAACAGATTGATTACAGGCACACAAAATAATTTTAAATATTCTCTGTTAAAAACCAATTCTAATGGAAAATCACGTTTTAAATGACAATTTACCAATAACTCATGTTTATCATTATCAAAATCTTTCCCACTCAGCCCTTTTAATTCAAAAAACAGAAATTTTTCTTTAAACAGAAAATATTCCATCAATAAATCATGCTCATTAGCCTGTCTCTGTTGTAACCAAGTTACTGAATCATAGTTAAAATGGGCTCGTTGTAGTGATAGCTTATCATTTACAGCAATAAAATCCTCATCCGTAGTTATCTGTGCCAAATGATTTATCAAATAATGATAAATACTTAATCTGGTTTCTATTTCACCAACAAGATGGAACTTAAGCGAAAATTGGTCTGGCAGACGGATATTCTGACCAGCATCAGTTTGACGTAATTGCAAACGCAATTGAATAATAGATTGACCCAAATCATTATGCACCAGACGAAAATCACCTATATCAATAGGATAAATATCAACTGCTTGTGTCGTCCGATATTCACAGGAAATTCGGGTGTTTGAATCAACTGCTGTCTGTAATATCAGCCCTGCCGGAATATGCTGATCATTGGTATAAATCTGCTTATTTAACATCAATTGTGCTATCGACATAGAAGCAACCGGCTGAAGATGGTGTGGCCATAACAGCGCCAGTGCACTTTCTGTTAACTCCGGCATATCATCATCAATTTTTTGATACAGCTTTGCCGTTAAAAAAGCAAACCCTTCAAACAAACGCTCTACCATCGGATCCCGCTCAAGAGAATCCTGCATTTTCAAATACTGTGCAGCTTCAGGATGAGCCTCGGCAAAATCCTGCCCCGCTTCCTTCAGATAGCGCATTTCCGCTTCATAATAACGCAGAATATTGTCTTTTTTATCCATATCTACTACCTACCTGTACAATAATTGATGCGCCAGAAACGGATTGAGCAACACCAGCTCTTTTTTCAATTCTTCGATTTGCCCTGCTACAAATTCTTTACTACTACCTTTAATGGTTATATGTTTTTGCTGTAAAAGCTTTAACAACTCCTGTTTAATCTGAAAAGTCAATTTCTTATTCCATTCAAATAATGGCTGTTGTGAAAATGGCAGATTAAGTTTTTCCAGTAAAGATAAAGCAAAATCAGTTTTACCACCCTTAATAGCCAATCGGGCAAGTAAAAACTGCTTGTAATATAATTGTTCAAGACCATCCTCAAACTGTACCGTAGCCAGCCACTCCATAGCTTTATCAAAACCCTGTTCTGCCAAAATAACAAAAGCCTGAGCATCAATCTCATTCGTTGAAGTAAGCTCACTATTGGAAGATAGCTGTATTTCCTCGATATTCTGTTGCTGAAAGCGTGCATGAATAGCTATCCAGTCTAATACTTCACCTGAAGCAAAGGGGCGACTATCATTAAATGTTAAGGCTTCCAGCCCGGATAACCGAGTAAGCAAAAAAGCCAGATCGCTACACAGCATATCCGCCCAGACATTTGCTTCCGGAGCCAAATGTTGCATTGCTGTCCAACTCAAAAATTGTAAATCAAGATAAAAATGATTAGATGCTTCCATAAAACCGGCATGACATTGTGCCAATAAACCGGCCCAGTCTTTACGCTGATATAATGCCTGCAAATGGTTAACTAACTCCTGTCGTGGTGAAGCAATTTTAGTTAGACCATCCTGATGTAAAGGTAAGCGCTCAAGCAAATCCCAGCGAAACTGACGCAATAACCGATATGAAGCATATTCTTTCTGTTCTTTATCAGCAATGAACTGTCCTACCGACTTCATTGTTTGCATCAGGTCCTGAGAGGAGCGTAAAATTACTTCGTCATTATCAATACTGCTACTCTGCCTAGAACTATTGTCTGCAAAAGTGGAGGTAGTTTCACTTGCGAGAGGAGTTTGATTCTCTCCTGCAGGAACCGGCAGCCACCCCAGCAAACCAGCCAGTTCATCAATTGTTACCTTAAATTGTGCCCCTAAATTTTCCTGAATTAATTCACACAATATGGTAATGGCTTGATATTCATTCGGTAACAACGTATCTTGGCACAATAAAAAGGCATCTTCCATTTTTGTGCCACCCAGCCAGCGAAGCATGGTTTTAATCACCGAAATACGTTGTGGCTGGAACGTAGATGGATATATTGCCTGCACACCGTACAATAACAATAAGCCCTTAATTAAACCTTTAAATGCCTCACGACGAAACAATACATAGGTTAAATACACCACTACACGAATATCTTTACCCACATTCTGGCACAGATAATTAGCGGCATCCTCAATCTTACCCAACTGAATATCACTAACTTTTTCCAGCTCCTGACGAATATCCAGAAAAGAATCATGATGGGTTACATCTTCAGGTTCACCATCCACAGGAACCAATAGATATTCAATATCCTCCCATAAAGGCTTTACATCTTCATAGATTTTCCGCTTTTGAAGAATTTTCAATGCCGCACTAATTTGCATCTTGATCTACCTTGAATACCTGTTGTGGCAAATGAGTGCCCTTTAATTTAAGCAATGTAATCAGATCATTAGTCTGCAAATTTTTCAGATTCATTTCTACTGCCCTGTCTTTTATTATCCATTTAAGCTGATAAGTACCATCATCATTTTTACGCGCCTGAGCTTTTTCAAGTAAACGCAGAATACTCAAATCACCCACCACTTCTAGCCGCCCTGTTTTGTTTGCAGTATCAATCCACTGGATTGATGCTTTCTTGTCGGCATTATCACTAACAGACCAATTTACTTTGCGCCAGAATGACTTCTCATTATAAAACTCAATATTTTGCTTATTGAAAGTCAAAATAATCTGTTTAACCTCAGGAGTTGGCAATAACATCACTTCAAAAGAAGCTGTATTCGTACCATCAGCTACAAACTCTAACAACTGATTTAATTCATTTAAGCCACTTACAAACTGATCATCAATCTGAACCTGATCCATTACTGCCGGATTAACAATCCACTGATTACCCACAAGATTAAGAATTTTATTTAAATATTGCTGATTAAATTGTGCAACTACACCTTTTTGTGGATCAATAAACTTTTGTAATTCAGACAAAGACACATCCAGATCGCCAGATGGATTCAAAGGATAGCGATTAGCAAAACGATAATTCCATTGCGATACCACCATCTGCTGCCATAACGCATTAATATTGTCCAAAGCAGGAACCAGAATAGCTTTTTTAGTATCAACAAAAGGATAGCTAAGCAAAGTATGCCCGATATCCTGCCACTCCTCTCCCAGATTGGCTACTTGTAAATTGATTGACTCTTCTGCTTTGGCCAAACCGGAACCATTATCGCCATTCAATATAGTATTAAATGAAAGCTGTGATGCAGAAGCCTGATTGCTTGCACCCTGAACTTTTTGCACCTCCAGATACATAACCAGTAAATTTTCCTGATACTCATCCAGTTTACGGCTGGTTCGCTTATTTTTTTCCTCTACCGTCTTAATTAAATCAACGATTGGCTCAAAATCCTGTAACACACCCTTACCATTATCAGTTCGGTCTTCAGGATAGCCAATACTGGCATTCATCTGAATTACAGTTAATAATTTCACCAGTACAGAATTTTTTTTGTCTGAATATTTCTTTAGACGATCCATCTGCTTATTCAAACCCGTAACTGGAACCCACTGAATCCCAGATAAAAAATCTTTCCAGGCATTAAAATAATCCTGCTTGTACAAAATCATTATCTGTTTACGGATATCATTATTTTCATTGCTTTCCTCTGATTCATTAAGCACCCATGAACCATTTTTAAAATGTTCAGGATTCAGCTTGTCAATTTCCGGTTTAAACCATTCCTTCCAGGCACGAGCAGTGAAAGCACCACGTAATTTTTCCTTATTTGTCCAGAATTGAGTGCTCTCCTTGCCAGCAAGTCGTACCAAATCAATATCAGCATACTTTTCTAATGCCGTATCAAGTAAATGCTGATAAATAACTACATCTTCCTGCTGCTGGCTAACTATATGATTCAACACCACCCGACTTTGCCCCACCAGTACAGAATCTTCGTTCAGAAACCAGTTACGATGTTTACTCATATTACTGGTATAAAACCTGAATATATTTTGCGCAGTATCTGCATTCTGAAAACCTTGCGTGCGATACAAACGGGATAAATAATCACTTAGAAAAATATTATCTATCCGTTTCGGACGCCGGAGCATTAAATACGCCTTAAGCGCATTAAAACCCTCATCCAGAGCAACAGCATTACTGGACTGCTTGGCAACCTCCTCTATAACTTCATTTGCATTTGTTGCATTAGATAAAGTCTGCAACTGGTGCAAAGACTCCAATACCAGAATAATCTGCTGATCAGTGGGCACTATTAGCCATTTTTTTGCCGCCTTGCCATATGCTGCAAATGCCTTATTCAGCAGTAAATCATCATGATTGAAACCCAAACGGCGATAAAATGGTTTAGGAACATTACTCACCAGTGCAATATGATTCTGCAAAGCCAGAATTGAGTTAATCGGGCTGCCAGTAGCGGAAGATTTATTCAGATTAGTAATCTGGCTCCGGAAAGTTTGCGCTTCACGATAATTACTGGCAAAAGCATACACAATCATAACAAATGCAATAGCACTGATGACCAAACCAGCTTTCGCCAGCTTCAAACCGCCAGACTGTACCGATAATTTGGCAGGACGCTGATATAAATGCTCAGCCACCATCGACCATGTTTCCCACCAGTTACTTTGCCTTGCCTGAACAGCAACGCCCATAGACCAAGGGAGCTGCTGTTCAGAATAAGCCTTTGCGAGATTTAATTTAGCCAGTGCAATAGCATCAATCAGGGACAAAAACTGTCTGTCCCGGCTTTTCAGAAAAGCCTGAATAAATAAATCATCTGATTTATTTTTCAAACCGGAAACCATATCTTCTGATGAAGATGACCAGTCAAAAATCTGATTGAATGGAAATTTTTTTAACTCAATATCACTTTGAAATACATGAACAAATGGAATTTTCCAGTTTAATACTTGATAAAATTTTTCCAGCCAGATTTGAGTATTATCATGAGTAACCGAAGTTTTATTACTTTTCATGTCGCGTAGTATTATCAAGCCATCAAATGGGCAATGATATTTACCGCGAAATGGAGGTATAGACTCAATATCATCAATAGTATTAATCAAAACCAGATAAACATTGTCTACCTGCACCCAACCGGTACGCTGTAACTGTTCACCCACATCACTAAAAGCATCGGGCACACCATGTACCGCAAGAATATAACAACGATTCAAAACCGGTAAATGATATTTCTGCTTCAGGTAATTCTGAAATGCAATTAAATTTTGCTGGGCAGGGCTTTCACGTGTATATATTGTACGCTCAATAAAACGGATAGTTCGTTCCTGCCCGTCAATAACCACAAAAATACGCCAGAATAATGGCAATATAATACACAGAAACAAACCGGCCAATGCCAGTAACAGCAAATAAAATTTATGATTTAACAGCCAGCTTTTATCATAATACCAGTACAAAAAAGCAGTAAAACAGCATACCAGTATCAGCCAAAGACAACTGCATAATAACCACAATTTCAGAATTTTGGGTCGCTGGGTGATTTTCTGATTCGCCTGCGCTAGCCTAGACAATTGACCGTTCACACGAGAACTGAATTGTCGTAACTGGTTCCACCTTAACATAAACCCGCCTGTAATTGAATTTACTTGACCTGAGCAACAGGTATTATTTTTTCATTATGCTGAAATAGTACTACATAGGAATGTTTATGTGCCTGATAAACAGCAAGCAATAATTGCATCCAGTCACTTGTGTACTGTAATTTCTGAAAGAATTCTGGGTGATCCAGTTTATATGGTTTAATTTCATAATCCTTTTCTATTAAAGCCTCAGTCAATTCCGTGTCTTCTGGTTGAATACTTTCCTGAGGGCTGCTTTCAAGCTGAAAACCAGAAATTTTTTCAGTCATAGCCGTAAAAAAATATTCCTGATCAGCGTCCCATGTATGCGTATCAAAAGCTCGCCGTATTGTGGCCAACTTGCCTTTACGGGCAAAAATCATAGCCAGATACAATTCAAATTCAGGCTGACATTCAAATCCAAGTAAGAGAATTTTCTGATACAACGCTTCCTGAAACCGATCAATAACCCAATTTAAATCTTCAAATTTCACATAATAATCTGGTACTACAGGACAATAACCACCTTCAGCGATAACCAGCTCCCTGAATATCAGCCAGCTTTCCCTATCAGCAGCCCATAGCCATAGATGCTGGACATACTGCTCAGTAAAAACCTCTTTTGAAGATAAAGTTTGAACCAACTGAGATAAAACGGTATGTAAACGATCAGAATGAACAACAGAACTGTTTTGCGTAGGCATTTCCATACTCATGGATTCGAAAACCGATTCCTTCCGCTCTTCAGAACTCAAGCTTAGATAATCGTAAAAATCAGCGGCATGATTTAACTGCCCACAACGCAGCAATACCTCTTCCAGCAGCATAAATTCTGACCAATATTTCTGATTATTCACTACCTTTTCATTATAGATAAACTGATTATGGCGCTGATAAATAAGCCATATCTGATACCAAATGCAACGTACCAGTAACAGCAAAGTTACCACTGCAACAGCAGGCAATACCGAAATACACCACTTTTGCCAATGTACAGTAATTTCCAGCCCTAGCTGAGCAATAATAGAATCAGCATATTTTTTATTAATAGTAATGGCCAAAATATATAACGCCAGCCAGAAAAGCCAGCGAACTGGCTGTGGTGGCAGCCAAGTAGTTTGGCGTTGAATGCTATTCGTTATCATGCCAGCCTAAATAATCCAACATAATATCCATAGGTGGTTTCTTGGCATTAACCTGATGCAAAGCTTTATAAACTACTTTACCCTGCTCAATTTCCGCTTTAGACATTCTGGTTTCTACTACCGCCAGATTATGTGGAGCTTCTCTATCCTGACGGTTTACCGCACTGGCAAACAATGCCCATGCCACTGATATATTTTTGGGCAGGATTTCACCATTAAGTGCCATCACCCCCAGATTATTCATCGACTTACCATCACCTTTGTTCAGGCCAGTGAAATAATAGCCCAGAGCCTTGCCCCAGTCCTGTTTTACACCTAAACCACGCTCATACAAAACAGCCAGATTGCCATTTGCTTTTACATTACCCTTTTTGGCAGCCTGCGCATAATATTTAGCCGCAGTGGCATAATCCTGTTTAACGCCCAATCCCATCTCATACAGCGTGCCCAGACTGTTATAGGCACGTGCATCATCATTTTCATCGATGGCTTTCTGAAACAGAACCATGGCCTTATCATACTGCTTGCTTTGCGCCGCCGCCGCAGCATCGTCATATGTTCCAGCCCAAGCCAGTTGCACCAGCCCTAAACACAAACAGAATGCAATTAATATACGTCGTAACATCTTTCAGCCTTTCCTATATAATTTTCTGCAAATTATTGCTAAAAAACTGAACGCGCTGTTTCTGACTTAAAATCAGCTTGGCATCAGCTTCTGTAGCCAGAACGTATAACTGATTGATCAGCATCCGTTCACCACCATACTCGTCAGCATCCAGAGCAATGCCATAATTACGCCGATAGTTATAGACATCAGCCCATAACAATAAAGTATTGTACTGTTTCTCAGTAAAGACAAAACCTTTTACATCAAATTCATTTTGCTCACATGGCGGGTAATCAGCATGATAAATTACCCACTCACCGTTATTATCCACATAACACCAGCGTTGCATATATTGATGCAGCCAGTTTTTCTGCGCATCACTCAATACCATATTCACCGGATCAAACATATCCGGCACATAAAAACGCAGTAAACCTTCCTTTTTACCCCATTTAACCTGCATTGCACGGCGTAAATGCTCCTCCAGAGTGCCAAACGGATACCTACTGTTAAAAGCCAGCAGACGGTTATTCATATGAATGATTTCACATATTTTCTCCAGTATTTCCAGATGATTTTCATTATCGATATCAAGTGCCAGCAACAGTGGCCCTTCTTCCTTAATAGACTCCTCCGGAGTTTGCTCAAATAGCAGACAATACTGTAATGCCGGCTGCCAGTTTTCAATAGCGGCAAGCAGCGGATAATCACAATCACATAAATCAATAATCAAATAGAGTATTTTCTCATCTGTTTCATTAGTAATTTTGATAAATTGTGCCAGCGCATCATGATAAGTAATCATTATTTATCTTTCTACGATACCAACACCCTGCGCGCGTGCTTTACGCAAACATTCCCGACAAACAGAAGTAGGCAGCTCCGGTAATGGGAAATTACCACCCTGTGGTCCCTGAAACTGGTGATTACCTTTGTACTCAATCGGCCCGGGGCTATACAGACTGATTTTCCCGCCTTTAATTTCGATATAAGCCCCCCCACTGGCCAGCTTGATGCCGCTTTTTGCATTAACCAGTATTTCATCACCCACAGACTGCACAGATATCTTTTTCGCTGCGATAATTTCTACCGCATCGCCATGTGAAGCCAGACGTGCGGTTTTTTTACCGGCAATCAGATTTAAATCTTCAGTTTGTGCAATAACCTGTACAGACTTTACGGCCGTTTGAGTTATATTTTCACCAGCGCCAGTAAATACATCCTTGCCGGCTTGCTGATGAATATCCTCACCAACACTATTAAGAATAGATTTAGGTGATACCTGAGCCAAACCAGCCACAGCACTGGTTAAAATAACCGGTTTTTCCAGATAAGAACAATACTCTCCTAGCTCAGACAGCGTATCCAGATTCGGCTTGAGACGGGTATGCTTGGCGGTAACATCGGCAAGATGGTTAGCCTGATTCAGGGCACCTTTAATTTCATCTACTGCTACCATGCGATCCAGTTGCATACCATTGGCTGCGGTCTGGTCTTCTGTGGTTAGATATAACGCCCGTGCAGAACGCAATGCGCCCCAGCCATCAGTACGCAGCTCAAAGCCCTCACCACGCTTTTCGCGCCCGCTGTCAACCAAATGTCCCAGATTAAGCTGCGTTTTATGGTATTCAGTAGCCATTTTGATGTGTTCATGGCCACTCAGGTCTTCCATGCGGATTTTATTATTTGCCCATGTGCGGATTACATTGCGCGTACGCCATGTATTCGGAATATGGTCTGGCGCAGTACTGGTATGCAACACACCAACAATATACGGCCGATCAGGATCACCATTCTGAAAAGCAAGCTGTACTTCCGTACCTACATGCAACGGAAAATGCTGCCCATACTGGCCACCGGCATAAGGCTTGGCCAAACGGATTGGCCGGCTCTCGCCACCAGGCTGCCAACTATCCATATCCAGATTGAGCTTAACAATGTAGCGCCCCATCTCATCCACCCAGGCATAGGGCCCTTGACCGGCATCACAAATCGTTCCCGGTATGGTACCGTCTATAATCGGATGCTTAATCGGCTCCGAACGCCACTGGCTGTCTGCGGGTATAGCAGTAAATGAATTAAAATAATCTCCGTCACGTGCGCCTGAATGACACACACTCACCAATAACCACTGACGAATAGCACCAATTCTGGCATTGGTAGCAAAGCCCATGGTAAAGCCCGGTGCAAAACCATGCACATTACTTTTGCCAGAGGCAAGAATATGGCGTGATATTGAATGCTCATGCAAAATCCGTGCATATTGCTGCGCCTGTTCTGCATCTTTATGATGAAAAAAACCATATATATAGGGCTGGCCGAATGCAGCCGGCTGCTGTTCGCTAAAACCAGCCTTAGCCACCAAGCTATTATTGGCATCCCGATAGTTGTAATCCTTAATTTGCACGCTTTCATACTGAGCCTTATAGCGTACATGAAATTCGGATACAGAATATTTAGCCGTTAGCCCCTGCGTTAACTGCTGCTTCAGACTATCTTTAATACCCTGTGCAGTTGCGGCAATATCAAAAGAAAGCTGCGCTTCCAGTTTACTTTCAATCCCCTCCTGACCACTTTCGAGCCCGGCATCAGGTTTGAAAGGCAAAGCCTGCTGCCGAAGCTGAATATATTGGCTAACATCATCAGCGACAGTAAAAACTTCATTAGTCGCTGTTTGGGTAAAAGTAAACCATAATCCCTCACGTGCCAGTACCCGTTTGATAAATGCATAATCTGTCTCACGATACTGCATGCGGTGTTCATAACGCGGCAGGCTGCGGGTAGATTTCAAACAGAAATCTTCACTGGCAAAGCCATGATGACGCAGAATTTTTTCAACTATACTTAGTGCCGTTTCATTCTGGAATAACCGTGTTGTGGTAATGCGGTTAAGCAGAGCCAGCCGTGGCACAATGGTAAAGCGGTAGCAGGTTTCGTCTGCACTGGAAGCTACCTGCTCCACACTTTGAATCACACCATACCAGCGCCGGTTTTCAGAATCATCCAGCTCCGGTCGCGATACCGGTATCGATTCAGTCCAGTCGATATCCGGTGCCATTTCAAAGGTAACACGCTGATGAATAAAATCACCCAAGGGTAAATCGGGAGCAATATGCGTTGCCTCAAGCTGCAATACATAATAGTCATCCAGCTTTTCTTCCAGATTGAATCTGCGTACTGAAAACTGGTCAAAAACCGCCAGATTTGCATTCAGTTTCAGATAATAGCGCTGCTGCATGTAATCACCCTTTTTACCAAACCATTTTCATACTCGGTACTGTTACACATACACAGTAAGCAGAAATATTTCCTAGCGACATAAGAAAAATATTTCAGCACAAAGGATACTGAAAGCATATCCTGAACATATCACAACCATTCCAACCTCATGCCTACACTGCGCACAGACCAATTTTCCGTATCACAACCAGCCTTTTTGACATCAAACCAATTGTATTGTAGTGAAATTTGCTATTTGGCCATACAACAATCCCAGCAGCATTCCCATGCCAGCGTACAGCATAATAGTTCCAAATCGCAGTTAAATTCTGAAACATGTTTCCAAGTATTTCACCATGTAAACAATATCAAAATCTAATACACATTTGATTAATTAATTTAATTAAATCCTAAATAATTTTAACATATAACCATTTATTGTGTATTTTAATAAATTTATCAAACCAAATTTGCAACACACGTTAACGCCTCTGTTTCACGTTTTTAGGCATCAAATCAGCATATAGCGTACTGCTAACAGAATTACATCATCCGGCCGGCAAAAGCATCTTCTGCCAGCCATCTGAATTTTAAGCCAGCCAGCTTTCCAGCACCCGAGCCATTAATTGCAGACGGTGTGGCGGCAATGACTGTAATTCTGCCGGTATCTGACCACTGCGCAACTGCTGTAGCAACTGGGTAATTTCAGGCCGGCTGCGGTTGGCAATATTTTCCGGCAGAAATTCATTCAGCTCCAATTCCTGCATACCCAGCCTGTCGAGCGTGGTTCTGCTGATATTGCTGACTGCCTGATCAGCAATATCGCCCTGAGCATTGCGATAAAATACCTGTGCCAGCGTCTGCGGATTATCCTCCCCATTTTGCATCATCGTCATCGCAGTGGCCGTCTGCCGTTGCAGATTCTGCCGGTATTCATTGATTTGCGCACGCAGATAATCAGCCATCGCTTGCGGATTGATATCCGCCAACACCTGCTGGGTGGGCAGGAAACGAACCGGCGCGTTTGCTATGCCCATAGCCGAAGCCAGACTCTGTGGCAGTACACCACCATCAACCAGATTCAGATTTTGACTACCCGCTGGCAGCATATCTAGCTCAGCCAGCAGATTTTGCGCCCGTGCCGCCGCACTACCATCGCCCACCTGATTGGCCGGATCCAGCGTAGCCTGTAACTGCTGTATTTTTGCTTCTACAGTTTTCAGCATACCATCCAACTGCTGCTGCATCACCATTGCCGTTTCGGCACCGCCAGCTTCAGCCATCGAGGCACTGGCTTCATCCGCAGCAGCCATACTGGCTACTTGAGTAGGCGTGCTTGCACCTGCCGTAGCCGCTTCTGCCAATTTGGCCAATTGCTGTTTCTGTTGCAGCAGCAATTCCCTGATTTGTTCCAGATTCTTCAGCGTTTCATTACCGTTTTTGGCAATTTCCTTCATTATCTTGTCAGTAAACTCATTCATATCCCACGGCTGCGCCTGACTCAGCGAATCCTGTAGCTGCTGCATGGCTTGCTGCGATTTTTTCAACATGTCGGTAAGTTTTTTGAGATTTTTGCCATCCATCAACACTTTACCAGTATCAGGATCAATCACAATAGCATCAAAACCATTCTTCAGCTCTTCCAGCGCCTTGTGGTCGGCATCCGTCACAAATAGCTCCGGATTATTCAGCCCCAGCAGAATATAGGCTGGATTGCCATAGCGAATCGACATATAGGCACTGCGGGCAATACCGCTCAGGCCAACCAGATTATTCCGCAACATCAGCGGCGTCAGTGGCTTATTGGAGTATGAACCACTAAATATCAGCCGGTGGGCAAAATAGCTGGTAAACGGCTCGCGGTCTTCCAGCAGCGTATGCATGTATTTCGCGCGCGAATCGTGTATCTGCTCATCAAACAGCTTGGTCACTTCAGGATATTTCGGCGTATAGCCTTCCGGATTATTTTTAATTCTGTCCAGCAGCACTTTCATATCACTGCTATCTTTGGCTTTAAGCCGCTTCCAGATATCCGCACCCAGCGCAAACATATCCTTCCATTGTGCCCCTTTGGCTTTTTTACCGCCCACCGCTTCAGCAGCATCCTGCAATGCCTTGGCGTGTTGCAATTTGTGTTTCAGCACATCAAGGGCAACACCACTAACCACCGCACCTAAATTCATCTTGCTGATTAAATCGCTGAAAATGGACTCATTATCCTTTTTACCGGGTGCTATCGGTGGCGTAGCCCCTACTTTCGGTATATTCGCCGGCTGAGTACCCGTATTCACCGGGTCATCCTTAAAGCCATCATCCTGATTTGGTGGTAGCGGTATCGGTGGTGGCTTTTTATCCGCCTCACCAAAATAAAGGATATCGCCATTGTCGTGAATATCCTTAAACTCTTCTGCCTCATCCTCATTATTCAGCATGTAAATACTGCCAGCAAAAGTTTTCATTAAAAAACCCAGCGACAGAAAAGATTCAAAACGAAACTGATGCAAATAATCGGCCTTGAAATCCCTGGCACTTTCCAGCATATCCCAGCCATCATTGCGCGGGTCGTAATTTTTATTAATCATGCCATTCATAAAATCACCGCGTTTATTTGCCGGAATATTACCCAGCCCGGCCTGCTGCCACAGCTCATCCTCCTTACTTCTGTCTGGCTGCGCCGGTGCCGGCATCCCCCCGCGGCCACCAGTGCCGGCTTTGACCATCTCATTGGCTCGATTGCGCCCCTGGCGAATGATTTGCTCGCGCGCACTCACCTGTGCCGGATTTTCTTTCTCCCCCGCTGTGCCTTTACTCGGGTTGATTTGCAGCCCCAGAAAATCAGCATAGCCGTTTACCCCATCCTTGACCCAGCGCAGAATACGCCAGGCAGTAATATGATGCACCTGCTGGCGCAAATTCTGATCCAGATTATCGGTAATCGACACATCGCGCCAGGCATTGAAACGTTCTACCATTTCCGGCTGCGTTTCAAATTCTTTTGATACATCATTATTCATAATTTCATAATTTTTTAATTTGAATCGCGGCGTTTTCTTCATCTGCGCTGCCAATTGCGGATGGTCAATGGAAACTAACATCGGCATACCATGCCTCCAGCAGCGCGCATACATATCATGCAAAGCAATCTGCGCCACCACATGCCCCATGCCAAAATTACTTTTAAATTGTTCACCCGGCGGATAGCCGCCGCCAATATCGGCATGTACCCCGGGATAGGTGTATTCGCGGAATTCTCCACCGCCACCATGCGGGTAGCCGCCATCAATACAGATGCTTTCCACCGAAAAGCTTTTGCGCTGCTCATGCCCGGCCACAAAGTGATAGCAGTTTTTAACAAAACGTGCTGCCGCAGCACGCTCCAGCGACATGGTGCCATGTGCCCAGCTAAAATGGCCGCTGATCATCGACACCAGTGGCGACATGCCCACATTGGCCACGGTATCAAACAGCCCAGCCATTTCAATACTGATGGGGATGCCGCGCAGCTTCAGATAAATAAATGCCGGCTTACCCGCATTATTCTGCTGAGCAGTGCCGGCGTTGCTCGGCTGCTGCCCACCTTGCGGTGCTTGTCCTGATTGCTGATTGCCACCCTGCGTCGGGTTAGTTTTGTTCTGTGGTGGTTTGGTCGGGCCGCCATTAGCTACTTCTTCCTGCTTTTTAGCTGCATTAATGGCTTCTGTTTCTTTGTCCGGATATTTGCGGTAGTACTGGCGCAGTTTGACACGCTGCTCCTGCCGCTGTTTAAGCAGTTTTTCCAGTTGCTCCCTGGCCTCGGCATTTTCTGGCCGGTCGAGCAGATAATCCAGCAGCCAGTTGATAAAAGTACGCCCTTCGGCAGCACCGCGGGAAAAGCCAATCACATACAGCTTGATGGCTTGTGGCAGCGGTGTATTCCCCGGCGCCGGTACCAGCGCCTCAATAAACTGATCCAACTGGCTTTTCCGCCCAATGCGCGAATCCATGCTTTTAATCATTTTCTGCGCCTCGGTCAGCGCCAGCGGCTTATCGTTGTAGAGTTTACATTGTCCCAGTGTGTCACACAGGCGTGTCAGCGCCCAGTTGATTCGCGCTTGGCCATAGCGGGCAAACGCTTCGCCGGCAAAGCCCGGATTCAGGTCGCCAATTTCTTCAAAACGGGTGCCTACCCCCTGAATATAATGTTTAAACCAGCCATTTTCGATCATATCCGGGTCAAGATTATTTTCTCCGGGCTTACTCTCTGCACCCATACAGGCATGATACAGGCGCGCCACATTGCTGGTGCGCGGATAGGTATAGGCGTCAATCAGCTTGGCCTGTGGTGCTGCCTGAGTGAAGGCTTTTAGCTCCTCTTCACTCGGCGGCTGGGCGCCGGTTACCACTTTATCGGCTTTTTCGTGATTATTGGTGCCGTCAAAGAAAAAGCTGATTTTGAGGATTTTCTGGCATGGCTTGGGCGCATTACGCGCCATGTAAAAGCAATCGCCACGATTTTTCTGAATTTCTTCAATTGAGGCTGGCAAGCGGCCGCCGGGCTCCGTGGGGAATATCTTCGGCTTATGCGTTACCGGCCATTTGAATTCAATACTTTTACCGGGCAATATTTCCCCCAGCGTATCCCCGATGGTTTCTTTAATCTCCTTACCGGTATGTTCCAGCTCTTTGCCCATCTCCTTAATACTGTCGCCGATTTTTTTGATTTGTTTACCTGCTTTATTTACTACCTTGCCCACTGCGTTGTGTTTTTTGCTACCAGATGATTGATTACCAGCCATTTTACGCTCCTTAAAGACTTATTTCTGGCTGCTCACTGGCAGCTTACCTTCGGCTTCTAACTGCTTAATATAGCGTGGCAAGATTATCTGCGGAATTTTTTCCCGCTCTGCCTTGATGGCATCCAGCTTAGCCTTGTTTTTACGGTAATCCGCCATTGATTTAATGCTTGGCCGTGGCGTGCACAGCTTCTGGCTTTCGGCAAACTGTTTCCAGTACTCGCGCTGTTGTCCTTCTTCGATGGTGCCATAGGTGATAAATATCTGGTTGCACGCTAGGAAATGCACGGTGATATTGGCCACCTTGCCAAAATCATCACCGGCCGATGGCGGCGGTGGCGGTAAGGGGATATCGGTGGAGTAGTATTCATTATACTGCTCAATAATATCTAATTCTTTATGATCAAGATTAAAACCCGGCAAATTTAATACTCTTGGTCGCCAGCCCGGATAGGGTAAAAGTTTCCAGGAAATATGCATGGTCATACCCGGTGTCCATTTCGCCCGCAAAGCTGCTGCGCCACAGGTAGCCCCCCCCCCATAGCTCTTTTTACCAACATCATAGTCATCAACGCCATTGGTACCTGGGATACAGCCGCCGCCAATACTGCCACCACTTAAGTTTTCATAATTGTATTCATACGCCTTTACCGGTGCGGCATACATACGGTTTTTACCTGAGCTGATGCCTGCAAACGGTTCAAAACGGCTGGCACAGCCAGCCAGTTGCCAAGCCACCAGCAGCGCCAGCCCTATCCATTTTTTATCCATCTCTTCTGCCTTTCTTATCATTGTTCATGATTAATAATATTTTCAATACTTTCTCTGCTATCATTTTACTTAATATATTAAATTATTTACATTATTATGCGTCAATATTTAGATAATTGTTAATGATGATTTCTGGCTGCTTAATGATGAACACTTTATCGGCTGTTTAGTGATTATTGATGCCGTCAAAGAAAAAGCTGATTTTAAGGATTTTCTGGCATGGCTTGGGCGCATTACGCGCCATGTAAAAGCAATCACCACGATTTTTTTGATTTGTTTACCTGCTTTATTTACTACCTTGCCCACTGCGTTGTGTTTTTTGCTACCAGATGATTGATTACCAGCCATTTTACGCTCCTTAAAGACTTATTTCTGGTTGCTCACTGGCAGCTTACCTTCGGCTTCTAACTGCTTGATATAGCGTGGCAAGATTATCTGCGGAATTTTTTCCCGCTCTGCCTTGATGGCATCCAGCTTAGCCTTGTTTTTACGGTAATCCGCCATTGATTTAATGCTTGGCCGTGGCGTGCACAGTTTCTGGCTTTCGGCAAATTGTTTCCAGTACTCGCGCTGTTGCCCTTCTTCTATGGTGCCATAGGTGATAAATATCTGGTTGCACGCTAGGAAATGTACCGTGATATTGGCCACTTCGCCAAAATCATCACCGGCTGATGGCGGCGGCGGGGGTAAGGGAATATCTGTAGAATAGTATTCATTATAACTATCAATAATTCGCTCTTCTGCTTGATCTACATTTAATCCTGGTAAATTTAATACTCTAGGTCGCCAGCCCGGATAGGGTAAAAGTTTCCAGGAAATATGCATGGTCATACCCGGCGTCCATTTTGCCCGCAAAGCTGCTGCGCCACAGGTAGCCCCCCCCCCATAGCTCTTTTTACCAACATCATAGTCATCTATTCCCGGCGTTTTCGGAATACAGCCGCCGCCAATACTGCCACCACTTAAGTTTTCATAATTGTATTCATACGCCTTTACCGGCGCGGCATACATACGGTTTTTACCCGTGCTGATGCCTGCAAACGGCTCAAAACGGCTGGCACAGCCAGTCAGTTGCCAAGCCGCCAGCAGCACCAGCCCTATCCATTTTTTATCCATCTCTTCTGCCTTTCTTATCATTTTTCATGATTAGTAATATTTTCAATGCTTTCTCTGCTGTCATTTTACTTAATAGATTAAATTATTTACATTGTTATGCGTCAATATTTAGATAAGTGTTAATTATTATTTTTGGCTGCTTACTGGCAGCTTACCTTCGGCTTCTAACTGCTTGATATAGCGTGGCAAGATTATCTGCGGAATTTTTTCCCGCTCCGCCTTAATGGCATCCAGCTTAGCCTTGTTTTTCCGATAATCCGCCATCGATTTAATGCTTGGCCGTGGCGTGCACAGTTTCTGGCTCTCGGCAAACTGTTTCCAGTACTCGCGCTGTTGCCCTTCTTCTATGGTGCCATAGGTGATAAATATCTGGTTGCACGCTAGGAAATGTACCGTGATATTGGCCACTTCGCCAAAATCATCACCGGCCGATGGCGGCGGTGGCGGTAAGGGAATATCGGTAGAGTAGTATTCATCATATTGATCAATAATATTTGCTTCTTTACGATCAATAACTAGTCCTGGTAAATTTAAAATTTTTGCACGCCAACCCGGATAAGGAAATACTGTCCAAGAAATATGCATGGTCATACCCGGTGTCCATTTCGCCCGTAACGCCGCTGCACCACAAGTAGCCCCCCCCCATAGCGCTTTTTACCAACATCATAGTCATCAACGCCATTGGTACCTGGGATACAGCCGCCGCCAATACTACCGCCATCCATATTTTCATAATTGTACTCATATGCCTCTACCGGCGCGGCATACATACGGTTTTTACCCGTGCTGATGCCCGCAAACGGCTCAAAACGGCTGGCACAGCCAGTCAGTTGCCAAGCCGCCAGCAGCACCAGCCCTATCCATTTTTTATCCATCTCTTCTGCCTTTCTTATCATTTTTCATGATTAGTAATATTTTCAATACTTTCTCTACTGTCATTTTACTTAATATATTAAATTATTTACATTGTTATGCGTCAATATTTAGATAACTGTTAATTATTATTTTTGGCTGCTTACTGGCAGCTTACCTTCGGCTTCTAACTGCTTGATATAGCGTGGCAAGATTATCTGCGGAATTTTTTCCCGCTCCGCCTTAATGGCATCCAGCTTAGCCTTGTTTTTACGGTAATCCGCCATTGATTTAATGCTTGGCCGTGGCGTGCACAGTTTCTGGCTTTCGGCAAACTGTTTCCAGTACTCGCGCTGTTGCCCTTCTTCTATGGTGCCATAGGTGATAAATATCTGGTTGCATGCTAAGAAATGCACGGTGATATTGGCCACCTTGCCAAAATCATCACCGGCTGATGGCGGCGGCGGAGGTAAGGGGATATCGGTGGAGTAATATTCATTATAACTATCAATAATTCGCTCTTCTGCTTGATCTACATTTAATCCTGGCAAATTTAGCACCCTAGGTCGCCAGCCTGGATAGGGTAAAAGTTTCCAGGAAATATGCATGGTCATACCCGGCGTCCATTTTGCCCGCAAAGCTGCCACTCCACAGCTCCCTCCCCCCCCCCATAGCTTTTTTTACCGACTTCATAGTCATCTATTCCCGGTGTTCTCGGAATACAGCCGCCGCCAATACTGCCACCACTTAAGTTTTCATAATTGTATTCATACGCCTCTACCGGCGCGGCATACATACGGTTTTTACCTGAGCTGATGCCTGCAAACGGCTCAAAACGGCTGGCACAGCCAGTCAGTTGCCAAGCCGCCAGCAGCACCAGCCCTATCCATTTTTTATCCATCTCTTCTGCCTTTCATTTGAATATTAGGTAATTATTTGATTTCAATAATATATAACATTAACTCATTATTTATTCAGTAAGCCTGAATCACTGTTACCGATAATGGCTGAAGCCATTATTATTTTGATTGTTTAAGTACAGTTTATTGTGGTGTTTGGTCATATTATTTCAATTTGCAATATATTCTGGTGATCATTCCATACGTCAATTATGCAGCGAATAAAGAGTAGAAAGCTTATATCCTGCATTTTCGATTGATTAAATTAATCTGAGGGAGTATCAAGCCTTGTAAGTCGCGTAAGGGAGTTAATCTTGAAAAAGATGGCTATTATTGCAGCCAGCAAACGACATAAAATCAGTTGGTGTTGATACATTAACTGCCCCTGCTATGAAATAGTTAAAGTCAATGTGAAAAATTACGCTGAATTAAGCAGAATTTTCTGATAGATGTTTACTTTAGGGAAACTATTTTATTATTTTATATATATTAGTAATGATAATATGTGATGGGAAAGATAATTATATTTATTAGCAACAATGTTTTTAATCTTCTGCTTGTTACATAATTCAATCGGTAAGAAATTCTAAGATTAGCATTAATGTAAACTATATGGTGGTAATGCTGTCTTATCAGGCTATATGCAGGCATAAAAACAGCCAGTGCGACACAGGGAGAAAGTGCACTGGCTAAAATTTGACGTATGTCAAAGGATAAATTTTATTATTATTGCGGTCATAAAGCTGTATATTAGGGAAATAAACATACAGATTAATTGCTTAATATAACAGTAATTTACTTTAAGTTAATTGGAAATAGATTAACGCAGGCATTGTTTTAAATATATGATTTATATGTAAATTTATATTATCAACACTGTTGCATATCTGGTAACACATTTTTATTATCTTTTTGTCTATGGGTGGTTATTTGCTCATTTTTCTGTTTATGTATTTCTGGGCAATCTTTTCGTGTATTTCAAAATGAGATAATAATTTTTTGGTTTATGATTTATATGGTATACCAGATATCAATACTTGGATATTTTGAACTAATCATCCTGTTTTTCGGATATTTTTATGCATTTGGTATTAATAGCCGTATAATTATGGGCAGACAACTAGTTATTGCTGTCTGCCCATAGTTTTTGCTGGGAATAATTGTTTATTCTGGTTGATTTTCGCTATCTGCTTCTATGGTTGCTTCTGTTGCTGTGGCCATTGGTTCTTCACTTAGGGTGATAACTACACCCTGTTCGTTTAAATCAAGATGTATATAGGCACTATTCTGTCCCTGTTGTTTTTCCATTAGCAGTTGTTTGGCCAGTTCGGGCACAATTTGCTGTTGCAGCATCTGCTCAAAATAGCGTACGCCCAAATCATGACCAGCTGTTGTTTGTGCCAGTGCTGCAACCAGCGCATTGCTATACTGGCAGGTAACAGCAAACTGTACGGCAATTTTGGCGGCAATGCGGTTAAGCTGCTGGCGAATAATAATTTGCATGTCGGCTGCCGATAATGGGCGGAAAGCCAATACATTCATGCGTCCGAGCAAAGCCGGTGCAAGCACTTCTCGGATGGGCTGGTCTACCAGCTCCAGCCGGGCTGGCAAATCTGCATCAGGTGCATTTTGCAGGGCTTCGCTGCCGAGATTGGAAGTCATGAGCAGGATAGTGTTTTTGAAGTTGATGATGCGCCCTTCGCCATCACGCATGATGCCCTGGTCAAATACTTGATAAAAAATATTGAGCACATCTGGATGCGCTTTTTCAATTTCATCCAGCAATACTACTGAGTACGGGCGTTTTCGTACGGCTTCGGTGAGAACGCCGCCTTTGCCATAGCCTACATAGCCCGGAGGGGCGCCTTTAAGCTGAGCGACAGTGTGTGCTTCCTGATATTCAGACATGTTGATGGTAATCATGGTGTCTTCGCTGCCAAACAGTGATCTGGCTAAGGCTTTGGCTGTTCTGGTTTTGCCTACGCCGGAAGTACCGGTTAGCAGAAATACGCCAAGCGGCTTGTTGGCTTCGCCCAAGCCAGCTTTCTGGGTACGGATATGGTTAACAATGCTGTTAACGCTGTCTTCCTGACCAATGATTTCGCTGTTAAGTTGTTCAGACAAGGTCATGAGGCGGGCGATTTCATCATCCAGCATGCGGCCGGCAGGAATGCCTGTCCATTCGCTGATAACGCTGGCAATTACTTGCTGATCTACGTCTAGGCTGATGTTTTGCTGCACTTGCTGAAAAGACTGGTTATGTGCATGTAAACTGCTCTTGTCTGCACTTTGGGTGCGTGCATCCAGCACAGCCTGCGCGGCTTTCTGTTCCTGAACAAATTTTTGTTTTTCCTCTTCTATTTGCTGATCCAGTTGTTGTAGCTGTTGCTGGCATTGCTGCATACGTTCGCTATCGATGCTGTGTCCGAGCTGGCTATCCTGTTGCAGGCGTTCGATTTCTTCTTTAAGGGCGCTGTGCAGGGAGATTTGTTTAATCAGGTTTAATGGCAAGGTTTGTAGGCCAAGTCTGACTTTGGCAGCCGCTGTATCAAGTAAATCAATGGCTTTGTCTGGAAGCTGGCGATCTGGCAGGTAACGGCGAGACAAGGTAACGGCGGCCTTGATGGCCTCATCCTTGATGTGCACCTGATGATGTTCGGCATATAATCTGGCAATGCCGCGCAGCATCTGGCAGGCTTTTTCATCGTCGGGCTCGTCTACTTTAACTGGCTGGAAACGGCGCTCAAGGGCGGCATCGGTTTCAAAATACTGTTTGTATTCTGACCAGGTGGTTGCGGCTATGGTACGCAACTGGCCACGGGCAAGTGCCGGTTTAAGCAGATTGGCTGCATCAGAACCACCAGCCTGATTACCGGCACCGATAATGGTGTGTGCTTCGTCAATAAACAGGATGGTAGGTTCTGGTGCATGCTGAATGGCTTCGATTACGGTTTTCAGGCGCTGTTCAAATTCGCCTTTCAGGCCGGAACCAGCCTGTAATAGCCCCATGTCCAGAGCCAGTATATGGGTGTTTTTCAGATGGCTGCCGACTTCATCATGGGCAATTTTAAGTGCCAGTCCCTCAACCAGTGCGGTTTTGCCAACTCCGGGCTCGCCTACTAGTATTGGGTTATTTTTACGCCGGCGGCTAAGGATATCTTCTATCTGGCTAATTTCTTCATCGCGCCCGAAAATAGCATCTATATGTCCTTCTCTGGCTCTCTGGGTTAGATTGATGGTGAAACGCGACAGTGCTTCCAGTTCAGCCGGGGATTGTTTGTCCTGTAGTTTGCTGCTATTGAGTGCTGTATGCGCAATATCAGCTTCGGCCGATTCTGCTGTTGTACGGGCTATATCTGTATCTGGGGTAAAGATGCTATCGTTTTGGGTGTTTGCTTCAACTGAATATTTATCGAGCCAGCGTCCGGCTTCAGCCAGTTGTCCGGCTCTGAAAATCAGTAATTGCCACAGGTCGGTAAGGGTAAAGATGCTGGGAATTTTCTGGATGGCTTCAAGCAGATGTAATGAACGAACTTCTTCCTGCCCGTGTTCAATTGAGGCCAGCATCCATGCCTGTTCAATCCATTTTAGTAATGCACGCGATAATTCTGGTTTTTGTGGTATACGCTGCCATGGTAATTTGTCTAGTCCGGTGAGCAGGTCATCCCACAGGCGGTTAATGTTGATTTCATTCTGACGCAATAAGAGATTCAGGTCGTTATTATCGGTTTCAAGCAGTTTGACAAGAAAATGTTCAGGCAATATTTCCTGATGACCGCGGCTCAGACAGAAGTTGGCGGCTTCGTTTAGTGCTCTGGCACAATTTTCATTGAGTTTTCTTAGTAATTGCATTGAATCTTTCATTGCGGCTCCAGCAGATACTTAAAAAGGCGCACATATTGGTGCGCCTCGAGTTAATTGAAATTAACGGTTTTCTACCCAACTGTCGGAATGGACTATGTTGCCATCCTTGTAGGACCAGGTGATTTTTTCATAACGCAACTCCACTTCTTCAAGATGGTTATAGCGCTCTTTGCTAATATCTTTAATGTTGTACATTTTCGGACGCACAGCTACTACTTTCACATTCTCAAGCAGGGTGTTGAAATATTCTTTCTCCTGACCTGCATCGTCAATGCGATACCATTTAAACTCTAGAGTTTTGAGATTCTGGCCATTGGTTACTGCTTTGTACAGATATGGTGAAGAAGCATCATATTCTTTTACAAAAGAAATGGGCTTGTGAACTCGGGTACCAGTGAGTTTACCGGTATTGCCATCAGTAGGAATGTAAACTTCATGGTCAAATGCCAATACTTCTACTGAGCCTTCACGATCTTGTACGGTTACTGAACCTTTGACATCTGAACCACCGTCATCTTTGATCCATAAATATGCTGGAATTGCCATAGGAATATCCTTGTATGAGTTAATAAACATTACTTCAGTCGGTATGATTCATATCGACCAAGGTAATTTCGACACGACGATTTTTACTGCGCCCTTGCGGGTCGTCGTTGGTTGCTATGGGTTTACTATCCCCATATCCCTGTACGGTAAAATGGTCTTCTGGAAAAGTTGATGCATTAACCAGCCAGTCCCGTACTGCTTCGGCTCTGCGAAATGACAGAGTTTTATTGCTAGTGGTATTTCCGGTGTTATCAGTATGGCCATCTATCAGTACTCTTTTATTCGGGTTTGCCTGTACCCAAGTTAGCACGCCCTGTAAAACCAGCTTGGCATCCGCTTTAAGTTTGCTCTGGCCTACATCAAACAAAGCTGTGGTATCAAGACGAATAATCTGTTTTTTCTGTTTTTCCAGTTGGAAGGTATTTATATCTTTACTGATAACAGGTAATAAATGGGTAGCGTGATATAAACCAAATCCCATTTTTTGGGGTTCGCCAAATGTCATGTAATCCTGTAATGTTTGCTGGATGAGTTTTAAGCTTTTAATGCTATCCTGCCGTTCATTTTCCAGATGTTTGGGTATTGCTATGTATTGCTGGTGCGCCACAATAACTTCTTGCAACCATTTTTTATTTTCTATAAATGAGTAGCCTGTACTAATCAGGCAGAAAAATAAAAACCAGTTAATTCCATAACACAGGTATTTTGCTCCTTTGCTTAAATAACGTTGGCGTACAAAATTGTTTTCGATAACCGGAAAATTTTTTAGCCCGGTTACGGTATAGGTATGGGTAGGGGTAACTAGCCCGGTTGTTTCAATTTCAAACTTGCGCCAGTCTGCATTCTGATTACTGTTAAAGCTGTTTAACCAGACACATGCAACCAGATACAGCGAATGATGGTATGGTTTTTCCGGCAACAAGTTCTTAATTACATATTGAATAAGCCATTGCTGATTCAGATAAAGTGTGGATACAACTGTATAGTTTAAGTACTCAGGCTGCTGCGGATTTAAAACTGCACAATTATCCAGTTGTTTTTGCAGACACTCAAAGTACTCTTGTACTTCACTACGCTGCCGGCATAGGTGGTTAGTGATATTTTGCGGCCAGAAATCCAGATTTTTATTGAGCAGGTCTGTATGGATACCCAAAGTTAATGGTATCCGGCGCTTATATAGAGCCTGTATGGTTTCGATTTCCTGCCGCCATTGTGATATTCGCTGCTCCAGTGCAGCCACATGAGGATATTTGTCTGGATTAAGTATTAGTAAGATACCGTTTGCTATTGTATTTTGTTCATCCAAGGCCTGATAAATACTTATTAGCTGGGCGCAATCCTCTACTCTGATCCACATGGAATCCCGCAGTAATCGCCAACGCTCAGAAGATTCAATCCAGTCTGATAAATCATCTCCTGCTACGAGTACTACCCGCTGTGATTTTGGAATATTATGTAGATTCGTTATATTTTTCTTTTTAAACCAAAATTGGTTCTGATACCACAAAAACCCGCAGGCCAGTATTATCAGAATGCTCAGGCAGGTTTTGACTACCCAGTATATATCCCAGATCTGCCAGATAAAATAAAGTGAAAGGCAAGCAATCCAAGCTAGCAGTAATGTGTAATATATGCGTTTACTCATTGGGTACCTTATCCAATACTGGCAACCAGATTGCTGAGATATTTGTTAAGCACCAGATACACTACTATGGTGAATACCAATAGCACCACGCTCCAGCTGACTGCGGAAAAAGATCGAAAGGTAACAGGACGCAATTTGCGGCTGGCAGGCATGGAGGGCATGGTTATTTCTGGTAGATGTGAGTCAATTTTGGTGATTAGTTCATTACGTATATGTGTGTCTTCAAATAAGTATTTACCATTGAAACCAAGTGCAAATATCAGTTGCCATATAGTTAACAGCCAATAGGATGGATCTGGTTTATGCAATTCAGTTTGTATATCTTCAAATAATTGTATGCCCGCATCGTATTCACCAAATTGTGACACCTGCAATGGGCTGCTTTCCCAGATTAATTTATTTTTGCTATCTAAAAACCGCAATGCCAGTTCATCAACCAGAGCGTACAGCGCATAACTTATTTGTTTACGTTCATGATCCGGTAAATGATTCTCACCCAGTTTCTGATCAAACTCTGTGACCAGATGAACGGCAATCAACTGCATTTCATCCATATTCTGTATGGCATGTCCCATGTTTAACCGTGTTACAAATAAAATATAATTACGCAGATTTTCCCGTACGTAATCTGGAATCTGGTTATTCTTCATTAGGCACCGCATATAATTCGATATTTAATCCATCAAATGAATTAGGAGAATAAATACAGCACGATCTGGCTGCTATCATGGCTTTAAAGCCCGGATGTGATTTATCCAGCGCAAAATAGGTTGCTTCGGAACGCATGGGTAATGCACTGGGGAGACGCTGCATCATTCGCAATGGGATACCATTGGAGGCTGACGGTAAAATACGCTCAACATCATCAGGTGCGCCAATTTTACATAACTTCGGAAAGCGTTCCTGTAGCTCATATAATGGAACATTGGCACGCACAGATATGTAGTAGTCGGTTTCTTCATTTAGTCGTGCATCTAGCAAATGCCCAATCCAACGGGTATTGCCTACTTTTTCCAGATCAACCAGTACAAGAACTGTAGGGATAACAGTATCCAGAAGCTCCAACAGCATTTCATTCAGCCGAATGAATGTTGTACTCAGGTTAAGCGGATCGTACTGGGGTATGTCTTTAATACTTGATTCGATTGAAAATGACAGCAGGCTGCCTACTAGACGTGCCAGCAACATATAATAATGTTCAGGTGCCATGTTGTTATGCGTTTGCAACAGCACCATTTCCGGTATGGATTGATTAAGTATGTTCAACAGCCAGAATAAAGAAATATCAGATACCAGAAAATCAGCCGACTGCTGGTTGCGTTCTTTGCGCAATGAACCAAGGCGCTGGCTTTTGTTAAGCAGAATCTGAATCTGTGTGGACAGCATTTCCATCAGAAATGTGTTGCTACCGATAAAGAATACTGGTGGCACGTATTGTGTATCAAGCTGCCAGATATTATTTTGGTTTTTAATCAGACGCAGGATAGGTATTGCTAAAAAATTCTGACGATTTTCATGTGAGAACTTGAGGCTGAAATTTAATCGTTTCTCTGCAATTTCCGTTTGTTGACTACCATATAAATCTGTAACAGCGGTAAACTGTTTTGAAAACCGTAGTGGTGCATTACTGCTGTTTTCAAGCAGATTACTGCCTACAGTATTGAGTTCTGGCAAAGACAGATATACTGTAGTTTCAAGTATATCTTCTGGTATCTGCGCCAAATCACGAGCTGGTGGCAAAAATTGCATTTGCCGGGAATCAAACCACGTACCATCCTGAAACGAAACAGCGCAATCCGATAATTTTAGTTTTTTTAAAGCTAGGCTATTGCTGTCTACATCCATACGCATTACGCCCCAAGGCATAATTCGTGTGCACTGCATTATACTAGTTGCATTAGCCTGTTGTAATAATTCCTGTTGCTGGAAAATTTGTGGTAACAGTAAGGTACCTTCGTACCAAATCGGATTGATAATTTTCAACTTACAACCTATTCTAATTCTATGGATTATTCACATTTAGCTATTGATTGTCTGGATAACAATCGGGCACCACAGCTGGTTTTCATATTTTCCAAAGCCATCGGGCGCCCCTGTACTGTTAATTGTTGGTCGCCTTCTACGATTAAATAAACCCCTGTACATTTCGGGCAGCTAACTTTATCGCCTTTGCGGGCTACAGGTCGCCCTTCTATACTGACAACTGGATCACCTTCAAGCACAATTCCACCGTGTGTGGTGGTGTCGCCCTTACAAATAATTGCACGTGACATTTAGTTATCCTCTATTGGTTATCTACCGATAGAAAACTATCGGTAGATTTTCTTTTGTAGCTAATGTTTATTTTTTAGCTTTTGGCATTTGTGATACTAAAGAAAGGTTAATATCCATACCTTCAATCTGGAAATGCGGAATAACAAACAGTTTAATTTTGAAGAAACCTGGGTTATCTTCTATGTCTTCCACAGCAACTTTTGCCTGTCGTAATGGGTGTGATGCCTGCAACTCATCACTTGGGTCTGTCATTTCTGTAACCAGATTCTGAATCCAGTTATTCATTTCCACTTCCAGAACACGCCTATCTTTGGTCATACCAATGTTTTCGCGCTGGATCAATTTCAAATAATGGGCTAAACGAGACAGCAAGAAAATATAGGGAAGACGTGAATTGATACGGCTATTAGCTGTAGCTTCCTTGGTGTCGTACAACGCTGGTTTTTGGGTAGAATTTGCTGAGAAGAAGCAAGCAAAATCATGATTTTTATAGAAAGAAAGCGGTACAAAACCCAGATTGGCAAATTCAAACTCACGTGTTTCAGGAATTAACACCTCTGTCGGAATTTTCATTTGCGCGCCAGAACCCAGGTCATATAGGTGGATGGGCAGATTTTCAATCAAACCACCAGCCTGCGGGCCACGAATTTGTACACACCAGCCATTTTTAATGAAGCTTCTTACCATGTTGGCTGCAAATGCAAATGTGGCATTAGACCATAGATAACGATTGTGATCTGGGCCTTTAACTTCTTCGCTATAATTGAAACTGCGTACTGGTACGGTATCACTACCATAAGGCAAGCGTGCCAGAAAACGTGGCAAAGTAAGACCTATATAGCGGGCATCATCAGTATTACGGAAGCTGTTCCATTTTATGTATTCTGCACGGTCAAAGTAGTTGCCTATATCTTTAATTGAGGCAACTTCTTCCATTGTTTCTTTACCAAAAAATTCAGGCCCAACGGAACCAATGAATGGCATGTGTGCAGCAGCAGAAACTTTTGAAATATTTCTGAGTAACTCAATGTCCTGAGCTGAACGGTTAAACTCGTAAGCCGAAATGATTGAAGCAAATGGCTGTCCGCCCGGAGTATCATATTCATTGATATAAGTATGGCTGTACAGACCACTTTGAATGACTTCTGGAGAATCTTCAAAATCGCGAATTAAGGCTTCTTTGGAAACATCCAGTACATCAATCTTTACATTCTGGCGAAAATCTGTGCGATCTACCAAGAATTTCAAACCACGCCACGTACTTTCAATGGCCTGAAATTCTGGGTGATGCAGAATGTTGTCTAGCTGGTTACTGATTAATTTGTCCAGTTTAGCGATATGAAAATCCAGTAATGATTTGTCCAGTCTGTCTACGGTTTGAGAGCTGTCCTGAATCATTTTCAAAAATACGTTTATCGCTACTGAAATGCGTTCATTGGTAGCAGACTCAGATAAAGCCGTATTGTTGGTGTAATGATCAAAGGTTGGTGCTGTAGAAACGGTATTCAGATTTATTTTATCAAACAATGATTCATAAACAGAATGTTGAACAGCATTTGCTGCCTGAGCGGAACCACTATCTTGCATATTTTTTTGCATTCTTAAATTCCTCTACGGTATTTATTCTTTAGAGATGATTGGTGAGATTGCTTCCAGCTCTTTACGCAACTCATCAGAAAGGTTTTTGTCTTGCAGAATTTTTTCCAGTTCTTTGCGTAAAACTGCATTATCAAGAATATTGGATTTCAAATCTCTTAACAGGTTACGCATAGCCAGTAATGATTTAAGCTCAGGCACTTGCTGAACTATCTGTTCAGGATGGAAATCTTTCATTGATTTAAAATCCAGATTGACTGGAATTTCGGAATCATCGTCAGCCAGAGCATTAGGTACAGAGAGTTTTACCGTTGGATTCATCTCTGCAAGAACAGCATCAAAATTATTTTTGTTGATTGAAACTTTTTCTCGTTCAGCCAAGGGGGTGTCACTCTCAGAGAAGCTGAAATCACCTGCTACCAATAAGCGCAAGGGTAATTCAACCTGTTTTTTCGCACCCCCAGTATGCAAATCCAGTTTAATATTGACACGTGCCGGTGGCACTTCATTTTGGAAGCTTTCTGACATGATGACTCCTTTTTAATATTTAAATATTGGTAATAGACAAAACCATTACCTTAAAAAATTTTAACTATTTAAAACAATAATATGAAAATTTTCAACAGATTTTGTTTAATAAATTTCATGAAAATTCAATTTTTAATGCAAAAAATTAATTCAGATTAAGGTAGTGACACTTGTATCTTAGCCACCCATTCATTTTAACTTGTTTTCACTTATCCGTGTTAAAAGTAAATAATTTTATTCATATTGTTATGAGGATAATTATTATAACTGTGGCTTATTAACCAAAATTTTTATGTTCACATTTTGATATTTATAGCCACTAAAAGTTTTTAACATTATCTCTTAACTATGTATTTGTTTATTATTAATAATTATGTAATGTATTTAAAAGCTAAATTTATTAGGAATGACTTATTCTATAAATTATTAGGTGACAAAAAATAAAATTTATTCAAATTTAATTGAAATGGGATTCAAATGACTATTCTAATAATGAAGTCATATTATTTATTTTCATTATTTTAATTTTGAAAATTTTATTTTATAAATATCAAAATTTTAACCTTATCTATAACTATAAAAAATACTGCAATTAAGTATTATCATTCAATTTTTAGTACAGTATTTATCTTTTTTCTCAAATATTATTATCCAGTATATTGCTGCAACTGTTTCAGTACCCGTCGACTGGTTATGCCTTCAGGCAGGCGAAAATCGAGAAGCATGCGAGTGAGACGAATCGCTTCCGGGTGCCATTGAGGCTGGGCAGCTAGAGTCTGGGAGGTTAAGGCATTAAGTGTGTGGCCATGGACAACAATCCCGTTTTCTTGTGCAGATAACTGTGCCTGCATTAATAACACCGGCGCATGTTCGGCTCGTAACCAGTAACGCTCATAATCAATGATTGCCTGTCCCTGATTATCCTGACTGATATCGGGTGCTACGCCTAAAGTGCGCAGTAATGACCATTCAAAATACCGCAGCGCTGATAGATGTTCACCACTGGCGATGCTTTGCAATACGGTATGCATTGCTGCATGAATCTGTGGGAAAGGGTCTTCGCGGGCTGTAAGTTTCAGCACCAGCTCATTCACATACAAAGCGCTGAATAAGGACTGATTCTGCGGCTGTGGCCATCCTCCTACCCATTCGGCACGGTGTAAAGTTTTTAGTTCATTATTACCATACCAGGATAGCTGCAAGGGCATGAATGGAACAAGCACACCACGTAATTCACTTTGTCTGCGCCGAGCACTGCGTGCCAGCATCACCACCCTGCCATAATCTCGGGAAAATATTTCTATTTGCAGGCTGCTTTCACTCCATGGGCGTGAGGCGAGCAAAAAAGCGGGTTGATGATTAATGCGGTTATTGGACATGACCAGTTTTCACATCGACTATACGTACCATCAATTATAGCCTGATACGGCATGACAATTGACCCTGTTTGGGAAAAAGCGGATAATTCTCTTAATAACAGATACTTTATTTTTAGGCAGCCGGCTTTAATATAGCCGGCTGCCTAAAAGTATTCAAAACCATCAGGAAAGTTTGCACACTCATGAAAGCACCGGAACTATTATTGCCCGCTGGCGGACTTGAGCGGATGCGTGCCGCATTTGACTACGGCGCAGACGCTGTTTATGCAGGTACCCCACGTTATTCACTGCGGGCACGCAATAATGAATTTGCACATCTGCCAATATTGGAACAGGGAATTACTGAAGCACATGCGCGTGGCAAAAAATTCTTTCTGGCCAGTAATATTCTGCCACATAATGCAAAGCTGAAAACTTATCTGGCGGATATGGAACCAATTATTGCCATGCAGCCAGATGCGCTGATTATGGCCGACCCCGGGCTGATTATGAAAGTGCGCGAAAAATGGCCGGAAATACCGATACATTTGTCTGTTCAGGCCAATACTACCAATGCCTGGGGAGTGCAATTCTGGCAAAGTATCGGGATTGAGCGGATTATTCTGTCACGTGAGCTGAGTATCAACGAAATTGCTGAAATTCGTCAGCAATGCCCAGACATTGAGTTGGAAGTATTTGTTCACGGTGCTTTATGCATTGCCTATTCCGGCCGCTGCCTGCTTTCTGGTTATTTTAACCACCGCGATCCTAATCAAGGTACATGTACCAATGCCTGTCGCTGGGATTATAAGGTACATAATACGATGGATAGTGACAGTGGTGATGCGCAGCTATTGCGCGATTTTGATTTTAAACAGGCACAAAGTCTGGCTGAGAATACCTTGCTCGGCCTGAATGAGCAGCAACGGCATCCGCTGGCAAACAAAGTGTATTTAATTGAGGAAGCAAACCGCCCGGGTGATATGATGCCCATTATGGAAGATGAGCATGGTACCTATATCATGAATTCCAAAGATTTACGTGCGGTGGAACAAGTAGCGAAACTGGCGGAAATCGGTGTAGATTCACTGAAGGTGGAAGGTCGAACCAAATCGGTATACTACGTTGCCCGTGCTGCACAGGTATACCGGCGCGCTATTGATGATGCGGTTTCTGGTAAACCTTTTGATTATACGCTACTGGCTGAACTTGAAGGTTTGGCTAATCGTGGTTACACCACTGGTTTTCTGGAACGTCATCAAACTCAGGAATACCAGAATTACCTGTCTGGCCATTCTTTATCAAAACAAAGCCAGTATGTTGGCAAGGTTACCGCTATAAATGCTGATGGCTGGGCAACAATTGAGGTAAAAAATAAATTCAGTGTTGGTGACCAACTGGAAATTATTCACCCCAGCGGTAATCAGATTATTCAGCTTGAAGCAATGACACGTAAGGGCTATCCAGTGGAAGTGGCTGCCGGTAACGGTATAGAAGTACAGATTCCACAGATGCATGGTAAAGACAATGCCTTGATTGCTCGCATTATTAGTCAGACTGAGGCAGCTTAAACCGCTAACTTAAACACGCCATAGATACAATACTATGGCGTGTTTATTGTCTGATACAGATATCGGTATGAAATTACAGCCAACCCTGTAAATGCTGCCTGATTAGCGGTGCCAATACCTCTACCCATTCCTGTTCACTATTCATGCATGGAATATACTGAAATTGCTTTCCGCCATGCGCCAGAAAATCTGCTTTGCCCCGAATATCAATTTCTTCTAGTGTTTCCAGACAATCGGTAACAAAGCCCGGGCAAACTATATCAAGGCTGTTTATTCCACTCTGAGGTAACTGGATAAGTAAATCCTGTGTACTTGGGCCTACCCATGGCGCATAACCAAAACGGCTCTGAAATGCCAGTCGATATTCACTTTCTTGCAGACCAAGCTCAGCCACCAGCAAACGGGTTGTAGTGGTGCAATGCTCAACATACTCATCTCCGGCCTGATGCTGCGCCTGTGGAATCCCGTGGTAACTCAGTAATAAACACTGCCCCCGTCCATATTGCTGCCAGTATGCCTGAATATGTCTGGCCAGTATTTTTATATAATTGCTGTTAGCATAAAAGCTGGTGATGCTGCGCACCGCCATTTGCACACGCTGCTTAAGCATCACCCGCCATACCTGATCAAGTGCAGCACCACTACTGGAGCCTGCATATTGCGGATATAACGGTAATATTAGCAAACGTTGCACCCCCTGCTGTTTCATTTCCTGCAAAACATTAGCCACACTAGGCTGCCCATAGGTCATGGCAAAACGGGTAACAACGCCCTTGGGCATGATTTTGGCTAACGCTGTGGTAAGGGACTGAGTACCGGTCAACAGCGGCGAGCCGCTATCCTGCCAGATAGTGCCGTAAGCATGGGCACTTTTACGTCCACGAATAGGCAGAACAATCCCGCGCAAAATTAGCTGCCATAAACAACGCGGCAACTCAACAACGCGCTGGTCAGATAAAAATTCACGTAAATAGGAACGCACTGCCTGAGGTGTGGGTGCTGAGGGCGTACCCAGGTTGAGTAGTAAAACACCTATAGCAGTTTTCGATGTATCTGGTTCGGAAAGAAATAATTTTGACATAATAATTGGCAGCAACAAATTATCAGGAAATCAGGAAAATCCTGCTACCAGTATAGCTGATATATTTTGCTTCATAGCGATTATTGCGGTTTTATATCCATTTTGCTCAAAATGATGTATTTGTAAATATCCATATCCCAAAAGCTGCTTGCGCTGCGGTAAACAGTGCTAATTTAAGGGCTGAAACTGGCAAACTGACTTGCCTTTATTTCTGCCAAAACGCCTGAAATGCTTTAACTATTTTTTCTGGTTCAGCCGCTTCTGTAACCGCTCGTACCACTGCTAGCGAACTTACGCCAGTAGCCAATACTTCGCGAGCATTGCTCAAATCAATCCCACCAATAGCAACCGTTGGCGTACTACCAGCCTGAACAACGTATTGTCTGAGCTTGTCCAATCCTTGCGGTTGGCTGGGCATAGTTTTGGTTTTAGTAGGAAAAATTGCGCCACAAGCAACATAACTTGGCTTTACAGCCAGTGCTTTTGTCAACTCATCAGGAGAATGGGTGCTCACACCCAATCGTAACCCTGCACTTTGAATCATAACCAGATCAGCACTTTCCAAGTCTTCCTGCCCCAGATGTACCCCATACGCACCGCAATCTACAGCCTCCCACCAGAAATCATTAATAAATAATTGCGTAGGCGAATCTTTTGCATAAGCCACACTACGCTCAATTTCACGGTACAATGTAGAACCAATCGCGGTTTTATTGCGTAGCTGTACAGTATTGGCACCTGCATCCACCATTCGAGCTACCCAATCCGCAGAGGGAACAACAGCATAAAACTTCAGGGGGGAAGCTATAGGTAAAAACGAATTTGAAAACATAATTTACTCCTTTTGAAATAAAAATCTTTATAATGACAGTTTTTCACACAGCACTGCCTCCGTTCTGTAACGGTAGCATATATTTATTCTGAATTTTTCACTTTATAAATACATTATGGCCTCAGACACATCCTCTGTACGCTCACCCCTGATTATGCGGGTTAATTACACTTTTGCAGCGCTGTTACTGGGCACAATTGCCTACTTTATCTATTGGGGGCTGGGTTACACCAATCATCATTCTCCGCTGATATTCATCGTTGCTACCCTGTTTGGCGCCTTCATGGCATTCAATATCGGCGGCAATGATGTTGCCAACTCCTTTGGTACCAGCGTTGGCGCAGGAACCCTTACGATACCACAGGCACTGGGTATAGCTGCAGTTTTTGAAGTATCCGGTGCAGTAATTGCTGGCGGTGAAGTTACCAAAACCATTCGTCACGGTATTATAGACCTTGGTGCCATGCATTTAACACCATCACAATGTATTAATGTTATGCTGGCTGCATTATTGGCTGCGGCCATCTGGCTGCTAATAGCCACAAAAAAAGGCCTGCCAGTCTCAACCACCCATTCCCTGATTGGCGGTCTGGTTGGAGGCGGGCTGTGTCTGGGCTATCTGGTAACCGGTAACAGCAGCGCGTTAGACTTAATCCAATGGAATAGGATGGGCGAAATTGGCCTGTCATGGGTGATTTCTCCGGTTTTAGGCGGAGCTCTGTCATTTATGCTTTTTAGCCAGATAAAAAAACATGTACTCGATTATAACGACCGCATGAATATTGCTCTGAAACAAATCAAACAGGAAAAAAAAGCTTATAAAGAAAAACACAAAATCTGGTTTGAACACTTAAGCGAAACAGAAAAAATCAAAATTTCTTCAGCAATTGCCCGTGATGCCGAAAATTATAGCGACCCAGATTACAGCACAGAAGAACTGGAGTCAGATTATTATAAGGGGCTGGCCGACATCGAAAGCCGTAAAAATAGTATTGATGCTTTCAAAGCACTACATAGCTGGGTACCTTTAATTTCAGCCTGTGGTGGCATGATGATCACCGCCATGCTGTTATTCAAAGGATTAACCAATCTGCATCTTGGCTTGTCTGTGGTTACCAATTTTCTTTTAATCATCATGATAGGCGCACTTATCTGGATGGCCACATTCATTTACGCCAAGACATTAAAACGTAAGGATTTGAGCAAGTCGACCTTTCTGATGTTCAGTTGGATGCAGGTATTTACGGCTGCCGGTTTCGCATTCAGTCATGGTGCTAATGATATTTCCAACGCAGTAGGTCCTTTCGCAGCCATTATGGATATTATCCGTACCGGTGATACAGGCATGGATACTAACGCCCCGATTCCGGCACCAGTGATGATAACTTTTGGTGTTGCCTTGATTGTTGGCTTGTGGTTTATCGGCAAAGAAGTGATTCAGACAGTAGGCACCAATCTGGCCAAAATGCACCCAGCATCTGGTTTCACCGCAGAGCTGTCTTCAGCCGCAATTGTGATGCTGGCTACACTAATGGGATTACCGGTATCCAGTACACACATTCTGGTTGGTGCTGTATTGGGTATTGGTCTGGTTAATCACAATGCCAACTGGAAACTGATGAAACCGATAGCACTGGCCTGGATAATTACCCTGCCATCTGCTGCCCTACTTTCTGTGCTGATTTTTCTTGGGCTCAATTCGTTTTTCTGAAATCACATCTGAAATCACACACCGGACAGATAACTCCTGTCCGGTTTTTTAAACCTTTCAGTGGTCATTAAGTGCCAATTTCCTAATAATAAATCTCCTGCACTTCACGCAAGTGGCCTGATTACAGTTATAGCCGTACAGTACATACACCTGAAAAATTTCGTATTGGTGATATTACCTACTCATTCGTTTTGATTGAATGGGAATCGTTTAGCCAGATTAATCCTTTTTAACTCACGCACCTGCTATTTTTCATCAAGTCTTTTACGCTAAAATAATGACTTTGGTGACAATAAGCATGCATAACGGTTACTGCCATGCATAATCTGCTCAAAAAATTTTATATTGATCCGTTTTTACTGGCAATGCTAACTGTTGTAGGCACTGCTACTGTTCTACCCTGTCAGGGCAGCGCAAAAACATTTTTCAGCTACTTGACCACCATTGCCATTGCTCTACTGTTTTTTATGCATGGTGCCAAACTGTCCCGTCAGGCTATCACGGAAGGCATCAGGCACTGGCGGCTGCATCTGGTGGTGTTTTGCAGTACGTTTATATTGTTTCCACTAATTGGGTTAGGCTTGCGGATTTTGGTACCGCACTGGCTTTCTCCCGAGCTTTATCTGGGTTTTTTATATTTGTGTGCACTGCCGGCTACGGTACAATCTGCAATTGCTTTCACTTCTGTTGCCGGAGGGAATGTGGCCGCAGCAGTGTGCAGTGCTTCAGCCTCAAGCATTCTCGGCGTTTTTCTGTCACCAGTTCTGGTTGGTCTGATGATGCCTACCAGCGGCAACAATGTTGATACGACAGCCGCAATTGAATCGATTCTGTTGCAACTGATGTTGCCTTTTGTTGTAGGCCATTTGGCACGGCCACTAATTGCCAACTGGATTCATAAACATAAAGTATGGATAAACCGTACTGACCGTGGTTCAATTCTGCTGGTGGTGTATGTTGCTTTCAGTGATGCAGTAGTTGAAGGTTTATGGCATAAGGTTAATTTGGGTTCAATCGGTATGATTGTTATGCTGAGCCTGCTAATACTTTTTTTGGTCATCTGTGTCAATACACTAATTGCACGCTCGCTAGGCTTCAATCGCGCTGATGAAATTACTATTGTTTTTTGCGGTTCTAAGAAAAGTCTGGCCAATGGTGTTCCTATGGCCAATGTCCTGTTCCCTGCCAGTATAGTTGGGATTATGCTGTTACCACTGATGATTTTTCATCAGTTGCAATTGATGATATGTGCAGTACTGGCACAACGTTACGCACGTTTAAACGAAACTGCATAGTAACAGAATGGAGTAGCTGATACGGGGTTGGCAAAATTTTTGTCAGCATTGGAATCAGCTCTTTTTCCTGAATTTATAGAAGTAGTAATGATAACAGGCTGGCAAAATGTTCTGCTTCGGCCTGTATAACAATCAATAATTTATTAAATATATCCAAGAACTTGACAAAACCATCCGGCCAGTTGGACACGGTGGCATTTTGCTATCGAAAACAGATAAATTTATATTTAGAAAATATTTGGATAATCAATGCATTAAACTGGTGCCAGTAATAGGAATCGAACCTACGACCTTCGCGTTACGAGTGCGCTGCTCTACCAACTGAGCTATACTGGCATTGCATTGATTTTAATCAGAATGGCGCGCAGTATAGCATAATTGCCAGTTGTTCTCCATTATTCACTGAATGCATTTAAACTTTTGCCGCGATAGTAAAACGACACAAATTTAGGTTTAGTTCTAAAAATAAATAGTTTTGCCAGTTTGCGATAAGACGGGCGACAACAATATTATCGATTACTCAAAACCGCTATCCTGTACAGCAAAATGAATATTATCCAAACTGATATTTGGCTACCTTAATTTTTAATCTTTTGGTTATGTGACAAAACTGATGAAACTGCAATTATCTTTGTATCACAACAGAACTGGAGATAAAAATTTTTAGTCCACTGTGCATAACCGGCAAAATAAAATCAGCTTTTAGCGTTGTTTTTTCTTAAAATTATTCATTACTTGCGCCAGATTATGCTGTAATACATCTTCTACCGCCGCAGGGACTTCTGCCAGTAATTCACGCTGCAAGGTACTTACCAATCCGGCAGTATGTTTTTGTACGGCAACACGCACCATACCTGACAATACATCGGCCAGATGGGGGCGTAATTTCTCGCTTAACTGCTGCAATAATGCTTGTTCGGAAATACAGGCTACTGCCCTGTTGGCCGTTCCGCGTGGTTCGATCACATGCATGTGTACATGAATAATCGGCTGGCCGTTTTCTGTTGTGGCAGTCAGTTCACTATCAGCATTATTCTGGCTGGTTTCTGTTTGTAAAACAGTAGACTGATTACCCTTTAATTGAATAGTACAGTTTGAAGGTAAATTTTCATCGATGGGTGCGCTTTGTAAACAGTTCTGTGCAGCCAGCCAGTCTTCCTGAATAAGTAAGGCTGTATCATTTAAAGCAGATTCCTGCTGTTGGGCTTCCAGAGTACTTTGCTGCTGCCATTGCTTCAGGTAGGCACGATAAACCCGCTCCCGCTGTACTGGATCAAGTAAAACTTCATTATTAGACTGAGGCAGGTTATTGTTTCTGGTATTTGGGGCTGTATATGCGCTACGGCCTGCTACAGTACTCGTTACCGCAGGTGGCAAATTGAAGCCGTGTTCCGGCCTTCTGGTTTTGCGTGCGGCCACTGACGGTTTAATGATTTTTTCACCCTCATGGTGAACAGATTCGCCATCCTGCTTTTTTTTGTGTTGTCGCAGTTGTTCAAGACGGCGTTCCCACTCGGGCATCGCGTCTGTCGTCATTGTTGTTGTACTGGTAGCCGTACTGGCCACAAATTGCTGTTTAGGTGGATTATCTTCACTCAGAGTAAAAACAAATTGATTTTGTTGTTCATACCGTTTTTTCACCATGCCCCCTCTCTCGTCATCCCGATATATTTTAACCAGGCTACACATGATTTTTTAGTGCGCCATATCTGAGTAATTATAACAACTTTTATAGGTTAAAATGCTAAAATAATGTATATTTTTCCCAATTAAATTAGGATTAAATGATGAGTACAATCGAACAGCGTATTGAGTTTCTTGAAGAAAGTAACGAAGCCCTAATTATGCAAAACCGGGTTCTGGCTACGGCACTGAAAGGCTTATTACGAGCACTGCCAGCAGATATAGCAGAACCGGCCACAGAATCCATTCGTACAGCTTTTGATAACGAAGTTGCACAGTTGCAGTATGAAGAAAATCCGCAAGTAGAACTATTTCATGACGCAACATACGCATTCTTTCATGAACGTGAACACTGATGTGAAACAGGCTGGTAATAATAATATTACCAGCCTGTTTTATTGGGGCTTGCTAATTTAAGCTCATTTTAACATTTACATTTCCGCATAATTGGGCCCACTGCCACCTTCTGGGCAAACCCAGTTAATATTCTGGGCTGGATCTTTAATATCACAGGTTTTGCAGTGTACACAATTCTGTGCATTAATTTGCAAATGTGGATTTCCCGCTTTTTCAACAATTTCATACACACCAGCAGGACAGTAACGGATTTCCGGGCTGGCATAATCACGATAATTGACACTGATGGCCAGCTCCGGGTTGTGAAGTTGTAAATGTACCGGCTGGCTTTCATTGTGGCTGATTCCAGCCAGAAAAACGCTGCTCATGCGATCAAAGGTTAATTTACCATCTGCTTTAGGATAATCAATAGGCTGGCAGTCCTGTGCTTTACGTAAAGATGCATAATCGGCACAGTGATGGCGAAGTGTCCATGGAGTTTTGCCCCTGAACAGATATTCTTCAAGCGCACTATAAGCCAGACCGCCAAACAACCCCCATTTGAACGCTGGCCGCATATTGCGAACTTTATGCAATTCAGTATATAACCAACTGTTTCGGAATAATTCAGTATACCTTACCGCTTCACTATTACTACTATCATCGATGCCTTCTGCATTCAATACGTCAATCACGGCTTCTGCTGCCAACATTCCTGATTTCATAGCTGCGTGGATACCTTTGATACGCGGTACATTCAGAAAGCCAGCAGTATCGCCAACCAGTACACCACCTGGAAAAGTCAGCTTAGGCAGACTTTGCAGCCCCCCCTCGCTTAATGCGCGTGCACCATAAGCAACACACTTACCACCTTCAAGCACTTCCCGAATGGCTGGATGGGTTTTATAGCGTTGCATTTCAGCAAAGGGCGACAAATAAGGATTCTGGTAATCCAGACCAATTACAAATCCCACAGCCACTTTATTATCATTCAAGTGATACAGGAATGAACCGCCATATGTCTGCTGATCCAGTGGCCAGCCAATTGAATGTATTACCGTGCCTGGTCTGGATTTTTCCGGCGCGATTTCCCATAACTCTTTAATCCCGATTCCGTAGGTCTGATGCTGACAATCCCTGTTTAATCCAAACTGCTGAATCAAGGTTTTAGTAAGCGAACCGCGACAGCCCTCCGCAAAGATGGTTTGCTGCGCTAATAACTCCATGCCCTGCTGATAATTATCCCCGGGCTTATTATCACGGTTTAGCCCCATATCTCCCGTAGCTATGCCACGTACGGAACCATCAGGGTGGTACAGCACTTGCGCAGCAGCAAAACCCGGATAGATTTCTACACCCAGTTCTTCTGCCTGCTGCGCCAGCCAGCGACAGAATACTCCCAGACTAATAATATAATTACCGTGATTGTTAAAGCTTGGCGGAGTAGGCAATCGATAGGCTTTCTTCTGGGTTAGAAACAGCAACCGGTCTTCCTTAACAGGACAGGATAATGGTGCACCCTTTTCCTGCCAGTTTTCAATTAGCTCAGATAAAGAACGAGGGTCAATAACTGCACCAGACAGAATATGTGCGCCAACTTCAGAACCTTTATCGACTATGCACACACTGATGTCACGTTGCTGTCGGGCTGCCAGTTGCTTCAGGCGGATGGCTGCAGATAAACCTGACGGGCCAGCACCAACAATCACAACATCATACTGCATGCTTTCGCGTTCAACGGTTTCTGTCATGGTAAGCTTTCTGGATTGAAACAATGATAACTAAACAGCTAGCATGCCCGATATAAGCATGCCGGATATTTAAAACTTGTCATTATAACGAACAATGGCATTCAACTGTGACTATAGCAATTAAACGGTCTTTGACTAAGCTGTATAGACAGATTAATAAATGGTGTAAACAAATTCAGATGTGAATAGACGCAGATAAACTAGCCAGAGACAGATAAATTGGTTATAGCCGGCAATACTCTACCATTAACCAAATTTGATTTTAAATCATGCAAAGTGCTTGCTATCTTAAGATTTGTGTTTTAATCAGCAGATGCATTCAGTAACAGATTAACAATTTTCAATTGTTTTCGATACCAGATCAAAATGTTAAATTCAATATATAGAATGTAGAGTTACAAACAGCAAAAAAGCTGCCACTGGTTATAGATATATTGAACAACTATATCATTAATAATACTAATCTGAATATATAAGATAATTGAATTGCAGATTTGAGGTTAATCACTGACTACATGCAGAATATTCAAAAAATCGTTTATAAAAAATCCTTTTTTCTACAGCTACCGTCAGCAAAAATCAGGGTCTTCGTCTCTATGCATGAAATAAGCCCCCATTAGCAACAGTTGAAAGATTTATATGAGGCAATAAAGCCACAAACAGGCAAATATGTTGTAAAAAAGCAACTGTTGTTTATTTTAATAATTTGAACATGTAATCACTTAACTGTAAAATTATTGTTGAATATTATTTACTTTTACTAAATTTTATCAATACCTTATATCTTTAATTATACTAATGGCCTGTAATTGTGCATAGAAGCTTATATATCATCAAACAGCATTTTCAATTAGGCAACAGACTTTACCTACCGGCTTATTTAACAAAAATACACGCATGGCTGATTGCATTAGTTTGCAAGGCGGGGCATAATTCGATTTGCACAAGTTATGCGCACTATAGCTATTTGTTGATGAAACGATATGGTGTGCAAAAACTGGACTTCCATCATTAAAGTAATACTTTTTGATACAGATTAAGGTACATAATCATGAAAAAATCTTTGTTAGCTGCTGCTGCCCTGATGTCTTTGTTCTTGGCTGCTTGTACTAAAGACGAAGCAGCTCCTGCTGCTTCTGCTGCTTCAGAAATTGCTGCTCCTGCTTCTGAAGTTGCTGCTCCTGCTTCTGAGCCAGCTGCAGCCGCTTCTGAAGTTGCTGCTCCTGTTGTTGCTTCTGAAGCTGAAGCCGAAGCTTCTGCAGCTGCTGCTTCTAAATAAGCACACAAAAATCAAAAAAGCCAGACTGTTTAGTCTGGCTTTTTCGTTATCCCATTATTCAATACAGAATAAATTATCTTAGTTGCCAGTTAGCAACCTCAATTACAATTTTCCTCTAAAACTTAACGTCATATATACCAGCTGCGTAAACAAACTGAAAAGCAATAAAGTCTGCCATCGCCATATTGGTTTTTCTTTGTCGGCGCCACGCAAAAATAGCATCATCATCAATATCCATTGACTACCAATCCAGAAAATCGGTTGCCAGGCGAACATCTGAAGCAAACTAACTAGAAAAGGGATAATCAGAGCAGCTTTTTTTATCAGGCACAAAACTAAAGTCAGACAGATAGCCAACGATCCAAGCTGTAACCAGCTACTGTAGAACAGCATAGTTAAATAAGGGCTATTCCTGAGCTTGCAGCCTTGATGCATAACAAAACATGACCCTAGCAATACGTATACTGGCACCAAAAACGAATTTATCGGCTTAAAAGGACCAGCAATACCCGGCAAAATCTCACTACTTATGTTAGCCAAAACCAACCAGATAGTTACGGATGCCGCCAACCAGCCATGAAGCTGATACTTACAGCATTGCCAGACAAACAGCACTGTATATATCAGTACAACAGCATTACTTATTAGTGTACCCATTAGCGTACCAGTTTCAGCAAACGTGCGAGAACAATAGCCATATTATCAGCCATGGCTGTTACCCATTCGGTGGCCATATCGGGAGCAAAATGTGCTTCATTTTCATGGCCAATAACCAATATTGCAAGCACTTGATCTTTCCAGAGCAGTGGTAACTGTAAAAAACTTTCCAGACGTGGCTGCGTAGGTAATAACTCTAATAAAGCAGCTACCGGTAAAGCACCACAAACAGGAGCAGTTAATTTTTCACTAATGACTTTAATCTTGTCGTCTGCCAGTAAAGTTACAGGCACACGCACATTTTTTGGTATATGGGTAACGATTTTCAGTGCATAGTGAGATAAAGCAAATTCATTCTTCAACCCATCCCTGATTGCACGCTGCCACTGTGCCACTGTATTTACGGTAAGCAGACGCTGATCAAATGCCATAAATTTAGCCATCAGTGTATGATTTGCATCCGCATCACCCAGCATCTGAATCAGTTGCGAAGCCATTTTCTCGGTTTTACGCTGCATCACTTGCATCTTGCCCTGCTGAAATGACAATATTTTGCTTTCAATCGGGCGCAAATTAAACTCGGCAGCATGTTCGTACAGCCACTGTGGGTGCGCATGTAAAAAAGCACGCACTTTTGCCTCATCAATACTCATAAATAATTAATCTCCCCTTCAAATACAGTCTGCACCGCACCAGTCATCCAGACATGAGCGTCTGGCCGTTGCTGCCAGCTAATCGATAGCAGCCCACCGGGTAAATTCACCTGTACCGGTTCATCATCGCCCAGCAAACCCAGACTGATTCCGGCTACTACGGCTGCACATGCACCGGTACCGCAAGCCTGCGTTTCGCCGACACCGCGCTCAAAGACACGCAAGCGAATCTGTTGTGGTGACAGTATTTGCATAAATCCCACATTAACCCGCTGTGGAAACTGTCTGTGGTTTTCAATTGCAGCACCTAGCCGATGTACTGGTGTCTGGTCGATATCTTCCACCACCATAACGGCGTGCGGATTACCCATATTGATACAGGTCACATCAACCGCATCAGTTCCGACAACCAGCCGATGGCTGATACGCTGGGCATCATCTTCATCAATGGCAGCAAACGGAATCTGTTCGGGTGCAAATAATGGCACGCCCATATCTACTGTTACTGTACCATTATCATTTAAATGCGGCACAATCACCCCACCTGCCGTTTCTACCACAATCTGTTGCTTGTTGGTTAAGCCTTTATCATAGACAAAGCGGGCAAAACAGCGTGCACCGTTACCACACTGTTCCACTTCTGAACCATCGGCATTAAAGATGCGATAACGAAAATCAGCTTTTGCTGTCTGCGGGGCTTCAATCAAGAGAAGCTGGTCAAATCCTACACCTGTATGCCGTTGTGCCCATGCGGCAATGGGTGCTGTAGTCGGGTCAAATTTCTGGTTGATACTATCAATAACCATGAAATCATTACCTAAACCATGCATTTTGGTAAATTTTAATTTTGTCATAAGCCACTCAGTCTGTCATTACAGCAGGTAAGCGACTATGATACCGATTTATGGTGCTAACGATAAGTTCTGAACATTACTAAAGACAAAAATCTTTACATTGATATGATTTCAAAAAGAAGTTTATCTGCAATTTTGCATATTTCATCTTTTAAATCAGAATTAGCCTGAATAACTAATAATATATATTTATATTTTGGGCTACGGCTTGGTAATTCCGTTACATAAAGCATTTATTAAAAATTTAAGCTGCCTGATTACTCTAATACCAAATATATCGGCATAAATATACCTCGAATTTTGCTCAATCATTTGATATTTTGAATGAAGTAATCGGTAAAAACCCTTAGTTTTGCTGACTTTCTATGTGATTCAGGGTAAAGAAAGCAAAATTGCCATAAATGATTAATAGAATATTCAGGTAAAATTTCAACCAATTTATTATTCTGTAGCTCATCATGCACTGCAAATTTAAACAAATGTACAATTCCACAATTATTCAATGCTAGAAACTTAGTCGCAAGAATATTGTCAAACACCTGTATCTGGTTCGAATAATGAAAATTTCTTTCTGAATGATTATCTACACAGTACCATGAGAATTTTTTATTATTTTCGCTGATGCTGAAATTAATACACTGATGATTCTTAATATCTGATGGACATTGTATTCTGCTGTTGCTGGCCAAATATTCTGGACTAGCAAACAGACCAGATACAGCATTATATAATGTCTTTTTAATTAAAAAAGACTCAAGTTTGGTCTCAGGCTGAATCAACCTCACCGATAGGTCATAAGTTTCAGCCACAAAATCAATATTGCGATTGGTTACATGAAAATCTAGTTTAAGTTGGGGATATTGTTTGCAAAAATTATTTAAACATGGCGCAATTTTATAATTAAAAAAACTTTCTGGGACACTGATTTTCAGTCTGCCTGCAACAGACTCTTTGTGCAGTTTGATTTCACGTTCTGTACTTATTAATGATTCTAATATTTCCGAACATTTTTTATAATAAATTTTCCCCTCAGGCGTTAATTTGATTTTACGTGTATTTCGGCTGAATAATTCAATACCAATCCTTTCTTCAAGTCTTTTGATTGAGCGGCTAACAGCAGCAGGCGTGATATTCAAATACTCAGCAGCAGCCGAAAAATTTTCATTCTCAGCTGCTACCAGAAATAATTCTAGACTAGCTAAATGCATACTCTGTAAATGATTTTTCATTTCAACAATTATGTTTCTGCTTCATTTTTACGCATATAGAGATTATTCATTATTAATGCCATCAGCGTAATAACCATACCAAAAACTTCAATATACGAAACATTATGCCCTTGTAAAAGGCCGATAATATACGAAATAACTGGCACCAGATTAACAAATAAAACACCATTGATTGTGCCAAGCACTTTAATACCCGCATTCCAGCTAATAATCACTAAAGTGGTCATGACCAAAATAAATATATCTAATTTACTGCCTACTAATGCATGAGAACTTGGATAGCTGGCATATCCTAATAAAGTAGCCGTTAAAGTAATGATTATTATACTCAGTGTTCCTAAGGAAGAGCTTAAAGCAGTGACTCGTAAAGCACTCCATCTATATACTGAAATCATAACATTGGCAAAATAGGTATAAATTACCCAGCAAACAGTGGCTGCCAGTAATAACAAATCACCAATAAAACTAGATGAAGCCATCAAATGACTGAAATTACCATTAGTAATAACCAAAACTATGCCGGCAAAAGCTATTAGCATACAGAAAATGGTTTTAGTATCGGGGAAACTACGATTAATAATACATGTTAAAGCAAACGATAATAAGGGCATGAGTGCTAATATAATAGTTGCATGTTCTGCTGATGAATAACCGATTCCTATGAATGTGAGAAAATTTAGCCCTGCAAAGCCGATACTTCCGAAAAACCAAAGTAGTAAGGTTTTACCTTCAGTCTGATAACTTTGTTTTCCTTCCAGAACGATTAATATCACACTGACAAGCACTGCGCCCAAAACATAACGGATGAATGTAAGGTAATAGCCATCAATACCTGAAGATACAGCATGTTTGGATGCTGGATACATAATTCCCCAGCCTATTACCGTAATTAATAAATAAACAATACTTCTGCAACCATGTTGCTTGCTTATGTTCATGTCTTTTAACCTAAAATAAATTGTACTATATATTGTTATAATCCGTTTCAAGTAAAAGAACATTATAGGATGGGTAATAAGTATTGTTACATCAGGGAATAAATCAGATCCGGTCACACCAATAATAAGACCTGTCATTTATTCAGATAAGCATATATCAAATATACATTTATTAGCTTAAATCACCACTCAAATCGCTAATAGATTCATAACCGGCGGCTGAACCAGCATCAGCACTATCGGCAAGGTAATCAGGCTTAATACCGTACTGAAAAAAGTGGCTGAAGAAACCAATTGCGGTTTGCTGTTGAACTGCACGGACATCAAAGTAGTATTAGCTGCTGTCGGCATGGCGGCAAGAACAATCAATATTTTTTTCGCCATCAGGTCTATCGGCATAAAATACACCAGCAGCAACGCCCACAGGGGTGATACCATCAATCGGACTACCAGCGTAAAGCTTATTTTGGCAACTTCAATTTGTCTGATATGTAATGTTGCCAATTGCATACCCAGAATCAGCATGATTACTGGAATAGATGAATCCCCTATCATGCTCACGGCCAGCAGTACCAAGCCAAACCAAAATTACCAACGTACCATAATTTTTTATTTATAAAGCATATAGATAGCATCAGGACACAATTATCCTGATTGTTGTAATGACATAATTTTCATCAAAGATAAACTAGTATAATCAGCCCAACACATATATTCTATTATCTTCTTTTATTAAGATTTGACTAACTATCGAAATCAAAATGAATTAAGTAATGTTCATTTTGATAAATGATAACTAAATCACACCATCGTGTTGCATAGGAAATTGGCGGAGAAATGTGGATTTCATATAAATAGCATGAGTTAAGCTTTACTGGTGCTAATGCATCAATAAAACCGCGGATGCCCCATATGTTATTCTCTTTATGTATCGTTGGCGAATAGGAAAGCTTAAAGAACCATTCACTTATTATTTGTGTGAATTTCTCTACCGTTATCTGTACTGGGTTTATATGCCATAAATCACCGTCATAGTGCTTACCTTTACTGTCAACCAAGGTTCCAAAATGTTGTTTCAAGGTATTACTCAAATTACCTCTATGCTCTAACAATACAATAGAAAAATAACAGCCATGATTAGGCCCCATATTAAGGCAGCGCATCGCCTCTAAATAACCATTAATAAAATCTACATTAATTGACATACGGTGCCCCTTATAGTTTGATTTAGGTCAAGAACATGAATACAAGATTAGCTAACCCTACTTTTATACGTTCACGACTTATCTTAAATGATGAACGATTTAAACAAATCGATTTTACGCAGTCATCACCGCGTCAATATGCCAGTACATATAAGGCATAATAAGCATAGGCAACAGTTAGCTGATTGCTATAGAACGTTTTAAAGGCTAAAAATGGCGAAAGAATATACAACGACATTTTTGACAAATTGGCAATATCAAATTTTAATACTTTCTGCGCCATAAAACCTGTGACAAAAATACCGAATACAGGTAATAGAATTATCAAAAAATGCATTGTTTACTTTCTATTTTTTAGTCAGCAGCCAGATTTATGTTTAGTCAATAATTCCTGTAAAAAGTTAAAAATACCCGCATCCGTAATCTAACTGTCTAAAGTGTAAAAATGCAGTATTGTCTAAAACCAGTTAATCAGGTAATCACGCCATAATGCCAATAACCACAAGATAGCCAGAAGTAGCAAAGCTAACAACTGAGCGGCCGAAGCTGTATCTTTAGCACGTTTGGCCAAAGGATGTTTAGCTAGCGAAGTATGATCTACGGCTGCCTCAATAGCGGTATTAAACAGCTCAACAATCCAGCTTAAGAATGAGGCCATAATCAATACCATCCGTGTCTGCATACCAAAATCCAGCACGAATACCAGTACAATCAATACGCTATTTAATAATAACAACTGACGAAAACCTGACTCGCTACAGGCGGCTTTCAAACCGGCTAGAGAATAACCATAAGCATTGAATATACGGCGTAAACCTTTTTTACCTTTAACATTTATGGCGTACTGATTGTTATTTTCCGGCATAACAATAATTTTCCCTTTTTACATCTGCTATTTATAAAATATATGAAAAACTACACAGGTGAACCGTGCAAGCGCGCAGCCTCTTCCACTGCATCGGCAAACAATGCGGCCACATCACAATCGGTTTGTTTGCTAATTTCCTGAAAACCAGTTGGGCTGGTCACATTGATTTCAGTGAGGTAATCACCAATAACATCCAGACCAGCCAGTAAAATACCTCTGCGTACCAGTTCTGGAGCCAGTGTTTCTGCAATCTGTAGATCGCGTTCACTCAATGGCTGAGCCACACCTCTGCCACCAGCAGCCAGATTGCCACGCGTTTCACCCTGCTGCGGGATACGTGCCAGCGCATAAGGCACAACTCTACCGCCGATAATCAATATGCGTTTATCGCCATGAACAATTTCGGGAATATAACGTTGCGCCATAATGGTGCGACTATCCAGACGCATCAGCATTTCCAGAATACTGCCAATATTGGGGTCGTTCTGTTTTAGGCGAAAGATACCCATACCGCCCATTCCATCCAACGGCTTGATAATAATGTCATGATATTCACTTAGAAACGCTCGCACATCAACTGCGTGCGTCGTAACCAACGTTGGGGCGGTAAACTCAGGAAAATCCAGAATGGCCAGTTTTTCATTAAAATCACGCATTGCCTGACCACTGTTATACACATAGGCACCCTGTTTGGCGGCCAGTGTCAACAATTGAGTAGCATACAGATACTGCATATCAAAAGGCGGATCGGTACGCATGATAACCGCATCAAAACGATTCAGTGGGCATTGTTGCGGTGGCAAAGGTTTAAACCAGTTATGATCATGCTCATCGCTGGCATCAGTAAAGCTGAACTCGCTCGCACTGGCCACAACACATTCCTGTTGCACACTCAACTGACTGGCTAATGTATGAAACAGTTTCCAGCCACGTCTGGCCATCTCCCGCATCATGGCATACGTGGTGTCTTTATAGGTTTTAAAACCTGCCATCGGGTCGGCAATAAATAGGATTTTCATCGAGTTTACCTGTCGGAGTGTTTATCCGGCAGGGAGAGTTATTTTCCCTTCCGGATAAAAATATACTCTATTTTAATGAACGGATACCCACTGCTTCGCGTACTGCCTCCAGTAGTGGCCGTGCCTGCTGGCGCGCTTTTACAGCACCAGCCTGCAAAATATCTTCAATCAGAGCAGGCTGTGCGTTCAGTTGCGCAAAGCGTTCACGCTTCTCAGCCAGTTCCTCATTGATTTTTGCCGCCAGAATTTTCTTGGCTTCACCCCAGGCCAGTCCATCTGCGAGCATCTGTGTAAACTGGTCGGTTTCTGCTGGCGTGGCAAATGCCTTGTAAATATCAAACAAGGGACTTTCATCCGGCTGTTTCGCTTCGCCGGGTTCTTTCAGATTAGTGACAATCTTATTAACAGCTTTCTGCAATTTCTTTTCAGACTCAAACAGCGGAATGGTATTGCCATAACTTTTGCTCATTTTACGGCCATCCAGCCCCACAAGTGTTTCAACATTGTCGTCGATTTGCGCTTCCGGTAAGGTAAACAGCGGTTTGAAACGATGATTAAAACGGCCTGCAATATCGCGCGCCATTTCCAGATGCTGAATCTGGTCTCGACCTACAGGGACTTTATCTGCATTAAACATCAGAATGTCCGCACTCATCAGCATCGGATAACAGAACAGCCCCATTTCAATACCATGATCCGGGTCTTCCTGCCCTTTCTCAGCATTTTCCTGCATGGCTGCCTTATAGGCATGTGCGCGGTTCATCAGCCCTTTGGCGGTATTGCAGGTAAGAATCCAGTTTAATTCCATTATTTCGGGAATATCTGTCTGACGATAGAAAGTGGTACGTTCTGGGTCGAGACCGCAGGCAAGCCAGGTCGCCGCCACAGCTTTTGTGGATTCGTACACTTTTTCAGGTTCATGACATTTAATCAGAGCATGATAGTCTGATAAAAACAGAAATGATTCCACGTCAGGGTTCAGGCTGGCCTGAATCGCCGGACGAATTGCCCCAACATAATTGCCCAAATGCGGTATTCCGCTGGGGGTAACGCCGGTTAATACTCGAGTTTTTTTCATTATGTATATAACTTTATCAATTAACGATTTATTAATACTGAAGCTGTTTTGCTGAATCCTGAAAATCAGCACAACAATACAATCAAGGCAGTGCAGGCAAATTAAACAGTCGGTTCGGGCATATTTTCCAGCTCAATAGCTGCAGCCAGTAAAGATAATCTGGCCAGTACACCATACACATACAAACGAGTACTTTCGCAATCACTGGCCTGAGTAATATCATTAGTCTGTGGTATGCTCAGCTTTTCCCACGGCTTAAACTCGCGTTTGCTTACGGCCTCTTCTTCATCATTTTGCGTTTCCGGTGAAGCAATATTACATTTCAATGGGACAAAATGCATGCCTACGGCATTAAGATTCTCATCAGGCCCACGATCCTGATGCACGCGATAAAAGCCACCGATAACGAATCTATCCATCATGTATACAACAGGTTCGGCTGTTGCGCCATGCAGTGTTTCATAAGTATAGATACCTTCCTGCACGATGACTTCGCTAACTTCCAGCCCCTCTTTGATTTTGGCCATTTTATTGCGTTTTTTGCGATTGAGTCCACGCACTTCATCAGCAGAATGCACACTCATCACTCCCATACCATAAGTGCCAGCATCAGCTTTAACAATAACAAAAGGCCTATCCTCAATCCCCAGCTCATCATATTTGTGCTGAATACGCTGTAACAGCCGTTCGACGGTTTCAGCCAGACGATTTTCTCCTTCATGGCTAGTGAAATCAAGATCGCTGCATACTTCAAAATAGGGATTGATTACCCACTCATCGATACCTACTAACTGGGCAAATTCTGCCGCTACCTGATTGTAAGCTTGAAAATGGGTACTTTTGCGCCTTGTGGTCCAGCCAGCTTTCACTGGTGGTAACAATGTCTGCTCCAGACCCTGTAAGATTTCTGGTACACCGCCAGACAAATCATTATTTAACAGAATCATACATGGTGTAAATCCATCCGCCAGCTGCAAATGGTTTCCCTGCCGTTGTACTGGTTCCAGTGTGATGTGGTCACCAAGTGCGGTTTCAAGCGTGGTTACCTGAGTAATTTCAGGATTCAGTGTACCAATACGAACATCTAAACCGACATGCCGCAGAATGGAATACAATGCATAAACATTTTGCAGATAAAAAGTATTCCGCGTATGGTTCTCGGGGATTAATAATACTGACTGAGCTTCAGCACAGGCACGTTCCACCGCATCCTGCGCCGCTACTGACGCCAGAGGCAGAAAAGCAGGATTCAGATTATTAAAACCGCCGGGAAACAGATTCATATCGATACTGGCCAATTTATATCCGCTGTTGCGAATGTCCACCGATCCGTAAAAAGGAGCGTGGTGATGTCGCCATTGAGAACGAAACCATGATTCAATCTGGGTTTGTCTGGCTAAAATTGCACGTTCAAAATTCTGCAACTCTATACGATGCGCTGCGGCCACATCCGGTAAACTCATATTTCATTCCTTTCTACATTCACACACAGCATTTTTGCTTCATATGGCAGTCATCATTATAACAATAAACGACAATTCAGCAGAAAACAGCAAATATTATCATTATCAAAAATAATCCAGCTATGCTTGCTAAAACAAATTAGACATTTAGTCTAAAAATACTATAAATTTTTGCTGAAAACGGCTGAATGTTTTATTTTTAGACAAAACACTTGTAAATCCCTCTTAACAGTATTAAGATTCCTCACACAGAAATCATAACAAAACAAAGCTACTCCAATGAACGCACAAACCCTGTATGAAAAACTGTGGAATAGCCATATTGTCCAAGAGCAGGCAGATGGCACAGTATTACTTTATATCGACCGCCATCTGGTGCATGAAGTAACTAGCCCGCAAGCATTTGAAGGCCTGAAGCTGGCGCATCGTCCCCTCTGGCGCGAACAAAGCATTGTGGCCACAGCTGATCACAATACCCCTACTGATCATTGGGATGAAGGCATTACTGATCCCATATCCAAACTTCAAGTCAATACGCTGGATAAAAATATTCAGGATTTCGGCGTACAGAAATATTATCCATTTAAAAATATCAATCAGGGAATTGTCCATGTTGTTGGCCCGGAACAGGGTGCTACTCTACCGGGCATGACGGTAGTATGCGGCGATTCGCATACGTCCACACATGGTGCATTCGGTGCACTTGCTCATGGCATCGGCACATCTGAAGTAGAACATGTGATGGCAACACAGTGCATTACCGCCAAAAAATCACAGACTATGCTGATTGAAATTAATGGCAATCTCAAATCCGGCATTACCGCCAAAGACATTGCCTTGTATATCATCGGCCAGATTGGTACGGCTGGCGGAACTGGCTATGCAATTGAATTTGGTGGCGAAACCATACGCAATCTATCAATGGAGGGGCGCATGACACTTTGCAATATGGCAATTGAAGCCGGTGCCCGCTCTGGTCTGGTGGCCGTAGACCAGACAACCATTGATTACATCAAAGACCGTCATTTTGCACCCAAAGGGGCATTATGGGAACAGGCTGTCAGCTATTGGCAGACTCTGGTGTCTGATGATGGCGCACATTTTGACAAAACCTATCACTTTAACGCAGCAGATATAGAGCCTCAGGTAACTTGGGGCACATCACCGGAAATGGTTATCGCGATAAACAAACAGATACCAGATCCAGCAGCAGAGGCTGATCCGGTTAAACGCGAAGGCATGCAGCGCGCCTTACAATATATGGGATTAACTGCCGGCACACCAATAAATGAAATTCCGGTTGATGTGGTATTTATCGGTTCATGCACCAACGGGCGCATTGAGGATCTGCGTATGGCCGCCAAAGTCGCAGAAGGGCAACACAAGGCAGATAATGTTAAAAGGGTATTGATTGTGCCCGGCTCTGGCATAGTTAAACAGCAAGCGGAAGAAGAAGGTCTGGATAAAATCTTTACTGCGGCTGGCTTTGAATGGCGTGAACCGGGCTGCTCAATGTGTCTGGCGATGAATGCAGACCGCTTACAGCCACAGGAACGCTGTGCTTCTACTTCCAACCGCAATTTTGAAGGCCGGCAAGGCAATGGCGGGCGTACTCATCTAGTTAGTCCGGCCATGGCTGCCGCAGCAGCAATTACCGGACATTTTACCGATGTGCGACAAATATAAAGTGAATAACTTGCAGTTTTAGGCCAGCAAGTGCATGATAAGCATGTAGTTCTGATTGAATTTGTTAACTTTTATCTTTGTTTAAGGAGTAAGGCATGAAAAAAATGTTGTTAATTGCTGCAATGGTTATGGCTGTACTCTCCGGTTGTCACACAATTCATGGAATGGGACAGGATGTAAGAGCCGGTGGCCAGCACTTATCCAATGCTGCCGATAAATAATCATACAAGGATAAAATCATGAAAAAACTGATGCTTTTGAGTATTGCCATTGTTGGTTTTCTGGCGGGTTGTCATACTGTTTCCGGTGTGGGTCGTGATATTTCCTCCGGTGGTCAGGCAGTAAGTAATGCTTCTGACCACGTACGCTCAGAAATGTAACTGTACGCAAGCCCGTCAGGGCTTGCTCAAAATTCAATCATTAACTACACAATACTGAAATACCAGCATGAAATCTTTTACTACCCTTACTGCTCTGGTAGCACCTCTGGATCGCGCCAATGTAGACACAGATGCCATTATTCCAAAGCAGTTTTTAAAATCAATCAAACGTAGTGGCTTTGGCCCCAATGCTTTCGATGAATGGCGTTATCTGGATCACGGTGAACCCGGCATGGATAATAGCAAGCGTCCATTAAATCCGGATTTTGTGCTTAACCAGCCACGTTATCAGGGTGCACATATTTTGCTCACTCGTAAAAATTTCGGGTGTGGTTCCAGCCGAGAACACGCACCATGGGCATTGGATGATTATGGCTTCCGAGCCATCATTGCCCCCTCTTTTGCAGATATCTTTTTTAATAACTGTTATAAAAATGGTTTGTTACCAATTATTCTGCCTGAGGAAGTAATTGACCAGCTATTCCAAGAAGTTATTGCTCAGGAAGGCTATCAGCTCAGTATCAATCTACCCGAACAAACCGTCAGCACACCCAATGGTAACCACTACCATTTTGAGATAACCGAGCATCGCAAGCATTGTTTGCTCAATGGTCTGGATGAAATTGGCCTGACTTTACAACATGCAGATGCCATCAAGGCATATGAAATCAAACACCAGCAACAGCAACCTTGGCTGTACCAGCCCTAATTGAATCGGGCAAATTTCTATTTTCATTTATTCAGAATAAACAAACTGATGACCGCAAGGCCATTGGCAATTAATTAACATGCAGAAAGAATAAAATGAGCAAACACATTGCCATTCTTCCCGGTGACGGCATAGGGCCGGAAATCATCGCACAGGCGGTACGCATTTTAGACAAATTTATTGCAGACGGGCTGGATGCAGATTATCAGTATGCACCGTTAGGGGGAGCTGCCTATGATGAATATGGCCATCCCTACCCCGAATTTACCCAAAATATCTGTCGTCAGGCAGATGCAGTGTTACTGGGTGCAGTTGGTGGTCCACAATATGACAAACTGGAACGTCCATTGCGCCCCGAACGTGGTTTACTGGCCATCCGCAAAGACCTTAACCTGTTTGGTAATCTGCGCCCGGCGATTCTCTATCCTGAGCTGGCCAATGCTTCAACCCTGAAACCGGAAGTTGTTTCTGGCCTGAACATACTGATTGTGCGCGAACTAACCGGTGATATCTATTTTGGCGAGCCACGCGGTATCCATACTTTGCCCAATGGCGAACGCGAAGGCATCAATACCATGCGTTATAGTGAAAGTGAAATCCGCCGCATCGGTAAAATTGCTTTTGAAGCTGCCCAGAAACGCAATAAAAAACTGTGTTCCGTTGATAAAGCCAATGTATTGGAAACTACCGAACTGTGGCGTGAAATCATCACGGATATGAGTAAGGATTACCCTGATGTCAGCGTCACCCATATGTATGTAGACAATGCAGCCATGCAGCTAGTAAAAGCACCCAAGCAGTTTGATGTGATCGTCACCGGCAATATCTTTGGCGATATTCTCTCTGATCAGGCATCCATGTTATCAGGCTCCATTGGCATGCTACCTTCTGCTTCTCTCAACGAAACAGGAAAAGGCATGTATGAACCTTCACATGGTTCCGCTCCTGATATAGCTGGCCAGAATCTGGCCAATCCACTAGCAACCATCCTCTCTTTAGCCATGCTGTTGCGTTACAGCCTGAATAATGAGCATGCTGCACAAAAGATTGAGCAGGCCGTGGGTAAAGTACTGGCACAAGGGTTGCGTACCGGTGATATTTTTGAAGAAGGCTGCCAGCGCGTTTCTTGTAGCCAAATGGGTGATGCGGTGCTTGCTGCGTTATAAGCCAATTGCACATTGGCCTTAAATTACGTATATTAAACTTAACAGAGCAATGTCTACTCTGTTAAGTTATTTTTTTATATAGCTGCTTTCCCAACTGAAACCTGATATCTTGAGCTATCGTTCCGCACAATCAGCGCAACATCCATCAACCAACTTACCTGTTGGCAGCCTGCCTGCGCATCAAGTTGGCTGCCCCTGCTGCGGTATGTCATTATTCATTCCTGCCCTGACGCCGGGTGAATCTGCTCTGTGTCCGCGCTGCCATCAGCATCTTGTACGGGTTGAGACACATCCGCTTGATACGCCGACAGCGTATGCCATAGCCTCACTAATTATCATGACCATTGTATACACCCAGTTATACATGAGCATAGATTTGTTTGGCATGCATATAGAGTTAACCATTCCCTATATGGTAGCGTCACTGGCACAGCAGGACTATTCCCTGCTGGCAGAAGTCATGTTTTTTCTCACCTTTGGTTCACCGGTACTGTTTCTGCTCTTGTGCCTGTATGTTTATACCGGCCTGCGCTATCAGCAAGTGTTACCGGGCATGTTATACGCCACCCGCACACTGGTGCGTCTGCGTCACTGGATCATGGTAGATGTATTTTATATTGCTACGCTGGTGTCTTATATTAAAATCAGCGGTATGGCACAAATACACTTCGGGCTGGCTTTCTGGCTTATGATGGTACTGGCCATTCTGCTCATCCGCACCTCTCAGGGCGTGCCCGAACATTGGATTTTTTATCAGATTCAGCGCCTTACTGGCCACGACCCAACATTACAAATCCATAATGCTGACACCATCAATTGTCATTACTGCCTGTTTGAACAACCGGATACCCAGAATGTCTGTGACGTTTGTGGTTCCTATTTAAGCCGGCGCAAACCTCTAAGCCTGAGTATCAGCATGGCATTTTTACTGGCAGCCATTATTTTCTATATTCCTGCCAATTTACTGCCGATGATGATAACCCGTTCCCCGGGTACCAATTTGGCCAGTACCATTCTTGATGGTATTGAATACATGTGGAATGATGGCGATGTACTCATAGCCGTAGTTATTTTCAGTGCCAGCATGGCCATTCCCGTGCTGAAAATCATATTCATGCTGGTATTACTTTACTCGGCTGCTTACCGGCCACTAATGTCTGCACGTAAATTAACCATGTTGTACCGCATTACCGAATCAATCGGACGCTGGTCAATGATTGATATTTTCGTCGTTATCATACTTATGTCAGCATTTTCCACACCACTGGCACATGTGACACCAGGAGCTGCCACCATATACTTTTGCGCAGTAGTCATTTTAACCATGATATCAGCACTCAGTTTCGACCCACGCTTAATCTGGGATGAGGTAAAACAACATCCATCTCATCATAAAAGTAGCACTAAAAGGCATTCATCATGAGCCAAACAGAAAATGAATCTACGCAAACAACGGCTACAGTAAAGCATACCCCACCATTTAATGTTCTGGTGTGGACTATCCCAGTACTGGCGTTATTAACGGGGGCTTGGCTATTTATCCAGCACCTGCGCCATACAGGGCCGGAAATTACCCTGTACCTTAACGATGCAGATGGAATTGAAATTAACACAACGGCAATCAAAGTACTGAACGTTACCGTGGGTAAAGTTACTTCCATCAGCATCAGTCCGGATGAAAAAGGAGTGCAGATCAAAGCGCAGATGAGTGCAGATGTCAAAGATATGCTGCGTAAAGATACTCAGTTCTGGATCGTCAAACCGCGCATAGACCAAAGTGGCATTACCGGCCTTAATACCTTGGTATCCGGCTCCTACATTGCCTTTACCCCCGGCCATAGCAAAGAAAAGGCCGAGACCTTTACTGTAGGAGATTTACCGCCAGTCAGTGCCATTTCCCAAAGCGGCATCCGTCTACGCTTGAAAGGTCACAGTGATAAGTTGCTAACACCGGGCAGCCCCGTACTTTACGGAGACATCAGTGCAGGACGAATTGAAAAAGCCGATTTTGATCCCAAAGACAACAGCGTCCATTATCAGGTTTATATAAACAGTCCGTACGATAGTCTGATTGGCGACAAAGTTAAATTCTGGTTGCAGACCGGCATTCAGGTTACTGCATCAGGCGGTGGTGTACATATCGATTCTGCTCCTTTGCCTGCCCTGCTCTCAGGAGCCATTGTTTTCAAAACCATGTTTGAAGGCAAAGGCAAGCCTGTTACCAACAATACCGAATTTACTCTGTATAACAGTGAACGCGAGCTGGATAACCTGCCCACCAAACGTGCACAATACTACGTGGTATTCTTTCAGCAATCAGTGCGAGGCCTGAGCGTTGGCGCCCCAGTAGAGTATCAGGGAATCAACATCGGTTCAGTTGCCGACGTACCCTACTTCGCCCTGAATGACAGCCATAAACTATTCCAGCATGGCTGGGTACCGGTACGCCTGCGCATCGAACCGGGACGCATGGAAATCAATGCCAGCCAGCAGGATGACAAAATCTGGCAGCAACAAATCCAGCAAGCACTCAATAAAGGGCTGTCTGCATCACTGGAAAAAGACAATCTGCTTACAGGTAATCAATATATCAGCCTAACACAGGCTCAACCCGGCAAGTCGCTACTCAAACCAGTAGCACACTACCAAGGATATACCGTAATCGGCACTAGCAATACCGGATTCGATATGATTCAGAATCAAGTATCGACGTTATTAACCAAACTGAACAACCTGCCAATTGAGCATTCCATGCATCAGCTAGACAGCACACTGGCACAACTGAAAACCACTTTAGCCAGCGCTGACCGGCTTCTGGCACAAAACAAAACTCAACAGCTACCGGCCGAGCTGGCTGCTACCCTGAAGGAATTGCGTACCACCCTGCAAGGCGTATCCAGCACCTCTCCGCTATATGGTGATATTCAGCAAACCCTGAAAAGCATTGATAGCACGCTGAAAGAGGCACAGCCGACACTGAAAACCCTGAAACAGCAACCCAATGCCCTGATTTTCAACCGCCGCGGGCATGACCCTGAGCCAAAAGGAGCCAGATAATGAAAATCCTGCTACCACTTGTCTGCGCCGCCACTCTGGCACTCAGTGCCTGTGCCAGCAATTCGGTAACCTATTACCAGTTACCCGGCAGTAATTACCAGTTGCCTGCCACCAGCCAGCGAACTCCTGTTCAGCTTAAAGTCGTACTGGCCGAACGTCTCAATCAAGGAAATCTGGTTTATCAGGACAGCCCAACCACCCTGCATTTTGCCCAGCAACATTTATGGGCAGATGATTTGGGCAATGAAATCAGTTTGGCATTAGCCAATGAACTGAACAAACAGAGCGCTCACTATCTGTTTACTCCTGAGAGCAAACCCAAAGCAGCCACACTAACTGTTTATATCCAATCCTTTCAGGGCAGCTACGATGGTTATATCTACATCAATGGCTATAGTAGCTGGCTGGGTACTAATGAAACAGGACAGAATTTTAACGTCCGCATTGCTCAGCAAGGTAATGGCTACAGTAATATGGTTAAAGCTCTGGCACAGGGATTAACCAGTGTAGCCCAAAGCATTGCTCCATATAATTAAGCATTAATCTGCATCATAGCCAACACAAAACCCGGCCTGTTAAAATAAACTATTAACTGGCCGGGTAATACATAACTAATTGCAAAACGCATAGCCTATTAAATCGAAAACACATCGCGACTTTTAATAGCTCATCTGATTACCAAAGCGACAGCCTGAATTCAACACAGATACTACCTAATCAAGTAGTGGAAGTCTCAATAAAGCCTAAAAACGGCAATTGGAGATAAAATGAAAATATTTAAGTACACTATTTTATCTTTTTTATTATTTTCATTTGGTTACACCAACGCCAATCAAAATAAAACCAATACTAATTTAAATTTTGCTGATTTCTCTGTTGAAACTAAAGCAAAAATAAAAAATGCAAACTTTGCTTATGAATATTTAGTTAAGGTTTATGGGTGTGGTGGTGGTGCAATTTGTGGTGAAATCAGAAATTTACTTTCTAACACAGTTATTGCTTTACCTAATGCTTATTTAATAGAAGATGAAAATGGAGAGAACGGGTTTTCAATAGAGTACCATTTAGATAGTAGTTTGATTATTATTTCTGGAATATTAGCCGATCCTGATGTAAGTGAAAGTAAAGAAGTTTACAAAAGAAGATATTATAATCTTATCAATAATAAGCTAGAATTAATTCAAGTAGAAAATTCACATCATGATAGGGGATTAGATTAATATGAGTCGCATTATTTATCGTTCTGATGTCAAACCAACACTCGAACAAGCCATTACACTTTATCGTCACTGTTCATTAGGCGAGCGTCGTCCACTTATGGATACCATACGCTTTCAAGCAATGCTAGATAATGCCAATTTGCTAATAACCGCTTGGCATGATAATAAACTGATTGGTATTGCGCGTTGCTTAACGGATTTTGTTTATATTACTTATTTAGCAGATCTCGCGGTGGATGAAGATTATCAACGACAAGGCATTGGTAAACAATTAATTAAAGAGGTGAAAAACAACACTGACAAAGCATGTTCAATCACCCTACTGGCTGCACCACAGGCAGTTGATTATTATGGTCATATTGGTTTTAATGCGCACCCTTCAGCTTGGATTTTAAAAGAAAATTAATTATTCATTCCTTTTAAATATGCGTGATGGAGGCTTCCAGTACTCTAATACCGCGATTGAAACTGCCTTGATGATGGAGAGGACTTTCTCTATGCCGTCACCTGCACTGCAAGGCTTTTTTGAGTTGGCTTTCAAGCCAATGGATGTTACACTAATATCGGTAAACGTTCAAAGACAATTTACACCAAATATAGCAATAAAACGTGAGGGCTATTCGATATTTCGTTATTGACTCGACAGACCTTAAAGTCTTTGGTAAATGTAAAGTAAAAAAGCAGAACATGGCGCAAACCACACTTAGCTATTGATGTGGATACTCACGAAGCTATTAGTACGGAAGCCAGCCTTGTCAATGTTGGCGATATTGAAGTGCAAAGTCTTGCTAGAGCAAATCATAATGAAAATAGGAAACAAGTTGGGTAATGCTGCATCTAAAATTGAAGTAAAACCATACTCTTCACTCTATGCCTATGAAATATGCGATTTGTTTCATTCGTCTATTCATGCTATTGATACCGATATTTATAGCAAAGCACAGCAAGAAGCATGGTGCTCAACACCACCAGATTATCAGAAGTGGTTAGAACGTTTAGATAACACTCAGCCTTGGATGGCTATCTTTGGCTCAAGCCTTGCGGGGTTTGTTGAACTTGGAGATGATGGTTACATAGACTGTCTGTACGTGCATCCTGACTTTCAAAAGCGTGGCATAGCTAGAAAACTCTATGACCATGTGCTTGACTTGGCCCACCAGAAAAAGCTTTCACAATTAAGTGTAGATGCTTCAAAAGTGGCCATGCCAATTTTCAAAAAATGGGGTTTTAAAATAAAGCGGGTTAACAAAATATCCAGAGAAAATCAGGTACTGATAAATTACCATATGTGCTTGCGCTTGCAGATGAATGCGCCAAACAATTGTTTGTGCGATTAGCAAACCTAAAAACACAACCATTAGTGACAAACTACCCAATAAGTGAACTTCGCTAAACTAATAGACAGTGCATATATGTAACATGCGCTGGTGATAATAGATTATTTTAAAATTAAAACAACACAATAACATCACCCATTAGACAGCGCTCACCGAATTTCATGAGTCTGTGATAATACAGCCCCAGCCTAATCAGCCAAGCAATCATTATACAAATTTATTTTCAAAATCATTCTGTTAAAAAAATCACAACAGACAACATTTCCCACCAAAAAAGACATTGCATAAGAAATTCAAATAACCGATAAACTGTTCGCATTTTCTGCTACCAGCAAAACATTACCAGCAGGCAAAACAATTTTATTCGCCAAACAGCCAGAAAGTTTTATAATAAAAACATTAATTTTTCTGAAAAAAGCCATGAAATTCATACCTATTTCTCTCTTTGCCTTAACCCTGCTAAGCGCGTGTAGCGTTGGTATGCCGTCCAACGTAGCCGTGGGTATTGGCGGTGGCAACCACAACTTTGGCTTGGGCACTTCAATTTATTTCCCGATTATAACCAAACCCCAGCCGTCAGAGCCCCCTACTATTGCTGGCACAGAGCAGCCCAGCCAGCCTGCGCCAAAATCATCCACACAGCAAAAAAAGCCACGACCCAATTGAAATAATCCCGTAAATACTACCTATTACTGAATAGCATATATTCCAACCCAAACCTCATTCTGATGAATGATAACTTCTATGCAATCAGAACAAAAGCATAAAAATTGACAATAATCCTAATCACATCAATAATAAAAATATCAGTAACAGGCAAAAACGCTGATAAAACTGGTAAATTTTTAGCCATATCAATGCATCTGCTACAAAAATAAATCAGCCATCAGACAAATTATGCCTAAACCGTATAAACCATGCTAAACTCAACAGCAAAATCTGTACTCAAAACGTAAGAGTAAAACCTATGGCTGGCAACACTTTCGGACAAATCCTTACTGTTACCACCTTTGGCGAAAGTCATGGTGCTGCACTCGGTTGCGTCATAGATGGGTGTCCACCCGGATTGTCGCTTAGTGAAGCCGATATCCAGCCTGAGCTAGACAGACGTAAGCCTGGAACCAGTCGCTATGTTACCCAACGTCGCGAAGCAGATTGCGTTGAGATACTTTCCGGTGTATTTGAAGGCAAAACCACTGGGACACCCATCGGACTATTAATCAGAAATACCGATCAGCGCAGTAAAGATTATAGTGATATTGCCCAAAGCTTTCGCCCGGGGCATGCAGACTATACATACTGGCATAAATACGGTATACGTGATTATCGCGGTGGTGGCCGAAGCTCAGCACGCGAAACAGCAATGCGTGTCGCAGCAGGAGCAATCGCCAAAAAATGGCTACGAGAACATTTCAATACCGAAATTATTGCTCATGTCACCCAGATTGGCGAAAAAAGCATACGTTTTGAAAACTATGCCTACATAAATGATAACCCGTTTTTTGTCGCCAACCACAGCCAGATTAAAGAACTGGAACAATATATGGATAGCATACGTAAAGCATGCGATTCCATCGGTGCCAAATTGCATGTCACTGCCCGCCATGTTCCAGTAGGATTAGGTGAGCCCGTATTTGATCGTCTTGATGCCGATATAGCCCATGCCATGATGGGTATCAATGCAGTTAAAGGTGTTGAAATCGGTGCCGGATTTGATAGTATCTGCCAAAAAGGCAGTGAGCATGGAGATGAATTAACACCAGAAGGCTTTATATCCAACAATGCAGGCGGTATACTGGGTGGCATCAGTAGCGGTCAGGATATACATATTAATCTGGCCATTAAACCAACCAGCAGCATTGCCACACCGCGCCACTCTATCGACATTCATGGCGAGCCAGTTATACTGGCTACTCATGGTCGCCATGATCCCTGCGTCGGCTTACGTGCTGCACCCATTGCCGAAGCCATGCTCGCACTGGTATTAATGGATCATGCACTGCGCCAGCGTGCCCAGAATGCTGATATTCGCGTTGAGACACCAGATATAGCCCACCATTCTCCAATTGACCCCAATACATAGATATTATTTTTTATAGCCATAACTGCATAGCTATCACCAAAAATCAGTTTATTAGATTATCTTTAATTTACTGAAATGGCCATAAACCACAAGGAAGTAACCTTATGAGTCAAGAAACCGCTTTGGGTGCAGCGCTGAAATCTGCTGTACAAACCATGAGCAAGAAAAAACAAACCTATATGATTGCCGAGCATATCTATCGTAAATACGATGTATTTAAACACTTCAAACCTTTGGCAATTGGCATTGATCAGGATTTAGTTACTGCCCTGCCCCAGTATGACCCTACTCTGATTGCCCGTGTTCTGGCCAACCACTGCCGCCGGCCACGGTATATTAAATCTCTGGCGCGTGGAGGCAAACGCTTTGACCTGAATAATCGCTTCAAGGGTGAAGTATCACCAGAAGAACAGGCTATCGCCCAACAACATCCCTCCATGCAGACCGCCAAACCGGTGCCAGCAGATGATGCACTAGCTCCTGTAGCAGATTCTGAAAACAGTCACGGCGTTGAGGGCGAACAACCGCAAAATTAATACCAGTTAACTACCGACACGAGCTTCCGGCTCGTGTTTTTTAATACCATGCTTTTTGACAGCCATTGCCATCTTAATCACAGCCCGCTTGTCGACAATCTGACACAATTATTACACCAGACTGGCGAAAAAAGTATTAACCACTTCCTTGTGCCTGCAACCAGCCCTGATGACTGGTCAATCACCCTTCATCTGGCACAATCATATCCTCAGATATACGCCGCCATAGGTATACATCCTTGGTTTGTAGCCAGTTACAACGAATTAGCGCTCAGCCAGCTCGAACAACTGTTACATCATCACCCACAAGCACTAATCGGTGAAATCGGTTTGGATTTTGCCCGTACACCTAGTTTAGTTGATAAAAACCTACAGATTAACTGCCTTGAAGCCCAGTTACAGTTGGCAAAATCAGCACAGCGGCCTGTCATCATTCATCACGTTCATGCCACCGATGCCTGCTTACACAGTATCAAACGCTGTCGTTTTACCTATGGCGGTATTGCACACGCCTTTTCTGGCAGTATGGAAGAAGCTCAGGCATGGATTAAGCATGGCTTTCTGATTGGTGTTGGCTCCCTGCTACTACGCCCACAAGCGAAAAAAATTCGCCTCATCGCCGAAAAACTGCCTTTACAGCACATGGTTATTGAAACCGATGCCCCATATATGTCACCACTACCGCATCAGAACAATAATCCGGAGAATTTACGCCAGATTGCAGAAGTCATCGCCAACTTACGAAATTGTCACTGGCAGGATATTGGCACCATCACCAGTGAAAATGCACTTAAAATTATTCCAGCACAAAGCTAAATGTTAAGAAATCAATATTATTCTGAGCATTCTGATAATAAGCCAGCAACCAGCTTGAATACGAAAGCCTGATTGACTGCCTCATGCATATAGTTATTTTTAGCAGACAGTAATCAAATAACCTCACTCAAACCCACACTAGTCATTTGTCTCCTTTCTCTTGCAGCAACTGAATCTGGCCAATTTCAACTCGGCTATATTATAGAAACAAAAACAGGGGGGATATTCCCCCCTGATACGAATAATAAACCAGTAGCCTAGAAATTAACCTGAGCACTGATATTATAACGGCGGCCATCCAGAGTACGGCCATAATTCTTCTGATCAACCTTTTTATCAAAGATATTATAGATACCACCACTGATAATCACATCTTTTTTCGGTTTGAATACCAGACCCGCATCTACAAAACCATACGACGGCTTACCAATCGCCATAGAAGTACGGGACAGATAATCTGAAGTTCTACTGCGGAAATTCCATCTCGCCCAGCTAGAGAATTTTTCATTCGCATTCCAGTTCAGCGTCGTATTAAACATATTTTTCGGCATCTCATTTAGCGGTTTACCACTAAACTGGCCACTCTTCTGTTCACTATGCGTATAAGTATAGTTGGCAGACCAGTCAATTTTCGGGGTAATTTTCCAGCCAAACGTTGCTTCTATACCGCGCAATACCGCCTTGTCCACATTCTCACGCTGGCTGATAAAATCAAAATATTCATTACGCCATGAGCAGGCATTCGAACCGGCTTTACCCTGACAGGTACGCACTTCCGTTATCTTGTTTTTAAACTTCGTATAATAGGTAGTAACCCCAGCAGATAAATTACGATTATTATCCCAGTTAAAGCTGATTTCAAAATTATCCGATTTTTCCGGCTTCAGATTGGAATTACCGATAATAATCCCATTAGAGTAACCACCACCGGTTACCTGACCCCAGCCATCTGAAGCTGCCCGTAAAGCAGGTGCTTTATAACCACGTGAATATCCACCCTTGATTGTCCATTCTTTAGTGGGTGTCCACACACCATATAGTTTTGGCGTTATCTCAGAGCCATAATTCTCATCATGATCCAGTCGTGCAGCACCAGTCAGAGCAAAAGTTGGCACAATACGCCACTCGTCCTGCCCAAAAACTGCCCACGAATCACGTTCCAGATGATTTAAGCGTCGTCCATTAATGGTAAGCTGATTACCCGAATCATTCAGTTCTTCACGCTGCCATCTTCCGCCAACACTCAGCGTATGCTTGTTTAAACGAAACTGAGTCTGAGTATTAAAAATCGTATTCTTCTCATGCATATCACGTGAAGGATTATCGTTTTCCTCACGCTGTACATATGACTGTGTATCAATATTATTGTAATAGCCACGATGCGTAACACTGTACTGATTGCGATCATACAGAGTGTAATCGTCAGTCGGTTTTCTCCCTCTGCGTGGTGCCGTGTCAATAGTTTTGCCTACCTTACCATTGCGATTTTGCAAACTGCGGCTTACTTCCAAATCAACTGTATTTCTATCGTCCGGCGTCCATGACAGCACAAAATCCCCGTCACGCATCCGCTGTTCCTTATATCCACCGACAAATTTGTCTTCATCTCGGTGAGAATATCCGCCACTGGCACGAATACCTAACCGGTCTTCAATTAATGGACCAGAGACATAAATACTACTTTGCAGCGTATTACCACTATTACTATGCTGTTGTATTGTTGCATCCGTTTTAATTGAGCCAGTCCAGTCGGCAGCCGTTTTCTTAGTAATAATATTAATGACCCCACCCATGGCATCTGAACCATATAAAGCCGAAGCCGGGCCACGAATCACTTCAATACGCTGTATAGCAGAAATTGGTGGCATCCAGCCCTGTTCAATACCAGGACCATCCGAATTAGGACGGACAGCACGCGAATTCACCCGTTTACCATCAATCAGCAACATCGTATACGCACCAGACATACCACGAATACTGATATCCTTTGTACTGCCACCACCAGTCACCACTACCCCAGGAACATCCTGCAAGGCATCAGTAACATCGTGATACTCTTTTGTTTCCAGTTCCTTGGCATTTATCACGGTAATCGATGCTGCTGCATTTTTGGCCTGCTGTTTAAACCCGGAAGCAGTCACCACCACATCTTCCAATTCTGCATCGGCAGCATATAATGGAGAAATTAAAGTAGAAAGTAACGCCAGCGAAAAAGAATGATGAACCAGTTTACGCATACGAAGATAGACTCCTGATAATTATTGTTCCAGCAAAAAATTCAAATAAACTATTAAATTAAAATCAAATTAAATGATAATAGTAATCATTCATTAATTTAACATAAACATACAAAAAAAGCATTAAATTTATTGACAAAACACAAAACAGGATTGCAAATGAAACAGGAGTGGAAAGGCCACTGCTCAAACTATTATGAAACAATTGATAAACCGATTAACCAATCAAACTCACCAATAGATATACCATTATTTCTGCCACAGACGGCAGGCAAATAAAAAATCCCTGAATTAATTCAGGGATTTTTTGAATATGGCGGAGAGTAAGGGATTCGAACCCTTGATACAGGTTTTGCCCGTATACTCCCTTAGCAGGGGAGCGCCTTCGACCACTCGGCCAACTCTCCGTTGAGAAGAGCGAACTATACTTAATCGACGCTTAACTGTCAAACAAAATTTAAAATCCAAAAGCATAAAAAAGACTATTAATTTCTAATATACTAACAGTAAAAGATATTTTCTTTACGCCAGTAACGTGTATCAGACACAACACAAAATTCATTAAAGCTTCAGCGGCAAATACCTCATGTAACAAACCAAATGGCACAATACAGATAAGGGCTACAGGCCAACTACATAATAAACAAAACACAATTATGTAACACAACCACACTATTTACCGTTTTAATTTATCGACACAGCACATGACTGTTCTTTCCCACTCTCGTGCCTAAACTAAGTGTAAATTACCCTGTTCACATACTCAGCCTTCGGTATAATACAAAGTTTAACTACCTGACCAAGCTGCTATCTGGCAGGCTTATTGTTTGTACCATTTACCGCACAACAATATAAAATCTAAAAATCTGGAGACTTGCATGAGTGCAATCATTGACATCTTTGCGCGTGAAATACTCGATTCACGTGGTAATCCTACGATTGAATGTGATGTTTTACTTGAATCTGGCGTAATGGGCAGAGCTGCTGTGCCTTCCGGCGCTTCTACCGGTGAAAAGGAAGCATTGGAACTACGTGATGGTGATAAACAGAGGTATCTGGGTAAAGGCGTATTACAGGCCGTAGAAAATGTTAATAATGAAATTGCACAGGCGCTTATCGGCATAGATGCCAGCGAACAAAGCTATATCGACCAAATCATGATTGATCTGGATGGTACTGATAACAAAGGTCGTCTTGGAGCCAATGCCACTCTGGCTGTATCACTGGCTGTTGCGCGTGCAGCAGCTGAAGATGCCGGCTTACCATTATACCGTTATATCGGTGGTGCCGGCCCGATGTCCATGCCAGTACCCATGATGAACGTGATTAATGGCGGCGCTCACGCCAATAACAGTCTTGACATTCAAGAATTCATGATTATGCCAGTAGGCGCTGAATCTTTCCGTCAGGCCTTGCGTTGCGGTGCTGAAGTCTTCCATCACTTGAAAAAATTATGTAATGACAAAGGCATGTCAACCAGTATCGGCGACGAAGGGGGCTTCGCACCGGATTTGGCCAGCCATGAAGAAGCAATCAAGCTGATTCTGTCTGCGGTGGAAGCAGCTGGTTATACTCCCGGCAAAGACATCGTATTGGCACTAGACTGCGCATCCAGCGAATTCTACAAAGACGGATATTACGCATTAACCGCAGAAGGACTCAACCTGACCAGCGCCGAGTTTGTTGATTATTTAACCGAGCTGGTTAACAAATATCCAATCGTGTCTATTGAAGATGGTATGAGTGAGCACGACTGGGACGGCTGGAAGCTATTAACCGAACGTCTGGGCAAAAAAGTTCAGCTAGTAGGTGACGACCTGTTTGTAACCAATCCAGCTATTCTGAGTGAAGGCATTGCTCAGGGACTGGCTAATTCACTACTGGTTAAAGTAAACCAGATTGGCACTTTATCTGAAACACTTAAAGCCGTAGACTTGGCCAAACGTTCAGGCTATACCAGCGTAATGAGCCATCGTTCTGGTGAAACTGAAGACAGCACCATAGCTGATCTGGCTGTTGGTACCAACTGTATGCAAATCAAAACCGGTTCACTCTCACGTTCAGACCGCATTGCCAAATACAACCAATTACTACGGATTGAAGAAGAACTGGGTACGGCTGCCTACTATCCGGGTAAAAAAGCGCTTTATCAGCTCAGCTAATCTGGTTACAAGCAATATACTAATAGGCAAATGAAATGAAGTGGGTAACTTGGGTACTGTTATTCGCACTGATCTGTTTACAATACAACTTGTGGATGGGTCATGGTGGCTGGCATGACATGTTGAAACTGGAGCGCGGCGTTATTGCCCAAAACGCAAACAATGAAGCCCTGATACAGCGCAACCGTGCCCTCACTGCTGAAGTCAAAAACCTTGCCAACGGAAAAGATGCGATCAACGAAATGGCACGCGACAAATTAGGGTATATACAGAATGGCGAAGTATTTTATCGTTTTGTACCCTCCGGCACTCTGGCTGCAATAACAGAGAATTCGGAAACCACGCCCAACAGATAATCGACTCTGGCACTTCATAAAACCAACAGCTTTCATTTCTGAAAGCTGTTTTTATTTTATATCAAAAAACTCCAGTACTATTTATCCCAGACAGACGATTGAGACAAACTAATAATATTCAATTTTCCATAGCATGGTTGTATCTATGCCACAGCTATTAGCATTTTCATCTTAATATCAGCATATAATCAAAATAATCATAGATAATATAGTTATCCATTAGTATGATATTGCTAAGCATAGTCAATAGAACGCAGCAGTAGCACACCTATCATCAAAGGTAAATATATGATTTCTATCCATGAACAGAGCTACGGTTTGAGTGTTGTTCTGTACAACGAATTTACACTCGGAGATTTTCGTCAACTGGAAGAAGCATTATTAAAAGCCATTGAGCAGGTGCAATTTCCCAATCTATTGCTTGATATGAGCCAAATGAAAGACTTTACAGTTGACATGGCTTTAGAACACCTCAGGTTTTTACGCTTGCACGCGCATGATTTTGGCCGTACCGCCATTATCGTAGACGATATCTGGATTCGGCTTGGTGCACGATTCGCCAATCTATTAACTTTGCAAAGACCCAAATATTTTAATGACAAACACACAGCACAGAAATGGCTGGAGCAAAATAGGCAAAACTCAGGCGTAATCGGCAGCAATAACTAATCAATCTCCATTATCAACATACCAGACATAAACAGCACTGAAAGCAAGCCAAGTCTGGAATAATACGATTAATTACTGAAGAATTCAGATAGATTAAAGCTGCTGTACCCAGCTAAAAATAGTTTCTGCCAGTAATTTTGGCTGCTCTAATGGCAACATATGCCCACTATTCTCAATTATCTTCAGGCTGGCCTGCGGTATAAATTCTTGTAATTCCTGTGCCTCATCCAAAGAACGCATCTGATCCTGTGCAGCCGCAATAATCAGGGTTGGGCAGGAAATTTTCTGGTCATCTGGTGTTGCCCGGTTTAATAGCGACTGCCGGCTTAAAACATCAAACCCCAAGCGTTCACTCATACGTCGGATTCGGGTTATCATTACCTGATTATTTTGATTATCCGGCCGCAAAGTCTGAACAATGGCCTTATGCCCCAAACCACGAAAATGCAGATGTTGCTGAATCTGTAAAGTATTGAGCTTGGCTGCACGTTGCTCGGGTGTATCCTCGCGTAACGAAGTAGCAATTAATACCAGCGCGGCTACACGCTGCGGATATTTGGCAGCCACCGCCCGCGCAACATACCCCCCAAGCGAAAATCCAATCAATACAAAACGTTCTGGAGCACTGGCCGCAATATCATCTGCCATAGCGTCAATACTGTCTCCATTTGCCAGTGAGACACACTGTACAGACTGGGGCGCAGCCAGAGTAGCCAGCATATCATCCCATAGCGTTTCATCCAGCATAAAGCCAGAAACACATACCCAAGGTAATAACTCTTTAGTCACCATAATCGCAATACAACCATTCAATAATTAATACTAATTTATATTTCAGTAGAGTAGTACAGTATGGCCAAAACTTACCTTCCTATCTGCAAACTGATAAAATCTGGCAAACAGATACTATTAAAAGTATTGCAAAGCCAAACTGGCTATCACTGTATCTTAGCGTCTAATCTGACGCATGAAATTATATCCACATAAATTTTCCAGATAGTTGATATTTCACATATAGACTTCAGTATATTTAGATCAATTTGCGGATAAATTTCTGCTCATACCGCTTATATATATAAATAAAATCTTTCTTCCACAGAATATCCGTACGCTTCGTCTTTAAAATCACACAAACCTGACTGTAATTTTTTGTCCTCCGTTAGAAGCAATTTCAACTGTACTATAAGCTTTCAACCCAATCTTAAATAAAACAAATTGCCATGCAGATTAAGTAAACCTATCCTGCAAAACAATAACCACAGACTTCACTCTCACCAAATCCCAATGAAAGCTATATACATAAAAGTATTTAGAGATACCAAAAGAGAGCATTTAATCAAAGTCAAACAACTACCTTTTTACATAGCCAAATGAATGAATATTTTAGAAATAGGAATTTTTTTCCTAGTATCGAAACCGGCCTGCCAGAATATACCGTATTAGTGCTTATAATTTTCATAAAACACTAACATAGTAACATTGACTTAATACATTTCATAATGCAAAATTAAACTACTATTTATAAATATCAATTGATTTTGAGGAAACAATGACAGATAAATTTATCTTAACCAGTCCAGAATTTAAACATGGTGATACCGTTGATTCATCCTATCAAAGTGACCGTGATAATCAGTCCCCTGCCCTGATATGGAAAAATGCACCGGCACAAACCAAAAGTTTTGCGATTCAGTGCCACGATCCTGATGCCCCTACTGGTGGCGCTGGCTGGTGGCACTGGATGGCCATCAACCTGCCCAAAGATTTAACTGAGCTGAAACGCGATGCTGGTGCTGAAAATGGGCAGCATTTACCTGCCAGTGCACGTCAGCTACGCAATGAAACTGGAACTTTAGGTTATTCCGGCTTTTATCCGCCTGAAGGCGACCCACCACACCGGTATATTTTTACCATCTATGCTTTAGACACCGATAAAATCGAGCTACCTGCTGACGTAACTACCAGCTACACAGGCTTCGTGGTCAACAGCCATGCTATTGCCACAGCTTCGATTACGGTTTACTATGGTCGCTAACATAGCATTTTAATGTTACCGAACCAGTAACGTAATAAAAAAAGAGATTGATCATAATTGATCAATCTCTTTTTTTATTACGACTTTAATCCTCAACCGGTTTTTCTTTAGCTACCTTGTCAATCAGGTGCGAAATACTCATACCCCGTTCGAGCGAATCATCATAAACAAATGTCAGCTCAGGTGTGCGGAATAAAGTAATTCGCCGTGCCAGCTCACTACGCAAATAGCCTCTAGCCTGTTCCAATGCTTCTTCAGTAACAGCACGGGTGCTATCATCCAATACTGTGTAATAAACAGTAGCATGGCTATAATCACGAGTTACTTCAACTTCATTAATCGTGATAAAACCAGCCCGGGGGTCTTTCAGGCCAACACGTACCAGTTCGGCCAGTTCACGCATAATCTGCTCTTTGACACGATCCTGACGTGCATAACCACGTTGGGGTTTACGCATAATCATTCCTTTCTGTGATCAGGCCAATAATTCAGGCAGTCCGAAAAAACATCCAGACTGCCTTGTAATACTTCAAATATGCTTAAAGCTTACGGGCAACCTCAACCACTTCAAAAGCCTCTAGCTGATCGCCTTCGACAATTTCATTGAAGTTTTTCAGCATCAGACCACATTCAAAGCCCTGACGCACTTCCTTAACATCATCTTTAAAGCGTTTTAATGAAGAGAGCTCACCAGTATGGATAACCACATTATTACGAATTAACCGAACGTGCGAATCACGTTTGATTAAACCATCCGTAACCATACAACCAGCAATATTGCCAACCTTGGATACCGTAATTACCTGACGGATTTCCACTGTACCAATCACATTTTCTTTCTGCTCCGGTGCCAGCATGCCACTTAAAGCTGCTTTCACATCATCGATAGCATCATAGATAATATTGTAATAACGGATTTCAATGCCTTCATGTTCAGCCAGCTTACGCGCAGTTGCATCAGCACGAACATTAAAGCCAATGATAACTGCACCTGAAGCAATCGCCAGATTAACATCAGACTCACTCACCCCACCTACACCACTATGCAGTACATCAACACGTACTTCATCAGTAGACAGTTTTCGCAAGCTGCCAGCTAATGCTTCATAAGAGCCCTGAACATCAGCCTTGATGATAATCGGCAGACTTTGTGCCTGATTTTCACCCATGTTGTTAAACATGTTTTCCAGTTTAGCTGCCTGCTGTTTTGCCAGCCGCACATCACGATATTTACCCTGACGGAAAAGAGCAATCTCACGCGCTTTTTTCTCATCTGCCAGTACAATGAAGTCTTCACCAGCATTAGGCACATCAGACAGACCCAGAATCTCTACCGGAATAGATGGACCAGCGGCAGTAATGGTTTTACCATTTTCATCTACCATAGCGCGTACACGACCAAAAGTCGTACCTGCAAGCACGATGTCGCCTTTGCGCAGAGTACCACTTTGCACCAGCAAAGTAGCTACCGCACCACGTCCCTTATCCAGACGTGCTTCCACCACAATACCTTTAGCAGCCGCATCTACCGGTGCTTTCAGCTCCAGCACATCTGCTTCCAGCAGTACTGCTTCCAGCAAGGCATCAATATTGGTACCCTGTTTAGCTGAAACATCAATAAATTGCACGTCACCACCCCAAGAATCTGGCACTACTTCGTGCGCAGTTAATTCCTGACGAATACGTTCCGGATTGGCACCCTCTTTATCAATTTTATTAACAGCCACCACTAATGGTACCTTGGCCGCTTTGGCATGAGCAATTGCTTCGATAGTCTGCGGCATTACTCCATCATCAGCAGCAACCACCAGAATAACGATATCAGTAGCCTGAGCACCGCGGGCACGCATAGCAGTAAATGCTTCATGTCCTGGCGTGTCCAAGAAAGTAATCACACCACGTGGGGTTTCAACATGGTAGGCACCAATATGCTGAGTAATACCACCTGCCTCACCTTGCACAACACGGGCACGGCGAATGTAATCCAACAAAGAAGTTTTACCATGATCCACATGCCCCATCACTGTCACTACCGGCGGACGTGGCAAGGCTTCGGCCTCAGTAGTAACCGTTGTATCTTCATCCAGAAATGCCTCAGGGTCATCGGCTGCTGCCGCTTTACCAATATGTCCCATCTCCTCCACAACAATCAGGGCTGTTTCCTGATCCAGTGACTGGTTAATGGTAACCATCATACCCATCTTCATCAGCGTTTTGATAACTTCCGCAGCTTTAACTGCCATTTTGTGTGCCAGCTCAGCAGCAGTAATTGTCTCTGGTACCAGTACTTCATGTACCACTGGTTCAGTAGGAGCCTGGAAAGCATGCTGATTCGGTTCCAGCTTGAGCTGTTTCTTGCCACCTTTTTTACCACCACGTCTGCGGCTGTCTTCTGCACTGCCCACATCAGTTGAACGACGGTTTTTACCACCACGTGCAGATTTTCCTTTCGGCATTTCATCTTCACGCTGACGGCGCTGCTCATCTTTCTTGCGCCGTCCGGCTGCTTCAGCCCCAGACTCCGCAGCTTTAGGCGTGCTAGTACTGGTTACCGGTTTCTTCTCACTCGGCTTAGCTGAACGCACTTCAGCGGTTTTCTGCTCACTGGCAACCTTACTTTCATCCTTGGCCTGCTGCTTGGCTGCTTCGCGCCGTGCCTGACGTTCCTGCTTCTGCTTCAGCAACATTTCACGATGCGCGCGCATGGCTTCGGCACGTCGAGCCTCTTCATCACGCTGAGCCTGTTCTTCTGGGCTGATAATAGGTTTGGACGCTTCTGCTACCAAGGCAGCCAAATCAATTTTTTTCGCATTGCGGTTGCGGTTGCGCTTGGATTTATGCTGCTCATTTTTATCTGCTGCTTTTTTGTCAGCAGTTACCTCGGCAGTTTGCGTAGCTGCTTCAGTCGGTTGCTGTTTTTCAGTTTGTTGCTGTTTCACTTCCTGTTTTACCACTTCTGTCTGCACAGACTCCACTTTCGTTTTCTGTTCGGTTTTACTGGCCGTAGCCGCTGCTTTCAAACGTGCGGCCTCAGCAGCTGCGGCAGCAGCAGATTCTTCCCTGCGCTGCGCTTCAGCCTGCTCTGCAGCAGCTTTTTTCGCCTGTTCCTCAGCTTCAGTATCTACCTTTACCGGCTCTGATTCTGGTTGAGCAGGTGTTATTTTTTCTTCTGCCGGCTTGGCTGCCAGTTCTTCTGACGGCACGGCAATGCGTCGACGCCGGCGGGTTTCAACTTCAACACCGCCAACAGTACTTTTCTCAGCTGGTTTTTTACGGTTCAGCGTGATGGTACCGGCAGACTGACTACCATTAGACTGCTTTAAATAAACCAGCAACTGTTTTTTGTCCGCAGCAGTCAGTTTATCTGATGCTGCCTGTTTATGTACTCCTGCTTCGGCCAACTGCTCCAGCAACCGTGCAGTTGATAAATGCAACTCCACGGCAAATTGTTCTACAGTTATTTGATTACTCATTCGCGTACCCTCATACTTCGTCAAACCAGTGGGCGCGTGCTGCCATCACCACTTTCTTGGCGGTTTCCTCATCAATGCCTGTAATCTCAATCAGCTCATCAACTGACAGCTCGGCCAGATCATCACGGGTTTTAATCCCCTCATTGGCCAAATCATGCAGCATCTCCTGATCCACACCTTCAAGATTTTTCAGCTCTTCATCCATGTGCTCCAGCTTTTCCTCAGAAGCAATGGCCAGGGTTAAAATGGCATCACGAGCACGATTGCGCAACTCTTCCACCGTACTTTCATCAAAACCCTCAATTTCCAGCATCTCCTGAACAGGTACATAAGCCACCTCTTCCAAACTGGTAAATCCTTCCTGTACCAGAACCTCGGCCACATTTTCATCTACGCCGAGATTATTTATAAAGAGCTCACGTACTGCTTTATCTTCCGCCTCGTGGCGTTCCTGCGCCTCTTCCACAGTCATGATATTCAGTTGCCAGCCAGTCAGTTCTGCTGCCAGACGTACATTCTGTCCACCGCGTCCGATGGCTAGTGCCAACTGATCTTCTGCCACAATCACGTCAACCGAATGATTGTCTTCATCAATCAGAATGCGTGTTACTTCAGCCGGGCTCAGTGCATTAATCACAAACTGAGCAGTTTCCGGTGACCACAGCACCACATCAATGCGTTCACCTGCCAGCTCTTCCGTTACCGCATTCACACGTGATCCACGTACCCCGATACAAGTGCCCTGCGGGTCAATGCGGGCATCATTCGACTTCACCGCAATTTTGGCGCGCAAGCCCGGATCACGGGTTACTTCCTTGATTTCCAGCAGACCGTCTTCAATTTCCGGCACTTCCATTTCAAACAGTTTCAGCAGAAATTCGCGCGAAATACGGGTCAGAATCACCTGATTGCGGTTACCAATCTGGTCCACCCGCAAAAACAGAGCCCGCACCCGGTCACCATTACGGAAATTTTCGCGCGGAATCATCTGATCGCGCGGCAGCAAGGCTTCCAGACGACCAATTTCCACGATTGCACCATGCCGTTCAACGCGTTTAACCGTGCCCAGAACCAGACTATCCTTGCGTTGCAAAAACTCATTTAAAATCTGCTCACGTTCTGCATCACGAATGCGCTGCAAGATTACCTGCTTGGCAGTCTGGGCTCCAATCCGGCCAAATTCTACATTTTCAATTGGTTCTTCGTAATATTCACCAATCTGTAATGTCGTTCCCGGAATTTCTTCCTGAATCTCTTCAATGGTTTTCTGAATATCAGGATAGGTATAGTCCTCGTCGGCCACAATCAGCCAGCGACGAAAACTGCTGTAATCACCAGTGTTACGGTCGATAATCACCCGCACATCCATATTTTCGCGCTCGGTTTTTTTCTTTGCCGCACTGGCCAGAGCAAATTCCAGTGCGCTGAATACCACTTCTGTATCTACGTTTTTCTCACTCGCCAAAGCTTCAGCCAGTAGCAAAATTTCACGACTCATTTAATTCTCCTTGCAAGCCTGTGCTTACAACAATATGAAAATTCAATTTAAAAATCAAATTCCGGCTTCAAACGTGCTTTATCTACATTTTGCCATTCAATTAAAACAGTTTTACCTGCCGCCACCGCAGCACGCTTGGCTCGACGTACTTCATTAGCCTCTTCCAGCGTGATACTGATCAAATCATTCTCATCCATACCATTAATCCGGCCAATAAAATTTTTCTGCCCATCAATAGGCAAGCGTGTTTTAATCTTGGCCAGTTGTCCGGCAAAGCGCGTAAAATCAGCCGGTTTGGTTAGCGGACGATCCAAACCGGGACTGGAAATTTCCAGACGCTGATAATCAACATCTTCTACTGCCAATACTCGGCTCAAGTGATTGCTGACCGCAACACAATCATCCAGAGAAATGCCACCTTCTGCCTTATCAATAAAGACACGCAAATCTCCCTGTGCAGTCAGCTCATAATTCACCAGCTCATAGCCCAGACCCGGCAAAGTTTTTTCCAAAATGCCCTGAATATCCATCTGTGCTCCGTAAAAACAAAAAAATGGCCTCAGGGCCATTTCTCAATAATTCGAAAAATTTCTTTATTTTAACCCATTGTTGAAAAAAAAGAAACTACCTGCCATTATCTATAGCAAACATTAATATTAATTAGCGCAAGCATATCAACCAATTGCATCAGCAGCTCTGTATAATTATTTCCACCTAAGCCCGCCAAATTCCGTCATAACCTTTTGTTAATCCATAAAATACTGAATAACATATTCTTAAAATAAAGTTAATCACCCCCTGTTTGATTTATCTAAAGACTAAAATAGTATTCTCACCATCAACACATAAACGCAAAAACAGTCTGGATTAGCCACCTCAAGCCATGACTAATGAACAAAAAATCTATAAAAACTCATACTTAAGGGATTGGCTAAACTTAATGTTAAGACTAAACTTCACTCCCTGATAACCATATAATGAGGTATATAAATGCGTATACAGTTTTCTGCCAATACCGCAATCACACTTGCTGCATTGGGTATTGTTTATGGCGACATTGGCACAAGCCCACTGTATGCCTTAAAAGAAAGCTTTCGCGCTTCAACAATAGCACCCACAGAGGCAAATGTACTGGGTTTCGTCTCTCTGATCCTGTGGTCACTGCTCCTGATTGTTACCCTCAAATATGTTTTATTTATCCTGCGGGCAGATAACAATGGCGAAGGCGGTGTTGTGGTACTCATGCAGCAGGCAATGCGACATCTTAAAGGCAAACCTGCATGGATTGTCATGATGATGGGGCTCACCGGTACCGCACTCTTCTACGGTGATGCCATGATTACGCCAGCAGTATCCGTTCTCTCTGCCGCAGAAGGCTTAACTGTAATCAACGAAAGCTTCCGGCCATATGTTATGCCAATAGCATTGATAATTCTGTTTGCACTATTTCTGATTCAGAAAAAAGGCACACATAAAATTGGTACATTGTTTGGCCCCATCATGCTGATATGGTTTAGCGCCATTGCACTGATAGGCCTGTATCAGATAGTACAGGCACCGACAATCATACTGGCTTTCAACCCCTACTACGGCATTAAATTTGCCATCAACCACGGCTGGGATGGCTTTATCGGGCTGGGCTGTGTTGTACTGGCAGTAACAGGAGCCGAAGCCTTATATGCAGATATGGGACATTTCGGCCGTCAGCCCATCCAGACAGCCTGGATAAAAGTGGTTTTACCCAGCCTCATCATCAACTATCTGGGACAGGGTGCACTGATTCTGCACAATCCGGCAGCAATTAACAATCCATTTTTCCTGAGTGCCCCACACTGGCTACTGATTCCCTTAATCATACTGGCTACCTTTGCAACCATTATTGCCAGTCAGGCCGTAATTGCAGGCGCATTCTCCCTTACACGTCAGGCAATTCAGCTTGGCTTTGCACCACGCATGAACATCATCCATACCAATAACGAAGAAATTGGCCAGATTTACCTGCCACTGGTTAACTGGCTGTTACTCGTTGCGGTCACTTTAGTAGTCTTGGCTTTTCACGACTCCGAACATCTGGCCTCTGCCTATGGAATTGCCGTGACCGGCACCATGGTCATCACCTCATGCCTGTTCTGTGTCGTCATGATTAAAAACTGGCGCTGGCCAATTCCACTAGCGCTACTACTTACCTCAGTATTCCTGTGCTTCGATCTCGTTTTCTTCAGCAGCAACCTGCTCAAGTTGATTCACGGCGGCTGGTTCCCAGTAATGGTAGCACTGATTGTAGTTACGTTATTTTCTACCTGGCGTCATGGCCAGTTACAGCTGCACGAGGCGCAACAGAACAAAGAATTCTCACTGGATGATTTTGTCGAAAACCTGCACGACTATCCGCCACAAATTGTCTCCGGTAACGCTGTATTCATGGTATCCGACCCATTCAGCATTCCGCGAGCACTACTGCATAACCTCAAACATAACAAAGTATTGCATAGCTACAACGTCCTACTCAGCATCAAAACCAAAGAGGTACCCCACATTGCCGACAACGAACGCATTGCCATGAAACAGATTGACCCACGCTTTACCCGCGTTATTGCCAACTACGGCTTTCAGGAAACAGCCAATATCAGCCATATTCTGGCCTTAATGGCGGAACAGGGCATCACACTGGAAACCATGGAAACGTCATTTTTTCTCTCCCATGACAGCATCGTTGTAGCAGCCAAAACCAAACATGGCAATATGGGTCGCTTACGCGCCCGAATCTTCAAATGGTTATATAAAAACAGTGCCACCGCCAGTCACTACTATCATATTCCGGCCAATCGTGTAGTCGAACTAGGTGCACAAGTAGTCATTTAACCAGCCAAGCCGGCCATAAAAACCATGAAAGAGAAAATATGAATATTAAAATCGGTATTATTGGCGCCACAGGTTATACCGGTGTGGAATTATTACGCCTACTGGCACAACATCCAGCCGCTGAAATAATTGCCGTTACCAGCCGCAGCGCAGCAGGAACAGCATTGAGCGACTACTTTCCCAGTTTACGTGGTACTTATGACCATCTTATTTTTCAGCATCCTGAGCAGGCCAACCTGAATCAGTGTGACGTCGTATTTTTTGCCACACCAAACGGCATAGCCATGCAGGAAGCGCCCCCCCTGCTGGCACAGGGTATAAAAATCATTGACCTGTCAGCAGACTATCGCATCAAAGATGTAGCACTCTGGCAGCAATGGTATCCATTTACCCATACCAGTCCAGATTGGATTGCAAAAGCCGTGTATGGTCTGAGTGAACTCAATCGTACCGCTATCGCTCAGGCTCAGCTCGTAGCCAACCCAGGTTGCTATCCCACCTGTGTTAGCTTGCCTTTACTGCCTTTATTACAACAACAATGCCTAGCCGATAATCAACTATTGATTGCCGATTGCAAATCAGGCGTGTCCGGTGCCGGCCGCAAAGCAGATACCGGCAACCTGTTTGCCGAATGCGGCGACAACTTCAAAGCTTATGGAGTCAGTGGCCATCGACACTTACCTGAAATCAGACAAACGCTTAACCTCTTACAGCCTCAGATAAGTAACAATCTCATTTTTGTTCCCCACCTTACCCCCTTGATTCGCGGCATGCATGCCACCATGTATATACAAATTAAAGATGGTCACAATCCGCATCAACTGATTGCTGACTATTATCGTACCAGCCCGTTTGTAGATGTAATGCCTACCGGCAGCATGCCAGAAACACGTACTGTGCGCGGAGCTAACCTCTGTCGCATCAGCGTACAGCCTGCCCCCCAGAACAATACATGGATTATTCTATCTGTGATTGACAATCTGGTTAAAGGCGCCGCCGGACAGGCCATACAGAATATGAATATCATGTTCGGCCTGAATGAAACCAGCGGACTAAAGCACATTCCCCTCTTGCCATAAACTGCCGGCAGGATAGACAATTCAGTCTGCCCATATTTGCTAAAAGGATCAAGCCATGTCAGATAACGACATCGAAACACCAATTATCTTTACCGAAAGCTGCTGCACCAAAGTTAAAGACCTGATTGCAGAAGAAAACAACCCAGACCTGAAACTGCGGGTATTCGTGACAGGAGGCGGCTGCTCAGGTTTTCAATATGGCTTTACCTTTGACGAAATCGTTAACGATGATGATTTTGAAATCGAAAAAGATGGCTTAACTTTCCTGATTGATCCCATGAGTTACCAATATCTGGTTGGCGCAGAAATTGACTACTCAGAAAGCCTGCACGGTTCTCAATTTGTCATCCGTAATCCCAATGCCACCACCACCTGCGGCTGCGGTTCATCTTTCTCAGTTTAATAGCTAAATCTCCAAATTCAGATTATTGCCAAGCAAAGATTCTATCTAAATTCTCCCAGCCAGCCTGAACAGGCTGGTTATTTTATTTCTGCATATCACCAACAAACAAATAAACCCAAAAAACAATCATTAAAACATAAACAAATTGACAAACATTAAACATAATTGTCAATTTCAAGAATATGTAAAATAACAAGTAATTAACATTAAAAATTTATATAAAGCCTATAATCATTTAACCAGCCAAAAGCAGTAAAGGCCTTTTTTAATAACAAATTAACAAGGAGCTTTACCATGACTCATGACATAAAAAAATGCCCGGTTACCCATCTCACCACAGATCAGGGTGCCCCAGTATCTGATAACCAGAATAGCCTCACCGCCGGACCTCGTGGCCCACTATTAGCGCAGGATTTATGGCTTAACGAAAGACTGGCTAATTTTGTTCGCGAAGTCATACCCGAACGCCGTATGCATGCTAAAGGTTCAGGTGCATTTGGCACATTCACCGTAACCCACGACATTACCCAATACACCTGTGCCAAACTGTTTAGCCAGATTGGCAAACAAACCGAAATGTTCGTCCGCTTTTCCGAAGTGGCGGCCGAGCGCGGTGGTGGCGATGCAGAGCGTGACATACGCGGCTTTGCCATGCGTTTCTACACCGAACAAGGCAACTGGGATTTAGTTGGCAACAACACCCCAGTATTCTTCCTACGCGACCCGCGTAAATTTCCCGACTTAAACAAAGCAGTGAAACGCGATCCCCGCACCAACCTGCGCAGCCCCACCTATAACTGGGACTACTGGACACTACTCCCTGAAGCATTTCATCAAGTCACCATCACCATGTCTGATCGCGGCATCCCTGCCAGCTATCGCCACATGCATGGATTCGGTTCACACACATTTAGCTTCATCAACGCCAACAAAGAACGCTTTTGGGTAAAATTTCATTTCCGTACCCAACAAGGCATCAAAAACCTCACCGATGAAGAAGCGGCCAACATCATGGGACAAGATCGCGACAGCCATCAGCGCGATCTATATAACGCCATTGAAAGCGGCGACTTCCCCAAATGGACCATGTATATCCAAATCATGCCAGAAGCAGATGCAGAAAAAGTCCCCTATCACCCATTTGACCTCACAAAAGTCTGGCCACATGGCGATTACCCGCTTATCGAAGTTGGAGAATTCGAACTAAACCGCAATCCAGACAACTACTACCTTGATGTCGAACAGGCAGCCTTTGCCCCAAGCAACCTCGTACCCGGAATCAGCGTATCACCAGACAAAGTATTACAGGCACGTTTGTATAACTACGCAGATGCAGCCCGCTACCGCGTTGGTGTTAACCATCATCAGATTCCAGTAAACAAAGCACGCTGCCCCGTCTTCAGTAACCATCGCGATGGCACCACCCGCGTAGATGACAACTACGGCAGCCTGCCCCACTACGAACCCAATAGCTTTCACCAGTGGCAGGAACAGCCTGAATTCAGAGAGCCTCCTCTCAAAATTCATGGCGATGCCGATTTCTGGAATTTCCATGAAGATGATAATGACTACTTCAGTCAGCCACGTGCCCTGTTTAACCTCATGAGCGATGCACAAAAGCAGGTATTATATGAAAACACGGCACGAGCCATGGGCGATGCACCGGATTTCATCAAATATCGCCATATCCGCAACAGCAATGCCTGCCACCCTGATTATGGCGCTGGTGTAGCCAAGGCTCTCGGCATGACTGTAGAAGACGCCATAGCGGCGCGCAGCAGTGATCCGGCACAAGGCTGTGCAGTTTTAATATAAAACCAAACCACCAATCAAAAAAATCCTTAAACAATCATGTTTAAGGATTTTTTAAACAAAAATACAACCTAAGAAAATAAATTCTTAAATAAAAACTTTAAAACTCATTAACTACCCCAATAAGCTGACACATTGGCCATTTGAGTCAATTGCGGCATCTGTTCTGGCGAATTTAACCCACCCTCAATACCCGCAGTAAACCCTGCCATAGCTGATAACAAAGCCTGAACCTGAGCAGCAGTGCCATCCCAATCACTTGCAAAAGAACCACCTTGCTGCGCAGAATTACCTGCTACAGTATTGGCAACACCCTGTTCATAACCAGCATCGAAAACAGAAAAATTGCCATAACTCAAGCTATCAACATTCGAGTCACAATTAAAATTAACACTGTATTTTTGCTTTCCACTTTCAGCTAAAACAAAGGCGCGTTTCTTCTTCAGCTCTTCATAACTAACACTCTGATCTTCAAATACAAAATCAAACACACGGCTGTATTTATTTTTATTATTGAAGTAATCCGGCAGCGTCACCGAATCTCCTGATCCATACGCCCGAATAACCAGATCATTGCCAGAATGGATAAATTCAGCATCGGCTAGATTAGCACCTTTAAATACCAAATCATTACGCTGATTTTTGTTCTTTTTATTCATATAGCCTAAATCATTAACCACATCTTGGCCATGACCTGCCTCAAATTCATAACGGTCTTTTTCAAAGTTGCCTCCATTGAGAATATCATTACCAACACCCCCAATAAGAATATCATAACCAGTACCGCCGTTTAGAACATCATTTCCTGCACCTCCGATAAGAATATCGTTTCCTTGCCAGCCGGAAATAATATTATCTTTTTCATCTCCGCTCTGAATGATGGCATAATCCTTTTTGATGTCTTCTAAAGTAATGGTTTGATCATCAAATACAAAGTTAAACGCCCTACTAAAGCGATTGTCATCATTAAAGTAGTCCGGCAGCGTTACCGAATCGGCTGATCCATAGGCTTGAATAACCAGATCGGTTCCAGAGCGAGTAAACTCTGCATCTGCCAACTTGGCACCTTTAAATACGACATCATTTCGTTTCTTTTGATAAAGTTTAAAATCGTCACCTTTATCATTAATTACATCTTGACCATGACCTGCTTCAAACTCATAACGATCTTTATGCCAATCGCCACCATTCAGAATATCATTTCCCGTACCCCCATGCAGAATATCGTAACCCTCTCCTCCATTCAGGATATCATTGCCTTCGCCACCATCCAAGATATCATCGCCATATCCACCTGATAAAGTGTCATTGCCCGCTCCTCCGCTCAGAATGTCTTTTCCATTCCAGCCGTTAATAACATTGTCTTTTTCATCTCCGTTCTGACAAATCGTAAAGTGCTTGCTGATATCTTCATAAATGATAGTTTGATCACCAAATGTAAAGTTAAATGCTCTACTATATTTGTTCTCATAGTTGAAGTAATCTGGTAGAGTCACTGAGTCTGCTGATCCATACGCGTGAATAACCAGATCATCTCCATATCGGAAAAATTTTGCCTCTGCTAGCTTGGCACCTTTAAATACAAGGTCATTACGCTTTTTCAGATTGGCTTCAGAATAATAGTCGTCACCTTTATCATTAACCACATCTTGACCATGCCCGGCCTCAAATTCATAACGGTCTTTATGCCAATCACCACCATTCAAAATATCGTTGCCTGCGCCCCCATTTAAAATATCATAGCCTTCGTCCCCATTCAGAATATCGTCACCTGCTCCTCCATTTAAAATATCATCGCCGGCGCCTCCGTTCAGAATATCATCTCCTACTCCTCCATTCAGGATATCGTTGCCATTTTCTCCATTTAAAGTATCGTTGCCTTCGTCTCCATTTAAAATATCATCGCCACTTCCTCCCCATAAAGTGTCATTACCCGCTTTACCATTCAGAATATCTTTTCCATGCCAGCCAGAAATAACGTTATCTTTTTCATCTCCGCTCTGACTAATCGTAAAGTTCTCTCTGAAGTCTTGATAAGTGATGGTTTGATCATCAAATAAGAAATTAAATGCTCTACTATACCTGTTGTTCTCATTGAAGTAATCCGGCAATATTACTGAATCAGCAAACCCAAACGCTCGAATAACCAAATCTGTGCCAGAGCGGGTAAATACTGCATCTGCCAGCTTGGCTCCCTTAAATACTATATCATTACATTTTTCCAAACATTCTTCAGTAGAATAATATTCGTAGTCTTTATCGTTAATCACATCTTGGCCATGCCCCGCCTCAAATTCATAACGATCTTTATGCCAATCACCACCACTCAGACTATCGTTTCCAGTACCACCATTCAGAATATCGTAACCAGCTCCACCCAATAGAAGATCATTGCCCGCTCCTCCATTCAAGATATCGTTGCCTGCACCTCCATTCAGAATATCGTTGCCTTCACCCCCATTGAGAATATCGTCACCTGCTCCTCCATATAAAATGTCATCGCCTGCGCCTCCGTTCAGAATGTCATTACCATCTCCTCCCCATAGAGTATCGTTGCCGTCTCCGCCATTCACAATCTCTCTTCCTTGCTCGCCCAAAATAACATTATCTTTTCCGTCGCCACTTTCAGCGAAAATATAATCTTTTTTCATATTTTCATTAATAATATTCTGATTATCAAATAGAAATTTATATGCTATGCTATATCTGTTATTATCGTTGAAGTAATACGGCAGCGTTACCGAATCCGCTGATTTATACGCTCGAATAACCAGACTGTCTGCAGAGCGAATAAATTCGCTCATATATTTGTCATTAATTGCTTTGGAATTTGATGGTGTTTTTGCTTGATTCCATAAATATGTGGCCAGAACTTCATTCATACTCACTAAATTTTTTCCTGCATTCATGTCATAAGGCATGTTAATACTCCTTTTGTGCAATATTTCAGATATCTGATTGAAAACAATTACATTAAATCCAATACAAAATATATAATATTTATTATCATCTCCTTTATTTTTACTAGGTTAAGAATATTTAATTCACCGCATAAAATAAAATGGTTTATATAAAATATCGCCACAATTATTTAAATAAAAGACATTATTTGGATTCCCGAGTAACTCACGTTTATCTCCAACTGTAAAATCGGTAACACTTAAATAGAAATTACCGACTCCCCATGAACTAATATTTATATCTTCAGGGATTTTCGACTCTTCTACAAATGTGCCCATCTCATTTTTAACAGAGTATAAATTATAGTTTTTTCTTATCACTGACCATTCTGTTTTATTCAATATCCTACAACAATTCTTGCCATATATAGTAGTTCCTTCAATGTTATCATGTATTAGAATAAAATCTTTTAATTTAAACTCATCATTAATATAGTTCTTATCCGAGGTATACACATAGCTCTGCACATTTTCAGCATTTTTTAGTCCATCAACTTTTTCACGATAATGCTCCCCATCTCCTATATAAGCTTCAAACTCTTGATTAGTTAAACTTACTGGCACTCGCCATACTTTACAACTATTCCAACGTTCGCAATCAGCAGATGTCCAGCTCCGCTTACCCTCAGCATCTAATACCTCATTATCCCAAAACAAATTATTCTCATATATCATTCGCCCAGTTAAACTTTTTATTGCTTTATGCCAAAGCTCCTCTTTGCTATAATATTTCCTGTCCCGCCAACAATATCCAGCTCTGTTTTTAGCCTCAAACTCTTCTTGTTGTACATTGAATGGTTTAGGATTTTTCCTTACTAATTCATTCCAGAAACGATACGGTGGTCTTACATAATATAAATCCCGTATTTTAAAGCTACCCGCCGCCATCAATATAAAGCCCAGAATTATCAATGTATATTTTGCCTGCTTTGGATGTGCTTCTGCTAAATCCATTACCTTATTCAGTATCCAGGCAGTACATAGGAGTAAAAGTAAAATAATTAGGATAATGCCAACAATAATTAATAACATTTCAAGCATAATGTCATATTCTCCATGCACCCATCAATTTCACCTGCTTGAATAGTAATAAATTTTTATATAATACACTTTTACTACCGATACAAATCGTCTACACCATGCGTCATATACTCCTGTGCATCGATAATCAAGTTGACTCCCACAGCACTCGATTTTGTATCCATTTATCATCAATTAATTCCGAGGGTAATGGTACTGTTTTCTGATTCCATAAATATTTGACCCAAATTTCATCCACAGTTACCAATTCTTTTCAAGCATCACTTCATAAAACATGTCAACATTCCTTGTACTTTATATTTAAAGTTTCTGCTTTAAACTAATATACTTATACTAACACATTTTATATTTTTTTTACCTAAATAATCTATACTATAGCACTCGCTCGAGAATATTTTTACTCTACCACATCAAAAAAATACGAAGTTTATATAAGAGATGACCTCATATTTGCACAATATTCTGGCTTTCACCATAATATAGTCCAAACACCATTTAGTACTACCGTGTAGGGTGTCAGCACATAATATGACTTATATACAACATCGCTGTAACTACCCCCTAAAATAGTACAACCCCAAAGTAGAAAATTCTCTCCATTAACCCATAGAGAATTTAAACATGAACAAGATGACTGAACATCAGATCGTATCTATTTTAAAAGAAGCTCAAGCCAGTATCCCTGCCAAAGAAATTTGTCGTAAATATGGCATCGGTAATTGACTTTTTATAAATGGCGAGAAAATTATGGTGGTATGGAAACATCAGATATCAAACACTTAAAGGAACTGGAAGCTGAAAATCGCAAGCTTAAGCAGATGTTTGCTGAACTGAGATTTAAAATCTCAGCTTCAGGGGGAAATCATAAAAAAGCGCTAGTGCCTACCAAGGAACGTAAAGACTGGGCTCTGGAGTTACAAAAAAATCATCCTGTTACTACTGCAATGAGCTGCCTAAGCTACTTGCGCTTAACTATTATCAGCCTTAGTTACAGGATGATTTGGTGCCTATTTCGCTACTAAGTACTAGCACAGACAGGCATTTACGCTTAGGCTTTCCCAAGTGTTTTAATCACATCAGGAACCATAGACAGGTGTATCGGGTGTATTGTGAATTAAAACTTAATCTCAGGGTAAAGCGTAAACAACGTTTTGCACCACGATGCCCGGAGAAGCTATCCGTACCGAATAGACAAGGTGAATGCTGGTCAATGGATTTTATGAGTGACAGCAGTCGCAATCAACGGCACTTTAGAACTTTCAATGTGATAGATGACTTTAATCATGAGGCACTAGACATTGATATTACAGTCAGTTTACCAGCTGGTAGGATTACCCGTTATCTGGATAAATTGGCCGAATATCATGGTTATCCATTAAAAATACGGGTGGATAATGAATCGGAATTCACCGGAAACACCTTTACTAACTGGGCAAAATCACGTGGTATAACTATAAGAGTACATCAACCCCGGCAGCCCATATCAAAATGGGTATATTGAAAGGTTTAATCATTGGTGTTGTACAGAGGTACTGGATTTATATCTTTTTAATAAACTGCAACAGGCAAGTAAGGTAACTGAAGAATGACTAACAATTTATAACATCGGAATATTTCATAAAACACCAAATAATATAATACCGATTGAATATAAACCCTAAAGCAAGCAGCATGATTTTCTGCATCAGTTTTGTACTAACTATGGGGTATTTACATTGCAAATACAAATAATCATAGCTTAATATGCTCTCCATGAACGCATAAATTTCTACTATATTCATAATTACAACTCTATAGATATATTCTAAGTAGAATATCCCCGTGATTCGTTATTAAATCAAATGTTTTATAAATTTTCTTCTGACAAACAATCTTTTAACCAAAATTTAGCTATCATATAAGACTTTAAGTAATAGGAAACTAATGGAATATAAACCAATTAAATACGCCACATAATTCTCTATGTAAGTTGTATATTAAGCTTCGTATATATCAATGGAATTCGTATTAAACATTATTTTTAAACTTATTTAACCTAAAATCTCATAGAATAAACAACTATAATTTACTATTTATTATATAACATAAAATATTTATTTTAATTATATATCTATATTATATTGATATTATTAAAAATTTTATTATCTCTTCAACGAAAACAATATAATAATTTCATATATCTAGGAAATATAAATTATTTTTAATTTACACAAATAACTTTAAAAATATAATTCAAATGGCATTATGAATAATCTATTTGAAGATGAGCTTACTGTGTATTTTTTTTTATAGTTGTGTTAATTTATATATAGATATTTAAACAGTGATGTTGAAATCTATGTCATTACCACCAGAATCTTCTATACCTGCTAAACTTGAGAAACCAAGTATTGCAGTTTCTGCTTTGGTTCTTTTAGCTCATTTTCATGGCATCGCCGTTAATCCTGCAGATATTATGCATAGGTACGCGGAACAGAATGATTTAAAAATTGAACAATGGCTACTTGCAGCCAAAGATCTGGGCTTGAAAGCCAAACTGGTCAAGCACGATATCAAGCGTTTGCCTCTACTAGCCTTACCTGCACTGGTATGGCGTGAAGATGGCCAGCATTTTATTTTAGCCAGAATAGATGACGATCGTTACCTGATTCAGGATATTGAAGCGGGTAAGCCAGTTATTCTAACTAAAGATGAGTTTGTGCAACGCTATTCTGGACAGCTTATTCTGGTTGCTTCAAGAGCGTCGATTCTGGGACAACTGGCTAAATTCGACTTTACTTGGTTTATTCCGGCTGTAATCAAATACCGGCGCATTTTTTTGGAAGTATTGGTCGTATCTGTCTTTATTCAGCTATTTGCCCTTGTTACACCTATGTTTTTTCAGGTGGTAATGGACAAAGTTCTGGTGCATCGCGGTTTTTCCACTCTTGATGTTATTACTATTGCCTTACTGGTGATTATTGTCTTTGATGTGGTTTTAGGTGGTTTACGCACTTATGTTTTTGCCCATACCACGTCACGTATTGATGTCGAGCTGGGCGCACGACTATTTCGTCATCTGTTAAGCCTACCTCTGGCCTATTTCGAGCACCGACGAGTGGGCGATACGGTAGCCCGGGTACGTGAGCTGGAACAAATCCGTAACTTTCTCACTGGACAGGCGTTAACTTCGGTACTGGATCTCTGTTTTTCATTTATCTTTTTGCTGGTGATGTGGTTTTACAGTGGTTGGCTTACGTTAGTAGTTATTATTTCTCTGCCTTGTTACGCCATCTGGTCCGCGACTATCAGCCCTATTTTACGCTCACGGCTGAATGATAAATTTGCCAGAAATGCTGATAATCAGTCATTTCTGGTTGAATCGGTAACAGCAATCGGTACGATTAAAGCTATGGCGGTTGAGCCTCAAATTACCAGACGCTGGGATCAGCAGTTGGCTGCTTATGTAAGCTCCGGTTTCCGCGTTACCCGCCTTGCTACTATTGGCCAGCAGGGTGTGCAGCTAATTCAGAAACTGGTGACTGTTATTACTTTATGGCTGGGTGCTCATCTGGTGATTAAAGGTGAGCTGACTGTGGGTCAGTTAATTGCATTTAATATGCTTGCTGGTCAGGTTGCGGCACCTGTTATCCGCTTGGCACAGCTGTGGCAGGATTTCCAGCAGGTGGGCATTTCTGTTTCCCGCCTTGGCGATATTTTAAACACCCCAACCGAAAATCCTACTTCACGCGTAGCATTGCCGAATATCAAAGGCCAGATTGAATTTGAAAAAATCTCTTTCCGCTATCGTCCGGATGGTGCAGAAATTCTGCGTGATTTAAATTTGCAGATTAAGTCAGGTGAAATTCTGGGTATTGTCGGACGTTCCGGTTCTGGTAAATCAACTCTAACCAAACTGGTACAACGCTTATATACACCGGAGCGCGGACGGGTATTAGTAGATGGTAATGATCTGGCACTGGCTGATCCGGCATGGTTGCGCCGTCAGGTTGGAGTGGTACTTCAGGAAAATGTGCTTTTGAATCAGAGTATCCGCGCCAATATTGCTCTTGCCGACCCGGGGATGCCTCTGGAAAATATTATGTATGCAGCCAAAATGGCTGGTGCCCATGATTTTATTATGGAGTTACCAGAAGGCTATGACACTATAGTTGGTGAACAGGGTGCAGGGCTGTCTGGCGGGCAAAGGCAGCGTGTCGCCATTGCTCGGGCTTTGGTAGGAAATCCGCGAATTCTGATTTTGGATGAAGCAACAAGTGCGCTGGATTATGAATCGGAACGAGCCATTATGCAAAATATGCAGGCCATTTGCAAAGGCCGCACGGTTTTGATAATTGCCCACCGCCTATCTACTGTTCGTATGGCCGATCGCATTATTGCCATGGATAAAGGCAGTATAGTGGAAGAAGGAACTCATGAGGAGTTGCTCGCTAAGCCGGATGGTTACTATCGCTACTTATATCAGCTCCAGAATAGCTAATATTAAAACCAGAATAAGAAAATAGATTATGGGTATTCGCTTTCAAGCTTTTAAAGAGTTCCTGCACCGTTATACTACGGTGTGGAAAAATGTTTGGTCTGTCCGTTTTCAGCTTGATCCGCCTAAACGCGATGAAGATGAGCGTGCATTTTTACCGGCACATCTGGAATTAACGGAAACTCCTCTTTCCGCTGCACCCAAATGGACTGCACGCCTGATTATACTATTTGCTGTTATTGCACTCTTATGGGCATTAATTGGTAAGCTGGATATTGTTGCTGTTGCCATGGGTAAAACCACTCCCGGTGGGCGCAGTAAGATAATCCAGCCACTGGAAACTTCAGTAGTCGACAAAATTGCAGTCAAAAATGGCGACCATGTAAGCAGTGGTCAGGTACTGGTTCAGTTAAGTGGTATTGGTTCCGATAGTGACTATGCGCAGTCGGAAAAATCCCTACAGGCCGCACGTTTAAATAAATTGCGTCTGGAAGCAGTTATCCGTGCGGTGGAGACGCATCAGCCTCCTCAACTGGATCGGGAATTAGCCACGCAATGGCATCTTAATCCTGAGCAGATTATAGAAGCACAATCACTGGCATTACATCAGTTTCAAACATGGTTTACTCAGGATGCCCAGTTACAGACAGTGTTGCGAGAACATCAGGCACAGCTTCAGGGAACTCAATCGCAGGTGAGCAAACTTGAACAAACCACGGCTATTGAGCAGAGCCGCACGGCAGATTATAAAGACTTGCTGGCACAGAACTTTGTTTCCAAACACGCTTATTATGAACAGCAAAGCAAGTATATTCAGAATAAAAATGATTTAGCCAGCCAGCGCAGCCAGCTTCGGCAGATTCAGGAAAGTATACGCGAAGCCGAGCAGAATCGTCAGTTACAAACTAATACGCTCAAGCGCGATACGCTTGATCAGCTGCGACAGGCAAATGAGCAAATCCAGCAACTTACGGAAGCAACAGACAAAGCATTGCAGCGCAAGCAGTTAATGACTTTAAAGTCGCCAGTTGATGGTACGGTACAACAGCTTGCCACCCATACTGTGGGCGGAGTGGTCACGGCTGCACAACAGATTATGGTAATCGTACCTGATCAGGATCAGATGGAAATTGAGGCATTGGTGCCAAATAAAGATATCGGTTTTATTAAGGCTGGCCAAGATGCAGTTATCAAAGTTGAGTCTTTCCCCTATACCCGTTATGGTTATTTAACCGGTAAGGTAAAACATGTCAGCTTTGATGCGATTGAAGATGAAAAGCTGGGACTGGTTTTTGCTGCAACCATTGTTATGGACAGAAATTATCTAATGGTAGATGGTAAAAAGGTTAATTTAACAGCGGGTATGAATGTTACCGCTGAGATTAAAACCGGTAAGCGTCGCGTTATCACTTATTTGTTAAGCCCGCTACAAACTAAAGTTGATGAAAGTATGCGAGAACGTTGATGCAAAAATATATTCGTATTGGTACTTGGCAAGCTATCTCTATTCTTATTGGCTGCGGTATTATCTCTACAACTGCACAGGCATTCGATCTGTTTGATGCCTGGCAGGCTGCAATAAGTTATTCCGCAGAATATGCAGCAGCTCAAAATGAGCGGGATGCTCATAAAGAGCAATTGGCACAGACACGAGCCGCATTATTGCCACAGGTAAATACTAATTATATCTATCAGAAACAGCCCTCCTCCCTGTCCAGTACTACCCAGACGCATGGCTGGAACGTTCAGGCAAGTCAGGCGCTATTTGATAAAGCCAAATGGGCACAATACCAGCAAGGCAAAATTACCGCTAACATGGCTGACTGGCAACTGGAAAATGTGAAGGAGGATCTACTGCTTAAAGTAGCCAATGCTTATTTTCAGGTATTGCTGATTGAAGACAAGCTGGTTTCAATTGAAAAAGAAAAAGAAGCCTATGCAATGCAGATCAGGCAAGCACTAGCCTTATTTAACAAGGGCGCAGCTACTATTGTAGATACCAATGAAGCACAAGCAGGCTATGAAGCTGCCCGGGCAAAAAAAGTCAGTGCGATGACAGATCTGCTGGTAGCACAAAATAATCTGGCTAATATTACAGGACTGGATCCGAAGAAAATTAAGCGTTTAAAAAATACTGATTTTGGCGATTTACTAGGTAAATCAAGTAAAGCAGACTGGATAAATCTGGCGCAAAAAAATAATCCTGAATGGCAGCAGCAAAAGCTGGCATTGGAAAATGCCAAGCAGGCTTATATTGCGGCTAAAGCAGAGAACTGGCCAAAACTAACGCTTAATGGCGGCTATCAGGACAACCATCAGATTCAGCAGTTTTATGGTATGGATCATGGCACTCGCAGTAAAGGCGGTATCGTAACAGTTCAGCTTTCAGCCCCTATATTCAGTGGTGGCTTGATTCACAGCAAAATTAAAGAAGCAGCAGCCAGAGAACAGCAAAATAAATTCTTATTAATCGCTACTGAACGTAAAATTGAACTGAATATTACTCAGGCGTATCAAACTACATTAGGCAATCTGTATCAGATTCAGGCACAGCAACAGTTATTAAAAGCCAATACGGTAAAATTACAAGCTACTCAATTAGGCCGTAAAGTAGGTGTACGCAGTAATCTAGACGAATTACAGGCATTACAGGCCAAAGCCGATGCCGAACAGAAATTGGCAGAGGCACAATATGGCTATATCACTACTTATATTCAGCTATTGCAAAATGCTGGCATTTTGACTGAAGCCGATGAACAGAAAAAATTGCATAAGTTACTCTATTAGTCATTTATGTTTATATTGGCTGTATATATATATTTGAAAGTATTACTGAAATAATTGTGTATGGTATTATCTGTTTTACGCTTGCCTGTTAGTAAGCTAGAGAGTGCCTTATTTAATTCAATTTATAATTTATTTAATGTGTTATCTGGCTTCTACAGCAGAAAAAAATATAAATAACGGTAAATCAACTAACTTTATTAATATGATAATTTTTTTTATTCAACCATTAATAGCAATATTTGTATTGACGTATTAATATTGCCAGAAGTACCCAGCTACTCTTTAAAATATTTATATTATATGGTTTATCCAAATTGCAAACTTGTTGTATATCTATGGATGAAATAGTTTAAAGATAATATTTGGTAGAGAATAATTAAACTAACTGAATCTTAATCCATCTACGATAAAATTTAATGCCGAGAACCTAGTTGCTGATCATTTATATGGCCGTTTAATTGACGGGTTAACTCATTGCAGACATTAATTTATTCAATGACCAATCAAGCAAAAGCTTCAAATTAGCTAGTAGCATTATCAATTTTGATGTTTTTTACAAAACGATGAGTATGAATCTGATTAGCCGATTCAGTAATAGCATCAATGGTGATATCAAATTGTTTTATAACCCTACGCAACACTTTTATATGTAATACAAATTCACCAAAGCAAAGCTTTTTGCCATCTATCGTTTGTTGATATTGTATTAAAAAGTATTTAGCAATTAATTTATCAATATTTAAATCTGAAGTTAATAAATCATTTAGAGCATGCAACTGGATTTTACCGCTTTTCTTGCCGTCTAATCAGGTATACAGCCAGACATAAAAATAACAGTGTAGGCAGAAATGCGGCAATCAGAGTTGGTACCCCGTATAACTGGCTGGTAAATCCAAACAACCGCCCTGAGAAATGGAATAATAGCCCTAAGCAGATTCCATAGAAAAGTTTCAAGCCCATATTTCCGCCCCGGTTCTGCTGTGGAGTAAAAGCCAATGCCACCAGAGCCATAACAATACAGGCCAATGGATAGGCAATTTTACGCCACCATGCCAGTTCGTAGCGGGTAGTCTGTTGGTGATTATTTTTCAAATGCTTGATATAAGTCGACAGAGCCAGAATAGACATCTGTTCAGGCGCTACCAGCAATATATTAAGCAACTGATGATTGATGGACATATGCCAATCCAGATTTTCCAGATGATTTACTGTTATTTGATGCTCTTGTAGAACAGACTGGTCTACCTGATGTAGATACCACTTCGACTTTTTACCTTGCTGGGCATGAGAATCAACTTTGGCACTGGATGCATGCAAAGTTTCCGTTAAATGGAACTGTTCATCATGTCGATATATGCTGATGTTTTTTAAGCTGCCGTCAGGTAACATTTCAGCGACATTCACAATATCATGCCCCTGCTTCAACCAGATACCACTATCTCCGGCACTAATGCTGTTCTGACGGGCATGCAACTGATACTGTTCTGCATAAGGGCCGGTTTTAGGTACAATATATTCACCCAGTAACGCAGCAATAATGGCAAACAGCAAGCCAAACTGCAACATCATGCCAATAATGCTGGCCAAGCTGATACCAGAAGTTCTGATTACAGTAAATTCACTGTCGCTGGCCATCTGATTCAGACATACCAGTGCACCTACCAGCACAGCCAGAGGCATAAGCTCATAGGCATGTGTGGGAATTAACAATAAAACGTAATACAGCATTTTATTGGCAGTATAACGCCCATCACCAACGTGGCTGATTTCACCCATAATGTCAAAGAAGCTGTATAAGCTTAGCAGTGCCAGCAATGCATACAAAGTGCAAATCGACAGTTGGCTAATTACATAGCGATTAAGCAAACGCATCAGGAGCGGCCTCCGAATAATGATGTAAATGCTGTTTTAAATGACGCAGATGGACGATTGCGCCAATTCAATAAGAATAAAAACACCAGAAACATCAAAAGATGCATCGGCAATATGCCAAGCCAAAGCGGAATACGACCATTTTCCACCAAATCCCGTAAAAAGGTCAGTCCATTCTGGTAAATTAAAAATACAGCAATCGCAATCAGGATATTGTAAGTATGACCGGTGCGCGGATTAAAATACGATAGTGGCAAGGCCAGCAAAGCCAGTACGATTACGCTGATCGGTAATGATAAACGCCACATCAGCTCTGCCTTGTAAATGTCTTTATCGCTGGCAAATAGCGCAGCAGTAGGAATGGTATGCCGGTTTTGTTTTGGGTCAATAACCATTGTATTGACGCTGATGACCAGAGTCATTTTGTCAAATGAAACCCTTTGATAGTCTGCCTGTCCGGGCAGGCCATAGTAGCGGAAACCATCTTCCAGAGTCAGAATACGTTTTTCTCCATCCTGTTTGAACTCACCACGTTTGGCAAAAATCGTACTGTCTTTGCCCTTTTTTTCCTTTTCCCGTACAAACAGGTTACTGGCACGGCCGCTATCAGGATCAAATGATTCAATAAAATAAACCCGTGGGTGGCTTTTGCCTATTTCGCGAAATACACCTGACTCCAGTAATGACATTTCCTGTTTCTGTTTTAGCAATTCTGCAAATTCACGGCTACGCCACTCTGCCCATGGCTGAATCAGCATCGAGACTACCGCTACTAGAACTGCAAACGGAAGGGCAAATTTCATTAAGGGAAAAATCCAGTTTTTTAATGATAAGCCACTGGACAGCCAAATAACCATTTCGCTATCACGCCAGTATCGGGTAAGTACCGTAATAATGCTGATATAAGCAGTTAAAATCAGTAATACAGGTGTCAGGCCAATTGTCCAGAAGCCAATTAATGCGGTTACTGCATCAATAGCCACACGGCCGCTGGCAGCCCTGCCCAGCAGGTTAATTGCTTGCGTAGCCACCAGTACTATCAGCAAAATCACGAAAATGCCAACGGCAGCCCATGATAATTCTTTAATAAATTGGCGTTGATAGATCATATAATAATAAACACATGTGCGACTGCCGGTATTTTAGTGACAGCCTGCGTTACAATAGGGGCATCCAAAATCAGCTAACGCATGATTCGTCCAGAATATATACAACGCCCTTAATGGGAGAGGAAAAGATGGAATTTAGCATAAAAGCCGAACAATTGCAGCCGCAAAACAATAGTTCTTTACTTATTGTCTGTCCTGCAAACAGTAAACACAACAATTCTGTAGCCAGTTCTTTACTGTCGCAATTACAACAGCAACAGAAAGATTTTATTGCTACACATACAGTTGAACACAATCAAGTACAGGCTTTGGCTGTAGCATGCATAGAAAAAGAAGACTATGCCAGCCTGCAGAAGTTGGCTGCAATGGCTGCCAGCTGGGCCAAAGAGCAAACCCGGATTAATGTAGATTTGAGTTTATTGTCTGAAGTCTTGGCACAACAATGGGTACAGGCATTTACGATTGCAGTGGGCGAAGCTGTTTATCATTTTGATACGTTTAAAAAAGATTCTAAACCAGTAGCACTTGAACATATCAATTACTACACTATTTACCCAGTGAATGAATACCTGAGCAAGGGTGAAGCTGTTGTTTATGGTATGAATATCTGTAAAGATCTGGGTAATGCACCTGGTAATTTATGCACCCCAGCCTATCTGGCCTCTTCTGCTGCCAAAATTGCTGCTGATGTGGGTGCCAGTGCACGAATTATGGCCACAGCCGATATTCAGGAAATGGGTATGAATGCTTTGCTGGCAGTGGCACAGGGCAGCTCCGCCGGTGCCTATCTTATTGAACTGCAATATCACGGCGCCCCGAATACTGAAGATAAACCGGTGGTTCTGGTAGGCAAAGGTATCACTTTTGATTCCGGCGGTATTTCCCTTAAACCGGGTGCTGCGATGGATGAAATGAAATTTGATATGTGTGGTGCTGCTGCTGTTATTGGTACTTTTGCAGCTGCGGCCAAACTTAAACTGCCACTGAATCTGGTAGCTGTCATTCCTACCTGTGAAAATATGCCTTCCGGTAATGCAGTCAAACCGGGTGATATTATTAAGGCCATGAATGGCTTGAATATTGAGGTTTTGAATACCGATGCAGAAGGCAGGCTGATTTTATCTGATGCTCTTACCTATGCTGAACGTTTCCAGCCCAAAGCAGTAATCGATGTGGCCACATTAACAGGTGCCTGTATCATTGCGCTGGGGCATGTTGCGCAAGGCGTACTGGGCAATAATCAGTCGGTTATTGATCAGATATTGCAGGCTGCAGCCAGTATTAATGATAAAGCCTGGCAATTGCCTTTATTCGACGAATACAAAGAACAGCTAAAATCCAATTTTGCTGATTTGCAGAATATAGGCGGACGTGCTGCCGGAACGATTACTGCTGCAGCATTTTTATCCTGTTTTACCGAAGCCTATCCATGGGCACATCTGGATATTGCTGGCACAGCTTGGCATTCAGGCAACAATAAAGGTGCTTCAGGCCGTCCTGTTCCGCTGCTGCTTGAATATCTGATTCAGCAATCCTGAATTTAAGACGATATGGCCACTACTACTTTTTATACTCATATTACTGATCCAGTCTCTTTTACTTGCCGGCTGACTCAAAAAGTATATAAAAGTGGAGCAAGCGTTCTGATCTGGTTAGAAGATGAAAGCAGTATGAGTCGGTTTGATCATGCTCTATGGTCATTTCAAGCCACTAGTTTCATCCCGCATGAAATCTGGTCACCGCAACAACCGCAGCCGATTACTGGGCAATTGGTATTACTGGCTTATGGTACAGATTTACCGGCAATACAGAAAGATTGGGTGGTTATTAATCTGGCGGATGTTTATTGGTGTGATGCTCCGCAGCTACCAGAGCGAGTATTGGAGCTGGTGAGTACTGATTTGGATGAAATAGCAGCTGCACGACAGCGTTTTCGTACGTATCGGGATGCTGGCTTTATTATCGAGCACCATGATATGCGTACACAAAAGTAATGCTATCGGGCACTAAAAAGCGGGTTAGCCAGTAACCCGCTTTTTTTGCACATTCTTTTAATCCAGTAGTTTAGCAACAATGTGCGCCAAAGGCGTATCGACTACAGGTTCCGGAAGCAGATTTTGCAAAGTACGACTATCCAGAATACCAAACTCTGGACGTCTGGCTGCCGACTGATAATCAGCAGTGCCAATTCGCTCAACTTTGACCTGTTTGTAACGCTCATCAATTTCAGCAGCTTCAGCAAAAATACGCTGGGCAAAATCTGCCCAACTCATTTGCTGGCTACCGGCAAAATGCATTAATCCGCGCGCAGGATTAGTTAATGCAGCAAGGCGGATAATGGCTTCAGCCAAATCTCCCGCATAGGTGGGGCAGCCAATCTGATCGTCTACCACGCGAATAGTGGATGTTTCCAATCCTTTTTGCAACATGATTTTGACAAAATTATGTCCATGTTCACTGTATACCCATGAGGTACGAATAACAGCGGTATCTACGTGCGCGTTTAAAGCCAGTAACTCCCCTGCCAGCTTACTGTGTCCGTATACATTCAGTGGATTGGGTGCCATATTTTCTGTCAGAATCACATGATGATGGCCATCAAATACCTGCTCAGTAGACAGATGAATCAGGCGTGCGCCAATTGCCCGGGCAGCCTGAGCCAGATTCAATGTTCCTGTTGCATTCACTGCAAAAGCTTTGGCGATATCGGTTTCTGCGGCATCAACTTTGGTGTAACCTGCTGCATTTATAATCACATCCGGTTCAAAAGTTTTCACCATATTGAGCACATTATGTGCATCAGTAATATTTAGTGTCTGCGAGTCACTGGCAATCAATTCCCAACTTTCCGGCAATCTGTCCCTTAAGCAACTACCTACCTGACCTTTTGAACCCGTTAATAAAATACGCATGGCGAAGCCTTTGTTTTAAAATACCAATAGAATATCAACAATGATGCTAAAAATATGATGTTACATAAATGAAGCACTCAAACAATGAGGCTTATTGTTACACAACGATAGTTTATTTTCAGCACTGTTTTTTTTATATACAATAGAGATTGTTTAAATAAACACCCAGTTACAAACATTATCCCACCGTTCCTGTTAACCAGGCTGTGCTTTGTTGATGACGCAATGACCAGCGACAATCCTGATCTAAAACCGCTATATCAACTGTCTGCCATTCAGAATCAGTTAATGCCTGTGGATTTTCCGCTAACTCAATAGCATTGCGTGCTGCAGCTCCGAGAATTTTCGGAGCCTGATAATAAATTATCTCATCTACGGCATTGGCAGCAAGTAAAGCAGAATTCAGGATAGAACCCGCTTCAACCAGTATCAGACCAATATCGCGTTGAACCAAAACCGGCCATAATTTTTGCAAATCAATCTGGCCATGCTGATTGGCCGGCACAGTAAGAATGGAAACATGTGGATAAGGGTCAAAAACAGCTTTTTTAACCCTATCGCGAACCGTGGTAACAATCAGGGTAGGACTATTCACATCATGAATCACCTGATAAGCCGGAGTGATGCGTAGCTTACTATCCAGAATGATACGTAGTGGCTGTCGCAATGCAGAAAAGCGCCGCACATTTAACTGTGGATTATCTGCCAGTATAGTATTGATACCCGTTAATACTGCACAGCTTTCAGCACGTAATGTCTGCACATCATTGCGTGCAGCCGCACCGGTTATCCACTGGCTCAAACCATTACTCAATGCTGTCTTGCTATCGAGACTCGCCGCGATTTTCAGCCGGATATAGGGTCTGTGTCTTTCCAGTCTGGATAAAAAACCTGCATTCAGTTCACGTGCCTGCTGCATATACAAACCACAATCAACCTGTATACCCGCCTGTTGCAACATACTTAGGCCATTACCTTTGACCAACGGATTGGGATCACTCATGGCCACAACCACGCGCTTAATATGAGCATCAATCAGAGCCTGAGCACAGGGTCCTGTGCGGCCGGTATGGCTGCAAGGCTCCAAAGTGACATAGGCAGTAGCATCTTGTGCCAATTGTCCAGCTTGCCGTAATGCATGTACTTCAGCATGTGCGTGCCCAGCCAGTACGTGAAATCCCTCACCGACAATTTGCTCACCACGTGTAATTACGCAGCCTACCCGCGGATTTGGGTTGGTAGAAAACCGCCCTTGCCAGGCTAGCTCAAGGGCGGTTTGCATGAATTTTTTATCAAGCTCAGAAAAGCTCATTTTTAACTGTTCTGTACATTAATAGTTTTCAACGTAGCAGCAAGCTCAGCATCACTGGCACTATCACTGCTGGCGCAGACTGAATAAAGATTATCATTTCCAACTAGAGCAACACAGCTTTCATGGAGTAAAGTACCGTTTTGCTGGTGACTAAAACGATAGTTCATGCGATTTTCGGTAGCAATGCCTACCTTAGGGTTGCTGATATCTGCATTGTTTTTCAGGCTATCAGCCAGATTTTTGAAATATTCATCTGCCTTGATTTTTATCGCACCCAAATTGTTAACTGCCAAGGTAATATTACTGCCATCATCATGCTGCAATAAAGTAAGGTTATTTACCTGTGCCTGATCTACCCAGTCTTGTGCGCTATCCATTACATCAGCAAAACCTCCATCTACCACAATACTGAGCTTGCCATCCTTACTGGTTAGCGTCTGGGTGGATGTAGCCGCAGCAGCGGGTACATCACTGCTTGCGACCTGAGTATCACTGGCATCCATCGTCACAGAAGTATCTTTTTGCGTACATGCAGATAAACTTAGCGAGGCGATTATTCCAAATAACCATAAACGAGATTTCAACATGATATATTCAAGCTTTCATGACAAGGCATAATGGTTACAAAGTATAACAAGAATTAGCAGCCAATGCAGCGAGCAGACCCAAAATAGCCTGACAGAATAAATACCTTTAATCTACCTTTTGCAATGCTGCAATCAGTTGCGTAAACTCCGAAACATCGTGAAAACTTTTATACACCGACGCAAAGCGCACATAAGCAACCTCATCCATTTTAGCCAACATATTCAACACCATATCTCCAATCATATGACTGGGAACTTCTTTGACCCCCATGTGATAAAGATTAGTCTCAATCTCGGCTACAGCATCTTCAACACTTTCCCGGTCCATTGGCCGCTTATGTAATGCCCTGCTAATACTGGTGTACAGCTTGGCCGGATCAAACAGCACCTTTTCCCCAGTACGCTTGATAATCAGTGGCATTCGCATTTCCACCACTTCCAGCGTACTAAACCGACTGTCACAGGCCAAACAACGGCGACGGCGGCGAATGCTGTTATTACATTCGCTCAAACGCGTATCAATCACCTGTGTATTATGATGCTGGCAAAAGGGACATTTCATACAAATGCAAATTAATATTGATTGAATTGAACAGCTATTGTGGCAGGCACTACAACGACTGGCAAGCGCATTTATTTTTTATGTCAAAACAATATAACCAATTATTGCTGACTTATCCACCTGTACACAAAATCCAGCGCAAAACTTTAGGTAAAATATGGGGATAACTATTATAAAATACTGATTTTAATTATATATTTTTTACTGATTAAAAAATAGGCAACCCATAATAAATGAATAATATTTTAAGTGGTATACAGCTATCACAAGAATGACAATACAAACAATAATCCCGTACACAAAACACATTCGTTGCTGCCATCGATTGAATCATCCGGATTAAAAATTTTGTTTTATTAATTATTTATGCAGATTAATAAAAATAGCTATGCTGACAATTTGCACCTTTGACTAAAATACATGCAAAATATGGATACCAAATCAAATATCAGTAAAACCGATTAACTGGCCACACTACTGGCTGCATTCCAGATACCAGTCTAGACCCTTATAATAAATATCTACTCAGTTAAATACTTACGCATCAGCAAACAGTTCACTGTGACCTCATTATTGAGTGGTAAGGCACATTCACCCAGCGAAGCATAGCCATTGATTTCATAAAATTTAACTGAATTTAGCGAGGCATACAGTTTCAGCATACCCAAACCAGCACGACTGGCAACATCTTCAGCACGCAGCAAGAGAGCTGTTCCCAACCCCTGATTATGCACAAAGGGATGGATATATAAGGCATCCAATTGAGCTTCAACCAAATCCATCTGAAAGAAACCCTGAATATGTCCCTTATAATCAACCACCCATAAAGCTTTATTTGCATCTGCCATCGTATGCGAATAGCTCTCAATATTCAATAATGATAACCATGCTTTCAATACCGTTTCATTATATTTGCGCGCACAGGTATATTGCACCGCATAGCGATGAGCATTATAAATATCTTCACAGTCCTCCGGCCGCGCCGGACGCAAATAAGTAATAATACTCATATAATCTTCAACCAATATAGCAATACATGAATTAACCAAAATTAAGTACAGATTTTATATCACCCATACATAATTAAGCAAAACAACATCTTTCATTCAATACGGGCTAGTGCTAGCATATACGTATACATCACATAAGGATACAATATAACATTATGAATATAAAAAATATTTATCTTGCCGGTGGCTGTTTTTGGGGCATGGAAGGCTACTTTAAACGTTTAAATGGCGTGCTTGCCACCCAAACTGGCTATGCCAACGGCAATACCGAGAATCCAAGTTATGAAGAAGTGTGTAAACAAAACACCGGTCACGCAGAAACCATAAAGGTTGAATACGATGCAGATGTTTTGCCCTTAACCGACATACTGCGTCACTTCTTTCGTATTGTAGACCCCACTAGCCTGAATCGTCAGGCACATGATATTGGCACCCAATACCGTAGTGGTATTTACTATACTGATACTGCTGACCACGATGTTATCCAGGCAGCAATCAAAGCCGAACAGGGCCGTTATCAAGCACCTATCGTAGTAGAAAATCTGCCCTTGCAACAATTTTTTCCGGCTGAAGAATATCATCAGGACTATCTGGACAAAAATCCTCAGGGCTATTGCCATATCGATCTGCAAAAAGCCCATGAACCCTTGCCGGAGCTTCCCAGAACTGCAACGTCCACTCAAGCTTATGATGCCAAAGCTTTCCACAAGCCGGATGCTGCAACTTTACATCAGCAGCTAGGCGAAGAAGCTTATCAAATCACACAGAACGCAGGCACCGAGCGCCCATATAGTCATCCGTACGATGAACTGTTTGTTCCCGGTATTTATGTCGATATTGTCAGCGGCGAACCACTTTTCAGCTCGCGCGACAAATTTAATTCAGGCTGTGGCTGGCCAGCGTTCAGCCAGCCGATTCAGTCTGAAGTAGTCAGCGAACATCAGGATAACAGTCTTGGTATGCAGCGTACTGAAGTACGCAGCCATCAGGCAGACTCCCACTTGGGGCATGTATTCACAGATGGCCCGCAGGAACGTGGTGGTTTACGTTATTGTATCAACGGAGCCAGCTTGAGGTTTATCCCCTATGATGAAATGGATGCGGCAGGTTATGCTGCATATAAGGATATGGTGAAATAAGCCAGGCTTAAACTTCGGGCAGTATATATATATGCCGCCCGAAGCTAAAGCTGCCCCAAAATACCTGAATTGCAATAAATCACAAATAACTACTGAATATCTGAGTAAAAAAATAAATTTACACTACAATTCAGCTCCTGATGCGAACATCAGTTAGCGATAAAAAATCACCATAAAGCTTTCAAACAGGTATCATGTAAACTAACCAAATCATAACCTGTCAGGAACACCCCGTTATGCCCTGGAATTTTCCGATATTGCTCACCTGGTTGCGTATCCTCATCATTCCTATATTTACCTTATTGTTTTACTTGCCTGCCGATTGGATTAGTGATCGTCAGATTATTAACTGGCTGGCAGCAGGCTTTTTCGCTGCAGCGGCAATAACTGACTGGTTTGATGGCTATCTGGCACGTCGCTGGGGGCAGACATCCAATTTTGGTGCTTTTCTTGATCCAGTTGCAGACAAACTAATGGTAGCTGTAGCACTGATATTACTGGTAGCCACCGGCCGCACTTATGCCATATTTGCCATGATTATCATTGGTCGTGAAATCACTATTTCCGCTTTGCGGGAATGGATGGCTCAACTGGGTAAACGCAACAGTGTTGCCGTAGCTAAACTAGGCAAATTCAAAACCGCGGCACAGATGGGGGCTATTTTTCTTCTATTACTGACATCACCACCACTGGCTGAACCCAATCTGCTCTGGAAACTGGGAAATACTCTTATGCTTATTGCCTGTATTCTGACTATCTGGTCAATGCTGTATTATTTGAAGATGGCTACCAAAGAATTTAAATCCTAAAAAATCATAGCAAAAGCAAAAAATACCCCATTAAGCCTGCTAATAACCTTGACACAATTTTTTTCATCGATATAATGTTGCTTCTTCGTTCAGTACGAATGAGAAACGCGGGAATAGCTCAGTTGGTAGAGCGCAACCTTGCCAAGGTTGAGGTCGCGAGTTCGAGACTCGTTTCCCGCTCCAAAAAACATGCTCACATGTATAAAGTGAATCTGCGGGAATAGCTCAGTTGGTAGAGCGCAACCTTGCCAAGGTTGAGGTCGCGAGTTCGAGACTCGTTTCCCGCTCCAAAAAACATGCTCACATGTATAAAGTGAATCTGCGGGAATAGCTCAGTTGGTAGAGCGCAACCTTGCCAAGGTTGAGGTCGCGAGTTCGAGACTCGTTTCCCGCTCCAGATTTTAATTTAATAGTTGCTCTACCCGATTGAGTAAATATTTAAGGCGGGATGGCAGAGTGGTCATGCAGCGGACTGCAAATCCGTGTACGCCGGTTCGATTCCGACTCCCGCCTCCAGATACTATGTAAATAGCCTTTATGGCGGGGTGGCAGAGTGACTATGCCACAGTGTGCAAAGCTGTGTAGGCCGGTTTAAATCCGCGCCCCCGCCTCCAACATAAATTTAATGCACAGTGTGTATTAATATTGATTACTGCCCTGCCCGGGTGGTGAAATTGGTAGACACAACGGACTTAAAATCCGTCGGCTCTTAAAACGGCCGTGCCGGTTCGATTCCGGCCCCGGGCACCATACAAAACAGAAAAAGACCATTTCATATGGTCTTTTTATTTTGTGATTATAATACTTCTCAACTATTTATTAACTCTCTTTATTTATCTGGGTTCATACATCTGTCCGAATTTTGTTACCGTGTACTATGGTTATCTATAGTAACGTGTTCTGAATCTCAAGCCGGTAGAATGAGTCATTAATTAAAATCTATTAAGTGTAAAAAAGTAATAACTGCAAAAGCAACACTGCATATTAAGTAAATTAATCTTACTGACACATATTAAATACCACCCAAATTTAAACTCCATATCTATCTTGTAATCAAAAAATTCATACTTGGAACAATTATATTGTTTACTTAATGATCGAATAAACGTACTGATTAAACTTCAGGAGCATGCGTATGGTAGCCTGAAAGCTAAGGGAAAAATAATACAGATTTAATCTGTAGCATTATAAACCCATGGCCTGACGAATCAGCCTGTTCTTAATCATCCCCGAACAATCAACCATATTCAGTCCCTGATTACGTAACCAGCCTATACCGGGTAAATCATCATTGGCAAACAACCGGAACAGTCCATCACATCCCTGTTGCATCATACGTACTGCCAGCAATCTGGAACGCTGATACTGCTTGAGCAATGACCAGTTACCTATATCACTAGATTGTGCCAAGAGATTGCTGAGGCACTGTACATCAGCAAAACCCAAATTAACACCCTGTCCAGCTAGCGGATGAACAGTGTGCGCGGCATCACCAATCAAAGCAACACGTTGACTGATAACCGTCTTTGGCTGACGTTTTATCAGGTCAAATGTGAATACTGGTGTAGTCAGCGTTAGCTCGCCCAGCGTGTAATGGCCAGCCTGAGCAACCTGCCGGGCAAAATCTTCTCCGGCCAGCATAGTCAGCTTTTCTGCATCAGCAGTTGACCAGACAATAGAAATCTGTTGTTGTGGCAAAGGCAGATAAGCGAGGATATCGCCACCACGGAACCATTGATAGGCACAACCATGATGTGGCTTTGCTGTACTGAAGTTAGCTACCACCCCCTGCTGCCGGTAAGGAGAAGCACTTACTTCGATGCCAACCTGTTCGCGCAGCCATGAATTGGCACCATCCGCACCTACCAGTAACTGACTACGATAAGACTCGCCATTTTCAAGTGTGACCTGTGCCGACCAGACATCGGTTTTAACCGACAGCAGCCGGCTTTCTGCTATCGTTACACCATTTTCTGCCAGTGCCAGCCATATTCTTGCCAGCAGATAACGGTTTTCCAGCATATAATTTAAACAGGGTACGTTTACACTGGCAGCATCAAAGCTGATATGCCCATGACCATCACCATACACTTGCATATGGCTTACTGCCTGCACTCGTTCTGCTGGCCAGATACCTAATTTATTTAAAAACTGCTGATTAGCTGGACTGACGGCATAAATACGAGCATCCCAAGCCTGAGACAGGCTGCTTAAATTGGTTTGAGGTGGCTTTTTTTCCAGTAACAGCACTTTTTTGCCCTGCTGGTGCAAGGCCAGAGCCAGAGTGGCACCAACCAGCCCGCCCCCCAGAATAGTGACATTAAAATCATACTGCTGCTTATTACTCATATTACTATCCATATTAATAAAGCATTCTCATTTAACCAGATAACTGGAATGCTGGTTCAGGCCAAAAACCAGCTGTCTGGTAAATTGGTGTCTTAATGCAGGTATTGCACCAAGAATGCCCATACCCAGACTTTGCCCATATTTAAGCCCGCTATGGGCATGATCAAACAGCTGTACCAGAATATGGGTAAAACCAACAACTGCACGAGCATCATATGCACGTGTCTGTGCATACTTTCTGGCCAAAGCAGCATTATCCAGAGCCGCCGGGTCCGCATTACCCAATATCTCACTGAGCGTTTCCGCATCGCGTACCCCCAGATTCAATCCCTGAGCTGCAACCGGATGCATGGTTTGGGCTGCATTACCGATACAGATTACCCGTTGACTGTACACCTGATTAAGCTGACGCAATTTCAGTGGAAAAGTCGCCGGCGTGCCCATCTGACACAACTGACCAAGCCGGTTTCCCATTACAGCCTGTAATTGTTGATTAAATGCATGCACATCCTGCTGCTGGCGCTGTTGTGCTTCCTTGGGAGTACAAGTCCATACCAGACGAAAATCATCACCATAAGGCAATAATGCGAAAGGGCCATTTCGGGTAAAACGTTCATAGGCAATAGACTGATTACTCGATTCAAATTTCAGAGTATTTACCAGTGCCTGCTGTCGGTAGTCATGGCTACGCACTCGAATATCCGGCAAACTGGCCGCCAGATTACCGCCCTCAGCCAGAATCAGCCATTGCGCTGTCAGAATATGCTGTTGTTGCTGAAATATGCATTGTACTGAAGCCCAATGCGCGGTACTTTGTACTTGCTCTACAGTAGTCTGCCATTGCACAGGTACATGATATTTTTGCAATGCCTTTTCACAGGCATGTAATAGCCGAGCATAATCAATTGTGGCACCGAGATACGGCAAATTAATATCCTGCGCTGTCAGCAATACACGGCCAAAATGTTGTTGTCGCGATACATGTACCTGCTGAATAAAAGTAAAGGTTTCATCAGGCAGATCCACACCAGCCCGCCGGAAAGCCTGAATACTGTGATATGACAAAGCCAGTGTGCGCTGGTCAGTTAAGTGGCTGTCGGCAGCACGCGCTTCCAGCAGTAATACAGGCTTACCCTGCTGCTGTAACTTCAGAGCGGCGAGCATACCAACGGGACCAGCACCGATAATAATAAACGGATAATGTGACAATGGCTGCATGATTCACCCCTTTACAAACAGATAAGCTGATTCTAACGTAATTCATCAGTAGAGCAACGGAAATCTGTCTAAAAGCAATAAGAGCACTAGGTAACCAGAAAAATATATAAAGCTAATCCAGATTGGAGTGACCACGCACATTCAAACAAAAAATTAAGGAGTGTTTGTTTGTTATATTCGATTAGAGGCAAATAGCCCAACGATGAGGCTATCCTGCTAACATCGTTGTAATCAAAGTATTAGGCCATGCCATAGTGATATAAGCAATCATTGACACAAATACACTAAACATCATCATTAATCAGTTAATTTAAATACAAATATAAATTTGCTAATTAGTATTTCCTAAAGATTTTATAGCTTGAATAATTATTTTGTTGTTTTCTAATCAAGCAGAAATTTATAATTGCAGTGGCATTACTATTTATCCAAATAGTCTATCTGCTAGTTCAGTCAATAGTTTATATCCTGTCAATTCAACTATAAATTGATATAAATATAAAATATTATTTACTCTATATATCTTATATTTACTTTTTGATACCTTTATATATGACTGATTTTCTTTCCTCTTCATCCACCAATACCTTAGCGGACGATTATGAAGTTGAACTAGCCTCACCTTGGATGCGTATTGCTGCTGTTTTAATTAACGGGCTGATTTTTCATCTTGGTATGATTCTGGGCACACTTTTCTTTGGGCTTTCAGCCAAAATGTTGCACAGTGTCCTAGCCGGAAAAATATGTTTAATACTGGCTACTTTAGTTCCGTTATTAATGTATTTTATTGGTCAGAGCATTATGATGAGTACAAAAGGCCAATCCTTTGGAAAAAAACTGCTAAGAATAAAAGTTATCGGGATAGACGGTAGTAATCCCGGCTTTATTGGAACTGTTTTACTCCGTACAGCAGTCCCTGCTGTTGCATTAATCACAGTAGGTCTATCACTAAATCTGATCTTTTATCAAAATATTGTAATTGCATTAGCTAAACCTAATACTATAGCTTTATTTTTTTATGTTATTTGCCTGTTTATGTTATTTCGCACCGCAACTTATCGTCGCACTTTAGAAGACTATCTGGCTACAACCATTGTAATTAAAATAAAATCTAGCCCTTAGTTTACAAAAATTAACTTCATGTGTACTATGGGTGCGCATGCACTATGACGCGCAACTTGAGTTGCCGATCATAATTTTGCAAACACTAATGGTTAGCAATAAAGGCACAAATTGGATTTGATGGATACGATGAATGAAGTCGGTAATGATAAAGTCAGCGATGAAACTGTGGCCAGTATAGAACGCAGTGCCTGCCCTACCTGCGGTTCCTGCTCCGGCATGTTTACGGCCAATTCAATGAACTGTCTGACTGAAGTACTGGGCTTGTCTTTACCCGGTAATGGTTCTTTACTGGCTACCCATGCATTACGTAAAGAATTATTTCTCGAAGCTGGACGGCGTATTGTTGAATTAGCCAAACGCTATTATGAACAGGATGATAGCAGTGTTCTTCCCCGCAGCATTGCCACCAAGGCAGCGTTTAATAATGTCATGAGTCTGGATATCGCTGTGGGCGGTTCTACCAATACAGTATTGCACCTACTCGCCGCTGCTACCGAAGCTGGAGTTAATTTCAAAATGGCCGATATCGACCTGTTAAGCCGCCATGTACCCTGTTATGTAAAGCTGCACCGGCTACGCAGAAATATCATATGGAAGATGGGCAGTACCCATCCGGAGCAGGAGAGGTGCGATAAGTCGATTTATTATAGAATTTAGTAACAGAATTAACTATTGTCTATAAAAGCAAAATATACAAAATTTGGGATAGATTCAATTATGGTAAACACACAACAACATTCAGACTCAAATAATAATCAATCTAAATTGTTTATGACTGAATCCCGTAGCTCAGTCGCAGTCGAATTAGCTTCTCCGTGGAGGAGAATTGCAGCCTATTTAATTAATAATGCAATATATTATTTTATTATTTTTATAGGTCTGCGCATTTATAACGCAACATTTGATTTTAAATCTGAGGCCTTAGGACAAAATATTGTACAACCTTTTGAATTATGGTTTCTTTCTGACTACGAGTCTACAGAACCAGTCTCATCTATTTTAGGATTGCTGTTTGTTTCTGAAGAAACACATGATCTATCAAGTATATTTTTATATATTATTTTACCTGTGGTCATTTTTGCGCTTTGGCAAACTATACAGATGAGTATCACAGGGCAATCTATTGGTAAACGACTGATGGGTATTAAAGTTATTGGTATTTACGGTCAAAATCCGGGATTTGCTGGTACTGTATTGCTTCGCGAAATTAGTTTTCAGATGATTTCACATATTATTGTTATTTTGGTAGTTATATTTGTCAAACCTTCTGAATTATTTGATGGTAGAGTATTTAATTTTCCACTTCTGGCTATTTTTTGCCTGATTATGCTTTTTCTAAAAAATATTAATTACCGTACTCTTCAAGATTATTTAGCCAAGACAATAGTCATAAAAGCTGAGAAATAGCCATGTAGATAATACATATCAGCACATACTATTTCGAAAAATAAATTTCGGCGTACACTGCAAATGTTCTAGCTACAACTATTGTAATTAAAGTTTAGCCCTGAGTTTACAAACATCAACTGTCTGCGTACCATGCTGGCAGTTGTTTTACATTTACAGATAAAAAAACATACAAGGGAATAATCATGCCACAATACCGTTCACAGACTTCCACACACGGGCGCAATATGGCTGGTGCGCGAGCACTATGGCGCGCAACTGGGGTTGCCGATCATGATTTCGGCAAACCCATTATTGCCATTGCCAATTCTTTTACTCAGTTTGTTCCCGGCCATGTGCATTTACATAATATCGGTCAGTTGGTGGCACGCGAAATTGAGCGTTCCGGTGGTATCGCTAAGGAATTTAATACTATTGCCGTAGATGACGGCATTGCCATGGGGCATGAAGGGATGCTGTACAGTTTGCCTTCACGCGACCTGATTGCCGATAGCGTTGAATATATGGTTAATGCCCATTGTGCAGATGCGCTGGTGTGTATATCCAACTGCGACAAAATTACCCCGGGCATGCTGATGGCGTCGATGCGCCTGAATATTCCAACCATATTTGTATCCGGTGGCCCGATGGAAGCCGGTAAAATCATCGCTACGACTAATGGTCAGCAACAGATGCGCAAGCTGGATCTGATTGATGCGATGATTGAAGCCGGTAACGATAAAATCAGCGATGAAACTGTGGCCAGTATAGAACGCAGTGCCTGCCCTACCTGCGGCTCCTGCTCCGGCATGTTTACGGCCAATTCGATGAACTGTCTGACTGAGGCACTGGGCTTGTCTTTGCCCGGTAATGGTTCTTTACTGGCTACCCATGCATTACGTAAAGAACTGTTTCTCGAAGCTGGACGGCGTATTGTTGAATTAGCCAAACGCTATTATGAACAGGATGATAGCAGTGTTCTTCCCCGCAGCATTGCCACCAAGGCAGCGTTTAATAATGCCATGAGTCTGGATATCGCTATGGGCGGTTCTACCAATACAGTATTGCACCTACTCGCCGCTGCTACCGAAGCTAGGGTTAATTTCAAAATGGCCGATATCGACCTGTTAAGCCGGCATGTGCCCTGTCTGTGTAAAGTTGCACCGGCTACGCAGAAATATCATATGGAAGATGTACATCGCGCCGGCGGAGTAATGGCCATTCTGTCTCAGCTCAATCGTGCCGGCCTACTGGATACCAGCGTGCATACTGTCCATACGCCCACGCTGGCAGATGCGATTGCACACTGGGATGTAAGCAATCCGGCCAATACAGAGGCAAAACAACGATATCAGGCTGCGCCGGGTGGTGTACGTTCAACAGAAGCTTTCTCGCAGAACAGTATATGGCCATCGCTTGATCTGGATCGTGCAAATGGCTGTATCCGTGATAAAGAACATGCCTATTCACAGGATGGCGGTCTGGCGGTTTTGTTTGGCAATCTGGCCGAACGTGGCTGTGTGGTGAAAACCGCTGGTGTAGACGACAGTATTCTTAAATTTAGCGGCCGTGCCCGCGTATTTGAAAGCCAAGATGAGGCGGTTGAAGCCATTCTGGGCAATCAGATTGTGGCTGGTGATGTGGTTATTATCCGTTATGAAGGTCCTAAAGGTGGGCCCGGTATGCAGGAAATGCTTTATCCTACCAGCTATCTGAAATCCAAAGGCTTGGGTAAAGCCTGTGCCCTGCTCACCGATGGTCGTTTTTCCGGTGGCACATCCGGCTTGTCAATTGGCCACGCTTCGCCAGAGGCGGCTGAAGGTGGCAATATTGGTCTGGTACACGAAGGCGATATTATTGAAATTGATATTCCTGCACGCCGGATTCATCTGGCCGTATCTGACTCTGAATTACAACAACGCCGTGCAGAGATGGAAAGCCGTGGTGCCCGTGCATGGAAACCTGTAGAGCGCCAGCGCCATGTTTCCGTTGCTTTACGCGCCTATGCCGCGATGACTACCAGCGCCGATACCGGTGCAGTACGTGATGTAACCCAAGTAGAACGACAGGATTAATTGATTCTGAAAATCTACCCGTTTTGCTGCGGATAAAATTACCGGCCAGCAAAACGGGTTTATTTTTGTGACAAAGACATCTATTAAATAATCGCCAGTCATTTATCTGCTATTAATTGAGGTAACGCCAGCCAGAATAGCGATATGCGTTTAAACATGCTATGGTAGCAGTGTTGCATCATATCTTTTAACTGTTTCACCATGTCTACCGCTGCTTTTCCTTTTCCTGTCAGTGCAGGCACACTTGCTAAACTGGCCAAGCTCAATATCAGTAATATCTGGGATTTGGCTCTGCACCTGCCTTTACGCTATGAAGACGAAACTCATATCACCCCAATCGCTGACGCCCAGACGGGTGTACCAGTCCAGATTGAAGCAACGGTAATCCATCAACAAATACAATTTCGTCCGCGCAAACAGTTAGTAGTACAAGTTAAAGATGTATCCGGATATGTTTTGTATCTGCGTTTTCTGCATTTTTACCCCAGTCAGCAAAAACAACTGGCAGAAGGCAATGTGATTCGGGCGCTTGGTGAAATCAGACATGGCTTTTTTGGTGATGAAATGGTACATCCCAAAATTCGTACCGATATCGACAAGGGATTAGCCGAAAGCCTGACACCAATTTACCCTACAGTTAATGGACTGAATCAACCCACTTTACGTCGCCTGATTCAGGCTTCACTTAAGCATCTGCCTGCCGACGATACCCTGCCAGCCGAGCTATTACAACAATTGCAATTACCTTCCTTTCTGGAAAGTCTGACTTTTCTGCATTCTCCCCCACCTGAGTACACGGCGCGGGACTTACATGAAGGCACTTTACCAGCATGGCAGCGGCTGAAATTCGATGAATTACTGGCACAGCAATTATCAATGCGGCTGGCTCGCCAGCAGCGTTTGAGTGGTCACGCCACAGCTTTATGTGGTGACGGACGCATCAGTCAACCTTTACTGGCTAATCTGGGTTTCGCCTTAACTACGGCACAACAGCGTGCCATTGCTGAAATCACGAATGACTTGGCACAAACACATCCGATGCACCGTTTATTACAAGGAGATGTGGGTAGCGGCAAAACCATTGTTTGTGCACTTGCTGCCGCAGCAGCAATGGAAGCTGGTTTTCAGGTAGCGGTAATGGCACCTACAGAGATTCTGGCTGAACAGCATTACCTGAAATTTCAGCAATGGTTTGCGCCATTGGGAATCAGGATTGTCTGGCTTTCCGGTAGTGTGCGCAAAAAAGCCCGTAAAGAAGCCAAAAATGAGCTGGCAAACGGTACGGTTCAACTGGCTGTTGGCACGCATGCGCTGTTTCAGGATGATGTAGCCTTTCATAATCTGGGGTTGGTTATTGTTGATGAACAACACCGCTTTGGTGTAGCCCAGCGTCTGGCCTTAAAGAATAAAGGAGATGATGTACATCAGTTGATGATGTCTGCCACCCCGATACCACGGACACTGGCAATGAGTTTTTTTGCTGATCTGGATGTTTCGGTGATTGATGAACTGCCGCCCGGACGCACGCCGGTAGTAACCCGTTTGGTAAACAGTGCGCGCCGACATGAAGTGGAAAAACTGGTGAAGCATACCTGCACTCAGGGGCGACAGGTGTATTGGGTATGCCCATTGATTGAGGAATCGGAAACCTTACAATTACAAACAGCAGTGGATACCGTTGTTCAATTACAGGCTGCCTTGCCGGAACTGACCATAGGCCTGATTCATGGCCGTCTGAAACCTGCGGAAAAAGCGGCGGTGATGGTGGCATTCGTCGAAGGGAGTACTCAGGTACTGGTAGCAACCACTGTGATTGAAGTGGGTGTGGATGTGCCTAATGCCAGCCTGATGGTTATCGAACACGCGGAGCGTATGGGACTGGCGCAATTGCATCAACTGCGCGGACGCGTAGGGCGTGGTGCTGCGGCCAGCCGCTGTGTATTGCTGTTTAGTGAACCGCTGGGCGATTTGGCTAAAGCGCGCCTGAAAGTAATTTATGAAAATACTGATGGTTTTGAGATTGCCAGACAAGATTTAAACATCCGTGGCCCCGGAGAATTTCTGGGAGCACGCCAAAGTGGTGTGCCCATGCTGCGCTTTGCCAATCTGGAAGAAGATTTGCCATTACTGGAAAAAGCACGTGATCTGGCGCCGATTTTGATTAGCCAGCAACCAGAAATAGTTAATAAACATCTGCAACGCTGGCTGTCTCAACGTGCTGCTTATCTGGGTGTATAAGTTGAGTTCCGCTGTATCAGCCACATGATTCAAACTTATTCAGTGATGACGCTAATAAGTAGGATTATTGAGACAAATAGCCACCAGATAAATCCATCACTAACAGAATTTAAACAAAATAAAAAAACCTGTTTGAAAAATCAAACAGGTTTTCAGAATCTGGCACGCCCACGGGGAATCGAACCCCGGTTACCGCCGTGAAAGGGCGATGTCCTAACCGCTAGACGATGGGCGCGTTGTCTTGATGGTGCACCCGGAGCGATTCGAACGCCCGACCCTCTGGTTCGTAGCCAGATACTCTATCCAACTGAGCTACGGGTGCATTGCTTTCGAACTCGTTTAAGAGTCACCGAAAATCAAGAAGCGCGATAATACGCAATAATCTGATCCTTGGCAAGCAAAAAACGGGAATAAAAATAAAATAAATATTTATGCTTATGATTTATATAATTATTTTATATAACCCTCAGGCGCAAAATCTACAACATACCAATACCGGATACCTCACGCGCCAGTTTCGCTGCGGTGTTATCCGTCATGCCACCGACAAAATCCAGCACTTTCATATAGGCCAGATACAAACCATCGTCTCTGCTTAGCTTCTGTTCCTTCAATAAGGACAAGGCCAACTCCTGCCGTTTGCTTAATTTATCGGTTTTAATAAACGCATACACAGCCGGTACCAGCAAGCCCAGAATCGAACCTAGACAGGGAAAAGTAGCGATTTCCGTAATCAGCTTGCTCTGGTGGCGGAATATCCTTGTCCGTGCCAGCTCCTTGGCTGCATGCAGTGCCTCATTTACGTCTGGGCTGGCCAGAGCAAGTAAATCTTTGCCACGAAAGGAGCCATTTAATAAATCACCGTGGTGTTTGATAAAAGTATGCGCAATATCATCTACCGCACGGCCAATAGCAATACCACGCAAACGGGCACAACGTTCCTGACTAGCATACGAATGCCATTCATATTCTTTATTGGTTAGTCTGGACAGGATTTGCTCTACTTCATCAACCTGTAACAAGCCCAGCTCCACTGCATCTTCCAAATCCAGCAAGGCGTAGCAGATATCATCGGCAGCTTCCATTAAATAGGATAATGGATGCCGTACCCAGTGATTTTCACCCGCCTCTGGCAAGCCAAGCTGTTGAGCAATACAACGGATAAAAGGCAGTTCTGTCTGATAAATATTGAATTTACGCCGCCCCTGCTCAGCCGAACTTGTCCACGGGTATTTCAGCAAGGCACCGATAACTGCTGCGGTGAGGCGCATGCCGCCATCGTTCTGATACATTTCCAGACTGGCCACCAGTCGCAGGCTATGTGCATTACCTTCATAGGTTTCAATATCATTGCGCTCAGCAGTGCTTAGCTCCTGTAAATAATGTGCGTGCTGCGGGTCACGAAACCATTCTCGCAGTGCATCTTCACCGGTATGCCCAAACGGCGGATTACCAAAATCATGCGCCAGACAGGCTACCTGTACTATCGCACCAATATCGGCAGCATGACTGCCCGGTGGTAGAAAATTACCGGCAGCCAGCATAACGCCGACACGATTGCCCAAGCTGCGCCCGACACTGGCTACTTCAACACTATGAGTGAGGCGGTTGTGCGTGTTGTCATGCAAAGCAAACGGATGCACCTGCGTTTTACGTGCCAGACGGCGAAAACCGCTGGAAAACACCACACGATCATAATCTATGTGAAAATCAGTACGTAAAGCCTCCGCGCCTTCTTCACTGGAGGCGGTCACAGTAGGCACGATACAGCCATTATCCGGTTTAAAACGTTGGGCACTTAATAATTGTGTCCAGTTCATACAGTATGGCGAAGTTGTTTTCATATTCAGACAGGTTGACAGGCTGAAAGCGCCATGAATCTTTCACTGGCCGATATCATCAGTTGTTATCATTCAGCCCTGTTTCAACTCATATATTCCTTCGTTATTATGCTGGCTCAATGATAACATGCTGTAACCTATACCGTAATCAAAAACGGTTTTTCCATTCCCGCAAACAGGTAAATACTGCCAGTGGCTCAGTGGACTGCTGCTCAGGCAATCCTTTCTGCACTACTGATGCGATAACTGGCGGCTGGCTGGTACGCAAAAAAGGATTAATATCACGTTCATGTGCCAAACTTACCGGTAATGTGGGTAATGTTGCTGTCTGCGATAATGCCTGCCGGATTGCCGGATTATCCGGTTCTACAACCTGAGCAAATTTTAAATTAGCTGCCGTATACTCATGTGCCGGATAAAATAAAGTATCTTGCGGCAGGCTGTTTAAGCGCTGCAAGCTGGCAAACATTTGTGCCATAGTTCCGGTAAATACCCGTCCGCAACCGGCACTAAGCAGCGTATCACCACAAAATACCCGTTGCTGGCCAGCAGAATCAGCCAATAGATAAGCCAGATGATCAGCAGTATGACCGGGAATATGCCATACAGATATCTGTTGCCCGAAAACTTCAAATTCGCTGCCTTCGTTTACTGCCCTGTTCACCTCAGGCCACTCACCCCAGCCAATAACCTCACACTGTGGATAGTGTTGTTTTAATGCTGCTACACCACCAATATGGTCATGGTGTGCATGGGTAAGCCAGATAGCATTCAGGTTTAACGCCTGTGCAGCCAGATAATTCTTCACCACAGCGGCTTCACCTGGGTCTATCACTATTGCCTGACTTCCCTGCCGCAGCAACCAGATATAATTATCCGACAAGGCGGGTAATGGAATGATTTGCATCACGGCATCCTCCAGTTTTAGCAATACAATAGCCAGTACTGCAAGGCAATCAGGGTTTTGCCGTCATGAATCTGGTTATTGGCCAATGCCGTACGCACTTCATCCCGGCTTAGCAGTAATGGTTCAAGAATTTCATCCTCATCTGCTGCCAGTGCACTATTGGGCTGCACATTTTCCGCCAGATAAAGATACATTTTTTCATCACCGAAACCGGGCACGGTATAGAAAGTATGAATCAGTTTAACTTCTGCTGCGGTATAAGGAGTTTCTTCCGCCAACTCCCGCAAGGCTGCATCAGCCGGATCCTCATTTTTGCCATCCAGCTTGCCCGCCGGAATTTCCAGTAATGCCTCTCCCACCGGATAGCGCCATTGCCTTACCAGTACCACTTTCTGTTCAGCAGTCACGGCCAGTACCGCTGCGGCACCGGGATGCTGTACCACTACCCGCTGTGCCTGCTTGCCATTCGGCAAGCTGACGGTATCCTCAAACACATTTAAAAATGAACCTCGATAAATTTCTTTGCTGGTGATTTTGGTTTCGGTTAAATTCATATTAATATTTTTTACAGTGACTAAAACCCTAGCGTAGTCATTTCAGTTGCTTATGGCAATATAGGATACTGCTTTAGCGTAAAATAAATAATCCTATACCCGTGTTTTTTTTACTGGATTCATTATGTATTTATCTTTATTCGCTATTGCCAGCGGAGCTGCGCTGGGTGCCATTTTGCGCTGGCTGCTAGGTATCAGCCTGAATTCACTTCATTCCTGTCTGCCGTATGGCACCTTAATGGCCAACTGGACAGGAGCCTATCTGATTGGCCTGTCCAGTGGCCTGTTTATGCATTTGGTGAATATTGCACCCGAATGGCGCTTGTTTGTCATCACCGGTTTTCTTGGCGGGCTGACTACTTTTTCAACTTTTTCGCTCGAATCTGTGCAATTACTCCAATCACAACGCTATGCTCTGGCCATAACCCATATACTGCTGCATACAGGCGGTTCCTTATTGCTCACCATACTCGGTTTACTGAGCGTACACTGGTGGCTGAGAATCGCCTGAAACAGCATCATGTGTTTATCAGCCATCCACAGGCTGCGCTGGTGTTTCCAGAATGAGCTGGTACAGCGCCGCATCCAGCCAGTGGCCGAACTTGAAACCAATCTGCGGCAATGTGCCCACATGTTTGAAGCCAAGCTGCTCATGCAGGGCTATGCTACCACTATTGGCTGCATCAATTACACCCATTAATACATGCATATCTGCCTTTTGTGCACGCGTAATCAGTTCCTGCATCAGCTTGCGTGCCAGCCCTTGCCGCCGGCAGTCATTGCGTACATACACACTGTGTTCTACCGTGTATTTATTAGCCGGATAATCCCGGAATGCACCCCATGAAGCAAAGGCCAGCAGTTCTCCCTGCCCGTTTACTGCACCAACTACTGGGCAGTTGCGCGCACGCTTGGCTGCAAACCAGCCTTCCATGAATGACAGCGAGCGCGGTTCATAATCATACAGGGCAGTAGAACCAGCAATAGTATCGTTAAAAAGCGCCAGAATGGCTGCTGCGTGTTCTTTTTCCGTACAGTCAACCAGCTTTACCGTATCATTCCTGTCTATACTCATTACTTTTCTCCCATATAAAAAACTGCCTGTAAATACAGGCAGTCAGCACAAAATCAGATCAGGCCTTTTTTGGCCAGATAGCCTTCATAATCACCCAGATAATACTCAAAGCCGCCTTCACCATCCAGCTCAAGAATCTGCGTAGCCAGACTGGAAACAAACTGGCGGTCATGAGACACAAACACCAGCGTACCCGGGAATTTTTCCAGCGCCATATTTAACGCCTCAATACTTTCCATATCCATGTGGTTAGTGGGTTCATCCATCACCAGCACATTCGGTTCCTGCAAAATCAGCTTGCCATACAGCATACGGCCTTTTTCACCACCCGACAGTACCTGCACCTGCTTGCCCACTTCATTGCTGCCAAAAAGCAAGCGTCCCAAAGTACCGCGAATCACCTGCTCATCATCGCCGTCTTTACCCCACTGGCGCATCCACTCAGTTAAAGTCATCGGTACATCAAAATCATTTTCATGGTCTTGCGGGTAATAGCCTACCTGTGCTTTTTCCGCCCATTTAACTTTACCTGTATCTGCCTTGATGCCTTCGTTACAGGCTTCATCGTATGCGCCGGCCAGTAATTTCAGCAGGGTGGATTTACCGGCACCATTCGGGCCGATAATGGCCAGCCGCTCACCAGCATCCAGCATCAGATTCAGCTTGTTAAACAATTGCCGGTCGAATCGCTTGGATAAATCCTGTACTTCCAGTGCCTGCCGGTGTAATTTTTTCTTGTCGTCAAAATTAAAGCGGATAAACGGACTCTGACGGCTGGATGGCTTCACTTCTACCATATCGGCCTTGATTTTATCTGCCAGTTTGGCACGACTGGTTGCCTGCCTTGCCTTGGATTTATTGGCGGAAAAACGCGCCACAAATTCCTGCAATTCCTGTAGTTTTTCCTTGGCTTTGGCATTGTCTTTCAGGGTACGTTCACGCGCCTGAGTTGAAGCCAGCATATAATCATCATAATTACCCGGATACAACGTAATGCCACCATAATCCACATCGGCCATATAAGTGCACACTTCATTCAGAAAGTGGCGGTCGTGTGAAATAATAATCATGGTAGATTCATAGCTATTCAATACTCCTTCCAGCCAGCGAATGGTATTGATATCCAGATTATTGGTAGGTTCATCCAGCAGCAGCACGTCTGGTTTGGAAAACAGTGCCTGTGCCAGCAGTACACGCAGTTTGAAGCCGGGTGCTACTTCACTCATACTGGCATTATGTAAATGCTCATCAATGCCCACACCGGCAAGCAATTCGGCAGCACGTGCCTCAGCCGTATAACCATCATACTCGGCAAACTTAGCTTCCAGATCAGCCGCGCGCATATAGTCATCTTCAGTAGCATCCGGATTGGCATAGATAGCATCACGCTCTGTCATGGCAGCCCACATTTCCGTATGCCCCATCAACACCACATCCAGCACCCGCATATCTTCATACGCAAATTGATCCTGCCGCAGCTTACCCAGCCGCAGCCCCTGATCGATGGCAACTTCACCACTGCTGGGTTCCAGATCGCCACCCAGAATTTTCATAAAAGTTGATTTACCTGAACCGTTGGCACCAATCAAACCATAACGATGGCCGCCACCGAACTTCACCGACACATTTTCAAACAATGGCTTAGCGCCAAACTGCATCGTAATATTATTGGTACTGATCACAGGAATGTTCCTTTAAAATCCTGACAAAATGGTCTAATTTTAGCACAGGCACATGCCAAAATTCGGCAATCCCTGTACTGACGTTTACAATATAGTCATTTAAAATGTAAAAAACACTTTTTATTTACTACAAATTCATAGTGATATGGCCAGATTAAGCCCTAAACTAATAGCCTTATTATTGCTCTGTGGTGCCATTGCTGGTGTGGCCGGCATGGTGCTTATCGGCTTACTGCATCTTATTCAGCAGATAGTTTACGGAATTTCCCGCATTGATGGCATCACTTTTCGCAACATAGTCGAACAAACCAGCGCCACACATCGGCTACTGGCCTTAAGCGGCTGTGGCGTGGTTGCCGGCACAGGCTGGTTCATACTGCACCGTTATGCCCCCAAACTGGTTGACATCAAACAGGCAATCGGTAACAGCGGCACACCCATCCCATTAAGCACCACCTTGATGCATGGCCTGCTTCAGATACTTACCGTAGGTATGGGTTCTCCTCTCGGACGTGAAACAGCACCACGTGAAATCAGTTCAGCCCTTGCTGATTATATTAGCCGTCGCTTATCTATCAGCACTGAAGAGCGCAAAATCCTGCTGGCCTGTAGTGCGGCTGCCGGTCTGTCCGCGGTTTTTGATGTGCCACTGGCTGCTGCCCTGTTTGCGCTGGAAACCTTGCTATTCAGTTTTCAGCGTAATCATGTTATCGCTGCTTTAATCTGCTGTACGACTGCTGCCTGGGTCGCCCGTGTGGGATTGGGCAGCACACCAGCCTATCAGCTACCAACCTTTAGTCTGAACAGCCCACTGTTAATTTGGGCACTGCTGCTCGGTCCGGTAATCGCTACCAGCTCATGGTTGTTACAACGCCAGCTAGCCTACTGTAAACCAGCCACCCGTAGTAATCCCAAACTGATTTTTATCAGTATGGCTGCTTTTATATTAATTGGTGTCATGGCCATGTGGTTACCAGAAATACTGGGTAATGGCAAAGCCGGTAACGAACTGTTATTTAATGCCAGCATTGGCTGGCATTACGCTCTGGTACTGCTAATCGGCAAATGGCTGGCACTGCTGCTGGCAACCCGCGGTGGTGCTTATGGTGGGTTTATTACCCCCTCAATGATGCTCGGCGGCCTCATCGCATTACTGGCAGCCACTGCTTGGAACAATGTACTACCATCAGTGCCCGTTGTTGCCGCAGTGGTGACTGGTGCCACCGTTTTTCTGGCTATACAGCAAAAAATGCCCCTCACTGCCATATTATTTGTACTGGAAATAACCAACATCACGCCAGACTTTATCATGCCTGTGAGCCTGTGTCTGCTTACCGCACTACTCTGCCAGCAGGCTTTAAACAAACAGTAAACCAAAAAGGATTTGCTACCTGCCTAAACCGGACAAGTTTCGGCTTCTGCCAGCCAGTCGTGTATGCGCAAATATTCTGCCAACCGGGCTTCAGCAGAACCTGCTACTGGTTCATACTGATATTCAAAGCGGGCTAAAGGTGGCATTGACATCAGAATCGACTCAGTGCGTCCGCCAGCATGCAAACCAAATTGCGTCCCGCGGTCACATAACAGATTAAATTCAATATAGCGTCCGCGCCGGTACAACTGAAACTGTCGCTCCCGCTCGCCATAAACCATAATTTTACGTCGTGCCACAATAGGCAGGTATGCCTGTAAATAGGCTGCACTTACCGTCCGTACAAAAGCAAAACACTGTGCAAAATCCCAGCGGTTTAAATCATCAAAAAACAAACCGCCCACACCTCGTTGCTCCTGCCGATGTGGCAGATAAAAATAACGGTCGCACCACTCTTTAAATTCGGTATATACCGTTGCACCAAAAGGCAAACACGCCTCACGCGCCACCTGATGCCAATGCACTACATCTTCCGTAAATGGATAAAATGGCGTCAGATCAAAACCTCCGCCAAACCACCAAACCGGCTTGGCCTGTTCAGGATAGGCCACAAACAGCCTCACATTGGCATGGCTGGTAGGTATATACGGATTACGCGGATGTACCACTAGTGATACCCCCATGGCCTCATACGGAGCACCGGCCAGATACTGGCGTTCCCGTGTTGCTGAAACTGGCATTGCTTTACCCGTTACATGGGAAAAATTTACGCCAGCCTGCTCAAACACAGCACCGTCTTTCAGCACCATACTGCATCCCTTGCCCAGACCACCAGACCACTCATCTGCCACAAACCCCGCAGCACCGTCTTCCTGAACCAGAGCTTCAGTTAAATCTGCCTGAAAATTTTTAAAAAAACTTAAAACTTGATTAAACGCATCACAACTCATGAAAAAACCGTGAACTAAAATTAATTAATATATGTATAATATCAATTAATTCTTATTAAAAAAGAATTCACAAAACCAGATTTTTTTAAAATCAAAAAGATTGTGTAAAGAAAGTATTTTACTGCACATTTATCATCAGCAAGAGGCTAATTACAACATCAATACCTGATAAATGTGTTCCAGACAACGCAAACAGCACCCCTTTAATTCACACAATACACCAAAACAAGGAAACCAGAATGAAACTTTATCTTTATGACCATTGCCCCTACTGTGTGCGTGTCCGCATGATATTTGGTAAAAAAATCGTACCGGTAGAAAATATTTACCTGCTCAACGATGATGAAGACACACCCAATAAACTAATCGGCACAAAAATAGTACCGATATTAGTGAAAGACGATGGCAGTGCCATGGGTGAAAGTCTGGATATTGTGCACTACATTGACCAGCTTGCCGGTGATACTTTATTAAACAGCACAGTCCGCCCCGAAATCGAAGGCTGGATAAAAATTGTAGATACTTACCGCAATTTCCTTACCTTGCCGCGCTGCATCAGCATTAATCTGCCTGAATTTGCTACTCAAAGTGCCATAGATTATTTTGTTAACAAAAAAACAGCTATCTACGGCGATTTTCAACAGCATCTGCTTAACAGCCAAACCTATATTGAGCGCTTGAATGCCGATTTGATTGCATTGTCACCATTGCTTATCAGCGATCACGGTGCCAATGGTATCTTTGGCATGGAAGATATACTGTTATTTCCATTACTGCGCAATCTGACCATGGTTAAGGGTGTTGAATGGACAGCACCGGTACTTGACTACATGCACAGCATCAGCCGCATTACCCGAATTCCCCTGTTTAATGACCACGCCATCTGAAATTTCTCCTTTGTCCCAATTGGCAGGCGATACTATGTATCGGCTGCCTTTTTTATTAGATGATATTCAAAAATACCAACTTATATAATGAGTTTACCAACATCCTAGTGTTGTAGATAACTCACTACCACAATAAATATTGATAAAAAATTAACATAGCACTTAAATTTACTGTATACATAGAAAACACAGAAAACATAACCAAATGATTATCAAATAAACTATTTATTTATTTTCCAACCATTAATTAATAATTAAATTTAGAGGAAATACATCATGTCTAAAACCAAAACCGTTTCAGAAGTACTGATTGATGTACTGACCGCAGCCGGAGTAAGCAACTGCTATGGCATCATCGGCGATACCCTGAATTTTGTCGGTAAGGCCATCGAAAAAAGCAGTATTAACTGGGTACATACCCGTCATGAAGAAGCTGCTGCATTTGCCGCCGGTGCTGAAGCCTTGATTACCAATAAACTCACTGCCTGTGCCGGTTCATGTGGCCCCGGCAGCCTGCATCTGATTAACGGGCTGTACGAATCCAATCGCAACAATGCGCCAGTCATTGTGATTGCCAGCCAACTGGCTGCCACATCCATGGGTACCGGTTTTCCTCAGGAAGTGGACTTTCTCAAAGTTTATCAGGACACCAGCGTATTCTGTCAGATGGTTAACCAGCCACAGGAAGCACAGCGTATCTTCATTCAGGCGGCTCAGACAGCAATCAACAAGCGCGGCGTAGCCGTTGTTATCCTGCCCAGCGACATCAGCAAAATGGAAGTAGTCGAACAACCGATAAAAATCTGGCAGCCGCAGCCAGTTACCCGCCCAAATGATAATGAAATCGAAGAACTGGTTAAAGCCATCAATCAGGGCAATAAAATCACCATTTATGCCGGTTATGGTAGTAAAGATGCACATGACGAAGTGATTGCCTTGGCTGAAAAGCTCAAGGCACCAGTTGTACACACGTCTCGCGCCAAGGACAGCATTGCCTGGGAAAACCCCTATCAGATAGGCATGACCGGCATGTTTGGCACCAAAGCCGGCTATGAAGCAGTCAAAAACTGTGACACCTTATTATTACTTGGCTGCAGTTTTGCATGGGCAGAATACTATCCAGAAAACGCCAACATAATCCAGATTGATCACGATGCGACTCAACTAGGTTTACGCCATCCAATCAGCTTGGGACTGGTAGGCGATGTTAAAACTACCCTGCAAACTGTTTTACCAAAAATTCAGCCACATAGCGACAGCAGCTTTCTGGATCACCATACCGCCCTATTTGCCAAAATCATGGATAAATATGAAGCTTATGCCACGCCAGACGACAAACATCCAATTCATCCGCAACAACTGATTGAGCTGCTAGACGAACATGCCGACGACGATGCCCTGATTACCGCTGACGTGGGTACACCCATGCTATGGGGTGCACGCTACCTGACCATGAACGGTAAGCGACGTTTTCTTACCAGCCTGAAACATGGCACCATGTCAAATGGCATGCCTCAGGCTTATGGATTGCAGAAAGCTTTCCCAGCACGGCAAGTAATTTCCTTATCTGGTGATGGTGGCCTAGCCATGCTGATGGGTGACCTGCTTACCGCCAAACAGGAAAATCTGCCAATTAAAATAGTCGTTTTCAACAACAGCTCCCTCAACTTCGTTGAACAGGAACAAAAAGGCGAAGGACTAGTAGAAGTATTTGTTGATTTGATAAATGGTGATTTTAAAACCATCGCCGAGGGCTGTGGCTTCTGTGCCCAGAGTGTCAGTAAATCTTCCGAACTGGAAGCTGCAATACAAACCTTTCTGGCACATAAAGGCCCAGCTCTGCTGGATGTCGTAATCAGCGACAAAGAACTGATGCTGCCGCCAGCAATCAGCTATGAAAATGTGAAAAACATGGTTTGGTATGGTTCCAAAGCCATACTTGAAGGCAAAGGCAAAGACGTTATCGACATGATAAAGAATAATATCTGAACTTACCAAACACAGGCTCACTGCTCAGACGTTACCATAGCAGTGGGCTTTAATTATGGCTGCAAGTATGCAAGTGCTGCTGCATAACTCCCATATCAATACCAGCTTATCAGGAGTACATACTAAATCTACTCACCAGCTTACAATGGTATTTATAAAATATGAAACAATGAAAGGATATTAATTTAAAATATTTAGAATATTGATATGCTTTAATTCTGCATATCAAGTTTAGTAATATTCAAATCAGCTGTTGCTATCAGCACTGAAAATATCATCAAAAGATTGATTGCCCATAACCTTACCAAGTTTATGTTTAAGCATCCTAGACATATTAGAAAATAAACAATCTCCCATGCTGATCCGTTTAACACCTAACTCTTTGAGCTTTTCAAAATCAGGTAGATCAGGCATAGCCATAACATTAATAGGTAACCGAGATTTATCTACAAGAAATTTAATATCTGATTCATGCACTAAACAAGGGATAAAAATTCCATCAGCACCAGCTTTTGTATACAGTTCAATGCGTTTTTGGGTTTCATCCAGCTTATCCGGAACATTTAATAAATAAGTATCGGTTCGAATATTAAGGAAAATATTTAGATTAGCTTCATTAAGTCTGCTTTTAACCTCATGAATAATATTAGCGAAGCTTTTACTATCAAGCAGTATACGCTCTTCGTTCACAATACTATCCTCAAGATTAATTCCTACAATACCATATGTTGCCAGCTTCTTAATATTATTGACTATTTCAGTTGGTATTCTGCTATACCCTGCCTCCATATCAACTGAAAGAGGTAAAGATGTGTTTTCAGCAATTTTTTGTATAACATAACACAACTCCTTAAATTGTATCTTTTCTCCATCTTCATAGCCAAGCATACAAGCAATCGCAGCACTAGAAGTACCAATAGCCTGAAAACCTAGTTTTTCGGCTATCCTAGCACTATTTACATCCCAAACATTACATAGTATTAAAGGATAAGAATTTTTATGGAACTCAGTAAATGTCATAATAAAACCTCAGAAGTTATTGATGACATTAATAATAGAGATAATAAATTGAATACGACAACCTAAGAATTGACAAGTATTTTTTTATTTAGAGCACCAATCAAATATAACTTTGATTATTAAATATTATTTACTGGAAAAATAAATAAGACTACCGAAAATTTCAAACCAGTATCGATTTGCATCAAAGCAATTTTCAATATCACTCAAAAACAAGAATCTTCCTAATACATTATTTTATCCATATAAATATTACAGAATTAAATGATTAGTTTCAGATACAAAAGTATTCAAGCCATTCTGAATCATTCATCTGCCCGTGCAGCCGGCAATCAGCCTCAAGTATAAAAAGATAAATATTTCATTTTTCACAACACCCAATTTAAATTTAATGATTATTAAAATCATATAGTTAATTATTAACACTAATTAACCCTTTTCAATCAAAATAATTTAAAGTATTGTTATTTCTTAACTTTTACTCAACATGAATAAAAGTTATCTGTCAGCAGGGATTCCGAATAGTCAGATATTATTGACGATACGGAAAAACTTCTGACTTTCAGATTAATATGATCATTCAACGCTGTAATAGACTACCCAGCCATTGGTACCAAATTTCAATGTTGGGTAGTTTTCGCTTTATAATGTTTATATTTAGTTGCGGCAACGTTAGTCTGAAAATAATCAGACATTTGAAACTTTTGACCTTTTATCTAGGTAATTTTATAATAATCTAAAGTAAAGAAATTGCAAAGGAGGTAGATATAAATGCCGGCAAAGGTGACATTTACAGAGGCCAAAAACTTATACGAATCAAAATTTCCAAATAATAAACTTGTTAAGTTCGAATCAGCATCAAGACCATGTTCTATATTATGTTACAAACATGGCTTGGTAGAAGATTTAGGTTTCAGGAATTTAAGGCTCTCCAAATTTGGCTGTCCTAAATGCGCACGGGATCACCGTAGGCGAGGAGTTGAAGCTAAAATTAAGCAGTATTTAGAAATGAATTCTAGTAAACGTTTAAATAAGGTTAAGAAATTTGGTGATACCGTACCTCGTAGTATATCTAAAGAAAAAGTCAGCAAGGTGCTAGACAACGCTCCACGTTCTACATCTAACACTCGCAGAACAGATAAAACTAGACGAGGCAAGTCCAGTACCTTAGCAGAATTTCCGGTGGAATACAGTAGTAAAGGATCTACTGCTAAACAAGCTTTAAGTAATAAAGCGCGTACAGGAGAATTTTCTTCATCTCATGTAAAGCCAGTATTCTATGATAAGCCGGAAGATTTACCAAAGGGCAACTTTGTTGTAGTACCGTATCATAGTGACGTGAAGTTGGCTGCCGGATTAGGGCGTTACAATAATGCTCTTGAAACTTTGCCTGTTCCCTTAAGTCTACCTGAGCTGCAAAAGTTAGGCGTTCGACCAAATAACATTATTTATTGTCGGGTTCTTGATGATAGCATGGTACCAATACTACAAGATGGTTCTTTGGTAGGGATCGATACGGCGGAAACTGAGATTCGTAGTGGGAAAATTTATGCGTTTATTGACGAAGATGGTTGGTCACACATAAAAATTTTAGTCAAGACAAACGATTCTCTGATAAAGATTCATAGTTACAATTATGCTTATGAAACAGAGACAGTTACTCCTGACTCAATTCGTGTTATTGGCCGTTTGTTCTGGGCTGCCTCAATATTTTAGGTAAATTGTGATGAACAGCTGCAACAAGTACGCCATCCTATGCATTACAAATATTCAAAATATTGACCAAGACTTCAGGTTTGACAGGATTTATCCATCTACTTAACTACCAAGTAGGGTTCACCTAAAAACATATAGATACGCTTTAATTATCACGATAACCGGCGAACAACCTGCTTTACTTTACGATACCATGCACGCTGCTGCCGTTTGTCCGGCATACCGGCAGTTCCATACTGCCAATCAATATATTGAGCCAGTAAAGCAGCTAAATTATCATTAAGTAAACCATGCTCAGCCAGAATAGCCTGTAGTTCCAGCGGGCCGATAGCCGATAACTCCGCCTCCGCCCCTTCTATAACAGCCTGCTTAAGCAGATTGATACCATCGGTCAATGGCTGCGCCTGCATATTTCCCTGTCTACGCAGCCAGATAATCAGTGGCAGCGCAGTAATCATGATCGCAATCGCAATCACCAGTAACAATACTGACTTGGGTATATCTTTTAACTTAAGCCAGTCCAGTATCGAACTTTGGCGGCCAGAGTCATAGTTAACTACCCATTGCTGCCAGTAAAACTGGCCTTTATCCAGATATTTTTGTAATAATGGATAAGGCGAAGACAACCCTGCTCGCTGTTCTGCTGGCAAAGCATTTTCCACCCCGTTTTCCACCCGTACCGATGAAACCGCACTGGTTGGGTCTACTCGCTGCCATTTACCTTTTTCTGCTAGCCAGATTTCTGTCCAGGCATGAGCGTCCTTACTGCGAATCTGCCAGAATTTGCCATCAGGATGATATTCGCCTCCCTGATAGCCAATCACAATTCGTGCCGGAACACCAACCGCACGCGCCAGCCATACAGTAGCATTTGCATAATCTTCACAAAAACCTTCCTGACTGCTGAATAAAAAATAGTCGGTTTTATTCAGAGATTCATGACTGCGTTTTGGTGTTAGCGTATATTGAAAACCACCATTACGAAAATAAGCTAGGATATGGCGGATAAATTCCTCACTGCTGCTGGACTTTTTAGCCAATTGTTGCGCCAGCCGGCGGGTTTCGGGATTAAGTCCTGCCGGCAACTGGGTATAATAATTCAGCAAACTCCGATCCATTTGCTGATGCAGATACGGTACCAACTGAGAATATAAATGCACCCGACGCAAGCCTTCCCGGCTTTTATTCACCCGCACCACATTTCCCACCCGCCGACTTAAATCAGACTGGCTGTCTGCCAGTGGCTGATCCAGTGCCGGTATACGACCATGGTCGTCCTGAATAATCAGCTGATAGCCCACCAGCCTGCTATCAGGTCGCTGTGCTAAAACAGCCCTGTTTGGCAACTGCAAAGTATCTTCATCGGTATACTGTTCCTTTACAGCATGCCACTGCCCGCCCTGATTATTGCCCATCACCATCACACGCCAGTACAGATCGGCATTGCGGGGAATCACATCATTATCAAAAGTAACATTAAACGCCAGTGCATTACTCGGAATCAGATTACTGATACTGCCAGAGTCAAGCGTATCTGATAACCCAGTTATGGCAGACTGCTGTGGCTGCGGTACGCCCCATAATGGCGTATCCTTACGCGGTACCACCACAAATAAAATTACTGCCAGCGGAAAAGACAGAACCAAAATCAGTGCGCCCTGCCGCATAGCGGCAACCGGATTAATACCAGCCAATAAGCCCAGCGAAGAAATCAGGCAGAATAAAGCCACAATCAGCCATGGTGCCATCAGCATGCTTTGATTAAACAGCAGGCCACCACCCATTAAAATTAGCTGTGCCAGTAACAGTATCTGCCAGTCGCGCAGGGTTTCGCCTTCAAAAGCCTTAAGCACAATCATCAGCATCAGCAGAGAAACACTGGCGTCGCGGCCTATGATTGTTCCAATACGAAAATATACCCATACAGCAGTAGCCACCAGCAATAACACCAATGCCCACAACGGTAGCCTTTTAACATTGGTAAAAAGCAAAGCTACACGCACAATCAACAGCACGGCAAATGCGGCGCCTACGCTCAGTGGCAAATCAAATAATAAAGGTAAAGCTACCCACGCCAGCATCAGCAATAAAATAAACTGCGTGCGTATCGGCGGAGATTTGCGTAAAAAAATCGGATCTGCGAGCCACATCACCATCTACCCAAAGCATTCAGACATTGTGTCCGTTGTGCAGTAGCGGCCTCATAGCGCTGCCGCGGTAATTCCAGTATATATTTTTCCCCACTGGCATCAGCTGCCAGAACACGATAACACATCATACTGGCCATCTGTTCCAGACTGGTACCCTGCGGATAATCACGATAGGAAATCAGTAGTGGCTGCACCTGCGTACCACCCTGCTCAAAGTACTTATCCAGTAAATCACCTGTTTTGGCATAGTGCTTCCATGCAATCTGCCGCGGTGAAGTGGTATTCTGATGTGGCAGTAGATATGCTGGATCCTGACCGCTCAAACTGATTTGTGTACTCTGCTCATCGCCACTGCCTCTTGTCGTTGGAATATTATGCTCAACAGGTTCAGGGAAAATCACAATCTCATCAGTAAATTCCCAATGTGTTTTAATCATCAGCAATCCAAACGGTGCCATACTGGCACCAGCCAGCATCAGCGTGGGCAGAATCCCGCGTCGCTGTGGTGGTAATGTCCAGATAAAATCAGTATTTTCAGGTGTAATCGTCCACAACTGCCAGTCACTGGCGGTACCGGTTATCTCCTGTGCTGTTTGCAGCCACAACCAGCGCGTACGTTTACAGCTATCACAGGCACGTAAAGTCAACACACAATCTTTACCGGCAAAGTATTCCTGCTGTGGCACAATAGCCAGTACCAGTCCGGTAAGCTGACGTATACCCGCAAGCGCACCAAACAGCAATATACCCAGTAGCCAGAATACCAGCGCATAGGCTACATTTACCTGATAATTAACCGCCATAATCCACAGCAGAATACAGGCAAAAGCCAGTCCCCAGCCCATGCGCGTCAGATTAATGCGTACATTACGGGCACGCAAGGCAGTATGCCCGTCAATGAGCGTAGGTGCCGGTACCTCAGACCACTGCGACATAATCCAGCATCCCGGCGAGCAGCGTACTGCTTCTGGATTGACTTTGTAATGGGTGCAGTCGGTGCGCAGCCACTGCTACCCATACTGCCTTCACATCTTCCGGTAGCACATGTGCCCGCCCATGCACCCAGGCATAAGCTTTGGCTGCCTGCACGACTGCCAGTCCGGCACGCGGGCTGAGGCCAACAGCAAACGTACCCGGTGTCCGCGTGGCCGCTACCAGACGGTAAACATAATCTGCCGCCGCCGCAGATAAATTAACTTTAGTTACCTCCGCCTGCCACTGCTGCAATATTTCTCCATTGCACACAGCCTTAAGACGCGGTACAAACTGGCGCCGGCCGCCTGAAAGATAGAGCTGCTTTTCTTCCTTTTCTGCCGGATAGCCAATACTCAGACACATCATAAAACGGTCTAGCTGCGATTCAGGTAAAGGATATGTACCTAGCTGTTCAGTTGGATTCTGGGTGGCAACTACCAGAAACGGCTTTGGCAGTGCATAGGTTTTACCATCTACAGATACCTGTCCTTCTTCCATGGCTTCCAATAAAGCCGATTGCAGCTTGGGTGAAGCACGGTTAATTTCATCTGCAAGTAAAAAAGAATTAAAAACCGGCCCCTGATGAAAGATAAATTCACTGGTTTTCGGCTGAAAAACACTTACACCAAGCAAATCAGCCGGCAGCATATCGTTAGTAAACTGTACGCGCTGATAATTTAATCCCAATACGACGGCCAGTGCATGAGCCAGTGTAGTTTTGCCAACACCCGGCACATCTTCAAGCAGAATATGCCCGCGTGCCAGCACACAGGTAACAATCTGTATCAATAATTGCTGCTTACCCAGAATCAGAGCATTGAGCTGTTTGAAAATCGGTTCAAGTTTTGGATTCATGTTTTAACGCAGTTGTAAGAAAAAATCCGGCAGCATCATCAAACATGGACATACTGCGGTAACAATTAATAATAAACCCTGCAATACTTACACCATCATTGCTTAATACCAACATTATCTGAAAACATACACGCTTTACCGCACTAGCTCAGACTATAAATGCCATATAAAAGCAAAATTACTAACTAGATTTAACATTATGCATGATTAAGAGCAAATTAATCAATGCGAACATACTCTACTGCCAGTATTTCAATATTTTCCACACCATCAGGACCATGCAAACGTACTTCATCACCCTCATGTGCTTTCAGCAAAGTACGCGCTAACGGTGATACCCATGAAATTTTATTCCGAGCAGTATCAATCTCATCTGTACCCACAATACGCACAGTCTGCTCCTGCCCGTTTCCACGCAAAATGGTTACCGTCGCACTAAAAAACACCTGATCACTGGCTTCGCGGGTCTCCGGGTCAATCACCTGCGCAGCTTCCAACCGTTTGGTTAAAAAACGAATCCGGCGGTCGATTTCACGCAACCTACGCTTACCATACAGATAATCACCATTTTCACTGCGGTCGCCATTCCCGGCGGCCCAGTTCACCACATTCACTATTTCCGGCCGCTCCTTATGAACCAGTTGATAAAGTTCATCCTGCAAAGCCTGATGACCAGCAGGAGTAATGTAATTGGGCGCTGTCTGGGGTGGCACATTAGCCATAGTGTATCTCCCTAATTAATACAAAAGCAGGCTGTCTGAAAAAATACAGACAGCCTGCTTGATTTTACAACAAACTCAGCGATTATTTACGCTGTGCATCTACTGCTGCCAAAGCCACCATATTGACAATACGGCGTACAGAAGCCATTGGCGTAACAATGTGCACAGATTCATTCATACCCATCAGAATCGGGCCAATAGTGACGCCATTAGATGAAGTCCGCAACAGATTGTAACTAATATTGGCAGCTTCAACATTTGGCATTACCAACAGATTAGCCGCACCCTTAAGCTCGCAGTCTGGCATCAGTTTCTGACGCAATTTTTCATCCAGAGCCAGATCACCCTGCATTTCACCATCAACATTCAACTCAGGATCGGCCTCTTTAATCAAAGCCAGTGCTTCCTGCATTTTACTGCTGCTTGGCTGATTCAGTGAACCAAAGTTGGAATTGGACAATAAGGCTACTTTAGGCTCAATACCGAAGCGTTTCATTTCTTTAACACACATCAGTGTATTAGCAGCAATCTGCTCGGCAGTTGGTTCTGGATTAACATAAGTATCCGCAATGAACATATTGCCTGAAGTCATAATTAAAGCATTCATCGCACAAGCATTGTGCTCAGGATTGTTATAACCAATAACTTCTTCCAGAATATTGAAATGGTCATGGAAGCGGCCTACTGTACCACATAGCAGCGCATCTGCACTGCCCATGCGTACCAGCATAGCACCAATCAGAGTAGAGTTGCTGATCATGCGGCGGCGTGCCATTTCCTCAGTTACACCATGGCGTTTACGCAACTGATAATAAGCCTGCCAGTACTCACGGAAACGTGGATCATCCTGATTATTAACAATTTCAAAATCTTTGCCCGGCTGAATAGTCAGCCCCAGTTGTTTCGAACGCGCTTCGATTACTGCTGGGCGGCCAATAAGAATCGGGAAAGCCAGTTTGTGGTTAACAATGTGCTGGGTAGCATGCAGAACACGCTCATCTTCACCCTCACATAACACCACACGTTTAAGCTCTTTCTTAGCCTGAGAAAATACCGGTTTCATAAACAGGCTAGACTTATAGACAAACTGACTCAGTTTTTCTACATAAGCATCCATGTCGTCAATCGGACGGGTAGCCACACCAGAATCCATAGCGGCTTTAGCCACAGCGGGAGCCACCACTGCGATCAGACGAGGGTCAAATGGCTTCGGAATCAGATATTCACGTCCAAAAGACAGCTCGGCATTGCCATAAGCAGCAGATACTTCATCACTCAGCTCGGCCTTGGCCAGTTCAGCAATAGCATGCACACAGGCCAGCTTCATCTGTTCATTAATGGTGGTGGCACCAACATCCAGCGCGCCGCGGAAAATAAACGGGAAGCACAATACATTATTTACCTGATTCGGGAAATCAGAACGACCAGTACCGATTACTGCATCTGGTCGGGCAGCTTTGGCTTCCGGCGGCCAGATTTCCGGTGTCGGGTTGGCCATGGCCAGAATAATCGGGTCTTTGGCCATGGTTTTAAGCATATCTACGCTCAATACATTCGGACCAGACAAGCCCAGGAAAATATCTTTGCCATGAACAGCATCAGCAAGATTACGCTGACCATTATCCGCAATGGCAAAGAGTTTTTTCGATTCCACCATGTTTGCTTCGCGATTCTGATAAATCACACCTTTGGAATCGCACACAGTGATATTTTCACGCTTCATACCCAGCGCAACCAGAAGTTCCAGACAGGCAATTGCCGCTGCACCTGCGCCAGAGCACACCAGCTTAACCTCACCAATGTCTTTACCGACAACTTCAAGACCATTTTTAATCGCAGCGGCAGTAATAATTGCCGTACCATGCTGGTCGTCATGGAATACAGGAATATTGCAGCGCTCGCGCAGTTTTTTCTCAATATAGAAACATTCAGGGGCTTTAATGTCTTCAAGGTTAATACCACCAAATGTCGGTTCCAGCGAAGCAATAATATCTACCAGCTTATCCGGATCAGTTTCATTAACCTCAATATCAAATACATCAATACCGCCAAATTTCTTGAACAGTACCCCCTTGCCTTCCATTACCGGCTTACCGGCCAGTGCACCAATATTGCCCAGCCCCAGCACCGCCGTACCATTCGAAATCACCGCAACCAAATTACCACGTGCTGTATATTTGTATGCATTTAGAGGGTCACGGTGGATTTCCATACATGGCGCAGCCACACCCGGTGAATAGGCCAATGACAAATCATATTGAGTAGCCAGTGGTTTGGTTGGCGTAACCTGAATTTTACCGGGACGGGGTTCTTCGTGAAAATGTAATGCTGCTTCTTTGATTAATTCATCCATATCTGTTCTCAGTCTTAGGTTTTTCAACACCAATAAGCTGTTCTTGAAAGAGCGCGCTAAAAGTCATTTTTATCTGAGCAATTTATTAAACATGGCCAAGATAAAGGTTATTCACATTATAGCGTTATTTAACAAAATCATGCACCGCTTTATTATCAGTATAATCAATTGCCATTAAGTGTAAATACATAACTCATTTCATTTCACCAGTTTGAAAAGAGATAATTATTTTGCAATACTAAAACCGCATATCCCGCTTTCTGCCAGCAAGTCAGACCATAGTCACCAAAATCATTTATGCTGATTTACCCATAAATTTTCAGGACTGGTTTTCAATACTCCTGCGAGCAAAATCTACTGCCATACTGATAGCAGTTTTGGCTTGTGGGCTATTTTTCCAGCAACTGCTGCCAACCAGACTGGCTGCCTGCTCAGTAATATCCTGCGGATTTGCCTGTGCCAGTTTTGCCAATGAATCAATGCCCATTTGCTCCAAACGCAAAATCACTTTTTCCCCAACCCCTTTTACCGTCAACAACGCTGCTTTTTCAGTTGCATTAAATGCCATTTAACCTCCGTCTATTTACTCATGATTAATTTAAATATAGAAAAATTAGTAGATATTAAACAACTCGGCAAAGTATGACTAACCAAAGGTAATGCAATTTACCTGATAAATCACCACAAATAGATGATAACAAAAAAAGAGCGAGTATTTAACTCGCTCTTTTTGCTATTTAATGCTTAGAACCATTGTCCAAAACGGCGAATGTACCAGCGTTTCACTATCTGAGTAACAACGCAGTAGCTGCCCAGCGTGAGTACCAGCCATGGGAAATATTGCCATGGTAATGCAGTCAGGCCAATCCAGTTGCTTATCGGTGAAAACGGAACACAAATTCCGATTACCATAATCAACCCTGTCATCAATAATACTGGTAAAGCAGCGGTGCTTTGTACAAACGGAATTTTGCGCGTACGTAGCATATGCACCACCAGCGTTTGTGACAGCAATCCTTCCACAAACCAGCCGGAATGAAACAGATTCTGCACTTCTGGTGCATTGGCATGAAATACAAACCACATCAGCGCAAAAGTACTGATATCAAAAATAGAGGAAATCGGGCCGATAAACAGCATAAAACGGCTGATATTGGAAACATCCCATTTGCGTGGTTTACGCAAAAATTCCTCATCCATCTTATCCCAAGGTAGTGACAACTGGGAAAAATCATACAACAGATTCTGAATCAGCAACTGAATCGCCAGCATGGGCAAAAATGGCAAAAAGGCACTGGCAAACAATACTGAAAATACATTGCCAAAATTAGAGCTGGCCGTCATATTCAGATACTTAATAATATTACCAAAAGTTTCACGCCCTTTGATTACCCCCTCTTCCAGCACCATCAGGCTCTTTTCCAGCAGAATGATATCGGCAGATTCCTTGGCAATATCAGTGGCCGTATCTACAGAAATACCAACATCGGCATCGCGCAAAGCAGGAGCATCGTTAATACCATCACCCAGAAAACCCACTGTATGCCCATTTTCTTGCAACAAGCGGATAATGCGCGATTTCTGCAATGGTGTTAGCTTGGCAAATACAGTGTGCTGTTCCAGTAATGGTTTCAGCGCCTCATCACTCAATCCTTCGATATCATTGCCCAGTAAAGGCTGTCCGGCTTCGATACCTACTTCATGACAGATTTTGCGCGTCACAATAGCATTATCACCGGTCAGCACTTTCACAGCCACACCATTTTCACTCAATGCAGCAATGGCTTGGGCTGCGCTGTCTTTCGGTGGATCAAGGAAAGTCAGAAAGCCAAACAAAGTCAGTTCAGTTTCGTCCGCCACCGCATACTGTGCTTTCTGTGCTTCCGGAGCAATATACTTTTTACCAATCGCCAGTACACGGAAACCTTCCTTATTGTAACTTTCAGCCAGTGCCAGCAACTGCTCACGCCGTGCTGTATCCAGTGGCAGATATTCACCCTGTTCATACACGCAACTGGAAATTGACAGCATTTCCTCAACAGCACCTTTACAAATCAGCACATGGCGCTGTTCTTCATCCCGCAGCACGACAGATAAACGCCGGCGTATAAAATCAAATGGCAGCTCATCTATCTTGCGATAACCACCATCATTGATAACAGCACTGTTTTCTGGTTCCTGAGCAAAGCGCACAATCGCCTTGTCCATCAGGTTTTTCATACCACTCTGATAGGAGCTGTTCAGCCATGCCAACTGCAAAACTTCACTATCATTATTGCCATTGATATCAGTGTAATGCTCCAGAATAATTTTATCCTGCGTTAATGTGCCGGTTTTATCGGTACACAACACATCCATGGAACCAAAATTCTGGATAGCACTCAGGCGTTTTACCACCACCTTACGCCGCGCCATCGCCATTGCGCCCTTGGCCAGATTAGCGCTTACAATCATCGGCAGCATTTCCGGTGTCAGCCCTACCGCTACAGCCAGAGCAAACAAAGCAGCATCACCCCAGTCACCTTTGGTAAAACCATTAATCAGCAACACCACTGGCACCAGAATCAGCATAAAGCGAATCAACAGATGGCTGACACTGTTTACACCACGGTCAAAAGCAGTCTGGCTGCGTGTACCAACAATCGATTTGGCCAGCGAACCAAAATAAGTATCACTGCCCGTAGCCACCACCACTGCTTTAGCCGTACCGCTCACAATATTGGTACCCATAAAGCAGATATTTTCTGCATCCAGCGGATTGGCTGATGACGGTTGCTGCTGTTGAGCAGCCGTATTTCCACTCATACCAACAGTATCAGATTTTTCTACCGGAATGGATTCACCAGTCAGTACCGCCTGACTGATAAACAAATCGCGTGATTCAATTAGACGCACATCAGCCGGAACCATATCACCGGCAGACAGCAAAATAATATCACCCGGTACCACTTCCTTAATCGGTACTTCAAGCTGCTCGGCACTGATATCATGATGGCTGCGACGCAACACCGTAGCAGTGGTGCTAATCATTGACTTCAGCGCCTGAGCCGCCTTATTGGAACGATATTCCTGCCAGAAACTGAGCAAACCACTAAGCAGAACCATCACCAGAATAATGCTAATTCCACTCACGCTGGTTTCTTCACCACTGCGCAAAGGAATTAGATAATCGGTAAAAAAGCTTACCAAGGCCAGCGCCAGTAACACAAAAATAAAAGGATTCTTAAACGCCAGCAACAATTGCAGCCATGCAGACGGCGCTTTATCGTGCACCACATCATTGCTGCCAAAACTGGCTAGCCGCTCTTTAACATCGTGCTCGGTCAGACCACTCAGACTGGTCTGTAATTTGGACAGTGTGCCGTCAAGGCTGTTGCGAGACTCCAGCACAGCCTTGATTACTACTGGTTGAGAAATGATTTTTTTTAGTTTTTTCATAAACAGTACCTCACCGACCATGCTGTTTCCCGGTCGGCAGATACTGTTAACCCGGAAACATCAACGGCCTAGTTGCAGTTGTAGTATTAATAAAATAAACGGTCGACTCGAATCTTCTTCCATTGTTTTATTCCCGGTTAAATAGTTAGAAGCTCAATGCACAGCATTTAGCTCACCTGTACTGAAATTCCTGTTTTCCGCTTTTATCCATATAACGTGAAATAGCAAAAAGACAGCCACATTTCAGCAAGATAGCGTTTATACGTGACAATAATGATAGCGTCAATTAAATTTACCCTAAACAGAGTAAAAAACAATATTCACTGCGATTTATTCACATAAATCAGACAAAATTAAAAATAAGCGTGCTTTACAAGCATAAATAATAATTATGCCATTGAATTAAAACAGACTGCTTTGTACAGCATTCAGATAATCATGTAATGGTTTAGGAATACCATATGCTGCCAGATTATCAGGTGACACCCATTCACCAGCTACTGCCGTAGATTCTATCGGCTGCCCGCCTGCCTGTGCCGTAAATGGCACCATAAATAAATGGCGGTGGGTTAAACGATGGCTGATTTCAGCGCCTTCGTTCAAATCTTCAGCAGCAAGGCCAAATTGTGCCGCTAGCTCATACAGAGCAGCCAGACTATCCACACAGGGCACACACCACAAACCACCCCAAATACCTTTGGCTGGGCGCTTATGTAAGAATACCGCTCCATCGCGATTACGCAATACCAGCCAGTATAGCGACAGATTTTTTACCATTACCGCAGTTTTCTTGCGTGGTAATTCAGCAATACGGTCTTGCGCCCGCGCCAGACACATATCATTCATAGGGCATACACAACATACCGGCTTGCTGCGCTTGCATACCGTAGCGCCCAAGTCCATCAATCCCTGAATATAGGCTGGCATATCGGCAGCATCCTGCGGCAACAAAGCTTCGGCAGTACACCAGAGCTTCTCTTCAAATTTTTTATTAGCAATATCACCGTCCAGTACCAGCAACCGGCACAACACACGTTTCACATTGCCATCCAGAATGGTTTCGCGTGCATCAAAACAGAATGCGGCAATTGCCGCCGCAGTACTGCGCCCTACCCCGCACAGCGTTTGCAGCTCAATCCGGCTACGTGGAAACCTACCGGCAAACTCGGTTACCACCTGTTTAGCCGCTTTATGCAGATTCCGCGCACGGCTGTAATAGCCCAGTCCCTGCCATAAGCCCAGTATCTCATCTTCATCGGCAGCCGCCAGTGCCTGCACGTCTGGAAAAGTAGCCACAAACCGCGGATAATAATCCAGTACTGTCGCTACCTGTGTTTGCTGCAACATAATTTCCGACAGCCATACCAGATACGGCTCGCGCGTCTGCCACGGCAAACCATGCCGGCCATACTGCCGCTGCCATTTGACTAAACGGAGAGCAAATTCCGGCATTGGTGCTGCTTGTTCATTCATAACGGACTAATCTTGAAATAACTAAATTGTTAGCAAAGATATCTGACTACTATAGATAAAAAGCTAATATTGGTGACGATAGCCATAAAACAAGCAACAAATTTTGCAAAACCAGATTCATTTCAACTATACAAAACTCATGATTTATTCCATACCAATTCTGGATAATTTCAGCATTATTTTTATCAGGTGACTTATAATATATAATAAAGACAAATATCTGATAAAAAACTATTTTTATTTCAATTGCCTATATAGCTCGCAGGCTTCCTGTTTACCATTTTCACAGCTTTTTCTAAGCAGTTCCATAGCCATACGCTTATTTGGCTTTACTCCTTTACCATTCAAATGCATCACTCCTAAAATAAACTGGGCTTCAGCATCATCCTGCGTTGCAGCCTGTTGAAAATATTCAATTGCTTTCAAATAATTCTGTTTGACGCCATTACCAGAGAAATATTTTTTTCCTAAATCCAGTTGCGCATCCACATGTCCCTTCTCGGCTGCCAGTTGGTAATATTTCAATGCTTTTGCATCGTCCTGTTTTACAACTCTACCAATTTGATACATATTAGCTAAATTATATTGAGCAATAACCTGCCCCTGATCTGCTGCAAGCTGATAATACTCAAATGCTTTTATATAATCCTGCTTTAAACCTATACCATTATCATACAAATAACCCAAATCAGCCTGAGCAATAGCTTCTCCCTGATCAGCAGCTAATTGATAATACTCAGCTGCTTTTTCATAATCTTGTTTCATCTCTATCCCTTTATAGTACATCAATCCAAGATTATATTGCGCTGCGGCTAATCCATCTTTAGCAGCCAGATAAAAACATTTGGCTGCTTTTTGATAATCCTGCTTAATACCCTTACCGTTATATAACATCAGTCCTAAGTTATAGGTAGCATAAGAATAGCCCTGTTTAGCTGCCAATTGATAATATTTCACAGCTTTAGCATAATCTTGCTGCGTAATCCGACCTTTTTCATAAAAAATACCGAGATTATATTGGGCAAGAGCATTACCCTGATCAGCCGCAAGCTGGTAATATTTTAATGCCTGCACAAAGTCCTGTGCTGTGCCTGTACCATTATAGTAAATTGACGCCAGATTAAATTGAGCATTTGCATTGCCCTGCTCAGCTGCAAGACGATAATAATGTATTGCTTTAGCATAATCCTGTTCTAATCCCTCGCCATCCTCATACATACACCCCAGAGCAAATTGGGCATTTGCATTTCCCTGCTTGGCTGACAGATGAAAATATTTGGCTGCTTCTGCATAATCCTGAGAAACTTCTTCACCTTCATAATACAACACACCTAACTCAAATTGAGAATCTGCATCACCTTGTTGTGCTTGCATTACAACATACTCTAACTCATTAAAATTATTTTCTTTTTCTTCTAAAATATCTTCTGCCTTGGTTTCAGAACTAATTTGTTTTAATAAGGCCGACACGTGTGAAATTGATTTTTCTTTCATCTATTATCCTTTTATTACAAATAAATTATGTATGGATTAAGTTAAAAACCATATCAATATATAGTTACCCATGATAATTAATTCAATTAATATTAGAATTAATCAACGCAATTGCCAAAGCTAAAGTCTTTTCAAACACATTATAATTACAGACAAAAAGCGGAGTAACTTTACCAGTTTCATCATTTAAGAACAAATAATAATGAAACAAATAAAGACAGTTATACTGCGCTGAATATTCCATTTAGAAAAAATTCCAACCAGCAATGGCTATTGCTAAATCAATTAAATTAAGGCTTCACCGCTGGTAAGTTTTTATTGTCTATCGGGCACAAGTTTGCCCTGTTTCAGCTTAACCACTGAAACCAACCCATTAAAACCACGTTAAGCTAAGCCAATACTATGTAATATGGTTAAATACAAACAACACTGTGTACTTACGCGGTGACAAAATCCAAGCAAACTACCCGTTTGTACCAGAAAATCTATGATTGATGATTATTTTTTTCATGATTAATAAGCCATTGTTTGCGTTCCAATCCACCACCATAGCCAGTTAATTGGCCGTTAGAACCGATTACTCTGTGGCAGGGAATAATGATGGCGACACGATTAAAGCCGTTGGCGCTAGCAACAGCCCTGACTGCTTTAGGATTATTTAGCTTTTCTGCCTGTTGCTTGTAAGTAGAGAGTTCGCCATAAGGTATTGTTCTCAAACAATCCCAGACAGCTTGCTGAAAATGCGTTCCGGGTGTATGCAATTGAACAGTAAAGTTTGTCCTTTTACCCTGAAAGTATTCATCTATTTCAACTCTGGCCTGTAGAATGTGATTATTTTCACCAAAGATAATTGTCCCCTTAAGTAAATTTTGTAGCTGCTTGAACTCTGTTTCAAGCATACGTCGGTCAACGAACTCCAACAGACAAATACCCTGTTGTGTAGCACAAATGAACATAGGGCCAATGGGCGTGGTTAAACGATTGATAAGGATAAGATTGTCATTTGAATAGTTAGAAGGTGCTTTTTTGACAATCTTTTTGTAGGTATAACCAAAACCACTCAATGATTCATATCCATTATCAAAAGCTGTGTCCATTATCTTTTTACCCCCTTTCAATTCCTGATAAGCCTGATTAATTCGGTACATTCTTTGATAAGCCTGAAAGGTAATACCATAATTTTTTTTAAACCAGCGGCGAACAATTTCTGGGCTGATTTGATGCTCTCTTAACAGCGCATCAGATATTCTTATCTTTGGATTTTCAGTACTGATTTTTATCGCATCAATCACCTGTTTGGGTGCTTCATTAGCATTCTCTGTCGGCCGGCAGATTTTACAGGGTCTGTAGCCTGCATTAAGAGCATCTTTTACCGTGCGAAAAAATTCTGTATTTTCAAATTTTGGCTTTTTTGCTCTGCATGTAGCTACACAAAATATTGAGGTAGTCTTAACACCAACGTAAAAGATACCAACATAGCTTGGGTCTTTTGCGAGTAAAGCTTGGTAGTATTTCTGGATTTCGATTATATCTGCAACTGGCATTGTTATGCATTCCCTCTTTATTTCTTATAATTACAATAAATCTAGCAAACCATTTTATATCTGGTTATTCTGATTCGTTCGTTTTACATCATACCCTTGTAATTTTATCTATTTAATCAATGTATAATTATTGCTATGTAAATTATTGTTTATAAATTTTCTCCAAGCTTGTTTACTAATGATAATTTAAAGCGTGTTTGTTTTTTCTTTTTCTTTGTTTTTTGTCTTAGCACAAGGCATATTTGATAGAATTAATTTACTATTCGATAATTCTGGGCGTATTCTGACAAGGCAAGAACTCCCTTTTTTTAGTTCAAATAGATAAATACTGGCAATTAAACTAGAAAATTTACTGTAGCCATAACTCTTAAAATTAAAATCTGGTTTTTCTACAATGATACGTTGTTTAACACATCCTAGATTACACCAACCTTCTTTATTTTTTTGCGCTTCAATAATCGAGGCGATTAGAGTGATTAGTTGTCTTTTCAGCCCTGTGTTATTTTTTGCTTTTGACTGGACAACTTGTTTTTGCTCAGTTTTTTTAGATTGCTCAGCAGTTATAGATACTGAATTTTTATTTGTTGATGAGTTTAATTCATCCATACAAATAAATTGATCACAAATATTACGGTAAATTTCTGGAGTTTTAGTATCGCCGAATCCATATACTAATAAGCCACCTGCACGAATACGTGTAGCAAGACTAGTAAAATCACTATCACTAGAGACGATACAAAACCCGTCAAATACTTTACTATGTAATAAATCCATTGCGTCAATAATTATAGCAACATCAGTTACATTTTTTCCTTTGATATAAGCAAGTTGCTGTATAGGTGTCAATGCATTTGGTAATATTTTTTGACGCCATGTTGTTAAGCAAGAAGAACCCCAGTCACCATAAACACGTTTGATATTAATTCGCCCAAAGGTTGCAATTTTATTTAGTATAGATTCTATAGTATTTGCACACACATTATCAGCATTGATGAGAACAGCTAGTTTCTTAGGTTGATTCATAAAGTTTGTATATCCTAAAAATAAAATTCATTAGAAAAAGGTATCCCAAACACCAAATAAAATTGCCAGCAAAAACCGAAACCAGTTTCAGTAAACTAATCTGCTAACCCAGCAATAAAATCAGATAAATACTTCAAAACCATTCACATATTTACTTGGTACAAACTCAATTACTTCATATTCAGCAACCTGATGGATATAAAACGGATCCTCCTGCAATATAGCCTCAGCAGCATCTTTACTACTGGCGCGACACAGAATTACCCCACCAACACGTGGTACTTGCCGGCCAGAAGCAATAAAATGGCCAGTATCATAGTATTCCTGCAAATAGGCCAGATGAGCAGGTAAATATTTCTCCACCTCTTCTATCGATTGCAGATAGGTTAACTTAAAAATAAACATAGCATTCTCCGTGATAATTATTAGCAATATGCAGACATAAAACTTGCTTTTTCCAAAAGTGCAGCTTCACACTTAATCACCCAAATTTGCGCACCGGAAAGCACAAACAATAGTCAACATCCAAACTTCAATATTACAATCACACTATTCAAACATGCATAAACAAGTTTAGCATGTCCTTTCCCTCTTAATTAAAGTATTGCATGAATTCATATCCTCTTTTCGTAAGCTGTCCGCGTGGGCTTGAAACCATATTAAATCAGGAGCTGGTTACACTGGGCTGCGAACAGATTCACAATCGCGATGGTGGCGTTGCTGTTGATGGTGATTTAGCCAGCGTTTACCGGATTAATCTGTACAGCCGCGTAGCCAGCCGTGTGCTCATTCGCCTGAGTAACGGCCACTTTCGCAACGAAAACGACATTTATCAGCAGGCCAGAAAAATTAACTGGCCAGAATGGTTTGACGTCAACAAAAACTTCAAAATTCACATAGAAGGCAAACAGGCACAAATTAACAGCCTGAACTTTGCCGCACTCAAAGTAAAAGATGCACTTTGCGATGTATTTCGCGACAAAACCGGCAGCCGCCCCAGCGTAGAGAAATTTCGCCCGGATGTACGCATTCACGTTTTCATCGAAAAAAACGAACTATCCATCTATCTGGATAGTAGTGGCGAAGCCTTATTCAAACGTGGCTATCGCAGCGATACCGGCGAAGCACCATTACGCGAAAATCTGGCGGCCGGCCTGTTATTACTGGCTGGCTATAATGGCAGCCAGCCATTTATGGATCCATTCTGCGGTAGTGGCACCCTCGCCATCGAAGCAGCACTGATTGCCACCAATACAGCACCCGGCCTGGAGCGTGCTTTTGGCTTTGAAAACCTGCGCAATTACAATGATGCCTTATGGCAGCAACTGCGCCGTGCCGCTTTAGCCACCAAAAGCCAGCCTCAGGCTCCGATTTTCGGCGCAGACATTGATGGCAAACTCATCAAACTGGCACAAAACAATGCCCGCTACGCCGAAGTAGACCAGCATATTCAATGGCAAGTAACTGATGCACTGGATACTCGCCCGAATGGTGCCAATGGCATCATGATAAGCAATCCACCTTATGGCGTACGCCTTTCAGAAATCCAGCTATTACACGCTTTATATCCGCAGCTTGGCAGTTGGCTGAAACAACATTTTGCCGGCTGGCTGATTGGCATGTTCAGTGCCGACCGCGATATGCCCAAACTGATGCGCCTGTCACCCAAGCGCAAAATTCCCCTCTTCAATGGTAATCTGGATTGCCGCCTGTTTCTGCTGGACATGGTAGCCGGTTCAAATCGACAGAAAGAGCATAAAGCATGACAACAACAGACCAAAATGAACCACAACGCCTGTCCAAGCGTATGGCACAACTGGGCTTATGCTCGCGCCGCGAAGCCGATGGCTACATCGAGCAGGGCTGGGTAAAAGTGAATGGCGTTACCGCGGTACTGGGACAGAAAGTTGTCGACTCCGACCGCATCGACCTCGACCGGCAGGCACATCGCCAGCAGGCCGAACGCGTTACCATTCTGTTAAACAAGCCAGTTGGCTATGTCAGCGCGCAGCCAGAAAAAGGCTACCGTGCCGCCGTCGAACTGATTACCGAAGCCAATCACTGGCAGGAAGACAAAAGCCGTATCCAGTTTCAGACAGCCCATACCCGCCATCTGGCACCGGCTGGCCGGCTGGACATAGATTCAGTAGGCTTACTGGTGCTTACACAGGACGGGCGTATCGCCAAACAGCTTATCGGTGAAAACAGCGGCATTGAAAAAGAATATCTAGTACGCGTCAGCGGCAAGCTTAGTGACAATGGTCTGGCACTGCTCAACCATGGCTTAAGTCTGGATGGCGAAAAACTGCGGCCGGCCAAAGTCAGCTGGCAAAATCAGGATCAACTGCGCTTCATACTCAAACAGGGTAAAAAACGCCAAATCCGGCGCATGTGTGAACTGGTAGGTCTGCGCGTTACCGGCCTGAAACGGGTACGTATGGGCAAAATCAAACTGGGCGCTCTACCACCGGGGCAATGGCGTTATCTAAGCGTACAGGAGCAATTCTGACAACAGCCAGCTCCTACATAAAGCCTGCATAATTAAAATTTTTACACTTTTAGCTAATATATTTTTGACATAAAACAACAGTCTCAATATACTGCGCTCAACATAATTAACCTAAACAATCATGAATAAACTTTATTTAACCATATTAAGTGCAGTTCTATTATCTGCATGCGCAACCGAAAGCTCTCAGGTTCTGAACGTTCCCAAAGTAGAAACCTATCAGCAGGCCTACAATGGCGTAAAAGCACCACTGGCTGTAGGCAAGTTTGATAGCCGTGGTAATCTGGGAGGTGGTATTTTCAGTAATAGCAACAACCAGCTTACCAGTCAGGCCAAAACTCTTTTGATGACCGATTTGCAGCAAACAGGACGCTTTGTTGTTCTGGATCGCACCAATATGGACGAAATCCGCACCGAAGCCTCTATCAAAGGCATGTCACAAAAGCTTAAAGGTGCACGCTACGTTGTAACTGGCGACATTTCCGAATTTGGACGTAAAAATGTAGGTGATGAACAATTATTTGGCATACTTGGTCAAGGCAAAACTCAAGTAGCCTACGCCAAAGTCACTCTGAATATTGTTGATGTACAAACATCTGAAATCGTTTACTCAAGTCAGGGTGCCGGCGAATTTAAGCTGTCCACACGCGAAATACTTGGTACAGGTGGCCACGCCAGCTACGATGGTACCCTCAATGGCAAAGTACTCGATTTAGCCATCCGTGAAGCCGTCAACAATCTGGTCAAGGGTATCGAACAAGGAAATTGGAATCCACAACCCTAAAGCAATAAAATTTTATCAACACACATCAAACTCAATATGAATAAAATACTAACAACAGCTTTGGCTGTCGTGTTACTGGCAGCATGTGCCCAGAGACAACAGACACCTACACTGTATTACTGGGGCGACTACCACAAACTGCAATATCAGGCACTGGATGGCAAAACTACACCAGAAGAACAGATTGCCAGCATGGAAAAATACTTTATCGATACCAGCAATCACCATAGCAAGCCAGCGCCAGGTGCACATGCTCATCTGGGAATGCTGTATGCCAAAGTAGGTAACCGTGCCGGTGCCAAAGCCCAATTTAAAATGGAGAAAGAAGCCTTTCCAGAATCAGCAACCTATATGAATTTCCTGTTAAAAAATATTGATGGAGGCAAATCGTGATGCGTTTACGCCAGCTATTACTACCATTATCCATCATCAGCCTGCTGTCAGCCTGTGCCAGCAATCATCACCGCGTCCAACCGCGTGATTACAGCAAATTCCAGCAAAGCAATCCACATTCCATTCTGGTAATGCTACCTACCAATGCATCAGTAGACGTAAAAGCACCTTACGCTGTCATGGCACAAACTACTCAGCCACTGGCCGAATCCGGTTATTACGTATTTCCAGTAGCGTTGGTTCATGAAACATTTAAAGACAACGGCCTGAATGATGGTGCCGAAATACAGGCAGCAGACCTCAAAAAAATTAGGCAGGTATACAACCCTGATGCCATTTTGTATTTAAACGTAGAAAACTATGGCACCAAATACAAAGTAATCAGCAGCGTAACCACTGTCACAGTCAATGCCAAACTAGTAGATGCCAAAGACGGCTCAGTTATCTGGACGGGGCGGAAAAATATTACAGTAGATTCTAGCAACAACAGTAACAACAATGGCCTTTTCTCACTGATGGTCAACGCGGTGATTACCCAGATTTCCGATAAAGTTTCAGACCGGGCTTACAAAATTGCTGGTGTTGTAGATACCAACTTATTATCAGCTCAGGAACGCAATGGCATTCTTTACGGCCCATACAGCCCTAAATATAAAAAGCCAATCACTACCATAGAGCCAGCAAACTAACCCCTCAAGCCCTTTAGCAAAAAACTAAAGGGCTAATTAATTCATGCTCACCAGCAAAACATATCTATAGGCCTCACAACAGTTATCCCTTTGACAACTGCGTATATGAAACAAACTACCATCAAACCAGCAGATTTTTCCATTGCCACCATTGCCGTTTTCACCTAAATTGTCACAAGACAAAACTGCGAAAAGTAAAGTTAATCAGTTAAAATACCCCACTCATAGCCCTACCAATTTAACGCCAGCAGAGCGGAACGGAACACATCAATGAGCACACAAGCCAGTCAGCGTATACGCGAAATCCCTTATAACTACACCTCCTATTCCGACCGGGAAATAGTCATCCGCCTACTCGGCAACCATTCATGGGATTTACTGCAACAACTGCGCGGACAAAGACGTACCGGCCGCTCAGCGCGCATGCTGTTTGAAATACTGGGCGACATCTGGGCAGTCATCCGCAACCCCTATCTCATCGACGACCTGCTCGAACACCAACAACGCCAGCAGGCACTGGTTAAAGAAATGCGCCACCGCCTGCACGAAATCCAGAAACGGCGCGACAACAACCAGCAAGTTGCCCAACTGATGGAAAGTACCGAACAGGCCATCAAAGACTTTGACAGCAGCTTCGGCAAAACCCGCAACAAACGCGAACAGGTATTCAACCGCCTGCGCAAAATCACCCACAAAGACAACATCATGTTTGACGGGCTGGCACGCGTTACCCATGTTACCGATGCCACCGACTGGCGTATCGAATATCCATTTGTAGTTATCAATCCAGACCACGAAAAAGAAATTGCCCCACTCGTACGCGCCCTGATTGAACTCGAACTCACCATCATCCCGCGTGGCGGTGGCACCGGCTATACAGGCGGCGCCATACCCATGGATGCCATGAGTGCCGTAATCAACACCGAAAAACTCGACCAGTACAGCCCAGTAGCCTTACAGCAACTACCCGGACTGGAAGGCACACACCCCGTTATTACCTGTGGTGCCGGCGTCGTTACCCGCCGCGTAGAAGAAGCCGCTACCGCAGCCGGCTGGGTATTTGCCGTCGATCCCACCTCCGCCGATGCCTGCTGTATCGGCGGCAACATAGCCATGAATGCCGGTGGTAAAAAAGCCGTACTATGGGGCACAACCCTCGACAATCTGGCATGGTGGAAAATGGTCAACCCACAGGGTCTGTGGCTGAAAATCGAGCGCGTACGTCACAACTTTGGCAAAATTCACGACGAAGCCACCGCCATTTTCGACATACACACACTAGATGACGATGGCTATTCCATTATCAAAACCGAGCGCCTCGAAGTACCCGGGCAGCGATTCCGCAAAGTAGGCTTGGGCAAAGACGTTACCGACAAATTCCTTGCCGGCGTGCCCGGTGTGCAAAAAGAAGGTACCGACGGCATCATAACCTCTGCCGCCTTTGTACTGCACCGCATGCCCAAATACACCCGTACCATATGTATGGAATTTTTTGGCACCGTAGCCAACGCCACTCCGTCCATTGTCGAAGTACGCAACTACATGCTCAACCACCCAAGCGTCAAACTGGCAGGACTGGAGCATCTGGACTGGCGTTACGTGCGCGCCGTCGGCTACGCCACCAAGGCCGCCGGCAAAGGCCGCCCGAAAATGGTTTTACTCGCCGACATCGTTGCCGACGACGAAAACGAAGTACAGGCCGCCGCTGCACATATCGTACGGCTGGCCAATGCCCGCTGTGGTGAAGGCTTTATCGCCGTTACCCCCGAAGCACGCAAAACCTTCTGGCTCGACCGTTCCCGTACCGCCGCCATTGCCCGCCATACCAACGCCTTTAAAATCAACGAAGACGTCGTTATCCCGCTGGAACAGCTTGGCAGCTACTCCGATGGCATCGAACGCATCAACATCGAATTATCCATTCAGAACAAACTGGCCTTGTGTGCCGCCATCATCGACTATCTGCAAACCAAACTACCGGTAGACAAGCTCGACACCGACCTGCCCAGCACCGAATTACTCGGCTCACGCAAACAGCATGCACTGAATCACGTGACCGGCATCCAAACCCGCTGGACATGGCTGCTCAATCACCTTGATGCCCCGCTGGTCGACTACCTCAAACAGTTCCCGCAAAAACTTGAAGACAACGAACCGGCAGGCGACCAAAGCTGCTTTATCGCCATGCGCGACTTCCACCTGCGAGTATCCGTAAAACGCGACATCATGCAGCCGCTGGCAGAAATTTTCAGTGGCAAAACCGATACCCTGATTCTGGAAAAACTCGACCAAATCCACCGCCACATCATCCGCGGCCGCGTCTTCGTCGCCCTGCACATGCATGCCGGTGATGGCAACGTCCACACCAACATACCGGTAAACTCCGACGACTACGACATGCTGCAAACCGCCCACCACGCCGTAGACCGCATTATGGCACTGGCACGCAGCCTGAACGGCGTTATTTCCGGCGAGCACGGCATCGGCATTACCAAAATCAACTACCTCACCGCAGCCGAAATGCAGCCCTACTGGGACTACAAACAGCAGGTAGACCCGCACGGCCATTTCAACCGCGGCAAACTGATGCCCGGTGCCAACCTCGACAAAGCCTACACCCCCTCCTTTGAGCTGCTGGGCGTAGAATCCCTGATTATGGAGCAATCCGAACTAGGCAAAATCGCCCATGCCATCAAAGACTGCCTGCGCTGCGGCAAATGCAAACCCGTATGCAGCACCCACGTACCGCGCGCCAACCTGCTCTACTCCCCACGCAACAAAATCCTCGGCGTAGGCCTGCTTACCGAAGCCTTCCTGTACGAAGAACAGACCCGCCGCGGCGTATCCCTGAAACACTTCGACGAACTCAACAGCGTGGCCGACCACTGCACCGTATGCCACCGCTGCATCAAGCCCTGCCCAGTAAAAATTGATTTCGGCGACGTAACCGTAGCCATGCGCAACTACCTGCGCAAGGCCGGTAAAAAGAAATTCAACCCCACCGTCTACATGGGCATGGCTTTCCTCAACGCCACCGACCCAAGAACCATCAAAGCCCTGCGTCAGAGTGTAATCAAAACCGGCTTCAGATTGCAAAACTGGGGCTATGAAATGGGCAAACACTTCAGCCTTGGCTGGCTCAAACGCCAGAAAACTGCCCCGCGTGCCACCACCGGCAAACCGGAAATCCGCGAGCAAGTTGTCCACTTCATCAACCGCCCGTTACCGCGCCACATACCAATTAAAACCGCCCGCGCATTGCTGAATATCGAGGACAACACCACCGTACCGATTATCCGCAATCCACAGGTAAGCGAAGAAGCCGAAGCCGTCTTCTACTTCCCCGGCTGTGGCTCCGAACGCCTGTTTAGCCAGATTGGCCTAGCCACCCAAGCCATGCTGTGGCATGTAGGCGTACAAACCGTACTACCACCCGGTTACCTGTGCTGCGGCTACCCGCAAACCGCTGGCGGCAACAAAGACAAAGGCGACCAAATCACCATGGACAACCGCGTCCTGTTCCACCGCGTAGCCAATACCCTTAACTATCTGGATATCAAAACCGTAGTTGTAAGCTGCGGCACCTGCTACGACCAGCTTACAGATTATCACTTCGATAAAATTTTCCCCGGCTGCCGTATACTCGACATCCACGAATACCTACTGGAAAAAGGCCTGAAACTGGACGGCATCAAAGGCCAGCAATATCTGTACCACGACCCCTGCCACACACCAATCAAAACCAACCAGCCAATCAAAGTAGTTAACGAGCTGATGGGACAAAACGTGCCCCTGTCCGACCGCTGCTGCGGCGAATCCGGCATGTTTGCCGTCAACCGCCCCGATATCGCCACCCAAGTACGCTTCCGTAAACAAGAAGAAATCGAAAAAGGCAAAGCCAAACTGCCGCAGGGCGAACCGGTAAAAATTCTCACCAGCTGCCCCGCCTGCCTGCAAGGCCTCAGCCGCTACAGCGATGACAGCAATATCAAGGCCGATTATGTCGTGATTGAAATGGCCAAGCATATACTGGGTGAAAACTGGCAGGAAGAGTTTATGCAGAAAGCCAGTAATGGGGGAATTGAAAAAGTGTTGTTGTAAGTGATTATTAAAGAAAAGGTTGCTACAACTTTTACATAGCAACCTTAGAATAAATTATAATCTATATTAACAAATAATTTAATTCGATATCCTCACTTGTTGCTGAATTTCAATTGGCTGTAGAGTTTGATATTTTTGTCGAATTAAATTATATAATTCTGGCATATTTTCAATTGACAAAGTTACTACAAGCACATATTCTAATTTTTCTTGATTTTTGCAAGGTATGCCGCGGTCACGTTCATGATATACAATATCAAAACATGGATTTGTAATATCAAGGGTCTTTGTAAATGTATGCTCAGCTCGTAAAGTAGTTTCCCATTTATGTCCATCACTTCGTTTCTCGTTTTCATCAGCATATATATTTTTATTGTTAAATAATGGATAAGTATTATTTTTAGATAATTCATTTTTTCTCATTGTTATCTCTAATCCACTTCTTGTTAAGTTAATAGGATGCTCAACATCTACAGAACTAGTAAAACAAAATGTAGCTTTTAAATTTATCTTTCCTTTTATTTCCGAATCAGGAAATGGTATCAATGCCCTCATGTATTGAGAGGGCTCTAACATACCTTGATATATAACTTTAACCTGATTATCATCACAATATATGACATCACTAATATTTACAGGAAACCGTCCCCAACCAACTTCTTGAGGTGCAAATCGTTTCGCTTCCGCATGATGAATAAGAAGGGCTTTAGCAGTTAAAGGTGTAATCTTATATCTTAATAAAGTACTTAGGGCAATTGCCTGTCTCAATACTAATGGTGCAGCAAAACTCGTACCGGCGACTCTAACAATTCCTTTTGATACAGGGTTATAAATTTGAAAAGGTTCCTCCTCACTTCCTCCAAAAGCCAAACCATCAGGTTTAATATAACCTGGGCTACGCCCAGGGCCAATACAACTGTATGAACATCTTTTCCAATTATCAGAAAGAGATGTTGCTGCTCCAACAGCCAATGCATTAATCAAATCGGCAGGTGGCTGAATTCTATTTAATGTATCTGGTAAATCACCATCATTTCCAGCAGCAATTGTGCATAATGTTCCAGTTTTAGCAAAAATCTCTTCTAATGTTGAAGTCCAAACGTGGACATCATCATCATCAATAGGTATCCTTGGTCCTAAACTAATATTAACATAATCATAATTATTTTTTTCCAAGACTGATTTAATGCGGATTAAAACATCAAACAAATCTATATCAGTATGCGTATTTGAATCCAAAACACGATAATGATCTATATTACAATAAGGTGTTTTAAGTGTTTCTGTTTTAGAATCAATTAAGCCAAATAGAATTGTGGAAGTAACGTCCAGTCCATGCGTGATTGGCTTTATTCCTGTATTCTTATCACTAACTAAATTTATTTCTTTAACCCATAATTCATAATCATTCCCCCCTATTCCTCCATCGAATATAGCAACTTTTAAATTTTGATTGATAGCTGGTTCAGAAGGTAAAGATAATAATAGTGAATTTTCCAAGGAACGAGTAATAATTGGTTTATTAAATCTTAATTCTGGTAACTTTCTAATTGTTCTCAAAAACGAAAATTCAGCTAATTTCGGAATATCTTTCCTATTAGCCTTAAAAGACATAAAAGTTAAACCTTTTACTCTTATACATTTATTCTTATCTATGCGTACACCATTTTTTAAAGCAAAATTTTCAAACTTTTTTTCAATGGAAAGTGAGTTTTGAGGGGTATGTAAAGTTACTTCTACTTTGTCTATATCATCATCTATATTCTTGATTTTATCCGATATTTCCAAGATCGATATATCTTCAAGTGTAATAAAATTATTTTTTAATTTCTCAATATCTTTAAAAGTATCTTTTTTCAATGCCTCAATAAATAATTCAAAATTTTCTCGTTTTCCAGATACATAAATACAGATTGTTATGTAAATATTTTTTCTACCTTTTATTTTATTATCTTTTCGTGGTTTAATTTTAATAGATTTGCTACCAATACTTTCCAAAGAAAAATGATTTAAAAGATCTATTGGAAAATAACTTTTCGCTAAAAAAGTTGGATGAAGTACAAATTTAGCAACTGCTTTTCCATCTGGCAGTGCATCAGGAGAAATTGTATTGATATTTAAAATTAAATCTTGTAATTTTTCTAAAATTACAGGTTTATTTTCTTCATAAGTATAGGGTTTATTTTTAGGCCCACCATTTTGGTTAAAGTATACAGGTTTAGTTAAAGTTTCACCATAACCTAGTAGCATGTTTTTATTATTCAGCATTACAGTCCTCATCATTTAAAATTAAACGTATTCGTGATCTTGGAATACATAAATCCTTTGCAATCTTACGTTGCGAGATTTTTTCATTAGACATCGCCTTAACCACATTTTCTAAAGAATCACTACTTAATAATTCACCGATTAATGCTGCACTTAAGGGAATCCTTTCTAAAATACTATTTCTCTTGGCCTGATTAATAGCTTTTTCTAAAACTGAATACGACATTTTATCAAGCCGAATAGAAATATAATTTGCCAAGCTCACACTAATGTCTTTAGAAATTAAATATTTCTCAATAAGCTTTTGTGAAGGATATTCAAACCTAGTAACTCTATCAAATCTTCTCCATACAGCTGGGTCTAAAAGTTCTGCATGATTTGTAGCTGCAATTAATACCGATGTGGAAGGCCAGTCATCTATTGCTTGTAAAAGTACAGTAACTAATCTTTTCAATTCACCTACATCGGAAACGTCATCCCTCTTTTTTGCAATTGCATCAAATTCATCAAGTAATAAAACACAAGGGAAAGTCGAAGCATAGTTCAGTACAGCTTTAATATTGTTACCAGTTTTACCTAAAAAACTACTCATCACACTAGCCAAATCTAATGTCAAAAGAGGCATATCAAGCTTAGAAGCAAGCCATTTCGCTGCTAATGTTTTACCAACTCCGGGCGGTCCTGCCATGAGAAGTGATATTGAGGGATTTAATCCTTCTTTATATAAAAGTTCTTTTTTATGCCATTCCGCAACAAATCGATTTAATTGTTGATAAGTTTCTTCTGACCAAATTGGTTCTACATTGATTTGAACAGGATATGTTTCAACAAGTAAATTTAACCTACTATCAGCATCAACTGGAGAAATTTTAGGTTTTAAAAATTGAGCCCTTTCCCCCCCTATTCCTTGATTGTTTATAATTAAAGTCTCTAAACTCTCTGCTAATTGTGGGGAGTCCTTTTGTAGTTTTTTCGCCATAATACGCAGACGCATAAGAAGACTTTCTTTTTTTCCAGATAAAGCATCATTGATAATATCAATAAGCATTTTATTCATCAAATTATTCACTTAACCACCCAAACTACAAAAAGGACCAAAATTTATATTATTATAACCGAAAAATAGCTTTTTTAGAATTTTTTAGTTACATTCATGCAAAATTAAGACCACTTTTCATAAAACATAAACCATTTATTAAGTAAAATTATATTTTAGAAGATTTTTTGTCGAATAAAAAACGCCTTTGGCTCTAACAGCCATAAGCGTTTTTACTCAACTACCACTTTTTCAGCGATAACAGCCAACAATAACCTTGCTGCTGCTTTCAATAGTGCTAATACTGGTTTTCAGGCTGGAAAGCAGTGTATTGAGTATGCCGGCAAATTGGAGCATGTCCTGATTCTCCAGCAGCAAGGTTTGGCTGGGGATATGCAGGCGTTCAAGCAGGAGTTTGCCTAATGTGCTGGTGAGTAAATCAATATTGTAGCTGGTACTCTCGCAATATTCGATAATGGTGTTAAGCTCATGCTGTTTGAGCATTTGGGCTTTTTCTGTGGGGCTGTGTTTTTTGTCTTGAATAATGGCCAGCTCTCTGGCCTGTTCGAGCAACAAGGCGGGGCTGTTGCTTAGGCTGGCGGCAATAAATTGTTGCTGATTCATTGTGCACCTCGGCATTGGTTTGCTATTTGGCACAAGGATGATATTTGCTGTTGTATTGCTTTGCTAGCGGCCAAGCATTGACTTGCTTTATTTTTGGTTTTACTTGCAATCGGTTGTGATTGGGATAGTAGTGATAGATGCGGAAGTTTACAGCATTGGACAAGCTGCTGGATTGCTTTCATGTTGGTAGCCTTTCATTCTATTAATTTTGAAAAGCCTACTTACATACCGACAAGCATAAGAAGAAAATCGACTGACAGGCAGTATGAACCGCAGGCAAAAAACCTTCTGCCATGGTTCACTATATAAAGCGTACCCATGGCACGGAAATCAGACAATAAAGCCACGCAATAAAATATTGGCGGTGTTGTCCGTCATACTAAAACAGCCTGTCAAAACTGGCCGCGCTATTGAACGCCGCAAAGATATTTTGCTGTTTAATTATGGGTGTGTCAATAAGCTGATAATGCTACCATATTGAATACTGGTGATTTATACAGCTAATGGATTCGTATTAATTTGTTTTCAATTGTATGCTTCTTATGCGTAAAAGGTTATGCAGCAATTTATCATTAAGAAATCTACTATTTATTTGTGCATATCTGAATTATGCCAGTTATCAAATCCGCTACCCGACGGAATATAGGCTATTTCACTACTGATATCTTCTATATATACAATGTCTTTTTCTTTCAGATTAGTTTTAGTAGTTATTAGTAAGCGAGTGCCTTCTATACTAGTCCTACTATCTATATATTGGATCTGAAAAAGATTATATTTAAAAAAAAGTACAGGATTGATTAACAGCATTTTGCTATGACAATAAACCAGCATCAATCCCAGCATACCAATTACATACATAAACATGTATTTTGCATTTAAAGACGATTCAAATAGTTGTGTAAATACAGCATATGATATTAGATATACAAATCCCCAACTGTCCATTTTTCGCTCAAATTTTGATTTTTTTTCAGATTTTTTTTGCCATAGCCGATATATCCACGGTATATGTTTTCTTTCTGATTTAATTTCTGTATCTGTTTGAACATCTTTTTTGGCTTTCTTGAACAATGGCCAGTAATAAAATATAAGTATCCATAGCAATGCAAAAAAAAGAACAAATGGTAGCTTTGATTTTGTATTGTTAAAATTTTCACAATAAAAACCAAAAATAACTATTAATATTGAGGGATCAACCATGATTGTTTTTTTTATCTGCAAAATTGTTACTTTATTCTGGAAATACTCTTTTTTATAGCTTAGTTTTTTCAGATAAGAATAAGTATTAAGGCTACCAATCACTGCAAGAAATAACAGAATGGTAGCCAAGCCAAAATAGTGCATATAAGTATGAGTGATATAGTCTGCACTCCAGCTAGTCCAGCTCAGATAGTTGCTATATTCGCAAAATTGCCAGATTGAGAGGCATAGAAACATCGGTGTATAAGCTGTAAGAAACAATCCAATACGTGTTGTAAGTTTAAGCCCGTATGTACTCATGTCTTTCCTCTTCTAAATTAAACGTTCACTTTGGCCATCAATATGTCAGGTTGATTTAATATAGCTTCTATAGCTTTAATGCTAATTTAATTAAAATTATATTATATTTTCTTATACATAAAAACATTTATCAGAATTTACTTTTAGGCTAAATCTTTGTATCGGAAATACTAGTAAAAATTTATCTGGTTAAAATCTGGCTTGTTTTATAGACAGCGCTTTGGTGATTTATAGATAACTGGCTGCTGGCAGACTATATGCCTGTTTGCCAGCAGCCAGAAAGAATATGTGTATGGTCAATCCAATCTGCTTTTACGCAATCGCAAAGCATTGAGTAATACTGAGATGGAGCTCATCGCCATGGCTGCACCAGCGATTACCGGGCTAAGCCAGCCAATAGCGGCCAGCGGGATACCAAGAATATTGTAGAAAAAAGCAAAAAACAGGTTTTGTTTAACCACACGTACGGTGGCATGGGCTAAGGCAAGGGCATCGGCTACTTGGGTTACGGAATGGCGCATCAGGGTGGCAGAAGCGGTATTGGTGGCGACATCTGCACCGCCATACATGGCAAAGCTAACGTCGGCGGCGGCCAGTGCTGGCGCGTCGTTAATGCCATCGCCAACCATGGCAACTACTTTGCCTTGCTGCATCAGCAGGTGTACTGCTTCTGCTTTAGCGCGCGGATTCATTTGTGCCTGATAATGGCTGATGCCCAGTTGTTTGGCGATGTGTTCGACTACGCTGTGCTGGTCACCACTCATGATTTGGATGTCGATATGCTGTTGCTGTAGACGCTGAATGGCGCTGACGCTATCTTCTTTTAGTGCATCAGCTATGGCAAATGCACCGGCTATTTTTTCATTGATGGCCACGACTACGATGCTGGCAATCTGCCAGACTTCCTGTTCCATCAGCTCCTGCGGGATGCTGCAACCGCAATAGGCCGGATTGCCCACTTTGATATTGCCGTAACCAGCTATCTGTGCCTGTGTTCCCTGCCCGATATCACTATGGCTGTGACTGGCAGTTAATGCAGGCAGTTGCTGCTGTTGCGCTGCCTGTATGATGGCCTGTGCCAGTGGGTGGGTAGTAAGCTGTTCTACGGCAGCGGCCAGTTGCAGAATTTTCTGGCTATTCAAGTTACTGTCGGGAGCACGCCATTGTGCAATAATCTGTGGTTTGCCATTGGTAAGGGTGCCGGTTTTATCCAGCACAACGGTAGTTACCTGACTGCTGCGCTCAAGTGAGGCGGCATCTTTAAACCATACGCCATAACGTGCTGAGCGTCCCATGCCCACCATCATGGCTGCGGGTGTGGCCAGCCCCAGTGCACATGGACAGGCAATAACCAGTACGGCTACGCCACGGGTTATTGCTTGGTTAAAATCGCTGCTAAGCCAGTAGTTGAGGATAAAGGTTAATACGGCGATGGCAACCACTGTGGGCACAAATACCATGGATACTTTGTCGGCCAGCCGCGCTATTGGTGCTTTGCTGCCCTGCGCCTGTGCCAGTGCCTGCATCATATCGCCCAGCAGGGTTTGGCTGCCGAGGGTTTGTGCCTGATAGGTAATGCTGCCGTTACTAAGTAGCGCGCCGGCCAGAACTTTATCACCAGTCTGTTTTAATAATGGTTTGGATTCGCCGGTGAGATAGCTTTCGTCACACCACGCTTGGCCACTGGATACGATGCCATCGGCTGCAATGCGATTGCCGGCGTTGGTTTGCAGGATATCGCCCGCCTGTATCTGGCTCAGCGGTACTTGCTGCCAGCCATTAGCCGTTTGTTTGCGTACCATTTTTGGGGTAAGTTGCAGCAGCATGCTCATGCTGTTGAGACTTTGTTTTTTGGTGCGCTGTTCGAGATATTTACCCAGCGATACAAAGGCAATCACCATTACGCTGGCTTCAAAATAAATATACTGGTGTGCATGATTATGCTGGTTAAACAGCATTACGCTGGAGTAAAGCCAGATGGCTATTGTGCCCAGAGACACAAGTACGTCCATATTGGCTACGCCGCCCTGTAGGGATTTGATGGCGCTATTGTAAAACGGCCATGCGAAGCCAAGCTGGATAATGGATGCCAGAATAAACTGCCATAATGGTGGCAGCATCCACTGCTGCCCCAGTAACATGCCCAACATGCCAATGATAAATGGAATAGCAATTAGCCAGATTATTGCTAACCGCCATGATATGCCGGCATGCTCACCAGACTGGGCATCGGCCAGTGCTTCGATATTGGTACTGCTGGCTGGTATAGCCTTAAAACCGGTTTTAGCCACCATCTGCACGATATCGTTTGTACTTAGAAGTTTGCTGTCAAAACGGGTTTGTAATTCATCGCTGGCAAAATTAACATCGGCGGCAATAATGCCCTGTTGCCGGCGCAATACTTTTTCTATGCGGTTGGCACAGGCCTGACAGTCCATGCCTTCAATGGCAAAGCGCGCTGTTGCGGTTGTGTTAGCGGTTGTATGCTGATTTTCGTTCATTGTCTGTCCTTGGCCTGTGCACCGTACTTGCCTGATGGCTAAACTACATCAAAGCCGGCTGCTTCTACGGCGGCTTTAAGGGTATCTACATTGGTAAGGCTGTCATCAAAGCCAATATCAGCAATGCTGGTGGCAAAATTAACCGCCACTGTTTCTACGCCCGGACTGCCCTGTAGTGCTGCTGTGACACTTTTGGCACAGCCTTCGCAGCTCATGCCGTCAATTTTGAACTGAACCATTTGCATTTTTGCCTCCTTATGGTTTTTGGGTTGAATCAAAAATCTATAAAATAAAGCTTAAACCTTAACGCTGTGATAAAGTCAAATTTTAATTCGGATTTACAGTATTTTCTTAATGCGCTATGAATATTAGTACAGCAGAAAAATTATCCGGTTTATCCAGTAAGACAATCCGGGATTATGAGGCCGCCGGTTTAGTCCGGCCGCTGCGTCAGCACAATGGTTACCGCAGTTACAGCGAAGCAGATATTGCTACTTTGTGTTTTATTAAACATGCGCGTGAAGTGGATTTTTCACTGGCACAAATTGCCGAGCTACTGGCCTTACGCAATAATCCGCAGCGTGCCAGTGCGGATGTCAAGGCATTGGTTGGCGAGCATATCCAGCGCCTGAACCAGAAAATCACTGATTTGAGCAGTATGAAGGATACGCTGGAAAACTGGTATAAGGGCTGCGGTGGTAATGCCTCACCTCACTGTGCCATTATTGACGGGCTGAATAAACACGGCTGTGCCAGCAGCAGGGATTAAGGCCACTTGTTATTAGCGGTATTGAAGTGTGACAAGCTGTTATACCTTGTAACTAAAACTGTCTTTTTGTTTAAAACCGGCTAAAATAGTCGCTTTTCGGCACTTTTGCCTGCGTTTATTGTTGCTATGCGTCTAACCCACATCAAGCTTTTCGGCTTTAAATCATTTGTTGACCCCACTACGATTGCTGTTCCTGGCAGGCTGGTTGCTGTCATCGGGCCGAATGGCTGTGGTAAAAGCAATGTGATAGACGCGGTACGCTGGGTACTGGGTGAAGCTTCGGCCAGACAGTTGCGCGGTGAAAGCATGCAGGACGTGATTTTCAATGGTGCCAATACCCGCCGTCCGGCTCCGCGCGCCAGTGTGGAACTGGTGTTTGACAACAGTGACGGCCAGCTGCAGGGCGCATGGGGACAATATGCCGAAGTGGCGATAAAACGCCAGCTTACTCGTCAGGGCGATTCTACTTATTACATTAATAATCAGGTCGTGCGTCGCCGCGATATTACCGACCTGTTTCTCGGTACTGGTGTAGGTGCTCGTGGCTATGCGGTGATTGAGCAGGGCATGATTTCGCGCATTATTGAAGCGCGCCCGGAAGAACTGCGCGCTCATATTGAAGAAGCCGCCGGTGTATCTAAATACAAGGAACGCCGGCGTGAAACTGAAAACCGGCTGACCGATACGCGCGAACATTTACAACGACTGGCTGATTTGCAAGGTGAGCTGGATCGTCAGGTAGAAAAGTTGCGGCGGCAGGCCAATACTGCCCAGCGCTATCAGGAACTGAAAGCCCAGATAGCTGATAAACAGGATTTATTTGATTATAGCCAGTGGCAACAGGCACTGCATCAGGCCGACAGTGCTACGCTTCTGTATCAGCAGCATGGTAGTGCACAGGAAACGCTCCAGCAGCAATTAGAGGTACTGGAAGAAACGCTGCAACAATTACGCCAGCAGGAACAGCAACAACAGCAGCAGGTACGCGAAGCAGAAATGCAACGCGCCAGTCTGCGTGAACAATGGGCACGACTGGAAGAACAAATTCGCCACCGGCGTGACTGGCAGCAGCGCATTGCACGTGAGCAGGCTCAGGCTCAAACTGAACTGCAAAGGCTGCATAATGAAGACCAGCAGCAGCAGGAACAGCTCGAAACAGCTATTATGCAACTGGAAGAACAGCAGCTACAGCGCGAAGAATGGGCACTACAGGCAGCGGAGCATGAAGCGCGTATGCCTGAGCTGGAAGAACTGGCACATCAGGGTGAACGCACCCGCCAGAATCAGCAAAATGAGCTGGCGCGGCTGGAGCGTGAGCTGGCGATTAAGCAACAGCAGCAACAGCATGCAACTGGCAGCATTAACCAGTTGCAGCAACGCCAGCAGCGTCTGGAAGAAGAACTGGCACAATTGGCCTTACCACAAAACGAAGAACTACAACAAGCACAGGAAACTGTGGCGGAGTTGGAACAGGTTGTGGCCACACTGGAAGAAAACCTGCTGCAATATGAACAGCAGCGTGAAAGCGCACAGCAAGCACTTATTCTGGCACAGCAGCAGCACCGGCAACTGGACAAACAGCAGCTCACACTAAGCGCACAAGTAGAAACATTGACCGCCATGCTGCCGCAGGCTGAGCGCAGCAGTATAGCAGGCGTTACTAATACGGATATCCCATTGCTATGGCAGCATATGCAGGTTGCACCAGCATGGCAGCACGCCACCAGCGTGGTTCTCGGCTATAAACTACAGGCACAGTATACAGAACAGTTAATGCTGGCCGATACCCAGCCCGAACAGACAACAGTATGGGTGAATCAGACTGGTGAAGCAGAAAAACAGCCCCTTGCTCCTAATGCCCTGTTGCAGCATATAGAAGTACAAGCGCCTTTTACGCAGGCCATACATTATTGGCTTGGGCAGGTATGGTGTGCTGAAACACTGGAAGCAGCCCTGCTCCTGCAAACTGACTTACAGCCACAACAGCTAATTATCACACCGGAAGGTCACTGTGTTGATGCGGTTAGCGTTACTTTATATACCGAAGATAATGGCATCAGCCTGCTGCAACAGCAGCAGCAATTGCGTGAGCAGCAGCAGGCATTGGCTGCGCTGGAAAAACCATTACAACAAGCAACAGAAGCGATGCAACTGGCACAACGCAATCTGGAAAATACCGAAGCCCAGCTAAATCAATGCCAGCAGCAACTGAAACAGCAGCAACAGCGCTGGCAAACCGCTTCAGCTCAAGCCACTGAATTACTGGCACGCACCAGTCAGGGGCAATTACGCCATGAGCATATTCAGCAGGAAAGCGCGCAGATAAGCAGCGAAATGACCCAACAGCAGCAGGTGCAGCAACAGACACAGGCTGATGCTGACAACCTGACTCTGGCTATTGAGCAATTGCGCCCACAGTTACAGAATCATACCGCCAGCCAGCAAAATCAGCAGCAGACATTAAAACAAAGCCAGCTGGCCTTACTGGAAGCACGACGGCAGCAGGGGCTGGTGGAAATGGCCATTGTGCGCCTGCAACAGTGCATCCAGAGTGCCACTCAGGAACGCCAGCGCATTGCCCGCGACACCGAACGCTGGCAGGAACGCCAAAGTGAGCTGGCTCTGGGTATTGCCGAGCAGGAAATGGACGATGAGCAAACCCTGCAAACCGAAGAGCTGAATGCGCAGATTGATGTGGCCAGTGAGCGGTGTGCAGCCGCACAGCAACAGCTACAGCAGCTTCAGCAGCAACTACAACAGACGCAACAGCAACAACATACCCTCAATAGCCGCTTACCACAGCTACAGGCTGATACCCAAACAGCCCTGCTACAGCAACAGGAAGCCTTGCTCAATGCCAAACGCTTTCATGAAACTCTTCAACAGAATAGCGCCAATCTGGATGCATTGGCTGAGCAATTTGCCAAGTCAGCTCAGGCTGCACCGGAACTAAGCCAGCAAATTGCCGCACTAGCACAGAAAATCAACGCACTGGGGGCAGTTAATCTGGCCGCATTACAGGAATTGGAAGAAGCACACGAGCGTGCTGAGTATTACCAGAAACAGACAACTGATGTACAGGCAGCCATTGCCCTGCTGGAAGAGGCCATCAGCACCATTGATGAAGAAACCAAAACTCGCTTTAAAACCACTTTTGATGCAGTCAACGAAAAAGTACAAAGCTATTTCCCCACCCTGTTTGGCGGTGGTGAAGCACGGCTGGATATGGTGGGCGATGATTTACTCAGCGCTGGCGTATCCATCATGGCTCGCCCGCCTGGCAAAAAAAATAGCACCATTCATCTGCTTTCCGGTGGTGAGAAAGCTCTAACCGCCATGAGTCTGGTATTTGCCCTATTCAGCCTTAATCCGGCACCATTCTGCTTGCTGGATGAGGTGGACGCACCGCTGGATGATGCCAATACCAGCCGCTTCTGTAATCTGGTACAACAAATGTCGGCACAAACCCAGTTTGTCTATATTTCGCATAACCGCCTGACCATGGAAATGGCTGAGCAACTGGTAGGCGTAACCATGCAGGAAAAAGGGGTGTCGCGCATTGTTGAAGTGAATATCCGTCAGGCATTGGATATGGCAGAAGCGTAAGCACAAACAGACAAGCCAGCATCTTGATAGCAGCCCACTCACCAATATATCTACGCTGCTGGTTATATTCCCCGACAATGATTACCACTAATCAAGCCGGATTTTTAATTTATAATCGCCGTGAAATAGGCTTCTACAGTTAATGCATATGTTCCTGAACCTTTTATATCAATTTTTATGGCTGCTCGCCCCACCCTTTTTACGCAGATATCTGCGCCGGCGCGCCAAGCTGGCACCAGCTTATGCACTCAACTGGTCTGAACGTTTTGGTAAGCCCTGTCCAAATCCGGTAAAACATGCAATCTGGATTCACGTGGTTTCTGTGGGTGAAACCCGCGCTTCGTTACAATTCATCCGTGCCCTGCAAGGTCTTTTTCCAGATACACCGCTGCTAATGACCCAAACTACGCCTACCGGCCGGGCTACCGCACAACATTTTTTCCCTGAAGCACAATGCCGCTATCTGCCCTATGATAAAAAATCATGGGTTAGCCAGTTTATCCGCGAACACCAGCCCTTATTCGGTGTTTTAATGGAAACAGAAATCTGGCCTAATCTGATGAGTGTCTGTGCCCAGAATCATATCCCCCTGTTTATGGCCAATGCACGTTTATCAGAAAAATCCCTGCATGGTTATCTGAAAGTACGCTCACTGGTTGCGCCACCACTGGCTACGCTGACCGGTTGCTATGCACAAACAGATGCCGATGCCCGGCGGTTAAATAAAATTGGTGCCGCCAATATACAGGTCTGCGGCAATACCAAATACGATATATCGCCACCAGCAGACATGTATGCATTGGCACAGACATTTAAACAGCGCATCGGCAACCGGCCAGTAGTAGTTTGTGCCAGTACCCGTTTTTACCACGGTACAGACGAAGTACAATTACTGCTGGACGCATGGGTGAAACAAAAATTTGGCAATACTTTGCTGGTAATCATCCCGCGCCACACAGAACGTTTTCAGCCAGCTTGCGAATATGCTGAAAAATTGAATTTTATTACCCAGAAACGCAGTGATAATCAGGATATTGCAGAAGAAACGCAAATATGGATTGGCGACAGTATCGGCGAACTCTTTGCCTATTATCTGTGTGCCGATATTGCTTTTGTAGGCGGCAGTCTGGTTGATAGTGGCTGCCACAACATTGTTGAACCCATTGCCTGCAAACTCCCTACCTTGTTTGGCCCATCTACCTATAACTTTGCCGATGCCGCCCCCAAAGCAATTGCAGCCGGTGCTGCACAGCAAATTCAGTCGTCCGATGAGTGGGCAACCACAACCTTGACTTTACTTGCCAATCCGCAACAAAGGCAACGCATGTCGGATAGTGCAGAAACTTTTATTCAGCAACATCAGGGAGCAAGCCAACGAATGGCACAGGCAATATATAAAAAATTGAATAATAGTGAATTTAAAAATAATTTAACAGACAATTAATTGATAATGTATAGCTTTATTATTAATCAAAATAGCCATTAGTATGAGCAAAATATTGCCTAAATATTAATTAAGAGTAAACAGCTTTATCTTTAAGCGTTTGAAGTAATTTTATACCCCAATAACTGGGTATAATCACATAATATTCTCTAAATAAACAATATACACAAAATCAATTGATCATTATTTCTCTGTATTACAGTAAAAATAAGCCTTTAAGATTATCAATACGACATTTTATTGAAAATATAAGAATTTCCAGAAAGTACAAGCTATTTAATGATTCTTATGCAAGCTAAACAGCCGAATAAATTTATTTATTCGGCTTTTTCTATTCTTGTTTACAATTGATTTAATTAATGCACGCGTACATGAATAAATGGAACAGAATCTGGTTTAAAACTATCTTTATACTTATCTAGCATAATCGGTGGGCTATGATCCCCCACAATCACAATTTCCGTATCTTTAAAACCTCCGGCCTTGATTTCATCAGCCAAAACTCTAAAGAACTGATGTTGTAAATTCAGATTACGACACGCTTCCTGCCTACCTTCAAACAGTGGTTGCTTACAATCGTAAGCATAACTGAGAATATCATGCTCATCATATGGATGATGTGTATTCAAAGTCAGCCAGTAAATAAATGATTTATCTTTTGCGGATTTATTAGCCGCAGAAATATCATGTATCACGTTAAAATCACAAGCCCCCGGAAAAGAGCGACAGTGCTGAATATTACTGAATTTAGGGAAAAACCGTGTCTGGTGCAAGCCTACAGCAGGATACCAGTTTTTACGATTATACATCTTTGCAAATGAAGCATGGAAAGACTGTATATTATAGCCTTATTGTTGCAATTTATTTGGTACGCACTGCTTAAATTTATCCCATGGTCCAAGTGAAAAATTGGAGCTTTTGGCTTTTAAATCACATAATTCACGGATTTCACCCATAATTGTACTAAGCAAAGCAGGATTTTCGCCTTGGGCAACCAATTGTACATTCGCCACATTCAGCAAAGGCTCCACTACTGAAGCATTTATCGAACTATGATCAGGAATAAATACTCCTTCATGATTCATTTAAAACAAACAACATTTTTAGTAGATGCTGCATAGTGAAAACAGGATTTATTAATGATTGTAATCATCCTCTCGTTCCTAATATAGAAAAGCCACCCAAAGGTGGCTTTTTATTAAAATTAAATTAAAAATTACAGGTATGCTTTAGGAATGTATTTATCATCCATAGAGGAAGTAGCAGCTTTACTTAATGACCCATTTTTCAAGACATCCAATATCAGTGTTTGACCAGCAATAGATGAAGAAACGCCAGTATTATTTACTGTGTATTGAATCTGACATCCAGTAGGATCAGTGGGGTTCAGAGCACCTTGGTTCTGGGCAGGGCTACCTATAATTTCCGCAATACCGTACTTACCTTCTTGTCGATCAATATTATTGGCGCTATTATTATTAACAGCTACAGTACATACATTGTTCTGCATATTATCAACAACTTGTGTTTTCAGACCAGCTGCAAGACTAGAAGCTTCAGAAGCCTGTGAACGTGCAATGTAGTCAGAGTATGCAGGTACTGCAATAGCAGCCAGAATACCAATAATCGCAATAACGATCATCAATTCAATTAATGTAAAACCTTTTTGCAATGCTTTCATTTCAATCTCCTTGTTTAAAAAACTGTGCAAGAGTTACAAAATGTATGTAGCAATTAGCGTGCCAAAATTTATTTTTCTATTAAACCAACACAAATTAAGTATATTCATTTAATAAATCTATGTTTTATAAATAGACGCAAATAGGGATAACTCCTCTAATTAACATATAGCATTACATAAACGCTTCCGGTATATACCTATCAGGGATGTTGGAAGTAGAGTTTTTGCGTAATGAACCGTTTTTCAATACGTCTAAAACAATTTTGGTATTGGCGATAAACGGTGATACATAAGTATTATTAACCTGATACGTAATCGTACAACCCGTCTCTGAATAAGCCGATGTGCCTGAATTGTGTACTGGCGCACCGCCAATTATCGCTACTCCATATCTACCGTTTTGTACATCTGCATTGCTGTTTAAAGTAGTAGCAGAAACACAGCTATTGCTTTGCAGGTTATCTAAAATCTGCATTTTCATATTTTCTGCCAGAGTAGACACTTCAGCCACCTGAGAACGGGCGACAAATTCAGCGTATGTTGCTACCCCCACCCCAGCCAATATACTGATAATGGCAATAACAAGCATCAATTCAAGCAAGGTAAACCCTTTTTGCAAAGCATTTATACCCCTTTGTGCATACTGACTGGTACAGCTGATATATTTCATCATATAAAATAAGCAATCAACATATTATAAAATCCAGATTATATATCTGTTTATTTTTTATTACATTTAAATTTATGATGATTATTTGAAGCGATACCTAAATACATTTGAATCTAAAGAGTATTTTACTCCGCATCCAACAATAGTATTATTTTTACTTCATAAACTTCAGCAGAATTCTATTTAGCTGTTTATAGAATAAATCATCAATCTGAATGATAATTTCCGCTTTTACCAATGATTAAACTGATTTTCCATCCATATATTTAATGATATCAATGAGTAATCGTTTATCTCTGCAATCAGAAACTTTTATCACAGATAATACTGCTGCATATATGCCCATATCGCCGCCAACATGGCCAGTTGTGCACTTGAATGTCCTGTTCCCGCTTCAACATTGATATAATCAATCTGCTGCTGAGCAGACCAGACAGATAAAGAGCCATCATCGCTGATATCTTCATTATTCTGCAATACCACATTAAAACCACGTATAGTCAGAAAATCAAAAGCTCTCTGACTAGTCACATAGAAGAAATCATGCGCATTATTGTCGGAATTGGTCACTATTTGACGCGTTACACCTGCCATGGAACCGCCCGTTATATAGTTACGTATGGATAAGCCGCTATTAGGCTGATTATTATGCAGTGCCACGATAAGCTGTTTTTGAGCTAGATATTGGCTAAGAAATTGATTAGCGGCATGGGTAAGCTGAGCCATAGCTGCAGCACAATCTCCCTGACGACATTTCAGTGCACTTTGGCGTCCCTTTGGAGTAAAAATTCTATTTGGATCAAATTGATAGCTTACCTGACTATTTTGTACGCTGACTTCTCGGTTACCCCCATGGCGCAAATCCAGTAAACAGCCTTGCTGGATTTGGCTTAGCGCATGCAGGGCGGTCTGGCGCGCGGTTTCTTCATTATCATGTACGTGTATCCACACAATATTTGGCCATGGTGCGCCTGCGCAGGTTTGAGTAACTGGTAATGCTATTACCGGGTTATCAGAAACAAGAATATCTGAAGCTAAAGTTTCAGCATAGATAGGTAGTGGGCTTACAAATGATAACAACAATGCAATGTATGGATAGAGAGAGTGTGTTATTTTTTTCTTCATGATAATTATTATCTGTTTTAATTGAATTTTATCTATTTTCCTGCATGCTACGATGGATTACCAGTTTTTCTCTCTTTACCTTAGCCAGTACTAAGCTGCATGTGCAGGAAAAAGGGTGATCAGCAGAATTTCTTTGTGAATAAATAGTTTATTTTGTAGTTAAGCTGTTGCTAATTTTTCAGTAGACTGAATCTTTTGTTAAAGCTGTCAATTTTCGTCACATTAAACTGAATTATGTAACCATAGGAAATTATTATACTGAATAAGTATGTATTTGTATTTTTTGGTTAGTTAAATGTAGTTATAATTGAAAATAATAACAATAATAATTATCATTAATATTGTTTAATAAACTTTCTTTTATATTCTGTTTTGTATGTCTCAACACCCATTCCCTTCTTTTAAACTGGCTTTATTTCCGTTGTTTTTTGCTGGCAGCACTGCGTATGCACAGGATGGTACGGCAAGGCTGGAAGATATTTATGTAACGGCCGAGCAGCAGGTTAAACAGTCACTTGGTGTATCCAAACTCGATAGTAAGGATATTGAACGTAAAGTGCCGGTAAATGATATTTCAGAGCTGGTGCGCACGATGCCGGGGGTGAATCTTACCGGCAATACTGCTTCTGGGCAGCATGGCAATAAACGCCAGATTGATATTCGCGGGATGGGTCCGGAAAATACGCTGATTATGATTGATGGCCGGCCTGTTACTGCACGCAACAGTGCGCGCATGAGCTGGCGCGGTGAGCGGGACACTATTGGTGACAGTAACTGGGTACCGGCAGCAGAAATCCTGTCAATTGAAGTGATTCGCGGGCCTGCCGCTGCACGCTATGGTTCTGGTGCAGCCGGCGGAGTGGTTAATATAGTGACAAAAAAAGTCAGCAATGAGTTTCACGGTGCGATTAATGCCTTTATGAATTTAGCAGCAGATAAAGAAGAAGGTGACACTCAGCGTATTGGCTTTGATTTAAACGGACCAATTATTAAAGATGTTCTGGGATTTCGGGTATATGGGAATCTGAACCGTACTGATGCCGATTCACCATACATTAATCAGGGTTTAAATGACAAAGGCAGTAAATCTGTGGCTGCCGGACAAGAGGGTTTGATTAATAAGGATGTGGGCGGACGTTTGGCATGGCGCCTGTCTCCTGAGCAGACATTAACTCTGGATGCTACTTATAGCCGGCAGGGCAATCGCTACAATGGTGATGGCCCGAACAATGTGCAAACCGATTACACTCAAAGCTTATATGGTAAGGAAACGCGCCGGTTATACCGCCAGAGTTTTGCGCTGACGCATGAAGGGTTTTGGGACTGGGGCGACAGCAAGCTGGTAGCACAATACGATAAAACCACCAATAGCCACTGTTCAGAAGCTTTGTCGGGCGGGCCGGAAGGCCTGTGTCAGGATTTGGGCAGCCAGAATATTACTTACGCCGACAGTATCCTAACCACTAAACGTCTGGCCGGTGAGGTAAACTTTCCTTTTACTTTGGGTGTGCCGCATGTGCTGACAATGGGTGCAGAATATCAGCACGATAGGCTGGATGACCCAGACGGCCTGCGCCGCATTCCTTTACCCAATGCGATTTATCCGGCAGCAGCCAATCATACGCCTGCGCTAAGCAGCTGGGCTGGCTATGTAGAAGACAATATCAGCCTCACCGAGCAGTTAAAGCTGGTGCCGATGCTGCGCTACGACCATAGTAATAAAACTGGCGGAAATATTAGCCCCGCTATAAACATGGCTTGGCAACTGCATCCAAACTGGCTGATTAAGGGTGGTATTGCACGCGCATACAAGGTTCCGAATCTGTATCAGAGTACGGAAAGTTATATGCTGTATAGCAAAGGTAATGGCTGTGCCACTTCTTCAGGCAGTGGTCGTGGCTGTTACCTGATTGGTAACAGTAAGCTAAAACCGGAAACCAGTATTAATAAGGAGCTGGGCTTCGAATTTAATAAAGATGGCTATCTGGCTTCTCTGGCTTATTTTCGCAACGATTATAAAAACAAGATTGAGGCTGGCCAGCAGATTATTTTTACTGGTAGTACGAATGTGGCTGCACGCGCGGGAGGCTACGACTATTTTGAATGGACAAATACCCGCAAAGCAGTGGTGGAAGGACTGGAAGGTAATCTGACGCTGCCGTTCTCCAAACAATGGAAATGGGTAAATAATTTTACTTATATGTTTAACTCCAAAAATAAGGCAACCGGTAATCCTTTGTCTATTATTCCTAAATATACGCTAAACTCATCTCTTGCATGGGCTCCAACTGAAAAATGGGACACTTTACTGACCTATACTTATTATGGTCGTCAGAAACCCCGCTCTGTTCCGGTTAATCCGGTTGAAGCCGGACATGGTAATGGCGGACAGGGCACTGTTGGCCTGAGTGGAGAAGAAATCGGCAGTTATGGTATCTGGGGTATTTCCACCGGTTATGCTGTTACTAAAAATATTAATCTTCGCGCCGGAATGTCGAATATTTTCAATAAACGTATCTATGCTTCTACTCTGCGTGGTACAGCCTATACTTATAATGAACGTGGGCGTGCAGTCTGGGGCAATATGAAGGTTTCTTTCTGATATTTTGTTCCAACAGCTTGCCATTTAGGCAAGCTGTTGGGTAATGAAAATGATGTTTTATCATGACTTGAAAACAAAAATCAGTTATAGTAATAAACAGTAATGATTATTATTTACCCAAAATCCCAAACAACCGCATCAAATAGGTTAAACATGATTTATTAATTAGCAATATGCTTTAACGAAACAATCTGATCTGGCCATTTTTTAACAGCTCTTTCATCATTTTTTGCAATGCAGCAACAAAATCTTACCTCACTGTCTTCCTGTTGTCTCCATATGTTCTATAGAACCAGTCAACTGACGGAAAGATTAAAAATGCGCCAGATTATTATTTTTCTATTAATGTTTTTTACGGCCTTAATCTTGCACAACACAGCCAAAGCACAGCCCAATCTGCATCAAACAGCCAATCTTACTGTACTACAACAGCAGCACAGTGGTTATCACTTTACTACCCTGCCGCTTACCTCGGCAGACGGGCAGCGCCATTATCGTGTTTATATAGCCATTCCAGACCAGAAAGCACCTGCTAGTGGTTTTCCTGTATTCTACGCACTGGATGGCAATGCTGTGCTGGACTTGCTTACTCCGGCTAATATGCAAACATTGGCCACACAGGCTCAGCCTCCAGTACTGGTATTGCTTGGCTATGCTACCGATAAACGTTTTGACGCACAGGCACGCGCCTATGATTACACCATAGCACCGGATGATGACAATACCGACCCACTGGATTCAAGCAGAATAAATGGTGGTGCTGATATATTTCTCGATTTAATCCAGAATCAAATTATGCCGGCAGTACAGCAGATAGTGCCGGTTAATATTAATGCACAAACCCTATGGGGACATTCATATGGTGGACTGATGGTGTTGCATACGCTGGTTACTCGGCCTAATCTTTTTCAGCACTATATCGCTGCCGATCCGTCTGTATGGTTACACGGAGATTTGCTCCAACAGGAAGCAGCAAACATGCTCAAGCGTAAGGTTGCTCTGTCTGCCAGCAGTTTATGGATATTAAACAGTAAGCTTAAGGTAAATAAAACGCCTAAAAATCCTCAGATAGCAGCGCGTATCAAAATACGCAATGAGCTCACTGCCAGACAGGGCAGCATAACTGAAAAACTGATTAACGAATTACAGCAACACACTGATTTAACCATCAGACATGAACATTTCCCTTATGAAAATCATGGCAGTATGTTTAGCAAAAGCCTGCAACTGGCACTTTTTCATCTCATCAACCGGCAATAATAATGAATAAACGTTCACCACATCACGCTTATCTGGTACGCGTGCACAAGATTATCGATTTAAGCCCTAATCTGCGCCGGCTGGTTTTGCACAGTGCAGAACTGGCCGAGTATCCGCACCAGTTTAACGGTGCTCACATCAAAATTTTTCTGGCGCGCCCTGGGCAGACAACACCACAACTGCCCCAATTTTCAGGCCATGGCTTTAACTGGGCGGAAGCGGATAACAAACCGATTGTGCGCACCTATACTATCCGTGATTATGATGCTAAGGCATGCACAATTAGTATTGATTTTGTAAAACATGGCGACAGTGGCCCTGCTTGCGCATTTGCCGAACAGGCTCAGCCGGGAGATATACTCGGTATTTCTTCCCCCGGCGGCCCGAATCCGATGCTGAAAACGGCTGCGCGTTATTTGTTTGCCGGCGACATCACTGCCCTACCGGCCATTGAGTCACTGCTTGCCGGTATGCAGCCGGATGCACGTGGCGATGTTGTACTGTTACTGCCCCAAGCAGAGGATTTACCGGCTACCCTTTCCCTGCCCGCCGGAATGCGTCTGCATACCTTTTACGGTGATTTAAGCCAAATTCCGGCACTAGTAAAACTTGTCAGTACTTTTGTCCCCCTTGTCTGTGATGATTTTGCCTGGGTTGCGGGCGAAGCAGCACTGGTTAAACCACTACGTGAATTACTGCGTACACAATGGCAATTACCACCCCAGCGCCACTACGCCGTTCCCTACTGGCGTCAGGGAGAAAATGAAGAAAGCTATCATGAGACACGGCACAAATTTATCGAAAAATAAGCGCTGTGCACCAGAAAAGTGACCTTACTTCTGCTCAGGCAGTATAATTATTGCAAACGATAATGATAGGAAATTCTAAAAATGATTAAATCTTGCTGGAAACCTCTTGCTCTGTCGGTACTGGCACTGACTTTACTTTCCGCCTGCGGTCAAAAAAGTAATGAAAATAGCACTGCCAGTAATACGGCTGCTTCTGCTGCTGTCAGTGGAGCAACTGTTAACGTAAATACCGCTCGTGGTGAAATGGCAGTACCGGAAAACCCATCCAAAGTCGTGGTATTTGATATGGCTACGCTGGACGATTTACAAGCATTGAAAGTGCCTGTTGTTGGCGCACCGAAAAAAGTACTGGTACCGTATTTGCAGCAGACTCTGGAAACGGTCAACAACGTCGGTACGCTGTTTGAACCAGATATGGAAGCCCTCCATGCCCTGAAACCGCAGTTGATTATCATCTCAGGCCGTACTGCACCTAAATATGATGAGCTGGCTGCGCTGGCTCCTACCATGGATATGTCTGACAGCGGGCAGGATTTGATTGGTGATGGCCTGAAAATGCTGGATAGCTACGGCAAACTGTTTAAGAAAGAAACAGAAGCCAAAAAACTGCATGATGATATCCAAAACCTGCTGGCTGAAACACAGCAGGCTGTCAAAGGGAAAGGCACTGGCCTGATTCTGATGGTAAACGCTGGTAAACTTTCTGCCTTTGGATCTTCTTCACGCTTTGGCTGGATACATACTCAGGTAGGCGTACCGGCAGCAGATAGCAGTATTCCGGAAGCACCGCATGGCCAGTCTGTATCTTTTGAATATGTACAGAAAATCAATCCAGACTGGTTATTCGTTATCGACCGCACAGCAGCCATTGGTGAAGAAGGTAAAACGGCTCAGGCCGTGCTTAACAACGATTTGGTACGCCAGTCCAAGGCATGGAAAGAAAACCATGTTATTTACCTGAGCAGTGCTTCCTATCTGGCTGCCGGCGGTGTGCAACAAATGAAAACCGACCTGACCAATATCAAGGCTGCTTTCGCTCACTAAGCTGCGCATTATCCATCCACAGTCATCAGGTTTCGCTTTGTCGCGCAAAATTCGCGACCATAGCGCAAACCTGCTGTCTGTATCCTTTTGTGCCTTATGTTTCGTTCTTTCCAGATTAATACAATCAATCTATTGCTGCTGCCATTGTTACTGATTATCAGTATCAGCATTGGCGCAGCCACTTTCCATTGGGGTGATTTATTTAGCAGCAGCGATACACGCTCCCTGCTGCTGTATAGCCGCCTGCCCCGTTCTCTGGCCATTATCCTCACCGGTGCCACATTGGCAGTGGCCGGCATGGTTTTACAGATTGTATTGCGTAACCGTTTCCTCGAACCCAATATGGTCGGTGCCACCCAAAGTGCAGCACTTGGCGTATTACTGGTATCTATCTGGTTGCCACAGGCTAGCCAGCTAGCCAAAATGAGCTGTGCCAGTATTGCCGCATTACTGGGCATGACCCTGTTTTTACTTCTGTTTCGCCGATTGCCCCCTCACCGGCAAATGATGATTCCGTTAATCGGCATTATTTACGGCAGCATCATTGAAGCAATGGTGAATTTCATTGGTGTGGAAACCAACACCTTACAATTATTGGCCGTGTGGTTTGCCGGTGATTTCTCTGCCGTGCTGGCAGGGCGTTATGAATTATTATGGCTCACTGGCCTGATGGCACTACTTATCTATTTTCTCGCCGACCGGCTCACCATTGCCGGATTGGGACAGAATATCAGTACCAGTCTGGGCATCAACTATGCACAAATGATGTGGATTTCCCTGATTACGGTGGCCACAATTACCGCCATTGTGGTGGTAACTGTTGGCCAGATTCCTTTTATCGGGCTGGTGGTACCCAATATCGTTTCCCGACTGGCAGGTGACCGTTTACGGCAAAATCTGCCCGCAGTTGCACTTTTGGGTGCCAATGCCCTGCTGGTATGTGACATTATCGGTCGCACTATTGACCCGCCCTATGAAATACCAGTATCCCTGATTTTCGGTATTGTCGGAACCCTGATTTTCCTGTACCTGCTGTTTAGAAAGCCTTCCGTACATGCAGCATAACCCAACCATGCCATTACACCATGCCGGTGCACGTTTTCTCGGCGTGCTCAGTATTCTGTTAATCATTACCAGCATCCTGTTTATGACCTACGGAGTCAAGGGCGGCTGGGATTTTGTTCTGCAACTGCGCGGCAAAAAACTGCTCATGCTGCTTACTGTCGCCTACGCAGTTGGCGTATCCACCCTGCTTTTCCAGACCCTGACCCATAATCCCATTCTCACCCCGGGATTGCTTGGCTATGATTCACTTTATCTGCTACTGCAAACCATTACCCTGTTTGTGTTTGGTGCAGTGGGCTACACCAGCATCGGTGCGCTGAGTAAATTTATTATCGAAGCGCCATTAATGATGATGGCGTCCTTACTATTGTTTCGTACACTAACCAAAAACAGCAATGGTGACTTGGCACGACTGATACTCACCGGCATGATTTTTGGCGTCATGTTTCGCAGTTTCAATAGCTTATTGCAACGCCTGATTGATCCCACCATATTTGCTGTTGCGCAGACCCGCTATTTTGCCCAATTTACCTCCGTAAACATCAACATGCTGATAATCGGCATCAGCGTGATGCTGTGCAGCACTGTCTGGATCTGGCGAATGCGCTATCAGCTAGATGTGCTTATGCTCGGGCGCAATGCCTCCATTGCACTGGGGATAAACTATGCGCGCCTGAGCCGCAGCATCCTGCTGTGGATTGCCCTGCTGGTTTCGGTTTCCACCGCACTGGTGGGGCCCGTGAGCTTTTTTGGTTTACTGATATGTGCACTGGTGAATGCCTGTGTACCCAATATGAAGCATCAGCTGCGAATTCCAGCCGCATTTCTGGTAGCTGCGCTAGTACTAATTAGTGGCCAGCTACTATTTGAACATTTACTCGGCATGCAGGGAGTATTAAGTGTCGTCATTGAATTTTGCGGTGGCATTGTCTTTCTGTGGCTGGTATTAAAGCGTAAACGCTAAACTATTTCAGACACATACTTATTTATATTAACTATTTTTCTGCCTACCGATTGAACCTAACAGCAAAATGATTACCATAAAAAATGTTAACCACAACATCAACGGCACAGCAATCCTGCGCGATATCAATCTCGACATACCTGATAAAAGCATTATCGCACTGATCGGCCCCAATGGTGCAGGTAAATCCACCCTATTTTCTCTGATTGCGCGTCTGCTACCGCTGCAACAAGGTAGCATCCATATTGATGAACTTGATGTCAGCCACAGCAAATCTACCGCTATCGCCAAAAAACTGGCGATATTATCGCAAGAGAACAATATACAGAGTCGAATTACCGTACGCGATTTATTGCTGTTTGGCCGCTATCCACACAATCAGGGGCGAGTTACTCCCGAAGACCAGCAAATTGTTGATCAGGCATTGCAGCGTTTTGAACTGGAAGCGCTGCAACAGCGTTATCTGAGTGCACTATCCGGCGGCCAGCGCCAGCGCGCACTCGTAGCCATGACTTTCTGCCAGCAAACCAAACATGTTATTCTAGACGAACCGCTCAACAATATGGACATGTATCATGCCCGCGAACTAATGCGCCTGCTGCGCCAGCTTACCACCGAACAGGGCTTGACAACCATCATGGTTGTCCATGATATCAACATGGCCGCAGCCTATGCCGACCATATTGTTGCCCTAAAAAATGGGCAGATTGTCATGCAGGGCACACCAGAGGACATAATTACCATAGACAACATTCAAACCATATTTAATCTGGATACCGAAGTTGTCAGCCACAAAAGTAAACCACTCGTTATCCATCATCTCTGACAGGTCAGACCATGCAAAACAATAATCCTCCCCACCCACGTAAACAGACCTCACTAATTATCGCCATCGTTGTCCTGTTTGTTATACTGGCCTCATGGTTTATCTGGCTGTTTATGGGAGACGACGCCGCAGTACGCATGTCTATGGCTCGTATAATGTTGATTTTTCTAGGGCTCGTATGCACATTCTTATTTGGCGTATTCATCATGATTGGCCTGAAAATCTGGCGCCAGCAACACCCGCATAACTGAAAATTCCGTCTATTTCCAGCACAGTGCAACCCCAAAATTCACACAGAGGTGTTCTAATACACCAGAACACCAGAACACCAGAACACCAGAACACCAGAACACCATAGCACAGTATCATTAGCCAACAGAGCATCAAGCTATTTTTTTGCTACAGCAACTATTGTGCCTATAAAACAGAAAACTGCGCAGCTACTTATCCGCCAGTTTGTATCCCAAATTGCCTAATTAAACACCAAAACCTGCTATAAAATGCCGCCCAAAAGCATTTTAAGCAGATTTGTTATAATACGCATATTCAATCATTTTTCGGCAATATCTGTGCCATGTCAGCATACGAACTTAATCAAATCCTGAGCAAAGACCGCTTTTATCTGCAACGAGCCTGTAAAAATCCTGCCCGTTATGGCGGTGAAGAAAAAGTAAACAGCCGTTATCAGCGTTCTCATCAGGCCTATCTGCAACGACTGGCCGGACTCCCCGTACCCGAATACGACAATACCCTGCCCGTACATGAAAAACGCGCAGAAATCAAACAGGCCATCAGCCAGCATCAGGTAATTATCGTCTGCGGCGAAACCGGATCAGGCAAAACTACCCAGTTGCCGAAAATCTGCCTCGAACTTGGGCGCGGCGTGGCCGGACTGATTGGCCACACCCAGCCACGACGGCTGGCTGCACGCTCTGTAGCCGAGCGCATTGCCGAAGAACTGCATAGCCAGATTGGCCAGAACGTAGGCTATAAAGTACGTTTTAACGACAAAACCGCACCCGAAAGCTATATCAAACTGATGACCGACGGTATCCTGCTGGCCGAAAGCCAGACCGATCGCTTTCTCAGCACCTACGACACCATCATCATCGATGAAGCACATGAACGCAGCCTGAACATCGACTTTTTGCTGGGCTATCTCAAACAGCTTTTACCACGGCGCCCCGACCTGAAAGTCATCATTACCTCTGCCACCATCGATGCCGAACGCTTCAGCCAACACTTCGCCCTGCACGGCTTACCCGCTCCTGTCATCGAAGTATCCGGCCGCACCTATCCGGTAGCAATTCGTTATCGCCCCCTGCACAGCACCGACGCAGACGAAGCCGAAATAGAAATCAACGACGCCATCGTTGATGCTGCCGACGAACTGGCACGTGAAGGCAATGGCGACATTCTGATTTTCCTGCCCGGCGAACGTGAAATCCGCGAAGCTGCACATGCATTACAGCAATCACCGCTGCGTCGTAACGACGAAATCCTGCCCCTGTTCGCGCGCTTATCTGCTGCCGAACAGCATAAAATCTTTCATCCGAGTGGCCACCAGCGGCGCATCGTGCTGGCTACCAACGTTGCCGAAACCTCCCTTACCGTACCCGGTATCCGCTATGTTATCGATACTGGTCTGGCTCGGGTAAAACGCTATTCCGCCCGCGCCAAAGTAGAACAATTGCACATCGAGCCCATCAGTCAGGCTGCCGCACGCCAGCGTGCCGGTCGTTGCGGCCGTGTTGCCGCAGGTATCTGTATCCGCCTGTATAGTGAACAGGACTTCAACCAGCGTCCTGCATTTACCGACCCGGAAATCATCCGCAGCAATCTTGCTGCCGTTATCCTGCGCATGATTAGCCTCAAACTGGGCGATGTGAACGCCTTTCCCTTTTTACAGGCTCCCGAGCAGCGCTACATCAACGACGGCTATCAAATCCTGCTCGAACTTGGTGCGGTAGATGAGCACAACCAGCTCAGCAAACTGGGCGAACAGATGGCACGCCTGCCACTAGACCCACGCATCAGCCGCATGCTGCTGGCCGGCACACGCCTGCAATGCGTTGCCGAAATGCTGGTAATCGTAGCAGCCCTGTCGATTCAGGATCCGCGCGAACGGCCACTGGAAGCACGCGAAGCTGCAGCCAAAGCGCACGAACGCTTCAACGACAAGCAATCTGACTTTCTTGCCTACCTCAACATCTGGGATTCTTATCAGCGTGAACGCGATAAAGGTTTATCCAACCGGCAAATGATACAGTGGTGTCATCAATACTTCCTCTCCCACCTGCGCATGCGCGAGTGGCGTGAACTGCATCACCAACTGGCACAAATTGCCATCGATATGAGGCTTACCGATAAAGCCGGTGCCTACCGGCAAATCCCTGACAACAACACTACCCAGCCAGCAGCCAGCAAAAACGACGATCAGGATTTATCTGCCAGACTCAAACAGCAGCAAATTGACCGCCGCCAGCAGCGCCAGAATCGGCAACAGGTCAAAGAAGCCAGCTACGAACAGATTCACCGCGCTCTGCTCACTGGCCTGATAACCAATGTTGGCCTCAAAAGCCCCGAAGGACACGACTACACCGGAGCACGTGGCATCCATTTTCATCTGTTTCCTACTTCTGCATTGTTTAAAAGTAAGCCTAAATGGGTGATTGCTGCCGAGCTCACCGAAACTACCCGACTGTATGCGCGCGATATTGGCAAAATCGAACCGGAATGGATTGAAAGCGAAGTCCCTCATCTTTTGCGCCATCACTACTTCGAACCACATTGGGAACAGAAACGCGGCGAAGTTGTGGCCAGCGAACGCATCACCCTGTACGGCCTCACTGTTATGCCCCGTCGACCAGTCACCTATGGGCGCATCAACCCAAAAGAAGCCCGTGAAATCTTCATCCGCAGCGCACTGGTAGCACAGGAATGCAGCCTCAAAGCAGCTTTTTTCCAGCATAACCAGAAACTGATAGAAGAAATCACCGAGCTGGAACACAAATCTCGCCGGCAAGATGTACTGGTAGACGAAGAAGCCCTGTTCAGCTTCTACGACCAGCGTCTGCCAGCCAGTGTAGAAAGCAAAGATCGCCATCTGCCACTGGCCGATATCTGTACCTTTGAAACCTGGCGCAAACAGGCTGAAGCCGAAAACCCCAAACTGCTGTATCTGAGCCGTGACGACCTGATGCAACACGCAGCCAGCAACGTCACCGAAAGCCAGTTTCCCGAATACCTCGACACCAAAGACGGCCGCTGTGCCCTCAGCTACCGCTTCGAACCCCATCACCCGCTGGATGGCGTTACCGTAGCTGTCCCTTTGCCTCTGCTCAACCGCATCAGTGCCACTCGGCTTGAATGGCTCGTGCCCGGCATGATTCGCGAAAAATTGCAATTACTCATCAAAGCACTGCCCAAACAAATCCGCCGTATCTGCGTACCCGTACCCGATTTCATCACAGCCTTTCTCAGCAGCAATCCCGACATCAATGCCCCACTGCTACCACAGTTAGCAGACGCCATTGCCCGACAAGCTGGCGACATGCGCCTGCTCAGCCAGATAGATATCGAACAGTGGCGCATACAACAATTGCCAGCACATTGTTATTTCAACATTCAAGTAATAGATGATAGCGGCGCAGAACTGGCCAGCGGACGCGACCTCCACGTCCTGCAACAACAGCTCGGACAAGCGGCTGCGGTAACCTTCCGCGACAACAGCAACGAATTTGAACGCGACAACATCACCAACTGGGATATTGGCAAACTACCAGAAAGCATCAAATTTGCCCGCGCCGAGCAACAACTCACCGGCTATCTTGGCCTGCAACAGCAAAAAAACGGCAGCATCGCCTTACGCCTGTTTGATACCGCGGCTGCCGCCGAACAGGCACATCGCAGCGGCGTACTCGCCCTGATGAGCCTGCACCTGAAAGAACAGATTAAAGACCTCAACAAAGGCCTGCCAGATTTCACCCAAATCGCCATGCTGCTCAAACATCTTGGCATGGACAAGCTGCGGGAAGACCTTACCCATGCTGTTCTTGACCGCGCCCTAATAGGCGAAGACGAGCTGCCGCGCGACGAAAAATCCTTCAAGGAACAGCTCAAGCGAGCGCGCAGCCGTCTACCAGCGGTAAAAGAAGCCGTCAATCACTATGCCCTGCAAACCGCACAGGCCTATGCCGAAGTCAATAGCCATCTGGGTAAACATCCATTAACCCAACTTTTGCGCCAGCACCTCAACAGCTTGATTTACCCCAGTTTTGCCAGTGCTACCCCGTGGCAGCAGTGGCCGCGTCTACCCGTATACCTGCAAGCCATGCTCAAGCGCATGGACAAATACGGCAGCAGCCCCGCACGTGATGCTGCCCGTGAGGCTGATATTCAGACACTCACCACCACATGGCAGACAAAAGTACAGCAATATCAGCAACAAAACCAGCCTGTACCCACTGCCATAACCGAATTTCGCTGGATGCTCGAAGAGCTGCGCGTTTCCCTGTTTGCACAGGAGCTCAAAACCCCTTATCCCGTTTCCGCCAAACGCCTGAGTAAAGAATGGGACAAACGCACAGTTCTGTAAAATCCACATAAAATAACCGCCCCGTTCACCAGAACAGGGCGGTTATTTTATTCAGTCGGCCACGACAGACCTGCCTCTTAATTATCAACCAGCTTCTGAAAATCCTTATCCACATAGTTAGATAATCGAAATCTCACCGCACCAGACGGCAGCTCAATCCCCAGTTTCTGAGCCAGCAACTGCCCGTCAATATACTTGTTTTCATAAGGGAGTATGGCCAACGCATTAAGAAAAACCATTAGCTGCTCATGTGTCTGAAAACAGACTGTACACCAATATTCACTATCCATAACCCGCTGACGTAGCTGTCTGGGCATCTGTTTAGCACGTTCAAACTCATGCTTCAGTTCCTCAAGCTGCATTAACGCTTCCGTATCCGCACGGCGGTCAGCACGCGCAGAACATTCTAAAAAAGACCCCGGTTCGGAAATATTCCGCGCCTTGCTGTCCAAATCGGGCTGCGCAGACATTCCAGCCTCCACAACGCTTTTATCCTTTTCCATGAGCACACTCCCAACGATAAATTTCCAGTTCACACAATGGAAAAAACTCCAAAATCTTTTGATAATCACGTGGATAAAACTGTTTGATAGGCAGCAAAAAACGCAAATCCAAGCTATCAAAAGAACAGCCAAACACCTTGTAATCACTTCCAAGCCTGACATTGTGCTGCGTAAAACAATGTAGCAAATCAGACTTTTTCCAGTCCCATATCGGATAATACTGACGCTGGCTCTTCACAATCGAACCATGTCGCAACATACTCAGTCGCCGCTTCGGATTTTTTTCCACCCTAGTGCCATTCGCTACCGGCGTATTCAGCGGTAAATTAAACATTCCGCACATTACCTTGCGAATATCGGCATAATCAAAATCCACCAGTTTCGCCTCATCAATTACCGGTATATTGTATAGTGGCTGAAAAACATGTGCTCTAAGCATTTGATACAGCGCAGGGTGCGGTAAACGAGTAATCTTGAAACCAAACTGACGCTCATACAAATCAAGCTGTTCTTCCACAAATTCCAGCTCTGGCACCAAATACAAATAATAAGGATAAACATCGGTAAAACTATCCTTAATGGCTAGATAAGCAGCAACCGCATTCTTACCAGTACTAAATGCCAAAATACTTTGCCTGTGTTCTTTGGCCACTTTCTTAATCGTGTTCGTTCCAGCCAAAATAGCCATAAATTCACAATTCCAAACAAACCATCAAATAATTTTAATAAGTATAGCCAAAATAAATCTAAATTCATAATCCGTTATGAGTTATTTAAATATTTTAAAATAATAAAATAGCAATAAAATTCTAATTTTATCGTATTTAATGAATTTTTATATCAATTAATCAGCATTATATAACAATAGTTACTCATTAATATAGCAAGTAATATCCTGAGTGTAAAAATCAGTCTTTACCTGATTTCTCAAACTCTTCTCACTTTGCAGCGAGGTTACTGCTCAGGCAGCACATAAACAGGCAATAATAATCACCATAAACACATGGAAAGTACATTGCTATAAAATATGCATAAAATACTGCTTAAGCCCCAAACATTAATATTCCTTTACCTGCCTCATTCAATTTATTCAGCTCACCACTTTTAACTCATAGCTGCATCACCATAACCGTAACTACACGCCACTTAATCTCTGTCTCTTAAATTCCTGAAACAGACAAAACAATTATCTGAAGTGACTAATCTGTATGCAACCAGATTATTGTTATACCCCCTGCTTTCAGATTGCACAAGTAGAAATATAAAAAAATCAAATATATATCAAAAAAAGATGCTATTTAAGTTAAATTATTAAATTGTTTGTATAATAAAATAAAGATGTTTGCTAATATTCATAATTGAGTATCTAAGCTATTTATATTTCTGCCCTCGCCATTCGATATGTCGATTTTCTCTCCTATTCAGATTTAATCATTTTAATAGCGGGTTCTTTTTTCTGTAGCCATACTAAAAATCACACTTCTGAAAACTCGCAGATTTCCCTAATTAGTCAGGCTGGAATTTATACCAGACAACACCATATCAGCTTAAAAAATTAGCGATTTAACATCGCCAATCCCAATCTTATTACTCTTTATCCCCTGCTTAATGGTATTACTGTAACTGTACCTCTACTCAACCGCATCAGCGCGACTTGAGTAGTTCGTACCCTGTATGATTCACGAAAAACTGCAATTATTCATCAAAGTAGAGCACAAACAAATCCAACACATCTGCGTACATCCGTACCCGATTTCGTCACCACTTTTCTTAGCAGTAATCCCGACATCAATACTCCCCTGCGTCCTCGGCTGACACACACCATTACCAGCCAGGCCGGCGATATGCCCCTGCTCAGCCAGCTCGACATCGAACAGAGGTACACACAACAATTGCCAGCACATTGCTATCTCAACATTCAAGTACTTGATGATAGCAGCACAGAACTGGCCAGCGGGCACAACCTCAATAGCCGGTCACAACAGTTCAAACAAGCGCGCGGCCGCCAACCTGCGATAACAGAAGACGCCAACCTCTATGCCCTACCACCCACACTGTTTTATACCAAATTCTACAGCCATCAAAGCAAATATCCATTAATCCAGATTTTGCGCCCGCACCGCAACAGCCTGATTTATCCCGGCTGTACCAGCACCACCTATTGGCAGCAATGGTCGCACCTGCCCGTATACCTGCAAACCATGCTCAAACGCATGGACAAATACGACAGCAACCCCGTATGTGATGCTGAGCGCGAGGCCGATATTCAGACACTCATCGACACTTGGCAGACAAAAGTACAGCAATATCAGCAACAAAACCAGCCTGTACCCACTACCATAGCCCATAGCCAAATTTCGCTGAATGCTCGAAGAGCTGCACATTTTCCTGACAGCTCAGGAATGCCCCCTATCCTATTCAGCTAAATACCTTAGTGAAGAATGAAACAAACGCATAGCTCGACAAAGCAAATATTCTTGCCAGCAGCGCCAATTAACACAACGAGCAAGCTGCTATTAATTCTGAATCGAATCCGCTTAATTAACTGGAGGCAAAAATTGATCACAATTGTCATATTCTGCCAACACCATCATACAGCCTTGTTTTTTTATATTGCTGTTTATACTATTTTTATTATCAATTAATAAAAATTTAGCCTAATTTGTAAATAAATATATATATATGTTAACATCAATAACATATGAGCACTAAAACGAGGAAAATTATAGAAAAACCTGGGAATTATAATTCATTAAAATATGATATTTTATTTAAAGATTTTTTATTTTGATTCAAACAATTGTTTGTAATTAAGGAGATAATCAGTATGAAATATTCTAAATTGATGCTTAAAGCAGTGGTTATTGCTGTTTCAATAGCATTGACTGCCTGTAGTGAACATAAAAGTCATTTACATGTGCATTCTACAAACACTGGTGGCAAATTAGGAGGAAGTGGTGCCGAAAGTACACCACCTATACCATCACCAAAACCGGAATTACCTTCACTAGTAGAGCCTTCACCCAAGCCTATCGACCCACCTAAATCTATCGACCTGCCCAAATCTATTGACTCGCCTAAATCTATTGACTCGCCTAAATCTATTGACTCGCCTAAATCTATTGACTCGCCTAAATCTATTGACTCGCCTGAACCTATCGACTCGGCTGAATCTATTGACTCGCCTAAATCTATCGACCCGCCTAAATCTATTGACCTGCCTAAATCTATTGACCTGCCTAAATCTATTGACCTGCCTAAATCTATTGACCTGCCTAAATCTATTGACCTGCCTAAATCTATTGACCTGCCTAAATCTATTGACCCGTCTGAACCTATCGACCCACCTGAACCTATTGATTCGCCTGAATCTATGTATTCACCTAAGTCGATTAGAATTCCAATGCCTTCGGATGACCCCTCCAAGTTTGATAGTTCCAAACGTGCCCAAAAGGTACCATTAAGTAAGAATCGATATGGTGGTAACAATCAACAGGCTGATCGTTTAAATTTAAAAGACGCACGTGATCAGGGGCTTGATGGTCGTGGGGTAAAGGTGGGAATCGTTGATCTACCAGTTCATATTCAACATCCAGCATTACCTAAAAATACAGTTAATCTGGGTGAATTTGGTACCCATCATCCTCCCCAGAGTAAGCATAGCCACGGAGATATAGTAGCATTAGTACTAGCAGGTAAAAATGTTAATGGTCGGGTATTGGGAATAGCTTCAAACGCTAATTTACATGTCGCTGGTGTGTCTTACAGTACTCCAGGCTTCATAGATGGATATGGTGCTGCATTACGTGCATTTCATGCTCTTAATAAGGCGGGAGTAAAAATTGTTAATAATAGCTATGGCAGCAATTATGCAGATAATAAGCAAAAATATATTAATTATGCTAATGAATATTTAAATCCTATAAATGCTACCGCTAAAGGAAAATCTTATATTGGTCAGGTTACTTCGCTGGTACAAGACGACATGCTTTTTATCTGGGCAGCAGGTAATAGCGGTCAAGACCAGCCGGATATTCGCAAATTGTTTCCATTAATTGAGCCTGAATTACAAAAAGGCTGGATTGCAGTAGCTGGGGTAGATCGGGATAATAACATTAATAAACGTTCTAATCGTTGTGGTGACGCCAAAGAATGGTGTATGGCTGCTTATTGGCAAGTTGACACGGCTAATCTAGAAGCACAGCCTGGTGATAATATTAATTCATTACCATACTCAACCCCGGCAGGTACCTCAATTGCAGCGCCTCAGGTTACAGGTGCTGCCGTATTGGTGAAACAAAAATACCCATGGATGACCAATAACAATTTACGTACCACCTTACTCACCACTGCTACCGACCTTGGTGCCGAGGGCGTGGATTCTGTTTATGGCTGGGGATTGTTAAATATCGGTAAAGCAGTTAATGGTCCGGCACAATTTGCTTTTGGTGATTTCTCTGCCAATGTGACTAACGGGCAATATATATTCAGTAATGATATTAGCGGAAAAGGCGGATTAATTAAAAATGGTAGCGGTACACTGATATTGCAGGGGCAACATACTTATCAGGGTAAAACCCAGATAAATTCAGGTATGCTGGCTTTAGATGGCAGCAATCAATCAAAAGCACACATTGTTCATAGCGGTACCTATCAGGTTAAGGGTAGCACTGGAGCTGTTAAGAATGAAGGTACCTTCATAAGCCGTGATGCCACCATTAATGGTGATTTTACACAGACAGCAGACGCCACCTTCCAAACCAATCTAGGTAGCAAAACCACCATCAATGGTAGAGCAGATCTGGCCGGACGTTTGTATTTTGATGCACTTAAATCTGGCTTTATCCCAAAGACAGGAGCAAAGGTTAAAGTAATAAATGCTCATCAACGCCATGGTAAATTTAATAAAACTGAATTATCCGCCAATATATTATTAAATGGCAGAACCATTTATGACAGCAATAATGTTAACTTTTATATTACTCGGATTCCTGCGCGTACAGCTGTTTTAGCCAATCATCTTTTAACATACAGCGCAGCAGATCAGGCGATTCAAGCGGCAGCCGATGCGGTAGATAAAACCTTTACCCAACTGGATAGCTTGCAGATGTCTGAGCTACAGGATACACAAAAGCAGGATTTAGTGGAAGGTGCTGTTAGTATCCAGAATGTACAATCAGCGCAAAGCCTGAAGCGGTCGCTATATTCTTTATCGGGAGCGGTATATAGCAATGCTAATGTGGTGAATACATTGGCAATGGGCAAGCTGAATAATGATTTTATGTCATCTATTCAGAACCCTTCAGATAAAGTTGAAGCGATTGTTGAATTTAACCATTCTAAAAATCGTTGGAACCCATCCGGAATCAAAGGTAAACAAAATACCAATAGTGGTATATTGGGCGCCAGCAAAAACTTCGGTAATGGTTTATCCGGAGCTATAGCCTATACTTTCCAGAATTCGAGCTGGAATGAACCTGATGCTAGTGCTAATATCAAAAGCAATGGTTTGATGATTGGTTCGTTCTATGCACCAGATGCATGGAAAGGTGCATTCCTTACCGGTAGTTTGGGCTATAACCGTTTCTCCAACGATGTTAATCATCAGATATGGTTAGGAGAAAAAGTTGAGCAGAGCGGTGCCAAAGTCAAAGGGAATTTATGGCAACTGGTAGTTAACGGCGGTAAGCCATTTAACCTAAACAGACTAACGCTCACACCACAATTGGGAATGAGATATGACTATCTGCAACAAAACAGCTTTACAGAAGATGGCGCGCACGGATTTGGTTTGCACGCCAGAAAACTGGATAAAGGGATAATAGCAGGTACAGCTAATTTATTAACCCAATACCGCTTTAATATCAAAGATACATTGTATAGTATCTTTGGTTTAGTAGGAGTTGAGCATGATTTTCAGGACAGAGATTATGCTACCCGTGGCGGTTTTGCAGGTATGCATAGCAATGAAAAAGCCGGCAGATGGTCTTCGGCCAAAACACGCTGGAATGCAGCGGTAGGTAGTAATATACAAATCGGCCGAAATATCAATGCGGGTATACAATATCAGTATGAAAATGGTAATCATTGGCATAGTAATTCTGCCAAAGCGAATTTGAATATTCGTTTTTGATAATAGCATAAATTATTAGCTATTTGATTATATAAACTGAATTCCGGGATAACCGGAATTCAGTTTATAACTATGCCATTCTTAGTACATAATTTACGCAAAAAATTACGCTGCGTGTTTCAGTGTGTGAGATATTTAGTGTCATATTATTTAGTGCCTCATGAAGTCTTCCGGTGTTATAAACCATTAGCCATTCTTCGATTGCACTCCTTATCTGCTTTAAATTATTAAAAAAGATATAAATTTAATACTGTCGGGCAATCCGTACGCTTAAATCGTTCCATATAACCATATTGATATAAACTGCCCGATTGAATATCAGCTATGGCTATACCATTAACCAAAATCAGGAAATTAACCTTGTCTAATTGTTAAAATTTTATTAGTATAATTAAATAAATTTAATTTCGGAGTATAGCTGTGTAGTTTATTGCGAGTTGTTTCTATCAAAAATAATTACAATTACTCGCGTGATGCACAGAAGTCATGTTTTTTCCTATCAAATTTTGATAACGTAATAAATGCATTGCTTCACGCTGTAATTCTCTTTCGTTTTTTCAGTGGTGATTAAATTCAATGCAATCCTTACGTAAAGAATGGTTTTCCAATATCAGAAATGATGTTCTATCTGGGCTCGTCGTTGCACTTGCCCTTATTCCTGAAGCAATTGCTTTTTCAATCATTGCCGGTGTTGACCCCAAGACGGGGCTGTATGCAGCTTTTTGTATAGCGGTTATTACGGCTTTTACAGGCGGTCGCCCTGGTATGATTTCTGCTGCGACCGGTGCAATGGCGTTATTAATTGCTGGTCTGGTTAAAGCGCATGGGCTAGAGTATCTACTGGCCGCGACCATCTTATGTGGTATTTTTCAAATTGTTGCGGGTTTTCTTAAATTAGGAAATTTAATGCGCTTTGTTTCCCGCTCTGTGGTAACCGGTTTTGTCAATGCATTAGCTATCCTGATTTTTTTAGCCCAACTTCCCGAACTGACTAACGTAACATGGCATGTCTATGCGATGACTATCGCAGGGCTTGGTATTATTTATCTCTTCCCTTATATTCCCAAATTAGGGAAAATTATTCCCTCCCCACTACTGTGTATTCTTATCCTGACAGGTATCTATATGTATTTTGGAATGGATATACGAACAGTGGGAGACATGGGCACCCTGCCCACAAGCTTACCTACTTTTTTACTCCCGAATGTTCCTTTTAATCTAGATACACTATTAATTATTCTGCCTTACTCCATTTCATTGGCGATTGTTGGCTTATTAGAGTCGATGATGACCGCAACCATTGTGGATGATATTACCGATACACCCAGTGATAAAAACCGAGAGTGCAAGGGGCAAGGTATCGCCAATATCGTCACAGGTTTCTTTGGTGGTATGGCCGGTTGCGCGATGATTGGTCAATCAATGGTTAATATGAAATCAGGCGGGCGGACGCGTTTATCCTCACTTATCGCCGGAACTGTACTTTTATTGTTAGTGGTGTTTTTACAAGACTGGGTAGGCCAAATACCCATGGCAGCATTAGTTGCTGTCATGATTATGGTTTCAATTGGCACCTTTAACTGGGACTCAATCAAGAATCTTAAATCGTATCCACTTTCAACTAATATTGTTATGCTCTCTACCGTGGTTGTGGTCGTATTTACTCACAATCTTGCTTACGGCGTATTTGTGGGGGTATTACTGGCATCATTGTTCTATGCCAATAAGGTTGCCCATTACCTTCAAATTAAGACTGAGCACCCCAGCAGGGAGCAACGTATTTATACAGTGTATGGACAAGTATTCTTTGCATCATCTGCAAAATTCATCAGTTCATTTGATTTTAAAGAAGTTGTACAAAAGGTAACAATTGATCTTACCCAAGCACATTTCTGGGATATAACCGCTGTAGCAGCCTTAGATAAAGTTGTGATTAAATTCCGCCGAGCAGGCGCACAAGTAGAAGTTTTAGGGCTGAATAAAGCCAGCAGTACAATTGTTGACCACTTTGGTGTCTATGATAAACCGGATGCTCAACAGAATTTAAATAATCACTAAGAGAATATAACAACGAAAAAAGAATGACCTGCATTGGTGGCGCAAAATGAGTATTTAGTGTTTGTCACTCGGTAACATGAAGCATGTAATAAACTAACAGTGCTCATAGTACTACTACATAAATACATCACCGCCACCACAGGCTATTCAAGCAAAATAAACAGCACTAACTATCAAATTGAGTATCAAGGCTGAATATTCCATAACTGGCTGTCTTTCTTTATCTAATTTGATTAATAACAAAATTTATATTTCATTGGTACCGTTATTTTTGAGCGGCTTAAAAACAATGATTAGATTCTTCTGCCAGTATTCTTAATTTTGAGCATAATCCCTTAGCCAAACATCTGATTTACTGGTTTATATTTATTAATCAAACAAAATTTAATTTATTATATCTAATATCCCATAGTATTATTCGTACTGCTAAATGATAAACTTACACCTGAAAAAATGTCCGTTACCGTTTCATTCTGGCGTCTGATATCAGCTTGGCTGCATCTGCAATTTTTCAAGCAATTGCAATAAATTTGTTACTAACAATTAAAACAGACAGACAAATAAAACAATAATTTGATGCTATATTTTACTTATAGCAAAAATAATTATTTGAGAATAATTAATTTTATTTCACCTTAAATATTAAATATTAAAACGAAAAACGTATAAATATACATTATGCAATTATATTCATCTAACTATTACCTATATTAAAAATAATTGCATAGACAACAACTTATGTAATCAGCTACCTTACAAATGGAACATTGGACAACAAACCGATAGCTACTCATATAAACTAAGGAGATAAACATGAACAAACGCAAACCACTAAAACGTGACATTAAATTCAGCACTACCGAAGAATTGCGTGCCAACGCACGCAAAAGTTATGCGGATGGTGCGGTAACATCAACCTATGAACTGGATGTTGAGCGGGTAGTTGAATTGCTTAATATCGCTTTAGCCTCAGAATGGGTATGTGTGCTGCGTTATTTGCGCCATTACTATATGGCTAGCGGCCTGTTTATGGATGCAGTAAAAGAAGAATTTATGGAACACGCCCAGCAGGAACAGAAACATGCGGCCATGCTAGCTGAACGCATTACCCAACTAGGCGGCGAACCAGATCTGAACCCTGATGTTTTTATTCAGCGCTCACCTACCGAATATATCGAAGGCAAAACCTTGCGTGATATGGTGGAATCAGATTTGATTGCAGAGCGCATTGTCATTGACCTGTACCGGCAGACAATTATGTATGTCGGCGATTATGACACCACTACCAAACGGATGCTGGAACATATTCTGGCCGAAGAAGAAGACCACGCCGATGAATTATCGGACATGATGGAAGGTCTGGACGGCAAACCGGTGTCAGACAAAATAATTTGATTGCTGAATAAAAAATATCCGTGTTAAACCCACGGATATTTTTTGTGCCCAGACTGGCCACAGCAGTATATTTCTCCAGACAACAGTAGTTTTAACACATCTGCAAATACTTTATTAAGACAAATATAGGTAGCTATCAGTGTAAACGGCTAAGATTCAAGCCAAACTAACAATCTGATCAATCTTTCGCTCAGCATGGCACCAACAGCCAACATGAAATTTATTATATTGATATCTTTACATTACAATCGGTAAAGAGACTGGTAATTCTGTTACTATAGATATCAGAATGACTTTTTAATAATTAAAGGAGTAAAGAGTATGAAAGCAATGGTGTACTACGGTGCTGGCGACATACGATTCGAAGAACGCGCTAAACCGGCAATTATCGAACCCACTGATGCAGTTATCCGCTTAATTAAAACCACCATCTGTGGTACTGATCTGGGCATTTTGAAAGGCAAAAATCCAGAAATTGAACAAACCGCAACCCAGAAAGAGGGAAAATTCAATGGCCGTACACTAGGGCATGAAGGTATTGGCATTGTTGAAGAAATAGGCAGAGGTGTTAAAAATTTCAAAAAAGGTGATAAAGTCATTATTTCCTGTGTTAGTCGCTGTGGTGTGTGTGAAAACTGTCAGAAACAACTCTATGCACATTGTCAAAGTGGTGGTGGTTGGATTATGGGCTATATGATTGATGGCACACAGGCTGAATACGTGCGCACGCCATTTGCTGATAACTCTCTTTACCGATTACCGGCAGATTTAAACGAAGACGTTGCTGTGCTATTGTCTGATGCCCTGCCTACTGCACATGAAATCGGCGTGCAATATGGTGATGTCAAACCCGGTGACACAGTGGCCATTGTCGGTGCTGGCCCGGTAGGTATGAGTTGTTTATTAACCGCGCAGTTGTATTCACCCAGCCAGATTATCATGATTGATATGGACGATAATCGTCTACACATGGCCAGAGAACTTGGTGCAAACCAGATTGTCAATTCCGCCAGAGAAGATGCGGTGGCGCGTGTGCTAGAGTTCACCAATGGCCGCGGGGTAGACTGCGCCATGGAAGCTGTAGGGCTTAGTGCTACTTGGGATATCTGCCAACGCGTAGTGAAAGAAGGCGGCCATCTGGCCAATGTTGGCGTGCACGGGCAATCAGTTAACTTCGAGCTGGAAAAACTGTGGATTAAAAATCTCACCATTACCACCGGTTTGGTCAATGCCAATACTACCGGTATGCTGCTGAAGACCTGTTGTTCAGGCAAGCTGCCCATGGAAAAACTGGCTACCCATCATTTCCACTTTAATGAGCTGGAAAAAGCTTATGATGTATTCAAGCATGCCGCAGATGAAAAAGCCATGAAAGTGATTATTGATTACTAAGCCATAATTGGATAAACCAAAATAGTTATTATCGGGTTTCCACAAATAAAGCAGCCACTATGGCTGCTTTTCAATTGTCTACCTGTTGTTTACTTTTTCATCATATTGATTATGGCAATTTAATTTATGCGCAATTAAATCAATTAGCCAAATACCACAAATATTACTGTGGCTAAGCAGACAGCTTGCAACATGCCTACATAATCGGGCAGCAGTAATATATTTGACCAGATTCAGATACTGGTGCCAGCTTATTCCTCTTCGTCTTCATCTTCCTGCACGCTAACACTGTGTTCAATCAGACTGGGTACCACAAAAGAAGTATCAAGTGTATTTTTATTCGCAGACAAGCGTTGCAGATAAGTTTCATCCACATCAGCAGTGATATAGCGCCCATCAAAACACGAGCTGTCAAAGCCCTCAATCTGCGGATTCAGTTTTAATACCACCGCCTGTAAATCGCTTAAATCCTGAAACACCACCGCATCTGCACCAATTTCAGCAGCCACCTGCTCTGCATTACGGCGATAGGAAATCAACTCTTCACGGGTAGGCATATCAATACCATAAACATTGGGAAACAATACCGCCGGTGCCGCAGATGCAAAGTAAACTTTTGTTGCCCCCGCCTCACGCACCATCTCTACAATCTCACGGCTGGTGGTACCGCGCACAATTGAATCATCTACCAATAGAACTTTCTTACCACTAAACTCATAGTTCATTGGATTGAGCTTCTGTCGTACTGATTTTTTGCGCACAGCCTGTCCGGGCATGATAAATGTCCGGCCAATATAACGGTTTTTAAATAATCCTTCACGAAAGGGTTTATTCAGATGCTGTGCCAGCTCCATCGCACTGGGGCGGCTGGTATCCGGTACAGGCATAACCACATCGATATCCTGTAAATCCAGCGTCCGTTTTACCTTCTCCGCCAGCGTAACGCCCATATTCAATCGTGCCTGATACACAGATACCCCGTCAATCACTGAATCCGGGCGGGCAAAGTATACATATTCAAACAAACACGGCATCAGATGTGGTTCCTGAGCACACTGCTGTGAAAACAGTTGCCCTTCATTACTGATAAAAATGGCCTCACCGGGTGCCACGTCACGCACCAGTTCAAAATCCAGACTCGGAAATACCACAGATTCAGAAGCCACCACATAATCCGTATGTCCGTGCTCGACTTTTTTGCCCAGACACAGTGGCCGAATTCCAAATGGATCACGAAAAGCCAGCAAACCATAGCCAGCAATCAGTGCCACTACGCCATAAGCACCATGCACACGTTTGTGCAGAGTGGCCACGGCAGCAAAAATATCTGTCAGTGTCAGTGCAGTGCGATTGCCCACCTGATTTTCCAGCTCACGAGCCAGCACATTGAGCAATACTTCCGAATCAGAACGAGTATTGACATGGCGCAAATCTGTAAAACAGACATTCTTGAACAACTCCTCGGTATTGGTTAAATTACCATTGTGTGCCAGCACAATACCGAAAGGCGAATTGACATAAAATGGCTGCGCCTCAGCACTACAATTGGCATTACCAGCAGTCGGATAGCGAACATGGGCAATGCCAATGTTACCAACCAACTCTCGCATATTGCGGGTACGAAATACATCACGCACCATGCCACGGCCTTTATGCATATGAAACATTGTGCCTTCAGCAGTAACAATCCCGGCAGCATCCTGTCCACGGTGCTGCAGCATTTGTAAGCCATCATACAAAAGCTGATTTACCGGTTCATGCGCAACAATACCCAATACACCACACATCATTCTCTCCATTCAAAACAAATAAATACGCGCGTTTTTATAATTAAAAACGCGCGTTGTATCTGGTTACCTTTATTCATACCGTTATACCGACGGCGAATTCAGCTTATCAGCAAGAAAAGGTGGCAAGTACGGCACTGCCAGCATCGCCAGTCGCTCAAACATGTCTGCGGTGACTGAATTGCGCCAAACTGACGACTTCGGCAAATCGGTAAAAGCACATATCAGCACGACCAAAGTAACAATAATAACACCCTTAACGGCTCCGAAACAGGCACCAAGAGTACGGTTGACCCCGCCCAGCCCCATGGTTTGCAATGCCGAAGTAATCAGGGTACGCAACAGCCGCTGTACGATCCATACCCCCCCGAATACCAGCACAAAAGATAAAGAAACGGCCACTGCCCGCGGCTGCATACTGCTAAAAGCCATATCGGCCACAGGCACGGCCAGTACTTTTGCCCCGATAAATGCGACAACCCAGCATAGTAATGAAGCTATTTCACCTACCAGTCCACGCATCATCGCAACCAGCGTTGTCAATAGAATCAAGCCAAGAGCCAAAACATCAAACAGGGTCATGCCAGTATTAACTTCCTATAAACCAATTACCAGTCCATCCAGTCCCACTGCCCGCACTTTATCCAGATTCTGCATGGCCTGACTGCGGCTATTATAAACACGGCTACGCACCCGATACAGCGTACCCTTACTGGTCTGACTGGCGCTTATACTGGTGGGCACACCAGCAACAGCCAGCCTTTGCTGTACCAGATTGGCCTGTGCTTCTGTGGTATAGGCACCAATCTGAATCACGGTACGTTCCACAGCCACATTACTGGTGTTGGTAGAAGTAGCACTAGTGCTATTCTGATTAGATACAGTTTTTTTGGTCATAGCAACGGCAGCCTTATTTTCCAGTATTTGCTGCGGTGTTAGTCTGCCAGCTGCGGTACTGTTTGTTGCACCTGTTGTATTTTTGGCAGAAGTAGCCGGTTTTGCCGTAGCAGGCGTTTTATTTATGGTTTTAGGTGCTGTTGCCGTTCCAGCAGTACTTACAGCTTCACTGTTTTTTCCGCTTGTAGTAGCAGCGGGGGCTTTTCTGGCCGGCTTCGCCACTGCTTCAGTACGGGCTTGGCTGTTTGTTGCCGTAGGCACTTGCACCGGTGCATTTTTCTCTACTGTTCCTGCTGGCTTGGCTATAGCCGCTTTGGTTCTGGAGTCTGGTGCTGTCTGTGTATTATGCTGCCGATTCGTTTCTATGTTTTTTTTGTCAGCGGGTTCACTGGTGACTGCCCTTTCAGCTACTGGTTTGGATGGATGCACAGATGGTCTAGTATTTGCAGAAATAACATCATTCTGCTGCCTAGCCTGAGCACGGGCAGGTGTTGTGGCTGGGGCTTCGTTTGGTGTCACTGTCTCAGCAGGTTTCGAATGCTGTACCGTCGTCTGCGATAATGGTACTGGTCTGGATATAATGCTGTCAGACTCATGTTCAGACACAGCCGAAGCTGCTGGCATAGTGTTTACCCCAGCAGCAGGCACTGTTACAGCAGAGGTAGGCACATTGTCTACCGGTTCCAGCACTACTGCAGAAGCCGCCTGAATATCCAGTTGCGGAGCTGGTACTGGCTGTGGCGTACGGCGGTTCAGCATAATAAGCAACAAAATGGCGGCAATGACCACCATGATTAATGCACCTACCAAACGACGGCGATTACGCCGTTTCAGCTGTTCATAGTTTTCCTGCGCATTCATAAATTATCACCTCCTCTATCCCATTCGTTTCTATTTCAAATTTTCCCACTGTGGTACATCTATCACCTCTGCTACCGTATGAAACGAACCAAATACCACAATTCTATCATTCTTACTCGCTTGTGATAAAGCTGCCCCATAAGCATCCTGAACAGAAGGATAAGCAGTCACAGCAGCAATAGTATGCTGGCTAAACTTCTGCTGTAATGCCTCTATAGTCATGCCGCGCGGTAAAGCCAGCGGTGCAATCAGCCAACAGTCAAACTGATCTTTAACAATTTCCAGAACTGTATCAATGTCCTTATCCGCTAACATACTAAATACAGCCATGCGTTTTTCTGCATAAGGCAAAGCAATCAAACTGCTGCGCAATGCACGTGCTGCGTGCGGGTTATGTCCCACATCAAGCACAGTAAGCGGCTGGCCGGGCAATATCTGAAACCGCCCTGGATGGCGCACACGCAACAAACCACGCTTGATCGCACCAATGTCCAGCGGCAGACGCTCAGACAGACACTCCAGCACTGTTAACGCACAGGCTGCATTATTAAGTTGAAAACTCCCACGCAATACCGGTATCGGTAACGCATGGCGGGCATGTTCACCAGTATACAACCTGCTTGATTGCGGATGAAAACGATACGACCACTGCTGCATTTCCAGTTTGCGGTAATCAAAGTCGCGCTTGAGCAGAAGTAAATCTGCCCCCACCGCATCTGCATGCGCCACCAGACTGTGCGGCACTGGCAACTGGCCACATATCACCGGCTTTCCGCAACGCATAATACCTGCTTTTTCAAACGCCACTTTTTCTACCGTGTCGCCCAGATATGCCTCATGATCCACATCAACACTGGTGATCACCGCAACATCGGCATCAAATATATTCACCGCATCCAGCCGGCCACCCAGCCCTACTTCCAGCACCATCACATCGACCTGCTGCTGCACAAAAATATCCACCGCAGCTAGCGTATTGAATTCGAAATAGGTCAATACTGTATCCGCCCTTGCCACCTCAATGCGTTCAAACGCAGTGACAATCAGCTCGTCAGCAACTGCCTGCCCATTAATGGCAATACGCTCATTAAAACGCAACAAATGCGGACTGGTCAGCGTGCCGACCCGATAGCCAGCTTCATGATAAATCTGAGTCAGATAAGAGCATACCGAACCTTTGCCATTAGTCCCACCAACCACAATCAGCGGGCACTGTGGCTGTAAACCCATACGTTCACGAACGGCCTCTACCCGTGCCAGCCCCATTTCAATCTGCCCGCCAGCAACACCGTTTTCCAGATGTTGCAACCATTGAGCCAACCCGGTGGCATGAAATTTTTCTGTCATTATTCTAATTATTATCCTTCAGCCTGAACCAATGAATTACCTTATTTAAAATTGATTGCCTTAAAACCGGCTGAGCCTTATGCGGCTGACACCAGCGCACCCATACCTGTAAACGTCGCCATGCCAGCGCATCCATCATATCGGGCAACAAAAGCTGGTATACACTACCTCTGGCTGTTTGCCACTGCAAGGCCATCAGCTTTGCCCTGACCATACTGCCAGAACATAGAATAGCCGGTATAGCAGTTTTACGATGCATCAGCACCAAACTGGCCTGTCCCTGTTGGCTGATTTCAATCCGTTTTACCTTATTCTGGCGCAGACCATAGCCTGCCCACAAAGCAGAAAACAGCCACGCCAGCAGCCACAATAAACGTTGCCAGCCGATGCTATACAGTACAATGACACCCAATGCCAGCCCGTGCATCCCCACAGCCAGACATTGAGCACCAAAAGACGGTCGCAACCGCACAACACAGGCCAGCATCAGACAGCGCGCCTACACTTCACCATAAACCGGTGATATCTGCAAATCGGTATCTACCAGATCCAGCACCATATCATGTACCTCAACCGTGAAAAAATTCCAGAACTGGTCAATATCCATTGCCGGCCACAGCTTGCGGTCAACTTCCCAGGCAGACAGCTCTGCCTCAAAAATCAGCCTAAAGCGCTCACCAATATAACCAATTGCCTGTTCCGGTGTTTCAAATTCCGGCACCAGCAACGTAGTACAATTACTCTGTAACTGAGCCAGAGTTAAATCAGGCAAATCATCACTGGTATTTTGCAGCCAGTCGAGAAAAGCCTGAGCAGGTTTCAGCACCACTGCACTACGATCAACAAAATACATGCCACTTCCTTAACTAATATTACACAATAGCAATATTGTACTGTAAACCTTGCCTGACAGCGTATATTTACCATGCCAGCAGTGCCAGTTGCCGTACAATCAGCCTCTCGCATCTACAGGGATAACCGCTATGTCAACCACTACTCACCTTGCCCAATTGCGGCAGATACTTACACCCAGCGACATCCTCACCGATGGCGGACTCATCGCCCCGTTCTGTACCGACCAGCGCAACCGGTATCATGGACAGGCTTTTGCCGTATTACAACCCCATACCGTAAACAGCGTGCAAAATATCCTGCGCTATTGCCAGCAGCAGCATATCCCCGTTACCCCGCAGGGCGGCAATACCGGATTATGTGGCGGTGCCACTCCCCATGCCTCTATTGCCGGTAAAGGGATTATCCTGTCACTAAGCAAACTCAATCGCATGCGCCAGCTCAATCTGGCTGACAACACCATTACTGTAGAAGCAGGCATGATACTGGCTGAAGTTCAGGCCGCAGCCCGTCATGCCAACCGCTACTTTCCACTGAGTCTGGCCAGCGAAGGTTCCTGCCAGATTGGAGGCAACATTGCATGCAATGCCGGTGGCCTGAATGTAGTACGTTATGGCACCATGCGCGATTTAGTACTGGGGCTGGAATATGTACTGGCCAACGGCGACCTGGTAAGCCATCTATATCCATTGCACAAAAACACCAGCGGCTACGAAATGCACCAACAAATCATCGGTAGCGAAGGTACACTGGCCATCATCACCGCGGCCACACTAAAGCTGTTTGCACCACCGCAAAGCGTATTAACAGCTTGGGTTGGCATAGAAAATATACACGCTGCTACCAGTCTGCTATCTGCATTGAAAAACCACTTTGCCGAACGCCTCTCCAGTTATGAATTAATCAGTCATGATGCCCTCAGCCTGTCGGCCAGCTATAGCCAGCTACGCGAACCCACCAGCGCCAACTGGCATATTCTGCTAGAACTGAGCGACAGCCTGCCTGCACAGGATTTAACCGAACCCTTAATCAGCGTGCTCGAACAGGGCAACTGGCTCAATACCGTGATTGCCCAGTCAGAAAACGACCGTCAGCACCTGTGGACATTACGCGAAAACATATCCGCAGCACAACGCAGTTTGGGTGCCAGCATCAAACACGATATTGTTATACCAATCGAACATGTTGCTGATTTTGTCGAAAACTGCCAGCAACAACTGGCCAGAACCTTTCCACAAACCAAAACCATCCTATTTGGTCATCTTGGCGACGGCAGCCTGCATTACAATGTGTTTATTGCCGATATTCTCAGTAATGATGTCTATCACTACGAAAACAACATCAACCAACTGGTATATGAACAAGTGTTACACCATCATGGCAGCATTGCTGCCGAACATGGTATTGGACAGCTAAAAAATCATTGGCTGCCACGAGTACGCAGTGACACAGAAATCAAATGGATGTGGGCACAAAAACACCACCTCGACCCACAGGGCATTCTCAATCCCGGCAAAGTTTTACCGCCCCAGACATGATATAGTTAGCCCTTTGCAAAATAGCCTATGAATATGAGCGAAGTAACTCTGTATACCGATGGCGCCTGCAAAGGTAATCCCGGCGTAGGTGGCTGGGGTGCTTTTCTGCAATCAGGTCAACACAGTAAAGAACTCTTTGGCGGCGAAGCCAATACTACCAATAATCGCATGGAACTAACCGCAGTGATTCAGGGGCTGGCCGCCTTGAAACGCCCCTGCATCGTCAACATCTATACTGACTCTCAATACGTCAAAAACGGCATGCAGGAATGGATTCACAACTGGAAAGCACGTGGCTGGAAAACCGCCTCAAAGCAGCCGGTTAAAAACGTTGAATTATGGCAGGCACTGGATGCTGAAGTGAACAAGCATCAGGTACACTGGCACTGGGTAAAGGGTCATGCCGGTGATCCGGGCAATGAAAAAGCGGATGAACTGGCCAATCGCGGTGTTGAACTAGTTAAATAAGCTTTGCAATTGCACAGATAAATAAATTTTTATTCTCTTTGCCAACCAGCACCATTCTGTGTAGCAGCATACCGCCATCAAAGGCAGAAATGCTAATTCATCAGGCTTTTCTGCGAAAGGTAAAACTTCCTATTGGTGGTAAGTAACTTTACAAGCCCAGAAGCCTACTCAGGCAGATTTAGAACCAAGCTAAACTAACGTTAATAACCCGGAAGAAAAAAGAAACTTCCAGAAGACGTCAATTAATTCACTTAATGACGTCTAACCATATCATACCCAGCAAAAAAAGCCATCGCTGACCTACAGCATGGCAAACCTATTGTCATTACTGATGATGCCAACAGAGAAAATGAAACTGATTTAATTATTGCTGTTAAAATGATTAACATGCCCATCATGGCTATACTTATCCGCCATGACAACGATATTGTCTGTCTATGTATTGAAAATAATCTGGCGAAAAAACTGGCCTTATCAACTATGGTTGAAAAAACCAAAGTCTGTACCACACCAACTTTACTGCCTCAATCGAAGCCACACATAGCATCATCACCGGTACTTCCACTCAGGACAGAATAACCACCATCAAAGCAGCTATTTCCCCAATATACAAATCCGCCAATGTCATCAGCTCAGGGCATGCTTTTCCATTAGTTGCACATCCTGATGGCCTGTCTAGCTGACGCGGACACACAGAAGCTTCCATTGAAACCGTCAAATTAACTAAACTTAAACCGGTGGCTATCCTGTGTAAACTGTTGAATGACGACGGAACCTTGAAAAGAGGTCATGATTTGCAACAATTCTGCGCTGAGCAGAATCTGACTCAAATCAGTGTCGAAAATATCTATCAGTATCTACAATACTTCCAACAGGAAAGCACCTAATTTACATGAATAAATCAACATAGCAAATAATGCTGATATTGGAATAGATAACAATATCAGCATTATATTTCTCTGAAATAAACGGCACTACATCTTAATAGCCAATACTTCGGCCGACGTAAACATTCACTGCCTCATACAAGCTTTTCAATGTTTAAATCAATACTCCTATAGCCAACACAAAAGCCGGATATCTTTGATATCCGGCTTTTGCATCACTAAGCAGAGTGCTTAAGGCAACATTACATCATGCCGCCCATACCACCCATACCGCCCATGCCACCCATATCAGGAGCAGCAGGTTTATCTTCCGGTAATTCGGTAATCATGCAATCAGTAGTCAGCATCAGGCCAGCGATAGAAGCAGCATGCTGCAAGGCAGTGCGGGTAACTTTAGCAGGATCCAGCACACCCATTTCCAGCATATCGCCGTATTCACCAGTACCAGCGTTGTAACCGTAGTTACCAGAACCATTCAACACATTGTTCACCACAACACTTGGTTCATCACCAGCATTAGCAACGATTTGACGCAATGGTGCTTCAACTGCTTTCAGAACGATTTTCACACCGGCTTCCTGATCAGCATTGGCACCTTTCAGGTCTTTAATTGCTGCACGGGCACGCAACAGCGCAACACCACCACCAGCTACCACGCCTTCTTCCACGGCAGCACGGGTAGCATGCAGAGCATCATCCACGCGGTCTTTTTTCTCTTTCATTTCAACTTCAGTAGCAGCACCAACTTTAATTACTGCCACACCGCCAGCCAGTTTAGCCACGCGTTCCTGCAATTTTTCTTTATCGTAGTCGCTGGTAGCCACTTCAATCTGTTTACGGATTTCAGCAACACGAGCTTCAACAGCAGCTTTGTCACCCAAACCATCAATCACAGTGGTATTTTCTTTACCAACTTCTACACGTTTAGCCTGACCCAAATCTTCCAGAGTGGCTTTTTCCAGAGACAGACCAACTTCTTCAGCAATAACAGTACCGCCGGTCAGGATAGCAATATCCTGCAACATGGCTTTACGACGGTCACCGAAGCCCGGAGCTTTAACAGCAACAGTTTTCAGAATACCGCGAATATTGTTCACCACCAGCGTAGCCAGTGCTTCACCTTCTACATCTTCAGCAATAATCAGCAACGGACGGCTGGTTTTTGCCACCTGTTCCAGAACTGGCAACAGGTCACGGATATTAGAGATTTTTTTATCAAACAGCAGAATGTATGGGCTATCCAGACCGGCAATCTGTTTTTCCACATCGGTTACGAAGTAAGGAGACAGGTAGCCACGGTCAAACTGCATACCTTTAACCACTTCCACTTCGTTTTCCAGAGATTTACCATCCTCAACAGTAATCACGCCTTCTTTGCCTACTTCATTCATGGCTTTGGCAATGATTTCACCGATAGATTCGTCTGCATTAGCAGAAATAGAAGCAACCTGAGAAATTTCTTTAGATTTTTCTGGTACTGGTCTGGAAATGTTTTTCAGTTCAGCAATAACAGCTTCAACTGCTTTATCAATACCACGTTTCAAATCCATCGGATTCATGCCGGCAGTAACATATTTCATACCTTCAGTTACAATCGCCTGAGCCAGCACAGTAGCGGTAGTTGTACCATCACCAGCCACATCATTGGTTTTAGAAGCTACTTCTTTAACCAGCTGAGCACCCATGTTTTCGAATTTGTCTTTTAATTCCACTTCTTTAGCAACAGACACACCATCCTTAGTGATGTGCGGGCCGCCAAAGGCACGATCTAACAGCACATTGCGGCCTTTAGGGCCTAAAGTTACTTTTACTGCTTCAGCCAACACATTGACACCAGCAACCATTTTCTGACGGGCTTCGTCAGAGAATTTCACGTCTTTTGCTGCCATTTGTAACTCCTAATCTTTAATAATCAATTACGCAATAAAATCTTAATATCTAAAATAAATAATTTATTCAACAATACCGAAAATATCTTCTTCGCGCATTACCAGCAATTCTTCACCATCTACCTTAACAGTTTGGCCGCTGTATTTGCCAAAAATCACTTTATCGCCAACTTTAACATCCAGTTTCTGACGGTCACCATTTTTCAACAGTTTGCCATTGCCGACAGCCATTACTTCACCCATATCAGGTTTTTCAGCAGCAGAACCCGGCAATACAATACCAGAAGCAGTTTTTTCTTCAGCTTCCAAACGTTTTACGACAACGCGGTCATTCAAAGGACGAATAGTCATATATCTTCTCCACATCTTTAGTGCTCGCAGCACTGCAAAGTTGGTTAATACAAACCCGCATCTATTGCGGGGCGTAAAATTCAGTTCGCTAATTAAGGTAAGGTTAGCTGTTCACAATTCAAGAGTAAGTGGAATAATTTTTTTCCCATCTCTTACAAACGCTTAGCAAAATTGACAGATTAACCTTGTTATTACAGCTACATAGCATCTTTAGCAATCCAGACACATTTATGTCCGCAAAATCAGTCCAGCCCATATATAGCATTAGTTCTCAGAACAATATTTCTGTCTTCCGGATAAACACAATCCAGACTTCCAGATAATCTTAATATCAACTCCCAATTTATTTACATGAATATTATTATCAACAATCAAAACTTATCATAGCAGATGATTTAGCAAATTTGCATAATCAAGTACTACCCACCAATAATGTATTTCAGCAATGGAGACAAAAGAGAAAGTAGCATTCTATCCAAATCAAAAGGCATTCACATTCCAACCAGACAGATTAATGATTAAACAGCGTAAAGGATTAAGGAATTAATATTACGATAGTCAGAATAGAACTCAATCAGCCAGAAAATCGCAGTAATTACTAATTTTATAACAATATTTTATTTACCGGCAAAGCCTGCGATTATCGGGATAATCAGCTTTATCAGGTATACGAAATTACCGACGGCATTATTACTGCTAGTCGAGATTATAGTACTTTACAAGCCGATAGTATGATTAAAATTGATTATGGTTTGTTAACCAGTGATGAATATTTTGATTATAAAATGAATCAGATACATTATTATTATCAAAGAAAGCCATTTACTGGGTTATATTACAATTAGAGTTCTGGATTTGTTCATGGAGAATCATTAAATATTGATGGATGGGTGGTTAAATCTATTGGTTTCATACCAGATGGTACCGGCAGAATAGGCCACTATGAAAAACAGGCACACATCATTATTGCTGCTTCAACCACGCCATGAATAAGCATGCAACCAAGATAAACTGACCAGATGCAAATTGCAATTATCCAGTTAAAGCAATATCTATAGCCTGCTCGGTTATCCTAGCCACTGCACACAAATGAGGGCTATCCGGATATAGCCAAAACCAATACCCTATTCACGGTCAAATCTGGTTTTAATCTGAGCTGATAAAATTTCACGAGCCCGCGCAATACGTGAGCGCACCGTACCAACCGGACAACCCATCACCTGAGCGATTTCCTCATACGTCAAACCATTGACCTCCGACAATATAATCGGCTGACGCAGATTGACCGGTAAATTATCAATCGCCTCATCCACTGCATCAATCAGTTCGCGATTAAGTAATTGCGCTTCCGGCGTTTGATAATCAGACAAATATTCCAGTACATCAACCAGTTCTCCATCGTCATCCACAATTTCAGTAATCATCTGAGGTTCCCGCCGGTACACCGCAGCCATAGATTTAGCTGTATTCATTCCAATACAGCATAACCACGTATAGAACTGACTACCGGCACGAAACTGTGGTAAAGCCTTATAAGCTTTCAGAAATGTTTCCTGCACTACATCCAGCGTTATTTGCTCATCATGGGTAAAACGATGCAGAAAATGATTCAAGCGACGTTGATATTTATTAACTAACAAACTAAAAATCTGCGCATCACCCTGCTGAGCCTTACGCACCAACATCTGTTCTTCAACCTGTTGGGTACGGTTATCATGCATACTGCTATCCTCTAATTATTGTTATTGCATTAATCAGCAGCCGAATCTGCGATAAATATATTATCAATCTTCTAACTTATAATTTGACAGGTAAATCCTCCATAAACGGCATCCAGCCATTAACTACACCAATATCAGTGGCCACAGCTACATTAATCACAGCAACACATTGATTATTGGAATCACACAAAACCGGCCAGACAGCACGCATAAAAGGCGGGATTTTCCGTTCCTGTAATAACTTCTTAACCTTTTTTCTTCCTCCTCGCAAAACAATTGTATCCTGAGTATGTGCCTGCCGCACCGTCCACTCAGCAGCAATTTCTGCCAAACCAAAACTATGCCGCTTCCATTGCAGATAGTCAGCAGCACTCAACTGCCCGCAGCTTACTGGCAGCAATCCAAACCAGAGCCATTGCCGGTTTGCCTCGTGTTTATCTATCCATAATCTGGAATCATAATAAATGACACAAGCGTGGGGCAAAGACCATTGTGCACCATTTTTACCTTCCATCAGCTGTCGTGCAAATTCCGTCAACGCTGCCGCAGTTGACATGCCCAGACAGTTTTTAAGTGCAAACAGGCGTAACTGTTGCCGGCGTCGTGCCGCACTCAAAGTGCGCCACAAAGGTATCTGAAACCCTTGCTGTTGTGCATGCAGCATAGCCCAATCAGCTTCAGCCACTTCATCCAGCAAAGCCAGCTCATCCTGTAACCGCCCTACCGCCGCTTCAATCTGCGTATCCAGATACGGCTGATGCTCGCGCCAGTGCGGCAAACCACTCAAACGCAGCCAGTTACGCAAATAGGCACAATCACTGTTACTGTCATCCTCAATGTGTATCAGCCGCATCGCATCAGCATAAGCCTGTAGCTGCTGTCGTGAAAAATGCAATAACGGCCGCCACAAAACTGTACGTTCAGTCAATTTCCGCACCAGAGGCATAGCCGAAAGCGAACGTAAACCACCACCACGCAATGCACCCAAAAAAAAGGTTTCTATCTGGTCATCCCGATGATGCGCCAGCACCACCGCATCCGCTTCACTATTAGCATAACCCTGATAACGCGCCTTACGTGCCGCAGCTTCCACGCCCTCGCCAGCAGCACACACATTCACCTTAACTATCTTTAATGGCACCGACCAAGATGCACATAACTGCTGGCAGAAAGCTGCCCATTCATCTGCATACCGACTTAATCCATGATGCACATGAATAGCAGACACCTCAAGCGGCAATCTGTTGCGCAAAAGAGTCAAAGCATGCAACAGCACCACCGAATCAAGCCCGCCACTAAGGCCTACGGCTAAAACACAACGGTCAGCCATAGTGGCTGACCATTGTTGCGCAATATCGTCACATAAACTGACACAAATTTTATTTACCGTTGAATTGACCATAATTCATCAAACGATCAAAGCGACGCGTCAACAAAGTAGACAACTGTTTACCTTTAGCTTCATGCAGCTGGCGGGTAAGTACAGATTTCACCCGTTGCATGATTTCCGGATAATTACGATGTGCTCCGCCCAAAGGCTCCTCTATTACAGTATCAATCAGCTTCAACTCGTGCAGGCGTTTAGCTGTAATACCCAGCGCCTGAGCAGCTTCCGGTGCTTTTTCAGCCGTTTTCCACAGAATAGAGGCACAGCCTTCCGGTGAAATTACTGAATAAGTAGAAAATTGCAGCATATTGACATAATCGCCCACCGCAATAGCCAGCGCCCCGCCAGAGCCACCTTCACCAATTACCGTACAAATCACCGGCACCCGCAGCCGTGCCAGTTCATACAGATTACGGCCAATAGCCTCAGATTGGCCACGCTCTTCCGCTCCGATACCGGGATAGGCTCCCGGGGTATCAATAAAAGTCAGTAAGGGAATTTGAAATTTTTCTGCCAGTTTCATCAAACGCAAGGCCTTGCGGTAACCCTCTGGCTTAGGCATACCAAAATTACGGCGAATTTTTTCCTTAGTATCACGGCCTTTCTGATGGCCGATTACCATAACACTTTCACCATTAAAGCGTGCTAGACCACCTACAATAGCCGCATCATCAGCAAACGCACGATCACCATGCAATTCCTCAAAATCCGTACACAGCGCATCAATATAATCTAAAGTATAAGGACGCTGGGCATGACGGGATACCTGCGAAATCTGCACCGGGGTCAACTTGGCAAAAAGATTTTTGGTTAAATCATCGCTTTTCTTTTTCAGGCGCGCGATTTCTTCGGAAATATCCACAGCCGATTCATCTTGCACAAAGCGCAGTTCATCAATTTTCTGTACCAGCTCGGCTATAGGTTGTTCAAAATCCAAAAAAATCTGTTTCATTTTTAAGATATCCGCAAAAACATGTGGCAGCTATGATACGCGAAGAAATCAAGCTATGCAGCCCTAAATAGCAAAAACCTAATGCACATATCAGAAAAAAGCATATAAATACAAGATTTTCATAAGAATAATTATAAAAAAGCCCCCAAACAACCAGCAGCATATCTGGCCAACATCATCACACCCCATCGGATTTTAACCATATACAGCAATAATTTACCCAAACAACACCAGCCCAGATGTCAGAAAAATAAATATCCAGCAACAAACAAACCCACAGCAATATATATGCAACAAATATGCATTAACAGCTTGCCAAGACTGGGAATTACCCACTAAAATTAGCGATTTTCTGTTATCTTGACAGAATAAAATTACTTCGATTTTTTCACTAAGGAATACACTATGGTAGTTATCCGTTTGGCTCGCGGTGGTTCTAAACACCGTCCTTTCTATAACATTGTCGTAGCAGACTCTCACAACCGTCGTGACGGACGCTTTATCGAACGCGTTGGCTTTTACAATCCTGTTGCCAATGAAAAACAGGAACGCGTACGTCTGAGCGCAGACCGTCTGAATCACTGGATTGGCCAAGGCGCGCAATTAAGCGAAGCTGTTGCCAAACTGGTTAAAGAACAAAAGGCTGCGGCCTAATTCAGCAGTAAAGCAGATGAATAGTACACAGCCACAATGGGTAGCAATGGGCTATATTAAAGGCGTATTTGGCGTAAAGGGTTGGGTGAAAATCCATTCCGATACCGAATATACCGACAGCCTGCTCGACTATCCGCAATGGCAGCTGAGTAAAGATGGCCAAACCAAAACTGTGAGCATTGCCGAAAGCAAAATCAGCGGTGATGAATTACAGGTGCGGTTTGACGGAATACACGATCGTGACAGCGCAGCACTACTGCGCGGCTTTACCATCGAAATAGACCGTGCCAGCTTTGCCGAAACCGATGACGATGAGTATTATTGGGCAGACCTGATTGGCCTGAACGTACTTAACCGTACACAGGAAAATCTGGGCACTGTCAGTTCATTAATGCAAACCGGTGCTCATGACGTACTGGTAGTAGATGGTGTTTTTGGCCGTAAACTGATTCCCTTTGTCTCCCAGTACATCGACGAAGTAAACTTGCCGCAACGGCAGATTTGTGTCGACTGGGGCAGCGACTACTGATGCATATTCAAGCCATTACCCTGTTTCCGGAAATGTTTACTGCCCTTACCGACAGTGGCGTAACCGGACGTGCCTTACAACAGGGCATCTGGCAGTTTGCAGCAATCAACCCGCGGCAATTTGCCGATAATCCACTGGGTCATATTGATGACCGCCCGTTTGGCGGAGGCCCGGGAATGATTATGATGGCTCCGCCCTTACAGGCAGCCATAGATGCAGCCAGACAAAGCAGCCCGCAGGGACGATTGATTTACATGAGCCCGCAGGGCAAACCACTGAATCATGCACAGGCAGCCAGTCTGGCCAGAGAATCGGCGCTGATTGTACTGTGTGGTCGTTACGAGGGTATTGATGAACGTATTCTCACCAGCAACGAAGTAACCGAAATCAGTATCGGCGACTTTGTGGTTTCCGGTGGAGAATTACCGGCCATGATGTTAATGGACGCAGTAATCCGCCTGTTACCCGGCACACTTGGTGACGCACGCTCAGCAGTAGAAGACTCATTTGCCAATGGTTTACTTGATTGTCCGCATTACACCCGTCCGGTAGAATTTCGTCAGCAGACAGTTCCCGACGTATTGCGTAGCGGTAATCATGCTTTAATCGCACAATGGCGATTAACTCAGGCGCTCAGGCGCACACTGACACGTCGTCCTGATTTACTGGCCGACCGTGAATTAACCCCAGAGGAATCCAGACTCTTGCAGCGTATCAGACAAGAGGAACGGGATATCCCATTATAATAGGAAGCTTAACATGAACTTGATTCAACAATTAGAGCAGGAAGAAATCGCTCGTCTGAATAAAGAAATCCCAGCCTTCGCGCCTGGTGATACCGTGGTTGTATCTGTACGCGTTACCGAAGGTAGCCGTACCCGTTTGCAAGCCTATGAAGGCATTGTAATCGCCCGTCGCAACCGTGGCCTGAACAGCAACTTCATCGTTCGCAAAATTTCCAGCGGTGAAGGTGTAGAACGTACATTCCAGTTATATTCTCCAGCCGTTGAAAAAATCGAAGTTAAACGCCGTGGTGATGTACGCCGTGCCAAACTGTATTACCTGCGTGGCTTAACCGGTAAAGCTGCCCGTATTCGTGAAAAACTGCCGGCTCGCAAAGCCTAAGCAGCATACATTAGCCGCATATAGCAGACTAATCCTGAGGCCGAATTTATCAATTCGGCCTTTTTCTTTGATTGCTATCCTAAGTTACATAGAATCTTTATCTCTGTAATTCTATTAAAACCAACAGCAAATCACAAACATTCAGGTATAGCAGCCAGTCATTTTCCATATCTTTTCCCTCTCCTTTATCTGACATTAAAGCAAAGACTGGCCAACTATTTATCCTGCTCAAAGCTGTCACAAAGATATAAGCCAGAATACGCCAGCTAATCATCCGCGCCAATTTCAACACCGTAAAAAGATGAAAAATGTTAAAATTGCTCGGTTTTTGTCTATTCCATCTCAATCAGCTTTGTTCTTGTCCAAAGGAAGCACACTAATGAGCCAGTCCCTGAGTTATCGTGATGCCGGTGTTGATATTGACGCTGGCGATTCGCTGGTCGAAAAGATTAAACCATTTGCCAAACGCACCATGCGTCCTGAAGTATTAGGCGATTTGGGCGGCTTCGGCGCACTTGTAGAAATCAGCCAGAAATACCGCCAGCCAGTACTGGTATCCGGTACCGATGGCGTAGGCACCAAACTAAAACTGGCATTTGAATGGGATCAACACGATACCGTCGGTATCGATCTGGTGGCCATGAGCGTCAATGACATTTTGGTACAGGGAGCAGAACCACTGTTTTTTCTGGACTACTTTGCCTGTGGTAAACTGGATGTTGAACGTGCAGCAGCAGTGATTAAAGGCATTGCCGCCGGTTGTGAACAATCAGGATGTGCCCTGATTGGCGGTGAAACCGCCGAAATGCCCGGCATGTACCCAGATGGCGAATATGATTTGGCTGGCTTTGCTGTAGGCGTGGTTGAAAAAGCACAGGTTATCAACGGACGCAGTATTGTGACCGGTGATATGGTACTGGGACTGGCCTCTAATGGTATTCATTCCAATGGCTATTCATTAGTGCGCAAAATTATTGAGCGTGCCCAACCAGAATTGGACGCCGAATTTGAAAATGGCCAAACCCTGCGGCAGGCCATCATCGCCCCTACCCGTTTATACGTTAAGCCCGTTCTGGCTGCATTAAAACAGTTTACCATCAAGGGTATGGCACACATTACCGGTGGTGGCATCAGCGAAAACGTACCCCGTATCCTGCCAGACAACACCGTTGCCGCAATTGACGCCCAGTCTTGGCCACTGCCAAAACTCTTTCAGTGGTTACAACAGGCCGGACAAGTAGATATACAGGAAATGTACCGTACCTTTAATTGCGGTATCGGCATGGTAATGATTGTAGACGCCGCAGACGCTGTTGCTGTACAGCACTTTCTACAGCAAGAGGGCGAAACTGTTTACCAGATTGGTACCATTCGTACACGTCAGGGTGATGAACATCAAACGCAAATAGGCTGAAAAATTACATCTACAGAATATAAATCAAAAGCCCAGTATCAGCTTGCGCTAATTTCTGGGCTTTTTTCAAATTAATCTGGTCAAATAATACTGATAACTAATTAATTTTGTAGTGAAAAGCACTTTCGTCTGTCGCAAGTAAAATTGTTCTCCTTAGGAAGCTTTCCACAGACAAGTTATACAAAATCTTATTTCTTTATTAACACTTCAAATATTATTAAATGATTCAGATAAATCAGAATGGTGCCTAAATAAACTAATCATTCCTGTGCAAACAAGGATACAATATCAAAGAAATAGATAATTTCTTACAGCCATCATAATAAATAACCCAGACATATGACACTAAAAAAATTAAAATCATTAATTCTGTAATAATTCCTTTAAATCTTCATAGCTTAATTTAACTTTATCTGTTTCATCTTTGCTCCATTCTAGAGCTTTTTCCTTAAGCCTACTTTTAATTTCTTTGGTTAATTTAAATGGCCCCTCAGACCTCTTCTTTAAAAAATCAATAAGATACATATTACCTTTTGATTTATCAACGACAATTTTCTGGCAACAAAAAAACTTGATTTTATTCCCCCGTTTATTCATACATAAAATAATCTCATTTTCTCTATAGTCTTTTTCATACTCACGATCAATCTTAAAGCATTCATGCTTATCAAAATTTAGTTGCTCACAAGAATTTTCTTTTCCAACTTTAGCTTCAATATATTTCATTTCCTCCTCATCCATATATCTATCCCAAATTAAAATTGCTAATTCAGGTGGAATTTCTTGTTTTAAATAATCTTCCAAACTTGAATCTGTACTATTTGAATTTAACCAAACTCTAGATTTTAAATGTTTTTTTCTATATTTTTCTAGTTCATCATTAAAATTTTTACCCTTACAATCTAATACTTTATCTAATACTTTTACTTCAGCAATTTCTTTTAAGTAGTCTAAGTACAACTTTTTATTCTGTATGTAAAGGCATGTATCTCGAACAAGCTTCAGCCCTTTTTGGGTAAAATTGGCGCTTCCTATAATAGTAATATCTGGCTCAATCATATAGAGCTTCCAATGAACGCTATCGTCATATCTGAAATCAATATAAAATTTAAAATTATTATTCTCCTCAGCCTCTTCAATGCAAAAATCTATCAAATCGATAGAAGAAAAGGCATTGATTGTCCCTATAATAAGTTCAACCTGATTATGTTGATCAAGTAATTGTTTTATATCAGATTCAATTCCACTTATAAAAGCAGAAACAATAGTAATTTTTTTATTATAATTTTGTAGTAAGATTTCACGCAGACAATCTTCTCTCAAAATTTTCATATTTATCCTCTAATTTAACATTTAGATGTTTAATGTGCTGACTATAGCACATGGTCATTTACAACAACTTTTTTGTTGATTAATCTTAAGCCAAATCACTTATTATTTAGCCGGTATTGTTATAGGCTTTGTCCAACAAGTGCTTTATTTAGACAAAATAAAAATGCTTCTAACATAAAAGATAATGTATCAATAAGCTATATTTTGATAAAAACATAATATTAACAATCATATCCATATTTTATTTTATTTATAATAACGTTAATTATCAATTAAAATAACAGGAGTAGTGATGCAAAAATGGCTATTAATTATAACCGCAGCTACTTTCATGGTTAGCATTGCACAAGTCAAAGGCTGTTTGCCCTGCTCTGGAAAAAAGGCGGTATTTCTTATTGTGCGGGTATAAAACCTGTTTGCAAGATGGAAGTCTCAGTGCTTCCAAGCGTATTTGTAATGTATAAATTAAAAAAGGCATAATCATGGTTATACCTTTTTTATTAACCGGATAAAGTACAATAATAAAATTTTTAATCTAAATACCCTACTAGTACAAAACTTATCCAAAAAATTAAGCAGTCTGTTTCAGTGTTGCATATTGCATTGGCGTGATATTAGTTAGTACCTGATGAGGTCTTTAGATACCGAGAGTTATTAACCATTCTGCCAAATCATACAGGCACGCTAACCCCCTTTTGATTTTATATGTTTGTTATCCATACCTGAATGATAGCCCAGCCAATAACAGGGCCAATGGGTTCCGGCTCCGATATTATTGACTATTAAAGCGACAAGAACTAACAGAACTGAACCTATCAGTACGGGTGTCAACAAGAATGAATAGTCAGTGATTCCTGACATCATGATAAGAATAGGATTTGCACCCGCAGGGGCATGGACTACACGTAAAAATTGCATTAAAGCAATGGATATGCCAACCGCTAATGCTATGGATAGTATTCCATTACCAAATAAATTGATGAACAAAATCCCTACTAAAGCCGAGATAAAATGCCCCCCGATAACACTTCTTGGCTGAGCTAATGGTGCTTTAGGTACGGCAAATAATAATACACATGTTGCACCAAATGGAGCCATGATTGCTAAAGTACCGCTCCAGTAAGTTATCAGGAGTAACACGAAAATTCCCAAAGTGCCACCAGTAAAACCTCTCAATATCGCTACTGCATTAGGTCGGGGCTGCATGGCCTCTCCCCCTTTAATTTTTACTAACATGAATTCCTCCTGTAATGAATAAGTAAACATTATTGTTTAAATAAATACAATAAATAAACGATTGCGTTTACTTATTGTATTTTCAAAACCATTTATGGTCAAATAATATTTATAATTAACCAAAATGGTGTTATTGTGATAAAATCACAAAAATATGCTAAAAACGTCAAAATAATGAAATCTGAAATTATTGATAAGATACTTGCTGCTGCTGAATCACTTTTTAATGAATTTGGTTACTGCGCTGTTAGTCTGGAGCTCGTTGCAGAACGTGCAGGAGTATCGAAACGAACGTTATATAAATATTTCGGTGACAAAAATGGGCTGGTGAGTAAAGTATTACTTAGGAGGAATGCTTTTTTTAAAAAGTCAATTACAGATGTGATTGCGGTATTTTCGGAGAAAAAAGATAAAATTAATGCGCTTATTTCATGGCATATCAGGTGGTTTAACGATAACGACTATCGCGGTTGCATGTTTGTGCGTGCTCAGGCTGAATATGGCAATAGAAGTGAAGAAATATGCTCTATTGTTAGAGAACACAAACTATGGATGCAGACTTCAATTTCTCAATGGCTGGGCGCAACCGCAGCATCTGAGCAGGCGGCTTGCCTGATTATGTTAATACTTGAAGGTATGATCGCCTACACATCGGTTTTTGGCGTTGAGGGGCATGATTTTGAACGAGAAAAGATATATATATATGATATAGTTGACGCTATTGGTAACGCTAATGCATGAAATAATTAATAGCCGTTTATCTATGTAATCGTCAATTTTGTACAGATGTGATTTTCAATCAGGGATTGATGCGTACTGCACATTCTGTAATCAACTGATAGCGCGCTTTATTAATTTTATATTGGCTTGCCTATTTTCAGCTGTTGGCTATATTGTTTAATAGGTGTGCTTGCCAATATAAGATTCTGAGCAGGTAAATTCTGATTTACCCTGAACAACTCTTTTAAAATTAGTGTATTGATATTTAATTACTTATATTTTATTTAAGCATTCAGGGTAGTAATATTTTTATTATTCAACCAGTAACGCTGGAAACAGCCGCTCAATCCACTGGCGCAGCAAAATCAGTTTGCCATGGAAAAAATGGCCGGAGCCGGGCACAACCAGTACAGGTAAATCCTGCGCCTCTGCCCAGTTCATGCTGTTTTGCAATGGTACTACTTCGTCTTTTTCACCATGAATCAGTAAGGTAGTGGCTGGATTGTAGGCATTGGGCGCATCAACAGGATACATGCCAATCGCAGGACCCATCAGCAGTAAGGCATCCGGACGGGCAGTTAAGGCACTGAATAAGGCAACATAGCCGCCAAAGGAAAAGCCGGACAACACCAGTTTGTTCACTTCTGGATGCTGGGAACGGGCAAAATCAACTACAGCAAGGCAGTCTGCTACTTCACCGCGGCCATAATCATGCTCGCCGTCGCTATTGCCCACACCGCGCAGATTGGGCAGATAGCAGTGAAAGCCCAGTCCGGTAAGTGCTTTGGCAGCAGTCTGTACGACTTTGTTGGTATTCAGCCCGCCCTGTAATGGGTTAGGATGATTAATCACGGCTACACCACGGGCGGTGCCCTGTGCCGGTAGATAGATGGTTTCCAGCCGTCCTGCCGGCCCGTTAATCCAGATGTTGGGTTGTTGCTTTAGCATCGGGTTTACTCGCTACTTTTGGGTTTATCCATTAATAAACGGGTAACGACACGGTCGTTAGCCAGTTCTTCATCAAGAATTTCCTGTAAATCACTTTCGTCTACATAGGTATACCAGCGCCCTTGCGGATACAGTACCATAACTGGCCCTTCATCACAGCGTCCGAGACAGCCGGCACTGCTGATGCGCAGTTTACCCACGCCCATCAGCCCCATTGCTTTAGCATGGCCTTTGAGGTAATCAACTGCATCGGCACCGACGTTATCGTCACCGCAGCTCTGGCGGCACGGGTTATCACGGCGATTGGTGCAGACAAACAGATGTTTGGCATAATAACTCACGGGTTTTCCTTTATTCTTTCTGCCTGTTTACGCTGGCAGTGCGAGTTGGTGCGCCAGCGTGAGGTTATTTAATCATTAAATGACAGCGGACGATTGCTGTGTACCTGCTGGGCTTTTATGGCAGCCAGCATGGCGGGTAAATCCAGATTAAACTGGCTGGCGCGCTGCCCGGCACGTTTTTTCAGCTTATCCCAGTCGCGCAGTGTTGGTGGCTGCTGAAAGGCCAGTACGGCAATATTGCCATGGGTTTCTGCCGGCACCATCAGCACACGGTTGTCAAATACTTCGCGCAGGCGGCGTACAAAGGTTTGAAAACGTTTGTCACCCTGCCACCAGTTGGTGACAAAGATGCCATGTTCGCTGAGTGCCTGACGGCAATCAGCAAAAAATGGTTCAGCTACCAGACTGTCTATAATCTGCTCGCCATCGAAGCCATCTACCAGAATGATGTCGGTATTACCTCGTAATACTTTGATGTATTCGGCACCATCGTCTTCGATAATTTCGAATTTTTCACCTTCAAACGGCAATTCAAACATGCTGCGCGCAATGCTGATGACCTGCGGATTGATATCAACAGCAGTTTGGCTGGTATCAGGCAGATAGGCATCAATCCAGCGCGCAAATGAGCCACCGCCCAACCCGATCTGAGTAATATGCTGCGGCATATCATCGATAAACAGCAGCCAGGCCATCATGGCTCGGCTGTATGACAGTACCAGCTCGGCCGGATTATCTACATTCATTGAGCTTTGAATGGTAGGCGTACCCAGATGCAAGGAACGGATGTTACCTGATTCGGATATGCCTACTTCCGGTAATTCATGGCGTGCAGGACGTAAACGGCGATAAGGATGTTGTGGCATGGTGGTTTCCATCATCAGATAACATGGGTTGGTGGGTGCCTGCTTGGTAACTGGATAAGCGCCGGCTACGTATATTTGTTCACACCAGCGTTAATCAACACAGTATCAGCAATCTGCTGAATAAGCTGGTATTGTGGATAAGTAAGCCAGTACTGTACTGTAAGGAGCTGCTGGCAAAAATAAAAGCTTACTGAACAGACCGACACAGTGTGGTCTGTGCAGGCGTATTATATATGTATGGCAGGATTTATGTTTTATTTAAAGAGCGCAAAAAACCCTGCTTGTGAATGACGGCTAATATATCACTACATTCGTCATGTTTACATGCTAACTTGCTGGCCATTTGCGTAGTCTATACATCAATGTGCTATTCCCTACCGCACACATCTTCATAAATCTGCACAATTTCATTGTATGCAGCAAAATCGGCCAGATTGAATATGTGCTGCTTTTGATTTTGAAATGAACACATTGCCAGTGCTATAGGGGTTGGTGTTCAGAACAGATGTGTGGCAACGCTTATCAGCATGGCCATCAGTGTAAAAGCCTGTTTGGGCAGATGCAGCATCTGGATACTCGGGCGGATATTGTTTTGAATGCTGCCCAGCTTACGCTACCCAATTCCATGCGTTCAGCGGCGATGGTCATACTTCGTGTCGCAATCATGGTATTTTCCACGCACAGAATAAAAATATCAGTACAGATTATGCCATCATCGGCCAAACCAAGCTGGGCACAGATGTGATGATTGCGATACGGGTCAAACACACAAAAGCCAGTAAGTCGCCGTTGTGCTCCCTCCTGCTACCAGACAGTACGAATCTGGTCACACAATGGTGAATCGGTAACGCAGATAATTGTACATTGTGGTAAAAAATCTGATGCAGGTGCGCGTATGTATATTACTCGTTTGTCAGTGCGGATCTTTGAAATTGCGCACGGTACACATTTGTAACCGTAATTCTTTTGTTGCAGAAATATTCTTTACTCTTTTTCTTTAATCATGATTTATATTAAGTAAATATTAATGAATTCAATCTGCCGGAATACAGATAAAAAAAACCGGCGCGTGGCCGGCTAACACGGGTGTTGTTTAATACAAATGCTTCCTGCTAAGGCGTAAGCTATGCTTTTAACACTGGTAAATGTTAAAGCCTAGTAAGCATACGGATAATACCTGTTTGGTTAAAGCAGAATTTCCTTCAAAGAAATCAGTGATGATGGCTGGCTTGCATGGCCAATCACTTATTTCATTAGTCATGGATAGCAGCAGTTAATGCTCATTTCGCCCAGTCAAGGCTGTGTCTGCTATTTTCACGTACTGGTGCTGTTATATTCCAACCGGAATATTCCTGTCAGCAATTTATCACATCACAAACAGTTACTGGCCGGGCTGTTTTATCTGCCACTCTGAATAAATACTTACACTTCTGCGAGTAAATGCAGTGCTTCCTGATATTTAGCCAGTGTTTTGGCAATAATATCGGCCGGTACTTGCGGTGCTGGCGGCTGTTTATTCCAGCCGGATGCCTCCAGCCAGTCTCGGATAAACTGTTTGTCAAATGAAGGTGGATTGGTACCAACCTGATAGTTATCTACCGACCAGAAACGGCTGGAATCCGGAGTAAGCACTTCATCCATTAAAGTTAATGTACCATTCTCATCCAAACCGAATTCGAATTTTGTGTCAGCAATGATAATGCCTTTGCTACGGGCATAAGTGGCTGCTTCGGTATACAGCTCAATGGCTTTGGTGCTTACCTGCCTGGTCAGTTCTTCACCCAGCAAGGTGGTGCATTGTGCCAGACTGATGTTTTCATCATGGTCGCCTACAGCAGCTTTGCTGGATGGGGTAAAAATCACTTCCGGCAACTGTTCGGCTTCGCGCAATCCCGCCGGTAACTTAATGCCGCAAACCGCACCTGTCTGCTGATAATCGCGCCAGCCACTGCCGGAAAGATAACCGCGGACAATGGCTTCGATTTTCAGCGGAGTCAGCTTTTTCACTACGACTGCTCGTTTGGCAATTTTATCCGCCTGCTCGCGTGGCAGCACATCATAAACTGTTGCACCAGTAAAATGGTTTGGCATGATATGTTGCAGTTTTTTAAACCAGAAATTGGATATCTGGGTAAGAATTTCACCTTTTCCTGTTATAGGTTCAGGTAAAATTACATCAAAAGCGGATAAGCGATCAGTGGCGACCATCAGCATGTGCTGCCCGTCAATTGCATACAAATCCCGTACTTTACCCGAATATATTTTCTCTAACGCCAGCTCACTCATTATCCATCCCCATTAAACGGTCAATTGCTAACAGATCAATATCTGTGCAAAAACATATCCTTGTGCTAAGGTAGTTCTTGTGTAACAGATGTTAGCAGCCAATAATGATTTTAACCGATATTGCAACAAAACTGGCAGTCTGTTTGTTGCATGACACAGGTTAAGCTGGCTGCTGATTTTGATGTTGTCAGTATTTTCACGCCACTTGTTAGGAGAATGATCATGGCTGATTTTGATTCCCAAAAAGAAGATTTGATGAAAGAAGTACGCTCTGTGCTGGATGAAGTTGAAAATTTATATGACAACGCCAGTGACAATGGTTCTGATCAGGCCAAGGAGCTGAAAGACCAGCTACGCAAAAAATTGGGTAATACCAAATCCAAATTGAGCGATCTGGAAAGTACACTGGCTGAAAAAGCCCGTGCTACAGCCGAACGCACTGATGAGCTGGTACGTGAACAGCCATATTACGCTATGGGTATTGCCGCTGCGGCGGGCTTTATTGCCGGTGTTATGCTGGGACGCTGCAAACGCTGAACAGTGCCACCAGCACAGGCTACATTCAGGCAATGCGGTAAATATACCAATTGCCTGAATATGATTCACTCTTAAACGGATACCATGGCATGAGTATAGGTAATCTTGGCCGCGATTTGCGCAAGCTAAAAATCTGGCTGACATATGGCAGTGAGTTATTGTGGATTCGTGCACGTATGCTGCGGCTGGATGCCATTGCCCAGCTACAAAGTATTATTGTACTGATGGTACTTGTGGTGCTGGCTGGAGTGGTGTTTTTTCTGGGCTTTATCAGTCTGCTATTCGGTCTGAATACTCTACTCACACCACAGGCCAAAGTATGGGTATTTTTTGGCATTGCCATTCTGTTTTTGCTTTTAATCCTGCTTCTGACCATTTTGATTGTTAAATTATTGCGCAAACAAAGTCAGTTTATGACTGAGACACTTGCGGCCATAAATAAAGATATAAGCTATCTTAAACACACAAGCAATGCCAAGGCTAATGGAGAACACTGAATATGAGTAAATTCGGTAAGCTGAATATAGCACAGCAACGTGAGCTGCTTGACCTACAGGCTCAGGGAGCACGATTAAAACTATTGGCTGAGCAGCTTAAAAATGGTAATCATGCCACTAAGTCAAATCTGTGGCAGCGTTCGCTGAATATCGTGGATAAAATTCCGGCTGGTGGTTTGGTTCTGAAACTGGCCAATAAACCCAAACGCTGGCGTAACAAGATATTAGTAGGTGCGTTATTGACTGTTGCCACGCTGATGGCCAGCAAAATCAATCAGTCCAGTCGCCGGTCTTAATTTGATAAAATCAATACCTGGATTTTGCCAGAGATGCAATATCTGCCGCATTCCAAAATAAAAGCCTCTTACTGCTTGTAAGAGGCTTTTATTTATTGCAAGCAGATTAAAGCTTAAATACCACGCAATAATTCATTCACGCTGGTCTTGGCGCGGGTTTTGGCATCCACTTTTTTCACAATCACAGCACAGTAAAGGCTATGGCTGCCATCTTTGGCCGGCAGACTGCCAGACACGACTACAGAACCGGCTGGCACACGGCCATAAGTGATTTCACCACTTTCACGGTCGTAGATTTTAGTGGACTGGCCAATAAACACGCCCATGGAAATCACACTGCCCTCTTCAACAATCACCCCTTCAACAATTTCAGAACGGGCACCGATAAAGCAGTTATCTTCAATAATGGTTGGTGCAGCCTGTAAAGGCTCCAGTACGCCGCCAATTCCCACGCCCCCACTGAGGTGAACATGTTTACCAATCTGGGCACAGGAACCTACTGTTGCCCATGTGTCTACCATGGTGCCCTCATCAACAAACGCACCGATATTTACGAATGATGGCATCAGCACCACATTTTTACCGATATGGCTGCCTGCACGCACCACTGCGCCCGGCACAGCACGAAAACCAGCCTGCTGAAAATCAGCCGCGCTCCAGCCGGCAAACTTGGTGGGCACTTTGTCAAAATAGCGGTTCACCGCATCATCAGCAATGACATTGTCACTGATTCGGAATGACAGTAATACTGCTTTTTTCGCCCATTCATTAACCTGCCACTGATTGCCCTGTTTTTCAGCCACACGCAGGCGGCCACTATCCAGTTGTTGCAAAGTTTCTGTTACCGCTTCCTTTACTTCCGCAGTTACAGAAGCCGGGGTAATTTCGGCACGATTTTCAAAAGCAGTTTCAATCACTTGTTGTAAAGACATAAAGTATTCCTATAATCAATGATTCAGGTAAGGGTTATCGCTGGGTAAGGGGATGACACCATTGTCGGCCAGTACTTGTGGCTTAACGGGCTGTGGCAGCGGCTGTGGATTAAACTGATGCAGACAGGCGGCAAAATCAGTAAACGGAATTTCCCGCGCACCGAAACTGGCCAAATAATTGGTATAAACCTGACAGTCAATCAGCGGCACGCCCTGCTGCTGCAAATAACGTACAGCATGGACAAAGGCAATTTTGGAAGCGTCGCCAGCATGGGCAAACATGGATTCCCCATAAAATATCTGCCCAAGCAGCACGCCGTATAAACCACCTGCCAGAAAGGCCTGCCCGTCCGTGTTCTGATACCAGCATTCAAATGAACAGGCATGCTGCTGTTGATGCAGCGTGTAATACGCCCGTTGCATTTCCGGTACCAGCCATGTACCGTTCTGGCCATTACGTGGCGTTTGCGCGCAGTTGGCAATAACCTGCCGGAAAGCATAATTCATCGTTACCGCATACGGTTTATTGCGCAGATGTTTGGCCAGTGAACGGCTGATTTTCAGTTCAGCCGGAAACAATACCATCCGCTGAGCAAAAGCCCACCACATAATTGGTTCATCAGGCGCATACCATGGAAAAATACCCCGCCGGTAGGCGGCCAGTATTCGTGCCGGGTTTAAATCACCACCGATAGCTACCAGACCATCACGCTGGCGCTGTGCAGATTCTATATCAGGAAAATCCAGATTTTCACTACACAGTACCGGAATACATGGCCGGTATTCAGGCTGATTCATACACGCACACCCTGACCCTTATTCAGTTCAGAAGTGTTTACTGTCAAACTGCTGACATTCGCCACATACGCCATACATATACAGCGCATGGTCAACAATACGATAGCCGTTATCGTCGGCGATTTTCTTTTGCAGTGTTTCAATTTCTTCACTGCAAAACTCAGTTACTTTGCCACATTTAATACAAACCAGATGGTCATGATGGCCACCACGATTCAGTTCATAAACTGCCTTGCCGGTTTCAAAATGATGGCGCAGCAGAATGTTGGCCTGTTCAAACTGGGTAAGTACGCGGTAAATGGTGGCTACGCCGATTTCAACCCCTTCATCCAGCAGGCGCCGGTATACATCCTCTGCACTCAGGTGCTCCTCGGGCTGAGCCTCAAATAGCTCCAGAATCTTCAGTCTGGGCCCTGTCACCTTTAAACCGTTATCTTTCAGTTGAGCTACATTGTTATTCATGATGCTTATTTCACCACTAGATGATAATACTCGCTATAATACGCACTTTTAAGGCAATTGCCCACTGGGTGTCATACAATGCCGCCATCGCCATTGCTAACTGTTTCGTCCCAGCTCCGAGGTATCAGCATGAAAAAAATATACTGCCTGCTAGCAGTGGCCGTTCTCGGCCTGAGTGCCTGCTCTACAGCCAAACTGGCACAAATCCCGTCGTACAAACTCAAAATCATTCAGGGTAATGAACTACCTGACCAGAATGTGGTGAACTCATTACAGCCCGGCATGAGCCGTGAACAAGTACAAATGTTGCTTGGCACACCACTACTGCGCGACCCGTTTCATGCCAATCGCTGGGATTATCTGTATGTGATTACCCGCGCCAGCGAGATTAAGGAAGAAAGAAAGCTGACTCTTTATTTTGATGCTGATGGCAAGCTGATTCATGCCGAAGGTGATGTCATCACTGCCCAACCACAGCCAGTATCTACCGCTGTGCCTGAAAAAACGGAGTAATCATATGTCTGCATCCCGCTTGAGAGTAGCTGTTGCCGGTGCCAATGGCCGCATGGGCAGAGCCCTGATTCAAAGTATCAGCCAGCGGCAAGATTGTGTATTAAGTGGTGCACTGACACACAAAGCCTCACCGGCTATCGGTATGGATGCCGGTTTTGCTATCGGGCTGGAACTTGGCGTGAGCATTTGTCACGACCCCGAAAAAGTACTAGACAATACCGATGTACTGATTGATTTCAGCAAACCGGAATCCACACTTAGTAATCTGGCTATTTGCGAACGCCTTGGTGTTAAAGACGTTATCGGCACTACCGGTTTTGATGACGCAGGTAAACAACGCATTGCTGAGGCTGCCGAAAAAACGGCTATTGTATTTGCGCCCAATTTCAGCGTGGGGGTAAACCTGACCTTTGCCCTGCTTAATACCGCGGCACGCGTGTTAAACGAAGGCTACGATATTGAAATCATTGAAGCGCACCACCGTCACAAAGTAGATGCCCCTTCCGGCACTGCATTGCGCATGGGAGAAGTGATTGCCGATGCCCTTGGCCGTGACCTGAAAACCTGTGCGGTTTATGGCCGCGAAGGCCACACCGGCGCGCGCGACCCGCAAACCATCGGCTTTGCCACTATTCGTGCTGGTGATATTGTTGGTGACCACACTGCCCTGTTTGCTACCGATGGCGAACGTGTGGAAATCAGTCACAAAGCTTCCAGCCGCGCTACCTTTGCCAATGGTGCTGTCCGTGCAGCAGTATGGCTGCGCCAGCATCAGCAGGGATTATTTGATATGCAGGATGTGCTTGGCTTGAAATAAACATAGCCGGAGTATCTTTACGACAAGGTTAGCCATTAATCTGGCTAACCTTGTATGCTTTGTAATCCATACAAGGCGCTATCATTGGAATTTAGTCGATTAAGCTCACCGGCTGATGTGTTTTCTGGCAACAATTTTATGTGGCACATATTAAAAGCCATTGTCTGCAACAATGGCCAGATAATCTCTAAATAAATCAGGCTGCCATAGCCATGCATTTATCTGCACAGGCGTTACAGGCTTCGGCACAGCGCTGGCAGTGCCCCATATCAAACCGCCCGCACTCCTGCGCACAAGCGCGACATACTTGAGCACATAGCTGGCATACCTGTGCGACAAAATCACTGTTCTTACACATAAAATTAACTGCAAGTGCACACATTTCAGCACATTGCAGATCCAGACTGATGCATTTAGCCATCATTTTGACATCATCTTCCTGTAGACAGGCTGTTGAGCAATACTGGCACAAGGCTATACAACAGTTACATGCTTCTACACATTCCTTAAATTTCAGTGCATCCATGATTCACATCCTTTTCAACAATATTTTGATTTAACAAGAGAAATCAAAATCAGTCTATAAAACCATAGCGCATATTGCAATCCAGCCAGAAGTAAATAAATATATGATTTAGATAGGCTAATTTAATTTTAGTAGTAAATAATCAATATATGCCAAATACACAATACCAACTGCCTGTTACTGTAAACTGATCAATGGAAAATTCAGGAATAATTTCAAAGCTGATGGTTAAATGATTATTTTCTAAATATACATATTGGTCTTTCAAGCTCGCCCTGTAAGCAAATGGATTGAATAATTAACAGGTGCTGATTCATTACAAAGTAACGCAGCAATATGACAATCAATACAAAATATGATGTAAATTGTTGTATACTAAATATTATTTAATAAAATTTGTACACAACACTATAACTATCGCGCGGACAAATGAGTTACAAGCGCTTTCAACTATAACAAGAGCCTTTTTTCCGCTCGCATTTCAATCATTACTCGCAGCCGGCATGTACGTTTATCTTGTGTTTTTTCTGGATGGCTGTGGCAGTGATTTTATCTAACCATCCAGTCTAACCATAATGATATTAATCAGCAGCATATTGAAAATCAAATGAACAATCTCCATTTCAATATACTGATATTTAAAGGAATTTATTATGGCCAGTGGATGGGCTTCAGATGATGCTGTGAATCAGCAGATAGAGAGCACAATAGCAGATGCCCTCAATCATGTACGTCAGCAGATGGAGTATGCAACAGAAAGTGCAGAATTTTGTGAAGAATGTGGTGAAGCTATTCCATTAGCACGCCGTCAGGCCATTCAGGGCGTGCGCTTTTGTGTTGGCTGCCAAACCGAACGCGATAAGGAAATACAGAAAGCATTCAGTCTATATAACCGGCGTGGCAGTAAGGACAGTCAGCTACGCTAGGCCAATTGAATTGGGCTATCTGGCACAGATTGAATGGCTTGCACCATGCAAAAATTCACACAATTGCTATTTAAATGATAAAGATTTATTGAACAAAGCGATGGTAATGGCTAGAAATTTAGTGTTTGAAGTCAGTATAAAGCTTTAAGCCTACAACTGATATACGGGTGTTATTTCTGTATTTGAATTTGCAAAACTTGCTTGGCACAATTAGTCTGATCTGCGGAAAGTGCTCAATCAGCCCGATAGAAAAGCGGTTTGATAATCATAACTAACTAGGCCACGAAGTATATTAGTTTTATCCGTTGCCGCTAACAGCAATATGGATGATTGAAACACTACTAGCCTGATTTGTCTACATTATGAACATGCATTTATTAGCACCTATCTGCATGCATCTGCTTTTCGTTGCAGGCTAGCGCTATGCTGTATTTTTCTAATTGTATAAAAGTCGCTATAACCGATAAACAGACTTTATTCTGGTTTAATTAGTGGTTTCTGGTTTACCAGCTACAATGCATACAGCCAGATATGATGTACTTTAGCGGTTTAGATTTTGCGACCAAACCACTCTACTTTGCCGATAATTTCAAAATCCTGTTCGCTATTAGCTAAATCGATGGTGAATGGTTCATAAGCATTATTGGCTGATGTTACCAGCAATTGATTATTTGGTTTGAGCTGGGTGCGTTTTACCAAAATATTCTTTCCTATGCGTAACACATATAGGCCATCGCCTCCAGCTTTTTTACTGTGATTAATCAGGACATGATCGCCATCGTTGAGTACACCGGTCATGCTGTCATCCTTGACAATCAGGGTACTGAGTTTTTGCGGATCAACATTCAGATAATTTTCCAGCCAGTTACGGTTAAAGGCAATGGTACACATTGCTTTGCTTTCCGTGGCTTCAATATTATCCGGGTTTTCGGTTGAACATACTGGAATAAATGCATAATCGCTGGCACAAACTGCATGGTGATGGTTACCATAACCACAATCTGCTTCACCGATAGGAGTATTCTTTGCCAGTGGATTAGGCAGTTCTGCATAATACTTTGCACTTTTCTGATCAATTTTTGGCCCTATGCCTGTTGCCAGCCATTTTATTTCTACCTGTGCAACACGAGCAATTTTAATCAGATTGGTAGTACTGGGTTCTGCTCCATCTCTAACCCATTTTGATGCTGTTGGGTACGCTACCTCTACTCTTCTGGACAACTCAGAAACACTGCCGAGAATATCCACTACTTCCTGCATTCTGGAGGCAAAGCCAACGTTAAAATTTTCCATATTTGAATTACCTTCAAATAAAAACAATGTAAGGTTTAATTTAAAATTTATTATTAAACAATCATTTACAATTTAAAGTTTAATTAGATACAACATTTAGCTACATAAAATTAAATTAAACCTTGCTAAAAATAACTTTTGCGATATAATCTAGTATGTGTATATATTAGGAGTAGCAATTCAACACATTAAATATATTCCAAACTAACATTATAAATTTAAGCCAAAGTTGCTATTTAAGCTTACTGGTGCAACATCAACTACTAGCACTACACTACAACTGCTCAATATGATATCTCTATAGGGTAAACGTTGATGATACCATGTCGTCATGTACAAGAAAATGATTGTACATGGGTTAATTTGCGCCTAAATCACCGTATATGCAATCAGGCAATCGTAAATTAACACGTAATATTACAACCATTGGTAAAGCTTGCTTTATATAAGGGGCAAGCTATAAACTATTATATGTGAACTTGTGTTAATCTTATAGCCTTTTTTTATAAAATAAACATAAGTTATTCTATAACTAAACTTGAATAGTTATTTATTTAAAACTGATTTTTCTGGTTTAACTTGGTACTTACTATCCTTTCAGTTCATAAAATTTGCGATATTCTAAATCTAAACTCAATTTGTACAACAAAAAACTTAAATTTATTTATACAAATTAATTTGTAAATACATTTGATTATATCATTAATTAATTATTAAGATTTATGGTTATTTTAATTTGAATTGGAATATTATTAAATCTTCATTTTAGTTTTACTTATCTTTTTTAATACAGATATTAAAAAAATTTTACTTCAAAGTTAAAAACAGTGCGCTGCGTAGCAGTATGATATATTTAAAACTTATTAGTCATTGAATGCTCTGTAGTTAATACTCAGATGAATAGACAGCTTCTGGATTATCGAGATATTTTATTCACGAAAGTTTGAAAGATTAAACGGCTTTTCCGGTTACGGAATGTTTTAAGTTCAATAAATTACCGTTACAGCTAAATGATTAGCGGCAGATGCAGCCAGTGATATTCACTAACTGCAAATGCTGATGATTATTCTAAGATTGACGCTGCCAACTGCCTGACTGACCACCTTCTTTATGTTGCAGGCAAATGTCACTGATGGTCATGCTGCGGTCTACTGCCTTGAGCATATCGTAGATAGTTAGCAGGCCGATGCTGGCAGCGGTTAAGGCTTCCATTTCCACGCCAGTCTGTCCCGTGTTTTCGGTTTGTACGCAGATGGTTATACTGCGCTTTTCGTCATCAAGATTAAAATCCACATTCACCCGGGTCAGGGCGATGGGGTGACATAAGGGAATGAGATTACTGGTTTGTTTGGCCGCCTGTATGGCAGCAATTCGAGCAACGCCTAGTACGTCGCCCTTTTTGCTGTTACCGCTAAGTATTTTGCTATAGGCGTTATCGTTGACACTAATCGTGCCGCTTGCAATGGCAATGCGCTTGCTGTGTGGCTTGGCACCTACGTCTACCATATGAGCTTCGCCACGGCTATTGAAATGAGTTAACTCGTCTGAATTCATCTTGCTTCACTGACAGGCTAAAAGGTCTATATTACAATAATTGCCTTTTTGCTGCTGGGGATGGTTTGATATGAGTACACTACCTTTATTAAAAATCGGTCTGGTTTCTATTAGTGACCGGGCATCTACTGGTGTCTATGCTGATCAGGGTTTGCCGGAACTGAAAAAATGGTTGCAGCGGGCGGTGTTGAATCCGCTGGAGCTGGTCGAACATCTGATACCGGATGAGCAGGCTCTGATTGAAAGTACGCTGACGCAGCTAGCGGACAAGGAAGCGTGCCCGCTGATTCTTACTACCGGTGGCACTGGCCCCTATCTGCGCGATGTGACACCGGAAGCAACGCTGGCAGTGGCTGACCGGGTAATTCCCGGCTTTGGCGAACTGATGCGGCAAATCAGTTTACACTTTACGCCCACGGCTATTCTGTCGCGTCAGGTAGGCGTATTGCGTGGTAACAGTCTGATTCTGAATTTACCCGGTAAACCATCTGCCATTGCCGAAACGCTGGGCGGGGTAAAGGATGAGCACGGTAAAACACTGATTCCGGGGATTTTTGCTTCGATACCGATTGCGGTGGATGCCGTTGGTGGCCCGCTGATTCAGACTGATGCGGATTTCTGTCCGGTGGTGTTGCCCAAGCGCTGACGTTGAGCTTTTGAAAGCGGCCAAGAACTGATTTTCAATTAACAATCTGATGTTTTCTGGTGAATTAGCGTATTATAGAAGATGATTGACTGCTTATTCTGGCTTTTGCTACCCACCAGCGAGCGCATGTCATCAAGTCTGTAGAAGATTTGCATAATCAGTTGCTTGAACATGACATGGTAGTAATAAAATGCCAAAACTAATGGCATGGTGGCAGACTGCTGCTTATGTGTAAGCCCCTTTTGGTTTGTTACAGGAGCTGTGTAGTCTGGCTTTACATAAAGTAGTGACAGTCGCACAGTGGTCATGTTGTATATTAAAGCTGTGACTGTACTGTAGCCACTACGGATAATTTTTTTAGCAATAAAAAAACAGTCTGGATAGTTTCCAGACTGTTTTTTTTTAACTACTGCTCAGATATTTTTATCCACTTCGTCCAGTGTTGCTTTGGCATCACCAAAACACATTCTGACATTTTCTTCATAAAACAGCGGATTATCTACACCTGCATAGCCAGACTGCATGGAACGCTTGAAGACAATTACATTTTTGGCTTTCCAGACATGCAGTACCGGCATACCGGCAATGGGGCTGCCCGGATCAGTAACCGCTGCCGGATTAACGGTATCATTGGCACCAATCACCAGTACCACGTCGGTATCATTGAAATCATCATTGATTTCGTCCATTTCCAGTACCACATCATAGGGTACTTTGGCCTCAGCCAACAGCACATTCATGTGTCCGGGCAGACGGCCGGCTACCGGATGAATGCCAAAGCGCACATTCACACCCTGCTGGCGCAATTTGGCCGTGATACTGGCCACTGCATTCTGAGCATGTGCCACAGCCATGCCATAGCCCGGGGTAATGATAACACTATGCGCATTTTTTAATGCTTCGGCTACCTGTTCCGGTTTGATTTCCTGCACTTCACCAGCAGGGGTATTGTCGCCACTGGCCGCTACGGGCGCTGTACCAAAGCCACCGCCAATCACCGCCAGAAACTTGCGGTTCATGGCCTGACACATGATATACGACAGGATAGCACCGGAAGAACCCACCAGTGCACCGGTAACAATCAGTAAATCATTGTCAAGCATAAAACCGGCAGCGGCAGCAGCCCAGCCTGAATAGGAGTTGAGCATGGAAATCACTACTGGCATATCCGCCCCGCCAATTGAAGCTACCAGATGGTAACCAAAGGCCAGTGCAATCAGGGTCATCACAATCAGCGCAAAGCCAGAACCATCCACACCCACAAACCACAGCATCAGCAGGAAAGACAATACCAGAGCTGCCAGATTAAGCAGATGGCGGTGTGGCAGTTGCAAGGGGCTGCTGGCAATTTTGCCATTCAGTTTGCCCCACGCCACCAGAGAGCCGCTAAATGTGACCGCACCAATAAATACGCCCAGAAAAACTTCAATCAGGTGAATGGTGAACATATCCGAATCTACATCGTGCGGGTCAATGTAGCTATTGAAACCTACCAGTACAGCGGCCAGACCAACAAAGCTGTGCAGCATGGCAATCAGCTCCGGCATCTGGGTCATCTCTACTTTTTTAGCCTGTTGCAGGCCAACTGCACCACCTATCACCATGGCAATAATCACCCAGCCCAATCCGTGCGCATCTTGGCTGAAAACAGTAGCAATCAGGGCGATGGCCATGCCGGCTATCCCCATATAGCAGCCACGTCTGGCACTTTCTTGCTGCGACAGTCCGGCCAGACTCAGAATAAACAATACGGCAGCAACGATGTAGGCGGCAGTTACGATACCTTGAGACATCCTGTTTCTCCCTTACTTACGAAACATATTGAGCATACGACGGGTAACAGCAAAGCCGCCGAAGATATTGACACTGACAATGGCCACTGCAATAAAGGCTAACAATGACACAAAACCATGTCCCTGCCCGATTTGCAGCAATGCCCCCAGTACAATAATGCCGGAAATGGCATTGGTTACCGACATTAACGGCGTATGCAGGGAATGATTCACATTCCATACCACAAAGTAGCCCACGACGCAGGACAGTACAAACACCATAAAGTGGTTGAGAAAGGCCACCGGCGCCACCGCGCCAACCCATAACACCAGCATAACGGCAATGGCCGCCCAAATGATTTTTTTCTTTGCCGTATCCGGCTGCACTGCCGGCGCAGTAGTGGTAGATGCTGCGGCTTTTGCTGCCGCTTTGGGTGCGGCAGACACCTGAATTGGTGGTGGCGGATACATGCTGTTGCCTTCATGGGTAACAGTCATGTTACGGATAATCACATCTTCAAAGTTCAGTGCTAATTCGCCATCTTTATTCGGCGTGAGTAATTTAGCCAGATTAACCAGATTGGTGCCATATAATTGTGAGGACTGTCCAGCCAGCCGGTTGGCCATATCGGTATAGCCGATTATTTTCACGCCATTGGCTGTGGTAATAATTTTACCGGGCTCGGTATATTCGCAGTTACCGCCAGTTGCAGCAGCCAGATCAACGATTACCGAACCTTCGTGCATGCTGTCTACCATGTCGCGGGTAATCAGTTTTGGAGCTGGTTTGCCCGGAATCGCGGCCGTGGTAATGATGATATCAACCTGTCTGGCCTGTTCGGCAAACAGTTTCATTTCTGCTTCAATGTAGGCAGCACTCATGGTTTTGGCGTAGCCGTCACCACTGCTGCTTTCTTCTTCCTGATAGTCCAGATGCAGGAAATTACCGCCCATGGATTCAATCTGATCAGCCACTTCCGGTCGGGTATCAAAAGCATTGACTACGGCACCAAGCTGGCGCGCAGTACCAATGGCGGCCAGACCAGCCACACCGGCGCCGATGACCAGTACTTCAGCCGGTGGTACTTTACCGGCAGCAGTAATCTGACCGGTAAAAAAACGGCCAAAGTTTTCCGCAGCTTCGATAACAGCGCGATAGCCACTGATATTGGCCATTGAAGACAGTGCGTCCATTGCCTGCGCACGCGAAATGCGTGGAACCATATCCATGGCCAGCACGGTAATTTTTTTCGCCTGCAACTGTTCAAGCAGTTCTGGCTGCTGTGCCGGCATAATAAAGCTGACCAGAATCGTACCTTCATTCATGGCCGCAATTTCATCAGTATTGGGCGCGTTTACCTTAAATATCAGCGGGCACTGCCAGACGGTTGCAGCATCAGCCACGGTTGCACCGGCTTCATGGTACAGTCCGTCAGACAAACTGGCCGCTTTGCCGGCATCATGTTCAATAACAACTTCATGCCCCAATTTAATTAGCTGGGTAACGGTTTTCGGCGTAGCCGCTACTCTGGTTTCACCGGCAAGAGATTCGCGTGGAATACCTATCTTCATTCTTATTCCTTTCCGAGGAAGGTGCCGTAAAAATCAATTTTTTTGACAGTAAGTGATATGCCATCAGGCCACTGGCAGGCCAGACCAGCAATATTCTATGCTGTTTTTACAACCGCTATAGTATCGAAAACAGGGCAATAAAACCGCAATGATGGCGTTATTTCTGTCTGATTTAAAAAATTTAACAATAACATCAAACTGACGCAGATAAAAGTCAAATATCCGCTTCAGGAAGAATAGACACGTACATAATACAAAAAAACCAGCCATTAGTAGTAATGGCTGGCTTTTGCTTGGTATTTTGTGATGTTAATTAATGTTGTTCAAAGGTTTCACGACTTCATCAATCTGCTGGTTCAAACTTTCCAGCCCATTACCAGACAAATACCATAAATCGGCACTGAGATAGACTACTTTTGTACCGATACGCTGCAATACCTTGTCATCAAAATAGTCATTGCGCAGCGGTGTTTTGCCGATGGCTTTACTGCGGTCAACAATATAAATGATATCTGGATGGTATTGGTTGATAAACTGGCTATCCACCATTACTGGCGCAGGCCTGCCATTATCAGCGATAGCAGGTGTGGGCAGCGCATCCGCAGCCACAGCACGTTTAATTTTCAGTTCATCAAAAATCAGTGCCGGATAAGTGCCCTGATTCATCAGCATAACATGGCCGTCATTATGCAGCACCACGATGGCTTTTTGGTCTGAATGCTGTGCCAGCTCGCGGGCTGCACTCATTTTCAAGTCTAATGCTTTCACGTGTTGTTGCGCCAGTGTTTCCTTACCGGCAATTTTTCCCAACAGGCGGATTTGCTTTTTCACATCTTCATAATAATGCCCATCTGCGGCATTAACTGAATAATTCAGGGTAGGAGCAATGGCACTTAAATCTTTATAGAAAGCATTCTGGCGTCCGCTCATAATAATCAGGTCTGGTTTGAGTGCCTGAATGGCGGCAATATCCGGCTCTTTCATCTGGCCTGCATTTTGTACCTGATCGTTCTGATACTGGTGTAGATAACTGGGTATGCTTTGCTCTGGCACAGCAACTACCCGGTCACCGACACGAAGTGCATCCAAGGTATCCAGTGCACCAAAATCCATTACCACAATTTTTTGTGGTTCAGCCGGCAGCTTAATTTCCCCACTTGTCTGCGTTACCGTAACTGGTGTTGTACTTTGACAGGCACTCAGCCCCAAAGCTAATGCAGATAACACAGCCATCGCCAAGATTTTTTTCATGACAAACCACCTCTTTGCGTTAAATAATGATAATAATTATTATTTATATTCAGGCAAAAGTCCAGCCTGTTGGTCGTCATTAATGGCTATAGGCTATAAACAGATGATTTTTAGCAGATACTGGCAAACAGCCAAACACGGCAATGCTTTAGTGGGCACCAAATTTCAGCCCGATGATACCGATAATAATCAGTCCCAAACTAATCAGACGCATGACGCCGGCCGGTTCCCTAAAAACGATAATACCCACAATGGTTGCACCCACTGCACCAATCCCTGTCCATACCGCATAGGCGGTCCCTACCGGCAAGGAGCGCATCGACTGTGCCAGTAGCAGAAAACTGCCAACCAAAGCCACCAGCGTAATGATGCTGGGTGTCAGTTTAGTGAAATTCTGTGAGTATTTAAGACCAATGGCCCAGACTACTTCCAGTAATCCGGCCAGTAATAATGACAGCCAAGCCATGATTGTTCCTGTACAGGCTAATGCAGGCCGTCCTGCATGAGAATTTACCGGCCGGGTCGTCCCAGACCGGATGCATAAGCATGTGAATAACCGCATCATAGTAGGCTGACAAAACCAGCGTCAAGCACTGAAAAACCATGGTGATGCAGCAACAGACGGCAGCACGGCCATCTGGCGTAATCTTAGCAGTTGGTGGCACTTTAGGGCTTAAAGCACCGCCGGCTGATTATGCAGGTTTGTTTTTCTGGATAAATTCAATTTTATAGCCATCCGGGTCTTCCACAAACGCGATTACTGTCGTGCCATGCTGCATGGGACCGGCCTCGCGTGTTACCCGACAGCCCTTGGCGCGCACAGCATCACAGGCAGCATAAGCATCATCTACCTCAATAGCAATATGGCCGTATCCGCTACCCAGCTCATAGGCATGGGTATCCCAGTTATGGGTTAATTCCAGCACGGTGCTATTGGATTCTTCACCATAACCGACAAAGGCCAGAGTAAAACGGCCGCCGGGAAAATCTTCGCGCCGCAGCAGCTTCATGCCTAACACATCCTGGTAAAACGCCAGTGATTTATCCAGATCGCCTACGCGCAGCATAGTGTGTAACATTCTCATGATTTGTTCCTTTATTCTGTTTTTGTTTGCGCCAGATTACCCAGCAGCATGGCATCGCCATAACTGAAAAAACGGTATTGTGCTGCTATGGCATGCTGGTAAATGGCACGGATTTCATCATAACCGCTAAAAGCACTCACCAGCATCAGTAACGTTGATTTGGGCAGGTGAAAGTTGGTAATCATGCGGTCGATGACTTTAAACTGATAACCGGGGGTAATAAATATACTGGTATCCCCCTGCCCGGCCTGCAATTTCCCACTGCGCGCAGCAGATTCCAGTGCGCGTACTGCGGTGGTACCCACTGCCCAGACTTTATTACCCCGTGCATGCGCAGCTTCTATTTCTGCCACGACCGTTTCACTCACGTCATACCATTCACTGTGCATATGATGCTCGGCAATATTCTCTACCCGCACCGGCTGAAAAGTACCTGCACCCACATGCAGGGTTACTTCGGCCAGATGCACGCCTTTATTGCGCAATTGTTGCATAATAGTATCAGTAAAATGCAAACCGGCAGTCGGCGCAGCCACCGCGCCTTCATGCTTGGCATACACTGTCTGGTAACGTTCATCATCGTCATTATCGGCTGAACGGGTAATGTATGGCGGTAAAGGCAGATGCCCGTGAGCGGCCAGCAGCTCCCATACTGTCTGGCTGCCGGCAAAGCGCAGCACAAATAGCTCACCCTGACGTGCCTGCATCTGTGCATGTAGGCCACCTTCAAAAATCAGCTCCGTACCCGGTTTGGGCGATTTGGATGAACGCACATGTGCCAGCGCGGTATGCGCATCCAGCACGCGTTCAATCAACGCTTCAATCTGGCCGCCACTGGCCTTGTGGCCAAACAGACGGGCTTTCATTACACGGGTATTGTTAAATACCAATACGTCACCGGCTGCAATATAGTCAGCCAGCCGGGTAAATTCACTGTCTGCCGGCTGTTGCCCGGGCAGGGCAACCAGCAAACGGCTGCTGCCACGCACGGCCGGCGGATGTTGCGCAATCAGTTCTGGCGGCAAATCAAAATCAAAATCATTAATATGCATGTACTAGTGCCTGAAAACGGCAAAAGACGTATTATATGCCTGCTGCGGTAAGCTGCGAAGCAGTAGCACCCGATAGTATGCTGGCCAGAGGCCAATTAGCCGGTTTTCCAGAAATCAATGTTATCTAAAGTATTTTTATAATTAATATTGTTTTTAATTTTGAAATTTATTCTTAAATCATAGCTTTATCCTATCGTAGCTGACACCATAACAGACCACCAAATATTAATTATTTTTTTAAATAATCATCACAAAAAAAACGATAGGTTCTTAAATTAACAACATGATTTAATTATATTATTCATCCACTCAATACCGCTAGCAAGTATGAAACCATGGAAAGACGAAATTTAAACTGACTCAATAAGCTACCTGAACAGTAAACAAAGATATTATATTTAATCATTGTTTTATTCCTTACTTCTTACTCTATTATCTATTTAAAATCGCTAATATATTATTTAATGCAGCTTGGTTATGATGAAATTACAAACATTATCTGGCGCGAAGACAGAAAAAACTTGGCAAATTATAAAACTGTTACTGTTCATGCTCTAAAAGGTTGATGTATTTTAATAATGACAAAATCATTATTTATTAATAGCGGATATTTTTATTTTCACAATAATCCTGTTGGTAAAGTTATACTAAAAGACAAACCTGATTATATCTGGGACGGAAAAATTCTAACTGAGAACGAGTTAGCAGTTAAGAATATTGCAGAAGGTTTTGTTTATTATTATGACTAAACCATAGATGATCAAATTATCATTTGATAAAAGAAGATTCGATTATTCTGCATTTATCAGCTTGCCTGACATTTATATTTCTACCCTCTCAACTCCTGCCATCATTTCAGACAAAAATTTAAGTAGTGTGCACGCAGAATAAGGCTGCCAGACTACAATCTGTATAGAAGAACTGCATTTACACAGCGAAATAAATACGAAAACACTGGACATCTGCGCGCATTTTCGGCAAAAATGACGCAATTTTGCTAAAATCAATAAATCTATGAGTGCCTCTATTCTGGTTTTAAACGGCCCCAATCTTAATCTTTTGGGCGTGCGTGAACCGCATATATATGGTTATACCACACTGGCAGACATCAATCAGAAGCTGCAGGTACAGGCACAGGCAGCCGGCATGACGCTGGAAACTCTGCAAAGCAATGCTGAACATGTTCTGACAGAACGCATTCAGGCGGCTTTAACTGATGATACCCGGTTCATTATCATTAATCCGGGGGCATTTACTCATACCAGTGTTGCCATCCGTGATGCTTTTGCTGCTGCCGGTAAACCATTTATTGAGGTACATATTTCCAATGTACATGCCCGCGAAGCTTTCCGGCGCCATTCCTATCTGTCCGATATTGCCATGGGCGTAATCTGTGGTCTGGGCGTATACGGTTACGAAGCGGCATTACATCGGGCAATTGAATACATTCAAGAGACCAGCCGCCAACACTAATACCTATTGCGGTCAAGTCCAAACACACAAGGGTTCATAATATGGATTTACGTAAACTGAAAAAACTCATTGATTTGGTAGAAGAATCCGGCATTGCCGAAATCGAAGTTACCGAAGGTGAGGAAAAAGTACGCATTACCCGTACTACTGCGGCAACCCAGCCAATATATGCGGCGCCGATGCAGCAACAGCCTGCTATGATGGCAGCACCGGCAGCAGCCACAGAAACGACAGCAACTGCGTCTGCACCAGAAGCTGCCGCCCCCGACCTGAGCAAAGCGGTAAAATCACCGATGGTCGGCACATTTTACCGTGCAGCCAGCCCCACTTCCGCACCGTTTGTTGAAGTGGGTCAGACGGTTAATGCTGGTGATACCCTGTGTATCATTGAAGCCATGAAACTGATGAATGAAATCGAAGCTGATCACAGTGGCGTAGTGAAAGAAATTCTTATAGCTAATGGGCAGCCTGTTGAATTCGGTGAACCGCTGTTTATTATTGAGTAATCCTTAATATCAGTAATATTTCCCGTTTCTTACAAGGTATTGCCTTATGTTAAAAAAAGTTCTTATTGCCAATCGTGGCGAAATTGCACTGCGCATTCTGCGCGCCTGCCACGAGCTGGGTATTGCAACAGTAGCTGTGCATTCGGAAGCCGACAGTGATGCCTTACATGTGAAACTGGCAGATGAATCTGTGTGTATTGGCCCGGCCAGCTCTGCTCAGAGTTATCTGAATATTCCTGCCCTGATTTCCGCAGCCGAAGTTACCGATGCGGATGCCATTCATCCGGGCTATGGTTTTCTGGCTGAAAATGATGGTTTTGCCGAACAGGTGGAACAGTCCGGTTTTGTATTTATCGGCCCACGTCCGGAAACCATCCGCCATATGGGTGACAAGGTTTCTGCCAAAAAGGCCATGCAGGCTGCGGGGGTGCCTTGTGTACCCGGTTCAGACGGTGCTTTGCCCGAAGACGCGCATGAAATTGAAAAAATCGGTGCGCAAGTTGGCTATCCGGTGATTATTAAGGCTTCCGGTGGTGGTGGCGGTCGCGGTATGCGCGTGGTGGAAAAAGCTGAAGACCTGCTGGCTGCGGTAGAAATGACCCGCACCGAAGCTGGCGCAGCTTTTGGCAATCCAGCCGTGTATATGGAGCGTTATCTGCAAAAACCGCGCCATATTGAAATCCAGATATTATGTGATGAGCATGGCAATGCCATCTATCTGGGTGAACGTGACTGCTCTATGCAGCGACGCCATCAGAAAGTAATTGAAGAAGCGCCAGCGCCGTTTATCACACCAGAAGAACGGGAACGTATTGGTACTGCCTGTGTGGCTGCCTGTAAGCGCATTGGCTACCGTGGTGCAGGTACTTTTGAATTTCTGTATGAAGACGGCGAATTTTTCTTCATTGAAATGAATACCCGTGTACAGGTAGAGCATGCTATTACCGAGCTGATTACCGGTGTGGATATTGTGCAGGAGCAAATCCGTGTTGCCTCCGGCCTGCCGTTATCCTATACCCAAGCTGATATTCGCTTACAGGGACATGCTTTCGAGTGCCGGATTAATGCTGAAGACCCGTACACATTTGTCCCCAGCCCGGGGCTGATTACCAGTTGCCACCAGCCCGGCGGCAATGGCGTGCGCATCGACAGCCATATTTATCAAGGCTACACCGTACCGCCCTACTACGACAGTATGATTGGTAAAGTCTGTACTCACGGGCGTAACCGCGAAGAAGCCATTGCTAAAATGCGTGTAGCGCTGCGGGAGCTGGCCATTACGGGCATTAAAACCAATACCAACCTGCATCGCGATATTTTTGCTGATCCGGGCTTTATTCAGGGTGGTGAAAGTATTCATTATCTTGAACAATGGTTACAAAAACACAAAGAAGCACAAAAATAATTTACAATATGCGTACATTGCGCTTTTGTCTGCAGGCAGCCGCAGTGGCTGCCTGAAGTTTTATAAAAAATCCACACACGGTAAAAAGCCATGCACTACCAACAAGTTGTTATCACAGTTACACAGGGGCAGGTCGATAAGCTCTCCGATGCACTAATTGAAAATGGCGCATTGAGTACCGCTATTGAAGATGCCAATGCCGGTAATGATAATGAGCAGCCTATTTTTGGCGAACCAGATATGCCCACCGAGCAGGTATGGCTGCAAAGCAATATTGTGGCATTATTTGATGAAAATGCCGATATTGAAGCCATCGTATCTGCTGCTGCACGCGATTGTGCCATTGACATGCCACATTATTATCTGGAAACCATTCCCGAGCAGGACTGGGTACGACTGACACAATCACAGTTTGATCCGATTCAGATTTCTTCCCGCTTGTGGATTACGCCGTCGTGGCACAATCAGCCAACCGAGCCAGATGTGATTAATCTGCAACTGGACCCCGGGCTGGCGTTTGGTACGGGCAGCCACCCCACTACCCACTTGTGTCTGCAATGGCTAGATAAACAAGTGCGTGGTGGTGAAACCCTGCTTGACTATGGCTGTGGTTCCGGCATTCTGGCAATCGCAGCACTGAAACTGGGGGTTGGCCGAGCCTGTGGTGTAGACATCGACCCGCAGGCCATACGCGCTAGTCAGGATAATGCGCTACAGAATCAGGTAGATGCCGAGTTTTTTCTACCGGATGACCTGCCCGCCGAACAGCAGTTCGATATTGTCATCGCCAATATTCTGGCCAATCCGCTGCGCCTGCTGGCACAAATGCTGGCTGAGCGTACCCGTACTGGTGGCGAAATTGTATTATCAGGTATTCTGGCTGAACAAACGGAAGAGCTGAGTGAAATTTATTGCCAGTGGTTTGATTTAAATCCACCCAGAACACTGGATGGCTGGGTATGCATTAGTGGTCGTAAAAGGGCATAATCACCCGGCACTGCCATTTGTCTAACAGCACTGATACGACACGCTAACGCAATTTAACGGCTATCCGCTTTTGACAGTACTGAATTTCCTCCTTTTTTAACTATTTTGGTTTGCTGAAATAATCATGTCTAAAACAATTACTGTTATTTGTCCCAAATGCCATGCAGAAAATACCGTAATGACACCGCCACGCGATGGAGGACGTGTTGTGTGTCGTCAGTGTCAGTACAAATTTACTGTTGTATCCAAAATCCGCACCAACAAAAATGTTACCCCGCAGCCTGCGCCCAGCAAAAACGGTCATTCTGATTCTGACCAGCCGGTATTGAGTGCCGAGGAAGTCATAGATATGCTGAGCAACGCACTGAGCCAGACCGTCGCCCCCAAACGCGCGCAGACGCAAATTTATACCAGTGCACCCACACCCAAAAATACCGCTGTTATCGATAAGCGGCCGAATCTGAATACTTTGTTAAATCAGGTGGCCAATAAAGTTGAAATCCGCCAGCCTACAGTAGCAGAACCGGAACCAGAACATTTATCAACGCCGCAGCCACAATTAGCTAGCAGTGAACTGCTACGTAATCCTGCTTTTGCACAGGTTTCGGTAAAAGAAACATCGGCTACTACCAATACACCGGTACATGTGCCGGAGGAAAGCACGACCAATATATCCATGAACAGTAATGTGAATAACCTGAATAATCTTGTTTTTACCTTACTGCCTAATGACAACACAAATCAGGCAGATGTACCATTGCTGCTTAATGATGCTATCGAAAAAACCGATGCCATCCATGCCAAAACAGAATTCCTGCACCACCAGCAGGACAAATTATCCAAAGAATTTAACTGGACTCTGGCCACAATTGTTGCGTTAACGGTACTGATGATGCAGTTATTTTATTTAATGGCAGTAAAATGAGTATGCCTGTAGGTAATCGAGAATTTTTTCACAATAACCGTTTTATTCACGATTTTCGTCAGGCTTCTCCTTATATTCACCACCTTAACGGCAAGACTCTGGTGCTGGCCATCAGCAGTCATGTTCTGGTAAGTGACAAACTGGCGGCATTGGCGGCCGATATACTGTTACTCACCAGTCTGGGCATGCGTCTGGTCATCATTCACGGTTGCAGTCAATATATTCAGGCCATAGCCGGTCGCAGCACTGCCGTGAGCATCGATGAAAATCCTATTACCGATGGAACCGTTCTCGAACTGGTAAAACAGGCCAGTGGCATAGCACGCTTTAATCTGGAAGCAGCATTGTCGATGATACCGACACAGGTAATGGAACACAGCGCACCCAATGTACGCATTGCTGGTGGCAATTTTCTGCGCGCCAAACCACTAGGCGTGATTAATGGTATTGATATGTGCTATAGCGGCTGTGTACGCAAGGTGGATGCTGCTGCCATTGAGGAGCGTCTGGCACACAATCAGCTAGTATTAATCAGCCCGATTGGCCACTCACTCAGTGGCCAGTCTTATCGTTTACAGGTAAATGAAGTTGCTCAGGCTGTTGCCGAAGCGATTAGTGCAGAAAAACTGATTTTTCTGGGCACACAACAAGGCTTACTGGATGAACAGCAGCAAACCATCAGTGAACTGAATTGTATTGAAATCGGTCAGCTTCTGGCCAGAAACATCACCGATAAACGCCAGACGGAACTGTTGCAGACTGCGGCACATGTACTTGAACATGGCGTGCAACGCGTGCACGTTCTTTCCGGCCTACAAGACGGCAGCCTGCTACAGGAATTATTTACCCGCGAAGGCAGTGGCACTGCTATGGCCAAAGCGCCGTTCATGCGTATCCGCCCGGCTGAAAACAAGGACATCGGCGAAATTCTGCAACTGATTGCTCCATTAGAAACTGCCGGTATTCTACTGTCGCGCGATAGTGAGTACATGGAAAACCATATCCATGAATTTTCCGTGCTGGAACAGGATTGCTATGTTTATGGCTGCGTAGCTCTGCATGTTTATCCCAAGGAAAATGCTGGTGAGCTGGCCTGCCTGATTGTTTCCCCAGATGCGCGTGCGCGCGGCTACGGCGATCTGCTGCTGGCACATGTCATCAAACAGGCACAAGAGTTACAGCTACAGGAACTGTTTGCCCTGAGCACCCATACCGGCGACTGGTTTGTCGAACGCGGCTTTAGCAGTGCCACACTGGCACAATTACCGGCAGAGCGGCAGCAGCAGTACACCAGCAATAAACGCCGTTCGAAAATATTTCGCCGCCAGCTTTGAACGCTAGCAGCAAAATCTTTTACAATCTACCCTTTTCTCTGATTGCCACTAAGGAAGACTCATGAGTCATACAGTGCATTGCGTCAAACTGGGCAAAGAAGCACCCGGCTTGAAATTTCCGCCATTTCCCAATGAACTGGGTAAACGCATTTACGATAACGTATCACAGGAAGCATGGGACGGCTGGTTACGATATCAGACCATGATTATTAATGAAAACCGCCTCAGTTTGGCCGACCCACGTGCCCGCCAGTATATTACCCAACAAATGGAAAATTATTTCTTCGGCGCGGGTGCCGACCAAATCAGCGGCTATACTCCGCCACAGGAATAAAATCTAATGGCTGTTCGACTGTATGCAGATGAACAGCTTTTTTTATTTGTCCAATACCTTGTTACAGCTTTTATGGTTATACAGCTTATTAAAAGTGATTTATTTCGTTATAGCGGCCGTACTGACTGGCGCACACTTATACGCTACTACTTTTGTAACCGGGGCTTTCGCTTTTCTTGCTGGCTAAGACTGGCTGCTGCACCGGGAATCTGGCGCAAACTGGCCTATCCGATGTATGTTTGGCAGAAACGCCGCAGTGGAATCATCATCAGCCCGCGCACTCCTATTGGCTACGGGTTGTATATCGGCCACGGCGGGCCACTGATTATTAATAGCAGTGCCCGGCTGGGTAATAATATCAATCTTTCCCCCTATACCGTAATTGGCGCCAACAATGGACTGGCTGCCGTTATTGGTGACAATGTCTATATCGGCCCCAATTGTAATCTGATTGAAAATGTCTGCATCGGTGATAATGCCACCATTGGTGCCGGTAGTGTTGTCACCAAAAATATTCCGGCAAATGCAACTGCTGCAGGTAATTACGCTAAAGTATTGAATTATCAAAATCCAGGCCAGTTTATTCACAATCGCTGGCCACCAAAGAACACACACGACGCTTGACCAGCGCACGAAACAGTGCCAAGGTTAGTAAAATAATACCAAACTGACACACCCTTACTCCTAATAACAGACACAGGTATGTCCCATGTCCAAAATTCAGCCACACTTACTTTGCCGTGAACTTAGTCTGCTGGCATTCAATCGTCGTGTACTGGCACAGGCACAGGATACACAGGTACCCCTGCTCGAACGTTTACGTTTCTTATGCATTGTTTCTTCCAATCTGGATGAATTCTTTGAAGTACGCATGGCATGGCTGCGCCGTACCCGCCAGCTCTCGCCCCATATTCCGCTGGCCAATGGCGAATTGCCGGATACTGTTATCACCAATGTCACCAAACAGGCACATGCCATCATTGCCGAACAATACCGCCTGTTTAACGACGAGCTGATTCCGGCCTTACGCAATGAAGGTATATCGTTTTATCCGCGCAGCGCATGGAGTGAGGCGCAACGCCAGTGGGTGGCTGATTATTTCCAGTATGAACTGCTACCCATCCTTACCCCCATTGGACTGGATCCATCTCACCCTTTTCCACGTTTACTTAATAAATCACTGAATTTTGCTGTAGAGCTGGAAGGTAAAGATGCTTTCGGCCGGACTGGAGGCATGGCAATTGTTCAGGCGCCGCGTATTCTGCCACGGGTATTGAAAATGCCCAAAGAATTATGCAATGGCCACGATGGTTTTGTTTTTCTGTCTTCAATCCTGCATGCCCATGTACATACGCTGTTCACAGGTATGACTGTCAAAGGCTGCTACCAGTTCCGTATTACCCGCGACAGCGATTTAAGCGTGGACGAAGAAGATTTAGAAAACCTGCGCACCGCCATTGCCGGTGAGTTGCAGGGACGCCAGTATGGAGAGGGTGTGCGCTTAGAAGTAGCAGACAACTGTCCGGCACATGTTTACGACTTCCTCCTCAGTCATTTCCATCTGGGACGTGATGAGCTGTATCGGGTGAATGGACCGGTGAATCTGGTACGCCTGATGGCCGTACCGGACATGGTTGAACGCAACGATTTAAAATTTCCACCATTTATTCCCGGTACGCCGGCCATGCTGAATAAAAATCGCGACCTGTTCAGTATTATCAGCCAGCGCGATATTCTGCTCTACCACCCCTATCAGTCTTTCGAACCAACAGTGCGTCTGATTCAGGAGGCAGCAGATGACCCTCAGGTTATTGCCATTAAAATGACTATCTACCGCACCGGCAGCAACTCCGATCTGGTGAAGGCACTGATGAAAGCAGCACTGACCGGTAAACAGGTTACGGTAGTAGTTGAACTGATGGCACGTTTTGACGAAGAAACCAATCTGAACTGGGCCAGCCAGCTAGAAGCTGCTGGTGCTCACGTAGTCTATGGCGTATTCGGCTACAAGGTTCATGCAAAAATGGCATTGATTGTGCGCCGCGAAGACGGCAAACTGAAACGCTATGCACATATCAGCACCGGTAACTACCATCAAGGTACTAGCCGCATTTATACCGATTTGGGACTCATGACCTGCAACCCGGACATCAGTGTTGATGTCAATACTGTGTTTATGGAAATTACAGGGCTGGGGCAACCCAATCACCTGAATAAAATAGCCCAAAGCCCGTTCACACTACACAAAATGCTGCTCGAGAGCATTAATAATGAAATCGAACAGGCAAAAGCCGGCAAAACAGCACGTATTATTGCCAAAATGAACGCTCTGGTCGAACCCACTATGGTGGATGCCCTGTATGCAGCCAGTCAGGCTGGCGTGCAGATAGAGCTGATTGTGCGCGGAATGTGTGTACTGCGCCCGGGCGTTAAAGGGCTATCGGAAAATATTCGGGTTCGTTCCATTGTCGGCCGCTTGCTGGAGCATGCGCGGGTATTTTATTTTGAAAATGGTGGTGACACCAAAGTATGGATATCCAGTGCCGACTGGATGGGGCGCAATCTGTTCCGCCGTGTAGAAATTTGCACACCAATTGAAACACCTGAGCTAAAACAACGTATAATCAAGGAAACGCTGATGCTCGCTTTGGCTGATAATCAGTGTGCATGGCTGATGCAGCCGGACGGCCGGTATCAGCGTGTTAAAGCAGCAGACAATGAATCTGTATCCAATATGCAAAATATGCTGATTGAGCGTTATCGCCAACAATAGTGTGGTTATCAATCACAAATCCGTATGGCCGGTCAGAATACTGAGGCAAATATGCAGTAAGCAGTTTAGCCAGTGCCATGGCAAAAAAAAGCAAGGTAATCCATCCGGATACCTTGCTTTTCGTTTATTTAACACCAAAAATTATTGGTGGCCAGTACTGCCAAAACCACCTTCTCCGCGGCTGCTTTGCACAAACTCATCCACAACGCTAAAAGCCGCCTGCATCACCGGCACAATAATCATCTGCGCAATCCGTGCTAGTGGTTCAATTACATATGTTTCCTGACTACGATTCCACAGCGATACTTTTAATTCACCCTGATAATCAGAATCAATCAGCCCCACCAGATTACCCAGTACAATACCGTGCTTATGTCCCAGACCGGAACGCGGCAATATTAAGGCTGCGTAGCCCGGGTCGGCCAGATATACGGCTAGTCCGGTTGGCAACAAAAAGCTTTCGCCCGGCTGTAAAGTAACCGGTGCTTCAATACAGGCGCGTAAATCCAGACCAGCCGAACCAACAGTTGCATATTGTGGTAACTGTTCCGCCATTAACGGATGCAATACCTTAATTTGTACAGATAACTCAGAAGCACTCATAAACCAACCAGTCTTTATATAATTTACAGTTAACAAATATCGGGGCAGTAAGCTCCCAATACATAAATATAGTCTTAATTACAGCACTGCTGCGCCAGCAGTTGCGCCAGCCGGGCAACAATTGCAGTAGCCGTATCATCTTTACTCATCTGCGGTAAGGCAGCTTCCTGCTCGTCATCAAGCAGTATCACTTGATTGGTGGCTTTACCCATTGCCCGACTCACCTCATTGGCCACCAATAACGGCACACCTTTTTTCAGCCGTTTGGCACGTGCATGCTCCAGCACATGCTCACTTTCTGCGGCAAAACCGACACAGAACGGCGCATCAGCCCGGGCAGCCACAGTAGCCAGAATATCAGCATTCTCAGTAAGCTCTATCACTGGTACGGATTGGCCGGCCTGTTTTTTCAGTTTCTGTTCACTGCGGTTTCTAACCTTGTAATCAGCCACCGCAGCTACCGATATAAACACATCCTGCTCAGGCAATAAGCGTTGTACCGCCGCCAACATCGCATCCGTACTGATGGCCTGTTCAGTATAAGCCAGCCCGGCGGCCAGCGCCGTCTGCACCTGCCCATACACCAGAGAGACATTAGCGCCGGCTGCGCGGCATGCACGCGCCAGCGCCATCCCCATCTGCCCGCTGGAAATATTGGTAATACCGCGTACGGGGTCAATGGCCTCAAAAGTGGCTCCGGTAGTAATTAATACCCTTTTACCCGCCAGAACAGGCGGTGTCCAGACATCAACTAACATATCAGCCAATTCTGCCGCTTCCAGCATGCGCCCGCTGCCAACTTCACCACAGGCCTGTTCGCCAACTGCCGGCCCCAGTATTTTTATCTGATCCTGCTGCAATAAAGCCAGATTGCGCTGATTGGCCGGATTATTCCACATTTGCACATTCATAGCGGGTGCAACAGCCAGCGGGCAGCTACGTGCAGCCACCAGCGTAGTGAGCAGATTATCTGCCATACCCTGAGCTATTTTTGCCAGCGTATTGGCAGAAGCCGGCGCAATCAGCATCACATCTGCCTGACGGCTTAAATTGATATGTGCCATGCCATTGCCACCAGACCCATCGTGTGTATCCAGCAATACTGGTTCCCCACTCAGAGCCTGAAAGGTAGTTGGGCTGATAAAATCAGTAGCTGCCTGAGTCATCACCACATTTACCTGATGCCCTGCCTTTTTCAGCAGCCGCACCAGCTCACAACTTTTATATGCAGCAATACCACCACAAATACCCAGCAATACCTTTTTTTTCATTACCTATACCACCTATAGCTAAAACTAGCTTATAGCAGACAATCACATCCTATTCACTTTACCAATTCAGTAAAATGGCGAAAACTTTTTGATTAAATGGAAAATTTTTTGCATAATCCACTTATATGGTAAATAGACATCCATGCATATAAGTAGCATAGTTCAGTTATCAGACAAAGCCAGACCTGAACGAATATAACAGACAATTATTACATGATACACTAGGCATTACTCAGTTTGCCAGACAGGTCATACTTTAAAACCCGTATCTTAGCGTGATCCTAACAAAAATTAATTCAAGTTAGAAAGCAGCCCTAAATACCTGTTTACATGCAAAGTTATACACCAAGTGGAGAATTTAAATGTATTAACAGTTAAATTTCATTGCCCCACGCAAAATGCTTGCATACAATGCCCCCCCTAAAGCAGGAGCAGAATCGTTTTTGCACCGTTCTTTACACATTACAGTAAACATCCATATGCCGAGCATTGGCTGGAACGATTTTTCTGGAGTAACCCTTATCATGAGCGAAAACGCAACCACCAAGCTAGGTGCCGATCCCGCACATTACTTACAGATTAAAGACATCGTCAAAACCTATGGCGACAACTACGCCGTTGACCATGTCAATCTCACCATTAAAAAAAATGAAATTTTCGCCTTGCTTGGCAGCTCCGGTAGCGGTAAATCAACCCTATTACGCATGCTGGCCGGGATGGAAACACCGACTCAGGGACAAATTATCCTTGATGGAGAGGACATCACCAAATTGCAACCCTATGATCGTCCCATCAATATGATGTTTCAGAGTTATGCCCTGTTTCCGCATATGAGTGTCGAACAGAATATCGCTTTCGGCCTGAAACAGGACAAACTTCCGAAAGGCGAAATCAGCGCTCGTGTCGAAGAAATGCTGCGTCTGGTACAAATGACTAAATACGCCAAGCGTAAACCACACCAGCTTTCCGGCGGACAGCAGCAGCGTGTTGCACTGGCGCGCAGTCTGGCCAAACGGCCAAAACTACTGCTACTGGACGAACCACTGGGTGCACTGGACAAAAAATTACGGCAACAAACCCAGCTCGAACTGGTTAATACACTGGAAAAAGTAGGTGCCACCTGCATCATGGTTACTCATGATCAGGAAGAAGCCATGACCATGGCCTCGCGCATAGCCATCATGTCTGACGGGCAGTTGCAACAGGTAGGTACGCCCTCTGACATTTACGACTATCCAAACAGCCGCTTTACCGCTGAATTTATGGGTGAAACCAATATTCTGGCCGGTAAAGTTACAGAAGATGGTTCCGATCACACCATTATTCAGTGTCCTGAACTGCAACAGCAAGTCTATCTTGGTCATGGCATCAGCGGACCGGAAGACCAGAACATCTGGCTGTCCATTCGTCCGGAAGACATTAACATCTATCGCGAACAGCCAACGCAGGAATATAACTGGTCAGCAGGCATCGTGAAAGAAATTGCCTATCTGGGCAGCTTTGGTATTTTTCATATCCAGCTCCCTTCCGGCAAAATCATCAAAAGTCAGGTTTTATCCTCATACTGGGAACAATCCAACATCCCCATGCCCACATGGGAAGAAAAAGTTTACATCAGTTGGCCGGACAATCAGGCCAGTCCTTTGACCCATTAACAGCCGTGGGAGCTTAAACATGAATTGGTTTAACCGCCTCAAAGGCTTGCGCCCCACTCAGGGGCTAGTAGTTGGCATCCCCTACACCTGGCTGCTGGGACTGTTTCTGATACCGTTTTTTATCGTACTCAAAATCAGTTTCGGCGAACAGGACATTGCCATCCCGCCCTATACACCGCTATACAACCTTGATACCGACTTGGGGCACATCAATATTCTGGTCAGCTATCAGAATTATGCTGACATCTTTAACGATTTCTGGCTTTCTCTCGGACAGATGCTAACTGGCAATCGTGGTGACAATATTTACCTATTGACTTACTGGCTATCGATCAAAACTGCCTTTACCACCACACTAATCTGCCTTCTGGCGGGCTATCCGATAGCCTACGCCATTGCCCGGGCCCCAGAAAAAATCCGCAATGGTCTGCTGCTTGCCATTATGCTGCCTTTCTGGACTTCCTTCCTGTTGCGTGTGTATGCATGGATGAGCCTGCTCGGCCATAACGGCATCATCAACACCTATCTGCTGAAATGGGGGCTTATCGACCATCCGCTGGATATGTTCTATAACTCATTTTCTGTGAATCTGGTGATGGTATACGCCTATCTGCCCTTTATGATTCTGCCGTTATACACCCAACTGGTGAAGCTGGATAACCGTTTGCTGGAAGCAGCAGCTGATTTAGGTGCCGGCCCGATTAAGGCTTTTGTTTCCATTACCCTGCCCCTGTCCAAGGCCGGTATTATTTCTGGTTCAATGCTGGTGTTCATTCCGGCAGTAGGCGAATTTGTGATTCCCGAACTGGTAGGCGGCCCTGAAAACCAATTGATTGGTAAAATATTGTGGCAAGCATTCTTTGGCGAAAATAACTGGCCTCTGGCTTCAGCCGTAGCCGTAATTATGGTGCTGTTACTGGTGATTCCGATTACCTTGTTCCATCGCTACGAAACCCGCGAAATTAAAGAAGGAGCCGGCCATGCATAACCAAAAATCATCCTGGTTTCTCAGAGGCATGCTGATTCTAGGACTGGCCTTTCTGTACATGCCGTTGGTGATTCTGGTTATTTACTCATTTAATAGCTCGCGTCTGGTTACCGTCTGGGGCGGCTTCTCAACCCAATGGTATGGCAAGCTGATACAGAACGAACAGATACTGGATGCAGCATGGTTGTCCGTACGCATCGCCCTATGTTCAGCCGCAGCAGCCGTTATTCTGGGCACACTGGCCGGTTATGCACTGGCACGCATCAAGCGCTTTCGCGGCAATACCCTGTTTGCCGGCATGGTGTCTGCACCGATGGTTATGCCGGATATCATCACCGGCCTGTCCATGCTGCTGCTGATTATTCAGGTGCAAATGCTACTGCAAAACAGTGCTTTAAGCTTCCTGTATTTTGAACGTGGCTTCTTTACCATCTGGCTCGGTCATACCACCCTGTGCATGGCTTACGTGACTGTTATTATCCGTTCGCGCTTGTCCGAACTGAACCAGTCACTGGAAGAAGCGGCCAAAGACCTTGGAGCACGTCCATTAAAAGTATTTTTCCTGATTACCCTGCCCTCTATTGCACCGGCAATTGCTTCTGGCTTCCTGTTATCCATTACCCTATCTCTGGATGATCTGGTGATTACTTCGTTCCTGTCCGGCCCGGGTTCTTCCACCCTGCCCATGATTATTTTCTCCAAAATCAAACTGGGACTGGATCCACAAATGAACGTACTGGCCACCATCATTATCGCACTGGTAGGTACTTTGGCTATCGGCATCAACTACTGCATGATGCGACAAAACACCAGACGCGAACGAGAAATGGCTGAAGCCTACCGCCAGAGCCAGTTGCTTGAGGCTAATAAATAATATTCATTTACAATGGCAGTTATCTGATTCGCGATAACTGCCAATTTTTCATCTTTCAGCCCTGTCTCACCCAGCGCCCATGTCTACATCATTCACACATACAGAACCCATTCACAGCTATTATACCGCCAGCCGCAATGACCACACTCACTACCCCAGTGTACAGGGTACGGTAGAAGTTGAAACGTGTATTATCGGTGGTGGCCTGAGTGGTATCAGCACGGCATTGCCACTGGCACAGCAGCAGCGCAGTGTGGCACTTATCGAAGCAGCGCAGATTGGCTACGGTGCTTCCGGCCGTAATGGTGGTCAGGTGATTTATGGCTACGCTGCCGAAATGAGCAGCATAGCCAATATGCTTGGCCTGAAAAATGCCCAGACCCTGTGGCAGTGGAGTCGCCAAGCCGTTGCTCTGGTAGAACAACAGATACAAACTTACCAGATAGAGTGCGACTGGCACCGTGGCTATGCCCATGTTGCCATCCGGCCACGGCATCTGCATGCCCTAACTGAATGGGTAAAAGAAGCCGCCACACATTATCATTTTCACGATTACCAGATATGGAATCAACACCAACTACAACAACAACTGGCCAGCGAACGCTATGTAGGTGCCATATTTGACCAGCAGGCCGGCCATTTACATCCACTCAACTACACACTGGGACTGGCACGTGCTGCGGCAGCAGCCGGCGCACTGCTATTCGAACAATCCCCCATGCTCACCCTTAAACCTTGGCAGCATGGCTACCGGATTACCACACCGAATGGCTGGATTATGGCCAAAAATCTTGTTATCGCCGTTAACGCCTTTACCCGCAGCTTGCAACACGCACCCATCCAGTCACTGGCAGCCAAAATTCTGCCGGTAGGCACTTATATGATTGCAACAGAACCACTAGGTGAGCGTGCGCAGCAACTCATACTAAACAACATGGCCGTCTGTGACACGCGTTTCGTACTTGATTATTACCGCCTCAGCGCAGACAAACGCCTGTTATTTGGTGGCAAAGTTAACTACTCTGGCCGTGAGCCCGGCCAGCAGCAATTAATTCAGGGCATGCGCCGTGATATGTTAAAAGTTTTTCCGCAACTGGCAGACGTACACATTGACTATGCCTGGGGTGGACAAGTTGACATCAGCATGAACCGTATGCCCCATTTTGGCCGGCTTAATCCGCAGCTATACTTTTTACAGGGATTTTCCGGACATGGCGTGGCTGCTACCGGACTGGGCGGACAGATTATTGCCGAAGCCATCGGCGGTGATGACAGTCGTCTGCGTCTGTTTGAAAAAATAAGCCATCACAATTTTCCGGGGGGCAAGCTGTTGCGCCTGCCAGCACAATGGCTTGGTGTCGGTTATTACCGTCTGAAAGATTTATTACCTTAAATTTAAGAGTAACAAACACAACTATAGTACAATCAACATTCTGTTTTGAATTTTCAGCAACAAGTTACATGACTGTTTCCGATTCCACTGCCTTTTATCAACATGCCTTACAGCAGTGCCTGCTTATACAAACCGGCCTGATGCAAAGCCACACACTGGCAAATGGAGAGAAAGTATGGGTACGACAGGCTGGCGCACGCAACAGTGCCTGGCGTTATCGTCTGTTAAAAATAGCCCAGCAAATCAGCGGCATTCACATGCTTCAGCCTGTACCCAATCTAGGCGGTACCCCTTCCCTGCAAACCGAAGCAGCCCGATTGCAGGCTCTGGCCGCAGCAGGCGTTCAGGTACCGGCCATTCTGGCACAGCAGCCGGATGCACTGATGATTAGCCATATTGGCGAACACAATCTGGAAAACGAATGGAAACAGCACAAACACCAGCCAGAAATCCTGCTGCAACGCTGGCAGCTTGGTCTTAACGCTATCGCGGATGTACACAAACGCAAGCAGTACCTGAGTGAAACCTTTGCCCGCAACATGATTTACGTGAATCAGCACAGCATAGGCTTTATTGATTTTGAAGACGACCCACGGTCAGTCATGACCTTACCCCACTGCCATGCCCGCGACTGGCTGTGTTACTTGCACTCAGGCGCACGCCTGATGCAGGAATACAGCGTAGCCAGTCAGGCCAAAGCCTTGTGGGACACTATGCTGCATAATCAACCCCACGAAGTCCACACCATTGTGGCCAACAGTTTGCGTAAAATCCGCTGGATGCGCTACCTCACCGCCAGATTTTATGGCAAGGACACCCTCAAGCTGGCAGCCATGGCCAGTTATGCCTGATACAACCGCATATCAGTAAACTGATGATAATGCGGTTGCACTCAGGTCAGACATAGCCAGCAATTATCCAAAACAAAAAAGGCTGTAGCAACAATCGTATGCTACAGCCCTGTTTCAGATACAGGCAAGATTTAATTCGCCGCCACTTTCTGGCACTGCATCACCATTTCCTGCAACATCCACGGCCGTAATAACTGTATGTGCTTGTGTTCAACCTTAATCCAGCCCTCATGCTGGAATTTGGACAGAGTGCGGCTCACTGTTTCTAGTTTCAGCCCCAGATAGCTGCCAATTTCCTCACGTGACATGCGCAGAATAAAATCATTGGCTGCAAAACCACGGAAACTCAGACGATGAGACAAATTAACCAGAAATGCCGCCAGACGTTCTTCAGCACGCATATTACCCAGCATCAGCATCAGCTCCTGTGTGCGCAGGATTTCCTGACTCAGCAGACGATAAAAATGTGTTTGTAATGAAGGTAACAGATTACTGGCATCTTCCAGATTATTAAACGGCAACTCACAAACTTCACTGTCTTCCAGAGCCACAGCATCACAGCCATGAATACTATTACAGATGCCATCCAACCCCAGCAGCTCACCAGACATAAAAAATCCAGTTACCTGATCACGCCCGTCCTGACTATTCACCATAGTTTTAAAAAAACCAGTACGCACTGCAAATATTGCACTAAAAGGTTCTCCAGCACGAAACAGGTACTCACCTTTTTTCAGGCGACGACTTTGGCGAATAATAGCACCTAAATCAGTTAATTCCCGTTCATTCAGCATTACCGGCATACAAAGAACATACAGAGAACATTTCTCACATAATTTCTGTACTATTTCACCCTGTTTATGCAATTTAATCATAATATATTAATAATTACCTGTTACACTTTTCCAACGATCATCACCTAACCAATACATTGATATAAATCAAAAATTCTCTAAATAACCTTACACATTATTGACGGAGTGAATTGAATTTTATATCAGACCCTGCTCTAATATAAAATAGGCTTATTACATATTTCCTGCTTTACTTTACTGCTACATATACTTATTCTACCATAAATAGTTATCACCCTATCTATTTCATTCACTAAGCCATTCAACAAAAATAATTATTACTACCTCATGAACACACCACACATCAACATAGAGTTTGACCGCTCTCTTATTGCTTCCTTACCCGCTTCGGGCCCGCGCTACACATCCTACCCTACTGCTGACCGCTTTAATACCACTTTCACGGCGGCACAGTTACAGACTGCCCTACAGCAGCACATCGGTAGCCAGCCCGTATCCTTGTACGTGCACGTACCCTTTTGCAATACCATCTGCTACTATTGCGGCTGTAATAAAATCATTACCAAAGATACCAGCCGTGCAGACCTCTATATCCAGTATCTGGACAAAGAGCTGGCACTTCTGGCGCAAAACTGGCAAAGCAAGCCGCTCTTGGCACAACTGCACTTCGGCGGCGGCACACCCACCTTTCTTAACGATGACCAGCTAAGCCACATCTTTGCCAGCATCAGCCGCTACTTTACCCTAACCAGTCAGGGTGAATACTCCATTGAAATCGACCCACGCAAAGTTACCGCCAGTTCAGTTGCCCATCTGGGCAAACTTGGCTTTAACCGCATGAGTGTCGGCATTCAGGATTTCAACCCCGCCGTACAGCAGGCAGTCAACCGCATTCAGAGTGAAGCTGAAACCCGTGCCGTAATTGAAGCCGCTCGCCGTAATGGCTTTCAGTCAGTCAGCGTTGATTTAATCTATGGTCTGCCACATCAGACAGAAGCTTCCATGCGCTGCACTCTGGAGCATGTACTGCAATTACAGCCAGACCGCATTGCCATGTATCACTATGCCCACCTGCCGCACCTGTTCAAACCCCAGCGGCGGATTGATACCGCAGCTGTACCAGACAGCAGCGTCAAACTGGATATCCTGCAAAATACCGTACAATACCTGTTACAGCAAGGCTATATCTTTATTGGCATGGATCACTTTGCCAAACCGGATGATGAACTGGCTATTGCCCTGTCAGAAGGACGTCTGCAACGCAATTTTCAGGGTTATTCAACCCATGCCGACTGCGATTTAATTGCCATTGGCGTATCCAGTATTGGCAAAATAGCCAATATCTACAGCCAGAATGAAAAAGAACTAACCGCCTATTATCAGGCACTGGATGAAAACCGCCTGCCAGTTATGCGTGGCTATCAGCTTAACGCAGATGATTTATTGCGCCGACAAGTGATACAGGATTTAATGTGTCGCTTCCAGCTCAACTATCATGACTATAGTGCGGCCATGCAACAGCCTTTTCAAACCTATTTCGCAACTGAACAGGCTGATTTACAGCAACTGGCACAGCTTGGTCTGCTCAATCTTACCGATCAGCAACTACAGGTTACCCCGAAAGGACGTCTGCTGATTCGCAATATCGCTATGGTATTTGACTATCATTTACGTCAGAAACGCACAGAAGCCCAGTATTCGCGCACACTATAACAATTAAATAACACTAGCCACCACCTGTTTAACTGCACCAAATAATGGTGCAAACAAACAAATAGCATAAGCTGCTATTATGCCGTTTATTTAACAACAAATCACATTGACGGTTAAAAACTAAACCAGTTCCTATGGCAAATCCCGCTGTTTATGAACTGGTTTTAATTTTTATAACACCGCGGCTGATTAGCCCAATTTACTTCCGACATCTTTTCAGACACAATTCCCTATCCCTATAGATCATTCTGTCAATTACGCCTAATCAATATATATATAAATACATCAAACGGCCAATATTCTTAGTATATGAATATGTTTACTTCATCAGATAGCCTGAACCAGTTTTTGCATTATGCCAGTACCACCACTACCTCGGCAATACTCAATCAGCGCCAACAATTGCTGCAACAACTGCCTGTTATCTATCGGCGAGCTGCGGTACTCATGCCTTTCGACTGGAATCATGGCGCCACACAAATCTGGCTAAGCCAACGCAGCAAGCAACTGCGTCAGCACAGCGGACAAATCGCCTTTCCCGGCGGCAAACTGGAAGATAATGAAAACAGCATCACAGCTGCATTTCGCGAAAGCGCAGAAGAAGCCGGCCTGATTCGCAGCCAGTGGCATCTGGCCGGTACCCTGCCACCATGCTATCTTCCCAGCGGCTTTAAAGTCGTCCCAGTTCTAGCCTGGAGCAGTGCACACCTGCAATGGCAGCTCAACCATGCTGAAGTCAGCGAAATATTTGCCATTCCCCTATCCATCGTTCTGGATAGTAGCCAATACCAGCAAAGCATCATGCGTTATCAGCAACACCGGCTTCCCGTTTACCATTTGCATTACCAACACTGGCATATCTGGGGTGCCACCGCCTGTATGTTACTGCACGTGGCACAATGTTATGAAGCATGGTATCGGCAAATGACATCAGTTCTGTAAATTAATACACAGCACCTCTCCACATAACTGTCGAACCTGTGCCAGACAATGTGCGGGTTTCAACGCCTGAAAAGCATAGGTAAGATGTGCCTGAAAACTGCCACTGGCCACCGTATCTCCATCACCGGCCACCCCACTGGGCATATCCAATGCTACCCGAAATACATCAGCCTGAGCCACCGCAGCAAAGCATTGCCTGACAATCTGTGGCAGTTCCCCATGAAAACCAGTGCCATACACCGCATCCACCACTACCTGCACCGATGGCAGTAAAGTGTCCAACTGCGCGATATCCGCATACTCTATCGTAACGGGTAAACTTGCTTGATTGACTGCGGCCAAAACAGATAACTGCTGTCCCTGTAACCACATAATAGTTACCGGCCAGTGCTGCTGTATCAATCTCCGTGCCAGCACCAAACTATCACCAGCATTATTACCCTTACCACAAAGCACCAGCGTATGCTGAGGAGACGGAAAACGCCTCATTAAATCCTCTGCGGCGCGGCTACCCGCATGCTCCATCATTCGGGCATAGCTAAAACCAGCCTTATTCTGCTCATCTTCCCATGCCTTCATCTGCGTCACAGTCCATACCGGTGTATGCATATCACGTCCTTTTCCAAGCAAGGCAGGCAATGATCACTTCAGGTACACTGGCGTTCAATCAGCACACCCACCTCTTTGACTCCGGCCAGAATACCCGGCTTCACAACCTTCACCCGCACCCACAATGCTCCGTAACGAGTCAGAATAAATTGCGCCACATATTCAGCCAGCGCTTCTAGCAACAGAAATTCCTGTTCAGCCAATGCCTCACGCAAATTCTCAGCGACTCTAGCATAATGAATCGTATCGTCAATATTATCGCTTTGCGCAGCCTGCTGAAAATCGGTACCAATATCCAAATCCAGCAGCAAAGTCTGTTGCTGCTGCCGTTCCCACTGATACACACCGATCAGCGTCTGCACACTCATGCCATGTAAAAAGATAGTATCCATGTCCAACTCACTGGGCTAAAATGCAAACCCTTAGATTGTAGACTAAAGAAACCGCTTTATGGCTAACTACTTTGCAATTATCGGTGCCTATTTGTTGGGTTCCTTGTCTTTTGCCGTTATTGTTTCACGCTGCATGGGCATGCCCGACCCGCACAGCTACGGTTCAGGCAACCCCGGTGCCACCAATGTCCTGCGTAGCGGCAGAAAAAGTGCTGCCGCCCTTACCTTGCTTGGCGACGCATTCAAAGGCTGGCTGGCCGTCTGGCTGGCAGAGCGCTATCAATCCACATGGCAATTAGACAACAGCACCATTGCCATCGTGGCAATAGCGGTTCTTATCGGCCACATGTGGCCGGTATTTTTCAAATTTAAAGGAGGCAAAGGCGTGGCTACGGCACTGGGCGTGCTACTGGCCTTATCATGGCCAACTGCACTGATTTGCGCTGCTGTCTGGCTTGTCATCGCTTTCGGCTTCAAAGTATCTTCACTGGCCGCATTGATTGCCACCCTGATCAGCCCATTTATCGCCTGGTGGTTTATACCGCAAACAAGCTGGGTCTTTGCCGTTATTGTGATTGATTTACTCGTACTGTACCGGCACAAAAGTAATATTAAAAACCTATTCAGCGGGCGTGAAAGCAAAATCGGCCAAAGCAAATAAAACACACAGCAAACAGCCAACAAAAAAGACAGTTATCACAACTGTCTTTTTTATCAACACGAAAATTCAGCAGTTTATTTCAAATTTTGCTTTTGCTGCATGCGATTACGCCGACGTTGACGAATTTCAGCAATCTTGCGTTTAAAAAACTGCACACGCTGGCGTTTCTTCCACCAGTAATACAGCAAAGCCAGCACACCAATACCAATGACAATATACACAACTGCCTGAAATTGATGCACCTTATGCATCAGCCAGTCGATATTTTCCGCACCATATTCACCCAGATACACCCACACAGGTACCGAAATCATCGCGGCCAGACCATCCATCAGCAAAAATTTCAGAATGGAAACCTTACCACTGATACCCGCCGTAATATAAATCGGCGTACGCAATCCCGGCAGAAAACGAGCGATAAACAGCACCCGGCTGCCATACTTATCAAACTTATCCTGCACCTGAGCATAACGCTTCGGCGTCATTACCCGCTGTACAAAACGGAATTTCAGAATACGATGACCGAATACCCGTCCGGCAGTAAACATCAGGCCATCACCTACCAGCACACCAGCCATGCCTACCAAAAACATCGTATGCACATTCGCGTGCCCCAGACCGGCAATCACACCACCAGTAACCAGCGTTACATCTTCCGGTATCGGCACGCCAAAGCCACAGGCCACCAATACCAGAAATACCGCTGCATAGCCATATTCAGTAAAAAAAGCTTCCAGCAATGCAAACATAAAATGCCCGTTCTTCTCTCATTTTGGCCGGACAGATTTAATCCGCCAAACCCGCCACAATTGCATCAGCAATTTTTTCGGCTGCCTGCCGCGCAACTTCAGTTTGGCGTGCTTCCACCATCACCCGCACCACCGGTTCTGTTCCTGATGGACGAAGTACCACACGTCCATTTTCGCCAAGTTGTGCAGTCACCTCATCTGCCACCGGTGTAGCAATACTCTGCCAGTCCTGATCCGGTTCAATATGGACATTAATCATGGTTTGCGGAAAAGGCTGCCAGTCAGTAAGTATACTGGCCAAATCCTGCTGTAAATCCTGCAAGGCTGCAAAGACCTGTAAAGCTGCGATAATCCCATCACCAGTATTATGTTTATCCAGACAAACAATATGGCCAGAGGCCTCACCTCCCAGCGACCATCGGTGCTGATGCAACTGTTCCAGCACATAACGGTCACCTACTTTAGCGCGGACAAAATCAATGTCCAGCCGTTTAAATGCCTGTTCCATCGCCAGATTGGTCATAGCCGTGCCAACCACACCACCATGCAGACAACCAGCTGCAGCACGTGCCTTGGCAATAACATAAATTAGCGCATCACCATCATAGACCTTGCCAACCTTGTCCACCATCATTAGTCGGTCGCCGTCACCATCCAGCGCAATACCGTAGTCAGCCTCATTCTGTAATACTGCTGCCTGCAATGATTTAGTATAGGTGGCACCGATTTTCTGATTGATATTATAGCCATCAGGCTTATCACCAATGCATACCACATCCGCACCCAGCTCATGGAAAACCTTGGGAGCCACAGCATAGGCTGCACCATTGGCAGTATCTACCACCAGCTTCAAACCACGCAAATTCAGATGGCTGGGAAAAGTAGACTTGCAAAATTCAATATAACGGTCAACCGCACCATTAATACGCCTAGCGCGGCCAAGCTGGCTGGAAGGCACCGTTTGCACTGGTTTTTCCAGTTCTGCTTCAATTTCCAGCTCCAGATGGTCACTTAGCTTCACCCCACCCTCAGCAAAAAATTTAATCCCATTATCGTGATAAGCATTATGTGAAGCAGAAATCATCACCCCGCAATCCAGACGCAGCGCACGGGTTAAATACGCCACCCCCGGCGTAGGCAGAGGCCCAGTAAGCAGCACATTCACACCTGCCGCAGTAAAACCGGCCTCCATCGCCGCTTCCAGCATATAGCCAGAAATACGCGTATCCTTACCAATCAGCACTGTAGGTTGATGATCAGTTCCATGCTGCACTAAAACATGACCAGCGGCATAAGCCAATTTCAGTACAAACTCAGGCGTAATCGGAAACTTGCCTACCTCACCACGTATCCCGTCAGTACCGAAATATTTCTTTGCCATCACCTGCTCCAACCAATTAAAACAAGATTGGTATTGTAGAACAGGCATAGCCGTTCAGTCAGTAAATAAAATACTATTTGAAAACTTATTCAACCAACATCCCCAAATACAGCATACTTTTCCAGCCAAAGCATGAACCCGAACACTGAATCATCTGCCTATCGCCAATACATATCTTATAGCCACCTTTATTTATAATCCGAATACTTCCAGAATAACAAAATCATAAAAACAGCTTATACAGAGAAAGCAAATATTCTTTCATTACACACGAGCACCCAAAGCAGCCCATACCTGCAAACCTTGCCGGGTTTCACGTACGTCATGCACCCGTACAATCGCAGCCCCGCGTGCCACTGCTGCCACTGCCGCCACAACACTGCCAGCAACCCGCTGCTGCGGGTCTGTTTCAGCAGTCAGCAAACCAATCATCGTTTTACGCGACACACCAATCAGCGCCGGACACCCCGCCAGTGTCTGCCATACTGCAAAATCCTGCATCAACGCAATATTATGCTCAAGGGTTTTGCCAAAACCAAAGCCCGGGTCTACCGTCAGGCGCCTGCGGGTGATACCAGCCTGTTCACATACCTGCACCCGCTGCTGCAAATACCGACCAACCTCTAGCACCACATCCTCATAAACAGGATTATGCTGCATACTCTCCGGCTGCCCCTGCATATGCATAAGACATATTCCCACATCCTGCTGCTGCGCCAGCAAAGTCACAGCATCAGCATCTTCCAGTGCCTGAATATCATTAATCCCGTCCACAAGCTGCTGTTCGAATAACTGACGCATCACCCATGCACGCCGCGTATCCACCGTTAACGGCACATTCCAAGTGATCAATTCACGCAATACCGGTTCAATACGTGCCCACTCCTCCTGCGGCGACACAAAAGCCGAGCCCGGACGTGAACTTTCCCCGCCAATATCCAGAATATCAGCCCCATCTTTCAGCAACTGCTCAGCATGATTTAACGCCACCGTCAACGAAGCATTGTAACGGCCACCATCAGAAAACGAGTCCGGCGTTAAATTAACAATCCCCATAATTTTAGGTTGAACCAGATCAATCTGAAACCGGCCACACTGCCAGTAGACTTGCATCGAACTATCCATAATCAATCATTATCTTTCAACAATAGCCAATACAACTGCATTTGCCTGCACTCACTGCTGATAGCACCGCTATCAACTGCAAAGTACCTCAAACCAGCCTGCGGCATTTTTCAGCATCAAATCCGTTATGAGTTAAACAAATACCTAATCGACGCTAACCATACCCGGCTAAATATCACATAGCGCCAATCATCAGCGTAACAATCATTTAGAAAACATCCAAAGTCATATACTTAACACCAAATACCAGCCCTATGCTTATACATAGCAAGTAACACTTGCCTGACATCCAACATTCCCCGTCTGTTACTTCATACCAGCCAGAATTTCCTGCCTATACAAAAACAGCATAGTATCAGAATAATCCTGCAATAATATTGATTTAAACCACTATTATCTTATTGCCACTACCTTTGCCAACACTGTTGTTTACTTGCAGATTGCTTGCGCAAACACCGCCGATACAGGATTAAAAAGAAATCATGGCCTGAGTGCAATAATCGCCCCAACATCATACCCAATATCAGAAACAATATTAAATTTACAGATTTACATACTTATATCAATAATATATATCAGGCCAATATTATTTATTGTTAACCAGTACCAGAATCTACTATCCAAATACTTTCATCCATAAAATTGGCATATATTCAATCAAATCGAATCGCAGCATCAATCCACAAACAATTAAATAAAATTATTAATTTATCACCATAACTGAACTATCCGGATTTATCCGGGCTGCTAACAATCATATTGCCTTAGCATTCCCTATTGCTAGCTGAGGCAAAATTATCATCTTTCAGCCAGCCTGTTTTCCAATGCTTGTTTAACTGCCTAAGCCATTTCACTAAGCGTATATGCAGATTATAGAATGTCATATATTAACCAAACCATCACAACCACATGCCCATTATCATAAAAAAATAGGTATAAAAAACGGCAGCTATAGCTGCCGTTGAAAACTCAATTACATTATTGCTGTGATTTCTGCTCTGGTTCTGACGCTTTAGTTTCAGCATCACTTACAGCTTCTGCCTCAGAATCAGTTGCAGCAGTTTCTTCAGCAACAGGTTGCTCAGCTTCAGCATCCTTAACCACATTTTCACTGAAATCTTTCGGTGGACTAGGCTCTTTGCCAGCCATGATTTCCAGCACCTGATCACGATCAATGGTTTCCCACTCAATCAAAGCTTTGGCCATGGCATGCATCTTATCCCGATTTTCATCCAGAATTTTGTAAGCAACAGCATATTGCTCATCAAGGATACGACGTACTTCAGCATCCACTTCCTGCATGGTTTTTTCAGAAATATTTTTCGACTGAGTTACCGAACGCCCAAGAAATACTTCGTTTTCATTTTCACCATACACCATTGGCCCCATCTTCTTAGACATACCATAACGCGTCACCATGTCACGGGCAAGCTGAGTAGCGCGTTCAAAGTCATTAGAAGCACCGGTAGAAACACGACCAATAAACAGTTGCTCAGCAATACGGCCACCAAACAAAATTGAAATCTTATTGAGCATCTGGTCTTCATACATACTGATGCGATCACGTTCCGGTAGCTGCCACGTCAGCCCCAGTGCACGACCACGTGGCATAATCGTCACCTTATGCACAGGATCAGTAAAATCCAGCGTCTCAGCAACAACCGCATGGCCAGATTCATGGTAAGCAGTGGCTTTCTTTTCATCCTCATGCATCACCATAGAGCGACGTTCCGGCCCCATATAAATTTTATCTTTGGCGTCTTCAAAGTCACTCATATCAACTTTGGTCTTGTTACGACGACCGGCAAACAGTGCAGCTTCATTTACCAGATTGGCCAAATCAGCGCCAGAGAAACCAGGAGTACCACGTGCCAGCACCGGCAAATCCACAGACTTATCCAAAGGCACTTTAGTTGCGTGTACTTTCAGAATCTGTTCACGACCACGTATATCCGGTAAGGGTACGACCACCTGCCGGTCAAAGCGACCCGGACGCATCAGTGCAGGATCAAGCACATCGGGACGGTTAGTGGCTGCAATCACAATCACTGTCGTATTGCTATCAAAACCATCCATTTCAACCAGCAACTGATTCAGAGTTTGCTCACGTTCATCGTTACCACCACCCAAGCCGGCACCACGCTGGCGGCCTACCGCATCGATTTCATCAATAAAAATAATACAGGGTGCATTTTTCTTCGCCTGCTCAAACATATCGCGCACGCGTGAAGCACCTACACCAACAAACATTTCCACAAAATCTGAACCGGAAATACTGAAAAACGGTACCTGCGCCTCGCCAGCAATAGCCTTGGCCAACAGAGTCTTACCTGTACCCGGACTGCCGCACATCAAAATACCACGAGGCATACGGCCACCCAGCGTCTGGTAACGCTGCGGAGCACGCAGATAATCCACAACTTCCTGTACTTCTTCCTTGGCTTCATCACAACCAGCCACATCGGCAAAAGTAACTTTATTGGCTTCCTTATCCAGAAGACGGGCACGGCTTTTACCAAAAGAGAAAGCACCGCCCTTACCGCCGCCGCCCTGCATAGAGCGCATAAAATAGAAAAACACCCCAATCAACAACAGCATTGGCAACATACTGTAAAGCAGATTAGTTAAAATACTGGGCTTTTCTTCCGGAATCACATTAACCCGAACATTCTTGGCCAGCAGATTATTAATTAAACCATTCTCCAGTGGCGTAGGAGCATTAGTGGTAAAAGATGATTTATCATTGCGCAACCCTTTTAACTGAAAGCCATTAACTACCGAACCTTCAATATTTACGCTGGCAATCTCACCCTTGTTAACCTGCTGAATAAACTGAGAGTATTCAATCTTCTGTTTACTCTCTTTTTTCTCAGTTATGGCATTGAATGCGGCCATTAAAATTAACGCCAGCACCAGCCAGACAAAAAGATTCTTTACGGTATTCCGCACTGTCAGAAACTCCTAAGGAGGTTAATTAATTGTTGTTCAGAATAGTCAACACAGCCAATACCCTCAGGCCTTGGCCATCATAACTATTTTTTACCGCGACCGAGCAGATAAATTTCACTGGAACGGTCACGTGAAGCTTTCGGCTTGCGAATCAATACCTGTGCAAAGCTATCTTTCATTACCTGCTGAAACTCTTGCAGACCACTGCCCTGAAACACCTTCACCAGAAAATCACCACCCTGTTTCAGATGTGCCTGTGCAAACTCCAGACCCAACTCTGCCAGATACAAACTGCGCGCCTGATCCGTAATGTTATTGCCTGACATATTGGGTGCCATATCACAAATTACAAGATCTAACTCACAGCCATCCAGTAACGTTTCAAACTGCACCAGTACCTCATTCTCACGAAAATCACCCTGAATAAAGCGCACACCTGGCACTGGTTCCATTGGCAAAATATCCAGCGCAAACACCTGCCCTTGCTTACCGGCCAGTTTAGCTGCAACCTGCGACCAACTGCCGGGCGCACTGCCCAAGTCTGCCACCACCGCACCCGGCCGTATCAGATGATCCTTATCATTGATTTCCAGCAGCTTGTAGGCTGCACGTGCACGATAGCCTTCTTTCTGAGCCAAATGAACATAATGATCGTTAACATGCTCATTGAGCCATGCACTGGAAGATTTAGAACGAACACCCATGATGCAATTTCTTGAAAAAACCTTCACATTGTATCGTGAAATCGCAGCAGAATACAGAGCATACCAGCAGCAAAACTGATAAATTTAGCAGCCTAAAACAGCAGCAGATTATCCTAGCCAACCATCAAAACAAACCGAACTCACCACCTCTACCTCAAACCTGAATCTATCTTCTTTGCATCATACTGCCAGCAGTGCTTTAAGCAAAATACTGATTAACAAAACAAAATACAAATAACCTACTCAGCATACAAAATTGATTCAGCCGTTAATACTCAGCAGCACAGCTCAACCTGATTTGATTTCTCCAAATCAGATAGCGGATAAAACACTTCAGCAACTGCACTACAATAAAAGCCGCAGCGGCAGAAGCCGGCATATAATCAAAAGCATATATTCTGGTGGTTAACGGCATAATCGAATCATGGGCTGCCACATAGGTTGCCCATGTAGTGCGCTCATCATCTTTAGAAACTGTCTGGATTAACTGCTGCTGTGACCGCTGCTCAATCACCTGATAACTAAACGAACTATATTCACCATACTGCTTATGCCCCTTAGGCACAGGAGCCAGATAGGAGGTATTTGCAGACCTGACGTCTCTATCTGCCGTATAACTGATACCTTCAAAAGAACCATCAGCCTGAAATACCGCCACATCAAAAGGAAACATAGATTCTTTTCTCATACTGTCCCGCGCTTCAGTATAGGAAAGAACGTGTATAAACAATCCCATTAACCAGTACCACGCAAACAGTCTGAAAAAAATGGTGTCCAGCACCCACAATGTCCCACTGTATACACGCTGAAATTTCATCATTATTAATTCAAAACAGCATCAATCAAAGTTTAAAATATTCAAAACAGAAACAGTTCAGAGCCATACATGACACTCAACCTGAAGCAACTTCAATAATTTAAACATATATTATCAAAAAAAGATAAAATCAACACATATTTCAAATAACTATTCAGTTATACCCAACAGACAAACTTCTGCTTACCAGTTCCTCACATGTATTCACAACCTCATATTACTTATACAACATATTCTGACAGAGTCAATTAGCTAGTAACACACAAATAACATACCTATTACATAAAATCAGCTTGATATTAACTATAAAAAATTGGCTGCCTCATTTAAAATAGCTCAATCTGAATTCAACCAGCGTATCCGCCAACCGGATAGGTAGGTTTTAGCAATATGGAAACCAAAATGGCAACTGAAAAACTAAGCAGTAAAGATAAAATGGCATTAAAAGCACGCGCGCATCAACTGCATGCGGTCGTATTAATTGGGCAGCACGGGCTAACAGCCGAAGTAATCGCCGAAACCAACCGCAATCTCGAAGCACACGAGCTGATTAAAGTACAGGTTGCCGGTGACGAACGTGCACACCGGATTGCCATTGCCGAAGCATTGTGCACCGCCACAGGCGCCGAGCTGATACAGCACATCGGCAAACAACTGGTGTTGTACCGCCGTAAAGTTGAAACAACTGAATAAACAAAAGCGATTCATTACCATGAATCGCTTAATTATTTTGTCCTAGCATTTTAACCTAAGACAACAGACAACTGATTAAAAACCGCCTGCTTAAATATAAAAAACCTCAAGAATCTCATATTCACGCACACCACTCGGTGCCTGAACTTCGGCCACATCGCCTTCTTCCTTGCCAATCAACGCGCGGGCTATTGGTGAACCAACAAAAATTTTTGCCTGTTTAATATCGGCCTCATCTTCACCAACGATCTGATAACTAACCACTTCCTCAGTTTCCAGATCCTGCATTTTTACTGTTGCCCCAAATACCACTTTACCATCGGCATTGGTTTCTTTCGGGTCAATAATGTGCGCCAGTGAGAGCTTATGCTCAATTTCAGCAATCCGGCCTTCAATAAAGCCCTGTTTTTCCTTAGCAGCTTCGTATTCTGCATTTTCCGACAGATCGCCATGTGAACGTGCCTCAGCAATAGCCTCAATCACAGCAGGACGAGCCACACTCTTGAGTTCTTGCAGCTCCTGCTTCAGCAAATCGGCACCAATTACGGTCAACGGAATTTTTTGCATCATATTTCTCCAAGATACCGCAGCTAAATGCGCCAACGGTATTTCGTATTAATAACAAAAAGCAAGCCGCCCGATTTTGGCGGCTTGCGCTGTTCCATAAGTGATATTTTATCAGACCAGTGTAAAATAGCAATGCTTATTTTACAGGTACAAAGATAAGCATCCTTACCTTCATGCTTTAAAATGAGCCGTACTTTCTTACCATCATTAAATACACCCGTTAATTCCAGTACAACATCGGCTTGGTGTTTAGCCTATGATCGCAGCAATGTCGATATCGTATAGATTCTCCTGTATTGCGCGCACAGAGAGACAGCCAAAACCATTAATAACTGCATTATCTATTATTACTGCCCATTATATTAAAAAAACATACAAACTGACGTGGTAACACAAATATTATTTACATAATAATAAAAATTATAACAAATTTCGTTTACCAATATACAAAAACGGCATAGTATAAAAAAACACATACTATTTCGTATGGTATTGGAAGAATACAAAACAGAAATGGATAAAAAAAATAATTATCGTTGGTTTGTGCTTGCAATTGGCGTTCTAGCACAAGCAACATTTGCCATGGGTTTTGCAGGCATTCCTATTACCGGAATTTTAATGCGAGATGCTTATCATTTTTCATTATACGAGCTTAGTTTTGTTTTAGGTTCAATGGGATTAGGAGTTGCGGCTTCAGAAATACTTTGGGGGCTACTCACAGATAAACTAGGTGACAAAAAAGTTCTGATTCTCGGCTTATGGTCATCAGCGATAGTATATGCCTTAATCGCCATATCACTTACACCAGAGGCTTCGCCTGAAGGTGTCAAGTATCTACACTTGGGCGCAGCCCTAGCAATAACTGGGGCTTTCAGCGGTAGTATTAACTCCTCATCAGGCAGAACAGTCATGTCATGGTTTGATGATAGTGAGCGTGGATTTGCCATGAGTGTTCGCCAAACTGCAATCCCGGTTGGCGGAGCGATTGGTACAGGACTACTGCCTTGGTTGGCCCATTCATATGGTTTTGAACTGATGTTTACCGTGTTAGCCATCGCAGGCTTGAGCGTTGGTCTTGTGGTTGTGTTGTTTATCAACGCCAAACATGCCGAATCAAAAAATGCATCCAAATCAACGCTTACCATTCCCTCACCACTGAAAAGTATTGAAGTCTGGAAGGTCGTTATGGCCGCGGGTTTTCTAACAGTACCTCAAATGGCAGTACTTACATTTGGCGGTATCTATATGCGCGATATCCTACATATAGGTTTAACATCAATCTCTGTTATTCTCATTATTGTGCAGATTGGCGGCGGAATACTCAGGATTTGGTCAGGCTACTATACAGACAGAAAAAAGAATCGTATCCCCTTATTAAAATACTACGCCATACTTGGAGGAATAGCCTCCTTGATGCTCTGTTTAATGGTGAATAATACATATATGGGTGTTGTATTTGTCGTGCTAACTGGTTTATTTGGCCATGCATGGCATGGTATTGCTTATACCGAGGTAGCAGTAAAAGCAGGCATTGAACGTGCAGGGACAGCCTTGGGTATGGTTGGTACTACCGTATTTATCACTTCGTTTCTAACCCCTATTATCATTGCTCGTATCGCCTATGGCTACGGATGGAGTGCTGTGTGGTGCGCTGTAGCTATACTGACATTCGCTGCACTATTGTGTTTTATTTCATTCCCAAACAGAAATAAATTGTAATCTCTATGGCTGAAATCAATAAACCCTTAAGCACAATTTACCGCAATAACCATTTGATTTCATCTTTTCTGCATACAAACTAAATTTTCTTATCAATCACGATTAAATAATACAATTTAATTGTTCTTATCACATAAGCAATACTAACCGTATTTATTCTTAAATATCCATTCAGCTAAGCGCACTTTAATCAGATTGGCCTCTAAGGCTGATTGTTGAATCTTTTTCAAAAAATTTCAGCATGCATTGTTCGTGCGCTTTTATTTCGCCTCGCCCCATGAATTTTCTTCCCTCATTAAGCTAAGCATTTCATATAATTTAAGTGAACCAATACTGTTGTCTTGTATTGACTTCTCAAAATATTCCTGCCTTATCATTAGCGAAAAATTACTCAGGCGTATATTTTTACTGTGACTGATTAAGCAGAGATTACCAAAATAATGAAGTATGGTATCCGGTAAACCATCTTTTCCATCCATGGGATACTGCGGCGAAAAATACTCAACAGAACTACGCTGGGTAAACTTAAAACTTTCAATAACCTCATCAGCATCACTTGCCGCTTTTGCCTCCCACCAAATCAGATAATCTAGACAATTAAACACCAGATTGTTTTCAATCATGCCATACTTAAATCACGCCAGCGCCTACTGATTGTCCTTTAAAAACAGCGGATAGCTGCCATTTTTATAAATCATATGATAATAATCTGCACCAGTGCCACTATTGAGAAAACGGCCATAAACAAACTGACGGGCCAGATGCTCCAGCCGTTGCAGATAATGATCAGCCATGATTTCCTGCATCGAATTAAGTGCATACAAAACCCCATAGAGCCAGTGCTTATACGCCAACATTGGCGTGGATACATGTAGTGCACTGAGCAGCATTAAAATAGGCTCATTTTCTACTCAAATGTATTGTTAAAAGACTAATATGCCCAACTCTGTGGCTACTTAGTAACAAACCAGTCAGACAGCAATTCAGTTAAACCATACTAATAGTTTCATTACTTTACACAAATATCAATTATGGCATACACTCAAAAATAAGTATTAATTCAAAAGTTAGATATATTTTGCTTTTCAAATTTAAATATTTAAATTGATTTAATGATACTAAACTTCTAATTATGAATACTATTAAAAGAACGGCAAGAATAGATATTTTCATAGAAGAAGATAGAAATACCATTCTTATTCAGGAAAAATGGCAATATAACTGGTCTACCCGAGCTACCCCTTGGACCATAAGGGAAACAAGAAAATTCCATCAACCTGCTGATATTCTTATTAGCAAAATTTGGGGAAATTATTTTAAGTTAAAAATTAAGGGACTATCTAGCTTTGCTGTAAAACATAAAAATAGTGTTTTCACCGTAGATTTTGACATCAAATAGGTATCAACAAATCCTCACTGGACAGTAAATGTAATCAAAATAGCTCCGGAAGGTTTTGAAATAAGTTATGTAATCTGGGATCAAAGAATAATTAGCTTAGATACCGAAGATATTAAATCAAAATATAGGGGTTACTTTGGTTTGAAAGAGTATTATCAATTTCCTATTGCTCATGAATTTGGGCACACTGTGGGGAATATTCCAATCATTGGACATTCAGATGAATATCATGATGATAATCGCATTAATGGAGGCTTTAAACTGGATTACCCCAGCGTAATGAATGTAGGAAATGAATTACGGAAACGTCATTTAGATTATATTCTAAATCAGCTAAACACCATGTTACCTGATACAACTTTTTATCTAATATAAAATTATGAAGAACTATATATTCATTATATTATTTATTCTGCTACTATCTTCGTGCAATAAAATTAAAGTAATAGAAGAGAATAATCGGGAGAATCACATAGTAGTCAATAAAGAGTTAAATAGAACCAATAGAGATACTATGGAAAAATTTATCAATTTCAATCTGATAGAACAAACACCTGTAGATAGCCTGATAAAAAAATATCCGCCCTTATGGGATAAAACTTTTATTCTGGGTAAAAAAGACGGTTTTATTACCGAATTTAGAGCAGGACTATCCAAACAATTTACACAAAAAGAAATAAGGAGCAGAGATATAAAAATTAGGGAAGTAACATGGGCTAGCAGTAATGAAGAAAATCTTACTGTTTGGTTTGAAGAAAAAGACCACAAATGGATTCCTGTAGCACATTTCATCTGGGATAAAAATGCTGTGTTTTAATTTCTACTTTAGCAATCAAATATTTATCCTATAGTGCTGTACTGTAACTATCCCCTAAAATATTGATTGGTGTGGCCAATCCTGCGCCGATGGCATTCAGTATCAGCCCACCGGTATTCCATTGCACCAGTTCTTTTGCAGTTTCTCACCATAATCAGAGAGATCATATAATTGATAGTCTTATTCTACCGGACTATTTAAATTCCATCTCTGAATGATATTATCTGTGATGCTTCATATAATCTCGATAGTAAGGATTTTCTACAGGTTGATCAGTAAGATTACCATTTTCATCTATATAACGTCCGCGTTCATCTACAAGATATTGAGCTGGAATTTGTGCGTATTTCTCGTTAGCGGGATAAACTATTACTCTGCTG
>NZ_CAJZCE010000001.1 GCF_914768025.1 Snodgrassella gandavensis | reverse complement strand
TAGAGACAAAAGGACTGGCTAAAGAAAAGCAGCTAGAGAATTTATTTTACTCATCAGACAGTCATTGTGTTAGAACGAATGCCGATGAGTAGGTAGTGTCTGTCAGATTAAGTTTAAGTTAATACAATTTAGTATATATATCGATAAAACGACAGGTATAGTAAGAAATTTTCATCCTGGAGGAGGTATAAAATGACAAAAGAATTATTCACCTAAGCCGATGTTGATACAGGGCTAAACTTAATTGTAGTATCTTATTTTGATATTATGTATGATGAAGGCTACTTTTTAAAAGCAGTTGATTATATGATTAAAAAGACAGGATTTAGCACGGATAGTGCATATTGTCATTTTGCTTGCGAGTATGATGGTTTTTTAGATGATATGATTTTCGAAGAGGGTGTTTTTTTGCTATAGGTTATCCTCCAGAAAAAAATGATGAAATAGTAGTCAGTGAAGAAACCTGTTATTATTATGTTAGGCTAGTATGTGAAAAATATCTTGCACTTCATCCAGAAGATAATGATAAAGTTGACGAGCTACTTTCTAAAATACCTAACTGAACAACCATCCGAGGATAATTTTAGGAGCAGTAAAACCCATCTGGGTGCCAAACCCACAGCCAGACCACCTTACAGTCAGACAAACTCAGCTTGAGCAGCAAAGGCAACATCTCCCCCCCTCGATTGGTGCCTAGGCCAGTGCCAACCGTATTGAGGCCAACATCGGCGGCAAACTGAGTATTATCAGCCCACAAGACAAAACATATAGCTGATAAAAAAAGCCTATAGAAGTAATAATAAATAGTTAATTTTATTAGTCCCAATCTTTTGGTTTGAGTTCTGGGTGTTCACGGAATAGTGGGTCTAAAAAGAAAAATATTTCTCCCATTACTTTTCCAACAATTCTTCAATATGCAATAAATTCGTCTTTGGGACAGCAATCTTGTACTTTAAATAGTGATTGGTTTAGTTCAGTGGTTATGTTCAGCATTAAATCGCTAACTTCCCCAGCAATTTTTGGATCTCTTATCATATTCCATCTCTTATTAATTAGTGTTGATAAAATAAATTTTGAATTTTAAGCTCATTTTACTCGTATTAAAATATTTATAGAACTTTATTTAATACAAGTAGTTTCTATTTGATCTAATTATTGTATTTTGAATTTATGATTTATGTGCGATTAAGCCAATTTGATTTTGTGGTATTTTTATAAAAATAAAAGCAGCTTGTTCTTTATTAGACAAGCTGCTTTTGTTGAAAACAATTTGGTGCGTTTAGTCGTTAATCTGGGCGGTTAATTCTCGTGTTTCATGGAAACGGATATCTGGCCAGCGTTCTTCGGTAAGCGATAGGTTAACGCGGTTGGGGGCGAGGTAGGTGAGGTTGCCACCGGCATCGGTAGCGAGGTTAAGTACGTTGGCTTTTTCAAATTCGGCCAGTTTTTTCCGGTCGGGACAGGATACCCAGCGTGCTGACCAGATGCTGACAGATTCAAATACGGCATCGACGCCATATTCATTAGCCAGACGGGCTGTGACTACTTCAAACTGCAATACGCCTACGGCGCCAAGTATGAGGTCGCCGCCGTTGTGTGGCCTGAATACCTGTACGGCACCTTCTTCACCCAGCTGCTGTAAACCTTTTTGTAGCTGCTTCATTTTTAGTGGATTTTTAATCCGTACGGCGCGGAATAGCTCAGGGGCAAAAAATGGAATACCGGTGAAGGTGAGACGTTCACCTTCGGTAAAGCTGTCGCCAATCTGGATATTGCCGTGGTTGGGAATACCGATAATGTCGCCGGCAAAGGCTTCTTCGACCAGCTCGCGGGTATGAGACATGAAGGTAACAACGCTGGAAGCTGCAATATCGCGATTTAAGCGTAGATGTTTGATCTTCATGCCACGGGTGAATTCGCCGGAGCATACACGCAAAAATGCAATGCGGTCGCGGTGCTTGGCATCCATATTTGCCTGAATTTTGAATACAAAACCGGTGAATTTGGTTTCGATGGGCTCGACTACTCGTTCGAGAGTTTCGCGTGGTTGTGGCGCTGGTGCCCAGTCGATCAGGGCATTGAGTATTTCTTGAATGCCAAAATTATTGATGGCTGAACCGAAAAAGACGGGGGTAAGTTCGCCACGCAGAAAGGCATCTAAGTCAAATTCATTTGAGGCTGCCTGTACGAGCTCAATTTCTTCACGCAGTTGCTGTATTTCTATGGGAAAGAGTTCATCCAGACGGACATTGTTGATGCCTTTGATGACATCAAATTGATGTGGTAGTTTTTCGCCACCGGCTTCAAACAGGTAAATTTCATCATTGAGGATGTGGTATACGCCTTTGAAGTTTTTGCCCATGCCAATCGGCCAGGTAATCGGGGCGCAGCGGATATGCAGGATATTTTCTACTTCATCAAGTAGTTCGAGAGAGTCTCGCACTTCACGATCGTATTTGTTCATGAAGGTAACAATTGGGGTATCACGCAAGCGGCAGACGTTTAAGAGTTTGATGGTTTGTGCTTCTACGCCTTTGGCTGCATCAATGACCATCAAGGCGCTGTCTACTGCGGTGAGTACGCGATAGGTGTCTTCGGAAAAGTCTTCATGGCCGGGGGTATCGAGTAGGTTGACGACATGCTGGCGATAATCGAACTGCATGACGGAAGAGGCTACGGATATGCCACGCTGTTTTTCGATTTCCATCCAGTCTGAGGTGGCAAATTTTCCGGATTTTTTGCCTTTGACGGTACCGGCTGAGAGAATGGCTCCGGAAAACAATAATAGTTTTTCGGTGAGGGTTGTTTTACCGGCGTCCGGGTGGGAAATAATCGCAAATGTGCGGCGGCGTGCCGCTTCCTGGGCAATCTGACTCATGATTTTTTGTATTCTACAAACAATAAAAACAAGACGGCTGTGGCCGTCTTGTAAAGGTTATATTGTAGCACAGGTTGATATAAAATCTGTTATTTGTGTGGTTTATAGGTGAAAATAGTGGCTTTTAATCAGTTGAGTTAAATGGTGGTAAGTTTGCTATGGTTGGTATAAAGCCGGTATTTGAAAATAGCTAGAACTGGGTAATATTTATTTTGGATATGCATTTGCATTTTTGTGTTTTATTATTCAATATATTTGCCAGCAGTAGGCATGAGGAAGTATCTACTGGCAGGTGGTTATTTGCTATTTCAGGTATTTTTGGTAATAGCTGTGGTAAAAAAGCACTTTTTTGTGGCAATGGGATGGTTACGACACTGTAATTGGGTTTCAGCCGCGCTGTGTTTGATTACAGCCAGAGCTAAGGTGATTGCTCCTTGTTGTACTTGATTGATAATCAGGCCGACTTCTTCGTTGTTGCTATCGTTGATGATATCACCAGCGGAGAGTGTGCTGGTGGCTTCTAGTAGAGCCAGTCCGCGTTTTACCTGACCACGGTATTGAGCACGGGCAATGATTTCCTGACCGGGATAACAGCCTTTTTTGAAATGGACTGCGCCGATCAGTTGCTGGTTGAGCATTTGAGCTACGCAGGTTTCTGTGGTAGCTGCGCTGATCCACGGATTGCCGCTGTTAATCTGATGTGCCAGCCATGTTTTGCTTGTTTCTATATTTAATGGGGGGAGCTGGCTGATTTTGCCAATCTGGATAGTGGAGTTATCTGGCAGGGTTATATGCCAGATTTGGTTTGCTTGGGTGGTTGATAATACATATTGTGGTTGTGCTGGTTCTGCTGATGTGGTTGTACTGGTTGGTACGTTTACAGCTGCACCCCATTCAGCCATGCATTCCAGTTTCACTTTGCTGCGCATGATGTAAATCTGTAGTTTTTTTTGTAATGTTTCGCACAGATCGGCTGCAGCAATCAGGATGATGTCTTCGCCTCTGTTGAGTACTACTATGTTGGCTATTACGCGGCCTTTGGCTGTGTTGTAGGTTGCCAGACACGCCTGGCCTGCTGGCAGGTGGTTTATGTCGTTGGACAGTTGGTTGTGTAGAAATGAGGCGCGGTCTTCGCCACTTACCCGGATGAGACCAAAAAAAGGCATCAGGGTAGATGCTGTGTGTGTCATGGATAAATCCTGATTAATTTGTTGTGCTCTATTATAGGGCTGAATTTTTAATAAACAAGATAAAAGCTCCGTCCAGAATCTGGTACGGAGCTCTGTTAAAAAGGCTGATAGAAAGGGTTATTTTCCTTCTATTTTTGCTTTCAGTTCTAGATACATTTCAGGATGCTCGTTTTTAAGCAGTTCAGCCACTTCCATGTTTGCGCGATTGAGTTTGCTTAATTCCAGCTGTTCAACATGTACTAGTCGTACCAGTTCGCGAACTGGTTTTGGAATGTTGCGGCCAGCTTCGTAACGAGAGCCACCTGATTGAGTGACGCCAACCTGACTCCAGAACTCGATTTGGTTCAGACCGAGTTTTTTACGGATTTCGCGCACATTGTTGATAGGTTTAAAAGCTTTCATATTGTTATACCTTAAAAACAAGTTGTCTATGTGTTAGTAGAATTAATTAATATGATCATTCATAAACATTTAATTATTTTGGTAAGTTTAGTCATTAAATGTAATGACTAATGTTAGACCAATATGCATAATTATCTATGGACTTCAATATTATCACAATAGTTTTTACATTCAATACAATATTGCTGCTGGTTTATAAAAATATGGTGTTTCAAAAATAATACATATTTTATTTTAATTAAAATTAGTTAAGATTTATTGTCTTAAATCAGATGTTAATGATTCCTTAATGTAAAATTTTGTTGTTTTTTTGATAGGTTTAAGGTTTGCCTGTTAATGGGCTGATGGTGAGAATTTCGTAACCATTTTCGGTGACCAGTACTTCGTGTTCCCACTGTGCAGAGAGTTTGTGATCTTTGGTTACGACTGTCCAGCCGTCATTTAAGATACGCAATTGGCGTTTACCTTGATTAACCATTGGTTCGATGGTAAATATCATGCCTGGTTGCAATTTTAAGCCGGTATTGCGCCGACCATAATGCAACACTTGTGGTTCTTCATGAAAACCGCGGCCAACTCCATGTCCACAGAATTCCTGTACCATGGAATATCCGGCATTTTCGGCAACCTGCTGACATGCATAGCCGATGTCACCCAGAGTGGCACCTGGTTTAACTGCTGAGATGCCGGCCATCATACTTTCATGGGTGATGTTGATCAGGCGGCGTGCCTGTGGGCTGATTTCCCCAACTGCATACATGCGGCTGGAATCGCCATGAAAACCGTCTTTGATGATGGTGACGTCGATGTTCAGGATGTCGCCATTTTTTAATGGTTTGTCATCGGGAATGCCGTGACAGATGACGTGGTTGACGGAAGTGCAGCAGGATTTTGGAAATGGTGGGTTACCATATCCCAATGGTGCAGGATAGCCGCCCTGAACGTTGATATGGTAATCATGTATCAGTTTGTCGATTTCGTTGGTGGTGATACCTGGCTTGATGAACTGGCCTATATAGTCAAGCGCTTCGGCAGCCAGCCGGCCTGCAACGCGCATTGCAGCAATTTCTTCTGCATTTTTAATAATCACGGCCATGATTTTTCCTTTTAGGGTAATTAATGCGGTTTAGATAGGGTGTATAAATGCTTCAGGCATTGACCAGTATACTTAATTCATCAGCAATGTTCTGTTTGCGCATCAGGCTTTCACCAATGAGAAAGGTGTTAACCTGATGCTGTTGCATCATGTGAATGTCGTCTGTGGTAAAAATGCCGCTTTCGGTAACGATGGTTTTGCCGGTTAGTGCCGGCAGAAGTTTGATGGTTTGCTGTAAATCCACTTCAAATGTACGCAGATCGCGGTTGTTTACGCCCCATAGTGGGGTGCGCATATTGATGCATTTTTCCAGTTCATCTTCGTTATGAATCTCAAGTAATACGGTCATGCCTAGTTCGTGGGCAATGGCTTCATATTCATTTAGCTGGGTATGGCTTAGTGCTGCTGCGATAAGCAGTATCGCATCGGCGTTGTGTGCCCGAGACTGATAAATCTGATAGATGTCGATGATGAAATCTTTGCGTAATACGGGCAGATTACAGGCGTTACGGGCTGTATTAAGGTAGGCGAGGCTGCCCTGAAAATAGCTGGTATCGGTAAGGACAGACATGCAGGCGGCTCCACCTTGCTGATAGGCTCGAGCGATGTCTGCCGGCGAGAAGTCGGGGCGAATCAGCCCTTTGGATGGGCTGGCTTTTTTGACTTCGGCAATAATGGCAGCTTTACCCTGATGATGCTTGGTATGGATGGCATCGAGAAAAGGGCGTGCCGGTGCCTGATCGTATGCCTGTGCACGTACTTCAGCCAGTGATTCAGCAGTTTTAGCTGCAACCATTTCGTTTTTTTTGGTGGCAATGATTTTATTTAAGATATCGCTCATGGTGTTTATCCGGATTCGGGTGCTGAAATTGACTTAATTCAGATAGGGAAATGGCCGTTAATTTCAGGGATATGTTTTGTTGTTTCAGGAAGGGGTATCTTCGCTGATTTCAGTTTTCAGTAGTTGGAAAATTGCTCTGAATGCTTTTGGTGGTTTGCCGGCATTCTGTTCTTTGCGGGCATTGCGAATCAGGGTGCGCAGATTATTGATGTCGATATGTGGATGCTGGCTGATGACTTCGGTAAGGCTGCTGTCATCGGCAATCAGGCGCTGGCGTAGGTTTTCTAATCTTTGCAAATAGGCGTTATGTGCGTTGTTTTCACCCTTGAGGCGTGCTAGATAATCGCTGATTGGTGCGGTGTCGGTTTCACGCATCAGGCGGCCAATAAATTGTGCTTGCCGTTTCAGGGCGCTGTTGGAGCTGATTTTTTGATAGCTTAGTACTGCTTGTAATAAATCTTCAGGCAGGTTCATTTTTTTTAAGGTATCCGCAGAAAGTTTGGTTAGTTCCATGCCCAGTTGTTGCAAATCGTTCATTTGCTTTTTCATCTGGGTTTTGCTTACCCATTCTTTTTCTGCAATGGTGTGGCTATCAGGGTTGCTGTTCATATATTTAGGTGTCACATGTAATCTGAATTTCAAGTGTCTATTTTAGCAAAAAATCCGTATTATTTCAGTTGGCATGTATGTTTCATTGCTGCCAGTGCTTAAAGCAGCATGCTAGAATGCAGGCTTCTTTGCAAGAGGTTAATTATGTTTCATCACAGCGCCGAACAGTTACAACAGTTGAGCCAGCAGGCATTGCAGAAAGCCAGAGAACTGGGAGCAAGTGCGGCTGAAATTGATATCAGTGAATCTGTTGGACAGAATGTGCAGGTGCGCCAGCAGGATGTTGAACATATTGAATATCAGCAGGATAAGTCTCTAGATATTACGGTTTATCTGGGGCAGGCCAAAGGGCGTGCCAGTACTGCCGATTTTAATGATAGGGCAATCGGTGATGTGGTAACGGCGGCATTGAATATTGCCCGCTATACTGCTCAGGATGATTGTGCCGGTTTGGCCGATGCTGCATTGCTGGCAACAGAGCTGGGTGATACAGAAGTGTTTTTCCCCTGGTCTTTATCTGCGGATGAAGCAATTGCTATTGGCAAACGTACAGAACGGGCTGCGCTGGATACGGATGAGCGTATCAGTAATTCGGAAGGTGCAGAGGTGCAGACTGACCATTATCAGTATGTATATGCTAACAGTAATGATTTTTGTGCCTATCAGCGTGGCAGTCGGCACAGTATTTCCTGTAGTGTGGTGGCTGCTGATGCTTCCGGTATGCAGCGTGATTATTGGTATGATCTGGCACGTGATGCGCGTGATCTGACTACAGCTGAAACGATTGGCCAGACTGCTGCTGCACGTACGGTACGGCGCCTGAATGGCCGGTCTGTTGCTACTGGTAAGTATCCGGTGGTTTTCGATACTACGGTAGCTGGAAGTTTGATTGGTCATCTAGTGGGTGCGCTGAGTGGTGGTGCACTGTACCGGCAAACTAGTTTTCTGGTAGACAGTCTGGGCAGGCAAATTCTGGCACCATGGGTATCTTTGACTGAAAAGCCACATGTAAAAAAGGCGCTGGCCAGTACTTATTTTGATGCTGAAGGTGTGGCTACTCGTGAGCGTACGGTTATTGATGGTGGCCATGTGACTAGCTATTTTTTAAGCAGTTACAGTGCACGCAAGTTAGGCATGACGACTACTGGTAATGCCGGTGGGGTGCATAATTTATATCTGAATCATACGCATGCAACTCAGGCTGAGCTATTGCAGACGATGGGCACTGGTTTGCTGGTCACAGAACTGATGGGTCAGGGCGTGAATGGGATTACTGGTGATTATTCACGTGGTGCGGCTGGTTTCTGGGTGGAAAATGGGGTAATTGTCTATCCAGTGGAAGGTATTACGATTGCTTCGCGTTTGCAGGATATGTTTATGGCTATGATTGGTGCGGCAGATGATGCATTAAGACGCAGCACACATAAGGTGGGTTCTATTCTGATTGATAATATGACGGTTGCCGGGGTGTAAGCCATGACTGGCTATGGCTTGTTTTGTTGTAGCCAGCCGGTTAGTAGTCAGTGTGCTTTTGCTAGCAGCCAGCTTGAAAGGATTGAAAATGAGCTTTCGTAAGGCATTATGGTGTGTATTTTTTCTGGGAGTGCTTTGTGCTGCCGGATCATTTATCGGTCAATATGTTCTGGGCATGAATCCCTGTGTGATGTGTATTAAACAACGTATTGCAGTGATTGCAACAACTTTACTGGCTTTTTTGTGTGCCTGCTGCCCTAATCGTAGCTGTTTAGAGCGAGTGGTTAATGCTGTTGTGGTGAGTCTGGCGCCAGTTGCAGGGCTGTATGTGGCGATAAAACAGATATATATTCAGCACCTGCCCTTAGTTGAACAGCCCTCCTGTGGTGCACCATTGACATTTGTTTATCGTAATGCGCCTCTATTTGACTGGTATGAACCGATTATTCGTGGCTCAGGCAATTGTGGTGAGGTACAGCGTATTCTGTGGGTACCTTTGCCGATATGGAGTGCATTATTTTTTAGCGCTGTATTGCTATGGGTCTGGGTATGGTTCTGGCGTTGTCGCGGGAGGAGTGTTAGAAAATGAAGCTGTGTTGGTTGCGTTGATGAACTGATTTGCCTGAATGAATGTATATGGTATGAACGCTAAATTTTTACTGAAAGCAGCTGGTCGGATAACGTTGGCAGGATTATTGTTGTGGGGTTTGGCTGCCTGTAAGGAACATGGAAGCTGGTCTGGTATCGATGAAGATTTGCGGGGCGGCGATGGTAAAATATTGTCCCAAACTGCGCAAATAAGCCAGCTAATACCGGCAAGGGTAGCACAACGTGATGCATGGGCGGCAGATATCAGCCGGATTATGGATGAGCTGAAAATCAGTAAGACGCGGGAAAATGTGTGTAGTGTGATTGCTGTGGTGGATCAGGAATCCAATTTTGTTGCCAATCCTGCTGTTCCTGATTTGGGTAACAAGGCAATTAAAGCGTTTCAGACTGAAGTACCGCAAAAATTTATTAAACAGTTTGGTCCGGCGTTAGGGCCAGCGGTTTCTCGTTATTTTACTTATGTGCTGCTTAATGAGCCGAGTAAGGAAAACAGTTTTCTGGTGCAGATGCGTGCCGTAAAAACCGAACAGCAATTGGATTTGATTTATCGGCAGATTTTTGCTTATGTTGCTAAGCAGTTTTATGCCGATTCTATTGCCAATGCCGCTGCCAAATTTATGGGCAAGGATTTTGGGGAAGAAAATAATCCGATTACTACTATTGGTTCGATGCAGGTGTCGGTAAAATATGCGCGTCAGTACCAGCGCGACCATGTGTCTGTGAATGAGTTGCGTGATTATATGTATACCCGTGAGGGTGGTTTGTATTATGGTATCCACCGGCTGATGAAGTATCCTGCTAATTATGATAGTACCCAATATCGTTTTGCGGATTATAATTCAGGCATGTATTCAAGCCGTAATGCTGCTTTTCAGCAGGATATTAATAAGTTGCTGAATCTGGCTATGTCTCTGGATGGAGATTTGTTGCTGTATGATAAGGATGATAATGCTCAGTCTATGCTTAGCCAGACTGAAACGGCACTAAATCAGTTATTTGCTGATCATGGGATAGCGATGAAACCAGAAGAGATTCGGACGGATTTGTTGCAGGAAAAGCAGGCGCAATTTGAAAATACAACTACGTATCAAAATGTAATTAATTTGTATAAACGTCAGTTTGGTAAAAATCCACCATATGCGATTATGCCGCAGGTGGTGATTAGCGGGCCGAAATTAAGTAAGGATTACAATACTAACTGGTATGCGACTAATGTTACTCGTCGTTATGATAGTTGTATGCGGCGTGGTGGCGCTGGCGGGCGCCACCATAAGAGATAAATCTGGTTTTGAAAAACAGTTAGTGTAATTAATTCACTAGCTGTTTGCTTATGCGTATCAGTTCTGGAGTTTTTGTTTTGCTTCAAGGCTTTCCCAGCGCTCAAGTTTTTCTAGCAATAGTTCTTCAATTTCGGCAATACGTACTTGCCATTCGGCTGCCAGTTTATAGTCATTTTTGAAAATTTCTGGATCGGATAGTTTTTTATTCAACTCAGTTTGTTCAGCTTCCAGCGCGGCAAGTTCATCCGGTAAACTGGCCAGCTCGCGCTGTTCATTATAGGAAAGTTTATCGCTGCGCCGGTTTTTGGTACGGTTTTTGTCACTGCTGCTGGTGTCTTTGCTTACTGTTGGGGTCGGTGTCTGCAAGTTTTGCTCGCGTTTTCTGGCATCGATGTAGTCCTGATAGCCACCGATGTATTCTTTTAACTGGCCATTGCCATTGAATACGATAGACTGGGTGACGACATTATCCAGAAAAGTACGGTCGTGGCTGACCAAAAATACTGTACCGTTGTAATCGCGCAATAATTCTTCCAGTAGTTCTTGAGTATCAATATCTAGATCGTTGGTCGGTTCATCAAGTACCAGAATATTGGCCGGACGGGTAAACAGCTTGGCCAGTAACAGCCGGTTGCGTTCGCCGCCCGAAAGTGATTTGACTTCGCTGCGTACTCGAGCCGGAGAGAACAGGAATTCTTCGAGGTAACCGATAACATGTTTGCGCTGGCCACCAATTTCTACGTAATCGTTGCCCTGTCCGATGGTGTCGAAAACAGTATCGTTTTCATTCAGTGCACTGCGAAATTGGTCAAAATAGGCTACTTCTTGACGTGAACCCTGACGAATTTTGCCCAAGGTGGGTTGCAGCTCTCCCAAAATCAGTTTTAGAAATGTGGTTTTACCAACCCCATTTGGCCCGATAAGGCCAATCTTATCGCCACGCTGAATAATGCTGGAGAAGTCGCGCATGATGATATGCTCACCATAGGCAAAGCTTGCATGTTCAATTTCGGCTATGATTTTGCCGCTGGATTCGCCACGATTCAGGTTAAAGCTAACTTGCCCCTGAACTTCGCGTCGCGCTGCTCGTTCGCGCCGTAACTGCTCTAGCCGTTTTACTCGTCCCTGATTACGTGTACGGCGTGCTTCAATCCCTTTGCGAATCCATGCCTCTTCTTGGGCATGGAATTTATCAAACAGGCGATTGTGCTCGGCTTCTACCGCCAGTTCTTGAGCCTTTTTCTCGCTGTAGGCACTGAAACTGCCCGGATAACTGCGCAAGTGTCCGCGGTCTAATTCAACAATACGCGTGGCTACGCGATCCAGAAAACGACGGTCGTGTGTGACAACAATCAGGCTGCCAGCAAAATTGCTCAGCAGGTTTTCCATCCACTCAATTGCTTCGATATCCAGATGATTGGTGGGTTCATCCAGTAACAGAATATCGGGTTTCTGTACCCAAGCCTGTGCCAGAGCAACTCTTTTTTTCTGGCCACCACTGAGATTGCCGATAAGTTCATTTTCCGGTAGTTTTAATTCGCTCAGGGTCTGTGCTATCAGGGCATCAAACTGCCAGCCATTGCGGCTCTCCAGTTCATTCTGTAGCTCTGTTAGACGGTTCAGACTGGCTTCATCACTCACATTCTGGCTGATTTCATGATACTCGCGTAGTAGGCTTTGCAGTTCACCCAACCCTTGGGCTATGGTGTCAAAAATAGTAGCCTGTGGGTCGAAAAAGGACTCCTGCGGCACATATACTACATTTTGATTGTTCTGAATGGTTAATAGACCATCATCCAGCTTTTGTACGCCGGCAAGAATTTTCAGTAAGGTGGATTTACCTGCACCATTACGGCCAATAAAACCAATTTTTTCCCCTGCATCCATTTGCAGGGATGCTTGATCCAGTAAGGGATGGTGGCCAACTGCAAAGCAGGCGTTATCCAGTGACAGAATACTCATGATTTAACCAGACTAAGTTTAGATAAGTGTTATGGAAAGAGCGCGTATTGTAACAGTTTCATTATTAGAATGTTGTTGTTGTCCTGAATTGGCTAGTAATTAAAGATTTGGCAGTTCTTGTCGGTTTGACTGCGGCCGCTGAAAAAATGCTCTTCTTCATCACAACGGCTGGTGCTGCTTTGGCAGAGAAATATTCTGCCGTCCTGATTAAGCTTGAGTATGCGCGGTTCGGTTTCAGTATCCAGTGCTACTGCTTTGAGCGTGTAATGTTCTTCGCGGCTATAACGTGGATTACCCTGAAGGCGGAAACAAAAATGCTGATTCTGGCTGATGGGTAAGGATGGCCAACTGTTTTTGTTTTTTTTGTAACTGATGTGCTGCTGATAATATTTGGCCAGATATTGGCTATTGGTAAGCAAGGCGGCCTGTGCCTGATGCAGTCTGGCCTGCTGCACGTGCTGGCGGTAATAGGGATAGGCGAAGGCTGTAAGTATCAGGATAACCGCCAGCGTAATTAATAACTGGAGTAGGCTGTATCCATGAATGTTGTGCTGAGCTGAATGGAGTTGATGCTTATCTGGTTGATGATGAGATAAATATGCCATATTGGGTTGAATATATTTATACTTATGGCATTATATTGTATAAAATATATGTATGTAATATGTTTTATACAAATAGATTATATTTTTATTCAGGATTTAATTATTTTGCGCCTTGTGTAATTGCATATATCTGATAAAAAAGAATCTTTATGAGTTTTTAGTCTGATTGAACGATTTTGCAGTCTGTTTTGTGTGGCGTTGAAGATTTTGTTAATTTACTGTGTTTATATACTTTGTTTCTGACAATCAGGCTGAGTAATTTATTTAAATAAATCGTCATGATTGATTAGTTGCCAAACGCAAAAAGGTAAGTATTGAACATTATCAGTTAATAAATAAAAGGTTGATGTGCTTGGTCATTCTGATCTTGGTATATTGTTTTTATTTATCATATGTTTAAGATTTTTAAGTTGATTGTATTATCAGTTTAGGGTTTAAGTATTTTTGTATTATTTGAAATTGCTGTTTGATTATATTATTTTAGGCAGGGTTTATCGGCGTATATTAAAAAGCAATTAAAAACGGGCAATATTGCCCGTATGTAAAAATCATCATTTTTGCAACAAGAGATTAGCGTGGATACAAACTTTCCATTCGAATCATGGTTACTGGTGACAGTACTCGTGGTAATGCTTGAATGCGAGCCATAGACTGTTTGATAAAGCGCTCTTTGGTTGAGTGAGTGAGGATAACAATTTCGGCGGATTCTTTGTTGATAATGCCTTTTTGAATCAGTGCTTCGATGGATATGTTCTCTGCAGCCAAAATATTGGCAATCTCACCTAGTACCCCAGGTTCATCGCAGGCGGATACGCGTAGATAGTAGCTACTAATAATCTCATCCATCGGCAGGATGGAAATATTTTGCAGTGAATTAGACTGAAAGGCCAGATAAGGAACCCGGTAACTGGCTTCTGCATTCTGTAAACGGGTTACATCGATAATATCAGCCATTACTGCACTGGCGGTAGGACCGGCACCGGCACCGGCACCATAGTAAAGTGTCTGGCCAATCATATCAGCCTGAACTGATACTGCGTTCATGACGCCTTCTACTTTGGCCAGTAAGCGGCTTTCCGGTATCAGGGTAGGATGTACGCGCAGCTCAATGCCTTCTGGGGTTTTACGGGTGATACCGAGCAATTTGATGCGATAGCCTAATTCTTCTGCATAACAGATATCCAGACTTTCCAGATGGCTGATGCCTTCCAGATAGCACTGGCTGAAGTTAATCGGTGTGCCAAATGCTAGCGCAGAGATAATGCTTAATTTGTGGCCGGCATCGTGCCCCTCGATATCAAAGGTGGGATCGGCTTCTGCATAGCCCAATGCCTGAGCCTGCTCCAATGCTTCCGCAAAGGTGCTGCCATTGGCACGCATTTCGCTCAGAATGAAGTTGCTGGTACCATTGATGATACCGGCAATAGATTCGATGTGGTTGGCGGCCAACCCTTCACGTAGTGCTTTGATAATGGGAATGCCGCCAGCAACTGCTGCCTCATACATTACCATTACATTGTGCTTTGATGCCTGCTGGAAAATTTCGTTACCGTATTCGGCCAGTAATTTTTTATTAGCGGTAACGATGTGCTTGCCATTTTTGATTGCTTGTACCACAGCATCCTTAGCAATCGTTGTACCGCCAATTAGTTCTACTACAACGTCAACATCAGGCGCATTGACTACATCGAATACGTCATCACCGATGAGAGTGTGATGCCCACATATTTCGCGGGTACGTTCTTTATTGCGGCTGGCAGCTCGGGTAATAATCAGTTCACGCCCGAGCCTGCGGGTGATTTCATCTGCATTATTCTGTAATAACTTGACGGTGCCGCCACCAACTGTGCCAACGCCCAGCAAACCAATGCGTAGAGGCTGCATTTTTACTCCTTAAATTAGACGAATTTAATTGTATGGTTGCTTAATACTTGCAATTTTACGTTAATCTACTATGCTAGCGGAAAACAGCTTTTTTGACTACTACTGCTATATTAGATTATGCGGTTAAGCATAAGGAGTATTTGATGCAGATTGATGAAATCCGTGATAAACAAGGCTTATGGATTGAAGAGTTTGATAATGGCGGAATTACGGTAAATGGCCAACAATACACTAGGCCTGTGTGTATTACTGCAACTGAAGTATTGTTATTGGATAAAGATGTTGCTGAAGCTTTAACTATCGAAGATTTTGCTCAAGCTATGCAGGCGCAGCCGGAAGTCATTTTAATCGGTACTGGCAGTAAACATGTGTTTATTCACCCGCGTCTGATGGCGCAACTGGCAGCAAAAGGTATAGGTGTTGAAAGTATGACTACCGCGGCTGCATGTCGTACTTTTATGGTATTGCGCAGCGAAGGACGCAATGTTTGGGCATGGCTGTGGCCGTTAACTGAAAAATTATAGTATCTGTGCTGGATATACAGACAAATGAGGATAACCAGTGTTATGTTGTTTACTCAGACAGAATAAGTGGTGTTATTAATTTCATGCTGCTGAAAAATGTTCAGGCTGCCGATTTGAATTAACCGGTAGCCTGATTTTTTATGCCTGACAATTGTTTATTTGGCCAAGGTATTGTTCTGGCCTTTGATAATGCTCATGCCGGCACTAACCAAGCTACCGATATCAGCTACGTTGGCAGGCATAATCAGGGTGTTATTGGTTTTCGCCAGTTTGGCAAAGGCATCAACATATTGTTCAGCCACTTTTAGATTAACTGCTTCTGTACCACCAGGTTCTTTAACAGCAGCAGCTACCTGACGGATTGCTTCCGCAGTGGCCTGAGCCACCAGACGAAGTGCTTCCGCTTCACCTTCAGCGCGATTGATTTGGGCAACTTTGGCACCCTGCGATTCATTGATGGAGGCCTGTGCTTCACCCTGCGATTTCTGAATTTCGGCTTCGCGTTGACCAGCTGCCAGATTAATCTGCTCCTGTTTAATCCCTTCAGACTGGGCAATACGTGCGCGTTTTTCCCGCTCGGCTGTAATTTGTGCCTGCATCGCACGTAAGATTTCTTGTGGTGGTACTAAATCTTTGATTTCGTAGCGCAGAACTTTCACTCCCCATGAAACGGCCGCCTCATCCAGTGAAGCAACCACAGTATGGTTAATGTCATCACGCTCTTCAAAGGTTTTGTCCAGTTCCATGCGGCCAATTACTGAGCGCAGAGTCGTTTGTGCTAGCTGAGTAATGGCTACGACGAAGTTACTGGAACCATAGGAGGCAAGTTTGGGATCCGTTACCTGAAAGTAAATAATACCATCCACGGTAAGCTGCGTATTGTCACGGGTGATACATACCTGACTGGGTACATCCAGTGGAATTTCTTTTAAGGTATGTTTATAGGCTACGCGGTCGATAATTGGAATGATAAAATTCAAACCGGCTACCATGGTGGCATGATAGCGGCCTAAACGTTCGACAATGTAGACTTCCTGTTGTGGCACAACTTTAAATGCCATGCAGATAAAGACAACGATAGCTGCGAGAAAAAGAAAGGTCAGAATCATGGTTATTCCTGATAAGTAGTAGAGATTTGCGAAGTGAGATTTAAGATATTGCCGTCGTGACTGATGATTTGGGCGCTGTCACCGGGTTTTGCGGCGGTGGGCTGGGTAAAACGTGCCTGCCATGTGGTGCCACGGTAGTGCACCTGCCATAAGCCGTTGGCAAGCGGCTGGGTTAGCACCACAGTCTGGCCGTAATCTGGGTCATCACTTGCTTTAGCTTTGTTTTCACGCGGATGTTGCTTTTGCCACAAACGTACAATGGTGATACCAATAATGGAAAAAACCGTGGCAATTAATGCATTGGTATTGTTGCTGGTTTGTAGTAGCCACTCAGCCATACCGGCGCTCAGTAATGAGGCACTGATTACCAGTAAATAAAATGTACCACTGAACATTTCTAACACAAACAGTATCAGGGCGACAATACACCAAATCATCTGTATCTCCTTAATTTTCTAATCTTCTGGCACTTATCAGTAATAGGTATTTATTTCAGTTTTTGCTGTTGCTAGTCAGTATCCGTTGCCGGCGAGTTTCGCTTAGCACAATTCCGGTACTTACGGAAACATTCAGGCTTTCAACAGTTCCAAACATGGGAATGGATACTAATGTGTCACACAGATCACGTGTCAAACGGCGCATACCGCTACCTTCGGCACCCATTATCCAAGCTACGGCTTCAGGGGCTGTAAAATGGTATAAATCCTCGCTGCCTTCCATATCGGTGCCAATAATCCAGATGCCGCGCTGTTTTAGCTCACGAATGGTGCGCGCCAGATTGGTAACTGTGATATAGGGGACGGTTTCGGCCGCACCGCAGGCCACTTTACTTACGGTGGCATTGAGGCCAGCACTTTTGTCTTTGGGTGCAATAACGGCATGCACGCCCATAACATCTGCTACGCGTAGACAGGCGCCTAGATTATGCGGGTCGGTAATGCCATCAAGAATTAGCAGTAATGGTGGTTCATTCAGGTTTTCGAGTACATCTTCTATGTCTACGTACTGTCTTGAAGCATCGATAAAGCCCACTACGCCCTGATGGCGTGCGTGTTTACTCAGGGTGTCGAGGCGTGCCTGATCTGCGCTGATGACACGTACGTTTTCTGTTTCAGCTTTGCTTAGTACATCCCGCATGCGGGCATCGTGTTTACCCTCTAGCACATAAAGCTCAATAATGCTGGCAGGGTTTTGCCATAAACGGGCGTTAACTGCATGAAAACCGATGATGAGACGCTGATTTGACATAGATGTTTAATTCAGTATGTAAAGAATTTAATTATAGCGGAAATCGGTGTATCAATCTGGTTATACCTATATATGTAATTTTATTTATATGGCAAAGCGTTGTCTATAGCTTTTATTTACTTTTTTTTATTTATTTTTTGGTATTAATAGAGAAGCTTAATTTGTCTGCTTGCTATTAAATGTGTGATGTGGCCGGGGAGTGTATGGCTTTATGTAAGTTTAGAAATTTTTGGTAAAATATTTATTTTTATCAAATGCTTGAAATACTATTGGAGCAGATTGGTGTTAGAAATTTTTATGTTTATACAGTAACTCAGTACAGTTTGAGAATTATGCTTGTATGAGGGGAAGGAGCCCGGGTCGATAGTTGTTGGCTGGGAGTTTAACTTTGAAATACAGTTAGGAATTCTTATGGAATACTATTTATGGGTGCTGGCCAAGTTTCTTATTGGCTTTTTAATTGTGATTCTGCATTTGAATTTGACTGGTAAAACTCAGTTGAATCAGATGACGCCGGTAGACTTTATCGGGAATTTTGTATTTGGCGGGATTATAGGCGGCGTGATTTATAATGAGGATATCCCGATTCATCAGTATATTATTGTGTTGTTAATTGGTGTTTGTCTGATTTCACTCTTAAACTGGATTTGTAAGCATGTGAGTTTTTTCAGAATGTTTGCCATTGGTGAACCGATTCCGATTATGAAAGACGGGCGCTTTTTGATGGATAATATTCTGCGCAAAAAAAACAAGATTGATATTTTGAATGTGGCTTCGCTTTTACATGCACAGGGAATTACTTCTTTTCAAGAAGTTAGTTACGCACAGATAGAACCCAGTGGTTCATTAACTGTACTTACCGATAAGGGCAAGTATCCTTCATTGATTTTATTCAAGGAGGGTGAAGTTCGGACAACAGAATTACAGCGCATAAACAAAGATGAAAAGTGGCTAGAGCAGAAAATGCAGCAGCAGCACTTGTCTAAAGATGATTTATTTCTGATTGAGTTCTGGGAAGGCCGGCTAAATTTTATTTTGCGTTCGGGTGAGGTAAAAAAAGATACGCTAAAAAATTAAATTTTGGCATGCATATATTGCTGGAGAAACAACTGGAACAGGTTACAATAGTCGTTTAAGTTAAAATTAATCTATTGCTGTGCTTCCGCTTGAATATTGTTATCAGAAAATCTGCCATAGCAGGAATGCTATGGCTTTTCGTTTCCCTTTTCTTTCCCGCGCACAGCGTCAGGCGCTGGTGGTGTTGTATGCCCTGCAACAGGAGTTGCGGGAAGTGGTACAGGATTGTTCGGAAGCCAATGTGGCACTGACAACGCTTAACTGGTGGCAACAGCAGATAAGCCAGCTTTATGCTGACAAAGCAATGCCGGAACATCCGCTGATGCAGGCGCTGCAACCACTTATTGCAGAATATGCTTTGCCACAAGTTGAGTTGCAGGCGCTGATTAAGGCGCATTGTACGGAGTTAACTCAGGCCAGATTTCAGGATATGGATCAGTTGCGCCAGTATGTATGTCAGGCTGGTATGGTGCAAGGGCGTCTGGGTAGCAGGGTATTGGGATTTACTGAGCAACAAACTTTGGAATTTGCTGAAAGAGTTGGTGAATTATGCCAATCTGTAAAGCTGTTTTCACAAATTGGTGCTGATGCACGGCAGGGGCGGCTTTATATTCCAGTAGCGATGTTGCAGCAATTTAATGTACCAGCTCATCAGATATTGAATAGACATGGTAGTGCAGAATTTACGTCTTTATTAAGTACATGGCTGGTTGAATTGAAAAGACAGTTTAAGTCTATTGTGACTTTGTTACCGCAGGCAGACAAATATCGGCAGCGTAGCAGTCTGGCGATGTTGGCAATCTCTTCTGCGCTGCTTGAGGAAATTGAGCAAGATGGGCTGGCAAATGTTTTACAGTATCAATTAATTGTGCCGCGTCCGCGTCAGCAGCGGCTGTTCTGGAAAATTTGGCTATGTGGTTTCCAGCCGGTATAACCGACTGGCTGACATTAGGTAAATTTACTTTGGAAAGAAAAGTCAGATATGGCAGAATTTATTGGTTTTGGGAATTATTTTTGTGATTTAAACTATTATTTAGCATTTTATTGCTTGTAAAAAGAAAAAATAGAATTTTTATTTCGGTGCAAAGCAATTTGGTTAAGTAATTTTGATTACGCATTCAGGCTGGATTTTTTGTATAATTTGCGTCATCATCTGCTTGTAAGCAATTTTATTGCTCAATTGCTTCTGAATAATCTTGTGCTAAGGAACCCAATATGCTCGGATCGAAAAAAAAATTACTGATTCTGGGTTTAACTGCTGCCTGCTTGCTTACAGCCTGTTCGCCATCCGAACAGAGCGGCAAGTCCAGTGATAATAGTATGAAGAAAGTGGCCATCACTGCGATTGTGGAACACCCGGCACTGGATGCTGTGCGTCAGGGTGTGATAGATGAACTACGTGCCGAAGGCTATGAACAGGGCAAGAATCTGCGGATTGATTTTCAGAGTGCACAGGGTAATACGGCTACAGCCAGCCAGATTGCCAAAAAATTTGCTGGTAGTAATCCAGATGTGATTGTGGCTATTGGCACACCAAGTGCGCAGTCTGTGGTAGCGGCAACACGCAAAATACCGGTGGTGTTTGCTGCGATAACCGATCCGGTAGCAGCCAAACTGGTGGCAAACTGGGAACCGAGTAAAACCAATGTAACCGGTGTGTCTGATGAATTGCCGTTGCAACCACAGATTGATTTGATGAAACAGGTGGTACCCAACCTGAAAACAGTTGGCTATGTGTATAGCCCGGGTGAGGTGAATTCCACTGTGGTGCTGGGACAATTGCAAACTTTACTGGCCAAAGACGGTATTACTGTTGCAGCGGTTCCGGCACAACGCACTACTGATGTACCTATGGCTACCAAAAGTCTGCAAGGTAAGGCAAACCTGATTTATACTTCGTTGGACAATAATGTGGTTTCTGCCTATGAATCTATGTACAAAGTTGCCAAAAATATGAAAATGCCGCTGGTAGCTTCCGATACTGGTTCGGTGAAACGCGGTGCTGCTGTGGCTCTGGGCGTTAATTATCATGAGCTTGGTGTGACTACGGGAAAGATTGTGGGTCGGATTCTTAAGGGTGAACAAGCTGGCAGTATTGCACCGCAGCGTATGTCTGCCGAGCAGTTGGATTTGATGGTGAGTAAATCCAATGCCGCAGAACAGGGCATTACCTTACCGCCACAGCTACTTAAGCAGGCTAAAGTAATCGATTAAATAACCGGTTTTCGTGCTGAATACTGTGACATCGGCAGGCTAGTTCTGGCTTTGCCGATGTTGTTTTTATTTTTAACTACAATTTATTAATTGGATAATATGTCTTCTATAGCTTTATTTGGTGCTTTAGAAAGCGGGCTGATATATGCCCTTGTTGCTCTGGGGGTACTGATTTCATTTCGGATTCTGGATTTTCCTGATTTAACTGCTGATGGCAGCTTTCCGCTGGGTGGTGCTGTGTTTGCGGTGTGCGTGACTCATGGTGTTAATCCGTGGTTGGCTACGGCACTTGGTGGTGCCGCCGGTGCCTGTGCAGGTTTGGTGACAGCATGGCTGCATGTTTCTCTGAAAATTATGCAGCTTTTGGCCAGCATTCTGGTTATGGTGGCTTTATATTCGGTGAACCTGCGTATTATGGGGGCGCCTAATCTGCCTTTACTGGATCAGCCCAGTGTATTCACACCGTTTTACAATGCTGATATCAGTAATCAGTATTGGGTACAGCCATTGGTGATATTCGGTTTTGTGTTGGTTGCCAAATTGTTTCTGGACTGGTTTTTTGCCACTGAAATAGGTCTGTCGATGCGTGCTACTGGGGTAAATGCACGAATGGCACGTGCACAGGGGGTGAATACTTCGCGTATTTTGCTGCTGGGTATGGCAATGTCCAATGCATTTATTGCTCTGGCCGGTGCTCTATTTGTGCAGACGCAGGGCGGCGCTGATATTTCCATTGGTATCGGCACGATTGTTGTTGGTCTGGCTGCGGTAATTATCGGTGAAACGCTAATTCCGGGTAAGCGTTTTTTGGTGATTACGCTGGCGGTGATTGTGGGCGCAGTGCTGTATCGTGCATTTATTGCATTGGCGTTAGGTAGTGACACGCTGCAACATATCGGTTTTGGTCCGCAGGACTTGAATCTGGTAACAGCCATTCTGGTGGTACTGGCCTTGCGTTTGCCAGCAATTAAAAGTTATTTTAAAAGGAAGTTAAAAGCATGATGCGCGCAGATGATTTACGCCTGACATTCAATGCAGGAACGCCTATTGAAAATCCTGCTTTGCGTGGCATGAGTTTGAGTATTGCTGATGGCGAGTTTGTTACGGTTATCGGCAGTAATGGTGCTGGCAAGTCTACTTTCCTTAACGCGATCAGTGGTGATATTCTGGTAGATTCTGGCAGTATTTCTATCAATAATAAAGATGTGACCAATGAACCAGCTTATAAGCGCGCGCCGTTGGTGGCTCGGGTGTTTCAGGATCCGTTGGCCGGTACCTGTGAAGCGCTGACCATAGAAGAAAATATGGCTTTAGCACTCAGGCGCGGGAACGGACGCGGTTTACGTGCTGCGATTAAGCGCCAGTACCGTGAACTGTTTCGGGAAAAGCTGGCCATGCTCAATCTGGGATTAGAAAATCGTCTAAGCGACCGGATTGGTCTGCTTTCCGGCGGCCAGCGTCAGGCTGTTAGCCTGCTAATGGCTTCATTACAGGGTTCCAAAATTTTGTTGCTGGACGAGCATACTGCTGCTCTGGATCCGAAAACAGCCGCTTTTGTGCTCGAACTGACTGACCGTATTGTGCGCGAAAATAAGCTGACTGCGATGATGGTAACCCATTCGATGCAGCAGGCTCTGGATCATGGTTCGCGCACTGTCATGCTGCATCAGGGACAGGTGGTGCTGGATGTGGCCGGTGATAAGCGTGCCGGTATGAGTGTTACTGATTTGTTAAAAATGTTTGAACATACTCAGGGTGAAAAAGTAACTGATGATGCTTTATTGCTGAGTTAAGTCTCTGTATTGTTGTTTAACAGGCTGTCAAAAGTATTTTTGGCAGCCTGATTTGCTGATTGGATAAATAATGTCTGTGCCGGAATTGATTGTACTGAATAAGCCATATGGGGTGATTTGTCAGTTTAGTGCCCATGAAAAATATCCTACCTTAAAGCAATATGTATCTTTACCGGATGTTTATCCTGCCGGCCGGCTAGATACGGATAGTGAGGGGTTATTATTGTTGACTGCAAACGGATGTTTGCAGGCAAAAATCGCTCATCCAAAATATAAGCTGATGAAAACTTACTGGGCACAGGTAGAGGGAGTCCCTGATGCGGAACGCTTGCGGCAACTGGAGCGGGGCGTGGATTTGGGTGATTTTGTGACTGCTCCGGCACAGGTGAGTGTGGTGAGTACTGCGGATAGCGCCCGCTTGTGGCCACGGGTGCCGCCAATTCGTGAACGCAAGACGGTAACAGATTTCTGGCTGCAAATTCGCATCAGTGAAGGTAAAAATCGGCAGGTGCGGCGTATGTGTGCCAGAGTAGGCTGGCCATGTTTACGTCTAGTACGGATTGGTATCGGACGGTTAAATGTTTTTTCTCTGGATTTACCTTTAGGACAGTGGCAGGCGGTTAGCCCGCGCGATTTGTAATGAATTACCGGTGTTTTTTCCAGATGTAAAAATATAACCCTTAGGCCAGCAGCCATAAGGGTTATTGGTATTGATTAATAATGGATGGTTAATCAGAAAGCCGGAATAATTGCACCCTGATATTTCTCTTCAATAAATTTTTTCACTTCAGGCGAAGTCATGGCCTGTTTCAGTTTTTGAATTGCTGCGAGGTTTTCGTCACCGGTGCGTACAACCAGCATATTTGCATATGGAGAATCTTTTTCTTCAATGAATAAAGCATCTTTAGTTGGTACCAGTTTGGCTTCCATAGCAAAATTGGTATTAATTACAGCTAAGGTGGCATCATTCAAAGTACGTGGTAACTGCGGTGCGTCCATTGGGGTAATTTTCAGGTGTTTTGGGTTGTCTACAATGTCGCGTACAGTAGCGCTGATACCCGCATCAGCTTTAAGTTTGATTAAGCCAGCTTTTTGCAGTAATAGTAAGGCACGACCGCCATTAGAGGCATCATTTGGAATGGTTACCAGACCACCATCAGGAACTTCGTTGAGTGATTTAACCTTTTTAGAGTAAACACCCATTGGTTCCACATGGATGTTGACAACTGGTGTCAACTGCATTTTATGTTTCTGCACAAAATCGTCCAGATAGGGTTTGTGCTGGGTAAAGTTGGCATCAACATCTTTTTCGGCCAGAGCGATATTTGGACGCACGTAATCTGTCATTTGTACAATCTGTAAATCGATACCTTCTTTTTGCAGCAATGGTTTGGCTACCTGAAGAATTTCAGCATGAGGTACAGGTGAGGCCGCTACTTTAAGTACGGTTTCGCTGGTAGCAGCTGATGCGCTGCTGGTATTGGCGGATGATGTAGCTTCATTTTTCTGGCTACATGCAGTGAGTACGGTACCGATTGTGGCCACAGAGAGTAATGCAAATAACAATTTTTTCATATTTAACCTTGATTAAGATAAACGATAAAATATACTGTTTAACATTAACACAAAATGCATGTTGCTTGTGTTTTTTACATATAAGTATACCTTGGTTAATTAGTCAAGTTGCCACCTGTAATCAAAATGGTCTAGTGATATTGGGCAAACAGGCAGAAAAGTTATTTGCCTAGCATTGGCTTAAGGTACTTACCTGTGTAGCTTTTACGATTGGCGGCAACTTCTTCTGGCGTCCCTTCGGCAATAATGGTACCGCCACCATCACCACCTTCCGGCCCAAGGTCAACGATATAGTCAGCTGTTTTAATTACATCCAGATTGTGTTCGATGATAACGATGCTATTGCCTTTGCCTTTCAGGCGCTGGATAACATCAAGTAACAGGGCAATATCGGCAAAGTGCAGGCCTGTGGTGGGTTCATCCAGTATGTACAGGGTACGGCCGGTATCGCGTTTGGACAGCTCCAGAGCTAGCTTGACACGCTGAGCTTCGCCTCCTGACAAGGTGGTAGCCGACTGCCCCAGACGCACATAGCCCAGCCCTACGTCCAGTAATGTTTGCAGTTTGCGTTTCACTGTTGGTACGGCATCAAAGAAGGCGCATGCTTCTTCAACGGTCATTTCCAGAATTTCGCTGATGTTTTTACCCTTGTATTGGATTTCCAGTGTTTCGCGGTTATAACGTTTGCCATGACAAACTTCGCAAGGAACATAGATATCGGGCAGAAAATGCATTTCTACCTTAATCACGCCATCGCCCTGACAGGCTTCACAGCGTCCGCCTTTTACATTAAAGGAAAACCGCCCAACGCTGTAACCACGCTCGCGTGACAGCGGTACGCCGGCAAACAGTTCCCGGATTGGGGTGAACAGACCGGTATAGGTGGCTGGATTGGAACGCGGGGTACGACCAATGGGCGACTGGTCGACATTGATTACTTTGTCCAGTTGTTCTAATCCCTGAATATTTTCATATGGTGCCGGCTCTTCACTGGCACGGTTTAGTTCACGTGCTGTAATTTTCGCCAGAGTATCATTAATTAGGGTGGATTTGCCGCTGCCAGATACGCCGGTAATGCAGGTAATCAATCCAAGCGGTAATGTCAGAGTAACGTTTTTGAGATTATTGCCGCTGGCTCCGCTTAATATCAATAAGCGTTTTTTGTCTACAGGAGTGCGTTGTGTTGGTATGCCGATGGATTTTTTGCCACTGAGATACTGGCCGGTTATTGATTCTTTACAACTGGCTACCTGTTTTGGTGAGGCGGCAATAATCACGTGGCCGCCATGTTCGCCAGCACCGGGGCCCATGTCGACAACAAAATCAGCAGCACGGATGGCATCTTCATCATGTTCGACCACAATGACGCTGTTACCTAAATCGCGCAGATGCTTCAGGGTATCCAGCAGACGGTCGTTGTCGCGCTGGTGCAGGCCGATAGAGGGTTCGTCCAGTACGTACATCACACCGGTCAGACCGGAACCAATCTGGCTGGCCAGACGGATACGCTGTGCTTCACCGCCAGACAATGTTTCTGCACTACGTGCCAGACTTAAATAATTGAGGCCAACATTAATCAGGAAACCAAGCCGTTCATTAATTTCCTTGAGAATTTTTTCGGCAATTTGTTTTTTGTTACCATCCAGATTCAGATTCTGGAAAAAATCCAGTGTAGTAGTAAGCGGCCAGGCGTTTACATCCTGTAATGGCTTGCCGCCTACATAAACATAACGTGCTTCAGTACGCAGGCGTGCGCCACCACAGGTTGGGCAGGCACGGTGACTCTGGTATTGAGCCAACTCTTCACGTACTGTAGCGGAATCGGTTTCCCGATAGCGCCGTTCCAGATTGGGCAGAATGCCTTCAAACGGATGGCTACGGGTGAATTTAGTACCCCGTTCTGAAAGGTAGGTAAATTCTATCTGCTCCTTACCGGAACCATACAGAACGACATTCTGGATTTTTTCTTTCAGTTGATTAAAGGGAGTATCAGCGTCAAAGTCAAAATGATGAGCCAGTGACTGAATCATCTGGAAATAAAAAGTATTGCGTTTATCCCAGCCCTTGATGGCACCTGCGGCCAATGACAAATCGGGATGCATAACCACGCGTTCAGGGTCGAAATAATCCATGCTGCCCAGTCCATCACAACTAGGGCAGGCACCGACAGGGTTGTTGAAGCTGAACAGCCTTGGTTCCAGTTCCTGTAGACTGTACGAGCATACAGGACAGGCAAAGCGGGCAGAAAACCAGTGTTCTTTATCATTATCCATTTCTATGGCCAGCGCACGTTCATTGCCAAGACGCAGTGCGGTTTCAAAGCTTTCCGCCAGACGCTGTTTGATATCGGCGCGTACTTTTACGCGGTCGATGACCACATCAATATCATGCTTGATATTTTTCTGTAACTTGGGTACTTCTTCAATCGCATATACTTCACCATCAACCCGTACTCGGGCAAAGCCCTGTACCTGTAAATCGGCAAAGTAGTCTATGAATTCACCTTTGCGCCCGCGTACTGCCGGTGCCAGAATCATTACCCGAGTATCTTCTGGCAGAGCCAGAATATGGTCTACCATCTGCGAAACAGTTTGACTTGAAAGTGGCAGATTGTGCTCAGGACAATACGGTGTACCTACCCGTGCATACAACAAACGGAGATAATCGTGAATTTCAGTAACAGTACCTACAGTGGAGCGGGGATTGTGACTGGTGGCTTTCTGCTCAATGGAAATGGCTGGGGACAGGCCTTCAATTAAATCCACATCCGGCTTTTCCATCATTTGCAGAAACTGGCGTGCATAGGCTGACAGGCTTTCGACGTAGCGTCGCTGACCTTCTGCGTATAAGGTATCAAAAGCCAGAGATGACTTACCACTGCCAGACAGGCCGGTGATGACGACCAGCTGATGGCGGGGAATGTCCAGATCTATGTTTTTAAGATTATGTGTACGTGCACCGCGAATATGAATTGTGTCGTTATCTGACATAATGCCTTGCCCGAGCTAATGAAATGGGATTTTGGCTTTAATCAAATTGCTGTTTTATTAAAACCATCCGGTATTATACCCATTTCGAAACTCTAATTTAAAGCTGTCAAGTAAAGGTTTTAATATTTGCGTAAAATAAATCTCCTAAAATCAAGGCGTAATTCTTGACTGCGGCATAAATAGAATAAGACCGGCACATTCCCTAAAGCAACAATCAGATACAAAGCATTAATACTGTTAAACAGCCAGATAAGCACTGCACTCAATATTGCTGCACAGACCATGAACAGGCCATTAATAATGTTATTAGCGGCAACAGCATGAGCTCGGAATTCATCGCTGCTGGCCGTTTGCAGCCATGTATACAGAGGCAGGGAGAAGAAACCACCGCAAAAGCCGATACCAATAATGCACAGCATGACTATTATACTGTTGGGTCGGCTCAGAAATGTGCTGATACCCTCAATGGGCAGATTATGCTGTGCCTGAGTGACCCATACCAGTAGTAGACCAAAGATACTCATACCAAGCGTACCTAGCATAATCAGGCTAAGATGTAACTGATGGCGGCTCAGGCGCGCACAGGCAATTGAGCCACTACCAATACCTAATGAAAATAAGGTAAGCATCAGATTAAATACGGCCTCATTACCACCAAGATTTAGGCGGGTGAAAGTGGGAAGCTGAGTAATGTAAACCGAACCAAGCAACCAGAACCAAGAAATGCCGATTATGGCTATCCAGACGTTTTTTTGCTGATAGGTTTGTTTGAGTAGTTGTTTGGTACTGCGCAAAATATTTGCATCAATGTACTGCTGGGGAGTCTGTGCCGGTACGCGTGGCATAAACATGCTGGCCAGTTGCCCCAATATGGCCACAAACAGCAGAATACCAAACAGCCAGACTGCGTCGGTGCCTGCCAGAATGGTACCGAAAATCTGCCCCAATAGGATAGATAAAAAGGTACCGCTTTCAATCAGACTATTACCATTCAGTAATTCATAGTGTGGCAGGTATTCGGGCAAAATAGCGTATTTTAAGGGGCCGAACAGGGTAGAATGTGTTCCCATCAGAAACAGGCACAGCATTAATATTGCTACCGAGTGCAGCCAGAAGCCAAGGCCAGCCACCAGCATAATGCAGATTTCTGCGGCTTTAATCCAGCGTGCCAGTATGGCTTTATCCAGTTTGTTAGATAACTCGCCAGATAGGGCAGAAAATAAAAAATAGGGCAGGATATACAGTAGAGCCCCAGCATTCAGCATTTGGCTGGCAGGTAGCCAGGAATTGGCACCCAAGCCATAAAAGCTAATCAGCACAAACAGGGCGGTTTTAAACAGATTATCGTTAAATGCACCAAAAAACTGGGTACCAAACAGCGGCAGGAACCTTCTGGTATGAGCAAAAGCAAACTGGTTGCCAGATGGCAATATATCAGGTGTAGACATAAATGACCTTGCAAAAAGGTACTAAACAGTTACAGGGTGCCGGTAAGGTCGTTAAGCAGAAAATGCTGACCACACAGGCTAAGATATTGTTGCTGCAAACGGCCGATAATATTATTTTCAGCATCACATAATTGTACATAATCGGATTGTCTGTACCAGCTTAGGCTGTCATGCTGAGACAATTGCTGCAATATCTGCCATTGTACCGGGCATGTTTGCCGGTCTGCTTCATCTGCCTGTGCTTTAATTGCGTAATAACCGGCGGCACCATTGGTATAGGTGGAATCGTCTTCGTCCATCAACACCAGAAAACCAAGATGATGGTTGTCTGGGCTATTAATACTAAAATAAAACATAATTAAAATTTCTTTGAAGTCTGAAAAGGACTTAATCAAATTCTGAGTCTTGCTGTCAGGATTCTAGCAGTTTATAAAAAAACGTGTCTGCTAATATACATGCTTTTGCCCGTGGAATATCCATTAGTATTAATTGTAAGTCGTGATAGGGGATATAAAGGTGACTGTTAATGCGTTGGTAAATATATCGGCAGGTAGATTGGTATTGTGGCTTTTATAAATATGTTATTGGAATAGTTAAACCGGAAAAAACAAGAGAAGTATTATATGGCTTAGTACCGTGCTAGTGTGTACTTCGGCTATAGTGATGGCTTTCTGGTTTCGTTTGCCACAAAATATGTTGCACAAATGGACGTTAAGATATACACGGTGTTACTGTTATAGGTAGGTAACGCTGTCTGTTAACCAGTGATACTGTATGCGGGGGCATTATTCCATGTATTGATTGTACTCCGGTTGTTGCTTAGTTCCTGAATGAAGGGCTGGAAAATGTTTCAGCCAATGTATGGTATTTTTCTGGCATGAGTATGCAGGTTTTGGCCGGCATGATTATGGTTATTGGGGTGGCAACTTACCTGTATATTCATTCCGCAAAAGCGCTAAGCAGATTTACTTTTAATAAAAAAGGTTAGTGCATTGAGCACTAACCCTGATTTTCAACACTGAAGCTTTGACAGAAAGACGCTATTACATATTGGTCAGTTTAAGTTTCTGTCCCGGGCGTAATACCTGCTTACCATGTACTTTCTTGAGTTTGCTTACAGGGATATTCAGACGCTGGGCAATGCTGGTAAGAGTATCACCTTTTTTAACAGTATAGGATGCTGGAATAATGTTGGCCTTACTGTTGCCAGTCCTGCGTGCTGAAGCCAGCATGCGTTTACTCTTAGCATTGGTATCAATTTTCAGCACCTGTCCCACTTGTAGATTGTGGCCACGCAGATTATTCGCCGTTACTAGGTCGGCAACATTGATGTTATAGCGCTGGGCAATTGAAAATAAAGTATCACCCTTGTTCACTTTATGTGCAACATTGCGACGGCTGTCGGCAACATTAATTATTTTGCGTGCAGCACGCTCAGAACGGTTTTCAGCTACACGGGAAACCTGTGCTTCTTCACGCTCAGCCTGTGCCAGTACCTTTTGTACAGAAGCGGCAGCAGCAGCCTGTAGTTGAGCATTCTGTGCCATTTGCATCAGTGCATCATTTACTGGTTCAGGTGAAGCAGCCGCTGCTGGTGTGGTGGTAGCAACAGTCACTGTCTGTGCTGTTGTATTTTCCGGCAATGGCTGCTGGGTATTAAGCGAAGTGGTAGCCACTGTAGATGTACGGGTAATAGTTAGGGCTTCCTGATTGTTGCTAACTACATTGTTGGATTGGGTTACAGTGATAGTAGGATGGGTCACGAATGTGCCGGGAGGCAGTACAGGCTGCGCCATGGCAATATTCAGCAATGGGTCAGTATCACTGTTGATGAAAGAATCCAGAGTCTGAGTGTTTAAGCTGTTTTTACTGATCAGCAGGCTGCGTCCGGCTGGAACAGTGTTACTGCTAAGATTATTCAGCCGTTTGATTTCTGCACTGCTCATGCCGGTCTGAGCCGCTAAATCTGCCACTCGGGTTGGTGTAAAAGCTTTAAAGACATTCCAGGACAGTAGACTGCTTTTATCTGCGCTGCGATAATTACGTTCAAACGTATTCACTGCGGTAATAGGCAGCAACATCTTGCGGTTTTCTTTTGGAATGAATACTGGGCTCTTGAAGCTTGGATTGAGTGTTAAAAATTCTGAAGTGGAAATATTGGCCAAGCGGGCAGCCGCATCAATATCAATCGGCTGATCGATACTGATGGCTTCAAAATAAGGGCGATTTGGTACGGAAGCCAGATTGATGCCAAAAGCCTGTGGGTTCTCAATAATATTGCGTACAGCCAGCAGTTTAGGCACATAGTTACGAGTTTCATTAGGCAGACGCAGATTTTCATAGGTAGGTGCAATGCCGGCTAGTTGGGCGCGTTTGATGGCTTTACCTACATTACCCTCGCCCCAGTTGTAAGCAGCTAGTGCCAACGACCAGTCACCAAATAGGCCGTAAAGATATTGCAGATAGGTTAAAGCAGCATCGGTAGCTGCATATACGTCATGACGACCATCATAAAGATTGGTTTGTTCCAGTCCATACTGGCGGCCGCTGTGGGGCATAAATTGCCATAATCCTGATGCACCCACGCGAGATTTTGCTTTGCTGACAAAAGCACTTTCAATAAAAGGCAATAAAGCTACTTCAGCCGGCATCTGGCGTTTTTCTGCCTCATTCACAATATGATATAAATATGGCTGACTGCGTAAAATGGTGCGATTGAAATAGTCGCCGTGGCTTGAATAGTATTGCTCATGCTTGCGCACAATTTCAGGATTGACTTCTGTCATACGAAAATCCTGACGCATACGCCCCCAGATATCATGAGTAGAATGCGCTTTTTTTCCCTTGAGGGTGGCCGCATTCAGATTCATGATTGATAATCCGATGCCATTACTGGTGTAAGATTGGGCAAATGTGATAGAGGGAGCGAGTACCAGACTGGTGAGTGCCAGTACCATATGCTTCAATTGAGCCATTCGTATAACCGTAAAATTTGTGCAAAATCCTATTAATATTAAAGAGGAATTCCTTAACAGTCAAGGATAAATCCCTATTTTTACAGTAATGTTGCAAATGCAATTGGATCTTGTAAATGGCTATGATATTTATTTAACATATTTACAATGGTGTTGTGAATGAGTTATCCGCGATTGGAAAACTGGCTGGCAGAGCATGCTTTTGGTTTATATCTTAGCCAGCTTGAACAGCAGTTTATATGGCATAAATTATCAGTGTTGCGTTTTGGCACTATTATGCAATACGGCTTGTCTCGGTGGCAGTTTCATAATGTATTTGCCGCTGAGTCGCAGTATATTGTACAAAGCGAACAGGCTGACAGAAATGTGGACATTGTTGCTGATAGTATGGCTTTACCTTGGGCACAACAAAGTATGGATACAATTATCTGGCCACACGGTTTGGACATGATATCCAGTCATGATGCAGCCATAGAGGAAATGGCACGGGTCTTGGTGCCAGGAGGTCATATTATCCTAACCGGGCTGAATGTTCAGGGATACTGGCGTCTGTTTTATCAGCGTAGCATACACAGCCAGCCAGCTTTAAATCTTTTATCTGCAAGTGCTGTAGTGAGTCGGATGCAGCACTATGGCCTGTATCTTGAAGAAGGAAAGTTTATGGGTTATGGCATTCCAGCCTGTTTCGGGAAAAATCATCAAGCCATCGAGTATATGGGTAACCGCTGGTGGCCACATCTGGCCGCAGTTTATGGTTTGGTGCTGGTTAAACGGACTGTTCCGCTTACTTTAACGCCACAGAATGCTGCGAATCCGGGGCTGAATTCGGTAACCAATATGGCTTTAAATGGCATAGAGTGTAACTAGCATAGCTATAAAGCATCAGCTTTAACTGAATTAAAAAGACCTGAGCTAACTCAGGTCTTGTGCTTATTTGGATATCAGGCTGTCTTATCAGTATCACTGCCCAGCTTTTTATCCATGAGTTCTTCAAATTCACGCATACAGGTGGCGGCAATAGCCAACATGGTATCGATTTCCTTTTTGGAAATAATCAGCGGTGGAGCCGCCACCATGTGGTCGCCACAGGCGCGAAAAATCAGATTGTTTTTGAAAAAGATATCACGGCAAATTAAACCTGTGGTACCAAAATTCTCAAAAAATTCTCGCGTTTCGCGGTTTTTTACCAGAGTGAAACCACACATCAGCCCCTCTGCTCGGATATCTGCAACGTATTTAAACTGACTGAATGTTTCCTGCCAGCGTTTACGCAGATACGGGCCGGTTTTGGTGCGTACCTTTTCAATGATATTTTCATCATCAAGTATGTTCAGGTTTTCGCACGCCACTGCTGCTGAAACCGGATGGCCACTATAAGTAAAGCCATGATTAAAATCACCACCTGCCAGCAGGCCTTCAGTTACCCTGTCATTTACCATAACAGCTCCAATGGGTAAATATCCGGAAGACAATCCTTTAGCCGTAGTAAAGATATCAGGAGTAAAGCCGAGTGTTTCAAAGCCAAACCATCTTCCGGTACGGCCGTAGCCACAAATTACCTCATCTGCTACCAGCAAAATGTTGTATTTTTTGCAGATTGCTTCAATTCGTGGCCAGTAGCTTGCTGGTGGAATAATCACGCCACCTGCGCCCTGAATGGGTTCGCCAACAAATGCTGCAATTTTATCCGCACCCAGTGACAGGATTTTTTCTTCAAGCCAGTTGGCCGCACGGATACCAAACTCTTCTTCACTTTCATTGTTGTTGGCTAAACCGTAATACCAGGGCTGTTCAATATGGACGATATTAGCTATGGGTAAATCACCCTGTTCATGCATGCTTTTCATACCGCCCAAGCTAGCTCCGCCAAGGGTTGAACCGTGATAGCCATTCCATCGGCCAATAATGATTTTTTTGGTTGGTTGTCCTACTGATGTCCAGTAATGGCGCACCATACGAATCATGGTATCAACTGATTCCGAACCAGAATTTGTATAGAATACATGATTAAATTCAGGCGGGGTAATTTCTACCAGTTTTTCGGATAATTTAATAACAGTCGGATGGCTGGTTTTGAAAAAAGTATTATAAAACGGCAAAATCTCCATTTGTTTCTCGGCAATTTTAGCCAGTTTCTTTTGTCCGTAACCAATGTTCACACACCATAAGCCGGCCATGCCATCAATGATTTCATTGCCGTCACTGTCATAGACATAAATACCCTTGGCCTTGACCATCATGCGTACGCCATGTTTTTTAAGCTGAGCATTGTCTGAAAATGGATGCAGGTGATGTTTTACAGCGTGATTGGTATCGGTTTTTTTAGTCATATAAAATACTCCTTTGTTATAAATGATACAGGCTGTTTGCTAAGCTTGCTGTGAACAGCAGCAGACTCGCAGAATCGGCCATGTAAGTGGTTCAAACATGCAACAGTAGATATTTACGTTCCCATGGGCTGATCACCCGAAAATATTCAGATACTTCTTGTTCTTTGACCGCAATGTACATTTCGACAAAACGTTGCCCCAATAGCTCATGTATTGGTTCACACTGGCGCAGGCGTTCTATGGCCTCTTCCAGTGTGGTAGGAAACTGATAGGGCAGAGAATATGCATTAGTGCTCATGGGCGTGCGCGGCTGTAACTGTTCTTTAATTCCCAGATAGCCACAACCCAGTGAGCAGGCTATCGCCAGATAGGGATTAACATCCACCCCAGCCAGCCGGTTTTCAATGCGCCGTCCTTTGGCACTGGCTCGAGGAACACGTAAGCCAACCGTACGGTTGTCATAACCCCATTCTACGTTGGTTGGCGCCGCGGTAAAACGGGTCAGGCGGCGAAAGGAATTCACATACGGCGCAAAAAATGGCATGGTCAGAGGCAGATATTTTTGCAAACCGCCAATAAAATGGAAAAACAGATCTGAAGGTGTGCCATCGGCATTGCTGAAAGCATTATTACCGCTTTTTACGTCATTCAGACTCTGGTGAATATGCATGGCACTTCCCGGTTCACCTTCCATAGGCTTGGCCATAAAAGTGGCATACATTTTGTGGTGAAATGCTGACTCCCGTACAGTACGTTTAAACAGAAATACCTGATCAGCCAGATCCAGTGCATTGCCGTGCAGAAAATTAATTTCCATCTGTGCGGCACCAATTTCATGAATCAAGGTGTCTACTTCAAGATTCTGTTCATGACAATAGTCGTATATTTCCTCAAATAGCGGATCAAACTCATTAACTGCATCCACGGCATAAGAGCGCCGGCCGAATTCACTACGTCCGGTACGGCCTATCGGTGGTTGCAGCGGTACATCCGGATCAGGATTGGGCGAAATCAGATAAAATTCCATTTCAGGAGCAACAATCGGCTCCAACCCCATATTCTCATACAGTTTTAGTATGCGTTTGAGGACATTGCGTGGTGCGGTCTCTACAGGTAAACCCTCTGGGGAGAAACAGTCGAATATCAGTGATGCCGTGGGTTCCTGTGCCCAGGGAACAAACCGTAATGTTGTAGGGTCTGGCTTTAATTCCATATCTGCATCAGTTTCATCCAACAGACTGGATTGCGGGTATTCGCCGGTAACCGTTTGCAGTAACACTGCTTCAGGTAAACGCATATCCGGTTCAGATATGAATTTGTCTTTGGGAATAATTTTGCCGCGAGCTACACCTGTAATATCTGGCAAGATACACTCTACTTCAGTAATACCATGTTCTTTGAGCCAGTTAAATATGCCATCATACATAAGTCACCTTAAAATGATTCCTTTTGCTTATGCAATTTATATTGCATACATGCTTCACGAAATGCTTTAAAAATAGCGATAGAAAGCGGTTTTTGCCCATACAGCCATTCAGGATGCCATTGCACTGCATAGCCAAATAACGGTGCGGCATCAATCCTGAATGCTTCAATCAGGCCATCTGGTGCAGTTGCTTCTATGCTAAGCCCAGGTGCTAAAGTTTTAACTCCTTGTTGATGTAAAGAATTAACTGCATACTGTTGCTGGTCTGCGGCCAGCCACAGCATCAATAAACTGTCTGCATGCAGGTTGACGATATGCGCATCATCGTACTGTACTTCAATTGGTTGATTATCTGGTTCTCGGTGATCCAGAAATCCGGGTATTTCCTGTAAATGCTGATAAAGTGTGCCGCCAAGTGCAACATTGATTTCCTGCAAGCCGCGACAAACACCGAAAAGCGGTATACCTTTGTCAATAAGCTGTCGGATAAGCGGTAAAGTGGTATGGTCTCGAGCCGTGTCCTGTAGTGTTCCTTCACGTACAGTGGCTTCGCCATACCATTGTGGATCGATATTGGAATATGAGCCAGGTAGAAAAACACCATCTACCAGTGTTAGCAAACGCTGTAATACAGTTTGGTCAGCTAGTGCTGGTAGCAGAATCACATCGCCGACACTATCCTGCACGGCCTGTATGTATTTTTCGCCCACAGCGTGAAAATTCCACTTACCCATCTGCTTCACATCACACGGAATACCAATAACTGGACGCAATTCCATAAATCAGTCTCAAAGTTTTAATAGTTAAGAGAATTTCCGAATTCTGTATTGCATAATCCCATGCCGTGAAAAAAATGGCAAGAATTCTTAAGTTAAAGTATCGGAGTGAAATTTTTTCTGTTTGCATGCTCTGAAAGATAATGCCAATTGCACGCGAGAATGAACATTTTTCTTGTCTGTCTGAACTAAATACTCACACTAATATGGCTGACAACAATAAAAAAGCCCTGAAAATTTTCAGGGCGAAAATACACAGAATTAAGCAACTTTAGAACCGGCGCTGTAACTTTGCTGCCAGAATAATACTTGCGGCTAGTTCTTCAATCGATTTATGAGTCGTATTGGTATAAGGAATATTAAAACGGCGAAACATATCTTCCGCGGTTAAAATTTCACGCCGGCAATTATCTCGGCTGGCATAGCGTGAATCAGGACGTCGCTCCGAACGGATATGATGCAGGCGGTCAGCGTCAATAGTTAACCCATATAATTTTTGCCGGAACGGCTGTAGCATTCTAGGTAATTCACTGCTTTCCAGATCTTCAGGAATAAGGGGATAATTGGCAGCGCGAATACCATACTGTAGTGCCAGATACAGGCAGGTAGGGGTTTTACCACTGCGGGATACACCCATCAGAATCACATCGGCTTTTTTTAATTCCCGGTCTGTAATACCATCATCATGATTAAGGGTAAAATTAATTGCCTCCATACGCTTGTCGTAACGTTCTGTGTCATGCATGCCATGGGTGCGGCCGATAGAATGATTGGCCTCGGTGGCCAGCTCATCTTCTAGTTCTCCAATAAAAGCATCATAAAAACTCATATGCAAACCGGCACTGGTTTTAATCAATTCGCGAACATTTTCATCAACAATACTCGAAAAAACCAGCGGGCGTGTTTCACAATGGCTTGCAGCATTATTGATTAAAGCAACAATTTCACGTGCTTTTGTTTCCGTGTCTACAAAAGGATAGGTAGCACGTTTGAATTCAATATTGTCAAATTGATTCAGCAAAGCCAGCCCCATACTTTCAGCTGTAATCCCGGTGCGGTCGGAAACAAAAAAAACTTGGCGTACAGGTTTCATAATTATTTATACAATCAAAGTTAAAGAAATTGCGACAGTTGAATAGATTGCCTATTGTAAATGAAGTTTTCCCTTAACTCATGTTTCAGTGTTGGCTTTTTTCAATAACTGGTTTGGAAAAATAAATCACATTGAACTTGCGCTATTGCGGCATATATACGCAGATTTTAAGCTGAATTTGTCATATATTTAAATTTAAATTGTTAATAAATAAATTAAATTGATATATTCAGCTAAAAAATCGATATTGTAATTAAAATACTTATGCTATCAATGATTTGTAGGTAAAAGATGTTTGACAAAAGCTAAACTATATTCACAAAGAGCAGATAAATAGCCAAAAATACATGACATTTTATATCTGACTAGTTAGAATAGACCGTCTTCAACTTTCACACTCCACACTGGATAACCATCATGGCCGGTAATAACGTAATCTGGTTTGAAAATTTGCGCATGACTGATGTTGAAAGCGTCGGCGGCAAAAATGCTTCTCTTGGCGAGATGATTTCACAGCTCACCGAAAAAGGTGTGCGTGTTCCCGGTGGTTTTGCTACCACTGCCGAAGCGTATCGCAAATTTCTTGCTTACGAAGGTTTGAGTGAACGGATTAATAACGAACTCAATGCACTTGATGTCGATAATGTTGCCGAATTGGCAAGAGTAGGTAAACAAATCCGTCAATGGATTATGGATACCCCCTTTCCGCCTGAACTAGAATCAGATTTACAGGCTGCATGGGAAAAAATGGTAGCAGATGCCGGTACAGACCAGATTTGCGTGGCTGTGCGCTCTTCTGCTACTGCTGAAGATTTACCGGATGCCTCTTTTGCAGGACAGCAGGAAACATTTTTGAATATCAGTGGCTATGAAAATGTCAAGGAAGCCATGCATCATGTATTTGCTTCCCTGTATAATGATCGTGCCATTTCCTATCGAGTTCACAAGAATTTTGCTCATGATGTAGTAGCACTTTCTGCTGGTGTACAGCGCATGGTACGTTCTGATAAAGGCGCATCCGGCGTAATGTTCACCATGGATACCGAATCCGGATTTGATCAGGTGGTATTCATTACTTCATCCTATGGCTTGGGTGAAACCGTAGTACAGGGTGCAGTAAACCCTGATGAATTTTATGTACATAAGCCTACTCTGCGTGCAGGCCGCCCGGCTATTCTGCGTAAAACCATGGGTTCAAAACTGATCAAAATGGTTTTCACCGATGCGGCACAGGCAGGTAAGTCTGTTCAAACCGTAGATGTAGAGCCTGCTGAGCGGAAAAAATTCTCTATTAGTGCGGAAGAAATTACCGAGCTGGCTCAGTATGCGCTGATTATTGAAGAACATTATGGCCGTCCGATGGATATCGAATGGGGACGTGATGGTATTGATGGCAAACTGTATATTCTGCAAGCTCGTCCTGAAACCGTAAAATCACAGGAAAATAACAGCCGCGTACTGCGTCGCTACCAGATTAACGACAAATCTGCCATCCTGGTTGAAGGTCGCGCCATTGGCCAGAAAGTGGGGCAGGGCAAAGTAAGACTGGTTAAAAGCGTTGATGAAATGGACAAGGTTTTGCCAGGTGATGTGCTGGTAACCGACATGACTGACCCAGATTGGGAGCCAGTGATGAAACGCGCTTCTGCCATTATTACCAATCGTGGTGGCCGTACCTGCCATGCTGCTATTATTGCGCGTGAACTGGGTATTCCAGCCGTAGTAGGGTGTGGTAATGCAACTTCTGCCTTGCAGGATGGTCAGGAAGTAACAGTATCCTGTGCCGAGGGTGACACTGGCTATGTTTATGAAGGTTTATTGAAAGTTGATGTTAATGAAATACCTCTAGACAATATGCCTGAATCACCAGCCAAAATCATGATGAACGTAGGTAACCCAGAGCTGGCTTTCAGCTTCTCCGGCTTACCTGGTTATGGTATTGGTCTGGCACGCATGGAATTTATTATTAATCGTCAGATTGGTATCCACCCGCGCGCCTTGCTGGACTTTGACCAGCAGGATGAGCAAATGCAGGCCACTATCATTGACCGTATTGCTGGCTATACCTCTCCAGTAGATTTTTACGTTGATAAAATTGCTGAGGGTGTTGCTACACTTGCTGCTTCCGTTTATCCGAAAAAAGTGATTGTGCGTATGTCTGATTTTAAGACAAACGAATATGCCAATCTGTTGGGTGGTAACAAATACGAACCACATGAAGAAAATCCGATGCTGGGCTTCCGTGGTGCAGCACGTTATGTGTCAGATGATTTCAAAGACTGCTTTGCGCTTGAATGTAAAGCCCTGAAATATGTCCGTGATGAAATGGGTCTGACCAATGTTGAAATCATGATTCCATTTGTACGTACCTTAAAAGAAGCAGAACATGTAGTTCGTGCCCTGAAAGATAATGGTCTGGAGCGCGGTAAAAATGGCTTGCGCCTGATTATGATGTGCGAATTGCCAACCAATGCTGTACTGGCTGAACAGTTTCTGAAATACTTCGATGGCTTCTCTATTGGTTCTAACGACATGACTCAGTTAACTCTGGGCGTAGATCGTGATAGTGGTGGCCCGATTGCTGGCACTTTTGATGAACGCGACCCGGCAGTTAAAGTGATGTTCAGTCTGGCAATTCAGGCTTGTCGCAAGTTAAACAAATACATTGGTATTTGTGGACAGGGTCCATCTGACCATGCGGATTTTGCCAAATGGTTGATTGAAGAAGGAATTGAAACCATTTCTCTCAATCCTGATACCGTGATTGAAACTTGGTTGTATCTGGCAAAAGAATTGAAAAAATAAATTTTTCAATTAATTATGCCCAAGGCCGCTAGTTAACAACTAGCGGCCTTTATTTATTACTGGCTGAATGCATAAATTTTTCGCACAAGAATTCTATTAGAACGGCTGAAATGCCGGTTGTTATTAGTGAATCAATTCCAATTAATGCTGGAAATTTCTAGTGCAAATTACCTAAATTTTTGCAATACAAATTTGATATTCACCCAGTATATTTATGAAATAATAGCATTGCAGAGAAATCCCGATGTGGTTACTGAGCTGGGTGGTACTGTTTTGTGCTCTGAATAAAGTATAAACCACTGATATTAATATACATATACTATTATACTATGCACCAAAACAGTCTATACTGAGCTAACGTTTTATTCATGATTCAAACAAAGATTTCTAAGCACTGCTCTGGCTAAAAATATCAGTAGAAAGGTGTGTAAACATAAATACACCGATAAGCAATTAAAGTATTAGAAAAAATGGCCTTGTTCAATTAAAACTAGGTATTTTTTATGATGATATTAAATCAATGTAGCAATACAATCACATGACAATGGTAATCACATAAATAAAATAGAGGTCACAGAGGTATTGAAAAGAGACGGATCATCACCTTATGATTATTTCTTGATTTCCAGGCAAAAAAGTAATTTGTCTGCTTAATTTATAAAAAAAGCAATGTATAGACTACATTGCTTTTACTAGTTTTAGGTTAGGCGAATAATCAAAAAATCAATTTAACTTCAGATTTTATTTTTTGGATTATGGTCTACAAAAGTACGATCTGGATAATCATCATTTTTAGTAAATGTACGGTTAAAATTACCTTTAGATATTGTGATATTGCCATTGGCCCATAGCACAATATCCTGCTTTACACTACCCATACTTTTCCACTTGGCAGATTTATCTAAGCGCCATTCCAATGGAATAGTCAACTTCATGCTGCCACCATTACCGATATCGGCTTTGGGGTCGTTATCACCTCCGCCCACAATATCAAAGGTATTAGCAATATTGATTGTATTACCTATAGCTTTAAAATTAACTTCCTCACCATTTCCTGTGCATTGGGTATCACCAGGTATGTGTATATGGCAGTTTGGACCTTTACTTGCATCCTTAAAATAGCCTGTATTGACTGAGGCACAGTTCAATTCACGTACTAAAACATTGCTAAAGTTAACTGAGATGGGCAGTAGTTGAATTCGTAAGCCAACTAACCCTTCATAAGTGCCCTTTGAGTGATAAAGCATCGAACCTTTCCCCTCTAACGGTTTATAATCCTGATATTTAGCCAGTGAATATCGGAGCATTTTAGGTTCTACAATAGTAAATGTGATACTATTCTTAATGGTTTTACCTTTACGTTTATAAGAAGCGGTAATGGTGCAGATACCGCCTTTATCTCTGGCTCGGATACATAATTCTTTAGCTTCGCGCTTGACGATACTGACCAATTTACTATCAATACGCCATGTTACGCCAACATTGGATTTGATGGTGACCACTTCGCCCACACCGATGTTTCTACGTGAGCGCGGAGCTGGGAAAGTATTTTCGGTTTCTGAGGTTAGCTCAATTTCACCATCCTCATAAGCCACCATTTCATAGTTATAAATGTAGCCGGCTATGACAGAATCCAGATCATCATCGCTAAAGACTTTGCCTCTGGCAGTGACACACCAATCAGTGCGATCTGATAATGTTACAAATTCTCCTTTATTAAGGGCGCAATGTTCCATAGGTGGCAGACCTTTTAAGGTAGAGAGTGGTAACTGGGGGCCGCCTAAAGGAGCCAAGGCAAAAACACTGATAACTTTATCGTTGTTTCGGTGTAGTTTATGGTTATTTGAATTATCCATTAATGTAATTCCTTTCTATTTTTCCAGTAGATTAAGTTTTATTATGTAGTGCTGCTCAATAGCAGTATCAGTACATTGGCAATCAATATCTTCAAAAAAACCTGCAGTTTGGCATGGCCGATGATGCGGGTATCCATCTGCGGGTAGTTTCGTATCTGTTATTTTAGGAAATGTATGCCAAGTGCGGTAATTATTTCACAACAATTGTTATTTTATGTCAAAATTTTTTACAAAAAATAACAATTTTATAAATTTTATTTAACTATATTTTGTTAAGTATAGATACATTGAGCCAATTACAGATATTTCTTCAATATTATAAAGTAAATCATACTGTGCGGTGATTCTGCTCAACTCTGCTGCTATAAGAATATTTTTTAACTTGTCGGAGCTAATACTGTTAGCCAGATGAGCTTAATATCCGATATATGTAGTTATGCTGGCTGCTATATTCTGCATTTCACAGTCTGGTGCTTGCATTTGTACTTTGTCTTTTTTAATCATTACAGCTATTTCCGTTTGCTTTCTTATTTAGAAAAATTATCATTTGTAATATAGGGAAATATAATTCACCTATATTGCTGGGTTTGGCCAAAACCCATAGTATTTTCAGAGCGGTGGTACCGTTATCAAAATTTAAAGCAAAAACTATTACGCCCCAAATACATAAATATCACATTATCCAAAACATAAAACAGGCTTTTAACCACAATTCAAATATTGTTGAAAAACCTTATTTATAATTTGCTCAAAAAATTTAAACAATTGTGCAGTTTATGTGCAAAAAATTTCAAAGCTGAGTTTGTAATTTTTGATATTTTTACCTCTATAACTAACTGTATTTCAATATTTTTTTTTGTATTACGCAGAATCGAAGAGGTGTTTTAAGATTGGTAGGTTGATTTTTAATCAATCATATAAAAATAAAACAGTAGTAAGTCTTGATGATTCAAGAATGAGTTAAAGTATATTTATTTTTTAGTCGGATAGGGTATCTATTTTTCAACGATGGTTTTTATTTCTTATCTTTTTATCTGAGGTTTTTACTGGCTTTTGGGCAGCCAGTCCCAGCGCCTGATTCCATTTAGCTGGGTCTTTTACCAAATCAAGAGCAGCTTTTAATTGTGCATCTTTAGCTGGATTGGGCTCGTGTCGTGCAAGCCAATCTTCTTCTTAATTTCCACACAGCACCAACAAATAAACGCTAAATATGAATAAAAAAAGCTGAACCCTGTAAAATCACAGGATTCAGCTTTGCTCATAAATATACTTTATAGACCTTTAGATTTCAAGCGTGCAGCATGTTCCAAATAAAGTTTTACCGGGTCTGGTTTAATCGGATGCGCACCAGCAATTTGATTGACTGCATCGAAATGATCCATCTGGTAGTTAGAACAGATAACTTTACCCAAGTGAGTGCTATAACGGCCAACCAGACCATCATTTTGTCTACGCTCTTTTTTGAAGAAAGTACCTAATGCAACCAAAATAGCATGCGATGGATCTGCCAGATTTAAACCTTCATTAACCGGGTTTGATTTAATAATACCACTCCAAGAATAGTAGTAAACACCATTAGTTTCTAGCTCTTTACCCTCGCCACCCCATCGGTTAGGCAGACCTTGCGGATATTTTTTATTAAACGCGTTAGTACCTGCAGTTGACAAGCTTTGTAGTGCGCTTCTAAAGTCTTGTGGTAAAAATGGCTTAGTACTAAATAGACCAATAAACTTCATAAATGTTTCAACAATCATATCAGCAGCAGGGCCAACCAATTTGCCAGAAAGAATTTCCAACATTAAATCTGCAATTTCAGAACCGAAATTCACACCATTTACAGAAGTTACTGAACCGACTATTTCTGGATGGAGCGCAGCAACATAACGGCAAGTAGGCGCACCTTGGCTATGACCAATCAGATTTACTTTTTGGGCACGTGTTTTGTTCAGTATTTTTTTAACTTCAGCCAGCAACTGTTCACCACGGATTTCAGTTGAATTAGTAGCTGAAATTGCAACAGTATAAACTTCAGTACCTTGTTTTTTTAGAGATTCAGCAATATTAAAGAAATATGGGTATCCCATAATTCGGTCGAAACCAAATAACCCATGGACAAGTACGATTGGATATTTTGTTTTAACGAGTTTTTTGCTAGGTTTGATAGGTACCAGACCTTTTAAGGTAGTGCTAGCTTTATCGTTGTTGCGGTGTAGTTTGTGTTTATTTGAATTATCCATTAATGTAATTCCTTTCTATTTTTCCAGTAGATTAAGTTTTATTATGTAGTGCTGCTTAATAGCAGATCAGTACATTGGCAATTGATATCTTCAAAAAAAACCTACAGTTTGGCGTGGCCGATGATGCGGCTATCCAGCAGTGGGTAGTTTCGTATCTGTTATTTTAGGAAATGTATGCCAAGTACGGTAATTATTTCATAACAAATGTTATTTTGCGTCAATTTTTTTTACATAAAATAACGATTTTAAACTTTATATTATATTTTAACTATGTATTGTTAAGTGTAGATAGTTTAGTTACTGCAATAAAGAGCATCTACTGTGCGGTGATTCTGCTTAATTTTGCTGCTATAAGAATATTTTTACTTGTCGGGGCTATACTGCTAGCCAGATGAGTTTAATATCCGATATATGCAGTTATGCTGGCTGCCATATTCTGCATTTCACTGTCTGGCGCTTGCTATTTGAACTTTGTCTTTCTTAACCATTACAGCTATTTCCATTTGCTTTTGTATTGAGAGTAATTATTATTTTCAATAAAAGAAAATGCAATTTACCTATATTGTTGGGTTTGGCCAAACCCCCTAGTATTTGCAGAGCGTTTGTACCGCTGTCAACATTTAAAGCAAAAACTATTACGCCCCAAATACATAAATATCACATTATCTAAAACATAAAACAGACTTTTAACCAGAATAAAATTCAAATATTGTTAAAAAACTTTATTTATAATTTGCTCAAAAAATTTAAACAATTGTGCAGTTTATGTGCAAAAAATTTCAAAGCTGAGTTTGTAAATTTTGATATGTTTACCTCTCTAACTAACTGTATTTCAGTTTTTTTTCATTGCGCAGAATCACAGAGGTGTTTTAAGATTGGTAGGTTGATTTTTAATCAATCACATAAAAATAAAATAGTAGTAAGTCTTGATGGTTCAAGAATCAGTTAAAGTATATTTATTTTTTAGTCGGATAGGGTTTCTCAGTAAAGCCTAATATAAAGTATATGCCCCCTCAATAATTGATATAAAAAAGGCGTAGAAATGCACTAGGAATTCTTGGCTGAATTAAGTAGGTTTGCGGATAAATTTAATTCACTGTTTATAATGCTAAAAAAACAGATAGCAAAGCTATCTGTTTTTCAACGATGGTTTTTATTTCTTATCTTTTTTATCTGTGGTTTTTACTGGCTTTTTGGCAGCCAGTCCCAGCGACTGATTCCATTTAACCGGGTCTTTTACCAAGTCAAGAGCAGCTTTTAATTGTGCATCTTTAGCTGGATTGGGCTCGCGTCGTGCCAGCCAATCTTCTTCATCTTTTTTCTTGCTATCTTTTGATGCAGCATGGGCTTTAGTATCTTTAATGCCATCTTTATTGGCTTTATCATCAGTATCCTGAATGGCAGGTTCACTGGCAGTAGCCGGCAGAGTAGTTTTTTTCTGACTACCTAATAGTTCGCCGTTAACTTCTTTGCCTCCCAATGGATTACTCAGATGTCCACCCAAATCGGCCTCGCGGCTTTCAAATTTGCGATTTTTATCTTTTACCTCTACATCAGGTACGATGCCTTGTGCCTGTATAGAGCGGTCATTAGGTGTGTAGTATAAAGCTGTAGTTAGTTTAACCGCGCCACCATTGGATAATGGGATAACGGTTTGCACAGAACCTTTACCAAAGCTCTGTGTACCTACAATCACGGCACGCTTGTAATCCTGTAATGCACCGGAAACGATTTCTGAAGCCGAAGCAGTACCTGAATTGACTAAAACTGTGATTGGGATGGTTTTCAGTTCATCAGGCATATTAATCAGTGGGTCATTCCCTTTTACAACATAATCCTTTGGAATCGCTTTTAAGACCATTCCTTCTTTTTTATCCCGGTTTTTGGTGCTGACTACTTTTACTCCGGGTTTTAGGAATACTGAAGATACGCCAACAGCGCTATTTAATAAACCGCCGGGGTCATCACGTAAATCCAGTACCAGCCCTTTTAGCGGCTGCTTATTCTGTTGTTCCAGATTCTTGATGGCATCAGCCAGCAGGCTTACTGTGTGTTCTTGGAACTGGGTGATACGTATATAGCCATAATCTGGTTCCAGTAGTTTGTAGCGTACACTTTTAACTTTGATGATTGCCCTTGTCAGGTGTACCACTATAGGCTGGGTCTCATCTTTACGTGCCAGTGTCAGTGTTATGCTGGTTCCGGGTTTACCACGCATTTTTTTCACGGCTTCGGTAGCTGTCATGTTGCGGGTAGATTCATTGTTGATTTTAACAATGTAATCCCCACTTTTAATTCCAGCGCGATCAGCCGGAGTATCCTCAATTGGTGCCACGATTTTAATCAGCCCGTCTTCCGAACTGATCTCCATGCCCAAACCACCAAATTCACCTGTGGTGCTTTCCTGTAAATCAGAATAATCTTTACCTGTCAGATATTCGGAGTGCGGGTCAAGGTTATTGACCATGCCTTTCATTGCACCTTCCAGAATTGCATCATCGGTTTTATTCTCGACATAATTGGCTTTAATCTGTCCATATACTTCAGCCATAGTATGCAGAGATTGTACAGGTAAAGCTTCGGATTTTTCATTGGCATAACCTTGTACACTCAGGGTAAGAATCACGCCACTGAAAGCACCTAATGTGTACAAAGCAGCTTTTTTTAATCTAGATTTAGCCATTATTTCTGTTGTTCTTTCTGATAACGACAATAATTCAAGGTATAAATATTCTGTTTATAACAGGAATTCATAAAAATTTAAAACCGGGCAAAGTGTACACTATAAAGTCACCGAAGGTAATAAAACGCTATAGTCTGCGTTAATGTAACCATGATAATGGGTTCATTGCCTGATTATGGTAACGAATCTCAAAATACAATCCGTTCTGGGCGTCTGGTAATTTACCACTTATACCAATGTTTTGACTAGCGCTAACTATACTGCCGGCAGAGACATTGACTGAAGACAAACCCGTATAAATGCTGATATAGCCTTCACCGTGATCAATAATGATGGTATTGCCATAGCCCTGTAAAAAAGCCGCATAGGCAACGGTACCACTGGCAATGCTATGTACCGCAGCATTATTGCAGGCAAAAAACAGGCCTTTCCAGATACCTCCATTTGGTCTGCTTTCACCAAATTTTCCGGTGATGGTGCCATTAACTGGTCGTGGAAGGCGTCCCTGTTTTTGTGCCAGTCCTTTGTTTACCGGTGCTTTGATGCTTTCCGTAGCCTGTAATGCCATATCTTCAGCAGTTAAAGTAGAAGGTAATCTGCTGCTGTCGGTATCAGTATTATTAGTGGTGGTAGCTGTATTATGCGATTGAGTGGAATTTTTAGGCTTCCCCGTGTTTGGTCTGGCGGGTTTTGCAGGAACCTGTGCCAGACGCCGCATAGTTGCCTGGGCAGACAGGCGGCTTAACAGGTTATTCAATCGTTTTTCATCGGCTTTTAATGATTGAAGCTGCTTATTCTGTACTGACAATTGCTGGTTAAGAATACTGGATTTATTTTGCTGGCTTGCATGCTGGGCATGCAGTTTGTTAATGAGTTGCTGTTGTTTTTGCTGTAATGCAGCTAGCTGCTTTTGTTGACTGTTAATCGCCTGTTGCTGGTCATGCATGCGCATTTGCTGTTCACGCAGTTGCTGAATAACCTGCTCATTTGCTTCATTCAGATAGCGAATATATTGCAAAGAGCGACCTTTTTGGTCAGAAGGATCTTTTTTCAGCATTAAATACACACTGTTGGGCTGACGGTTGCGGTAATGTGCATTGAGCAGACGTGCTATCTGGGTCTGGGTTTCAGCAATCTGAGTGCGGGTTTTATCCAGACTGGTTTGCAGCAAGTGTAATTGCCGCATACTGGTTTGCTGCTGCTGCTGAATACGGCCAAGTTCATTTTGGGCACGCTCTAGCTGCTGACGGGTTGCAGCCATTGAGGCATCTATTTTTTTCTGTTCTAGCGTGGTTTTACTAATCTGGTGCTGTGTTGCTGATATGGCTTGATGAACCTGTTTCAGTTCACCGGTGGGTTGTATTTTCCCGTTACTGGCCGCCATGGACACAGAAGTAGCAATGCTGCAACAGACCAGAGAAAGTCTGGATAGAGATTTCATTATTTATCTGCAAATTTTATCAGGTTTTGGCCAGTCATCTCTGCTGGTGGGGTTAGGCCCAGTGCAGTTAATAGTGAAGGAGCCACATCTTTAAGTGCACCGCCAGAATGGATGGTAGCTTTACGTCCAATATAGATAAATGGTACTGGTTCTACTGTATGCTGAGTATGAGGCTGCTGATTCTGTTCATCATACATGTGCTCACAGTTACCATGGTCAGCTGTGATGATAACTTCTCCGCCGGCGGCCAGTGCTGCATCAACCACGCGAGCTACACAACTATCCAATGTTTCCACTGCTCTGATGGCGGCATTAAGTGAACCAGTATGGCCAACCATGTCACCGTTGGCAAAATTACAGATAATAACGTCATGGCGATGGTGTTGCAGACTGTCAATAATCTGCTCAGTAATGCCAATGGCACTCATTTCCGGTTGTAAATCGTATGTGGTGACTTTGGGCGAAGGTATCATAATCCGTTCTTCGCCGATATAAGGTTCTTCCCGTCCGCCACTGAAAAAATAGGTTACATGCGGGTATTTTTCTGTTTCGGCTATACGCAGCTGGCTAAGTCCCTGTGCAGCCAGAAATTCGCCCAGACCATTATTTACTGATTGGCGTCCGAACATGACTGGATAGGCAAACTGTGTGCCGTAAGCGGTAATGCTGGCAAAATATCCAGGTTGTACCCGATGCTGACGTTCAAAACCGGTGAAATCGGTAAAGGTGAGTGCCTGAGTTAATTCACGCGCGCGATCGGCACGGAAATTGAGAAATAAGATGGCATCGCCATCGATCAGACCAGCCTGTGGACTGACAACTGTGGGTTTGACAAACTCATCCTGTTCGCCCCGGGCATATGCTGCATCTAACGCGGCTGTGGGAGTGGCAGCCTGATAGGGGGCATCGTCAAACAATGCATTGTAGGCAGCCTCTACACGATCCCAGCGGTTATCCCTGTCCATGGCAAAAAAGCGTCCAACCACTGCTCCACATAATACTTGCGGGTGTTGCTGCATATAACGTTCCAGACGTTGCAGATAGGGACGCGCACTTTGAGGTGGGGTATCACGGCCATCTAGAAATGGATGAACAACAATTTTCTGCATGCCTGCGGCTATTGCTGCATCCATTACTGCAAAAAAGTGTTCTATGTGGCTATGAACACCCCCGTCAGAAAACAGTCCTAACAGGTGCACAGTGCAATTAGGATTATCCCATGCCTGCTGCAATACTGAATTGTGTTCAAGAGTATGGTCTTCAATCGCCATATCAATGCGGGTGATATCCTGTGGCACAATCCGTCCGGCACCAATATTTAGATGACCTACTTCGGAGTTACCAAATTGTCCTGTGGGTAAACCAACCATGCGCTCGGAAGCATCAATAGTGCCATAGGCATAATGCTGACGATAGTTATCGATATGAGGTGTATGTGCCAGCAAAATAGCATTGTCGTCACCTTCGGCGCGATGGCCGAAACCATCCAGAATTAAAAGAACAATGGGTTTGGTTAATGACACAGTTGGCCTTTCTGTGATGGTGTGTTGGCTATCCTGAAAAAGGTTGCCAGTACTATCTGTGTGAATATGGTTTTAAGAACCGGATAAAACAATCCAGTTTAGAGTAAGATATGATTATAACGAAAAGCACTGTCTTGAGAAACTGCCAGACAGACCCAACTTAACGATAAATTAACTCTGTATAGTCTGATATCATTTTCATGGACAAGCACAATATGGTTGCACAACAAGTCGCTCCTTCCAGTTTTTCTCTGGCTAATCACTTTCTGATTGCCATGCCGGCAATGGAAGATCCGTTTTTTAAAGAAAGCGTAATTTATCTGTGTGAACATAGTGCAGAAGGTGCAATGGGCATTATTGTCAACAAACCATCGCCAATTATGATGGATTTGTTGTTTGATTCTGCCAAGACTCCTACGCCAGAGCGTTTTCATGGTCAGAATGTACTGATGGGTGGTCCAGTTCAGGTAGACCGGGGCTTTCTGGTACATACTCCTGCTGGTTCATGGGAAAGCAGTTTAATGGTCACTGATGATATTGCGATGACTACTTCTCGCGATATTATTATGGGGCTTACACAGGAAAATGAAGTAAACAAGGCTGTAGCCACAATCGGCTATTCCAGCTGGTCGGCAGGGCAGCTTGAGCAGGAACTGGCAAACAATAGCTGGATTACGACGCCAGCTGATATGCAGATTCTGTTTGATATGCCATATAAGCAACGTTATAAAGCGGCCTTACAGTTATTGAATATTGATATTACTAATTTGAGTGTCTTGGTGGGTCATGCCTGAGTCAATTATACCTTCTTTACAGTGTGGTACTGTTTTAGGCTTTGATTTTGGTGCCGCGCGAATTGGCGTGGCTGTAGGTGAAGCGGAGCTGTCTACGGCGCATCCGCTGGAAACCATTGCTGTTGTTAGTAATGAAGAACGTTTTACCCGTATTGCGGCGCTAATTAAAGAATGGCAGCCTAAGGCTCTGGTCGTGGGTTTGCCCACGCATGCGGATGGTACAGCCGATGAGGCTACCGCATTATGCCGTCGATTTGGTAACCGGTTACATGGCCGTTTTCATTTACCAGTCTATTGGGTAGATGAGCGCTGGACTTCTGTTGTGGCCGATAGTCTGTTAAGTGAGGCCAGAATATTTGGCAAGAAGCGCAAGCAGGCATTAGATCAGGTTGCCGCCCAGAATATTCTGGCCACTTTTTTCAGTGCCGGTGGCTGTCTGGCCAGATTAGATTAACTATCTCTTTCAGTTTTAGTAGTTTTTGTTCATGTTTTCTATAGCTGGCTAAGTTAGATTCAGTCTTTCATCTGGATGTATGTCTGCCTGAGTTTTTATTCTGTTTTAACTGTTTGTCTGATAATACTATTTCATTTTTGTGTATTTATTAGTTATTTCAATCATCTGAAATAAGCCTTTCATCACAAAATATGGTTTTATTTTATTGAATCCGGCGATAAACTTAACCGTATTAAGTAGAGAAACGGTTTAATCAGACTAGGATAAATAATGAGCACAGACAGTAGCATAAGCCTTAATACTATTGAGGCCAAAACCAAAGCCAATATTCTTGCCGAAGCATTACCCTATATCCGACGCTTTTCTGGGGTCACCATGGTCATTAAATATGGCGGTAATGCGATGACTGACCCACAATTGAAAGAAAGTTTTGCCAAAGATGTGGTGTTGCTGAAATTGGTGGGTATTCATCCGATTATTGTACATGGTGGTGGCCCACAGATTAATGAACTGTTACAGAAAGTAGGCAAAGAAAATCATTTTATTCAGGGAATGCGTGTCACTGATAGTGAAACCATGGATATTGTGGAAATGGTGCTGGGCGGCTGTGTTAATAAGGAAATCACTTCTTTGCTGAATCTGCATGGCGGGCATGCAGTAGGAATCACTGGTCGGGACAATCATTTTATCAAAGCTAAAAAATTGTTTGTCACCACGCCTGAGAATACTCAGCAGGACATCGGGCAGGTGGGCGAGGTTGAGGCAATTGATACTGCCTTGATTAAGGAAATGGTAGAGCACGGCTATATTCCTGTTGTTGCGCCTGTTGGTGTAGGTGAGCAGGGTGAGGCATTTAATATTAATGCTGATGTAGTGGCCGGCAAGCTGGCAGAAAGCCTAAAAGCAGAAAAGCTGATTATGCTGACCAATACCATCGGAGTACTTGATAAAAACAATCAGTTATTGAGTCGATTAACCCCGGCTGATATCAATGCTTTAATTGCTGATGGCACCTTGCAAAATGGCATGCTGCCTAAAATCAATGCTACATTGCAGGCTGCTATGCATGGTGTGCACAACACTCATATTATTGATGGGCGCGTTCCTCATGCTTTGTTGCTGGAAATATTTACTGATAAGGGTGTTGGGACGATGATTCTTGGCCGGAATAAGCAGGCTGAATAAACTGTTTTTATCAGCTTATCAATATTTAATTATTGTGTAATTAATGATTTAATAAAATTTAAGCAGAAAATTTGTTTAAAAAGCTTGACAGTAAAATTACAAACGCTATAATTTCGCCTCATTCCCTGATAGCTCAGTCGGTAGAGCGACGGACTGTTAATCCGCAGGTCCCAGGTTCGAGCCCTGGTCGGGGAGCCAGATTAGAAAAAGCACTCAAATCTTTGAGTGCTTTTTTCATTATTGATGCTATTGATTATTCACCAACTTTAAGCAGCTTCACATCGAAGATTAATACGCTGTTAGCCGGAATGGCACTCGTTGGACTTTGTTCACCATAGGCCAGATTTGCAGGAATATAAAAAGTAAATTCGCTGCCTTCAGACATTAATTGCAAACCTTCAGTCCAGCCCGGTATAACGCCATTAAGCGGAAATGTGGCTGGCTGATTATTCCGTTGTGCGGTGCTGTCAAATACAGTGCCATCTATTAACCGGCCTTCGTACTGAACGGTAACCATATCCGTGGCTTTAGGTTTCTTGCCTGATCCTTCATGATTAATTTTGTATTGTAAACCTGAAGCGGTGGTTTTTACACCTGATGCCGTTTTATTTTTGGACAGAAACTCATCTCCAGCCACCTGTGGGTTTCGGGTAGCCGAAGTAGAAGCAGCTACCGGCTCACTGCTGTTATTTTTATAGCCATTATCAGTGGAATTACAGGCTGATACAGCCAGCAGAGTGGTGATCCCCATAATAGTAAAAGACAAGCGTTTCATAATTTCTCTCTAAAACATTGGAAGAAGAGTAATTATAGCAGCATCAGGAAAAACAAACTTTCTGCTCTGCATAAAAAGTTAAGCAAATACAAGACGCGGACGTAAACCTTTATTTAAATGGAATTTGTCATTTTGAACAGATAAAGGCATATATTTCAGGTACTGTGTTTTGCCGATATTGGTTAAACCCAGTTGATAATGGCTATTACTCATAGATGGGCTGATCTGTAATACGCTGAAAACAAATTTTTCTGAAAGTGTAGCGGATTATGGTTACTTATGCTGGTAACCAGTCTCGTCAGATTAAATCGGCTTTAGCTGTAACTGTTGTCTTTTCGATACCTTTGGTCTTTAATTTACATTAGTATACTAAATTTAATAATAAGGTAAATATACAGCCTGAATAACAGTATAAAGTTAAAAATAAATGGTTAATATAACAATAAAAAAATTATATTAACTTGAATTGTGGTTTGGCTGAACTGCTCCGCTGAGCAGATTAAAAAAATTGTTATGCCTATTTAATCGCACAGTATTTCCAGATGTCAGATTTTCATTTTGCGGGTATGCTTGTCACCAGTGTTATTCGAATGTTGATAATGGCTTGACACTATCAGACCTGAAGAATAGAATTGCTTCCTATAAGAAGATGTCAATTCTAAATCTTTGTTTAATGTCTATAGCGGCAGGTTAAAACCAAATCGACTTTCAATAAAAACCTTACCATTCTTTTGCATGCACCATGTATATAAGGCTCGGTAACTGGAATTATTATGAGTCTGCCGACTCATTTTATCTTGAATTCTAATAAATAAGTTCATTTATATCTTTATGCACGTTTCTGAATTACAAAACCTACATGTGTCTGAATTATTGGGCATAGCTGAAGAATTTGGCATTGAAAATGCCAACCGTTTGCGTAAACAAGACCTTGTTTTTGCGATTGTGCGCATTAAAATGAAGCAGGGAGAAGCGTTTACCTGTTCCGGTACGCTGGAAATACTTCCTGACGGCTTTGGTTTTCTGCGCAGTATGGATACATCCTATCTGGCCGGCCCGGATGACATATATGTCAGCCCCAGCCAGATTCGCCGTTTCAATCTGCATACTGGTGACACGATTGAAGGCAGCGTACGTGTACCTAAAGACAACGAACGTTATTTTGCACTGGTACGCCTCGATAAAATCAATGGTGATAACCCAGATGTGTGCAAACATAAAATTCTGTTTGAAAACCTGACCCCATTATTTCCAGACCGCCAGTTTGTGCTGGAGCGAGATATTCGCTCCGGTGAAAACCTTACTGGCCGCGCCATTGACCTGATCGCTCCGATTGGTTTTGGTCAGCGTGCCTTACTGGTCGCACCGCCGAAATCCGGTAAAACGGTGATGCTGCAAAACATTGCGCATGCGATTACCGCTAATTATCCCAAAGCAGAACTACTTGTGCTGCTGATTGATGAGCGCCCCGAAGAAGTAACTGAAATGACCCGCTCTGTACGCGGTGAAGTGGTTTCTTCCACTTTCGATGAGCCAGCTACCCGCCATGTACAAGTAGCAGAAATGGTAATTGAAAAAGCCAAACGTCTGGTGGAACACAAAAAAGATGTGATTATTCTGCTGGATTCAATTACCCGTCTGGCTCGTGCTTACAATACGGTTATTCCTGCTTCTGGCAAAATTCTTACCGGTGGTATTGATGCCAATGCCCTGCATCGTCCCAAACGCTTTTTTGGTGCAGCCCGCAATGTGGAAGAGGGTGGTTCATTAACTATTATCGCTACAGCTCTGGTTGAAACTGGTAGCCGTATGGATGATGTGATTTATGAAGAGTTTAAGGGCACGGGTAATATGGAATTGCATCTTGATCGACGCATGGCTGAGAAACGTCTGTTCCCGGCAATCAATATCAATCGTTCCGGTACCCGTCGCGAAGAGTTGCTGGTTTCCAATGAGCATTTGCAGAAAATGTGGCTGTTGCGTAAATTTCTGCATCCAATGGATGATATTGAGGCAATGGAGTTTATTATTGATAAATTAAAACAGTCTAAAAATAACGCGGACTTTTTTGATTTAATGCGTGGTAGCAAATAGCCAAGTATTCTGGCTTACTTAAACCGTGTTTAGTTTATAAACACGGTTTTTTTATTTAAGCCAGTATCGCTATAATCAGGCGCTATTTCAGCTTGGCTGGTTAGGTAAACAAGTATACTTACTACCGAACTAAGTGTGTATACGAATTTTTAATATTCAATATGTTATCTTGGGGAGACAGTTTTCCTGTTAATACAGTCAGTATTGAACAACAAGCAGGAGTAGTTGAGTACACAACAATTGAACCATACCAATATAATGCAGTATGGTTCTGTTATCTATGCTAAGGTATGGCAAGAATGAGCAGAAGATATATATTTGTCTGCTAGCTTAAAAACCAATATGCCTGATTAAAGCTTAAGCTCGTGTACGTGTACACCTTCTGCATCAACAGCCAGATAACCACCATAATTTTCAGCCCAGTCTTGTATCACATAACGCTTGAAAGCCTGATTGTTTAGCTGTGATTCATGCACGGCCGGACGGTGAGTATGACCATGAATCAGCGTAGGTAGCGTGGCCTGAGCATGGCTGGCCATCAAGGTATGAATGGCACTTTCAGTCACATCGGATATTTCGCTTTTGCCTTCATTATTCTTGCGTGTTTCACTCATCTGGCGAATTTGTCCGGCCAGTAGACGGCGTTCAGCGATAGGTTTACTTAGTACAGCCATTTGCCATAGCGGGTTGCGGGACTGGGTGCGAAATTGCTGATAGGCTACATCATCAGTGCATAACTCATCACCATGCATGATTATATAATCGTGGCCATAAAGATTTATCCGTTGAGGTGCTGTAAGTAGTTTAATACCGCTTTCTGCCGCAAATTTTTCGCCAAGCAAAAAATCGCGATTACCATGAATAAAATAAACTGGGGTATTTGCAGTGAAGACTTTCAGTTCATTTTTGATGTGGCGGATAAAATCATTGTCGTCATCATCACCAATCCAGACATCAAAAAAATCGCCCAGAATATACAGTGCATCAATATTACCTTGCCATTGTTGCAGGCAGCGATGAAATAATTCATTTAATGGCGGTGTTTGTTCGGATAAATGTAAATCAGAAATAAAGATAGTGGTATTCATGGTTTGTTTTATAGAAGTATCAGGCTAAAAAATCAGTATACTGTTGTGCATCAAAACCAACCAGTACGCGCTGGTTATTTACCAGTACTGGGCGTTTAATCACAGAAGACTGGCTAATCATCAGATCAATGGCAGCTTCATCGCTGCTTAGTGCATTTTGCTGCTCACTGGTACTTAATTTGCGCCATGTAGTGCCTTTACGATTAATCAGTGTTTCTTTGGGGATGTGTGTAAGCCAGAACTGGATATCTGCGGCAGTAGGCGGTATTTTTTTGAAATCGATAAATTCTGCGTTAATATGCTGTTCTGCCAGCCACTGACGCGCTTTTTTTACTGTATTACACTGGCTAATACCGTAAATTCGGATATTCATGGATGAAAACCTGTATGTTCAGATAGGTTGGTATTATACCGGTTTGCCCATACTTGCTTAAGTGTTGGTTTTATGCCGATTGGCCATTCAATATTGCTTTAGCAGGCCTAAGGTATACTGGCTACATTGCTAATCTGGCATATTGGCAGTATGCTTTACTCAGGCCAGTTTTTATTTTTGATGAGGAAAGCCAGAATGAAAAAGATCAGTATACTTGCTATCAGCCTGTTACTGGCAGCCTGTGGTAGTAAGCAGGAGGCAAGTAACCGTAATTTTAGTGAAGCGATTGATGAATTTGCCAAAAATGATAAAGTTTGTCTGGCCGTTAATCTGGTGCTGGATAATGCTCAGGGTGATATGAACAATATGGTAACCTTAGGCAGCAAAGAAATTCGCATTGCCAGAAAAAATGGTGAGGGTGATAAAGTTAATAAAACTGCTCTGAGACAGATGGATATTCTTACTGATGCAGATCTATACGAAAAAGGTAAAGATTCCACCCTGATTGTTAACGGCGGATCGGATATTCCGCAAGCTGTGTACTATCGTACCAGTAAAGGTGAAGCCAATATATTGAATAATGCACAGGGTAGTTTGCTGTGTCTCGGTACACAGAAGGTCGATAAAATCATACTTTTTACAGAACCAACGCCCGCAAATGGAGTAACCATTTCCAAAGTGGTTTATGATGCAAAGCTGGTACCAGAAAAATGGGCTAAAGATTTACTCAAAACTACCGATGAAAACTGGTGGAAATCTTTGCAGGAACCTCAGCGTCGTACTGCGGTACTGGTTTTAACCGATAAAGGCTGGAAAGACGAACGGGTATTGCACTAGGTGAAGATTCTTTGCCTACTTGCCTATAAATGATAGGCTGCTTTAATCAAAAGTCGGTAACAGAATTATCTGTTTGATAAATTCGGTTGATTTGGAACTGTTACGCAGCTAAATCAAGTTTGGTAATTTGGCCGGCTAGCCAAAAAAATATCTCCAGAAAATTGTTTTAGTCTGGAGATATTTTTTTGTATTAGCAGGATAGACTGCACTAATTGGGTTTTATACCACGGCTTCTTCCTTGCGTTTCGGTGGTTTAACCAGATTCTGCCGGTTTAAGCCAAACATCAGCAGTAACGGGCTGGCTACCAGTACGGAAGAGTAAATACCAAATACAATACCAATGGTTAAAGCCATGGCAAAACCATGCAAGGCTGCGCCACCAAAAACCAGCATAGAAATAACCATTGCTTCAGTGGAACCGTGAGTGATGATAGTTCGGCTCATTGTGGCGGTAATGGCGTTATCGATGATGGCCGGAACACTTTTACCGCGCATATGCGGTTTGCGGAAATTTTCCCGGATACGGTCGAATACCACCACGGATTCATTCACTGAATAACCGAGCACGGCCAGTACACCAGCCAGTACGGTGAGAGAGAACTCCCAGCGAAACAAGGCAAAGCAGCCTAGGATAATCACTACATCGTGCATGTTGGCAATGATGGCAGAAACAGCAAATCGCCATTCAAAGCGCATGGACAGGTAAATGATGATGCCAATAACGACCATGCCCAGAGCTAACAGGCCATGGGTAACCAGCTCTTCACCTACCTGCGGCCCGATAAATTCAACCTGGCGCAGATTCACACCTTCCTGATGCTGTTTGAGCAAGTTCATTACCTGATTGGACAGTTGTGCAGAGGTCATGTTGGCTTTATTGGGCAAGCGTATCATGATTTGCTTATTGGTACCCAGCGCCTGTACCTGCACCTCGCCGAGTTTCAGTCCATCCAGCTCACTGCGAATTTTATTTAAATCTGCACTTTGCTTGAATTCCACTTCCATCACAGTACCACCAGTGAATTCCACAGAAAAATTCAGCCCACGAGTGACAAGAAAAAATACGGCCAGAATAAAAGTTATTAATGAAATCGCCGTTGTCAGCTTGCCATAGCTCATAAACGGGATATCACGTTTGATTTTAAAGAATTCCATAATTAATTAAGCCTTACTTTTTACCTGTAGTGGCGCTATCAGCAATCCAGATATGGCCAATGGACAGCATTTTCAGTTTACGTTTGCGGCCGTACCACAAATTAACAATGGCACGTGAAACCACTACGGATGAGTACATGGAAGTGAGAATACCCAGACAGTGCACCACGGCAAATCCACGAATAGGGCCTGAACCGAATATCAGTAATGCCAAACCGGCAATCAGTGAGGTGATGTTTGAATCCACAATGGTATGCCATGCGTGATCATAACCGGCATTAATTGATATCTGTGGTGTATTGCCATGGCGTAATTCCTCGCGAATACGCTCGTTAATTAATACATTCGAGTCAATAGCCATACCCAGTGTAAGGGCAATGGCGGCAATACCTGGGAGTGTCAGAGTAGCCTGCATAGCAGACAGAATGGCAATCAGAAACAGCAAATTGCATGACAGAGCAACAACCGAGAACACGCCAAACAGCCGATAGTAAAGCATCATGAATATGGCTACGACCACAAAACCCCATAGGGTCGAATGGAAGCCCTTGCTGATGTTTTCTTTACCTAGTGATGGACCAATGGTGCGTTCTTCGATAATTTTCATTGGTGCTGCCAGAGAGCCGGCACGCAACAGCAAGGCGGTATCGTTGGCTTCTGCAATATTCATATTGCCGGAAATGATGGTTTTGCCACCAGGAATCGGTTCGTTGATTACCGGTGCTGTAATGACTTCTGCCTTGCCCTGATCAATGAGTACCATGGCCATACGTTTGCCAACGTTGTTGCGGGTAAGGTCGGCAAAGATGCTGGCACCAGTGCTATCAAAGTTTACACTTACACCCGGTTGCCCACGATCGTTGAAGCTGGCCTGTGCATCATTGATGTTATCTCCAGTAAGCTCAACTTGTTTGCTGACCAGTGTTGGGGCACTGTTGCCGGTTGATGGCAACAATTCATAGCCATCTGGACTATGTCCCTGCAATGCTTGCTGATACTGATTGGGATCGTCACTAACCATACGCACTTGCAGGGTAGCTGTACGGCCAATAATATCTTTGGCTTTGGCTGTGTCCTGAACACCTGGCAGTTGTACCACAATCCGGTTTGGTCCGGCCTGCTGAATAACAGGTTCTGCTACGCCCAGTTCATTAACGCGGTTATGCAGGGTATTGATATTCTGTGTTACTGCATCAGTGCGGATTCTGGCTAAAGCAGTATCACTCAGACTTACAATCAGGCGGTCACCATTCTGAGTGAGTGTGGCGTCGTTAAGATATTTTTTTAATCCTGATACGGCTGTCGTGGCATCGGTAGCAGACTGGAATGGTACTACCAGTGTTTGTCCGTTTTTAACAATATTACCACTGCGGATTTGTAATTTGCGCAACTGGCGACGAATATCCCCAGCATAGCTATCGAGCGTTTTATCTACGGCTGAATTCATATCAACCTGCATGGTGAAATGCACACCGCCGCGTAAGTCTAAACCCAGAAACATAGGCTTGGCGTGAATTTTTTCCATCCATTCCGGAGTATTGGCCAGCAGGTTTAAAGCCACGATATAGCCATCGCCAAATTTAGCCGCAATGGCGTCTCGTGCTTTGAGTTGGGTTTCTGTATCACTAAAACGCACTTTCAGGCTGCCATCGGTGATGAACATACCCTGATGTTGGATATGGGCAGCAGTCAGTGCTTGTTTTACCGTATTTTCGGTTTGCTCATTAATGGTAATGGCCTGACGGTTGGTAGAGATTTGGACTGCCGGTATCTCGCCAAAAAGATTGGGAATGGTATATAACAGTCCCAGTATGATTGAAACGATGATAAGCAGGTATTTCCACAAAGGATAACGATTCATATTTGCTGCCTTGCTTGCAGACTGTTGTTTTACAATTTAGGTAAAGAAAACAAAGGCCGCAACTGCATAGCTGCGGCAGGGAAACTGATTTATTCTGGTACTTTGCCACTGATGGCATTGCGTTCGAATTCAACTTCTACTTTCGGAGCAATTTCCAGAGTGAAGTATTGTTCATTAACTTTGGTAATTTTGCCGACAATACCAGCCAGAGTGATTACTTTATCGCCTTTTTTCAACTCAGTTAGCATCTGCTGATGTTTTTTATGCTTGCTTTGCTGCGGGCGGATTATGAGAAAATAAAATATAACAAGTATTAGTAAAAGTGGTAAAAATTGCATGAGCCCACTCTGGGAACCGGCAGTGTTGGCAGCATAAGCAAAATCAATCATGGGGGTACTCCGTATGATTCAAGTAAATAACGCTATTAAACCAGATATTGTAATCGGCAATGGTAATTTTATCCAGTTTTGCGCAGCACTATCGGTAAATAAACGGCCTCAGGCTATAATGATTGCTAAAGCAGGTTTAATTCTGCCATTGAGGTAGTCTTTTCAGCGGTGATAATGAAATGATCCAGTAAGCGTATTTCCAGCAGATTCAGTGCATCTTTTAGCTGTCTGGTAAAGTGTATATCATTTGTCGAGGGCATCGTCGATTGCCCCGGATGATTATGCGCCAGAATGATTGACGCAGCGCAATGATTTAAAGCGGCTGCAGCAACTTCGCGGGTATATACTTTGGCTTCATTGATGGTGCCACGTGCCAGTTCGATGGTATGCATTAATTCATTGCGCTGATTCAGCAATAATGCTACGCATACTTCCACTTTTTCATGGCCTATGTGCAGCCGCAGGAAATCAGCTACGGCTTTGGGTTGGCTAAAAACAGGACGGCGTTGGATTTCTTCTGCCAGCATACGCCGGCTGATTTCGCGAATAACGGCAAATTGGGTATAACTGGCCACGCCCATGCCACGATGCTGACAAAGCTGCTGGCAATCAGCTTCAAGTAAGGCACGCAAGCTACCCATTTTTGCGATAAGCTCACGTGCAAGGTCTACCGCACTCATGCCATGTGTACCGGTGCGCAGTAAAATGGCAAGTAACTCAGTATCGCTCAAGGCAGCAGCACCCAGTTTGAGAAGCTTTTCCCGTGGACGATCGTGCTGCGGCCAGTGTTTAATGCTCATTATTACGTTGTTGTCATTTAAAGACACAATCATAATATAACTTTACAATAAAATGAACTGGCTTTTTGTTAGATTTTTTCACTTTACTAACTGCTTCGAATTCAGATTAATTTAAAGTAAAGCTATTCTGCTTGGTTATGATAGCGTTTATATGCTTGTTTAAAATGATGTTCCACTATTTCATTTGGTTTTTTATCGCATAAGCTAAAAAGCACAATGGCGATAGAGGCAAACAAAAAACCAGGAATAAGCGAATACAGATTAAACCAGTTAAAGTTGATCCACAGTAGTACCGTTATAGTGCCGGTTATCATACCGGCTAGTGCGCCATTACGTGTCATGCGTGACCAGAATACTGAGAAAATAATAATTGGACCAAATGCCGCACCAAAACCAGCCCAGGCATGGCTCACCAAATCCAGAACGCTATTATTTGGATTAATCGCTAATAAGATGGCTATTACGGATATTAGTAACACCATAATCCGCCCAACCCAGACAAGCTCTCTTTGTTTTGCTTGAGGTCTGAAAAAAGCGCGATAAAAATCTTCTGTTAAAGCACTTGAACAGACTAATAACTGGCAACTTAAAGTGCTCATCACCGCAGCTAGTATTGCTGCCAGCACAATACCTGCAACCCACTGATTAAACAATAATTTTGACAGTTCTATAAAAATGCGTTCATGCTTGCCATTATTAACCAGATAAGCCAGCTCAGGATGCTTGGCAAAAAATGCTATTCCAAAAAAACCAACAGTAATAGCGCCGGCCAAGCATAAAATCATCCATGACATACTAATGCGACGTGCATTTTTCATCACTTCATGTGAATCAGCAGCCATAAATCTGGCTAAAATATGCGGCTGTCCAAAATAGCCTAATCCCCAACCAAGCAACGAGATTATTGCAATAACATCCACATGAGCAAAGAGGTTTGTATAATCTGGATTAAGGGATTCAATATAAATTATGGCGTCCGAAAAGCCGCCAGCGTTTATCATCACCATAATCGGCGTTAAAATCAGGGCAAACATCATCAAACTGGCCTGAATGGTATCTGTCCAGCTAACAGCTAAGAAGCCACCAATAAATGTATAAGTAATGGTCGCACCGGCACCTGCTAACATAGCCCAGCCATAACTCATACCAAAGGTACTTTCAAATAATTTAGCACCAGCAACTACCCCTGACGCACAATAAATAGTAAAAAAGATAAGAATGATAAGCGCTGAAATGATACGCAGTAACGAACTGTTATCATTGAAACGATGAGCAAAATAGTCTGGCAAAGTTAACGAATTATGGTTGATTTCAGTAAAAACACGTAATCGACCTGCAATCAATAACCAGTTTAAATAAGCACCAGTTATCAAACCGATGGCAATCCAGCTTTGTGAAATACCAAATAAAAATACAGCACCCGGTAGCCCCATGAGTAGCCAGCCACTCATATCAGAGGCTCCAGCAGAAAGTGCGGTTACCACACTGCCAATACGACGCCCACCCAAAATATAATCACCAAAATTTTGCGTTGATCGATACGCAAAAAAACCGATTACAATCATTCCTAAAATGTACACAGCAAAGGTGACAATCATTGGTAAGGACATATCTTAGAAAAACCCCGTTTATGAAATTAGAAAAATAGTGGGCTAGTTTTATCACAAAAGCATCATGCCAGAAAGCAGACAGTTTATTAAAGTTAATTCACTCTACTTTAGCTAAGCCGATAAAGATTCAAACAGAACAAAGTGGTAATAGATTACTGCTTCAATAAGCATTTGCACATATGAATCTCGATAAAAAGCCAAATTTAGCCTGCATATAATCGACATATAAAGTATATAATATTTTATATATACACTGATTATAATTATTGTGTGAAACAGGCAACTTGAATTCAAGTTATAGGAAGATTAAAAGTTTATATTTAAAATATCCAATGACTAAGACTATCTGTCAAATCCACATTTGAACTACGTATTGCTACAATACTTTCGGTTCAAGCCACAAATGTAAATGTTAACAAAACCATTAAACTACTATTGTTACTGCCAACCTGCTGAGCAAATTTTAGCGTTAGAATGGGTAAGATCCAAAGTTATATTTGCACAATAGATAAAAAGGTTTATCGGTGGTGACGATTTTTAAGTAAGTGCGTTACGTTTTTAATCCTGTGTTTATTGTATCTAAAACGTCCTGTCTGGAAGATGGTTTTTATCAATATTCATTGATAATAAATGAGTTATTAAATATTAATCATTGGCTTTGTGAACATAAAAAGCCAGCTTAGCAACGCCAAACTGGCAAACATTTGAAGCAGTGTGGGCAATACCATACTTCGTTTTTGCCAAATTTAGAGAAAATTTTGTTGGAAAGGTTTCATGGTAAAACAAAAAACTCAGTTTCAATGTCGCAGTTGTGGCGGTAATTCACCCAAATGGCAGGGACGTTGTCCACATTGTGGCGAATGGAATACGCTAGAAGAAACGAAACTCTTACCCACGGCTGCGTCCAATAGTCGCTTTCAGTCATGGGCTGTCGGTCAAACGCAGGTGCAGTTGCTGGCAGAGGTGAGTGCGGTTGAAATACAGCGTACTGCTACCGGTATGGGGGAGCTGGACAGGGTGCTTGGAGGCGGGCTGGTAGAAGGTGCGGTTATCCTGCTAGGCGGAGATCCGGGTATTGGTAAATCCACTTTATTGCTGCAAACAATAGCCCAGATGGCAGAAAAAGAATCGGTATTGTATGTTTCTGGCGAGGAATCGGCACAGCAGGTTGCGTTGCGTGCGCAGCGCTTGGGCGTACAGGCAGACAGAGTGCATTTGCTGGCAGAAATCAGAGTTGAAGCGATTAGTGCAGCTATTGCGCGGCAGCAACCAAGAGTGGTGGTGATTGATTCGATTCAAACCATGTATTCCGACAGTATTACTTCTGCACCCGGTTCAGTATCGCAAGTACGCGAATGTGCTGCCCAGTTAACTCGTCTGGCTAAACAGCAGGGTATCAGTATGCTGCTGGTTGGACATGTAACCAAAGACGGAGCGATTGCCGGACCACGTGTGCTGGAGCATATGGTAGATACGGTGTTGTATTTTGAAGGGGAAACCCACTCAAATTACCGCATGATTCGGGCGATTAAAAACCGTTTTGGCGCCGCCAATGAACTGGGTGTTTTTGCGATGACGGAAAAAGGACTAAAAGGGGTGTCTAATCCTTCGGCGCTGTTTTTATCCAGCTACCGTGATGACGTACCCGGTTCCTGCGTGCTGGTAACACAGGAAGGTTCGCGTCCGCTACTGGTAGAAATTCAGGCATTGGTTGATGATGCACATGGCTTTGCGCCCAAGCGGTTAACTGTGGGGCTGGCACAGGAGCGTCTGGCCATGTTGCTGGCTGTGCTGAACCGCCATGCCGGTATTGCCTGCTACGATCAGGATGTATTTCTGAATGCCGTCGGTGGCGTAAAGATTACGGAGCCGGCTGCCGATTTGGCCGTTATTCTGGCCATGTTGTCCAGTTATCGTAACCGCCCCTTGCCAGAAAAGCTGATTGTATTTGGTGAGGTTGGTTTATCTGGTGAAATTCGCCCCGTACCACGCGGACAGGAACGGCTGCGCGAGGCAGAAAAGCTCGGATTCACACATGCCATTGTTCCAGCGGCCAACTGTCCGAAACGAGTAGCTGATTTTCCGGGTTTGACTATTATCGGGGTAAACTCGGTTCAAGAAGGTGTAGATGCTACCCGCCGCGAGTAATTTTATATTTGCCTGAACCTAATTAAAAGGATAGGCTTAAACCTGTAGGTGCTATTGCCTAATATAAAATTCTGGAGATGAAGATATGTCACAACCAATTAAGCTAGTTGCCATGATGGAACTGAAAACCGATGCATGGCCGAATATTGCGGCAGCAGTTGAGCGGTGTGTGACTCTGTCACGTCAAGAACTGGGCAATATATCTTATACAGTTAACAAGGACTTGGATAAGACTGATCGCATTGTATTTATAGAATGCTGGGCTAATGAGGCTGCGATTGATGAGCATAACAGTACCGCTCATTTCCAAAATCTGATTAAGACTGTTGAGCCATATTTGCGTGAACCCATGCAATTATTAAAATTAAGTGAAATTACTACCTTTTAAGCCAGCTAAATCTGTATTCTGCCTAGTAATCACAGATAATACGGGCAGAATTTGTGATTTTGACAAACCGTTTTTGTCGGATTAATTAATTGGTGTTTTCAGACAGTAGTTAATAGTCAGGCTTGAACTATATTTTGGTAACATATGATGAAAACCATTCAAATTGAAGGACAGCAAGCTGCTTTAGGCAATATTTTTTGTATCGGACGAAATTATTCAGAACATGTGAAAGAATTGCAAAATGCCAAACCTGACGAACCAGTTGTATTTCTGAAACCAACTTCTTCTCTGGCTCAGGCTGGCGATAATATAAAACTTCCTGCTTATAGCCGGGATGTACATCACGAGTGTGAGCTGGTTATTTACATTAAAGATGATGCTATTGATGTAGACGAAGATAAAGCGCTTAACTATGTAGGCGGTTATGCCATTGGTTTGGATTTAACTGCACGTGATGTGCAGGCAGAACTAAAAGGTAAAGGGCTGCCATGGGAGAAGGCCAAAGGGTTTCCTACCGCTGCCTGTGTTTCACACTTTATTACACCAGATAAGGTCAACGATATCCAGACGCAGGATTTTTGCCTGAAAGTTAATGGGGAAATACGCCAGCAGGGCAATAGTCGCGATATGATGTTTTCCTGTCGGCAGATTATCAGTTATTTATCCCGTGTTTATGGTTTGCAGGCTGGTGATATTATTTATACCGGTACACCAGCAGGCGTTGCCGCAATTAAATCTGGCGATGAACTGGAATTAATCTGGCCGGAAAAAATTATGCTTAAGTTTAAGGTGGCATGAATTTATTCAGCCTGATCGGTAATATTCAAGCGCAGTGGTAATAAACTGCGCTTAAGTTTTTCACACCACCCTAATGGTTACAGTATCCGGCCAGTTTACTGCCGGTGCAGCATAGTGAAATTCCCCCTAATCTTTACAGTGCCTTTATAATAACGTGTTTTTAAAAGCTGAAATCCTTTCCATGCTTAGTAAACCGTTTTCAGTCCGACTACCTCTATGGTTAATCCTGTATTTTATTTTGTGGACTGTATTACCATTTGCGCTTTCTGCCAGCTACCCGCTAGACGTGCCTGAAGGTATTTACTGGGGGCGTGAATGGCAATGGGGATATTACAAACATCCACCACTTTCAAGCTGGATACTGTATTCTTTCTATCATATTTTCGGACACATCGGCCCGTATATTCTCAGCCAGTGTACTATTGCGCTGAGTTTGTGGCTGGCTTATCTGTTTGGAAGACGCTTGATGAGTCCGAGGAGAGCATTTGTCGGTGCTCTGTTTTTATTGGCTATCTTTTACTATACATGGCCTTCACTGGAATTCAATCATAATATAGCGCAAATGCCAGTATGGCTTGGCTTGGTATATATATTTTATCTGGCTACCCGAGAAAATCGCTGGCGATACTGGTTGCTGTTTGGTTTGCTGGCTGGCGCTGGTATGCTGGTGAAATATACTGTTGCCGTACTGATTATTACCATGGTACTGTATTCACTGTGCACATCATATCGTCGCTTATGGTTAACAGCAAAACCGTGGCTGGCAATACTGATAGCCTTACTGGTTTTTGCTCCTAATGTGTACTGGCTGATGCAGCATAACTGGTTACCATTGACCTATGCTTCCGCCCGTTCTGCCGAGGACGCCAGCCGCAATGGTCATCTGGCTGCTTTTGGTTATCTGGGAACACAGATAATCAATCATCTGCCCCTTTTACTGATTCTGCTTTTTACCCGTACACGCCTGAGCTTGCGCACGCCCGTTCAGATATTGCATCGGTCTGATTGGCATTTCCTGTTATGGATGGGGCTGGCTCCTACATTGATACTGGCTAGTGCCGGACTGATTTTCGGGCTTGGTTTGCGGGATATGTGGGGTATGCCGATGTGGGGGATATCTGGATTGATCATAGTTACCCTCATTCCTGAACAGGTATTCGATAAAAAAATCAATTCTTTGCTAAAAGGCATAGTCATCTGGGCTTTAATCGTCACCATATTAATGGCTACTTATGTGCAATTTGGTGCCCGTATACGTCATAAGCCTTCACGCATGGACTGGCCACAGGTTACACTGGCCACACAGGCTGATAAACAATGGCAAACGCTTTCCTCATGTAAACTGGACAGTGTGACTGGTTCAGACTGGATAGTACTACTGGTTGCTTCCTATTCAAAATTTGCCCCATCGGTAATGGTGTCGGGCAATGCTGCCTATTCACCTTGGATGAGCGATAATCGTTTGCAGCAGCATGGCACACTGGCTTTATGGCCAGCCAATGAGCAGCCGAAAGTGCCATGGTTACAGCCTTTAGCTCAGCAGCCTGATTTGATCATAAAACAGGGGGAGTGGACAATCGCATGGAGTAAATTGCCTGATCGTGAACCGCTTAAAGTAGTCTGGCAGGCTTATATTCCCAGAGAATGTTTGAAATAACAATGTATTTATTTGTTGCAAAAATGAAATTGGGTATTATCTATAAGTAGTCTGTAAGGTAAATTATATGGATAAAAATATCATTGGTTTAAGCATTATTCTACCAATATATAATGATGCGGCCGCAGTAGGCCGTTTTTTGCCGGAATTATTTACATTTACCAGCCGGCAGGAAAAATCTTGTGAAATCATTCTGGTTGATGATGGCAGTACAGATCATTTGACTGCTACGTATGAGCAGCTCAGGCAACAGCTACCGGCCAACACTGCCTTGCGACTGGTACAGTTTTCACGCAATTTTGGCAAAGAAGCAGCGCTGACTGCCGGACTGGAACAAGCGCAGGGTGAGCTGGTTACCATGATGGATGCTGATGGCCAGCATCCAGTATCAGTACTTGAGCAGATGCTGATTTTGATGCATACCAATAATGTAGATGTGGTAGCAGCAGTACAGACCTCGCGCGAACACGAAGGGTTATTAATCCGAACATTGAAAAATAGTTTTTACCATTTTATGCAGGATACGCATCGCTATGAGCTGACACCTAATGCCGGTGACTTTCGCCTGATGAAGCGCAGAGTGGTACAAGCTCTGCTTCAATTACCTGAGCGTCAGCGTTTTATGAAAGGACTGTATGCATGGGTTGGTTTTTCTACCATTTACATTCCATTTCAGGCATCGTTGCGCCAGACTGGTAAAAGTAAATTTAACTATTTCAGTCTATTTGAATTAGCCCTGATAGGCATTACATCATTTTCACAACGGCCGTTACGCTGGATTTCCCGGATGGGACTGATTATTTCCCTGCTGGCACTAATCTATGGCCTGTGTATTGTGGCTGATACTTTATTTTTTGGCAAAGACCTTGCCGGCTGGCCGACTTTAGCTGCTGGAATTATGTTTTCTGCCGGAATTCAGTTGGTTTGTCTTGGTGTGATTGGCGAGTATATTGGCCGTATTTATGAAGAAGTAAAACAACGGCCGCTTTATCTGGTGGATAAAGTATGGGACAGCCGCGAACAAAAATGAAAATCACCTCCAGACAGGGATTCTGGTTTGCTCTGGTAGGGGGAATTGCTGCTGCTATGCATTTTTTCTGTTTGGTACTACTGGTACAGTATGCTCAGCTTGTGCCTGTTTTAGCTAATCCATTGGCTTTCCTGTGTGCTTTTGTCATCAGCTTTATAGGACATTATCGCCTTACCTTTAGCCAGACGCAGCATTCATGGTTTCAGGCTCTTTGGCGCTGGTTATGCAGTGCCGTTGTAGGTTTTGGGCTTAATCAGATTTTATTTATGACTGGCATAAAATGGTTTGGCAATCAGGCCTACTGGTGGTTATGGTTTATTGTTACCATTATAGTAATGGTTTTGTCTTTTATTCTGGGTAAATTCTGGGCCTTTAATGAGAAAGTAAGCCATGAAGCCAGTAATGATTAATGTAGATGATTTAGGTTTGTCGGCAGCAGTAAACGAAGCTGTATTGCGGTTAGCACAAATGGGGCGCATACAGGCGAGTAGTTTCATGAGTCTGGGTACAATTGCGGCAGATGAAGTGGCTGAACTAAAAAAACAGCATATCGATATCGGTTTGCATTTTGATTTAACTGGTTTTGCAGGTTTGGGTAGCCTGAAACAGGTTTTAATCAAATCTTACTTACATGCATGGCCAAAAACAATTTTGCAGGAGGCAATTAATCGCCAACTTGATGCCTTTGAAGACAAAATCGGGGGTAAACCGGTTTTTATAGATGGGCATCAGCATGTTCATCAGTTTCCGCAGATACGTTCTGTTTTGCTGGAGATTATATTACAGCGTTATGGATGTGATGTTGCAGTACGCAGCACTAAAAGCACACAGCACGATATCAAAGCACAAATAATTCACGCTCTTGGCGGCTATCAGCTAGATAAATCATTAGAGCAAGTACACATCACACATAATTGTGCTTTCGCTGGTATTTACAACTTCAATGCAGATATCAAAATCTTACAGGCCAGATGGAAAGAATGGCTTGGCAGTGCCTCAAAACAGGGTTTGCTGATTATGTGTCATCCCGCGGTTCCATCAGCCAGCTGGAACGATGAAATTAAAAGTGCGCGTGAATATGAATGGCAATGGTTGCAAAGTGAAGCGTTTATTCAGTGCTGGCAGCAGCATCATTGCCAAGCAATTAACTGGCAAGACCTTCGACAGAAAAATCTTTGTCACTAAGCAGTAACCCATTGATAAACGATCTCAGCCATTTTAACTATTATTTACAGTATAATTGTGTTTTTTAGCTCTTGGCATGAAAAATTCAATCAGCACGTTCATGATTTATCAAGTACACTATCTGTATTGCATTGCAACTACATCATCTGGAATTAAATTGCACTGGGTATTTTAAGGGTCGTTATGATCATATTTGAAAATATAAAAAAAACTTATATCAAAAATAAACAGCAAGTACATGCCTTGAATGATATTAATCTCACTGTTGATACGGGAGATATATTCGGGCTGATTGGTTGGAGTGGCGCAGGTAAAAGTAGCTTAATCCGTTTGGTAAACCAGTTAGAGAAACCTACCGCCGGCACAGTGTGTGTAGACGGAGTTGACTTAAACAAACTGGATGCCACAGCACAACGTGCGCACAAGAAAAAAATTGGTATGATTTTCCAGCATTTTAATTTGCTGGAGTCCAAAACAGTAGCCCAGAATATAGCCATTCCACTGGTTTTACAGGGCTTAAAACGTGAAGAAATTGACCGTCGGGTTGATGCAATGCTGTCGTATGTTGATTTGGCTGGCAAAAAGCACAGCTACCCCGGTCAGTTATCCGGTGGTCAAAAGCAGCGTGTCGGAATTGCTCGTGCCTTGATTACCGAGCCATCCATATTATTGTGTGATGAAGCAACATCTGCACTGGATCCGCAAACCACTTTATCGATATTAAAATTATTAAAGCAAATCAATAGTGAACGTAATATTACAATATTACTGGTTACACATGAAATGGAAGTAATCAGCTCAATTTGTAATAAAGTGGCCGTAATGGAAAAGGGTCAGGTAATTGAGCAGGGTTCAGTACTGGATATTTTTTCGGCACCACAGCAGGAAACCACGAAAAAATTCGTCAGTACTGTAATCAATGCCGAAATACCGGAAGCAGTACTTGACAGTTTGGTTGAGCAAGATAACATCTTCCGTCTGGAATTTCTCGGCAATTCAGCGAGGGAGCCGGTAGTAAACGAGCTAATATTAAAACAGCTGGTGGAAATCAATATACTTTTTGCCAATATGCGTGAAATAGGCGGTGTTGTACTGGGAAGCATGTTTATTCAGATGAACGGTACTGAAATAAATGTAGAACAGGCAGTAGCATTTTTACAGACAAAAGGCGTTCGGGTTGAAAGGGGCGGTGTATGAATCAATGGTTTGAAACCTCGTTAACTGCTGACCAGTTTGGTACAGCATTATTGCAGACCTTCAACATGGTCAGCATTGCATTTGTGCTGGGTTCAATATTGGGTACAATTTTAGGCGTATTATTATTACTTACCCGTCAGGGAGGCGTATGGCCAAAACCAATATTGTATAACTTGTTAAATATTATTATTAATATTGTCCGCTCATTACCTTTTATTATTCTACTGATTTGTGTATTGCCGGTTGCCAGCTTGATTATTCATACCTCTATTGGCACCAAAGCAATGATTATCCCTCTGATTATCTTTGTTTCCCCCTACATAGCACGCCTGATAGAAAATTCATTATTGAGTGTGCCCGCCGGGATTATTGAAGCAGCCCAATCAATGGGTGCCACCAATTTCCAGATTATTCGCTATTTTATTTTACCGGAAGCAATGCCTTCTATTCTTCTGGCTTTAACCACAGCACTAATTGGTTTAATTGATGCAACAGCTATGTCAGGTACTGTTGGCGGTGGTGGTATAGGTGATTTAGCAGTTAATTATGGGTATCAGCGGTTTGATTACGTAATTATGATTGCTACTGTCATTGTGCTGATATTGATTGTGCAATTTATTCAGACTTTAGGTAACTGGCTCGCAGTTAAAGCCAAAAAGAATTGACCTATAAAAAACGGCTTTGAAAAAAAGCCGTTTTTTTTTGTGCTTACATGCTTATAATTTTTTAATCTTTATTTATAAGCAGCCAATCTTTTAATATTGTGCAGCTATCATTAGACTACGCAATCTAATAATATTTAAAAAAAACTGTGTCAGACAATATCATTTAATATTATATAGTTAGATATTATGAGATTCACCTAAACAATGATAAGACCAAATACAAAACATTAATCTCTATTCAGAATGAACTAAATTTTTTTGTTTTGTGCAAGTTGTGGGATTTAAATCATACCTAAACCGGAGTAGATAGCATGAAGCTAGTAAAGTATCTTTCTATTTTGATAATAGCCTGCTTGGCACTGGCAGCCTGCCAACAGGATAAAAACAATAGCAAACAGATTATTATTGGTACCTCACCAGGACCCTATAGCCAGCTTTTTCTTGATGCAGTAAAGCCGATTCTGGAAAAACAAGGTTATCAGATTAAACAGATTGATTTTTCTGATTTACTACAGGCTGATATTGCTTTACAGCAAGGCAGTGTAGATATTAATGTCGATCAGCATACTGCTTACATGCTCGCTTTTAATCAAAACAAAAAAGCCAGTCTGGTGGCTTTAACACACATTCCGACCGTACCTACAGCAATTTATTCTAAACGTCATGACAATTTGCAGGCAATAAAAAAAGGCAGTGCCATCGCAGTACCCAATGATCCAGCAAATGCTGCACGAGCATATCGTCTGCTGGCGAAAGCAGGCTGGATTACCCTAAAACCCCTAGCTAATCCAGGTATGATTTCTAAAAATGATATCAAAACTAATCCCTATCAGTTGAACATTACAGAGCTAGACCCAGGCAATATCCCAAGAACATTGTCTGATTTCGATTACTCAGTGATACCGGGAAGCAGAGCCTATGCGGCCAAAATTAACCCTGATCTTGCCCTTTTGCAGGAAGATATAGTACCGGCATTTGAACTGGTGGTAGCAGTAAGAGCGGATAATGTACAAAAGCCATGGGCTCAAGCAGTGAAATCAGCTTATAACTCAGCTGAATTCAAACAGTATATGCAAACACATAATACCAAGCATTACTGGTACATACCTAAAGAAAGCGACTAAATCAAAGCTCAATAAAAAAACTGCCTTTTTCAAGGCAGTTTTTTTAAATTGTTTTATAATTAATGTTTAATCAGGCTGCGAAGCGTTTTTCTACTTCACTCCAGTTAACAATTTCCCAGAAATTACTTAAGTAGTTTGGGCGACTGTTACGATAATCAATGTAGTAAGCATGTTCCCATACATCACATGTTAACAGCGGAGTATTAGTACTGGTAAGCGGAGTGGCTGCGTTACTGGTGGATACCAGATCAAGCTCGCCAGCCGGTGTTTTTACCAGCCAGGCCCAGCCTGAACCAAAGGTACCTGCTGCTACTTTATCGAATGCCTCTTTAAACGCATTAAAGCTGCCCCACTTAGCATTGATTGCCTTGGCCAAAGCGCCGTTTTCTGTCAACGCTACACCATTCGGAGCAAAACCAAACCAGTAAAAAGTATGATTCCAAGTTTGCGCTGCGTTATTAAATAGCCCACCTGAAGATTTTTTTACAATCTCTTCCAGAGGCATGTTTTCAAACTCAGTACCTTTAATCTGGTTATTCATATTGGTGATATAAGTCTGATGATGCTTACCGTAGTGGTATTCCATTGTTTCTTTGGAAATATGTGGTGCCAATGCATCAAGAGCATAGGGCAGTACTGGTAATTTATGTTCCATGGTTGAGATTCCTTTTGATTAGGTGGTTTGTTAGTGCTTTGCAGTGTGTTTATGCGTTCAGGCAAATTAGATTAATTTGCAAATATAAAAAACGGTTAACTCACCTTAAACCATTATATGGCTCATTAATGATTGTAATACACTGCTCACATCAGCGGCAAATAAACACGCGCTTAATGGTAAAATTAAAAAAGGGTCATTAAAGTTAAAAGACATGGAAGAAATCAATATAAGCAGTGAAGAGGCAAATCAGTTAGCAGTACCTCCACACTCAATGGAAGCAGAGCAGTCCGTTCTGGGTGGCTTGATGCTGGAAAACAGCGCTTGGGATCGAATTGCAGATTTAATTGATGAAGATGATTTTTATCGTTATGAGCATCGTCTCATATTCAGGGGAATCAAAACTCTGGTTGAGCTGTCGCGCCCGGCTGATGTGATTACAGTACAGGAGGAGTTACAACGGCGCGAAGAGCTTGAGCCAGCAGGTGGTCTGGAATATCTGATTACTCTGGCGCAGAATACACCTTCAGCAGCAAACATCCGCCGGTATGGAGAAATAGTGCGCGAGCGCTCCATTATGCGTCAGCTAGCACAGGTCGGCACACAAATTGCCCGCTCAGCTTATAGCCCACAAGGTAAAGATGCAGCGCAGATGCTGGATGAGGCAGAAAATAGTGTATTCCAGATTGCCGAATCAACCGCACGTTCAAAACAGGGTTTCTTAAGTATGCCTGTGCTGTTGAAAGAAGTGGTAACCCGAATTGATTATTTGTATTCGCGTGACAATAAGAACGATGTGACGGGCGTGTCAACTGGATTTATTGATCTGGATAAAATGACATCTGGTCTGCAACCTGGTGACCTGATTATAGTTGCCGGTCGTCCTTCTATGGGTAAAACCGCTTTTTCCCTGAATATTGCTGAACATGTAGCCATTTCGGAAAAATTACCAGTAGCTGTATTTTCAATGGAAATGGGTGGCGCACAGCTGGTACTACGTATGCTGGGTTCAGTAGGCCGGGTTGATCAAAGTGTACTTAAAACCGGACAGTTGCAAGATGAACATTGGGGCAAGCTGAATGATGCCGTAGTTAAACTAACTGATGCACCAATGTTTATTGATGAAACCCCTGGATTGACCGCACTGGAAGTACGCGCACGTGCACGGCGACTGGCACGGCAGCAAGGTGGTAAACTTGGTCTGATTGTTCTTGATTACTTACAGTTGATGTCTGGCTCGGGTAGATCCGACAACCGCGCTTCAGAGCTGGGTGAAATTTCCCGTTCTCTAAAATCACTAGCCAAAGAGTTACAAGTTCCCATCATTGCTTTGTCACAATTATCGCGCACAGTAGAGCAAAGAACGGACAAACGGCCAATGATGTCCGATTTGCGTGAGTCTGGCGCAATTGAACAGGATGCAGACCTGATTATGTTTATGTATCGTGATGAATATTATCATCCCGATAGTCAGTTTAAGGGTTTAGCAGAATGCATCATCGGCAAACACCGTAATGGACCAACCGGAAAAGTCCATCTAACCTTTCAAGGTCAATTTACCAAATTTGACAATGCAGCCATGCCTGATGGGTATTTTGATAATTAATTTTGTTTTCTGTCCAAATAATTAGTCCAAAGCAGGTGAAATGTTGTAAAATTAACTGAAAATAATTGTACATTAATTTATGTCTGGCAATTTTAGGGTTGAAATTATGTTTTCATCCAAACCAAAAAATACTGGTTTTACCTTAATCGAAATGTTAATTGTTATTGCAATTACAGCCATACTGGCTGCAATTGCTTTACCGGGTATGGAAAGAATGATTGCTTCTCAGCGAATCAACAATCGTGCGGATCAGATGTTTGCTTTGTTTCAGTTTGCCCGAGCTGAAGCTATTCGTACCGACAAGCCGATATTAATCTGTCCTACAGTAATCAGGAAAAATACGGCAAATCCCAATGCCTGCAGCCAGTTTAATAATTATCAGAATGGATTGGGCTGGCAAGGATTTTTGGCGTTTAATGATGCAGATATGGATGGAACTTACAAAGCAAATCCAACAAGTCCAGATTCTCCTGTACGTGTTGTTGCCTTGAATCAAAATACTGACAATATTAATAAAATCAAAGTAAAGCTGAGATGGCAAACCTGTAATGCTAGAGTCGCATGTGGTGGCACTATAACTGGGAATAAGGTACTGGGTTTTATGCCAAATGGCCGGTTTGGTATTGGTAATGGAGAAAAGGCTGATGACTGGTCTATTGGACAATCGAACCTAGTAATAGAAATTATTGATAGTCGTAATGTGAATATAAACCGGCGTATTGTCATTACCCCAAGTGGCAAGCCGGTGGCATGTAAGAATGGAGCCGATAATACCAATTCATTCTGTACCGTGCAGTTGTCTTAATTTTGGAATATAGGGAACTTGATATGTCACAGCATAATATTAAAAAGACAAAATACCGTTTGCATGCTTGCCAATCACAGCGTGGCACTACTATAGTTGAAGCAATAGTAGCCATATTTGTACTTTCTTTCGGGGTGCTTGCTTTGATGTTAGCGCAGATTACTGCAGTAAATACGTCAATTAATGCGGCAAATCAAAGTGAGGTAACCAGAGCAGTGCAAAATTATGTAGAAGAGATGCGCTCTCGCCCTGGTTTATTGATTACAGAAAGTATTGACGCTAACGAGACCAAAATACAATATATTACTAAAGATTATTCTCAATATGCCACCGAAAATATGGGGACTTGTTCAAACAAGCTGAATATTCATCTCATCAATGCAAATATAAATAGTTGTACCATTAATCCTGATGGCAAGATTACTGTTACATGGGGTGGACAATCTCTGGGTAATAATGCAAGTGATGCAAATGATGAATTTTCATATACTTTAACAGTAGGCCAATCATGAAAAAATCTTATCATGTACAGATTAATCAGGATAATGTAGAAAGTAAATTTAACTCTCATTCTGTGGTTATTTTACATAAACAGCGCGGATTCAGTCTTATTGAAATAATGGTGGCCTCAATTATCAGTATAATTATACTACTGGCCGCCAGCTCAACATTTTTAACTACATATAAGCTGAAAGAAGAGGTTAAAACAAGAATCAATTATGAGCAGGATGTCAGAAATGCAGCAAATCTGTTACGTAGTGATGCTCGCAAGCTAGGTAATTTTGGTTGCCTTAAGCCAATAGATCCAAACGACGCCTTAGATGAGATATTCGAAGGTTCTTTTTTGGATGATCGTAACAATCAGTTTGTATCAACCAAATTTAATTTTGGTCATTATCCAAGTGTTTTAGTTACTCCACTTGCAGGTTCTAAGCCACTGCTAATAACATATCTTAATGAAGAGTATGCCAGTACTATGACAGCCGAAGATTGTATTGCAGATGAAGATTTAGGTGAAGACGACATTATAGATGCCGCCCTATATGTAGTTGGTACCACAAATGACAATCCAGTACCTGGATTATACCGTGTAAATTATGATGGTAATAAAGCCAGAGAGGCTCCTACTTCAGGAAAGTGGGGTATTCCCCAGCTCCTTGTTAGTAATGTAACCAATATACACTATAGCTTTAATTATGATGGACATACTGATGCAACCTGCCCAAAGCCTAATTCTCCTGTTCAACCAGTAGTTAATCCTGTAAGTGATGATAAGCTTAATTTGGAGTTTGACAAACCACCTGTACTAATAACAGCAACCTTGACAATAAATCCGCAGCCAGCAAATCCAAACGGAAATACTGTGAATTATGCCATTAAAGCAATGGTTAGACAGGGTGAGGTTTGTATTAATAATCAGGTTCAACAGTAAATACTTAAAGAGTTCTAGAATAATGGCTACAGACATGAAGACTAATTATAAAACTTTACCAGACAAGCAATCCGGCTTTGCACTGTTTTTAGTGCTTATTATGATGATTGTAATTGCTTTTCTAGTTATTGCTACTATGCAGAGCACCTCAATGGATACTCGGACAAGTGCCAATGATAGTGACCATCAGTTTGCTCTTCAGAATGCGCAATTAGGAATAATTGCAGCAGAAGATCTCATTAGTAGCTGGCCTGCTCAAGTTGGTGCTACTGGAAATAAAATAGTATTTTCCTGCAACTGTAATAATGGTTTATGTGCAGCCAAGAATATACAACCATCAATAGCCAATAGTAAATTGGCAACTATCGAAGAAAATTGTGACAGATTGGAACATGTCTGGTTGAGAAATAATGTATTTACCAATACAGCGAATGATCCTTCCATTCCTTCATCTCAATCAGAGACCAGAGATGAAAAGAAATATCGATATGTTATAGAATATCTAGGACCTGATAAAGTTGCTGGAGTAGGTATATATTTATTTCGCATCACTTCCAAAGGATGGGGGCGTAATGAATCTACAAACAGCATAGTTGAGGAAACTGTACAGGCTGCCCTATACGATAATTGATTTAATGAAATAAATGTAAAGATTGAATTTTATGAGCAATAAATTTTTAAATAGTGGTTTTACCTTAATAGAATTGATGATAGTTGTGGGTGTTATTGCTGTATTGTCTGCTATTGCTTTGCCCAGCTATAGAATTTATGTTGAAAAAGCTAATTTGGCAGATGCTAGCACAAAATTAACAAATCTTAGTCAAAAAATTGCCGAACGAAAATTACAATTATTTAATGGTGACAGTTTTGTTCAAAGTGATCTAAGTGCTATTGTGGAGCAGGAAGTTGGTAGCGACAGTAAATATACTATCGGGGTTAGCTGTCAGGACGATAACGATTGCTCAACTTATCATTTATATGCCGAACCCAAAAGTGGTAGTAATTTGAAAAAATCAGTATGGATGGGAAATAATAGTGGCCTATATATTTGTGATATAAGCAGTGTAAGTAGCATTATTGATGCATCCGGTGACGCTAACTGTACGAAACAATAAAGCAATTATTTCATTATAAAATTTTAGAATTTATAAGACGGATTTTTAACTCGAAATAATAACAGGATTTATTATATTGATTGTTAAACATTTATTTGCATAGAAACTTTAAATTTATTTAAATTTTATATGAATTCCTGTTTTGAATTCATACAGGGTAAGTGGGTTCATTAAAACTTAATGAATCATTTACTATATTAAACAGGAGCACATTTCCGGTTTAGTACACAATAGTGAATACAAAATCGATTAAGTTCACATACGATAAAATTTTAATTTTAAAAAAGAAACGTAGATAGTTTAATTAACTGTTAACCATTAACGTAAACAATTATTAATCCAGTTCTGACGCTGTTGATGATTTAAAACCTGTAAAAAATCATACTGAACTTTCAATTCATCTACATCCTGCTGCATTCGCGGCATATAATGGTTCAGCACATAGCGTTTGGCTTCTGCTTCATCAAATTTTGGTTGCATCAAAATTTGATTCAATTGCTCATTTTTACGTTTGCTATTTGCTGTGTGTTGTAAGTTTGTATCATGATTTCTCTTATACTGCATCCTAATGAATCTAAGCCGTGCTTTTTGCATTTGAGTTAGTTCAAGCTTGCGGATATCACAATTAATTTGTCCAGAAGCAAAAGTGGGGCAGACAAATGTCAATATAATAAAACCAGTACAATAGCATGCTATTTTTTGCCAGCATGGGACTACCATTCTGTTCTCCCTTTCATTTCTATTGAACGCTAAGAGTATACTTTAATAGCAGTCAAGCACCTATAATGGTAGTAAACTTGCGTAAATTATACAAATTACCACAGGTCTTTTATATGAATAAGTTAATGAAATCAGATTTTATTATCGCACCCAGTATCTTATCTGCTAATTTTGCCTGTCTGGGCAATGAAATTGCTTCAGTAATTGATGGTGGCGCTGACTGGATACATTTTGATGTAATGGACAACCATTATGTACCAAATCTTACTTTTGGTCCTATGGTTTGTCAGGCTGTAAAGCCTTATGCTTCTGTACCAATTGATGTGCATTTGATGGTTGAACCAGTAGACGAAATGATTAATGCTTTTGCTGCTGCAGGTGCCAATATTATTACTTTTCATCCTGAAGCGAGTCGACATATTGACAGAAGCTTAAGCCTGATAAAAGCAGCAGGTTGTGAGGCAGGGCTGGTATTGAATCCGGCTACACCAATTCATGTATTGGCGGAGGTAATAGACAAGCTTGATGTAATATTGTTGATGTCTGTTAATCCGGGGTTTGGTGGACAAAGTTTTATTCCATCAACGTTGAAAAAAATAAGTCAGGTTCGCGTGCTGATCAATGAATATGCAAGAGAAACTGGAAGATACATTCGTCTGGAAGTAGATGGGGGTATCAAGATTGATAATATAGCTCAGGTAGCCGCGGCAGGTGCTGACACATTTGTGGCAGGCTCTGCAATTTTTGGACATGATGACTATGCTAAACAAATAAAAGCCATGCGAGCACAACTGGCTGAGATAAATTAGCGATTAGTCATTTGGCATTTTGTTCAGATATAAATAGCAATATCGAATTAATATATTGATTATCATAATTTATTGATTTTTCAATGGTATACTATTTATATTTCTTTAAGATTTAAATAGTTTTATAAAAAAGCAGTCTGCTTGGATCAGACTGCTTTTTTATTGTTACAAGTCAGAGCAATACAATTGAATTTTAATGAGCCTCATCCCAGTTATGACCATTTCCAACATCAGCAATTAATGGTACCTTTAATTGAGCTACATCAGACATCAATTGTGGTAAATGACGCTGCAAGGTTGATAATTCAGATTCAGGTACTTGCAATACGAGCTCATCGTGTACTTGCATAATTAGTTTTGTATGCATTTTTTCCTGCTCCAGCCAACTTTGTACAGCAATCATGGCGCGTTTTATTAAATCTGATGCAGTACCTTGCATTGGTGCATTGATTGCAGCTCTAAATGCTCCAGCACGTTCTGTAGCATTGCTACTATTTAAGCCGGGCAAATAAAGACGTCGTCCGAAAAGTGTTTCTACAAAACCATGCTGCAATGCCTGTTCTTTGGTTTTTTCCATATATTCATGAACCCCCGGATAACGGCTAAAATAGCGGGAAATAAAATGTTGTGCTGCCTGAAGTTCAATTCCGAGTGATTTGGCCAATCCATATTCACTCATGCCATAAATTAAACCAAAATTAATCGTTTTAGCGTAGCGTCGCTGTTCTGCAGTTATCTGATCCTGACTGATTGCGAAAATTTCCGCAGCTGTACGCTTATGAATGTCTTCATTATTGCGGAAGGCATCAATCAGGGTAGTATCATTGGCAAGATGAGCCATAATGCGTAACTCAATCTGAGAATAATCTGCTGAAACTATGAGTTGGCCGGGTGGGGCGATAAAGCTTCTTCGTATACGCCGTCCTTCTTCAGTGCGTACAGGAATATTTTGCAAATTAGGATTGTTACTGGCCAGACGGCCAGTAATGGCAACAGCCTGAGCATAAGTAGTATGTACGCGTTCCGTGTGTGGATTTATCAGCTGAGGCAATTTATCCGTATAAGTAGATTTGAGTTTGGCCAGACTACGTGTCTGCAAAATAAGTTTGGGGAGAGGATAGTCGGCTGCAAGTTTTTCCAATACAGCCTCATTGGTTGAAATACCTCCAGAAGAGGTTTTTTTCAGTCCAGAAGTAGGGATACCCATTTTTTCAAATAGTATGGATTGCAGCTGTTTGGGAGAGTTTAGATTAAAAGGCTGGCCGGCCAGCTGATAAGCTTGTTCCTCCAGTTTAACTAGTTGCGTACCAAGCTCGTGGCTTTGCTGAGCCAATTCGTGACGATCAATTAATACCCCGGTACGCTCCATAATGCATAAGATGTTTTCAACTGGAATTTCCAGATTATGATAGAGCTCAAGCTGAGCTGCATCCATTTGCTGTCTGAGTAAAATTTCAAGACGTAAGGATACATCCGCGTCTTCTGCGGCGTAGTTAACGGCATCTTCCAATGCTACATCAGCAAAACTGATTTGTTTTGCTCCTTTACCACATAAATCTTCATAGTGAATGGTTTGCCAGTCAAGATGTCGTAGTGCCAGCTCATCCAGACCATGTCCCAAATGGCTTTCAACAATATAAGAAGCCAGCATGGAGTCACCAACAATGCCTTTTAAATTAATATTATAATTAGCCAGTATATGTTGGTCGTATTTGATATTCTGGCCGATTTTTCCCAGCTTATCAGCTTCTAAATAAGGTTTAAGGGCATTCAGAACCGTTTCAAGTGGTAATTGTTCACTAACTGCAGTAGGGCTGTGACCAACAGGAATATAAAATGCCTTTCCTGGTTCCAAAGCAATACTGATACCAACCAGATTAGCATTCATTGCATCCAGACTATCAGTTTCTGTATCCAGAGCAATAGTGTGTATTGAATCTAATTGTTTCAGTAATTCAGCCAGTTGTGTGGTTGTGATAATAGCTGAATATTGTTTAGGAATGTTTTTTAAATTATCTGCATCTGATTTGTTCTGTATAATTTTGTTATTGGTATCTTCATTAATTTCCGTCTCGCCAAACAGATCGTTCACAGGCTGCAAAATAGTTGTATTCTCTTCATGATGTGTCTGCGCTTCTTTTAACCAGTTTTTAAATCCCAGTTGCTGAAAATGGGGAATTAATTCTGCCCATGCCGGCGTTTGTCGCTTTAGGTCTTCAAGACCATGTGGCAATTCCTGTTGCAAGTTTATATCTGTTTTAATAGTGATTAATTGATAGGATAACGGTAATTTTGGTAGTGCTATACGTAGATTTTCACCAACTTTTCCTTTAATATCATTAGCATGATCAATGATATTTTGTAAAGTTCCATATTCCTGTAACCATTTAACCGCGGTCTTGGGACCACATTTATCTACGCCCGGTACATTATCAACCTTGTCACCGATCAGGCTAAGATAATCAATTATCTGATCAGGCTTGACACCAAACTTGTCTAATACGCCCGTAGTATCAAGCTTTTCATTATTCATGGTATTTACTAGGGTAACCTGATTATTAACTAGTTGAGCCATATCTTTATCGCCAGTTGAGATAATGACCTGATAGCCGGCTTTTTGTGCTGAATAGGCTAATGTGCCAATGACATCATCAGCTTCTACACCATTTATAGATAAAACAGGCCAGCCCATTAGCTTAACCAACTCTGGTAAAGCTTCAGCTTGCGGTCGCAAATCTTCCGGCATCGGTGGACGATTGGCCTTATATTCAGGATAAAGCTGATGACGGAAATTTTCACCTTTAGCATCAAATACGCAACAGGCATAATCGTGTGGTGTGTCCAGCCGCAAGCGGCGTAACATGTTTAATACACCGTATAAAGCACCTGTAGGCATACCCATTGGACTGGTTAATGGTGCCATAGCGTGAAATGCTCGATATAAATAAGATGAACCATCAACCAGTAATAACGTTTTTTTCATAGTAATTCCAGAAATATCAATTTTTAGCTCATAAGCCACCTGAAATTAAATCAGCAGGTTTCAATTAGCTTTAACTTATAATCGTGTAAGCTTTTCTAATTCCGTTTTGCTTAAAGGCTTTAATTAATGTGTATTTTACGATAAAAAATATTGTTAGTAATTTTAAACTATGGTTTTGTTGGTAAAGCCAGTAAATAAAACACGGAAAATTTGATAATCACTGAACCAATTTGGCTGATTCGTTATAGCCACTATAATGCAGATATAAAGATTGTTTATTTCGCATAATATATATTATGTTAAATTTTTAACACTAAACTTGAATTGATTAAAGTTTATAATTTACAAGCTTCTTCGCGTACTAACCTTTTAGTTTATTTATCCATACAAGCAGTTGTTGTATATCTTGCCGCTAGCTCATTTTCTCTGATTATTTTTTTCTGTTTAAATCCCTATAGTAATTACGAATCGTACCTCTAAACGTGTCTTGTGGATGTTCAATCATTTTTTTTGCAAGTTTATCTAAATCCTTACTATGATAAAGATCTAAACACTTTAAAAAATCAAATTTAATGCCTTTTATCTCAGCTTCAGCCAATGGATTAAGGTAATTACGTGACAAATAAGAATCAATTATTCTAATTTCTGCATCTATGCTTTTGTCCATGTTGTAATAAGTCCATTCAATTAATGCACTTACACTACTACCTGCATCCATTGAAGCAATGTCCCCATAGGCTTTTGCTAAACAATTTCCTAAAACCATATCCTTATAGTTTTGAATAAAAGTACGGTTTACTGCTTCAGGTGTCATGGAGTTAATGCTTGATGCATTACAAATCAATGGTAATAAAATTAAATAATAACTACACAGGATTTGCATTTTAAACTTTTTCATTTTAGCTCCCAGAAATTGGCTTGAATTGTTATGTGTCTTGCTTCTTATTTATTTGCACTGATTATTTTTTTCTATTTAAATCCCTATAATAATTACGAACTGTACTTCTAAATGTTTCTTGTGGATGTTCAATTACTCTTTTTGCTAAAGTATCTAATTCTTTACTATGATAAAGATCCAGACATTTTAAAAAATCAAATTTGATATCCCTTATTTGTATCTCAGCTGATGGATTTAAATAGTTGCGTGATAAATATGAATCAACCATTTGAATTTCTGCTATTATGCTTTCATTCATATCATAATAAATCCACTCGCGTAACGCAGTTACACTACTTCCTGCATCCATTGAGGCAATTTCACCTTCTTGATAAGCATTAGCTATACAATGCGCTAACACCATATCCTTGTAGTTTTGAATAAATGTTCTGCTAGGCGCTTCGGGTGAAGTAATTTTATCGCTTTAAATCTCTATAATAGTTATGTAATGAACTCTTGTAAGTCTCATGTGGATATTCAACCATTCTTTTAGCTAGCTTATTTAAATCTTTGCTATGATAAAGATCTAGGCATTTTAGGAAATCAAATTTCACCCCTTTTATCTCTGCTTCAACGAGTGGATTAAAGTAATTTCGTGACAGATATGTATCTACTAAATCTTGTATCGCTTTCGTACTTTCTTCCAAATCATAGTAAGTCCATTCCTCTAATGCACTAACACTGCTTCCTGCGTCTATTGCAGCTAATTTATCATCATGATAGGCATCTGCTATACAAAATGCCAAAACCATGTCCTTATAGTTTTGAATAATTGTTCGCTTAGGTGCTTCTGGTGATGTGATATTATTGTTTGAAGCATTACAACTAAATGATAATATAATCATTAAACAAGCACTTATGATTTGCATTCTAAAAATTTTCATAGCAAACTCCAAAAATTAGCCCGTTCTGCGATATAAGTTGATTCAGGTTCATTAAAATAACAACTGTCATAACACTTATAGCCGTTGAATAAGGTAGCATGACCTGTAGCATCAGACCAACCGGAAACTTCAAATAAAATTATCCCTTTTTTAGTCAGACTGAGCTTTGGGTCTTGATGAGTTACATTACATGCAACTTGGCCACCAATGATGTTAGCAACTCTTTGGCGTCTTTCTTCTAAATTATCAGCTTTATTGTAAATAATCTCAGAAGCAGCCCATGCTTTATCAAAAAGTAGGCGGATATCTTGTGGTGCAGCCAATCTGAATCTCCTTATATATGTTATGTTCAGATTTTGCATTTGAGATATTTGCTGCGAAACTTAAATATCAAAAGCATAAAAATTTCGCAGCTGATTTAGGGCATTTTTCCTGTTTATTACTACTTTACAGGTTATAGCTACCTAAATATTGTTTTTTTAGGTTACTGCTGTTGCCAACGCAACTGAGATTCACGAATAACTTTTTTAGCTTCGTCGATATCGCCCCAGTGTGTTACTTGAGTGGTGCCTGCCTTTTTCAGGTCTTTGTAGTGATTGAAGTGAAATTCAATCTGTTTAATCAATTGTGGCGGTAAATCTGCCAAGGTTTGAATGGCATTACCATTGTTGCGATCATCTGCCGGTACAACAACTACTTTGTCATCAACTTCACCGTCATCAACAAATTTCATCACGCCAATAATCCGCGCTTCTAGATAGATACCAGTGCTTAGAGGCTGGTCGGTAACGATTAAAGCATCCAGTTCATCGCCATCCTCGTCTAGTGTTTGCGGGATAAAGCCATAATTAGTTGGCTTGGCGAAAATAACCGGCTCAACACGATCCAGTTTCATTGCGCCAAGTTTGCGATCCCACTCTATTTTATGGTTGGAACCAGCAGGGATTTCTACTACTACATTGATAATACCGCCGTCTACATTACCGGCATCCAGAATCTGATTAAAATCTGCCATGATTATATGTCCCGCATTTAAGTTTAAGTGGCCGTATTGTAAACAATGGTTTTTTGTTTGCCCATATTTTATTAGATATTTATTGGATAAAATTTTAAAAAGCCAAACCATATCAGGTTTGGCCTTTTCCATTAAGACTAAATTTTATAACCATTTAGTTCTTTGATTTGGGCTTTAGATTTTTTATCACCAATTCTCATAATTTATTTGAGTTTTGATAAGGTTGTTGGCTGTCGGTCTAAATATACTGTAATAATTGGTTTTAGAAGATTAACAATATTATGACAAACAATTGTCACAATTCTGTCACACAAACAAACCAGAGGAAGAAGTTGTTACAGTAGAGATGATGCGTAAAATGTTGAAAGAAATGGAAGATAAATGGTGGGTCGTCAGGGGATCGAACCCTGGACAAATGGATTAAGAGTCCACTGCTCTACCAACTGAGCTAACGACCCATCTATATAAGTGGGGAATTATACGCTTCTTTACATTGAAGGACAATATCTACTGCTATGTTTTAATGTATTGCCCTTCTCTGCTTTTAAGTTTTTAAGTAATTATTAGATTTTAATCATGTAGGTTTTTGGTGCTCATGCCCGCAATACGCTTAGGCCGCCCAGATAAGGCTGTAAAGCTGCTGGAATGTTGATGCTGCCATCTTCATTCTGGTGGTTTTCCAGTATTGCAACCAAGGCTCTGCCTACGGCTAAACCAGAGCCATTTAATGTATGTACCAGCTGGTTTTTGCCATCGCTGTCTTTGAAGCGTGCCTGCATGCGGCGTGCCTGAAAATCTTCGCAGTTTGAGCAGCTTGAAATTTCGCGATAGGTGTTTTGTGCTGGTATCCACACTTCCAGATCATAGGTTTTGGCCGCACTGAATCCCATATCACCTGTGCATAATACGATTACCCGATATGGTAATTCCAGCAGCTGAAGAATTTTTTCTGCATGGCCAACCATTTCTTCCAGTGCTGCATAGGAGTTTTCTGGGTGCTGGATTTGCACCATTTCTACTTTATCAAACTGGTGCTGTCGAATCAGTCCCCGAGTGTCTTTACCATATGAACCAGCTTCAGAACGGAAGCAAGGTGAATGTGCGGTTAATTTTTTGGGTAATTCATCTTTACTTAAGATGCGCTCACGCACGGTATTGGTTAGGGTGATCTCTGCGGTTGATATCAGGTATTGTTCCTGTGTATTTTCTTTATCTCCGCTGCTAACTTTATACATGTCTTCAGAAAATTTGGGTAACTGCCCTGTACCAACCAAAATTTCTGGATTAACAATGTAAGGGGTGTAATGCTCTATATAGCCATGCTGCTGTGTATGGGTATCAAGCATAAATTGCGCTAATGCTCGGTGCAATCGCGCTATCGGGCCGCGCATTAATGCAAATCGTGCTCCAGACAGTTCTGATGCGGTTTTAAAGTCCAATCCTAATGGTTCACCTAAGTCGACATGATCTTTAACCTGAAAATCAAAATGCTGTGGTGTGCCAACGCGACGAATTTCAATGTTGTCGCTTTCATCTTTTCCTACAGGAACATCGCTATGAGGCAGATTGGGGATAGTCTGGATTAAGTTATTTATCTGGTTCTGTATGCTCTGGTAATTTTGGTCGGTTTGCTCCAATTCTGTTTTAATCTGGGCAACCTCTGCCATTACTTCGCTGGCTTCGTTATGTTTGCCCTGTCCCTTTAGTGCGCCAATCTGTTTGGACAGGTTATTGCGTTTGGCCTGTAATTCTTCTGTACGCATCTGTAATTGTTTGCGCTGCTGTTCCAGATGGGAAAAAGCTGCGGTATCCAGATTGTAGCCGCGGGTTTGTAATCTTTGGGCAATACTATTGATATCTTGACGGAGTAATTGAATGTCTAGCATGATAATAATGTCTTTAGTGACGAGTTATGGCTATTATTGTAAACGATTAGTGGCTGTAATGGAGGGTTATCATTTATCTGGCTAACTGGCTTTATATATTTTGCTGTGCAGCCAGCTGCTTTGTTTTCAGGATAAATTCAGTTTGTTTCGCTTTAGCCTTACCTGAATCAATGGCGCTGATGGCTAAATCTACGCCCTCTTCCAATGAAGAGGTGATATCGGCAGCGTAAATTGCGGCGGCAGCATTAAGTACGACTATATCGCGACAGGGGCCTTTTTCGCCGTTTAATACTGCATTCATAATATGCAGAGATTCTTCGCTATTAGATACTTTTAAGGGTTTCAGATCTTCAATAACAGGTATATCAAATTGTGCTGGATGAATATCGTATTCCATTATGGTGCCATTTTTCAGTTCGGCAACGCGGGTGGTACCTGTGAGCGTAATTTCATCCAGACCATCACTACCGTGAACCACTAAAACATGTTTGCTGCCAAGCTGTTTTAACACCCGCGATAGAATGCCGACCAGATCGATATGAAATACTCCTAATACCTGATTGCAAGCTCCTGCTGGGTTGGTAAGTGGTCCAAGTATATTAAATATAGTCCGTACACCTAGTGCCCGGCGTACAGGAGCTACATAGCGCATGCTGTTGTGGTGGTTGGGTGCATACATGAATCCAACACCTAACTGGTCAATGCACTCCCCTACGTGTTCGGGTGTTAATTCTAGTGCTGCGCCCATGGCTTCGATAATGTCGGCAGAACCACTGGACGAAGATACGGAACGTCCACCATGTTTTGCTACTTTGGCACCCGCAGCAGCCACGACAAACATACTGGTTGTGGAGATATTGAATGTATGCGCATTGTCACCACCAGTACCAACGATGTCAATCAGATGTTCATGCTGCTGCACCGGAACTTTTGTTGCAAACTCGCGCATTACTGTAGCTGCGGCTGCAATTTCTGATACGCTTTCTACCTTGATACGTAAACCGATAAGAATGGCGGCAATAACTTCGGGTGCTACTTCTCCATTCATAATCTGGCGCATTAAATCGGTCATTTCATCATAGAATAATTCGTTATTGTCCAGAAGACGGTTAAGTGCCTGTTGCGGCGTAATCATATTAATTCTTTCTAAAAGTAACTAGTATGTTAAACGGCTTTATTACTTCTATTACTTTTGATGCTGTTGCAGAAAATTACGCAACATTTCATAGCCGTTTTCGGTAAGTAATCCTTCGGGATGAAACTGAACGCCTTCGATGGCGTGAGTTTTATGCCTGATGCCCATAATCTCATTATCATCTGTCCAAGCGGTAATTTCGAGACACTCAGGCAATGTTTCTTTTTCGATAACCAGACTATGGTAGCGGGTACAGTTTACGGGGTTGGGCAAGTTGGAAAAAAGAGGGCTATTGTGATGGTAAACGGGAGAAATTTTACCATGCATAACATTTTTGGCACGTACTATCTTGCCCCCGAAAGCATACCCAATACTTTGATGCCCCAGACAAATTCCCAGAATAGGTATTTTGCCCCCAAAATGTTTTATGGTCGCTACTGAGATACCTGCTTCTTTTGGGGTACAAGGCCCAGGACCGATGACAATTTTTTCTGGTGCCAGGGCAATTATATCTTCCACAGTGATTTCATCATTGTTTTTAACGATTATTTCTTCGCCTAGCTGGCCAAGGTATTGCACGATGTTATAGGTGAAACTATCGTAATTATCAATGAATAGCAGCATTAGCCATGCCTTTTAAGGGTAGTATGAAATTGTGTATAACCAGTTTGTTTGCGGTTTCAGAGTAAGCTTTCTAGAGGTAGCCATGAGAGCATTTTGACCCATATGCGCTGCCAAATACTGGTATCGGGTTCATGATGATAAACCTTGGTTTGATTTTTGTCGTTGGTTTTCAACCATTCGAGTTTGCCTTGTGCTGAAAGTTTTACCTGATAGGTTACATCTGGCAATGCTTCGTTGATGGCCTGATTCATGAATTGTGCCATCTCGGGTGACTGGATAACTACACCCATTTCTGTATTAAGTCGAGCCGAACGCGGGTCAAAATTGAGTGAACCAATGTAGAGCTGCTGCCCATCTATGGTAAAGGTTTTTGCATGCAGGCTTGATTCAGAGTTACCTGTAAAAGCCCGATCACGTGGCCCTTTTAAGAATCCCTGATTTTTAAGTTCATAAATCTCAACACCCTTTTTCAACAGGGGGGTACGGTAGTGTACATAGCCAGAATGTACGGCCGGTACATCAGTTGCGGCCAGTGAGTTGGTGAGGACACGCACTCTTACGCCCTCTTCTCTGAGTTTGAACAAATATTCCAAACCAGTTTGTGTCGGCACAAAATAGGGTGTGATAACCAGCAAATCTTTTTGTGGTTCTACAACAGATGCAGCAAGTGCATTCAGGGTTAAACTGGCTTTTTCATATTTGATTACAGGTGATTGAGCTGTATCTGGTGCAACTAAAAGACTGTCAGTAGGCTGGGTGGTGTTTGATTTGTTTTTGCCTTTGGGCAAAGCCTTGTCTGGATTGTCGCTTACTAGAATCAGATGTGCCCACTGGTAATTGAGAGAACCGTCCAGTAATCGGTTGATGAAGTTGTCGCGGTTGTAGGCATGACCATAGCTATCTGCTCGTAAATAGTTAAAACTTCGGCGCTTGAATACTGGCATACTGGCCTGTAGTTTGTTACGACGGTGGACGATGCTGCTGAAATCATACGCTGAAGCACTGTTCCAATAGCGATCGAAATTATTGGATACCTGATTGACAATTGGTCCTATAGCCAGAATGTCCAGATCGACAAACAATGTACCTTTACCCATATCAAAATATTCATCGCCGATATTGCGTCCACCAAGAATAGTTATCTGATTATCGGCTGTGATTGATTTGTTATGCATGCGCCGATTTAAACGGGCAAAATCTGTTATATAACTTAATGCTCGCCAGTGTCGGTGCACAAACGGATTGAATAAACGTATCTGGATATTGGGTTCTTGATTTAGGGCGGTTAATACTTTATCCAAACCAACGGTATTGTTATCGTCCAGCAGTAAACGAACTTGTACACCACGTTGAGCGGCTAAGACTAATTCATGAAAGAGTAGCTGGCCAGATGTGTCATTACGCCAGATATAATACTGTACGTCCAAACTATGCTCTGCGGCGCGAATCAAAGCCATACGTGCTGCAAATGCCTCATGACCATCGTCTAAAGGATAGAGGCCAGATAATCCCGGGTGCTGGGTGACCAGAGAAGCGTTAGCGTAAGCTAGAGAAGAAGGGATATCAGCAGCTATATGAGTTTCGACGCTGCGCCCTTGCAGTGAAGGCAAACTTTGACAGGCATTTAGCATGCATAGTAAGCAAAGATTCAGACATAAGGTACAGACATGATTAATATATTTGCTGTTCATGTGTGTACCGTATGTGGTTTATCCAACTGAAAACTAAAAACTGCATATTGCCTGAATAAATTTATAAACCTAAATCTTGCCATAAGGCATCAACTTTGGCTATGGTTGCTGCATCTTTGTGTATTACCTTACCCCATTCTCGATTCGTTTCTCCCGGCCATTTGTTGGTTGCATCCAGTCCCATTTTGCCGCCAAGTCCGCTAATGGGGCTGGCAAAATCCAGATAATCAATCGGGGTATGATCGATTAAAGTGGTATCTCGGACTGGATCCATTCGCGTCGTAATAGCCCAGATAACTTCTTTCCAATCCCGTATATTGATATCATCATCTACAACAATAATGTACTTGGTATACATGAATTGACGCAGATAGCTCCAACAGCCCATCATTATTCTTTTTGCGTGCCCGGCATATTGTTTTTTCATGCTGACAATTGCCATGCGATAGGAGCATCCTTCTGGAGGCAGATAAAAATCTATAATTTCAGGAAACTGTTTTTGCAGCAACGGAATGAATACTTCATTTAATGCGACTCCCAGTACTGCTGGCTCGTCAGGGGGTTTACCAGTATAGGTACTGTGATAGATAGCATTTTCCCGCATGGTAATGCGTTCCACTGTGAATACCGGAAAATAATCCTGCTCATTATAGTAACCGGTATGATCACCATACGGGCCTTCAAGCGCCATTTCTTCTGGCTGTATAACTCCTTCCAGTACGATTTCTGCTCTGGCTGGAACGTGTAAATCATTGCCGATACATTTTACCAGTTCGGTACGTGAACCGCGTAATAAACCGGCAAACTGGTATTCGCTGAGACTGTCCGGTACAGGAGTAACTGCTCCCAATATGGTTGCTGGATCACAACCCAATACTACTGATACTGGATAAGGTTTATCAGGATGTTTCTGTTTGAATGCCTGAAAATCCAGTGCGCCGCCACGATGAGCCAGCCAGCGCATAATGAGTTTATTTTTACCTAGTAATTGCTGCCGGTAAATGCCCAGATTCTGGCGTTTTTTTTCTGGTCCGCGTGTAACGGTTAATCCCCAGGTAATGAGTGGAGCCGCATCTTCTGGCCAGCATTTCTGAATAGGTAACTGTGTTAAATCAACAGCATCACCGTCAAGGATAATTTCCTGACATGGAGCTTTTTTTACGATATGTGGTGCCATGCTCCATAAATCTTTGAGTAATGGCAATTTGGAAAAAGCATCTTTGATGCCTTTTGGAGGTTCTGGTTCTTTCAGATAAGCGAGGGTTTTGCCTATTTCCCGTAACTGGTTGGTATTGTCTGCACCCATACCCATTGCTACACGTTCAGGTGTGCCAAACAGATTGGCCAAAACCGGAAAACGATATGGTTTTCCAGCCTGACTGACAGGTTGTTCAAATAGCAAAGCCGGCCCCTGTATGTGCAATACCCGATCAGCAATTTCTGTGATCTCCAGATGGGGAGATACTGGGGTGTGAATCCGCTTTAATAGTTGTTGCTGTTCAAGAACGGTAATGAATTCACGTAAATCACGATATTTCATGACATGAACTTTCAAATTTTATTTGCTGTGCAATTGCTGCTGTACGCTGCTGTATTCACCTTTTAACAGCTGAGGCATGGCAGTCAGGGATTTTTGTATCGCCTCAGTTATTAAGGCCTGCTCCTGTGCCTGCGGCTTGTTTAATACATAATGCACAACTAAATTACGGTCACCCGGGTGGCCGATTCCCAGCCGAAGTCGGTAAAAATCTGGTGTACCCAACCATGCCTGAATATCTTTTAAACCATTATGGCCGCCATTGCTCCCGCCTTTTTTAAATCTAATCTGACCACAGGGAATATCCAGTTCATCATGAATAATCAGTATTTCTTCGGCTGATATTTTGTAGAATTTAGTCAAAGCCTGTACCGCAGTACCTGATTTATTCATATATGTAGATGGCTTGAGTAGCCAGATTTCACCTTCATTCAGGTTAACTCGTGCTACTTGACCAAAGAATTTTTTTTCTTCTTTTAAGCCGGTTTTCCATAAGCCGGCCAATTCATCGACAAAGTCGAAACCTATGTTGTGTCGTGTATGTTCATATTCTTTGCCCGGATTGCCCAGACCTACTATGAGCCGGATATGAGACATATATGTTCCTCAGTATGTATAGCAAGCTGAATAAATAAATTTAAAATAAAGAAACTAGTCTTTCTGCTGTGCCCGTCGCCGCCGGTTTTCTTTTGGGTCAATGAGCAATGGTTGATAAACTTCGATGCGATCCCAGTTGCACAGTACATATTCATCTTTAATTTTTTTACCAAATATACCAATAGGTACTGTATGAAAATCAGTTTGCGGGAATTTTTGTGGTAAGTCTGACTGCAGTAATGCCTGACGCGCACAGATTCCAGCGGGAACTTTTCCCTGCCACAGATGCTGGTGCTCAGCCGTAGCATAAACTGCTTCTATAATGATGTCAGTTATCATAACGCTTGTCAGCTTCCTGAATGAAGGCATCCACCAGTGTAGTGGCAATGTGGTTGAAAACAGGACCAATCAGGGCTGAAAGCACGGCATTTGAAAATTCATACTCTAGACGAAAATCGATTTTGCAACCTAAATTATCAATAGGGGTAAACTGCCAGATACCTTCCAGCTTGCGAAAGGGACCATTGAGTAAGCTCATCTGAATTTGAGTTGGTCTTTGATTGATGTTTCTGGTAGCAAAGGATTGACGTATTTTCATGTAATCCATATGCAAAACGGCTTCCAGAGATTGTTCATCCCGCTTTAAGATATCTGTACGATTGCACCAAGGTAAAAATTTTGGGTAATCTTCTACTGCGTTGACCAGATCAAATATGTGTTCGGCACTGTGTAACACCAAAACGCTTTTTTCAACTGTTTTCATTTTTTGTCACATTAATGGCTTATATGATGAAATTATCTGCATGCTGTTGAGGCTGCTAGAGTCAAAAATAAATGCTTGATTTCTGTCCATGCATCACCATCTTCTACACCTTTAATTAGCCGGTCGATATGCGCGCATGTCTGTAAGGCACTAAGTAAATGTTTAACTCCGATACGTCTGGCAGCCTGTGGCGCCAGAGTTTGTTTGTCACCCCATAAGCGCAGGCTTTGGCGTAATTCACTGATGGATTTACCTTGCTTTAATGCTGCAAGCAAACGTAACAAGGTACGAATATCTTCGCTGATAACCCATAACAACAATACAGGTTCATTGCCTTCTGCGGCCAAACCATCAAGCAGACGCAACATACGCTCTGAGTTCCCGCTCATCCATGCTGTAGACAATTGAAATACATCGAAACGTGCTACATTGGCCACTGCTGCCTGTGCTTCAGCCAAGGTAACCACATGGCCTGCAGGATGAATTAGCGCCAGTTTATCAATTTCCTGCCGCGCTGCTAAAAGGTTACCTTCAACTTTGTCTGCGAATAATGCCAGCGCATCATTGTCGATGGCCAGTTTTTGTTCTGCCAGACGTTTTTTTATCCATTGCGGTAAGGCAGTCTGGCCGACTGCTTTTGCATCATATACCTGAGCAACTTTAGTCCAGCTTGCAAACCATTTGCTCTGCATTTGCTGGCGCTCTAGCTTGGGTAGTATCAGAAGCATACAAGTACTTTCCGGCAATTGTTCTGCCAACTGTTGTAGCATTGCAGCACCTTCTTTACCGGGTTTGCCAGAGAGTATATGCATTTCCAGTAATTTCTTATCAGCAAACAGGCCAACAGACTGTACCGAAGCCAACAGCGACGTCCAGTCGAAACCGCTTTCAATAACCACAGTTTCACGCTCGTTATAGTGCTGCTCGCGCGCGGCTATACGAATGTTGTCTATAGCCTCTAGCCGCAACAAATCTTCTTCACCATGAATCAGATAGGCTGCGGCTAGGGGCTGGGTAGATAAATCACTCATTCAGTAATCACGGGCAGAAAAGCCAGACGGCGTACAATCTGCTCGGCTGCATCAGTGCGCATATCACGCCAGATCATGCGTTGTTCATCTTCTTTAGCCAAGACTTCATGATCTGAGTAATCCATATAGCGATTTACAGTTACCTGAATTGGATTTCCCAGTGGTTGATCATGGCGATAAGCTTGTACACTAACGTTCAGTGTTAACAAGTATTCGCTGGTTCCACCAGACAAATCTGCTGCTGATGTAGACGAATCCTGAGTAGCTGAAATGACTTTAAGCACCACATCCGGTTTTTCGGTATCCACGATAACATCTGGCTGGCGCCGCAATACTACCTCCAGTGCTCGTTGCATACTACCGCCATCAATTTTCCAGCTATGATAAGGCATTGGCGCATCAAATGCAGAAGTGCCTTTCAGATGAAAGCCACAGCTAGTTAATCCGAATAGGATAGCCAGTACCAGCCAGTTTTTCATGTTTACTCCTTATAATACCTAGGCCAGTTTGCTACGCAGTAAAGACTGAACCTGTTGTGGATTGGCTTTACCACGTGAAGCTTTCATGACCTGCCCCACCAAAGCATTAAATGCTTTTTCTTTGCCAGATTTGAATTCTGCTACAGATTTCTGGTTATTGGCGAGCACTTCATCAATGATCAGCTCAATTGCACCAGTGTCTGTCATTTGTTTCAGGCCATCACGCTCAATAATAGCATCAGCAGCCAGATCACTGTCCCACATGGTTTCAAATACCTGCTTAGCCAGTTTGTTACTTAATGTATTGTCTGCAATCCGACTTATTAAACCCGCCAGACGTTCAGCAGTGATTGGACTGGCGGAGATATCCATACCGGCTTTATTCAGTGCGGCTGCAAGTTCGCCCAGCATCCAGTTGGCGACTAGCTTGCCATGCCCGCTTAATTTAGCTGCCTGTTCAAACCAGTTAGCCTGAATATGATTACTGGTTAGCAACCGTGCATCATAGTCAGAAATGCCATATTGTTCGATAAATCGGGTCGCCATTTCTTTTGGCAGCTCTGGCATAGCTGCTTTAGCGGCATCCAGCATGGCATCCGTAATGATTACTGGCAATAAATCAGGATCGGGAAAATAGCGGTAGTCATGTGCATCTTCTTTGCTGCGCATGGCTCGGGTTTCACCTTTATTGGGATCAAACAGACGTGTTTGTTGGATAACTTTGCCGCCATCCTCAATCAGTTCAATTTGCCGCTCCACTTCATAATTAATCGCCTGTTCCAGAAAACGGAAAGAGTTCAGGTTTTTGATTTCACAACGGGTGCCGAATTCTGTCTGCCCTTTGGGGCGTACGGAAACATTGGCATCAATACGGAAAGAACCCTCTGCCATATTACCGTCACAAATATCCAGCCACGTTACCAGACTGTGCATTGCTCTGGCATATGCAACAGCATCGGCTGCCGAACGCATTTCCGGTTCGGATACTACTTCGAGCAAAGGTGTGCCGGCGCGATTCAGATCAATACCTGTATAGTGTTCAAATTCATCATGGATAGATTTACCGGCATCTTCCTCCATGTGTGCTCTGGTTACGTTAATGGTTTTTACTTCATCACCTACTACAATTTCCAGCTGGCCATGTTCTACGATAGGCAACTCTAACTGGCTGATTTGATACCCCTTGGGTAAATCAGGATAAAAGTAGTTTTTGCGATCAAAAACATTTTTTCGGTTAATCGTGGCACCTAATGCCAGCCCAAGCTTGATGGCTTTGTTAACTACTTCACGATTCATTACTGGTAAGGCACCGGGCAAGGCACAGTCCACTACATTAGCCTGAGCATTAGGAGCGGCACCAAATGCAGTTGATGAACCACTAAAAATTTTTGACTGTGTATTTAACTGAACGTGGATTTCCAGACCGATTACAGTTTCCCAATTCATTCTGTCTTCTTTCAATTCGTATGCTGGCAGTTATTGTGCAAATGGTGTTCTGGTATGCCAGTCACTATTTTGCTGAATCTGGTGCGCAACACCAAGCAAACGGCTTTCTGCGAAATAGTTACCGATGAGCTGAACACCTACAGGCAGTCCACTGGTGGTAAAACCAGCAGGTAACGCTATACCCGGCAGACCAGCCAGATTAAGTGAAACCGTGTAAATATCAGACAGGTACATTTGTACCGGATCATTGTTATGGCTTCCCAAGGCAGGTGCCGCAGTAGGTGCAACTGGTGCCAGAATAATATCGCACTGGTTTAGTGCAGCCTGAAAGTCATTTGCGACCATCCGGCGTAATTTTTGTGCTTTCAGGTAATAGGCATCATAGTAACCATGCGATAGAACGTAAGTGCCGATCATGATACGACGTTTCACCTCATCACCAAAACCTTCTGCACGGCTGTTGCTATACATTTCATCCAGATTACCAAATTCAGCTGCGCGATGACCATAACGTACACCGTCATAACGTGACAGGTTGGTACTGGCTTCAGCCGATGCAAGTACATAATAGGCTGGAATGGATAATTCAGTATGCGGCAAGGTGACATCTACAATCTCTGCCCCCTGTTTTTTCAGTATTTCTATAACATTATCAATAGATGTATGTACTTGATTATCCAGCCCCTCACCAAAAAATTCACGTGGCAGGCCTACTTTCAGTCCTTGTAACGGACGGTTCAAATCCCGGGTATAATCTTCTTTATTGCGTTCGATGCTGGTGGAATCGCGTTCATCAAAGCCTGCCATGCTATTGAGTAACAGTGCACAGTCTTCTGCGGTTTGTGCCATTGGCCCGGCCTGATCAAAGCTGGAAGCATAAGCAATCATACCAAAACGGCTGACCAGACCATAAGTGGGTTTCAGACCGGTAATACCGCAGTGTGAAGCAGGCTGGCGGATAGAACCACCAGTATCTGAACCGAGTGCCGCAGGAGCCAGACGCGCAGCAATAACCGCGGCTGAACCACCAGAAGAACCACCGGGCACATGCTCATGCTGCCATGGATTACGAGTGATGCCATAGTAGGAAGACTCGGTAGTCGAACCCATAGCAAATTCATCCATATTGGTGCGCCCGAGAGTAACCATGCCTGCATCAAGCAGATTCTGTACTACTGTAGCCGTATAGGGAGCGATAAAATTGTCCAGCATTTTACTAGAACAGGAACTGCGCCAACCCTGCTGACAGAAGATATCTTTATAAGCTATGGGCACACCTGTTAACGCTGTAGCTGAACCCTGTGCCAAAAGTGTATCAGCAGCTTTGGCTTCAGCAATAGTGCGTTCTTTATCCAATGTTATATAGGCATTCAGGCTGGTATTGCCCTCTGCAATTGCAGCCAGATATTCCTGCGCCAATTCGCTGGCCGAAGCCTGTTTTGATTGCAGTAAGTCACTGCACTGTTTCAATGTATAAGTTTTTGGCATAATGGTTATATAGCTTTCAGGCAACACTTGCTAGAGGCTGCCTGCGATAAATTCAAACGAAATAATATAAGGTTATTGTCATGAAACATGAGCTTATTCGATAACCTTGGGTACGAGATACATATCCTTGTCTACCAGAGGAGCGCATGACTGTAATGCACGGTGTTCATCTTTTTCAGTAACGATATCATCACGTAAACGTAATGCCACTTCATGTGGATGCGCCATCGGTTCAACCCCATCTGTGTTGACTTCCTGCATTTTTTCGACCAGATCGAATACATGATTAAGTTCTGTCAGCATATTATTTCGCTCTGCTTCTGAAAGACTCAAGCGAGAGAGGCGTGCGAGCTTATCTACATCACTTAATGTTAAAGCCATCAAAAATCCTTAAATTTGATTTAGCAAAACGAGCAAACTGCGGTATCATTGCGCGTTCTGATTCGGTTATTACATATTGTCGAATTATAACCGAAAACCCTATTCTTTGGCGCATTGATTTGCTTTGGTTAATGTGCCACACAACAGCTTTTGCCATACTTATAATTTAAAAGTTCATTAGGACAGCCTCATGTTTCGCTTTTTTACCAAATATTTATCCAATGATCTGGCTATTGATCTCGGTACAGCCAATACTTTGATTTTTATTAAAAATAAAGGGATTGTACTGAATGAGCCGTCAGTTGTTGCCGTGCAAAACGATACCATAAATGCTAAAAATGGTATGCTGGCGGTAGGTACTGCAGCAAAAAAAATGCTGGGACGCACCCCGGGTAGTATTCAGGCAATCCGGCCGATGAAAGATGGGGTGATTGCTGACTTTAATGTCACTGAAAAAATGCTCAAGCAATTTATCAAAAAAGTAAACAATAGCCGCTTTACTGCACCACGTATTGTTATCTGCGTGCCTTGTGGTTCAACTCAGGTTGAGCGCAAAGCCATTCGTGACTCTGCTCTGGCTGCTGGAGCGTCAATTGTTAATCTGATTGAAGAACCAATGGCCGCAGCTATTGGTGCAGGTTTACCTATTGAAGAACCAACTGGTTCCATGGTAGTTGATATTGGTGGCGGCACAACTGAAGTGGGTGTGATTTCTCTATCAGGCGTGGTTTATTCTCATTCAATCCGTGTAGGTGGAGATGCGTTTGATGAAGCAATCATCAACTATGTACGACGCAATTACGGTATGCTGATTGGTGAATCTACTGCTGAAGAAATCAAGAAAAGCATCGGTTCAGCTTTTCCCGGTATGGAAGTTAAGGAAATTGAGGTCAAAGGCCGTAATCTGGCTGAGGGTATTCCCCGCGCTTTCACAATCAGTTCAAATGAAGTGCTGGAAGCGCTCACTGAACCATTAAACCAGATTGTGCAAGCCGTTAAAAATGCACTGGAACAGACGCCACCGGAACTGGGTGCAGATATTGCCGACCGTGGTTTGGTGCTGACTGGTGGTGGTGCATTGCTGAAAGGTTTGGATCGACTGCTGTCAGAAGAAACCGGTCTGCCAGTGATGATTGCTGAGGATCCGCTGACTTGTGTTGCTCGTGGTTCTGGTCATGCACTGGATATGATTGGTAAAATGAATTCTGTATTTGTATCCAATCCTTAAACACTGTAATGTTGTTTTAATGTAATTAATAATGGCAGAGCCTTCACTTAATTTTGTCCACAATGGCCTGCGCAGTACCAGTAAACTAGTTGTTTTGTCACTGGTTGCGGTTGCATTGCTGTTGCTTGATAATCGTTATGATGTGGTTAAAATTAGCCGCAATTATATCGGTACAGCTTTATATCCACTGCAATGGCTGGCTATGCAGCCAGTTAATGCTGTTTCTAATGGCATGGTTTTTTTTGAAAAACAGCAAAACCTGAGCAATGAAAACAAGATGTTAAAGGCGCAAAATGCGCAACTGAAACTGCAAATCAGTCAGTTGGATGTACAGTTAAAATCTATAGTTAGTCTGGATCATCTATCCCAACTCCAGAAAGCAGCGCTACCACAGGCACAAGTGGCACAAATTGTATCCAATGGTGCCAATCCACTGGCTGACCGTTTCATTATTGATAAGGGCAGCCACCATCAGATTCGACAGGGCGATGCGGTGAGTGACGAACATGGGTTAATTGGTCAGATTACATCCGTTCAGCCATTGAGTTCTGAAGTGACACTGATAACCAGCAGTAATACAGTTATTCCGGCGATGGTGATGCGAACCGGTGTACGAACGCTGATTTATGGCCATTCAGGCAGCCTGGATCTGCGCTATTTCCCAGCCAATGCAAGCCTATTGCGTGATGACTTACTGGTCACCTCCGGAATGGACAGTATTTATCCGGCTGGTATACCTATTGCTAATGTGACACAGTTACAAAGCGGTAATGGCTCGCCTTATTATCGTGTACAGATTGAACCTGTTGCCCAGTTACACAATAGCAATTTTGTACTGGTTATTCCACAAAAGCATGGGCAGACTGCTCATTATTCTGCTGATGTAGCAGTTACTAACCCATCCTCTGCCAATCATGACTGAAGTTGACAGCCTGCACCGTCATACCCGAAAACGGCTTATTGTATTGAGTCTGGTGGTTGCATTATTTCTTGACCTGATTCCTTTTCCCCAGCCTCTGGCTGGCTGGTTACCAGCCTGCACAGCCATGATAACTTTGTACTGGAACTTACACCGGCCAAAAAATATTGGTATCGGTATGGCTTTTGTACTTGGTCTAGTAATGGATGTTGGCCTTGGTACACCGTTTGGGCAACATGCATTGGGTTTAATGGCGGCAGTATATCTGATTGAGCAAAACCGGCATCAGATACTTGGTTATCCCTATGGATATCAGGCTCTGACGATTTTTGGCTGTCTGATGCTGATGACATTTTTATTGGTGATTGTACATTTCTTTTCAATCCATCAGTTTACTGGCTGGAATCTGTTTGTTTCTCCATTCATCAGCGCTCTGCTCTGGCCTCTTTTATCCAAGTTCATGCTTTATCTCGCCTATTCCAGACGTCTATGAAAGCACTGCAATTTCGAACCAAAAAAAAACGCCCATCCAAACCTGCTCAATATGGTGATCTGGGGTTGCGGATTGCGGTTGCTTTTATATTGATTATCGTCTGCTTCTGCATGCTGATTGCCCGCTTTGTCTATTTGCAGGTAATTAAATATGACGACTATGTTATTGCTGCCACTAACAATCGCATCTCGCTGATACCCACCCCACCAATACGAGGTGAAATAGTTGATGTTAATGGCGTGGTACTGGCACATAATTATCCAGCCTATTCGCTGGAAATCATCCCAAATCAGGTGCATGGCAAACTTGAAGATACAATCAATGCGTTACGTGCGTATGTAGATATCACACCCAGTGACCTGAAACGTTTTAAAAAATTCCGTGCCGACTATCGTTCCTATGACAAAGTGCCATTAAAACTTAAGTTGACCATGGAAGAAGCCAGCCGGCTTGCTGCTGAACTGTATCGTTTTCCCGGTGTAGAAATTAATGCACGAACCTTTCGGGATTATCCGTACGGCGAATTGCTGGCACATATAGTGGGCTATATCGGACGCATCAGTGACCGTGATATAACTGCTCTTGATAAAGCCAATCTGACTGCGTTATATCGTGGTAGCACACATATCGGCAAAATGGGACTGGAAGAATACTATGAGCGACAGCTACATGGTGTTCCAGGCTATCGTGAAGTTGAAAAAGATGCGCAAGGTCATATTGTCCGTACAATTAAAATAGTACCAGCAATTCCCGGACAAACGCTTCGTTTAGGGCTGGATATCCGCATGCAACAGGAAGCAGACCGCCTGATGCGTAATAAACGGGGTGCTCTGGTCGCTATCAATCCGCAAACGGGTGCAATACTGGCAATGGTGTCTAAGCCAAGTTATAACCCGAATTTATTTATCGATGGAATTGATACGGACACGTGGAAAAGTCTGAATGAAGACTGGCGCCATCCCTTATTGAATCGTGCTACACAGGGGATGTATCCGCCCGGTTCTACTTTCAAACCATTTTTGGCTATGGCGGCACTAGAAAGTGGCAAGCTTACCCAAAGTACAGTTTTACCTGCACCAGGGGCTTGGAGTATCCCAGGTTCTACCCACCAGTTTCGCGATGCAGCCCGTAGTGGACATGGTTCGGCCAATTTAAGTAAAGCTATTCAGGTTTCGTCGGATACATTTTTTTATCGCCTAGGTTATGAAATGGGTGTAGACCGTATGTCACCTTATTTAGCTCAGTTTAATCTGGGCAAACAGACTGGTATTGATATTAATCATGAATACGCAGGGGTATTGCCTACGCGTGCTTGGAAAGAAAAAAGATTTGCCCGAAGTAAGCCACAGGCACGGGTATGGCAACCGGCAGATAGTGTGAGCATGGCCATCGGACAGGGCTATAATGCCTACACTCCTTTACAGATAGCTTTTGCTACAGCAATTCTGAGTAATGATGGCATAGTCTATCGTCCTCATCTGGTGCAGGCTTTGCTCGACCATAATTCACAAAAAATGACTTTAATCGATCCGCAACCGGTTCGAACATTACCATTTAAGCGCAGCAATTTTGAATATGTTAAGGACGCCATGCAAAAGGTATTGAAACCGGGGGGCACTGCTGCGGCTATCGGCTCAGGTTTGAGTTATACCATGGGTGGCAAAACCGGTACAGCGCAGGTAGTGCAGATTAAACAGGGTGCCCGTTATAATGCTGCGGCGCTGAAAATGCAGCTACGTGATCATGCCTGGTTTATTGCTTTTGCGCCGGCTGATAAGCCACAGATTGCCATTGCCGTTATTCTAGAAAACAATGGCTGGGGGGCAACAGCTGCACCACTTGCCCGGCAATTGGCTGATTTTTATCTGTTGAAATTAAAAAATCTACCCAGTACTGGCCAAACAACCAATGCTTCAGATTTACCAGTGAATGATTTATCCAATAATGCCATGATGGATGCGCGGCGGCATGATGAACATAGTCAGGCTGCTTTGCCACCATTACTGCGCGCTTATCGTCCCCAGTCTGGCTTGTGAGATAAATGATGATTAATGAAAAACAATGGTTCAAACGCTTTTGGTACAAATTGTGGGCACCAATGGATGTGTGGCTGTTTTATGCCATGTTGATTATTTATGTAATGAGCCTGTTCCTATTGTATTCTGCCGATGGACAGGATTTTGGCCAACTGGAAAATAAAACTCTACATACCATTCTCAGTTTTATTTTATTGTGTGGGATCGCTCGTACTCCGCCACAGATATTAAGTAATTTTGCTTTACCATCGTATTGTCTGGGTATATTGCTGCTGATTGGTGTACATTTTGTCGGAATCACCGTAAATGGTTCTACCCGCTGGCTGAATATTGGTATAGCTCGTATTCAGCCTTCGGAAATCATGAAGATTGCGGTTCCTATGTTATTGGCATGGTATTTTCAGAAAAACGAAAGTAATATTCGCTGGTATCACTACAGTATTGCCTTTGTACTGATTTTTATTCCGGTAGCACTGATTTTAAAACAGCCGGATTTGGGTACGGCTACGTTAATTATGGCTTCTGGTTTGTTTGTGATATTTTTCGCCGGTTTACCGTGGAAGGTCATTATCTCAGCGATTGTTGGTTTCGTCGCTATGCTGCCTGTAATCTGGAATTATGGGATGCATGATTATCAGCGCATGCGGGTTTTAACTTTGCTTGATCCCACGAAAGACCGCCTTGGTGCCGGATATCATATTCTGCAATCAATGACGGCAATTGGTTCTGGCGGCATCTGGGGCAAAGGCTGGCTGGAAGGTTCACAAACTCATCTTGATTATATTCCTGAATCAACAACAGATTTTATTTTTGCAGTATTTGGTGAAGAATTTGGCTTGATCGGAAATATTCTGCTAGTAACAGTATATACATTTATTCTTATGCGTGGATTATATATTACCTTTAAGGCACCTACTCTGTATTGCCGTACTTTGGCAGGTGCTTTGACCATGACTTTGTTTTGCTATGCATTTGTAAATATGGGCATGGTTAGTGGTATTTTGCCTGTGGTTGGAGTGCCTTTGCCGCTGGTGAGCTATGGTGGTACCGCTACTTTATCGGTAATGGTTATTCTGGCGATGCTGATGGGTATTAGTAATCAGCGCAAACAGTAATAGCAGATGGCTTCCTGATTGGTACTTTTTGACGACTGTAGTAAAAAAATCGAAACCTTTTATTAGGTTTCGATTTTTTTGTATAAATATAAAGCTAAATCTATATATCTATCTAAGCTTTTTTACTTGGGTCTGTGAGTTAAGACTTCATCAATCAGGCCATATTTTTTCGCTTCCTCAGCCGACATAAAATTATCGCGATCAGTGTCTTTTTCAATTTGAGCCAGTTTTTGACCGGTATGGCGTGCCAGATGTTCGTTTAACTGTTTTTTCAACTTGAGTAATTCACGCGCATGGATTTCGATATCCGAAGCCTGACCACCTAATCCACCACTGATAAGGGGTTGATGAATCATGACGCGACTGTTTGGTAAAGCAAATCGTTTACCTTTGGCTCCAGCCGACAGGAGGAAGGCACCCATACTTGCAGCCTGCCCCAAACATAAAGTTGCCACATCAGGCTTGATGAAATTCATGGTATCAAAAATGGACATACCGGCCGTTACTGACCCGCCCGGAGAGTTGATGTAAAGAGAGATATCCTTATCAGGATTTTCACTTTCCAGAAACAGTAACTGAGCTACAACCAGATTGGCAGTTTCATCGGTAACTGGACCAACCATAAATATAATCCGTTCTTTGAGCAGGCGCGAATAGATGTCATACGCACGTTCTCCGCGGCCACTCTGTTCTACAACCATAGGTACCAGACCCAGATTTTCAATATGTGACATGTTTTTTCCTCAATTGAAATAAAAGCACCCAAGCAGCTTCACAACTACTTCGGTGCTTTGGTCGTTGTTTAATGCGTATTACATTCAGGCCTGAGCCTGTTGTGCCATAACTTCATCAAAAGACAGTACTTTATCTGCCACTTTTGCTTTGCTTAAAACGTAGTCAACCACATTCTGCTCTATAGCCAGTGAAGTAGGTGCCTGCAAATTCTTTTTATCGCTATAATACCAGTCGATAACTTCTTGCGGGTCTTCATAGCTATCAGCAAACTCATTGATTACGTTACGTACTTGTTCTTCAGATGGTTCCAGCTTTTCTTCACGCACCAGTTCACCCATGATCAGGCTGATGGCCACACGACGGCTAGCCTGCTCATTGAACATATCCAGTGGCAATTCCAGATCTTTCTGATCCATGCCTTGTGCCGCAAAATTTTCTTTCATGCGCGCGGCCATGGTTTTTGCTTCTTCTGTAATCAATGATGAAGGAACATCAACCGGAGTGGCAGCCAGTAAAGCATTAATGGCACTGTCTTTAGTCATTTCACTTACGCGGCGGTTTACTTCACGGCTGACATTTTTCTTGATTTCAGCACGCATTTTTTGTACATCGCCATCTTCAATACCCAGTGATTTGGCAAATTCTTCATTTACTTCAGGCAGCACTGCTTCAGAAACATTTTTCAGTGTAATGGTGAAAATAGCAGTTTTACCGGCCAAATCCTTGCTCTGGTAATCTTCTGGGAATGTAACGGAAACTTCTTTTACATCGCCCTCTTTCATGCCAGCAATACCTGCTTCAAAGTCAGGCAACATCTGGCCTTTGCCCAGCAGGAAGGGGTAATTTTCGGCAGTTCCGCCTGCAAATGCTTCTCCATCAATTTTACCAGCAAAATCGATGATAACCCGATCATCGTTACGCGCTTCACGTTCCACATGATTGAAACGGGTACGTTGCTGGCGCAGGATATTGACGGTTTTGTCAATTTCTGCGTCGCCAATTTCAGTACTGAATTTAGTGACTTCCTGAGCACTCAAATCACCGATTTTGATTTCAGGAAATTCTTCAAATACTACGGCAATTTTGTATACTTTTTCATCATCCTGATCTGCATCTTCTAGTGCAGTAAGACTTTTCAGGCCGGCAACTTTCAGTTTTTCAGCTACGATGGTGTCTTCAAATGCTTTATGGGTCATTTCATTCAGCACTTCATCGCGAATGCCATAACCATACATGGAATCAATCATTTTCAGCGGAGCTTTACCCGGACGAAAGCCATCAATACGGGCACGTTTCTGTGCCACTTTCATGCGTGCGTTAACTTTTGCTCGGATGTCTTCCCAGTTCAGAGCCAAAATGATTTTACGCTCTAAATTATCTAGTTTTTCTACTGTTACGCTCATCGTAAACCCTTAGATGTCGGTTGATCTGATTTGGTTCATTTGTCTTAAAAGTACTGCTTGGGCTGTACGTACACGGGCATTCACTCATGCAGACAAAAATTAAATGGCAAGTGTACCATAAGCCTTTATAAAAGCCTATGTAATGGCAAAACACTTTCAGCAGTTTATGGCTGATTAGCTGTGCTGATCTATTTTCATTATTCTTTCTACTTCATGCCAATAGCCATCGGCGTGTTGTTGTACCAATGCTATCATGCCCTGCCTGATTTGCTTAATCTGATTGAAATTAACAATTGCATTGCTGCTTACGCGTACTGGTGATAGAAAGGATAAATGATCAATTACATAGAAACGATTGTGCTCCTGAAATTCAAATTCTGCCCAATTTTCAATATAACGCCCCTGCCAGCATAAAGGATGTAACGGTGCCTCAAAGTGCTGGTTGGCTGAGGGTGTGAATAGCATGCCACGGATAATACTGGCGTGCTGCAACTGGCTGAATCCAAGCATCAGATCTTTCAAAGCAGTTTCAGCAGCAGGCTGAGTACTTAATGCTAGTTGCTGCTTGATTTTGTACATTTTATCAATTAGCCGGTCTGCTTTATTCAGACCAATAAAGCTTTCTGCTTTGCCTGACTGGCAACCATAATATTTGCAGGTTAATTCCAGATGAAAAATCTGGTCATTTAGCTGCACAATGAAATCAAAAGCTCCTACTGTGCGCTGACTATCCTGAACAGGCAAATTATGAGCAATTAGGCGACTGTGTGGTGCATGTAAAAACCAGTAGTAAAGTAAACGTTCTGCATATACCCCCAGATGAGTCTGGTAAGCACCATGTTGTTTCAGAAACAGGTACAGATTATCCGGCTGCTCATCCAGTGACAGCAGAAACCGAAATCCCTCATCCCCTAATAATATCGAAACTGGCAGCTCAGCAGACGATATCCAAGGCGCTGGCGCGGTCAGCAAGCTGGCCAAATCACGTACAATCGTTTTATTCAGACGCCACCAGATTGGATCAGAAGCATAATTCATGAGATTTTCTCTTCCTATATAGACAGATTGTGCACTTGGGTGCTAATCGTGCTTTTTCTGTATTTGCTGATTTATGGTGTTATAAAAGCCACGTAAGACATCAATATCTTCTGTGTTTAGCTGGGCTCGGTCAAACATGGCCGCCATGCGTCGCATTAGCCGTTCTTCATTGCGACGGTTGAAGAATCCGGCAGTGCTCATCACCTGACGTAAATGCTCTACCATACTGCTCGTCTGCTGATGTGTAGCCAGATTTCGTTCTTGCTTTAAATGAGCCATGCTGATATCAACGTGACTGAACAGCTCATAACAGATTACCTGTACCGCTTGTGCCAGATTAAGGGAAAAATAATCCGGATTACCACTGATGGTAATCAAACGATTGCAGCTTTGTACTTCTTCGATACTCAAACCAAAAGTTTCATTACCAAATACGAGTGCTATTTTCTGCCCTGCACGCGCGGCATCAATTAGTGATGGCATAATTTCGCGTGGCGTATGCAATGGTGCAGTCAGTTCTCGGCGGCGGCTGGTTAATGCACAGGACAATGTTGTATCTGCCAGTGCTTCATTGAGTGAGGCAACGATTCGCGCATTTTCCAGTACATCACGTGCACCTGATGCAAGAGTAAAACTTTCTTCAGGCAGAACGAAAGCAGCAGGATTTGCAAGATCAAATACAGCGGGTTCTGGTGTCATTGGAGTCTGCATCAGATTCGGTGCAACCAGTGTCAGTCTGTTTAACCCCATTGTTTTCATGGCTCGTGCTGCTGAACCAATATTTGCCGGATGGCTGGTTCGGGTAAGAACAACAGTAATGTTATTAAGAAAATCGGGAAGTATGGGTTTATTCATGTTTGCAATTAAAATAGGGGTGATGCACTCAGGCAGCTGAACACAGATAGATCCTATATATTATAGCAAAATCATCCTGTGCAAACGGTAGGTCTGGTGTGCCGGTTTGGGAAAAAGCATTTTTTGCCGTATAATTGTTTTCTATCTATTCTGTTTAATTGCCGCAATATTTTTGAGATGCGGCATTTGTTCTTTAACATACGTCATTTTGTATCTGTTTTAAGCTGTTATCAGCCCTATCACGAGAATTAGCATGAATCCTATTTTAACTACTGCCTGGAAAGCAGCACGCAAGGCCGGCCAAATGATGCATCGTGCCAGCAGCAATTTAAATACTATTAAAATTGATAATAAAGCTGCTAATGATTTTGTTTCAGATGTTGATCGTGAGGCAGAACGTATTATTGTTAACACTCTTCAGGAAGTATACCCGCACCATGCCATTTTAAGTGAGGAAGCTGGTCATCTGGGTAACAACAATGCTGAGTATCAATGGATCATTGATCCACTGGATGGAACCACCAATTATTTGCATGGTCATAAACAGTATGCCATTTCAATGGCATTGCTGCACAAAGGGATTTTAACTGAAGCACTGGTTTATGCACCGGAACAAAATGATTTATATGTGGCCAGCCGCGGTCAAGGTGCACTGCTGAATGATAAACGCATTCGGGTGAGTAGCCGCATTGATTTGTTACGCAGCCTGATTGCAACGGGCTTTCCCGTTGTTGACCAGAGCATGATGGATACTTATCTGGCCATTTTAAAAGATGTGCTGGCAAAAACCGCCGGTGGCCGCCGTGAAGGGTCTGCGGCACTGGATTTATGTAATGTTGCCTGTGGCCGTGTAGATGGATATTTTGAGTTTAATCTGAAACCATGGGATATTGCGGGTGGTGCTTTGATTGTGCAGGAAGCCGGCGGTATTGTTACCGACATGCAGGGCGAGCAGACTTGGCTGGATAGTGGTGATATCGTGGCTGCTAATCCGAAAATTCTGGCACAGTTATTGCAAATAATTGCACCTCATTTAGCAATATAATATATTTTATGGTGGTTTATGCAGTTAAACTGCTACCACCAGATTTTATATCTGTCTTTAGATAGGGGTAATAGTCATGAAAAAGATTCTGTTTACCACTTTGTTAGCTTCGTATGCAGGTCTGGTACTGGCTCAGGGTATTGTAGCTAGTAATGCATGGGCGCGGTTCAGCGTACCCGGTATGTCTTCCAGTGGTGTATTTATGGATTTAGACAATCATTCTGATAAAGATGATGTGTTGCTGAGTGCATCAACTCCTGTAGCAATGTCCAGTGAAATTCATGAAACTGTTGAGGTTAATGGTGTGATGAAAATGCGCCCGCTAGCGCATGGACTGCCATTGCCTGCTGGACAGGTGACCCAGCTTCAGCCGGGCAAAATGCATATTATGTTGATGGGGTTGAAAAAACCTTTGACAAAAGGGACTACTATTCCGGTGCGGCTGACCTTTCGCCATGCCAAACCAGTTACGCTTAATGTGCCAGTAAGTATAGCCCCGGCCACTAAGACAGATGCGACTATACCAGAACATTCACATATGCATCATTAAGTTGGCCGGCTAGCTAGTTAATTGAACTGGCCGACCTAAATGCCAAATCTGAGTTTACTCAGGTAACTATATGTAAATTTTTGTTTAATCAATGCTGTATTTTCAGCATTGATTATATTTGCTGTCAGCAGTGAATATTTCTCAAATATAGTCGCATAGCAGGCAGATTACTGCTTTTTGAAAATAATTTAATTTTAACTATTTATGATTTCCTTATTGCATTCAGGCAAATTCTGGCTGAAATTGATGGTATTTAGCTGTCTGGGCGTCTTTTTGCTCTTGGCCATCGATATGGCTGTGCTACATTATTTGTTTAATGCAGAAGAAATTAATAAACGAGCTAATGCGCTCGTGGCTGAGAGTGGCCGTCAGGTTATTTTTGACCCGGATATCAGCCGTTCAATATTTCCACGCCCAACGGTAATCTTACATCAGGTACATATTCAAAATAAAGCCACCAAAACAGATGATATCAATATTGGTAATATGAAAATCGGTCTGAGCTGGCAAAGTCTGTTTGGCCGTCTGACTATTGAAAAGTTACAGCTGATGGATACAGATATCAATCTGATTCGAAATAGTCAGGGGCACTGGAATCTGATTGATTTATGGCAAAAGTCACATAAAGGCCAGCAGCTACAGATTAATCGCCTGATTCTGGATAATGCTAGTCTTCGCATCCATGATGGGCTTAATCTACAACAGATTAATCAGTTAAATTTAAGGTGGCATAATCTTGGCAGCACCAGTCTGCTTCAACTGAACGGTTTGTTAAGTGGTGAAGATATGCAAACCACGCAATGCCAACTGAGTGCCGTATACCACCCAGATGCCGTCATGCAATGGCAGGATGTTAAACTCGACGTAAAAACCAGCTTGCCTACTTTGGGTGATAGTAATGGTCAGTGGCATTTTGATGCTCGCTGGCTGCCGCAACAGCAGTTATTCCAGACATCAGCCGTACAATGGCAGTGGCACAGCCAGCGTAATCAGCTACATGTCACAGGTAACGGGCAAAACTGGCAGGTAGGATGGGCCAAGCTGTTTTTACCGCAGTTAAATGGTGTGGCCACTGCACGTATTGGCGACAATGAGATTAATGCAACATTATCTGCCAGTAATACCAGCTGGTTGCAGAATCATTGGTCTCTGCCCCAGTTTCAAATCGATAGTGGCTGGCAAAGTCATTTATATCAGACTGCGCTGACCCTGAGGGGTCAGCTATCTTGGCTGGATATGCGTCATTGGAGAATTGACAATTTTTCGATTAACAGCCATCAGGATACAGTGGATGCTTTGCCCAATTCACGTTTTATCAGTGATTTATCAGGTATCGTACAGGGTGATGATGCCGGTAATGGTCAACTTAATCTACAAGGTCAGTTTGATAATCAGCCTGTCAATATTGCGTTGAATTATCAAACTGACCGGCATTTAGGGAAAATAAGCGGCAATATTCACCTTGTGCAGTTGAATTTACGCCCTTACGTAGAAACGATTACAGGTCTGCTACCAGCCGATTGGCAACAACTCTGGCTTCGCTGGTTCAAAAACAATTCAGTTAATACACAACTGACTATCGACTCCATCCTCACTCCTACTGTGCAACTGGATCAGTTTAAAACCCAACTAGCCTTGGATGCGCGCACTTTCACACTGGAACCAATCAGCCTGCAAATGTATGGTGGTAGCAGTAATGGTATGTTGCAGGTAACTAATACCAATCCATTAACCTGGAAAGTACAACAACATACAAACCGTGTGCAAATTAAGTCTTTTCTACAGGATACATTTGGTTTGCATAATCTGGATGGCATGGGTGATGCAGATATTGATTTTCATGGTATTGGCATGAGCCGCCAGCAATGGCTGTCCAGCCTGAGCGGACAGGCACACATCCAGATTCATCAGGGTGTCTGGAATGGTATTGATATCAATAATATTCTGCAAAACAGCGATAACCAGACCACAGTGGCCTATAATGAAACCAGTCAAACACCGTTTCGGTTTATCAGGCTGGCTATTCCATTTAATAATGGATACACAAAAAACAGTCGTATCGAATTGCATGCCGATAATTTTGATATTAAAGGTACGGGCAGTGTTAAGTGGCTGCAACAGCAGATGGATTACAACGTGCTGATTGCTACCCGACGGGCAAAGCAGCAAAATCTGTTGCCATTACGTATCAATGGCTCATTTACCCGACCAGCGTTCACCATTGACTATCAGCGCTTAACTGCTGGCTTGCATACATCGCAGCAAAAGCAGGATAGTTTGCGGCAAACATTACAGCAGCAATGGTTATGGCTGAATCAGGGAAGCAGTGCATCATCTGAAAACCATGAACCAGCGCACCTGCCATGAGTATTTACGTTTTTCATGGATGGCCACAGCCAGATGAGTTAGCCCAGCAGCTAGGCAATGATGAGCAAGTAGAGATAGTGATTGTTGCCGAAAAGTGGCCGGAATCTTTGCTTGCAAAATCATCAGCCGGCCAGACTATTGTGCAGCAATGGCTTGAAGCAAAAATATTCTGGCAGCAGCAACCCGTTTTCAGCTATCCCTTTCGTGATGCTGGTAAATTTACGCTCATCCAACCGCAGGTATACGAGCAATGGGGGCAGTTTAATCCCGGTATGGCCTACACCACACCGGTATATTCTAAATTCATTTACAAACCCTGGCTTACCTTGCCGCCACCGCTACCGGTTAAATCTATAGTGGTTATTGGTGCTGGTATCGCCGGAGCAGCCACCGCTTTTGCGCTGGCGAAACGCGGTATAGCAGTAACAGTAATTGAGCAGCACGCAATTGCCAGTGCCGCATCAGGTAATCACCTTGGCCTGTTGTATGCAAAAATTTCAGCACATGCCACAGTGCAAACGGAATTATTACTGGCCAGCTATGGCTACAGCCGTGCACTTCTCAAGAACTGCCTGCCTGTCGGGCAAGGCTGGCTGGATTGTGGTGTTATCCATCTGGATTACAACGCCACCGAAGAGAAGCGTAACACTTCGCTGGCTCAACAAAACCCTCAGAGCGCACTCTTTCAGACCGTTACCAAAGCAGAGGCAGGCCAGATTGCTGGTATGGATGTGCCATATAGTGGCCTATGGTGGCCGTATGGTGCTGCGATTAACCCATTTAGCTTGATTCAGGTTTTACTCAGGCATCCGCTGATACAGGTGTTAACGGCTACTAAAGTAAATACGATTTCCCGCCAGAATGATTTATGGCAGGTTGCCTGTCAGAACCAGCAAAAATCGTTTTATCTTGATGCATCTCATATTGTGATTTGTGCCGGCGCTGAGAGTAATTCCCTGTATCCTGTTGCAGGCTGGCCACTGCACAAGATACGCGGGCAGACAACCACTGCCAGCATGCACTCAAAAGCAACTCATCTAAAGTGTGCGCTGAGTGGCAATAGCTATATCACACCAGCATGGCAAGATAAACTTTGCTTTGGTGCTACATTCCATCCTAACCAAACTGATGATAGTTTGTCTGCCGAGGATGAAAATCTAAACTGGCAACAATTACGCCAATGGCTGCCACATCTGGCCGCAGATTTATGTCCAAACGCCAGCCCCCAAGGACATGCTGCAATACGCTGTGATGCTTACGACCATTTACCAGTGGTAGGGCCTGTTGGTGATACTTCTGCCATGCTGGTGCAGTATGCGCAATTACGTCTGGACAAAAACTACCCGCTTACTCAACCCTGCCCGTGGCAACCGGGTATATTTATCAATACAGCTCATGGCAGCCGCGGTCTGGTGACCGCACCACTATGTGCAGAAGCCATAGCCGCCACTATGCTTGGCCTGCCATCACCATTATCAGTTCGGCTGCAACAGGCACTCCACCCTAACCGTCTGCCCATTAGATCGCTAACACACCACCAGTCATTCCAGTTGTCGATTTAAACATAATAACATTTTGCACAGCCGTAATGTTATAGGGTATCATTATTGTAATGTTATATAGTAACATTTATTATCAGGCTGAATCGGTAAAGGCATAATATGTTTTCTCTTTTGCTGTGTGGAGTGGGTAAACGCTTATCTTGGGTGGGCGTGATTCTGGCATTGCTGTGGTTGATGTATGCGTGGGCAGTGTGCGCATCATGAGTATTCAGGTTGACAATGTTACCGTGAGCTATCGACAACGACCGGCTATCCATCATATCAGTATCGATTTTAATTCTAATGAAATGTGGGCAATATTCGGCCCCAATGGTGCGGGTAAATCGACACTGCTGAAAGCCATCATGCATCTTGTTCGCCTTGATAGCGGCCAGATTCGCTGGCCACAATTGCAACGGTCTGATATTGCCTATTTGCCACAACAATCCGACATTGATCGCAGCCAGCCAATGAGTGTATTTGAGCTGGTAGCAATGGGTTTGTGGTATGAAACCGGTTTTTTTTCCGCAGTCTCCGCAAGCATGCATCAACGTATTCTTGATGTATTAAATCAGGTAGGCATGTTGCAATATAAGGAACGCAGCATTGCCCAGTTATCCAATGGCCAGTTTCAACGTGTATTACTGGCACGCATGCTGATTCAGAATGCCAAAGTACTGTTGCTGGATGAGCCATTTAATGCCGTAGATGCCGCCACTACTTTTGCCTTGCTGGATATTCTCAGAGCACACCAGCAACAACACCAGTGTACCGTGATTACTGTTTTACACGATTACGAACAGGTACAAGCCTATTTTCCCAATACCCTACTGATTGCGCGTGAAAAAATTGCCGCAGGAAAAACTGACAGTGTATTAACGGATCAATATCTGCAACAGGCTACAGAAGCCATGCAGCAATATGAACAAAACCAGTGGTGTGACAGGTAAATCAATGAATATTGTCAATTTTCTTCTAGAGCCCTTTGCTGATTACGATTTCATGCGTTTTGCCCTGTGTTCGATTGTATTTCTGGCTCTGGGAACTGCACCCGTAGGTGTTTTCCTGATGATGCGTCGCATGAGTCTGGTCGGTGATGCACTGGGACATGCCATTTTACCGGGTGCCGCGGTAGGCTATATGCTCGCAGGTTTGAGTCTGCCTGCAATGAGTATAGGCGGCTTTATAGCCGGCCTGCTGATGGCTTTGCTAGCAGGGCTGGCCAGCCGCTTTGCCAATGTGCGCGAGGATGCCAGTTTTGCCGCCTTTTTTCTCACCTGTCTGGCGCTTGGGGTAGTTTTGGTGAGTAGAGGTGGTAATAGCGTAGATTTACTTAATTTATTGTTTGGATCCATACTTTCAGTAGACCGTGCGGCATTAACATTGGTCGCTGTTGTCAGCAGTATAACCATGCTGGTACTGGCCGTTATCTATAGGCCACTGATGCTTGAAAGTATCGACCCTTTGTTTTTACGCTCTGTAAATGGCAAAGGTACACTGTGGCATATTATATTCTTGATACTTGTCGTATTGAATCTGGTATCGGGTTTTCAGGCTTTAGGCACACTGATGTCGGTAGGATTAATGATGTTACCCGCCATCAGTGCGCGTTTATGGCATAAAACCATGGGCGGCATCATGACCATAGCTGCCGCTATTGCAGTGGTGTGCGGTTATGTAGGCCTGTTATTGTCTTACTATATTGATTTGCCTTCTGGCCCCGCCATTATTCTGTGCTGTGGCTTTGTCTATATTTTGTCATTATTTATTGGCAGCGAGAGCGGTATTTTATGGCGTTTATACAGACGCCAGCGCCATCATATTGCCTGAAAAAAACAGATTACTGATTCATAAACCTATTTTAGGAGATGTGCTAATGAAACGTGGCTTTTTTATCTGCCTGTTAACCTTATGTCTGACGGGCCTTGCCCGCATGATTTATGCCGCACCTATACCCGTCATTACCAGCTTTAGTATTCTGGGTGATGTTACTCAGCAAATTGGTGGCGAACGTGTTCAGGTACACAGCTTGATTGGTACCGATCAGGATGCACACATGTATCAGTTGGTAAGCAAGGATTTGCGTGCAATGCGTACGGCCAAACTGATTTTACTGAATGGTTTGGGACTGGAACCTTTGTCTTTACAACGTGCCGCCCAGCAAAGCCGTGTTTCCCTGTTTGTCGTTACTCAGGGTATTCAGCCTTTGATGATGGCTGATGATGGACACGATCATCACCAGCACACCGACCCACATGTCTGGAATGATCCTGTTTTAATGCAGACGTATGCGCGTAATATCGCCAATGCCCTGATTAGTGTAGACCCACAAGGTAAAGCCTACTATCAGCAGCGGCTAGCAGCCTACCAACAACAACTTGCAGGATTAAACACCTGGGCCAGCAAAATGTTTAATGCCGTCCCGCCAGAAAAACGCAAAGTACTGACCGGGCACGATGCTTTTGCCTATATGGCAAAGCGCTACCAGATTCAATTTATCGCTCCACAAGGTGTAAGCACAGAAGCAGAACCGTCTGCGCGACAAGTAGCAGCAATCATCAATCAGATTCGCCGCAACCATATTAAAGCCATTTTTATTGAAAATATTAAAAATCCAAAAATGGTACAGCGAATTGCCAGTGAAACCCAAACCAAAATTAGCGGCCACCTGTATTCTGATGCACTGAGTAAAGGCGCACCTGCTGCAACTTATATTGATATGTTCCGTTATAATGTCAATGCTTTAAGTGCTGCCATGAAATAAGCGGGCAAATAAACGCATAGCTCAATCCACTTACATGCTTGGTTCATGCGTTTGCTTTTAATTTTGCAGAGCCTGCCGCCAGTTATGTATATTAGACTGGCGGTTTTGCTCAAAATTTTCCAGCATTTCCAATTCAAAGCGCGAAAAACCGGCCTGTTCACGTGCATCAATATTCACATAGCCACGAAAAATAAATAAATCATAGCGGCTGAGTAAGCGCCGGAATAAAGCCAATGGTTCCAAACCACGCAGCGTGCATAGATACTGATACCAGTAATTCCCCACCTGCACATGCCCCACCTCATCGCGATAGATAATATCTAACACGGCACAAGTGGCATCATCACCCTTTTGCGCTATCTTAGCACGCATTCCCGGAGTAACATCCAGTCCACGCGCTTCCAGCACTCTAGGTACAAGAGCCATACGCAGCAGTGGGTCGAATGCAGTTTTATAGGCCATGTCCCACAAATGATTATTCGCGGAAAAATCACCATAATCATAGCCTGAGGCCTGTAAACGCTGCCGCATAAGCTGGAAATGATGTGCTTCTTCGGCAGCAATCCGCACCCAATCACGCGTAAATTCTTCTGGTAACAGCCGAAAACGATAGGCAGCATCAAGCGCCAAGTTGATTGCATTAAATTCAATGTGACAAACTGCATGCAATAAGGCTGCATAACCCTCTGCTGTCGTAAACTTGCGGCTTTTGACTTTGGCTGGCGGTACCAGCTTTGGCCGCACCGGATGACCAGCCAAACGAAAATCTTTAATTACAGCAGTTTCATCCCGTTGCAACGCATTGGCTGGTGTTTGTAAACATAACTGTTGTGCCGCATTGCTCAGGGCACATTTTTCATCTGGCAGACAACTTAATAAGGCAGATTCCAGCAAGGCAGCAATAGACATTTTCAAAAACAGGCATAAAGTAAATTACAGTTCAGTATACATGCCCTGCACGAGCAAAATAAACCATCATTTAGATAGATTTTACCTTGCATATAGTGGAAATCACCTAATCGTTTTACAATATAAAATCTTGAACATGAAAAGGATAAATATATGAATTATTCACGCACACTTAAAGGTACCCTACTTGCGCTGGCCTTGTCAGCCACATTTCCTGCTATGGCAGATGACAATTGGCAAACCTGTAAAGAAAAGCAGCAACAGATTGAGAAGCAATTACAATATGCTCGTGCCAATAATAATCAGAAACAAATTAATCGTCTTAATACCCAGAAAGCCAATATTCTCCAAAACTGTAGCAACGAAAACTTACGGCAGAAATATACCCAGAAACTCGATAAATTAACCAATAAAATTAATGAAACCCAGCGCAAACTGGACAAAGCTCATGCCAAAGGCGATAGTAACAAAATTACTGACTTGCAAAATAAACTGAATGAGAATAAGGCAAATCTTCAACAGGCAAAACAGAACTTTGCCCGTTTCGAGCAAGCAGCCAAGCAGTAAATGGATCAATCCATACTAATGGAAAAATTGATAGGATTACGATTTTTTCCGTTAGAATTCTATTGCATGATTACTTTACTTAGATGGTACCTATGCCAATATTGTCTTAATCTTTAAATATAATTTAAAAGTTAACATTATTAATTTGTAATTTTATTTTGCCCACTGAGGCAAGCGGTTACTTGCCTGATATGCATAAAACTTCATTGAAAATAGCCACTTGATCCATCAAAATGGTTTTGCTTGTTTACAGCACTATTGTGCCGAAGTAGTCAAACAGGCAATTTCTGTTTCAACTTTAGCCGCGAACAGCTAAAATATTCATTAATAGTTTAGCAAAGGAGTGATTAATGCGAATTTTGAGCAAAGCTGTGCTTAGTGGCATTATGGCTATAAGCAGTGTACTGGTTAGTGCAGGTGGTTTAGACACCCTGCAAAAATTTAATTCAGATACAGATGGTATTTCTGGCCAGTTCACCCAGACAGTTCACAGCAAAAAACGCACGCAAACAACATCTGGCACATTTGCCATTCAACGCCCGGGGCTTTTTCGCTGGGAATACACGCAGCCTTTTAAACAGACAATTGTCGGCGACGGTAAAACTGTCTGGTTATATGATCAGGATTTGGCTCAGGTAACCAAACAAGAGCAAAACCAGACAATTGGTGATTCACCAGCAGCCATTCTTTCCAATAAATCAGCACTGAATGCCAATTATTCCCTGTCAGATGATGGCAGTAGCGATGGTGTCGATTATGTGCGAGCCATACCGAAACGCAGTAATACCGGTTATCAGAATATTCGTATCGGTTTTCGTGGCGATAATCTGGCCAACATGCAGCTAAAAGACAGTTTTGGTAATCAAACCACCATCACATTCAGCAAAATCAATATCCATCCGCAATTTAACCGCAGTCAGTTTAAATTTACACCACCCAAAGGTGTCGATGTACTGACCCAGTAGCAAGCACAATTAAACAAACAGGCAGGTGTTACCTGCCTGTTTTATTTCACTATCAGCAACGGTATACATATGAACGCCCATTGTGGGTGCTGCGACACCAGCGTGGCCTGAACATCATCCAGTTCATATCATCATCCCATCTGCGCTGCATTGCCCAGTCTCGCGCCTGTTGTAACCTGATCTGACTCACATAATTGTCCCAAGCCAGTTTGTAACAACTCCGAAAAATCGGCAGATTAACCTTTTGCCGATATTCTTCCGCTATTTTCGCATTGGCCGGATCAGAAAAAAATGCCGGATTTTGCATTTGTGCCTGCATCAATTCGGCAGTACGTGCATCACATTGTGCCGCCAAATCCAGCTTCAGCTTCTGTTCAGCAGCTTTTTCCGCTGCCGCCCAGGCAGCTTTTTGTTCCGGTGTAGCACAAGCAGCCAGCACTAAGCCCATCAAGCCCAAAGTGAAAATTCTACACCAATGCATATTAATTCCTTCTATCCAGCCAGTTAACGCATATTTATCATTATACGCCAGTATATTATGTCGTTCAGAAGCTATTTTGGCATAGTCTCTAACCTCGGCTTGCGCTGCCAGTAAGGCCGGTAACTGTGTAATAGCTGCCAGCGCACCGGCCGTGCCGATAAAATAGTTTGCATGCCTCCCATCCGGTCTGTGCGCAATAAGGTAATACCCTCCTGTGCCAGTAACTGCTGTACCTGAACATGCGGGTGGCCATATGGATTGGCAAAGCCGGCACTGGCAACAGCATATTGTGGTGCCACTGTACGGATAAAATTCACATCACTGGAGTGACGGCTGCCATGATGGCCTAAAATTAAAATCTGGCTGAATAAATTATCGTTATAAGCAGCCAGTAAAGCACGCTCGCCCTTTTTGCCCAAATCACCAGTAATCAGGATGGCTTTATCGGCACTTACAACGCGTAACACGCAGCTATATTCATTTTTTCCGCTTTTGGCCGCCACTGGCTGATTAAGAAACTCAAACCATACCCCATCCCATTGCCAGTTCAAGCCGCCTCTACATGCTTGCACTGGAAAGGAATATGCTTGTGGTTGTCCGGCAATAATACTTTGTGGTTGCAGATGCTGCTTAATCAGCGTTGCACCGCCATCATGGTCGCTATCATTATGCGACAGAACCAGCGTATCCAGCCGTTTAATACCAGCAGCACGTAAATTGGGCAACAAGGCAGATTGCGCCGCATAAGCAGTACCAGTATCAAACAATAATTCATGTTTCGCCGTACTGATACTTACGGCCAAACCCTGCCCAACATCCCATACCCTGATAACCGCTTCACCCAGTGCTGGACGCGGTGGCCGATAGCCAAGCAATAAAAGTAAAATTAACAGACATAATGGACGTAAATACCAGCCGCGTGGCAGCAGTGACAGCAAAACGGCAATAAGCGCCAGCAGCCATAACGCCAAAGGAGCATGCGCCGGATAATATTCAGGTGCATAGCCAGCTACCCAGTGTAGCAGGCGCATAGTTTGTTCGCTCAGATACGCGGCAAGAGTACGCAATATATCAATTGGTACAATCAATGACAGTAAGGCCAACGGCACCAGTACCAGCGTGAACCAAGGAATAGCCAGAGCATTGACCAGCGGCGATATAAGCGGTACCGAACCAAAACAAAAAGCCACCAGTACAACCGAAGCCAGCCCTGCTGCCCATTGCGCCAGTACTAACTGACGCCATTTAGCACCATGGCCATAGCCCTCACCAGCCCACATTAACACAGCAACCAGCAGAAAAGACAGCCAGAATCCAACGCTTAATACAGCCAAAGGGTCAAACAACAACACAATCGCCATCGTTAACCACCATACCTGAAAGGCTCGTAAATACCCGCGTCGCCAAGTTAAAGCCAGAATAATAATCATCAGCATACTGCGCTGGGTGGGCACAGCAAAACCGGCCAGTGCACTATAAACAATGGCTGTCAGCACAGCCGTGCAGCGAGTGTATATCCATGGCTGGTGAATGCGTATGGGTAAATACTGTAAACATTTACCACATAACCATGCAGCCAGCATGGCCAGCATACCTACATGCAGGCCGGAAATGCTAACCAGATGATTCAATCCAAGTGGACGAAATATTTGCCAGGCTTCGGCTGGCAAAGCAGACTGCTCACCGACAGCAAGTGCTTTTAACAAGGCTACACCCTGCGGGTAAGTGTGAGCCTGTGCCTGCCAGCGCGCACTACACCACAGACGCCAGCGTGCAAGCCATTCCTGCCAGCCAACTGAGGCGGGTAACGCTTTACGCTGCCCTTTGACAACAGTTGCCATCGCACCAATATGATTGGCCAGTGCCCAAGCTTCCTGATTGAAACCAACCTTATTGCTTTCGCCGATAATCGCACGTACTTTTGCCCTTACCAGCCATCTGCTGCCCGGCGGCCATTGCTGTTTTGTGTAATCCGTTAATAGCCATTGCTGCTGTTGCCCGTTGGGTAAACTTACCTGAGCTACAAAGCGGCTGCGCTGCTTATCCTGCTGGGGAATATCCGTGACTTTAATCACGACATTGTGTAACTGTGCTTTATCAGTTAATGGCCATTGCTGTTGCAATATCATATCAGTACGCCATAATGCAAATATCACGCCAGCGCAAATCGCACAGCCATAACGACACCATAGCCAGCCCGGCCACACAGTCAACACAGCCAGAATAAACAAAGCACTTAGCCATGGCAAAATTACAGACTGAGGTAATAAGTAAGAGCCACAAACACCCACAACCCACCATGGCAACCAGGCACAGGCAAAACGGATTTTCGCCATATAAACAGCTACAACTCCCCAAAAGATATAATTAATTTTATATTTATACTATGTACATTATACCAAACAAATTAACATAAAATGTCTTTGTAATTTATTCATCGTTTAATCGGTGTAATTCTAAATTAACCTCAGAAAACTTATTAGCTCAATCTTAAAGCCATTCAAGTATTAAATACTGACTACAGCATCATCTTTAAATCAAATAATAAAATAACATATCAACTTTCATCTGCTTATTTAAATAAAAACAAACAGTTTGAAAGAAGTAAATCATATAACAGCTTATACAAAACAGCGGACATCAACACTGAGATTTGACCATAAACAATTACACACTTGCATCAGATGAATCACAGGTTTGGCCAGATAACGCCAGCTTATATTTCCAAAACGACCTGCCTAAAATTAAATTTAATTAACATCAGTAATAGCCACTGTGAAAACAACCAAATGTAGGTATAATATAACGTTTGATAATCGTAAGCTGACCTGATTAAAAGGATTTAACTACACTATGGCGCAACAGCCTGCCGAGAGCGGAAAACTGAAAAAATCCTTAAAAAAATACATGCTCACTGGCGTGCTGGTATGGCTGCCCATCATTGTGACAATCTGGGTAATCAGTTACATCATTGGCATGGCGGATCAGCTCGTCAATATTTTACCGGCACGCTGGCAACCACAGGCATTCTTAGGATTTAAACTCCATGGTATAGGTTTGCTAGCTGCGCTGATCATTGTATTTTTTACTGGCTTACTGGCAGCAAATATGCTCGGGCGCAGAATATTAGCTGCTTGGGATGCATTTTGGGGGCGCATTCCGGTTGTAAAAAGCATTTATTCCGGTGTCAAAAAAGTATCTGAATCATTATTGTCAGATTCGCGTCAGTCCTTCAAAACACCGGTACTGATACCCTTTCCGCAGCCAGACATCTGGACGATCGGATTTGTATCTGGCCATATACCGGATAACATTGCGTCTGCCCTGCCACATCAGGCTGATAACACGCCAGCAAACGAATTCATTTCTGTATACGTACCTACCACGCCCAATCCTACCGGTGGCTACTATATTATGGTCAACAGTAAAGATGTACGCGAAATCGACATGAGCGTGGACGATGCACTGAAATATGTTATTTCACTAGGCATGGTACAGCCAGACGACCCCCCACATAAACAGTCATTACAGGCTATTTTCCCGCTACACAAACCAGCCAAACCCCACTAGTGCCGGATTTGGCCGGGACAATATTCCTGATGACACAATTAACCGTAATCACTGCAACAAAGGCATCAAAATGCGAACCAACTATTGTGGCTTAATTAACGAGCAATATCTCGATCAAACCGTCACCGTAAAAGGCTGGGTACATCGCCGTCGCGACCATGGTGGTGTAATATTTATTGACTTGCGTGACCGCGAAGGCATCGTACAGGTTGTGATTGACCCTGATACACCAGAGGCATTTACTCTGGCCGACTCTGCCCGTAATGAATATGTACTGAGCATTACTGGCCGTGTTCGTGCACGCCCGGATGGTACCAAAAACGACAAAATGATTTCTGGCGGCATTGAACTATTAGCCAAAGAAATAGAAATACTTAATACCGCTGCCACCCCTCCTTTCCTGATTGATGACGAAGGCATTAGCGAAAATGTTCGTCTTACCAACCGGATAATCGATTTGCGCCGTCCGGTAATGCAGAATAATCTGCGCCTACGCTATCGTGTGGCTATGGCTGTGCGCCGTTATCTGGACAGCCAGGGATTTATCGATATCGAAACACCGATGCTTACCCGCTCTACTCCGGAAGGTGCCCGTGACTATCTAGTACCTAGCCGTGTATTCCCGGGTGAATTTTTTGCGTTACCTCAATCACCGCAATTATTCAAACAGTTATTGATGGTGGCAGGATTTGACCGTTACTACCAGATTGTTAAATGTTTCCGTGATGAAGATTTACGTGCCGACCGTCAACCTGAGTTTACCCAAATTGACTTGGAGACTTCGTTCCTTAGCGAGAACGAAATCATGGATATCACGGAAAACATGGTTAAACTGGTATTTCAGGAAGCATTGTCTGTCGATTTACCCACTTTCCCACGCATGAGCTGGCACGACGCCATGTTCCTGTATGGTTCAGACAAGCCTGATTTACGGGTAAACCTGCAATTTACCGAGCTCACAGATGTCATGAAAACGGAAGAATTTAAAGTATTCCGTGCTGCTGCCGACATGAAAAACGGCCGAGTTGTAGCATTGCGTGTACCTAATGGCGCCGGATTGAGCCGTAAAGAAATAGATACTTATACCGAGTTTGTAGGCATCTATGGTGCCAAAGGTCTGGCTTATATCAAGGTTAACGATATTAGCAAGATAAACAATAGCGAAGACAGTGGCTTGCAGTCTCCGATTGTGAAATTCCTCTCTGATAGCGCATTGCAGTCAATTATTGAAAAAACCGGTGCCCAGAATGGCGATATCATTTTCTTTGGCGCAGACAAGGCTAAAGTCGTGAATGAAGCCATTGGTGCCCTGCGTGTCAAAATTGGCCATGAACACGGTGCGGCCAATGGCTACTTTACCGAAGAATGGCGCCCATTATGGGTAGTTGATTTCCCCATGTTTGAATATGATGAGGAAGAACAACGTTGGTCCTCCATGCATCACCCGTTTACTGCACCCAAGACTGGCCATGAAGATTTACTGGTAAGTGCACCCGAACAATGCCTTGCCCGTGCTTATGATATGGTATTAAACGGCTGGGAAATCGGTGGTGGTTCCATCCGTATCCATCGTGCCGACATTCAGGAAAAAGTATTTGCTGCACTAAAAATTACACCAGAAGAACAACAGAACAAATTCGGTTTTCTACTAAGCAACCTGAAATTCGGTGCGCCACCTCACGGTGGTCTGGCTTTCGGTCTGGACCGTCTGGTTACCCTGATGGCTGGAGCCGACTCCATTCGTGACGTTATTGCTTTCCCGAAAACCCAACGTTCACAGGACTTGCTGGTAGATGCACCAAATCATGTAGATGAAAAACAACTGCGTGAATTAGGCTTGCGCTTACGTCAGAAAGCTCAAACTGAAGAACAGAATTAATTGCTTTTGCTTTATGCAATAAAAAAACTGCCTGATAGCTGTCAGGCAGTTTTTTATCGGAATCATCATTGATGATGAGAGTTAAATCAGAGCGTTTTAAAATTCACAGCACTGGATTAAGCCGAATATTATCAATAATTGATTAATCAACGCTTTTGCAGCCATACACCCGATTCAATATGTGGTGTAAAAGGAAACTGGTCAAACATCGCCGCCCGCTTAACTTCATGCGTAGTTAGCAATATTTGCAGATTTTCGTGCAAAGTGACAGGATTACACGATACATAAATGATATTGTCAAATTTTTGCAATAATTCAAGCGTTGCCTGATCAATGCCGGCTCGTGGCGGATCCACAAAAACCGAGCTGAACTGATAATCAGCCAGATAAATTTGCTCGCTCGCCAAACGCTGGAAAGCCCTGACACCGGTATAAGCCTCAGTAAATTCTTCAGCCGACAGCCGAGCCAAAGCAATATTATTTATCTGATTAGTTTCAATATTCCAGCGCGCAGCCTGTACAGAGGTTTTTGATACTTCTGTAGCCAGCACCCGGCGAAAATGGCGGGACAGAGGCAGAGTAAAATTACCATTGCCACAATACAGTTCCAGCAAATCTCCGCTATTAATCGCTTGCGCCACATTCGTAGCCCAGCTCAACATAGACTGACATACTTCTGCATTGGGCTGAGTAAAGCCCCCTTCCAACTGCTTGTACTGAAATACCTCATGATTAACAGTTAACTGCTCAATAACATAATCTCGTTCCAGAACTACTTTCTGACCGCGACTGCGTCCCAAAATCTGAATACCCAGTTCGGCTGCCAATATTCTGGCCGCCTGAACCCAGCTATCGTCCAATTTTTTGTGATAAATCAGCGTTACCAGCGTGTCACCTGCCAGTGTGGTTAAAAACTCAACCTGAAACAGCCGTGCTTTTATCAGCTCATTGGCCTGTATGCTGTCTAATAGCTTTGGCATCAGTGAATTAATATTTTCATGAGCAATAGTAAAATTACGCAACTTGCGTACATTACTGGCACTGGCTTTTTCACCCGGCGTAAACATAGCATAACTGCACCCATCCCCATCATGCCAGATGCGAAACTCGGCACGCATCCGGTAATGCGATGCAGGCGAAGTAAAAACCTGCACCGGTGGAAAAGCACAGTCTGCAAATAAATTATCCAGATAAAGCTGTTTATCAGACAGTTGTTGTTCGTAAGCGGCAGTTGTCATGAAATTATTAGGCAAAGCAAAAAGGTGCCATTATAACAAACCCCTGTTTATTCCCGCACATCACGCTGAGTTTGCTGACCATAATCTTCGGCTGCAATCATGGCAGCAATTTGTTGTGCCGTATCTTCAGCACTCTGTAACTGATTTTTCGCTTTTAAATTAATAAAATTATGTACCAGCGGAAATTTTTCTACCTCGGCAGAACGAATATTCTGCTGCATATTCGTATCCACCACCCCAGGTGCAATGCTGGCAATACGCACGCGCGGATGCTTCTCGGCTGCCACTACCGCTGCATGCTGATCCAGTGCTGCCTTGGTAGCACCATAAACACTCCAGCCTGCTATCGCATGGCGGCCGGCACCGCTACTAATATGGGCAATACGAATGTCGGCTTTGGTGGCAGCCGCAATCACGGCATTGGTTAACAACAATGGCGCAGCAATATTTACCGTTACGGCATTAATAATTGCATCATAATCCTGCTGGCCAGCCAGTGCATTTGGTTCCACCATCCCGGCATTATTAATCAGAATCACCTCATTCTTGTTTTCCAGATTATTCTGCCAACTGGCTGATTGTACTAATGCAGCCATAGCCTCTGCATCAGCAAAATCAATTGCATATTGCAGTAATCGTTCAGGCGGATTGTCCCAGCCATGCCGCGACAGGCCAACCACCCTGATTTCCTGAGTCAGATAGTATTCAGCCAGAGCGCGCCCCAAGCCACGACTATGGCCAGTAATAATCACACAATTTTGCATATCAAATTCCTTTTTCCAGATTAACCAGATTGGTAGAGTGACACTGGACGTCAAGCAAATCCATAGCCGATGAGCATACCGGTAACTACACTACCACTGGCCTTTAAAACCATAATCATTCTAAAACAGCTTGATATACATTGCGTAGAAGATTCACACCTGCGCGGCACAAAACCATCTATTTATCATTTAAAAAATATTAGCATATTCAGGATTGATAGCGTATTATCGCAATTTTGATACTGAGAGAAAACCAATTCAGACGGATCTTAACTTCAGATAATAAACAGTATAGCACAAACAGAAAAACTGCATCCGTCCGTAAACCTATTTCCGCTTCATGTAAATTTTACAATTTAAAAATGGTAAGCAATATAGCATTAAATACTATGTTTCATTGCAAAACTCAACCTTGCTACTAAAGGAAACTACTATGTCCTTGAGCACTATTCGTCATGACTGGGCTCTGCCTGAAGTAATGCAATTATTTCAATTACCTTTTAATGATCTTATTTTCAAGGCTCAAACCGTACATCGGCAATACTTCAATTCCAATGAAGTACAGGTTTCAACCTTATTATCAATCAAAACAGGTGCCTGCCCAGAAGATTGCAAATACTGTCCTCAGTCCGGCCATTACAATACAGGATTAGATAAAGAAAAATTACTTGAGGTACAAAAGGTCATAGAGAAAGCCAAAGCAGCTAAAGCAATAGGTTCCACCCGTTTCTGTATGGGTGCTGCATGGAAACATCCTACGGCTAAAGATATGCCTTATGTCTTAGAGATGGTAAAAGGCGTGAAAGCATTAGGCATGGAAACTTGTATGACTTTAGGTAAATTATCACCAGATCAAGCCTATGCCTTGGCCGATGCCGGACTAGACTACTATAATCACAACCTGGATACTTCACCAGAATTTTATACTCATATCATCACCACTCATACTTACAGTGATCGATTACAGACATTAGCTCATGTAAGAGAAGCAGGTATGAAAATTTGCGCAGGTGGTATTCTGGGGATGGGAGAATCAGTCGAAGATCGTGCTAATTTATTAATCCAGCTAGCGAATTTAGCAGAACATCCAGAAAGCGTTCCCATTAATAATTTAGTTAAAGTTAAAGGCACACCTCTGGAAAATGAACCAGATATAGACCCGTTTGATTTTATCAGAATGCTTGCCGTCGCCCGTATTATGATGCCTAAATCCTATGTGCGATTATCGGCAGGACGGCAACAAATGAATGAGCAAACCCAAGCACTAGCCTTTTTAGCAGGCGCTAATTCTATATTCTATGGAGATAAATTATTAACAACAGCTAATCCCCAGATAGAAAAAGATCAGGCATTACTTATTAAATTAGGGATTAAGCCAGAACCACGACAAGATTATGGCGATGAAGTGCATCAAGCCGCTATAGAGCAAGCTATTATTGAGCAAGGTCAAACTAATATGTTTAACGATAGTACCAATGCTTAACCACAAGTTATATTTAGCTGTTCATCAAGCAAAGCAAAAGATTCATAAGTGAAAATCAATGGCCAATCACTATTTAGCTTTTTATAGTAATAACTATTTAAGATTGGCTAATCATTCTGATTTAACAAAAATTCCAACAAGGTGCTAAACGAAGAAGTAATCAAAATACAATTTTGCCGAATAGATTTAATCATGCCTCTTTGCTGGGCGGGAATTTGTTAAGTAGTGCTACTTAGCCTTATCAGCACATTAAATTCCACTACACCGGTATTATTAATCAAAACCATATCATCCTTGTTTTCCAGATCATTTTGCTCGCTGGCCAATTGTCATCATGTGGCCTAAATCTTAGTATCGGCCAAATCAATTATATATCACCGTACTGCTTCTGGCAGCTAGAACCAGCATGGTTCATCGGGCAAACAATTTTGATTTTCTGAGTCAGATAATATTCAGCCAGCCCACACCCAAACCACCATGATGATCGGTAATTATCACACCGTCTGCATATCAAATTCCCTTTTCATGATTGGCCAGATTTATAGTAGGATAACAGGCATTAATCATTCTCTTTACTTATGAATACGCCATTAACAACACCACCGCTGGCACCTAAAACCATAGCCATTCTTAAACAGCTTGATATACATTGCGTAGAGGATTTACAGCAGCGTGGTGCCATTACCGCTTTTTTACAGTTTAAAAACATTAGCACCAGTAGTACTGAAAGCGTGTTATGGCAATTTATCGCTTTAGTGGAAAACCGTACCGCGCAGAGCTTTAGTGCCGAAGAGAAAACATTTTGGCGTCAACAGATAAAGCAGCATCCACCTGTAGCCCTGTTTCCGTCTGCAAAAATCATGCAACACTGGATGCAACAGGCATTACATGCAGCGCAGCAGGCACAGTTACTGAATGAAGTGCCGGTAGGTGCAGTTGTGGTATACGAAAATAATCTTATTGGTTATGGCTATAATCGCTGTATTACCGACCATAATGTCAGCCACCATGCTGAAATTCAGGCGCTGGCAGCGGCCAGTAGCACGCTGGGCAATTATCGCTTACAAAATTGTGATGTATATATTACTCTGGAACCTTGTGCCATGTGTGCCAGCGCCTTAATACAGGCCAGAGTGAAAAGAGTAATTTATGCTACTGCCGAAACCAGAACCGGTGCTGCTGGCAGTGTGATTAATTTATTTGCTAACCGCCAGCTTAATACGCATACCGCAATTCTGGGCGGTGTACTGGCGGCTGAATCCAAAGAATTATTGCAGCAATTTTTCCGGCACAAACGCCAATCTGTTCAAATAACAGATATATCTGCTGGCAGTACAGAGATATAAACAAGCGACTACGACATACTACAAGCATGATATACAAAAATATATTATTTAAAATAAGATATAAGTAAATCACGGCCAAAGCTGCAAATCATAATACATAACACGATAATGAATCCTTTACGTATTAATTCACTGCCACCAATCATAGCCAGTCTGCTTCCGATTAGTCCGCCTGTTAAATTGGCAGCAGCCAGTGGAATTGCCCAGTGCCACACCACGTACTGGTTTGGAATGAAGAAAGCCAGCGCGGCCAGATTGGTTGTCAGGTTGATGACTTTGGATGAAGCGGTTGCCGTAATGAAATCAAAGGCAAAAAAGCGCACAAATACAAAAGCCAGCAAACTACCGGTACCCGGGCCCAAAATACCATCATAAAGGCCGATTAATGCCCCCATAAAGAGACCAAAAACATATTCGCGCCGACTAAGATGGCTGCGACGCTGAACCTGTCCGAGATCTTTTTTCAGAAAAGTATAAACCGCCATCACAATTAAAATAACCAGAATGGACGGTTTCATCCATGCTGTGGGCAGATACACCACAATATGCGAGCCCAGATAGGAAAAAACAAACGCAAGCACGGCTGCTGGCAACAGCATTGCCCATGGCACAGGTATACGTCGAGTGTATTGTACGGCAGCTACCAGCGTACCACTGGCTGATGCAAACTTATTGACGCCCATGACAATAGGCACAATGGTATGCTTTGGTAAAGCATTAAAAAGCCCGGGTATCTGCAACAGCCCGCCACCTCCTACAGCAGCATCCATCAAACCGGCACTAAAACCGATGATTAACAACCTCCAGATATGAGCATCACTGAACCATTCCACGATTAATCCTGTCTAGCGCATAGCGCGGGTAGTAATACGTTGCATTAGTTCCTGCTGATTACGTGGCAATCCGTCTTCACAGAAAGTCTGATACAGCACTGAGCGTACTCTATCCAGCTCATTCAGGGTGGTACCGATTACTTTCCATTGACTGTTGCGTGGCTGTATCCAGCGTTTATTGACATCATCACCAAATCCAAATACTTTCATGCGTCGTGTGGGGCAATGGATGGCTTCGGCAGAGAGATTATTGATACCCTGTTTAGACTGCTGGTTCAGAATATAATGTATTGTATGGTCAGTATTAATATGAATACTGTTCAGCATTAATTTGGGCTGGCCTGTATAAGTCTGGCTGATATAGAGATTAGCCCACTGTTCGTTACCTGCTGGATAGGCAGGTATCGGCACAGCATTTTCTTCCCATGCCTGATTTTCATCCGGGCCAATATAATGTTCGTTATACAGGGTTTCCTTGCGTGCCAGTGCCAGAGCACAAACACCAAGCAGCAAAGTTGCGAACATAGTTTTGGCAATATTCATACCCAAGTCTCCGCGGCTAAATATTTTATCCAGCCATATATGTTTGGAAAAAGTATTGGCACATTGTAGCCAAAATTAAAGGCTGCCTGCGATTAAAATTAAATTCGCAACAGACAGCCTGAGTAGAATATTAAAGTTTTAATGCTGCCAGTACCTGAGTTTTAACTGCTTCTACCGGCTGTGTACCATCTACTCGGATATACTCCGGTGCCGTAGCACCATCCTGTTTACCATAAAAATCAATCAGTACTTCTGTCTGTTCGTGGTAAACCTGCAAGCGTTTCTTAATGGTTTCCTCCTGATCATCGTCACGCTGAATTAGTGGTTCACCCGTTTCATCATCAACACCGCTTACTTTTGGTGGATTATATATTACATGATAGGTACGACCTGAAGCCTGATGCACACGACGACCTGACAGACGCTCAATAATCACATCATCCGGTACAGCAATTTCCACCACAGCATCCAGATGCACACCGGCTTTTTCCATAGCTTCGGCCTGAGCCAGTGTACGTGGAAAGCCATCAAACAAAAAGCCATTGGCACAATCAGGCTGAGCAATACGTTCTTTAACCAGACCAATAATAATGTCATCACGCACCAAACCACCGGCATCCATAATTTTTTTAGCCTCAATACCCAATGGCGTACCTGCTTTAACTGCTGCACGGAGCATATCGCCGGTTGAAATTTGCGGGATATTGAACGCAGCGGTAATAAACTGTGCCTGTGTGCCTTTGCCGGCTCCAGGTGCACCTAACAATAAAATTTTCATTTCAACTCCTGAATGTGTCTATACTTTAATTTAATACACTGTAAATAATCATATTTATTTGTATATATCCGGCCAACTGGCACGTACCCGTTCCAAATCTGCCAACGTATCAACCCCAGCCGCGGGCGCGTGAGATGTAATTTGTACCGCGATGTTGAAACCATGCCATAACACCCGTAGCTGCTCAAGCGATTCAGCCTGCTCTAATGGGGATGGTGTCAAATCAGAATACTGGTGCAGAAATTGTACCCGATAACCATAAATACCAATATGGCGATATACCGGTATATCTTTCGGCATCATTTCGGCACCGCTGCGCATCAGCTCACGCGGCCAAGGAATGGCTGCGCGGCTGAAATACAATGCATTGTGCTGGCTGTTCAGCACTACCTTAACACAATTAGCGTCAATAAAATCTGCGTAATCAGTTAATAAGTGTGCGGCTGTAGCCATTGGGGTACAGCTTTGCTGTAGCTGTGCTGCCACTGCATTAATCAGTTCCGGTTCAATCAGGGGCTCATCACCCTGCACATTGACTACACAGTCACTTCCGGCCAAATTTAAAATGCTGGCTGCTTCAGCCAGACGTGTGGTGCCACTTTCATGCTCTGCGGCCGTTAATACGGCTTCAATACCATGAGCCTGACACGCAGTCTGAATGTCTGCATGATCTGTGGCCACAACAACTTTACTGGCTTTACTTGAGCGGGCGCGCTCAGCCACCCGCACCACCATCGGTTTACCATGAATATCGGCTAAAGCCTTGTTTGGCAGGCGGCTGGAAGACAGGCGCGCCGGAATCAATACAACAAAATCACTCATGCGTCGGCTGTACATTCTTCGTCAGATAACTCGCGTGCTTCATTTACCAGCATATAGGGAATACCGTCTTTAACCGGATAAGCCAGCCGCGAAGCCTTACACCACAACTCCTGTTGCTGTGCATGCCATTGCAATTTTCCCTTACATTGGGGGCATACCAGAATATCCAGATATTTTTGATCCATTTTCTGTCCTTAGTACCACAACAGTGGTAAGCGATATCTATCGTTTTTCATTCAGCCTGATGTCTGAATGAGGCATTGCCAGTTAATAATTTACACATAACATCAATGAATGACTTTACCATATATTGAAATGGTGATACAGGGTACGTTGAAATATTCAGCCTAAACAGAAATTCCTCTCCTGCAATACCAGCCAAACCAGTCTGTGCAATCCATAAATGCTGTGCGAACAATTTACAGAAATTTTACCAGTACCCAGTGTTCATGGCATCTTTTTCATCACGATAACGTCTTTATTGTAGCAGTACTGTGTAATTGTAATCGGAACTGAATAAATTCAGCCAAATCGGGGCAGATTTGAGCCGAGAGAGGCAAAACCCAGATATTATGTTGCAAAGGCATGGTCAGCTTAACTGCATCTTTTTCGGTAATAAATATCACATCTGCTTCCGGCCAGTCTGTTGGTTCAATTACAGCATGGTCGTTTAGCGCAATAGTTTGCTTCAGATCAATGCCTAAAGTTTGTAGTGCCTGAAAAAAACGCTCTGGTCGGCCAATAGCAGCGATGGCCGCACAATGCTTGCCTGCAAACTCTATTGCTTGTGCTGTCTGCCGCGGCTGGTTCAGGCAATAAAAATCAGCATAATTTAATGTGCTGTAGCCACACCACTGTGTTTTTAGCATGCCAAACTGCTGTGCTCGCTGCATGGCTATTGCATCGCCCTGGCTGAATATTACGCCATCAACCAGGTGCAAACGGCCAAGTGATTCACGCAACGGGCCATTGGGTAGCAAATCCATTGTTTTACCAATATCCGCCGCTGGAAACACCACAATTTCCATATCCCGCTTGAGAGCATAATGTTGCAGGCCATCATCGCTTAGCAGAAGCTGCAAATCCGGGTGTACCTGTAATAGTGCTTTACCCGCAGCCTCGCGTGTACTGGCAACGGCAATCGGTGCCTGAGTTTGCTGAAACAGCATCAGCGGTTCATCTCCGGCTTCTGATGCCGTAGTACAGGCATTGATAATTACCGTATCTGTGCTGGAACGCCCATAGCCACGGCTGATGATACCAACCTTAATCTGCCGCTGCTGCAACGCCTGCACCAATGCAGCCACTAAGGGAGTTTTACCCACGCCGCCAACATGAATATTGCCGATTACCACTACCGGACAGGACAGTCGCTTACTCGGCAATAGCCCAACTCGATAGAGCCAGCAGCGCAGCATCGCTATTATCTGAAAAACCCGTGCCAGCGGCCATAACAGTATGGTCAGCCCTGTCTGTGGATGCTGCCAGTGGCGTTGTATCAAACCGGCTAACCAGCCCATAATTCTGCTCATAAATGACAAAATGGCACTATACCACGGTGTATATACAGAACTGAAACCCAGTAAAAAAGGCCGTATAATATCTACACCACAAAATCGCTCGAAATAATGGTGTTTTTTATGTCTGATTTCTTTGCTCCAGCTGCATTAAGTGTCTCTGAACTCAATGCATGTGCCCGGCAATTACTTGAACAGAATCTGGTTGGTTTATGGATTGGCGGTGAAGTTTCCAATCTTACCCGTGCCGCCAGCGGACACTATTATTTCTCTTTAAAAGATGCCCGTGCACAGGTCAGATGCGTACTGTTTAAAGGCGTGGCACAGCAACTTAGCCGGCCTTTGCAGGAAGGCGATGATCTTGAGGTAGCCGGAAAAATCAGTATTTACGAAGCCCGTGGTGAATTTCAGATTACCATTAATGCTGTGCGGCATAAGGGTTTGGGACAGTTATATGAAGCTTATGAACGTCTGAAGCAACAATTAACTGCGGAAGGTTTATTTTCTCCTCAACGCAAACGCCAGTTACCGCCCCATCCGAAAGTGGTGGGTGTGGTCACCAGTCTAGCCGCAGCAGCTTTGCGCGACGTGGTGACAACTTTACGTCGGCGTCATAGTGGCATCAGCGTGATTGTCTATCCAACGGCGGTACAGGGAGCCGGCAGTGAACAGCAGATTGCATCTGCCATTGCCACTGCCAACGAGCATGCGCAGGCAGATGTACTGATTATCTGCCGCGGCGGCGGTAGTATTGAGGATTTATGGTCTTATAATGAAGAAATTGTGGTACGGGCTGTGGCCGATAGTACTATCCCTACCGTTAGCGGTGTTGGCCATGAAACCGATTTTACCCTAACCGATTTTGCTGCCGATGTGCGCGCACCTACACCAACTGCGGCCGCAGAACTGGTCAGCCCGGATATGGCACAATTACGGCACACTGTTGCTCAATGGCAAACCCACATTCGCCAATTGTTGCAACAGCGCTATTATGATGCTTCACAGAAACTCGACTGGTTGGCACGTCAGTTAAAGCACCCGCAACAAAACTGGCAGCAACAGCAGCAGCAACTATCAGACCTGCAACGCCAGTTACAGCTAAGTATGCAACGTCAGATCAGACAGCAACAGCAAAATCTGTTACAGCAACAACGCAGTTTAAACAGCTTGCGCCCACAAACTACTCATGCGCAGCAGGCACTCGCCTACCGCACACAGCAGTTGCAGCAATTTTGGCATCATATTCTGCTGCGTGCACAGCAGCGCCTACAACAGCAAGCTTCCGTGCTAGAGGCTGTTTCACCGTTGCAGATTCTGGCCAGAGGCTATAGCGTAGTAACCAATCAGCGCGGACAGGTTATTAGCGATAGCAGCAAACTGAAAACCGGCCAGTATCTTAATATCCGCTTTGCTACAGGTGAACGCCGTGTACAGGTGGCTCCGCCCAAAGTTCAGTCTGATTTATTTGATAATTAAGCTTTTGCTGATTTATATAAAGCATTTTAAAACAAGAAGATAATTATCAAAAGGTAATATCCATGAAGCTTAGTTTTATACGCTATTTAATCCTTTTCTCTTTTTTCATATTTCATTCAGGAAGCGTATATGCTGTAAATATTAAAGGACTTTGGACCAATAAAATTTATTTAGATAATAGCGAAATACCATATAGTACTTTTTCAATACAGTTAAAAATAAATACCGATGATACCGTAGCGGGAGAGTTGTGCTCAATTGCTCATTTTGGTAATAAAATAGATTGTCATATAAGATTCAAATCCCGGCTGGCGAATAATCAAATTAAGGTTCATTTTGATAGTACTTTTGGTGGCAAAGACGGTATAGCAATCATTACTTTACAGAGGCATAATTTAAAATGGGATTTAATTACTGCGCCAAATGGAGAATATTATTTTGACAAAAAAGCCATATTGCATCCTGTAAAGATTAAGAATTAAAAAACTTATATTGGCAAAATTAACCATCACAAAAATTTGTCTGAAATACAGCGTATAGATAGTCATCCAAGTAATCAATTAAAACCGACTATTTAAATTCATTCATTAAAATTCTAAATAAACAAGCTATAACCGTATAATACTGAAAGGCACAAATATGAAACTATTGATGATACTAACGATTTTATTGTCTTTCACTTGCTCCGCTGAAGAACTTACCCGTGATTGCTTATATGCTAATAATTATGAATCAGCGAGATATACAATTAAAATCGTTTCTTGTTGTAAAGAAGGAGAATTAGATTGTGATAATGTTTATTATGAAGGCACAAAAAAGAAAGATAAAGCTTTTATACAGTTGAAAGGAAAAACAATAAATGATTATTTATCTCATCGTCTTTTAGGCTATCAATTTCAAAACAATGATTATTTATATATTGTTCAAGATAATTCATTAACAATATATAAAAAAAATAAATTATTACAAAAAGATTTATTAAATCTACTCCATAATTAATTATATTATTTTTTTAAGTTGAAGAACCAAAAAATCTTCACACAGAAAAAATTAAACTTTTCTTTCTTGTGGTTCCCGCCCAACCCAGTCACAGACAAATTGCCAAGCCACCCTGCCCGAGCGACTGCCACGACTCTGGCTCCAGTTAAGTGCAGCACGTCTGGCTATGTCATCCAAGTGTAAACCAGCTTCTTCCAGCCAGTTTTCTACTGCCTGCAAATAGGCATTCTGGTCGAATGGGTAAAAACTCAGCCACAAACCGAAGCGATCAGATAATGATACCTTTTCTTCTACCGCCTCCTGTGGGTGGACTTCGCCACCACTACCAGTCTGTGCAAGGTTGTCGGCCATATATTCAGGCATCAGATGCCGACGATTGGAAGTAGCATAAACCAGTACATTGTCACAGCGCTGTGACAAGCCACCATCCAGCGTAGTTTTCAATGCCTTGTAAGCATCGTCGCCGTCTTCAAACGATAAATCATCACAAAAAAGAATAAATTTTTCTGGCCGTTGCGCCAGCATAGTAAGCAACGCGGGTAAAGTGAGCAAATCACTTTTATCCACTTCCACCAGACGTAAGCCCTGAGCAGCATATTGATGCAATAATGCTTTAACCAGTGATGATTTACCCGTACCACGCGCACCTGTCATTAATACATTGTTTGCTGGCCGGCCAGCAAGAAACTGTTCGGTATTGCGCACCAGCTGGCGTCGTTGTTCATCTACTGCAGCCAGACAGTTCAGGGCAAAAGTGTGTGGATGGGGCAGGCTTTCCAGAATGCCCTTATTACCCAGCCTATGCCAGCGATAAGCAACCGCCGTCCAGTCTGGCTCCTGAGCTAATGGTGGTAAGATGGCGTCCAGCCGCTGTAATACAGTGGCAGCCAGTTCTATCAGTTCCCTACGTTTCATCTCTAGTTTCCTTTTGCTTTAACTCGTGGTGTTATGCATGCTTTTGCAATAACAAAGCATATGGCGCATTATGTACCCGATTAATAAAAGCATATTTTAATACCGCTATCTGCTGTTGTGGTAAGCCGGCAGCCCATTCCTGTACTGCGTGAGCTTCAATTCTGCCCTGCTCATGCCCCGGATATAAAACCGCAGCCAGCACCCCATTAATCGCCAGATGAGCTAATCCGGCCTGCATGGCTTGCAGTGTTGTAGAGGCTTTAGTAGTACAGTTTTTGTCTGCTCCCGGTAAATAGCCCAGATTAAACATAATGGCACTAATTTCACCCTCAATATAATCATCCAGATGCTCATGCCCGGCCTCAATCAGCTCAACCCGTTCACGCATGTCTGCATTGACCAATCTTTTACTGGTTGCCTGCAATGCAGCTTTCTGGATATCAAAGGCCATTACCTTACCCTGTTCGCCAACACATTTGGCCAGAAAAAGAGTATCGTGCCCGTTACCCGCTGTAGCATCTATCACCGTATCACCAGCCTGCACCACTTGCTGAATACTGGCATGTACAAAGTCCAGAATATTTAAGAGCATAAACCCACTACTACCTGCTAGCTGATGCAGAGCAATGTCTGATTACATTTATAAACAAATACATGTCAAGGATATCAAAATATTTCTATATTAACAAAATACCTGCACAAACTGAGTGAGCTGTTTTCTTGCCTGTACAGCGGTATCTGGGCAGATAAATATTTATATTTATTAAACCTTACATGCCCAATTCTCGTAAAAAACGAATATCGTCAGCCCAGCCAGATTTAACTTTTGCCCAAACCTTTAAAAATACTTTGGTTTCAAACAGCTTTTCCATATCCAAGCGTGCTTCAGTGGAAATTTTTTTCAGTTTTTCCCCACCTTTACCAATCAGAATACCTTTCTGGCTGTCTTTATCCACCAGAACTGCAATATAAATCTGGTATAGCCCATCCTCTTCGGCAAACTGCTCCACTTCAACGTTCATGGCATATGGCAGCTCTTCACCCAGATAGCGAAACAGCTTTTCGCGCACAATTTCCATAGCCAGAAATCGTGCCGATTTATCTGTTACCATATCTTCAGGATAAAGCGGGATTCCCTGTGGGAGCATGGGTTTGAGTGTATGTACCAGTTGGGCAACACCCAAACCATGCTTGGCACTCACCAGTGCCACCTTGGTAAAAGTAAAAGCCTGCTGTACTTCTTCAATAAAAGCCTGCATGACACTTTGGTCTTTTGCTTTATCCTTGTCTACCTTATTAACGACCAGCACCACGGGAATACGCTGCGGTAATTGCTGCAATACTTCGCGATCTGCATCAGAAAAGCGTAATGCCTCAATCACAAAAACAATCACATCTACACCAGCTACTGCTTCAGTAACATTCTGATTCAAACGATCATTCAGTGCATTACGGTGATAAGTCTGAAAGCCTGGCGTATCAACAAAGATCAATTGCGCTTCATTATCGGTATAAATACCATTAACTCTATGGCGGGTAGTCTGAGCTTTTTTACTGGTAATACTGATTTTCTGGCCAATAAGGTGATTCATTAATGTCGATTTACCCACATTCGGGCGGCCGACAATGGCAACAAAGCCACAGCGAAAATTGTCTGACGGAGATGGATAATTATGACTAGGCACTTCAGACATACACTCTTTCCAAAAGATATAAAATAACCACAGCGTAGCGAATAATAAACTGGCATTTTCCAAAATATGGAATTTTAAAAGACAATAAATTTACCAATGCAACGTTGCAAAAACAGATTATAGGCTATGAATCTGCATAGTTAAAAATAGAAACTAGTGTATTCCTGAATAATTGCTTGTTCTGCAAGTTTTCTTTACCCATTTTATACCGCGTTGAATCTTCAGCACATCAGCATTGCTGCCGTGCTACACATAAGGCTTAGAGCAAATTACATTTTACAAATTAGATTCTTACAACTTGACTAATCAATATTTTCAAATAGTTTATGGACAATAAACGGATGAAGTATTGAAACGGGCAACATATACAAACACCCCCAGAAATTATGATTTCTTACTGATGCAACCAGATAAAGCATGTTTTTACCGGGATTAGAAGTATTCTCAGTAATCCGCACGCATACGCAAACGTCCAAATGCGAATCTTTCACAATCAAAGTAAGCTTATCCGCAGTGTCTTCGGTTATGGTAAAAAAATGAGCTGTATTTATCTGGCCGGATTTATACTTGTCCTCATTCAGATTAGTAAACCCTTGTATAGCCCGCACGCCTGCCGGTTTGACTAGAATATCCCTAAGCTTAAATAACATCCTTAGCCATTCGGGCTGATTAGATGTCATCATTTTATAAGCTTCATATGCTGTAATATTTTTGCAAATTTCTTTCTTCTGGCAATCCAGATAATCCAATTTTTCTGCAACCAGAGTAACATTATCAGGTAGCTCAGTCAGCGTTTTGGAAATTGTCGTTTGCCTGTTAATCATTTTTTTCCTTATCGATATAAATATTTAAGTAATCTGAGTGCTTATACAGGGAATACTGATTTTCCAGTGAATTGGATGATATTTGCCCATACTGGAATACTTGACACTGGCTAATCAACAGCTCAATTTTCGTTATTGAATAATTGATTTTTTAACAGGAATATATCTTTTCTCTAGCTTATTCCAATGATATATCATAGATACCTTTTTTGCGTTACCCTTTTCCGACCAAAGAATATCTTTCATTCCATCATGTGACGTTGGCAGAATTCTAATAATATAAACATTTTCATGAATTTCATGGTCACGTGTGCCATCTTCATGCCATTCTCCTGCATAATTAGCAAAGTGATACGTCGGTGCATTGAAAACTGGCAGTAATTCACCGTTAATCACAGCAAATAATGTTACTGATTCATCAAGAGCTCCTCCGCCTGCATAGCCTGTAGATGTATTATGCCATACACCAAAAGCTAATACATCCGAGCTTAATCGATATGGAGCAAAATCATAACGCCTCGGATTTCCAATAACCTGCACACCTGAATCATTATTCAGAAGAAAGCCACTGTTTTCCAGATCAGTACCGCTTTCAATCCATGGCTTAGCCATCAATGAAAAGCCTTTTATCTGATCAAAATGCAACACAGCAATGACTGTTTTACCTTTTTCCAGATAATGACAGTGATCGTTATTATCTTTCTGAATACTAGAACAGGCTATAAAAATATAGGTATCAGGTTGACTTGGCCATGCCTTAATGCCCGCAAAATGCCAGTTTTCCTCACCTGCCTTCTTCGCATCGACTAAAGCCAGAATTTTTTTAAATTCATCTGATTTTGAAAAAAAATCACGACCAAAATAATCAATTGGCTTTACATCCTCCAGCTCCTCTGCAACAAATTCCCGACCAGCGGAATGGTTAATATTGGGATAGACTTCGTCAAGAGAATGCACTGTTTTTGCCCATATACTATGGCTTAGTAACAGGGCAAGAAACCATAAAAATCTCATCTGTATACCGATTATGGTTGATAATTTATTTTTTTCGAATTTTTGCTGACGGAAAATTCTTTTCTAACCAAGCCAGAGCCGTCTGTGCCGTTTGCTGTTCTGCTTCACGTCGGCTATGTCCTGCTGCTTCAGTTTGAAAACCAGTTTCTCCCAAATCACATTGCACTACGAATTGCTGATCATGCGCATCACCAATCTGGTCTACAATTCTGTATTTGGGCAATGGCATATGCCTTGCCTGTAGGGCTTCCTGCAACCGTGTTTTTGCATCCTTACCACTATTTTGCGGATTGATATGCCGGATTCGTTCTGCATATAAACGGCGTACCACAGCTTCGGCTGTATTGAAATCGGCATCAAAACTCACAGCGGCAAACAATGCCTCCATTGCATCTGCCAGTGTGGACGGACGCCTAAAGCCGCCGCTTTTCAATTCGCCGCTACCCAGCAACAGAGCATCACCTACTTTTAATTCAGTTGCGATTTGTGCCAGTGTTTCCTGATTCACCAGATTAGCACGCATTCTGGACAGCTCACCTTCTGTCAGGCGCGGAAACGCCTCAAACAGCATTTTGGCTACAGAATAATTCAAAATTGAGTCACCAATAAACTCAAACCGCTCATTGTGTAACGCGCTGTAACTACGATGGGTCAATGCCTGTTGCAATAATTTCGATTGCTTAAAATGATAGCCAAACATTTTTTGAACATAACCCAAAGCATTTTCATGCCGTACATCAGTTTTTTTCATTTAACTTTCTTTAATAATGAATTAATTATCTTTCAGGCAGAACTCTTTAATCAATCTGTACTATCAGAATCAATATAGTGTTGCCGCATAGACAAAGCGCAAGACTGAATCTTGCGCTTGAAATCAGACATTACTGAATTTTGGTGCCGATTCGTTTCATATCACCCATATTCAGCCATATCAGAAACGCTTTGCCTACAACCAGTCTGTCATCTACAAAGCCCCAGTAGCGACTATCTTCACTGTTATCGCGATTGTCACCCATCATGAAGTATTTTCCAGCCGGAACGGTACAACTGAATCCACTGCCATCAGGATAATAGGTACACAACTCACGATTGGAAAAAGACCGTACACCTTGAAGAATAACTGAAGGCTGTTGTGGCATTTTTAACACTTCAACCAATTTATTATCAAGCTGTTCAGTCACTTGCTGAGCCTGAATTGGCATTGTGCCAAAATTGGGTACCTGCTCTGCATAGTTGTATAGCTTCTGCTCATCTATATCGTTGACTACCTTACCATTGATTGTCAGTGTTTTATCCTTATAAGTGATAACATCACCCGGTAAACCTATCACCCGTTTAATATAGTTTATCCGTGTATCTTCTGGATAATTGAATACCATCACATCACCGCGCTCAACTTTGCTTACGGGAATCAGTACATTATTCAGAATCGGCAGGCGAATACCATACACAAATTTATTCACCAGAATAAAATCACCGGAAATCAAACCCGGGCGCATTGAGCTGGATGGAATTTGAAAAGGTTCTGCCACAAAAGTACGCAGTATAAACACCAGCAAAATGATGGGAAAAAAACCACTCATATAATCTGTAAAGTGATTATCGTCCATCTGGCTGGGATTCTTTTTCTGCCGGCGCCGGTGTACAAACCAGGCTATACCAGTAAATAGCACAAATAGTAACAATACTGCGGTAAAACTTATCTGTGTTGATAACAGACCAAAAGCACCGACCAGTATCAGCAGATAGCCCCATTGCAATGCGCCACTCCACTCACCATTTTCCTCGCGCACTTTTGCGCTTTTGAAAAACAGCAGAATACCCAGCACCAGAAGTACTGCTGCACCTATAATCATCGTATTCGACATGTATTAATCTCCAACCTGCAAAATCGCCAGAAAGGCAGTTTGCGGAATTTCCACATTGCCTACCTGTTTCATGCGTTTTTTACCGGCTTTCTGTTTTTCCAGTAATTTTTTCTTGCGGGTAATATCACCGCCATAACATTTTGCCAGCACATTCTTGCGCAGCGCCTTAACATTTTCGCGGGCAATAATCTTACCGCCTATTGCCGCCTGTACGGCAATATCAAACATCTGGCGGGGAATCAGTTCACGCATTTTTGCTACCAGTTCCCGGCCGCGATGAACTGAATTACTGCGATGCACAATCAGACTTAGCGCATCAACCTTTTCACTATTCACCAGAATATCCAGCTTCACCAAATCCACAGCTCTGAATTCAAGGAATTCATAATCCAATGAAGCATAACCGCGCGAAGTAGATTTCAGTTTATCGAAGAAATCCATTACCACTTCATTCATCGGCATATCATAAGTCAGCATTACCTGCCGCCCCATATACTGCATATTTTTTTGTACACCGCGTTTCTGGTTGCATAGTGTCATTACCGCACCCACATATTCCTGCGGCAGCAATATGGTTGCAGTGATAATGGGTTCATAAATCGCATCAAGCGTACCGATGTCCGGTAATTTGGATGGATTCTCAATTTCAATGCGTTCGCCACTTTTCAGCAACACTTCATATACCACTGTCGGCGCAGTGGTAATTAAATCCATGTCAAATTCGCGTTCCAGCCTTTCCTGCACAATTTCCAGATGCAACAGGCCGAGAAAGCCGCAGCGAAAACCAAAACCCAGTGCCTGAGAAACCTCTGGCTCAAATTTCAGTGCCGCATCATTAAGCTGTAATTTTTCCAGCGCTTCGCGTAGCGCATCATAGTCGTGGCTTTCTACCGGATAGAGGCCAGCAAACACCTGTGGCTGCACCTCTTTGAAGCCGGGTAAAGGTTCACTGGCCGGCTCACGTGCCAAAGTAATGGTATCACCCACTTTGGCTGACCCCAATTCTTTGACACCAGTGATCAGAAAGCCTACATCACCCGCTTTTAACTCTTGTTTCTGCACAGATTTCGGGGTAAATACGCCTAGCTGTTCAACCTGCGTTTCAGCACCCGTGGCCATGAAGCGGACTTTATCTTTCAGGCGCACGGTACCATCCACCATGCGTATCAACATCACTACGCCAACATAATTATCAAACCATGAATCAATAATTAATGCTTTTAATGGTGCCTCAGCCTTTCCAGTAGGCGCGGGAACTTTCTTGACAATTTCTTCCAGTACATCTTCAATACCGATACCACTTTTAGCCGAGCAGCGCACAGCTTCCATGGCTTCAATGCCAATAATATCTTCTATTTCTTCGATTACCCGCTCTGGTTCCGCTGCCGGTAAATCAATCTTGTTCAGTACCGGCAGTACCTCTACGCCCAGATCTATTGCAGTGTAGCAATTAGCTACAGTTTGTGCTTCTACACCCTGCGAAGCATCCACCACAAGCAATGCACCTTCACAGGCCGACAGCGAACGCGATACTTCATAAGAGAAGTCCACATGTCCCGGGGTATCAATCAGATTGAGCTGATAAATCTGCCCATCACGCGCCTTATACTGCAAGGCTGCTGTTTGTGCCTTGATGGTAATGCCGCGTTCTTTTTCAATGTCCATGGAATCGAGTACCTGAGCACTCATTTCCCGATTTTCAAGACCACCACAATACTGAATGAAACGATCAGCCAGTGTAGACTTCCCATGGTCAATATGGGCGATAATGGAGAAATTGCGTATATTGTTCATGCAAGCCAATGATTAGTTAATTCAATCAATAGTATCCCAGTATCTTTAATACCCAGACACCGGAAAACCAGAAATAACTGCTTATTTTAACGGAATGTGCTCAAGTGCGCCGAAGAATTTATAGCAAACAAAAAATTTTTTTATATTAACAAATAAATCGGATTCAATTCACATCAATATCATCTATTTGCTCTTTAACGCCAAACAGACTATATCATTGACATAAATAACCATTATCATTTATTCTGCAAGATGCATTCCAATTAATGCTGAGCTTTAGTTATATGACTATAACTTTATTAAAAAGAATCACTAAATATACCTTTTATAGCATAATAGCCATCATTATTTTTCTGATACTTCTTTATCATTGGGTAAGCAAACAGGCCGCACCTTATACATTCACAGACAGCAATCAGCTCAGTCCTCGCACTGTAGGTCTTGTATTAGGTACGGCAAAATATCTGCGCAATAGCAAACTAAATCCTTTTTACCAATATCGTATTGCAGGCGCTGTCAAACTTTACCAACAGGGAAAAATTAAACATTTGCTTTTGAGTGGAGACCACTCCCGCAAAAACTACAATGAACCAGAAACTATGCAGCAAGACTTGATTCGGGCAGGTATTCCAGCTTCATCCATGACACTGGATTATGGTGGGTTAAGGACTTTAGACTCTATCCTTCGAGCCGAAAAAATTTTTCAGGTAAACAGTTTTACCATTATTACGCAACGTTTTCATTGTGACCGCGCCATACTTATTTCCCGAAAACATCAACTAGATGCGCAATGCTATGCAGTAGCCGCTCCAACCGGCAAGAATTATGTAAAAGTAATATTCCGTGAAATTTTAGCACGAGTCAAAGCTGTTAGTGACCTATATATCAAACACAAACAACCCAAATTTTTAGGCCAGCCGGAACCAATATTTCCCTCTGCACAACACTAGCTGACTACTCTGAAAACACCGATAATATAAGCTCGCAGGCAATAGCAATACTCTCAACCAGCAAGATAGATACTCGACATCGAAAATCAGCTACAAAAAGAATACAATATACCTAGTTTAAATTAGTGGCTCATATGAAAGTGGTTTCATGCTTAAAATTAGTACCCAGTTTGATGGCGGCAATGTAGAAATTGTAGATGCTCAAAATCCTGACAATATTCAACTGAGATTACCAAAAGACAACGCAGCCAATATTCGTCAATGGTTTTATTTCCGCGTACAGGGCGTAGCCTACCAGAATCTTCAGCTACACTTTATCAATGCTGCTGAATCTGCCTATCCAGCCGGCTGGGAAGATTATGAGGCAATGTGCTCTTATGATCGCGTTAACTGGTTTCGCGTTCCAACAACTTACGAAAACGGAATACTCAGCATTAATCACACACCATTGGCAAACAGTGTTTATTACGCTTATTTTGAACCGTATTCCTATGAACAGCATCTTAATTTACTTGGCGATTCACAAAGTAGCGGACTGTGCCAAATAGAAGACTTAGGCAGTACACTGCAAGGACGTGATATTAATTTGTTAACTATCGGCAATCAAGCAGCCAGTGATCTGAAAATATGGATTATTGCGCGCCAGCATCCGGGCGAAACCATGGCAGAATGGTTTATCGAAGGATTACTCAATCGTTTGCTTGATCATCAGGATTCAACTGCTCGCGCATTATTGGATCAAGCCACTTTTTATATCGTTCCTAATATGAATCCAGACGGTTCTGTATTAGGAAATCTGCGCACTAATGCAGCCGGTGTTAATTTAAATCGTGAATGGTTACAGCCCAGCATGGAGCGCAGTCCAGAGGTTTCGGTAGTTCGTCAAAAAATGCATGAAACCGGCGTCGATTTATTTCTGGATATTCATGGTGATGAATCAATTCCCTATGTATTTCTTTCCGGTAATGAGGGCATACCCTCTTTTGATGAGCGCCTGTATACATTACAGGAACAGTTCAAGCAGGCCTTTCTGATGGCCAGCCCAGATTTTCAGGATAAATATGGTTATGAAAAAGATGCACCGGGCGAGGCAAATCTGAATATGGCTACATCTTATATTGGTGAAACTTTTAAATGTTTAGCCTATACCTTGGAAATGCCATTTAAAGATAACCATCAGTGGCCAGATGATGACTTTGGCTGGAATGGACAGCGTTCTCTGCGTCTGGGTGAAGCCATTCTAAGCCCGATCTATGCCATACTTGACAGTTTGCGTTAATTTCCACATGTTGTATCCTAAGCTTGACCATGTTTCAGAATTTTTTTGTATTTTTTAGTAAAATCAAATGATTAAAAATTACATGCGCAGCATAATAAAGCTGGGTTATTTGTAATCATGTTGTCTATATTCATTATCAATGCTTAGGAAACAATCATGAAAAAAAGCATACTTGTATACAGCATCATCAGCGTTCTTTCTCTGGCCGCCTGTTCACGTGAGGATTCAACCTCATCACCGCAATTAAGCTGTAATAGTGAACAGTTACGCAACCAGATTCAGCAAACCCTGCAAACCGGCATTGATAACAATGCGCGCCAGTTTGCCCAAAATGACAGCCGCCAGTTTGTGGATGCCGAAAAAGTAATCGGTGCCAGCCATGAGCTGAATATTGCTTTATCAGATGGTAAGTTAGATAAGGACAGTAATGGTAATCCAATTTGCAGCAGTGAATTAAAGATTACTGTTCCAGCCAATATCTGGCAACAAATTCAAACTAATGCACCACTGTTATTCGGTAAATCAGATTTCATTGCACATCTGAATCAGCAGTTACAGGGCAATGAAGTTACTTTACATGACAGCATTTTCACCAAGCCCGTAAAATATGCTCCCGTTGCCGGCAATACCAATGCAGCCTCAACTACCAGTGCTGCCAGCAATTTCGATCAGGCAGGTATTCAAACATTAGGTACAGTTTTGGGTAATGCTCTGCTACCATATGGTATCAAAGATACCGTGGTTATTGCTGGCCATACTTACAATCGCGCCGATGCTATTACCCTGATTACCAATCCTAATGCAAAAGTTTCGCCCATAGACCAGCTAAGCCCAACTGCGCAAATGGCCAGTGCCATTCTTAATGGCCATATACCTGCTATGGACAGCAACAATCAGGCCGACAGCGGCAATCATACAGGCGAAAACAGCAGCAAACCAACTGAGATTACGGCTAACCAATTGCAACTGGCACGGGATAATAACCGCAATGCCAATAGTGTTATCAATACGCACTGGCGTAATCTCGATGATACTGTACGCAAAACGTTACAGCAGGAAGAGCAGAAATGGATAGCCCGTAAGAACAGTCAATGTCAGGAAAAAGCTGCTAAAGCAGACACACCTGCTCATGCAGAATTCCTGCGACTGGAATGTGATACACAGATGACTAATGAACGCATTAAGTATCTGAGTGGCTACGCCTTACATTAATCCATAATTGCAAACTGGGCACCAGTAATGTTATTTATTGCTGGTGTCTGTTTTTAATCTGGTTATTTATCATTTATTGTATAAAGATATATTCTGGACGTTAACCACAATATCCATATAATACATAAGATCGCCCTGCCAGAAGTTTATACACTGATTTGAAACAGGTAAAAATATTGACCATTTCAAGTTAAAGTTTGAAGAATAGCAGTACGGTAAGTTAGCTTACATTCTCCATATTGGTTCATATACCAGCGAAAATAGTACAATACAAAAGTTAGTAGCTTCTATTTTATTTAATGAATTGAAAATCATTAAAAATATTAATGAAAATATAAATTTATCAGCTCCAACCAATACAGCACAGGATAAATTGAAAACATTCATTCTATATCGCATAGGGTAATATGTCAGAACGAAAAATAATCCATATTGATATGGATGCCTTTTACGCGTCAGTAGAATTGCGCGACCGTCCTGAACTAGAGAACAAACCCGTAGTGGTTGCCTGGGATGGGCCCAGATCGGTTATCTGTGCTGCTTCGTATGTGGCACGCCAGTATGGTTTGCATTCAGCCATGGCTGTCACCACGGCCAAACGCTTATGCCCTCAGGCAATCTATATTTCACCAGATTTCAGTAAATATCGCGCTGTATCACAGCACATCCATAGTATTTTTAACCGCTATACTCAACAGATCGAACCTGTATCACTGGATGAAGCTTATCTGGATGTAACCAGCTATCAGGGAATATTACCCTATGCACGTGATATTGCGCGCGAAATACGCGCCACTATACTGGCAGAAACTGGCTTGACAGCTTCGGCTGGCATTGCACCCAACAAATTTCTGGCTAAAATCGCTTCCGACTGGCGTAAACCCAACGGCCAGTTTGTTATTGCGCCCTCACAGGTTATGGCCTTTTTGCACAAACTGCCATTAGGTAAAATTCCCGGTGTCGGTAAAGTTACCGAACAAAAAATGCACGCCTTAGGCTGGACGACAGTCGGTGATTTGAGTCAGGTAAGCCTGTCTGTTTTAGTGCACCATTTTGGCCGCTGGGGTTATCGGCTGTTTGATTTGGCTCAAGGTCGCGATGACCGTGAAGTGATGGCTGAACGTGACCGTCAGCAAATTTCTACTGAAATTACACTGAATGATAACGAAAATCTGACTGAAATAGCCCATCATCTGCCTGAACTGGCGCAGACGCTGGTTAAAAACATGCAATATAAACAGCTTCAAGGTAGTTGTGTCACATTAAAATTAAAAAATACACATTTTCAGATTTATACCCGCTCTCAAACCTATTCATCTCCTTTACCAGATGCGTCAGCCCTGATTGCCGCCGGACAGGATTTACTTAAACGCATGCCTAACGACAGTGCTCTGTTTCGACTGATAGGTCTGGGTGTCAGCCACTTTCATCAGCACGAATACCAATCCGATTTATGGGCACAGGAGAGCACTTACTAAACAATTTTGGCCTAAATGTTAGCTGTATCCGCATTTTTCTGCCTAAAGCTGATTTGCGACTACATCGCACTACATTTCTCTGGCCTAAGTTAACAAAATAAAGGATAATTACTTCGACAGACTACAAACGGAAGTGTGTAGTCCCCCATCAGAAAAAGTAACATCACAGGAGTTACCATGAGTCACATTAAAGTGCCGACAGAAGGTCATAAAATCGTTTCCGGTCAAGCCATCCCGAATGATCCTATTATTCCCTTTATTGAAGGCGATGGTATTGGTGTTGACATTACACCAGTGATGAGAGAGGTTATTGACGCAGCGGTAGCCAAAGCTTATAACGGTGCTAAAAAAATCGTCTGGATGGAAGTCTACGCTGGCGAAAAAGCGACTAAAGTTTATGGTGAAAATGTGTGGTTACCAGATGAAACGCTGGAAGCCATCAAAGAATATAAAGTAGCTATCAAAGGTCCGATGACTACTCCTGTTGGCGGCGGTATCCGTTCACTGAACGTTGCTATTCGCCAGCAACTGGATTTATATCAGTGCGTTCGTCCTGTACAGTATTTCACCGGTGTACCTTCTCCACTGAAAGACCCAAGCAAGGTGGACATGGTTATTTTCCGTGAAAATACTGAAGATATTTATGCTGGTATTGAATGGCTGTCTGAGACAGAAGATGCCAAAAAAATAATTAATTTCCTGCAAAATGAAATGGGTGTCACTAAAATCCGTTTCCCGCAAACTTCCAGCATTGGGATCAAACCCGTATCCAAAGAAGGTACACAGCGCCTGACCCGTGCAGCCATCCGATATGCTATTGATAACGACCGTGATAGTGTTACTTTTGTTCATAAAGGTAATATCATGAAATTCACCGAGGGCGGCTTCCGTGATTGGTCTTATGAAGTAGCTAAAAATGAATTTGGCGCTACTTTAATTGGTGAAGGCCCATGGTGTGAATTCAAGAATCCGAAAACTGGCAAAAATATTGTTATTAAAGATTGTATTGCCGATGCTTTCTTGCAGCAGATTCTATTGCGCCCGGCTGAATATGATGTGATCGCCACCCTAAATCTGAATGGTGATTACATCTCTGACGCTCTAGCCGCACAGGTAGGCGGTATTGGTATTGCTCCGGGTGCTAATATTTCTGATGAATATGCTGTCTTCGAAGCTACTCATGGTACGGCGCCCAAATATGCCGGTCAGGATAAAGTTAATCCGGGTTCCATCATTCTGTCTGCTGAAATGATGTTGCGTCATCTAGGCTGGAAAGAAGCGGCAGATTTGGTGAATGCTTCTATTGAAAAAGCCATTGCTGATAAAATCGTTACTTATGATTTTGCCCGCATGATGGAAGGTGCAAAAGAGGTTTCATGCTCTGCTTTCGGCAAGGCTTTAATTGAACGGATGTAATCTAAAGCTACTTAGTTATAACAAACCGAATCTGTTTTAAGGATTCGGTTTTTTTACAATTTCAGCCTTTAGATGTATGTGCCTGCGTATAATAATTATGTCGCTTTAGTTGATACTAGCCTGTTAATTGATAAAGCCGGCAATTTCATTATCATATATTCAAATTAAATAGAATTGATAAATAAGAACATGATTTTAGGAATTGAAACTGATTCATGTGGTCGCTGTGTACATTATCATAATGAAAATGATATTGCTGCACTTCAATGTGGCCAATGTAAGCAATACTATGCTTGTTTTAAATGTCATGACCAGATGTGTGACCATCAGTTTGTTCCCATGGCAACTGCAAACAGCAAGCCAGTTATATGCGGTAAGTGCAATAGTCTTTTGACTTATGAACAATATCAGCAATATACCTGTCCATTTTGTCAGGCATCATTCAATCCACGCTGTGCATTACATAAGAATATTTATTTTAAATAATTGACTACGAATATTCTTTAATTGCCATCTAGATCAACGATCAAGCCGTCTTCATCCCATTCGGTTTTGCGTATCAATTCGTTCTTTTCAAATATCGATTCACTCTTTTTAGCACCAGAATCATACCAGCTCAGCACTACACCACTTACCTTATTATTATGTATGGCCACATCGGCAAGCAGATGTCCTTTATCATCCCATGTTGTCATGGTTTGGACTACGCCCTGATGTACGTTCATATCCTGTTTTATCTGGCCATTTGGATACCAGCGCTGCCAGCGGCCTTCAGCCTTACCATTAATAAAATACAGCTCTCCACGTTTTTGCCCGTTTTCATACCAGCTTAAAGTACGGCCATTCGGCATACCTTTTTGCCAGTTCATTTCAATTGCCTTCTGACCATTGGGATACCAAGTATGCCATTTCCCAACAGGCTTGCCGTCTTTGTAGTCACCCTGTATTTTTTTATGACCGTCTGGATACTGTAGCTTTAATGTACCCTCTTTCATAGCCGGAATAAACTGTTGCAGTTTATCTATGGGTAAGGCATAGCTGTCAGTGTATTTGCTTTTAGCCGGATCAGAAAAATCCTGTACGTCGATATGATTGCCATTATCATGAAATTGTTGCATAGGCTGTGCTTCAGGCTGTTTTTGCACAGCCTGACTATTTGCATCAAAATACACAGTCTTGTGTGTGTGTGACTTAACCTGCCACACAATCGCTATCAGAATGAGTATTACTGCGAGTACGAACCAGTAAAAACGTCTGGCTACATACATGATTTTTTTATCCCTTTTCACTAAGCAGCGTCATTATTTTATGCAATAAATATTATTTCTATCGTTATTACATTTTTTTTCAAATAGTGCAATCACTACCGGTTTTAGCTACTTATTTTTGCCAGTAAGTTTTAATATTAACAAATTCATATATACCAAATTCAGACAATTCACGCCCGAATCCAGAATCTTTTACGCCTCCAAACGGTAAACGCAAATCACTGCTGGTATGGCGGTTGATAAATACGCTACCCACATTTAACTGTTCAGCAAACTGCCATGCCAAATGGGCATCGTGAGTATAAATACTGGCACCCAGACCAAAAGGATTGTCATTGGCCAATTTCAGTGCATGGGCATTATCTCGCGCACGCAGGATAATAGCCACTGGTCCGAATACCTCTTCATGATATACGCGACAATCCTGATTCACTTGATCCAATATAGTGGCTGGATAAAACCAGCCCGGTATATCGCTTGGAATTTCACCCCCAAGCAGACATTGCGCACCATGAGACAGTGCATCCTGTACTTGGTTGTGAACAACTGTACGCAAATCCTGTCGGTGCAAGGGTGCTAAAGTGGTCGTTGACAGCCATGGTTCACCCATCTGCAATTTTTGACATTGCTGCTGCAACGCCGCCAGAAAATCTTCTGCAATTTCATTATGGACTATAAGCCGTTTGGCTGCATTGCAGGATTGTCCGGCATCACGGAAACGCGAATAACACGCCTCTGAAGCGGCCTGTTGCACATCTGCATCATTTAATACAATGAAAGCATTGCTTCCACCCAGCTCCATGACACATTTACGCAAATGCCGGCCAGCCAGTGCAGCAAGATAACGTCCGGTCTGAGTAGAACCAGTAAAAGCCAGCGCCTGTGTGTGTGCGATGGCATACTCAATATCATCATTATCCAGCCAAGTCAGTTGTAAAGGTAAATCATTACCGATCAGATCAAACAGCATCTGGCTGATTTGACCCACTGAAGGAGCCGGCTTCACCAGACAGGCATTGCCCGCACATAAGGCCGGTATGGCAAAACGCAGAATCTGCCATACTGGATAGTTCCACGGCATAACGGCCAGCACGGTACCCAGCGGCTCAAAACGTACCTGACTCAGGCTCGCCTGTGTGGCGATGGTTTTGTGTGCCAGTAGTTCAGGTGCCAGATGGGCGTAATAGCGGATTAACGCAATTGATTTACTGATTTCTGCTTCACACTCGCGCAAACAGCGCCCTACTTCAATACAAATCTGATAGGCCAGCTCTGCTTTAGCCTGTTCCAGACGCTGAGCAAAAGCAAGTAAACGGCGGGTACGAGTTTGTACATTTTCGCAGGCAAAGCCATGTTGTTGTCGGGCCAGTTGCTGATACTGTAGCTCGAATTCAGCTTTTGTCAGACTTTTACGGTTGAACAGAACCTCACCCGTAATGGCATGGTAACTGGTATACAACACAACAATCCTTAAACTGCAAAATATGAATCAAACAGTATGCAATACAATACAGCAACAGGTTATCAGACGATATTGACCTTATAAAAATTTATAAGGTCAATGATAAAAATTATTGCTCGTCGCCAGTTTCCAGTTTCTGTACGCCCTGCTTGATTTTATAACGGCTCTTTAACCACTCCAGATTACTGGTTGCCAGATTTTGCGCCAGACTCTGACTGATCACCTGTTTGGCTTGTGGCAAAATATTATCCATATCCTGTGGTAGGCTAATTGTATTAATTTTTACCAGCACCGGATCTTGCTGGTCTTTAAGCATGATATATGCTGGTTTACCATTTACCGGTTTGGCTTTAATCCAGGATTGGAAATCGTCCTTGGACATAAGGGCTACAGCCTGTTGTGGTGTCAAATCAGCACTGGGTGACCATGACAGGTTGGGATTGGTACCTTTATTTACGGCATCCAAAGCCTGTTTAGCTGCTGCTGTGGCAAGCTTTTTGCTTTCTACAGCAATATAGTCCTGCTGTACCTGTGATTTAACCTCTGCAAAGGATGCCTGATGTTCTTTGCGTACATCAAGAGCACGCACTACCCAGTATGTTCCATTGCCAATATCAACCGGTTCGGAATTGTAGCGTTTAACCAGTACATCATTGCCAAATAAAACATCTTGCAAGGCTTTCGGCATACCACCAGCGCTAGCCATATCACGGGTTATCCAACCCTGATCTACCTTGTGAATCTGCAAGCCAAGCTTATCAGTAATAGGTTGTAATGTTTTGGGATTGTTAAAGGCCAGATCGCTGACACTTTCTTTCATTTTGGCTACCAGCGCTACGCCTTTGCGAGCCTGAATTTCCTGAGTTAGCTGTGCTTTTACGTCTTCCAGAGAGGGCTTGGGCGCAGAGGCAGAAGCTGGAATCTGGTCATAGGCTTTCTTCAATTCTGCTTCACTGACACTCTCTTTGGCGCCCAGTTCTGCGGCAGATAGCTGCACAAATTCATATTTTACTGCTAGTGGCAGATAATATTGTTTTTTATTGGCTTCGTAATAAGCTTTCAGCTTGCTATCGTCTATGGCTACCTGATTAGCAAATTTTGCTGCGGGAAAGGTGATTGTCTGTAATTGTCGCGCAGACTGCAACAGATTAACCATCTGCTTTGCCTGTGTATCACTAACCAGATTACCGGCTTTCATCAGATTGAGCATGGTTTGCATGGCATACTGTTTACGCATACCGTCTACCAGAACTTCTTCAGACATACCAGCTTGTTGCAGAAATGCACGATATTTAGCCTCAACAAATTTTCCGTTTTCCTGAAAACTTGGATCGGATGCAATAACCTGCTTTATCTGTTCAATTGGTACGCTGATACCCATATCATAGGCACCTTGCTGAATATAGGCCTGATCAACGAGACTATCATAAACAAGCTGTTTGCTCACCGAATTGCCGGAGGCATTCTGTAATCGCCGCTGAAAATCATTTACATCATTAACTTTGATTTTAATATCACCAATTTTACTGATGTAATCAGTACCAGGGACAGCCAGCGAATAACCACCTGCAAACACAAAACTCAGGCAAATTACACCCAGAATAATCTGGGCTGGTGTTTTATATTTTTCTACAATGTGGAACATGAGATTCAGTTAACTTTTCTAAAGCAGATAATACTTCCTATTGTAGCGTTTTTTGTTAAGCTAAACCATGCTGTTTGAAGCGCATATGCACAAAAACGACAGACAACAGAAAAGGCGGGATATCCCGCCTTGATGAATTACGCAACCTAAAATTAAAGAGCGTCTTTCAGTGCTTTACCAGCACGGAACTTAGGCGTTTTAGCTGCTTTGATTTCTAATGGTTCACCTGTTTTGGGATTACGTCCAGCACGAGCCGCACGCTCACCAACATAAAATGTACCGAAACCCACCAGTGTTACTGTATCGCCACTTTTCAGTGCATTGGTGACAGCGCTGATCATACCGTCTAGTGCCTTCGCTGCAGAAGCTTTGGATAAATCGGCCTCTTGGGCAATGGCTTCAATCAATTCAGACTTATTCACAATAAAGTCCCTTTCTGTTGTTATGTTCATATGATTTTCAGGTACCACATGTCTGGTGGAGCCTGAACAATACATTACGATTACTTTATAACAAGGCCAAATTCTTTATGTCAAGCATCGATACAGCCACAATGAGTTAAAACAGGCCAAAAACAAAGCCATTCACCAATTAGTGTTGGTGAATGGCTGCATATCAATGTTTTACGGTTTTTGTAGTTGACTTAGGCGCAGATTTGGCTAATACCCCCTCTTCTGGAACACTTTGCCAAGGGCTAGGCGGATATGCCAGCCCCAGATTGAGCACTTCATCAATCCACTGTACAGGATGAATGCTAAGCTTTTCACAGATGTTAGCCGGAATTTCTTCCAAGTCTTTAACATTGTCTTTCGGAATCAGTACATGCTTAATACCACCGCGCAAAGCTGCCAGCAGTTTTTCTTTCAGTCCGCCAATCGGCAGAACTTCACCCCGCAGGGTAATTTCTCCTGTCATGGCTACATCTGCACGTACCGGAATACCGGTAAAAGCTGAAACTAGAGCCAGAGTGATAGCACTACCAGCACTGGGCCCATCTTTGGGAGTAGCACCTTCGGGAACATGAACATGGATGTCGTTTTTCTCATAAAAATCAGGTTCAATACCTAGACTTTCAGCTCGGGAACGTACAACACTCCATGCAGCACTCACTGACTCCTGCATCACATCGCCCAGTTTGCCGGTGCGTAGAATATTTCCTTTACCGCGGAATTTGCTGGCTTCAATGGTTAAGAGTTCACCTCCCACTTCAGTCCAGGCCAGACCGGTAACCTGCCCAACACGATTTTCATTTTCTGCCACGCCGTAATCAAAGCGGCGCACGCCCAGATAATCATGTAAATTGTCAGCATTGATAAGAATTTCTTCCGGTTTGGATTTGGTTTTCTTCCCTTTGCCTACACTTACTTTCTCTTCTGCAACTGCCTGCTTCATAACCACTTTGCGGCAAATCTTGGCAATCTCACGATCCAGTGAGCGTACACCGGCTTCGCGGGTGTAATAGCGAACAATATCGCGTATAGCAGATTCTTCGATGCGGATTTCACCATCGCGCACACCGTTTTGCTTGGTTTGTTTAGCCACCAGATATTTCATGGCAATGTTGATTTTTTCGTCTTCGGTATAGCCGGAAAGACGAATAATCTCCATACGGTCAAGCAGTGGGGTAGGAATATTCAGGCTGTTGGATGTGGCAATGAACATTACATCCGACAAATCGAATTCTACTTCTGCATAGTGGTCGGAAAATGAATGATTTTGTTCAGGATCGAGCACTTCAAGTAAAGCACTGGCTGGATCACCACGAAAATCATTACCTAATTTATCAATTTCATCCAGCAAAAACAGTGGATTTTTTACACCAGCTTTGGCCATGTTTTGCAGAATTTTACCGGGCATGGAACCAATATACGTACGACGATGGCCACGAATTTCACTTTCATCGTGTACCCCACCCAGTGCCATGCGCACATATTTACGGCCGGTAGCCTTAGCAATGGATTCACCCAGTGAGGTTTTACCTACCCCAGGCGGCCCAACCAAGCACAGAATAGGACCTTTGAGCTGGTTCATGCGCTTCTGTACAGCCAGATATTCAAGAATGCGCTCTTTTACCTTTTCCAAGCCATAATGATCAGCATTCAGAATCAGGTCTGCTTTGGCAATATCTTTGCTGACTTTGGATTTCTTTTTCCATGGTAATTCAAGCAGAGTATCAATATAGTTACGTACGACGGTAGATTCCGCAGACATGGGTGGCATCATGCGTAGCTTTTTGAATTCAGACAGACATTTTTCTTCAGCTTCTTTGCTCATACCTGCCTGACGAATCTGCGTTTCAAGATTAGCCAGATCGTCGTCTTCTTCGCCAAGTTCTTTCTGAATCGCTTTTACTTGCTCATTCAGATAGTATTCACGCTGCGATTTTTCCATCTGCCGTTTTACTCGGCCACGAATACGTTTTTCCACCTGAAGAATATCCAGTTCGGATTCAAGCAGGTGCAGCAAATGTTCTAGACGTGCGGTGACATTTACCATGGCCAGTATCTGCTGGCGCTGATCCAGCTTTAGCTGTAAATGGGCGGCAATGGTATCAGCCAGACGGCTTAGCTCTTCAATTCCATGAATAGTAGTTACCACTTCTGCCGGAATTTTTTTGTTTAATTTTGTCAGTTGTTCAAACTGGGATAACAATGTGCGGCGCAACGCCTCATCATTATGGGTATCCTCATCAGTATCTTCGCACTTAACGATGTGTGCTTCGACATATGGGCCAGTTTCATCAATATGCTGTACTTGAGCCCGATACAAACCTTCTACCAATACTTTAACGGTACCATCAGGTAATTTAAGCACTTGCAGGATACTGGCTACTGTACCCATAGCATACATATCTTCTGCATGCGGTTCATCAGTATCAGCATTTTTCTGAGCCAGTAAGAATACCGGCTCATCATGCTCCATTGCTGCATCAAGAGCCGCTATGGATTTTTCCCGACCTACAAACAGGGGCAATACCATATGCGGGTAAACAACAACGTCACGTAGAGGTAACATTGCCATTGTAGTTGGCTGCACTGGAGGAGAATCATAAACTTCAGCCATGTAATGCCTCAATCTTTCCTGAAAATATGCAATAAAATTGAATGTGAAAATGGTGCTGAACCAGCGTTTTTCAAGTACTTCTGTGGCTTGATGGCCATTGAAGCATTTCAATGTTTAGCGCATTAATTATTATGGATGTTAACTATAGAAATTAAGAGAGATAAGCCGGGCAAATCTGATTACCTGAAATCAGCCTGTCCGGCTTTTTAGTATCAGCGGGTTACTGGTTTGTAACGAATGCGTTTAGGTTTGGCGCCCTCCTCTCCCAGACGGCGTTTTTTGTCTGCTTCATATTCCTGATAATTACCATCAAAAAATACCCATCTGGATTCACCCTCAGCCGCCAGAATGTGTGTGGCAATACGGTCAAGAAACCAGCGATCGTGTGATACCACCAGTACACTGCCTGCAAATTCCAGTAATGCGTCTTCCAGTGCGCGCAGGGTTTCCACGTCCAGATCATTGGAAGGTTCATCCAGTAATAACACATTGCCACCAGAAATCAGGGTTTTAGCCAGATGTAACCGCCCACGTTCGCCACCAGAAAGTTTACCGACGATTTTGCTCTGATCACTGCCTTTGAAATTGAATCTCCCCAGATAGGCACGTGCCGGAATTTCAAATTGCCCCACCTGTAAAATATCACGCCCCTCTGCAATCTCATCAAACACAGTTTTATCTTCATGCAGGCCGTGACGACTCTGGTCTACTACTGACAGTTTAACAGTCTGTCCAATCTTTACCTGCCCCTGATCCGGCTGTTCCTGCCCGGTAATCAGCTTAAATAATGTGGATTTACCTGCGCCATTGGGACCAATAATGCCAACAATGGCACCCGGCGGAATCTTGAAGCTCAAATCATCAATCAGTAATTTGTCACCAAAACTTTTGCTGACATGCTCAAATTCGATCACTTCATTGCCCAGACGCTCAGCCACCGGTATGAAAATTTCCTGTGTTTCGTTGCGTTTCTGATACTCATAATTACTCATCTCCTCAAAGCGAGCCAGACGGGCTTTTGATTTGGCCTGACGTCCGCGTGCATTCTGGCGCACCCACTCAAGCTCTTGTTTCATAGCTTTAATTCGTGCAGCTTCTGCTTTTGCTTCATGTTCCAGCCGCGCTTCTTTCTGTTCCAGCCAGGAACTATAATTGCCTTTCCACGGAATACCATGGCCACGGTCTAATTCCAGAATCCATTCAGCGGCATTATCCAGAAAATAGCGGTCGTGTGTTACAGCAACTACTGTACCGGGGAAACGAACCAGAAACTGCTCCAGCCATTCTACTGATTCAGCATCCAGATGGTTGGTAGGTTCGTCCAGCAGTAGCATATCCGGTTTGCTTAATAACAGTTTGCATAAGGCTACTCGGCGTTTTTCACCACCAGACAAATTACCGATGCGCGCATCCCACTCAGGCAGCCGTAAAGCATCAGCCGCAATTTCCAGTTGATGTTCTATATTATCTCCGGCACCAGCGGAAATGATGGCCTCCAGACGTGCCTGCTCTTCGGCCAGTGCATCAAAATCAGCATCTGGTTCGGCATAGGCGGCATAAACTTCTTCCAGTTTCTTCTGCGCCCCGGCTACATCACCCAGTCCAGATTCCACTTCTTCCCGTACAGTTTTATCAGCATCTAATTGCGGTTCCTGAGGTAAGTAGCCGATTTTGATGCCACTCATTGCAATGGCTTCACCTTCAAACTCGGTATCTACCCCAGCCATGATTTTCAGTACAGTAGATTTGCCTGCACCGTTTAGTCCCAACAGACCAATTTTGGCGCCCGGGAAAAAAGATAGGGAAATATCTTTGATAATCTGTTTTTGTGGCGGCACGGTTTTACTTACGCGCAGCATTGAGTACACATATTGGCTCATAATATCTTCAGTAGATTAAATTTAGTCTATTTCAGCCTTAATTGTGGGCTGAAGGTAATAAATTTGATTTTAACATGCATATAACTGCTGTCACGGAATGCTTTGCGTTAAAATGCTTCCTTTTATCTCTCGCCATGGCTTATGAATATCATCTCCACTCTGATAGATTTCATTTTACATATTGACCAGCACCTGCAATTTATTGTTACCCAATATGGCATATGGATTTATGTTATTCTATTTGTTTTGATTTTTTGCGAAACTGGGTTGGTGGTTACGCCTTTTCTGCCGGGTGATTCCTTGTTATTTGCGGCTGGCGGAATAGCGGCAGTTGGCGAGATGAATGTCCATTTGATGGTAGCACTATTGCTGGCCGCAGCAATTATTGGTGATGCGGTAAATTTCTCAGTTGGAAAGAAATTCGGCGCACTTCTGTTTGCCAATCCACAATCTCGGCTATTCAAGCAGGTTTATCTACACAAAACGCAGGAGTTTTACGCAAAACATGGTGGAAAAACCATTATTATTGCGCGTTTTGTGCCAATTGTACGAACATTTGCGCCCTTTGTGGCCGGTATGAGCCATATGCATTATGGCCATTTTCTGCGTTACAACTGTATTGGTGCTATTCTCTGGGTAGTGTTATTTTCCTATGCTGGCTATTTTTTTGGTAATCTGCCATTTATTAAGCAGAATCTTTCTCTAGCACTGGTTATAATTATTGCCATTTCTTTCTTACCGGCCATTATTGAGATTCTGCGGCACCGGCAGACAGCATAAAAAGCAATTAATATTTAATTTTATTCTGCGGCTGATTTCAACACTTACAGGCAAGATATGAGCCAGATACATCTGTTACCCGATCATTTAGTTAACCAAATAGCTGCCGGAGAGGTGATTGAGCGTCCGGCCAATGCGCTTAAAGAAATTATAGAGAACAGTCTCGATGCCAGAGCCAGCCGTATTGATATTCAGTTGGAAGCGGGTGGTATCAAACGCTTGTCTGTGACTGATGACGGACAGGGCATGAGTGAAACAGACGTACCACTTGCCTTGCATCGCCATGCCACCAGCAAAATCAGCACACTGGAAGATCTGGAAAAAGTAGTAAGTATGGGGTTTCGCGGTGAGGGGCTGGCCAGTATTGCTTCAGTCAGCCGCCTAACCTTAACCAGCCGCACCGCTACTGCTACTCATGCCACCCAGATTTATGCAGAAGACGGCAAACTAAGCCCCGTCAAGCCGGCAGCACACGCATTAGGCACCACGGTAGAAGTTGTTGAGCTTTTTTTCAATACACCGGCCAGACGCCAGTTTCTTAAATCTACAAGTACAGAATTTGCTCACTGCCGCACCATGGTAGAGCGTCTGGCACTGGCACATCCTGATGTAGCTTTTGAATTACAGCACAACGACAAAAATATATTCACGCTGCCGGCACAATCCCTTTCGGAGCGTTGCACCGCGATTATGGGGGCTGAGTTTACCGCAGCCAGCCTGAGTGTGGATGAAACAATAAATGGGATGCGTTTACATGGTCTGATTGGCAAACCAACTTTTACCCAAGGGAAAACCAGCCAACAATACATTTTTGTCAATCAGCGTTTTGTGCGTGACAAAATCATTTTACATGCAGTAAAACAGGCTTATAACGATGTTTTACATCAAGCATTAACACCGGCATTTGCGCTTTTTCTTACGCTGCCGCCAACGGATGTCGATGCGAATGTGCACCCAACCAAAACCGAAGTGCGTTTTCGGCAGAGTCAGGCTGTGCACCAGTTGATTTTTCATGCTTTGAATAAATGTCTGGCTGCCACCAATGCTACTCAAACTGAATCGATTTCTCAGCCAGCCGTAGTACTGGCAGATATCATGCACAAACAACCAGCCAGTGTGCAGCAACTATTTTCTGCGCCAGAAGCGACTGGCTCAAAGCAGGCACCGGCACCCTATCACCGCAGCCATACACCAGTACAGCGCAGTCTAAGTTTAAAAGAATCCCAAGCAGCCCTGAATACTTATGCCGAACTGTATAGGGCAGAAACAGCATCAGTGGCAGACAAGGTTGCTACTGCTGATGCTGAAAAAACCGATAGTGAACTGGCTAGCTGGGAACAGGTGCGGGGTATTTCTGCTGCGCAAGCACCGGTACAGATATCAGCAAATGAAACAAATGCGCCACCGCTAGGCTACGCCATTGCACAGCTACTGGATATTTATATTCTGGCACAGGCTGAAGAAGCATTAATTCTGGTGGACATGCACGCCACTGCCGAGCGGGTAAATTATGAAAAAATGAAGCAACAACGCGACGCTAATGGCAAGGTGAGCAGTCAGACATTGCTGATTCCTGTCCGCTTTACTGCCAGCCATGAGGAAATTGCTGCGGTAACCGAATATGCGGCCACCCTGCATGATTATGGTTTGGATATTACCATTGAAAACAATCAGCAACTGCTAGTTCATACGGTACCAGCGATGCTGGTCAAAAGTGATATTCAGCAACTGGTACAGCAGGTACTGGCTGATTTGATGACCATTGGCAGTAGTGATGTAATCCGGGAACGTGAAAATCGTATTCTGTCTACTTTAGCCTGCCATGGTTCAGTGCGTGCCGGCCGTAAATTAACGCTGCCGGAAATGAATGCTTTGCTACGGGATATGGAACAGACTGAACGGGCAAATCAATGTAATCATGGCCGTCCTACATGGATAAAATTACGTTTGCAGGATTTGGACGGCCTCTTTTTACGCGGACAGTAATATTTTGCCAGTGTTTAGTGAAGCTATGCTGACCAGTAGTATTCACTGACTTGATATTTATTATAAAGTATTTATTATAAAACCCTCTTAGCCAATTGATTAAGAGGGTTTTATAATTTCATTACTGCTTAGTGAGTATTGGCAGCTTCTGGTGCTGAAGCTGCTGGCAATTCAGCATAATCAGGTTCATTCTCTGATTCAGGTTCAATATTCCATATTTTGCCATTCAGATAAACTTTACCATTGATTAATTTAAGATGTGTTTTCACCATCCCATTAGTCACCTGTATGTAACCACGTGCCTGCATGGATTTAATCGCACTATCAATCATCAGACGAATTGTCTGGTCAATATCTTCCAGAGCTTCAGCACCGCCGGCACTGGCATCCACCGTAAACAGCGCCCGAGCCTGACTGATGGCAAAATTTTCCATAATGGCCTGAGGAATAGCGAAATCCATTTCCGCTTCGGTTTTATTCAGCATTAGCCCCAGTTGCTGCATATCGGAAGCAAGCAGATTTTTGAAACCCAAATTACCATGTATATCAATCAGTCCCTGTGGCATTTGCAGTTTAAAACTGTTGAGTTTGAGAAGTGGGTTATGAGTGAACAAACCCAGTCCTTCATTGCGTACTGCCTCTACTATTGCCGCGCGTAGCTGCTCATTATTCAGATTCTGGCTTGAAAGCTGGGTAATTTTATTATTAATTGCTACCAGACTGGCCGCATCCAGATGCTCAGCCGAAGCATCGATATCCAGCGGACCATAAATATCATTACCATACTGCAATTTGGCAAAGCCAAATTTACCATTACTATTAATCCATTGATCCTTTTCCTCAGTAGAGGTAGCCAGTTTCAAATCCTGAATGATAATTTTGGTAGGCATGCTGCTACCAGCCGGGCTGATGAAAGCACCAATCTGTAAGTTGGTTACCAAATTAACCAGTTGATCCAGACGAATAGTATTGTCTGTGGTATCGTTCCACGTAAAAGTAATGGCCTTGATACGCAAATCGCTGTTACCTAAAGCGAGTGAGGTTTTACCGTGTTCAGTATGGCTATTAAGCTGCAAATCCTGATAGGAAGCACGTCCTTTGCTGGCAAGAACCATATCCAGACCGGGGCTGACGGTATGGCTGTCATAACTATTAAAGTCTTCTGCATAATCAATTGTTGATTCCAGCCCCTGCCAGTTGATTTTGATACCAGACAATTCTTCGTAGTTGAATTTTGGTATCACAACGTGCATTTGCCCGCTGCCTCCCAGATTAATCGTATTTTCCAGTTTGACTGGTGCTTCCTGCCCGAAAAAACGCGCCAGAATCTGCTCAGCTTGCGGTGTGAAGCGCAATTCAGTTTCCACATGTGCACGTACTGGGCGAATACTGCCTGCAAATAAACCATGGTGTACATGATTAACCAGAGTAATTGGCTGTTGCAGTACTGTACGCACATTATCGGGTAACTGCTGTTGCACTCCGGCAAAGAAACTTGGCTTAAAGCGTATCTGCATGGTTTCTGTAGAAGTAAACCAACCACGTTGATAGCTCTGTTTATCAATCACTAGAAAAGGACTTTTGGCCAGCAAAGCGCGTTGTTGATCCAGACTTTGCTGAGCTTTAGCTCCTAAATAATAAGGCAAAGCCAGTGCAATAAGCAGTATAACTGCCAAAATGGCAGCGATGATTGTTACAATTCGTTTATTCATGCTCGAAATGTCTTATATATCCACATTCTGGAAGATTTGCAGGATAACACCAAACTGGCCGTTTGTCCGCCGTGTTTGCCTGTGATAACACCTTATTTCAGGTTTAAAGACAACCAAAACAACCAGCTTAATAAAAAATATTAATTATTTAGTATCCAGCCTGTTGCCGCTGTCGCTGTTGTTCAAATAAACAGACAGTTGCAGCCATGGCTACATTGAGTGATTCTGTTTGTCCGCTCATCGGAATTATCACATGTCTGGATGCCGTTTGTAGTATTTTTGCACTCAAACCACTACCTTCATTACCAAACAGCCAGCCGGCAGGCTGAGTCAGATTCAATGTATAGAGATTTTTGGCCGATGTGCTTAATGCTGTAGCATACAATGGCCAAGTGTAATCTGCGCACCAAGCAGCCAAATCAGTAACAGTTTGAATATTCAGATAAGCGTGCGCACCCATTGCTGCACGCAATACTTTGGGTGACCAGACATCAACACTGTCTTTGCTCAGGACAATATTATCAATACCGGCAGCCAGTGCACTGCGTAAAATCGTACCAACATTGCCGGGGTCCTGTACCCGCTCTAACAGTACGGCATCCTGAATTTCTGTTGCAGGAATATTTTCTGGTAACTGCACTATTGCAACAGGTTCTCTTGAACTGACTAAATCGCTGATTTTGTCCAATAGATTATCAGCAACCAGTACCACTTTCTGCAACGGCATTTTTGCTATTAAGGCAGCTATTTCATGGTCATGTTCGCGTAGTTGCGGTACATACAGCGTTTGAATTGAATGCTCTGCCTGTATGAATGTCTGAATAAGGTGTATTCCTTCCAGAACGGCGAGCTGATGCTGACGGCGGTAGTTTGATTGAGCAATTAAACGGGCTAAATGTTTCAGCTCACTATTGCTGGCAGATTGAATAATTTTGTGTTTCATCCAGTAATCTGGCTTTCTGTTTGCTGTTGACTAAGAATCTGGCTGATATCTGCAATGGTAGTCAGAGTACGTAACTGAGTAAATAACTGCCCGGCTTCCGGATAGGTTAATTTTAGCATTGCCAGCCACTGCTTTAACCTTACTACCGGATAGTTAGCATTGGCGGCAGTTTTACTACAACAACAGTCAAAAAAATCATTAATCCACGGCAAAATTTCTGGCCATGACAAAGAAGGAATTATTTTTCCCTGATTATAAGCGGCAATTTGTCGGGCTAAATCAGGCCGCTGAACGGCACCACGCCCCAGCATCACATCCTTACAGCCACTGACAGAACGAATTTGCTGATAATCGGCCAGCGTGAATACATCGCCATTTGCAATAACAGGAATGTTAACAGCCTGCCTGATACGAGCAATCCATTCCCAGTGCGCAGGCGGCCGGTATCCTTCGGTTTTGGTACGCGCATGAACGGTAAGCTCTCCTGCTCCACCCTGTTCTATAGCTTGGGCACAGGCCAGTGCCAAATCTTTATTTTCATAACCCAGACGCATTTTGGCACTAAGCATGATTTCAGCAGGCAAATTCCTGCGCACAGTAGCCACTATCTGTTCTATTTTCTCAGGATATTGTAAAAGGATTGCCCCACCCTGATGCTGGTTAACAGTAGGTGCTGGACAGCCAAAATTTAAATCAATATGCGTAGCACCCAGTTCAACCACTTTTTGGGCGTTCTGAGCCATATTTTCGGCATGGCTGCCCAATATTTGTACTACTACGGCAGTACCAGCATGAGTCTGATTAGTATGTGCCAGTTCTGGCATGTATTTTAGCCATATAGAACGCCCATGTACGGTATGAGTAATACGGACAAATTCAGTGACACAAACATCAAAGCCGCCGATACGGGTTAACAAATCGCGCATGGGTGCATCAATCAACCCCTGCATGGGTGCCAAAAATAACCTGGGCGAATTCATTTTTGCTTGCAAACTAGCCTGACTCACACAAATAACCATTACTCAACTATAAAAAATAACGCAACCTGTTTTCATCAACAAGTTGCGTTTTCAATTATAAAATAAAAATGGTTGCGACAGGTTTAATCGCGTAATGTTTCAATCAGGTCAATCAGCAATTCAGCTTCTTCTTTCTTCAATACAGCAAACCCGTCATTCAGGCCTAAATCTTCCAGTAGCATTGCGCCAGCAGGCGTTTCATGCATGGAACTGAATGCATGCTGTAATGTTTCCAGCATACCGGCATTACGGGGATGCAGTAAAATCATATGATATAAATCATTGATTTTACTTTCAATCAACAAATTCAAACGGCTCAAGGTGATTGGAGTTAATTTATGGTAGGCAGATGACATAAACAAACCAATATCACCCTCATGCTGAATGAGTCCGCGAGCCACTGCCGGGAATGATTCACTTTTAATCCATGTCAGGTCTTGTTCATCTATATCGACTGCTTCCATTAAGCGCAAGGCAATGAGCTTAACATCATAATTTTCTGTACACAGAATCGACATGCCGGGCTTGATGTCTTGAATTGATTTAATTTCACTTTCTGCAGCGCTGGCAATTACCATTTCATCGAAACGGTTTACTGGACGTACTACAGGCAAGTAGCCTAACTCGCGAATCAGCTTGGAAGCATTAAATGGATTAGCATAGATGATGTCAACATTATCATTGTCAATTTCCTGATGTTCTTCTTCTGTATTGCTGGGCATAAACAAATGCACAGGTGCATCTATCAACCGTTGCAGACGGGTGTTGAGAAAATGCCAGCCTGCATAATATTTGGGGGGAAAATCTGGTGCAATCAGAAAATTAATAGTCATGAATTACCCCGTTCCTCTTTCATTAACCCCTCATAGAGACTCTGCATTTCCAATACTTTGCTACGTGATGGCTTACGCCGCACTGAAGTATAACCCTGAATAACACCATCACGAATATTGGGAACAATAGTGGCATATACCCAATAAAAGCCGCCATCCTTGCGCAGATTTTTGACATAGCCGTGCCATTTTTTGCCCTGTTGCACGGTATCCCATAAATCCTTATAAGCCACTTTCGGCATATCAGGATGGCGTAGAATGTAATGCTCTGCACCCATCAACTCACTACGTGACCACCCGCTCATATGCACAAATACTTCATTAGCATGTGTGATAATGCCCTTCAGATCTGTCGTTGAGGTAATCAGACAGCCATCAGGAAACTCTGTTTCTACATCAGTACAATATACGGTGCGTGTTACCCCATCGTAATGTGTCAATTCAAATGTACGGTGCTCAATTTCAGGCACCTGCATTGGTGAAATCATTATGACTCCATTTTCTTGAATGTGGACAACTAGGCAAACAATACAAAAGTCGATTTTGAGTATATATTGCGCCGATTAGCAAAAGAATACAAAGTATTTAATCAAATTATGCATAAAACTACACTTTTTGTTGATATAAATCAACAAAACCAAAATTTAATGTAAAGATTTTACTACATTGATTAATCGGAGATAACATATACTAGGGTATTTGTTTAAATAAATTGCAGGCTATCTACTTATCTTTTTTCTTGCAGAATCGGATTGATACAGACCAGCCCATTTCATGATATTGGCTACTTCAAACTCATTAAATTCATAATACTGGCCACGTTTCAGCCTTTTAGGTAGTGCAATCGGTCCGAAGCGTACCCTAACCAGACGGCTCACAGTCAGCCCCTGACTTTCAAACAGACGTCTTACTTCACGGTTGCGGCCTTCTTTAATGATAATGTTGTACCATCTGTTGGCTCCCTCGCCACCCTGTTCCCACAAATGCTGAGCTTTGGCGATACCATCCTCCAGTTCGACCCCATTGAGCAGGCTTTGCTTTTGTTCATCACTCAGCTCACCGAGAACACGCACAGCATACTCTCGTTCTACTTCGAAACTGGGGTGTGCGAAGCGGTTTACCAGTTCGCCGGAGGTGGTCAGTATCAACAAGCCGCATGTATTGATATCCAGACGACCAATCGCTACCCAGCGGCTGCTGGCAGTTTGCGGCAGCCGGTCAAAGATACTGACACGCCCCTGAGGGTCATCGCGACTGACAATTTCACCTTCCTGTTTGTAATACACCATAATACGTGGCAAGCGATCAGGCCATTTGATGTTAATGGCCGAACCGCGCACACTAACTTCATCGTCTGGGGTAATTCTGTCTCCTAATTGAGCCACTTTACCATTAACCCGCACCATTCCCTGACTAATCCACTGTTCCATTTCACGCCGGGAGCCCACACCAGAAGCAGCAAGTGCTTTTTGTAGGCGCACTGGTTCCATTTTTTCCAGATTGATACGCTGTTCTTTCAGTACCCGAGCACGCTGTAAAATCTCCTGATTTGGAGTACGCTGAACCAGTTTTTTGGCGCGCTGAACTTTTACTTTAGTGCCACCCTGCGCCTCAGGCTGTGAGGCCGCAGACCGTACGGTGGATTCATTTTGGCGTTTAAACGCAAATTTAGCTTTACCGGCAGTATGTCTGCTGGCAGTAGGCTTACTGCTTTTGTTGGCCACACCATCTCGTATCTGGCGCTTGGTTAATTTTTTGTTGGCTTGACTCATAGTTATACTCCTAATCCGTCATCAGACGGTTCTTCTGCGGTGGTTTGAGCCACGGCAGGTTCATTTAAATCGGGTAAAACCAATTCACCCAATTCTGTTAAAGGTGGTAGCTGGCTTAAATTTTCCAACTGTAAATCACTTAAAAAAGTAGCTGTAGTGGCCCACAAATTTGGCCGCCCCACGCTATCCCGCTGCCCGATAATTTCTATCCAGCCACGGTCCTGTAAAGTCTGTAAAACATTGCTGGAAACTGTAACACCGCGAATAGCTTCGATATCACTGCGTGTTACCGGTTGCTGATAGGCAATTATAGCCAATGTTTCCAGTACCGCACGCGAATAACGTGGCGTACGCTGCACATCCAGACCAGCCAATTGCGAATAAGCAGTACTGATTACCTGAAAATGCCAACCCTCTGCACTGTGTACCAGATTTAGCGCCCGTTCCTGCCAGCGCTCACGCAGTGCTGACAATATGTCACCTAATTCCTCTGCTGATAATGGCGGTTCCCTCAAGCTTGCTAATACCTGCTCGCTTAACGCCTCACTTTGGGTCAGTAATGCAGCTTCAATCAATGCTTCGATGGAAACAGGATGATTCATGGTTATATGTTTCAACGCTTTAAATTCTGTTTTCAATGGACTTTATAAGATTAACCTTTGCGAGCTGCTTTTTTGGCTGCCCGTTCAGCTTTAAGCTGCGCTTCGTGCTGCTGTCCCTTTTTCAGCCACACTGCCCATTGATTGGGTGTTTCCAGCGTGATTCGGCCAATCAGCCCGTCACGGAAATCAGTAAGCAGGCGTTCAGCAGCTTTCTGGTAATCAATGCGGCCGCCACTTAACAGGGCACCACGTTTTTTACCAATCCAGTCCAGCCAGTTGTCATCACGCCAGTGCGGACTTTCACTGAGGTCAGCCTGATAGCGCTGCTGAAGCAAAGGCAGATAATGGCGGCGCAGATAATCCAGTAATTGCAGTGCTACAATTTCTTCGTCCAGCGCGTTACGTCCGACAGCGCCACTGGCAGCCAGATTATAACCAGCTTCTTCAACAATAATTTTTGGCCACAACATCCCGGGGGTGTCATATAACCAGAAATCATCGGCCAGTATCAGCCGCTGCTCAGCTTTGGTGATACCTGGCTCATTACCCGTTTTGGCACTGCGTTTACCCAGCATACCATTAATCAGGGTAGATTTACCTACATTGGGAATGCCACAGATAAGCACTCTTAGTGGCCGGTCCAAACCATGACGGTTTGGCACCAGAGTGCGGCAGGCCGCAATAATCTTACTGGCTGCCTGTTTTTCTGATGCATCCAGTGCCAGTACGTTGGTATTGAGCTGGGAACGATAATCGGCCAGCCACAACTCAGTACGTTCGGGATCGGCCAAATCCTGCTTATTCAGAATTTTCAGTTTGGGTTTGTCACCAGACAGTTTTGCCAGTAATGGATTGGCACTGGAAGCGGGTAAGCGGGCATCCAGTACTTCAATGACCATATCCACACTTTTAATCCGTTCGGCAATGGCTTTTTTGGCTTTGTTCATATGCCCGGGATACCATTGAATAGCCATAAACTGTCCTTGTCTGATACACAAAACTCTTATACAAAAAACACACAGGCAGCCTAATTACGGGCTGCCTGAATAACTCACTGTTCTTATTATACCGTTTTTTCAGAATTCTTACTTAACTCTAACTGCCGGTGCCGCACCAGTACGCAATAAGCATTTAATTGCTGCGCTAAAGCTTCCACGATATAAACTGAACGATGCTGACCACCTGTACAGCCAACACCGATATTAACATAGCTGCGACTTTCTTTTTCCATCTGCGGTAACCAGCGCAGCAAAAAATCGGCTAAATCTGCAATCATTTCTGCCATCACTGGCTGCTGGGAAAAAAATGTCCTGACTGGTTCATCCAGACCGCTAAAGGGACGCAAGTGAAAATCATAATATGGATTAGGCAGAAAGCGAACATCAAAGACAAAATCCAAGCCAGCAGGCACGCCATATTTATAACCAAAAGATTCCAGCACTACGCGCATCGGAGCCACGGGCAAATGCAGCCATTGCTGAATCTGCCGGCGCAATTGCGGCACATTTAGCAAGGAGGTATCAATAACATATGCATATCTTTGTAAGGCAGACATATATTGCTGTTCAGCAGCAACGCTTTCACTTAAGGTTTTGTGTTCCTGTGCCAGAGGATGACTGCGGCGTGTTTCAGAAAAACGGCGAAGCAATACGACCGCGGAAGAAGTTAAAAACAGCAAATCAACCTGATGTTTTTGGGCACGCAAGCGGGTTACCAACTCCAGCACTTCTGCCGGATTAAAACGAGAGCGTATATCCACACTGACACCTAGCTGTGCCACATCGCTGGCAGCATAGTGTTCAATCAAATCAGGTAAAAGCTTTACCGGCAGATTATCCACGCAGACAAAACCAACATCTTCCAGTAAACGTAAAGCAATAGATTTTCCGGAACCGGACAATCCACTAATCAATACTATCCTCATGATTCACAGCATCCTCTTGCAGCATGGAATTATGACGATCCAGAAATTGCTTGGTACTGTCTTTTCCCCGCATCTGTAAAATGAAATTACTGACAGCAGCTTCTACTAATACGGCCAAGTTGCGTCCAACTGCTACCGGCAAGGTAACACTGCGAATAGATACGTTCAGAATACTTTCCGTTTCACTTTTGATACTCAGGCGGTCTATTCGCTGCATATGGCTGTCATCTGCCAGTACCAAATTGATTATTAGCTGTAACTGCTTTTTTGGTCGTACGGCAGTTTCACCAAAAATTGCCCGAATATTCAACACCCCCAAGCCGCGCACTTCAAGAAAGTCTTTCAACAAGGCCGGACAGCGCCCCTCAAGCGTTTCTGGGCCAATACGATACAATTCCACTGCATCATCCGCCACCAGACCATGTCCGCGCGATATCAATTCCAGCGCCAGCTCGCTTTTTCCCAGTCCTGACTGGCCGATAATCAATACTCCGACTTCAAAAACATCCAGAAATACACCGTATTTGACTGTAGATGCAGCCAGTACCCGTTGCAGATAGATGCGTAATACATCCATCAGAAAAGGGCTTTCCGTCTTGGATGTCAGCAATGGTACATTATGCGTATGGCAATAATCACGCAACATGTATGGTACAGGCAAATCATTGGCAACAATAATCAGCGACATAGTTAAATCGAATAATTCATTGAGTGTGGTTTTAATTTCACCAGCCTCAATTTTATTCAGATATTCTACTTCAGCAATCCCGATTACCTGTACCTGATTGGGATGTATGAAATTCAGGTGACCAACCAGTGCCAATACCGGCTTATCGGCATCAATACTGATGCGATTATCCGCACCAGCCGTACCAGCAGACCACGCAAGTTTCAACTTGGTCTGATTGTCATGATATAAGCGCCGTACCGATATACTGGGCATGATAATTCGTCCTTATACCTGTTCTGCTACCAGTATTTCGCGCACACTTTCGGCACTGGTTGCGGACAACAGGGCATTGCGTACCGATTTCTGTGAAAATTTTCCAGCCAGTTCTGATAACACATTCAGATGTCTGGTTGAAGCATTTTCCGGCACCAGCAACACAAATATCATACTAACCGGCTGTTCATCTGGTGCATCAAAGGCGATGGGTGTTTGCAGCCGAAAAAAAGCGCCTACAGTATCAGTCACTGCGCCAGTACGACCATGAGGAATAGCCACACCTTTACCTAATGCAGTAGAACCCAGCTTTTCACGCGCAAACAGACAATTAAACACATCTTCCTGTGAAAGACCTGCCTGTTGAGACAACAAGTGGCCGGCTTCTTCGAACAGGCGTTTCTTACTGCTTACGTTCAAATCCAGAACCACATGTGAAACCGGTAAAATATCCCCAATTAAACTCATGCTCATTTTCAATTCCTATCAAATTACACCATTGGCTGTAACAATCCAGCTAAGGATATATTTACTGCGCCAAATAATGTGCAATTTATTCAAATACAATCAAATTACAAAAAATTTGCTTCTTACCTGCTCAATACTGCCCTCAATCTTTATGCTTTACCCAGCCAGTAATGCAGTAATAGCCCAGTAAACCAGATGAGTCCAATTCGGTTATTACGTACAAACATAGTAAAGCATACTTTACGATCACGGGTACGGATTTTCCGCCACTGCCAGTACTGCAAGCTGAGTACCAGTGGCAGAGCCAGCCAGTACCAGAGACTGGCATGAATCAGCCAGCCAGCCAGAATCATCAGCATATCGAAGCCTGCATGGCACAACATAGCCGCAGTAATATCATGTTCACCGAAAGTAATCGCAGAAGTATGAATGCCAATTTTCAGATCATCCTCTTTGTCTGCCATGGCATAAATGGTGTCATAAGCCAAAGTCCATAACGTATTGGCCGCCAGCAAAATCCACGCAATCAGCGGCACATGATTGCTAACAGCAGCAAACGCCATCGGAATGCCAAACGAAAATGCCAAGCCAAGATATAGCTGTGGTAAGGGAAAAAAACGCTTGGTAAACGGATACGTTATGGCAAGAAACAGTGCCGGAATACTCATCATCCAGGTCAGCCGGTTCATAGGTAGCAAACACAGTGCCGCCAGAGCACACAACACTATAGTTAATGTAATTGCTTCTTTTTTGGTAACTTTTTTTAATGCAAACGGTCGCTGATTGGTGCGTTCAACGGCACCATCAAAATTGCGGTCTGCATAATCATTAATCACACAACCAGCACTGCGCATTAAAAATGTACCAATAGTAAACAACAATACGAGAAGCCCGTCCGGATGGCCATCTGCGGCAATCCATAATGCCCACCAAGTTGGCCACAGCAGCAGCAAGGTGCCAATTGGGCGGTCTATACGCATTAGTTGCATATAAATATGGAGGCGTTCCGCAAGCTGCGAGCACTTTTTGTGCTCCAATTCCCCTTCAACAGAAAATCGATTCACACCAGTCTTTCAATGTTAATGCTTGATTAAAAAACACAAAGATAGTCTGTATAACATTGCCAGAACCATCAAGATGCCACTACTATCATATAGCTGTCTGCAAACCAAACAATTGTAACATAAGCATAACAGCTCACTGTATTTTGATGCCATTATCCGAAAGAGTAAGATATGGATTTAATTTTATGGCGCCATGCCGAAGCTGAAGACAACTGGGATGATCTAGCTCGCAGATTAACAAACAAAGGCCAGCAACAGGCTAAAGTCAGCGCCCAGTGGCTACAGCAACACTTGCCTGCCAACTATCAGGTTTACTGCTCTGAAGCAGTACGGACACAACAAACTGCAAATTATCTTAAACAGCCTTTGTCTGTGCACAAATTGCTTAATCCTGATAGCCATCCGCTCAATCTGGCTACATTCCTGCAACAGCAGCCACCAACTGCTACCCAGATATGGGTTGGTCATCAACCGTGGATGGGTCAGTTTTGTGCCTATCTGCTCAATGGTGTCTGGTTACCACAACAATTCTGGTCGGTAAAAAAATCCGCTTTCTGGTGGTTTGATATCCGTTTTTACCACCAGCATCATCAGGCTCGTTTAAAAGTAGCCTTGTCTCCCACTGCTTTGAAGTAAGCCGTATACAAATAACTAATTAGCACGAAAGCACAAATGCTATGAATTTCTTCTCCAAAAAAGTGAATGTTCGCCACTCATGGTTTAATGAGCGGAGCTTTTTAGCCAAGCTGGCCAAAAACGCCTTGCGTCTGGGCAAGCCAGTTGTCGTGCAACTATATACCTTATATCTGCTGTTTAAATCACCTGAGACACCATTACGCAGCAAAATGTTGATTCTGGGGGCATTAGTCTACTTTCTCAGCCCGATAGACCTGATTCCCGATTTTCTTGGGCCACTCGGATTCACTGACGACATCGCAGTGATTACCATGGTGTGCAGACAATTACAGGCAGCCATAACACCGGCTCTGAAAGAACAAGCTCTGGCGGCCATTGCTCGATTCTTTCCTAAATGAAACACAGTAAAACATTAAGCAAAATTTGTTTTTAAACCCGATAATTCTCAGCTATCTTCATTGCAGCATCTGGTATCTCTGCATAAATTTATCCAGAAAAATAAATAACTGCTGATTCATTGCCGTGTAATTAAACGATTGTATTTCTTGTTCAGATTGTATAAAAAGGTATTTGTCTGCATGATGTAAATCGACCTTGGAATGCGCAATTAATGCATCAATTGCTGCTGTATTCAGCTCCAAATGACATTGAAACCCATATACCAAAGGCGCATAACGCACAATCTGCCGCGGACAACCGGTACTGTAAGCCAGAATTTGTGCCTGTGGTGTTAAGCCCGGCATATCTCCATGCCAGTGCCCTACAGTTAACTCTTTACCAAAATGCGCAATGAGCTCATCAGCCAAACCGGCTGAGGTCAGGTGTATCGGAAAATAACCTATTTCCCTATTGGGACTGGTTTCTACCATTCCACCCAGTGCCTGTCCTATTAACTGCGCGCCCAGACAGATACCCAATACAGCTTTGCCTTTATTAACAGCATCAATAATCAGTTTTTGTTCTGCGTTACTATCAAAATAGCTGCATTCCTTAGTTGAGGTTAAAGGTGATTGCGGACCACCCATCATAATCAGCATATCCAGATTCACGGCTGAATCTGGCAGTTTTTCGCCAAGATACAGACGTGAATACGAAATGTGATGTTTTCTACTTTTCGCCCACTCTTCGCAAGCTGCCGGACCTTCAAAATCTTCGTGAATAATAAAATGTATATGCATTCCTACTCTCCTCAGTGGATTCGAATCAGCTTTGACAAGCCAAAACTATACCGTTTTAACAACCAGATATCGAACCTAAACAGGATTTTTATTTGCACATAAGAGCAGGCAAACGCAATAGCACCGTACTTTGATAAAGTACGGTGCTGCTATTTAAGCTACAGTCAAATTAATTATTTGCTAGCTTTAAACTCTTCATGATACTCACAAGCCAGTTTGTGCAGTGAAGCACCGATAGCTTTGTACTGGTATTCATTCAGATTGGCTAAAGATACCCGGCCAGATGGGTGGCGAACGGCAAAACCTTTGCCCGGCAACAATACTACACCAGACTCATCTGCAATTCTGAACAGTAGTTCATTCGGATTTTTGGTTTTAACCACCCACTCGGCAAATTCATCACCATACAACTGACGGGCAGTATCTTCCATATCCACCAGAGTATAGTAATCCACACTGTTTTCATTAAACTCGTGTTTAATACCCAACTGTTTGTACATGGCTGCACTACGATTGCGAATCAACGCCATCAGAGCATCTTTATACTGTTTCTTGGTATCCATCATTTCAGCCAGAGAGAACAGTACCATCTGTACCTGTTGTGGTGTAGACAAGCCAGCGGTGTGATTCAGAGCCACAGCACGGCTGTCTGCAACCATACGGTCGATCAGTTTCAGTTTTTCCGGTTCAGGAGTAATAGACAGATAGCGTTTGTGCAACACCTGACGTTCTTCTTCAGGCAATTCAGCAATTTTCTTGTCCAGTACATTTTCTTTGGCCATGGCAATTACGCCCAAGCGCCAGCCAGTAGCACCGAAGTATTTGGAGAAAGAATAAACCAGAATAGTGTTGTATGGGCACAGCGTGAACAGAGATTCAAAGTTCTCAGCAAATGTACCATAGACGTCATCGGTCAGAATGATCAGGTCTGGACGTTTTTTCACGATATCAGCAATAATTTGCAGACTGCGATCATCCATTTTCACTGAAGGCGGATTGGATGGATTAACCAGATAGAATGCCTTGATTGAAGGGTCTTCCAGTTTACGCAATTCGCTTTCAGGATACTGCCAGTCCAGTTTCGGATCAGCATTGATTAGCACTTCTTCCAGTTCGTAATCATTCAGTTCAGGGATTTCCAGATAAGGCGTGAAAATCGGTGCGCCCAAAGCAATCTTGTCACCGTGACGAATCAAACCATTCTGTTTCAGTGAACTGAAAATGTATGCCATCGCAGCAGTACCACCTTCAGTTGCAAACAGGTCGATGTCGTCATTACTCATCGTTTTGGCACCCATTTCTTCCAGAATATAGGTTTTAACGATTTCTTCAGACAGACGCAACATACGGTCTGGTACGGGATAATTACAGCCTAGGATACCTTCAGTCATTTCCAGCAAAAACTGATGCTGATTGTAACCAAGCTGGTCACGTACATAAGACATAGCTTTGCTCAGGAAATCCACACCTGGATTGTGGCGGTTGCGACGAATAAAATCGTCAAAGCGTGCCATCAAATCATCTTTGAAAGGCATACCACCGATATTCTGATCCAGGAAAGAGAAAGAAATTTCAGACTCTTCAGTGGCAAACAGACCTAATTCAAAAAAAGCATTGCGAGGCAAAGTAGCCAGAAAATTAGGATTGCCACGACCAGCATTCAGCATCATGCGATCATTGCGACTCTGTGCCAAGTCAATCAAATGGTTTTTCAACTCAAATGGACTTAAATTAGCATATTTTTCAAAATCATGTTTTGAAGTCATAACGGTTTCCTCAAGAAATTAAAAGCACATATCAGACAAGAGCCACAATCAATGGTCCTAACAATGTCAGGAACACATTGGCTAATGCATATGTAACGGCAAATGGAGTAGTCGGAATAGCATTACCTGCTTTATCCAGAACTTCACCAAATGCAGGATTGGCACTACGTGAACCAGATAAAGCACCAGCAAACACCGCTGCATTATCATAACGAAGCACATAGCGACCAAAGAAAATAGCCAGAATCATCGGAACCAGCGTAACCACGACACCAATCAAAAACAGAGTCAACCCATGTTCTTTAATAGTCGTAATTGCCTGTAATCCAGACTGCAAACCCACTACAGACACAAAACCAGCCAAACCAAAATCTTTCATAAACTGAGAAGCGGCAACCGGCATATTGCCAAAGGTCTGTTTGCGGGCACGTAGCCAGCCGAAGAACAAACCGGACAGCAGCGCACCACCACCGGCACCCAAAGTAATCGGAATATTGCCAACACGAACCACTACCCAGCCGATAATCAGACCAAGCACTACACCCAGACCGTGATAAGCCCAGTCAGTTTTACTGTTAACAGTAATCGGCGCGCCAATAATGTGAACGACACGATTAATATCACTGGTAGAACCGTAAATGGTCATCACATCGCCCAGCTTGAATTCTGTATCAGGAGTGATATCCAGCTTTTGACCGTTGCGATGCAACGCAACCAGATAGATACCGTGCTGAATTTCAAAGTCATTGTCACTCAGATGTACTTTAGAACGGATTTCAGCCATGGTTTTATTGGCATACTCAGGATTGCGGAATACCACATCCTTAGTATCAACAATCACTTCCAGCCCATGTTCTGAATCCAGCTCACGGCCAAATAAAGTGCTGACAGAAGTAACAGCTTCACGCCGACCAACAATCAGAATAATGTCATCCGCTTTCAGCACAGTAGACGGCGTGCAATCGATCAGATTGCCATGACGTTTAATGCGTTCGATGGTAATACCCATATTTTCCAGCTCTATATCCTTAATGGTTTTATGAATATCACGTTCAACCACATAGATACGGCCAACCATCTGAGTAATTGCCATCCCCTGATTGCCTTCCAGTGCCATGGCACCTTTCAGTTGCTCAGCTTCGGCAGCCACTGCATCATCACGAATATCGCGCCCCATGACTTTTGGCAGCACATTCATACAGATAATGATTGCACCCAGTGAACCAAAGATATAAGTCACCGCATAACCAATGGCCACATTAGCCTGCAATTGCTGCAATTGATCTGCGGGCAGCCCCATATGCGTCAAGGCATCAGCAGCTGTACCCAGAATGGCCGACTGAGTTAAGCCACCGGCAGCCAGACCAGCAGCCAGACCTTTATCGAGATGGAACAGACGTGCCATAATCATCACCGTAATAAAACCGGTAATGGCAATGAACAGCGCCAGAAAGATTTCACGCAGAGTTTTTACGCCCAGTGAACGGAAAAACTGGGGGCCACTTTCATAACCCACAGCATAAATAAATAAAGTAAACAGCAAAGCTTTAAGACCAGAATCAATGTGAACATTGAGCAGACTTAAAACTACTGCCACCAACAGAGAACCAGCAACTCCGCCGAGCTGGAACTTACCGAAGCGAAAACTGCCCAGTAAATAGCCCAGACTTAACGACAGAAACAGCAGAATAACCGGCGATTCCTGAATATTAGTCAATACCCAATTCAACATATGTCTACCTTCTCCTGAAAGAACGAAGATTAGTGTGCGCTTGTGCGATTTTAATTTTTGTCTTTATTTTCATAGGTATGAAAATAAATGATAACTTTGGTATTTTGTTAACACCAAAGGCATATAATTAAATTAAATAATCACGTTTAGGTCATATGTAAGAATAAATTCACACTTACCACAAAAGGCGAATTAAGCAACTTTTTCATTGATTTAAAAGAAGAAAGTTAAGAATTTGTTTAGAAAATTTCATTAATATACTAATAAAATCAAAGGATAAATTATGCTATAAATATAATAATTATAAAATAACCCAATAACGCTATATTTAGCATACAAATTAAATAATCCATTTTTTTTTAAATATATTTATATAAATTGCATATATCATTATTAAGCTATATAAATGCTTTTCGCAACCTAAGTAACAAGCCATAACATACTGAAATAATACCAAGAATCCAAATTAGAAAACCGACTATTCTTACCTCACTCCGTGGCCATTTTACAACAAAATCCATTTTTTCCTAAAAAAATTGAAAATAAAATTAACATAACTTGCAAATTAAAAAATTTACTTCAGTAAGTAGCCAACTAATTCCATTTCGCTACACAAAATTTACACAAAATAATGGCAAACCGGCCGGCCAAAACCCCATCGACAGATAATAGCCATATATTGATTCTGAGCGGCGAATGAGCGCTTACCAGCAAAGAAAAACAAAAAAGCCTGAAAAAGAGCTTTCAGGCTTTATTAATAATGATTTTTTATATAAAAACTTATTGAGTAATGGCAAAACGTAACCGCAACAAATACACACTTATTTGCTAACCCACCTATTTATTTAGTCAGGTCAAAATAAATCAGCGCAGCAACGGTAGCGACTCAGTATTGATAAAATTGACTACATTATTTAGATCATTTTGTGGATTATCAACCATATCAGAATTTTTGGTATCCGCCGCCGCTGCATCAGAGTCTGGATCAGATGCGTCATCATCATATAGCGTTAATGATTCCGTCTTAGGTGCTGAAGATGGCACACCAATGTCTTTAATCAGCCGCTGATACTCTGGAGATTGTGTCAGCAACTGTTTAGCAGCCTTACGCAGGTTATTGACTTCACTATGAGCCAGATAAAATGTAGTCGGTATATGAATTACTTTTTCTCTCAACGGCGAAGGCGGCAAATCCAGCAAATTCACACTAATATAATAGACACGTGGCGTGTTCCCACTACGGTTCTCGTTCCACCATTCAGCATATTTTTGAAACTGACGCTGCGTATCTTCCGAATACTTCTCAATCGGAATACTGGTCAACGCCCTGACTACATCTGCCGTACCCGGGACACTGGCACTACTGTCAATTTCATTTTTTCGCTGCGACTGTGCATTGACATTAATAATAATGATTTTATGAATATTCGCCGATTCCAAACGATCGTACAGAGTTTTATTACTATATAGTTCTGTCGTATCCAGCAGACTGCGCAAGCCAAGATTATCAGTCAGTCCACCATCCAGTAAGTGAATATAAGGCCGTTTCTGACTATCCTGATACTGTTTCAGATTAGCACGGTAAACCGCGCGCGTCTGAGCACGAAACGCAGTGGTACCAGTAGCATCCGCAGTATTGCTGTCCTCGAGATCATTAGGTAACTGATAGTGACAGTTGCCACCATTGTTATTCAGTGTTACCGGAGCAAATACCAACGGTACTGCGCTGGAAGCAGCCACTGCCCGTGCAATAGGTACCTTGGTTAAATCCAGACAGAGCACATCAAAATATTCTTGCGTAAAATCCAGCCGACTGCCCAGACTCATATCCGTAGCACTAATCACAACAAACGGCCCTCGACGTTTATTATTTAAATCGGCATAGGTAGCACCATGATATAAATGTAAATCTAGCTGCTCCTGCAGCAAATCCCCGCGGCCAAACTCCGGCGAAGCCAGTCGCGACCAGTTTGCCATCGAAAACACCTGCCCGATAAGCATTTTCTGTAAATTCTGATTGAGAAAATTATGCTCAAATCTGGGAATCGTGTCTGCACCATGTAAGCCAAAATAAGTAGCCAGTACAGAACCGCCAGAAATGCCATAGGCCACATCCACTGTATCGAGCAGACTGGTTTGTCTGCCACCAATTTTCACCTGCTGCTTTTTCAGCGATTCAAGAACGCCGTAGCCAAAGGCTGCTGCACGTGTGCCGCCACCAGAGAACATAACAATACCAATTACATCATCTCTTTTATCCGTATTATTGTTTAATAAAGCATTTTGCAGTCGATAGCCCTTACTTTCATTAATATGATCAAGCGTTGCCACCGGCTGATATTGCAAAGTAGCACAGGCATTCAATCCGAATACAACAATCAAAGTTAGCATCAGCCATATTGTGGATCGAGTAATACACAGCGGCATATATGGCTCCCAGACCAAAAAAAGCGTATTAAAATATTCCGTTCAATTATCAATAATACTATTTTTATTGATTAAAGTGCCAGAGTAATATTGTCACCACTATTCAACCTTATCAGTTCTACTTTGTAATTACACTATTAAATTATTAAATTACCGATGCAGTCCGGAAACTAAATCCTGTTGCGCGTATTGGCTATTCTGCATCACTGCCCTGCCAGCCACCGCCAAGTGTCTTGTACAGATTGACCAGATTACGCGCTTCTTCCAACCGGCTCTGAATCTGTTTATCAGCCAAATCTTCTGCATTCAAACGTGCCCGCAAACTGCGATCTAGTGTCATATCGCCAAAGCGAAACAGTTTCTCGGCTGCACTGGCCTGACTGGCCGCCTGCGTTTGCGCCAGATGCATTAACTGGGTTTGCTGGTACAGGCTAAACTGCATCTGATAAGCATTATCTACTTCGGCCAGCGCCTGCAAAATCATATTATCATACGCAGCAATAGCTGCCTGTAACTGGGCATCTGCTCTTTCAATATTATGTTTAATACGGCCGGCGGTGAATACTGGAATTGTCATACCAGCATCAAGCAGGCCAACAATATTTTTTAAATATGATGTATTGTTATTTAAATGTATCTGGCCAGTTTGCCATAAAAAATTAAGTGTAAAACGCGGCAGCCGATCTGCTTTAGCACTGGCCAGCCCAGCGCTCATCGCTTTCACCACATTTTCCTGAGTACGAATGTCCGGCCGCCGGATAATGACCTCCAATGGTAACTGTCCAGCAGGTGCCGAAGGTAAATGCTGAAAAATGTCCAGAGACGCAGGAGCAATAGCAAAACCCTGCGGTGGCTGGCCGGTTAATACCGCGATATTGCGTTGGTATACATCTGCCTGTGCCTGATAAGTGGCAATCTGTGCCTGCATACCGGCCAGCTTGGCAGCAATTTCCCTTACATCATAAGCTGTAGTCTGGCCAGCACGAAAACGACCAACTGTATAGCGCTGCAATTCTTTGAGCGTAGCCACACTGTGTTCACCCACTTTCGCCCGCTGCTGCATGGCACGCATTTTCAGATAATTATCAGCAATCTCACTACTGAGTAGCATCTGAGCACCATGCCAGCGTTCTGTTTCGCTCAGACTCAGATAATGCATTTCATCAGCATCACTGCGCTTCTGCCCGAATACATCCGGTTCCCAGCTAGCGGTAAAACCCGCCTGCGCCATATTGCCATGCCAGCGACTGCGATTGGCACCCAAAGGTGAACCAGTCGCCTGTAAATAATCTTTAGTATTACCGATTCTCGGCAGATTCAGGTCTTTGAGCGCATTGGCACCATTGTAGCGGTGTAAGCCGCCACTGCTTTCCACCTCAGCCTGCGGACCAAGATCAGACTCCGCCACGGCTGCACTGGCACGGGCTGAAAGCATATTGGCTTTCATTTTGGCCAGATTACGGTTATTCTTTAAGCCAGTATTGATCAAGTCGTTCAATATTGGGTCTGGCCAGCTCTGCCACCAGCGGCTGATGTCTGCTGCACCGCGGGCTGTCGCACTGTGCTCAAACTGCTGTGGTACACCCACAGTAGATTTCACCTGAATATCGGTTCTGCCACAGCCTGCCATTAACCCCATAGCCAGTAATACCGGCAACCATGTTTTATTCATTACCTTACTTCCCGAAAATCCGGCGCAACCATCATTAAGAATGCTGTGCCAGCATGCCACGAAAGCGCGATAGAGCCAAAGCCAGAAACAGCGCACCCATGATTGTCATCATCATAATTTTCGGCCAGACAATATCCAGCCCAGCATTACGAAACAGCACATCCTGACTAAACTGAGTAAACTGGGTTTCTGGCGAAAACCAAGTTATATACTGAAAAAAAGCCGGCATGCTTTCCAGCGGCGATTCTGAGCCTGAAAGCAAACGCATGACCACATATATCGGCAAACACAACAAACCAAATTGCGGCATGGTTGGTGCCAGCGTCGCAAACCAGATACCCAGCGAAGCCACAGAAAACAAATAAATCAACATACCCAGACTAAACAAAGACACCGAACCATTAATCGGAATACCCAGCCAGCCCTCAATCACCAGCCACAGCGACAGCAGAGAAGCCACCGAAATCACCGCACCATTAGCAAAAATCTTGGCCATAACAATTTCACTGGGGTGTACCGGCATCACCAGCAACTGCTCAATCGTCCCGTGCTCACGCTCACGAATTACTGCTGCACCGACCAGAATAATTGCCAGTAAAGTCAGATTTGATATCACATTCATCGTAGCGATAAACCATGAAGATTCACCATTGGGATTAAACTGGATATTCAGCACCGGAGTCACCGGCGAATACTCAGCCGCCACCGGCTGATGTAAAAATGAGCGTGTCTGAGCATCAATTATCTGGCTTAAATAATTAAAACCAATACCAGCCTGCGTTACCGAAGTGGCATCAGCCAGTACCTGAATGGTAGGCGAACGCCCTGCCAGCACATCACGTTCAAAATTAGCCGGAATATCCAGCACAAACACGTAATCGCCTTTATCCATGGCCGCATCAATTTCCTCGCGCTTTACCTCTACCGGCGGCTTGAAGTATGGTTCCAGCAAAGAGTCACGAATCCGGTAAGACAGAATACTGTGGTCTGCATCCATTACCGCCACAGAAGCATGTCGCACTTCCGTGGAAATACTGGTGGCCACAGAATATATGGCTACAGACAACACCACCACCATCAGGGCAATCAGTACCACATCGCTCAGCAGGCTTTTCAGTTCTTTAATACTCAGTACCCACACATTTTTAAACCATTGCAGCATTTACACCTCCTGCTTTTTCAATAAGCAGCCGGCCAAAAATACATACACCAGACAAAATGCCAGCAATACCAGATAATAGTTAACAAAATCCAGAAAGCCCAAACCTTTAGTAAAACCGCCCAGACTGATTAACTGATACCATGCAGTGGGAAAACTCCAGCCAAACCAGTAATTCACACCAGTTAGCGTGGATAAGGGATAAAGCAGGCCGGAAAAATTCAGCGCCGGAATCAGTGACAAGATAGCAGAACCAAAAATCGCCGCCACCTGTGACTTAACAAAACTGGAAATAAGTAAGCCAAAAGCGGTGGCCGCACAAATCAGCGCCAGTGCCCCCAGACTCATGGCAAAGAAACTGCCACGTACCGGTACACCCAGTACTATTACCGCCAGCCACACCAGAATCAGATAGCTGATAAAGGAAACAAACACATAGGGTATCTGCTTGCCAATCAGAAACTGCCTTACCGAAGCCGGGGATGTATACAGATTGGTAATTGAACCAATTTCCCGCTCGCGTACCACCCCCAGTGCCGTCATCATAACCGGTATCAGCATCATCGCCATCATAATCATGCCGGGTGTTATTGCAAAAATACTCTTAAAATCCTGATTGTATACATAGCGCGGCGCAATCTGCGCATTAGGCTTGAGCGATACCGGCAAACCTTTCTGAGCCCATTCAGCCGTAGCATAGCGATTCAATATCACCAGAATAAAACTTTTAATATTTTCCGCCATAAACGGCATGGTACCATCTACATAAAATCCTACTTCCGGCTTATCACCACGCAGCAAATCGCGACCAAAATGTGGGGGAATATCAATAACCAGTCTGGCTCGCGAAATTTTCAGCGTTTGGTCAACTTCACTGGCATCATGCAGATTACCGGTAAAGGTAAAATAGCGCGAACCTTGAAAATGTTCGATTAACGCACGACTTTCCACCGTTTGATCACGATCCAATACCGCAAATTTCACATGCTCTACATCAAAAGACACCGACCACGCAGCCATCATCATTAAAACAACCGGCCCGAACAAAGCAAAAAACAGGCGGATTTTATCGCGTAGCAACTCCTTGCCTTCACGTACAGCAAACGTCCATACCGTCTGTAGCCAGTAAGTAAAACTATCAACATTCATTGCCTTGCCAGCAGTTTGCGCCAGTTTGGTTTCCTGTGGCGGATTATGCTCGGCAGTTGCTGGCTGATTAGCCTGATTCTTGTCTACCGCTTCCTGCAAATAATCAATAAATGCTGTTTCCAGATCATCTGTATTCTTGTTAGCGCACAACTCAGCAGGCGTACCAATAGCCAACACCCGTCCCTGATGCATAAACGATATGCGGTCGCATCGTTCTGCCTCATTCATAAAATGCGTCGATACAAAAATAGTGGTGCGATTATGCCGCGATAAATCAAGCAGATGATGCCAGAACATATCTCTGGCTACTGGGTCAACCCCTGATGTTGGTTCGTCCAGAATCAATACCTGCGGATGGTGCAGACAGGCCGCCGCCAGTTGCAAACGCTGCCGGATACCCAAAGGCAATTCACTAGGCTGGATATCAGCAAATTCAACCAGATCAAACTGCTGTAAAGACTGCTGAACCGAAGAACCAATCTGCACCGCATCCATACGATATAGCCGAGCAGAAAGAACCAGATTCTGCCGTACCGTTAATTCCTCATATAAAGAAAACGACTGCGACATGTATCCAATTTTCATGCGTGTCGTCATATCATCGGCATCAACCGTGTGCCCAAGCAACTGAGCAGTACCTGAGCTTGCGTCCAGCAAACCAGTGAGCATTTTCATAGTTGTCGATTTACCGCAACCATTTGACCCCAGAAAACCAAAAATTTCGCCACGCTCAATCGTAAAGCTAACATTATTTACTGCAACAAAGTCCCCGAAACGCTTGGTTAAATCTTTAGCCTCAATAGCCGGTGGCGAATCCTTATCGGGTACAAACGGCGTCAACTGTAAACTACCGCCCTTGTCCTGTTTCGACGCAGGTAGCATTTTCACATAAGCCTGCTCCAGCGTATCCGTGTGCGTGTCTTGCAATACCTGTTGCGTCGGTGCATTAACAATCAGGTGGCCATCATCCATTGCCAGCAAATATTCAAAGCGTTTGGCTTCATCAAAATAGGCAGTAGCCACAATAACCGTCATATTCGGGTTTTCCTGCCGCAATTGATCAATCAACTGCCAGAACTGCCGTCGTGATAAAGGGTCAACCCCAGTAGTTGGCTCATCCAGAATCAGCAACTCAGGATTATGTACCAGCGCACAACACAGGCTTAACTTCTGCTTCATCCCGCCAGACAGCTTACCAGCCGGCCGGTCGGCAAAAGGTGTCAGACCCGTAGCCTGCAACAAACGCGCAATACGCTCATGCCGCATCGCGCCACGCAAACCGAATAAGCGTGCATGGAAATCAACATTTTCATTAACTGATAAAGTTGGATACAGATTCTGGCCAAGCCCCTGTGGCATAAATGCAATACGATGGCTTAGCAGCTGACGGCTGTGCTTATCTGCCATGCTGTCACCAAATACCAGCACCTCGCCCTGCTGAATAATCTTCACACCAGCAATCAACGACAGCAAAGTCGATTTACCTACCCCGTCCGGCCCAATCAGGCCTACCGTGGCACAACGCCTGATTTGCAGCGACACATCGCGCAGCGCCACCGTTTGCCGGTATTGGTGAGATACATGGCGTAAATCAACAGCCCAGTTTTCTCCTGTCGCAGCCTGCTCTTTGGCAGTACTATCCATCTCAGGCACCTTTGGCTGATTGTTTCATACTGGGTAGATTAACCTGCCACTGCTGCGGCCATGCCTTACTGTTATCTAAACGGATATAGCCGTTACCCGTTAAGCCGCCCTTGAGCAAACCACTGTATTGCAACGCAATCTGCGGCGGAATTCTTAGCTTAACCTTATACATCAGCTTTTGCCGCTCGTTCAGCGTTTCCACAAATTTGGGCGTAAATTGCGCACTGGAATCAATAAAATCCACTTTTGCCGGCCAGACTGCATTCATCCCATCCAGAATAATCCGTGCTTCATCGCCAAGCTTCAGCTTACCAATAGTATCCGTGGGCAAATACACCGACAGCGTCACATCAGTTGGGTCTAACAGCGACACAACCTTATAGCCCTCACCCAGCACATTACCGGCTTCAGCAATACGATACTCAACCCGACCGGCTTTAGGCGCCCGAATCAGCATATCGTTGTTTGCAGAAGAAGTAGCATCAATTTGCGCCTGCGCCTGTTTTACCGCAGCCTGTGCCTCAGCGCGTGCCGCCTGTGCCGCTTTAACTTTAGCAATAGCCGCATCGCGGTCAGCCAGACGCCGGCGTAATTCCGGCGAAGATACCAGCTCATCTGATCTAAGCTGGCGCGTATTATCCAGATCCATCTGCGCAACTTTATGCGCCTGTTGCTGGGCAGCAATTTCCGCTTCTGCTTTAGCCACATTTTCCTGTGCGCGCAGTTTATCCGCACGCGCAGCCGCTAGCTTACTACTGGTCTGATCAGATGAAAGCTCAGCCAAAACCTGATTTTTGGCTACTACATCTCCCTCATCCACCTTCATTTCCACTACCCGGCCAGAATATAAAGTAGCCACATCCAGCCGTTTTAACTCCATGCGACCATTGCCACCAGCAAAACCATCCGGTAAAGCAGTATGACTGCGCATATTGATCCATACCGCCAGCCCTACCAATACCAGTACCACCAACACAAACAACAGTCTTCTTATTTTCATTTATCTATTCCTGATTATTGAACTGTTTTACTGGTTTCGCATCACGAAACTCGCCGAATTTTACTCACGCAAGTTAACACATAAAATAAAGCCACATTTCATCAATAACAATAGTTTACTATCACTGTTGTAGTATTACCATAATAGCTGACACCCTAAATGGATAGGCTTAATTCTGATTCCTGCCAATCGCCACTTGTCAGCATCCTGATTTTTTCTGACAATCAGAATACTGCTCTCAAGGACTTCCGACATGATTATCGTAATGCAGCGTCAGGCAACAGCAACCCAGATCAACAACGTCATCACTTTTATCCGCCAGCGCGGACTGCATGAACACGTATCGCACGGTGAAGAACGTACCATTATCGGCGCAGTTGGCGACGAAAGAGTATTTGAACCACGCGAGCTTGAAGCACTCGCCGGCGTTGAAAAAGCATTGCGCATACTACAGGACTGGCGCATCATCAGCCGCGAAATTCAGCCGCAGGACACCATCATCACCGTACGCGGCCAGCAATTCGGCGGTCAGCACTGTCATCGGGTAGCCAGCATAACCGGCTTACAACTTCCAGAAAACAACAACATATTTATCGACCCTTTCTACCAGACTGCCTCACCCTATACACCACCCCAGCAAACCAGTACTAACATGCAGCAACAGATTAAACAGGCACATCAGGCCAATAAATCCGTCTGGTTACGCATCAGAGATGTGCGCCAGCTCGAACCAGCCTTACAGGCAGAAGCAGATATTATTTATCTGGGCGGAGAACTCATGTCCAACCGTACCCTGCTCAATGAAGTAGGCTGTCTGAATATCCCGGTAGTATTGTGCAAAGACAAACATCATCAGGTTGATGACTGGCTGATTGCTGCTGAACACATCGCCCTCAAAGGCAATCATCACCTGATGCTGGGCGAAGCCGGAACATTAAGCCTTGAGCGCAATGCCCCATACAGGCTTGATGTAGAAGGCATTGTTAAAGCCAGACAAATTACCCATCTCCCTATTGTTGCCAACATTTCCCACCTTGCCCATGCCTATATGAATAGTGCAACACTTATGCAACTGGCACAGGCAGCAGGTGCCCATATCATCATCTATTAATTGGACAATAAGTCTAAATTTTAAAAACTAACAAAAACCTATAATTTCCTCAAATTTGGACAAATTAATCAAAATAAACAGTTTAATTTGTCCAAATTAAGCATTATATTGCCCATAAATAAAAAAATTTAGCATTAAATAAATTTAAAAAACCATAAAAACAGCAATTTTCCTAAAATTAGCGCTTGCTTAACATCAATACCTGCTTTATCGTAAACATTCATTTAGCTAACCCAAACCTGCTAATCCGACTATCGGACGCAGAGCCAACAGTTCATCACAATAGGTGTCTTCGCGTACCCCAAATCGCTGTTTACATCTATTAAATCTTACCGGATGAAGATGCATTGGCAACGTGTCAGTCGGACTACTAGAACATAAGAGGTTGATATGCAACTTTCAGGTGCACAAATACTCGTGCAGAGTCTCAAAGCCGAGAATGTAGAATATGTTTTCGGATACCCCGGCGGAGCAGTTCTCGAAATTTACGACGCCATCTTTCAGTTAAAAAAATTTCGCCACATACTGGTCAGACACGAACAGGCCGCAGTTCACGCTGCCGATGCCTATTCACGTGCCAGTAATGGTGAAAAAATCGGCGTAGCACTGGTCACTTCCGGGCCGGGAGCCACCAATGCCATTACCGGTATTGCCACAGCCAATTCCGACTCAGTACCCCTCGTGGTTATTTCCGGTCAGGTTGGCACGCCCGCCATTGGTTCCGATGCCTTTCAGGAAGTAGATACCGTTGGCATTTCCCGCCCCTGTGTCAAACATAATTTTCTGGTAACACACATCAGCGAACTGGCTGAGACCGTAAAAAAAGCATTCCAGCTTGCCCGTACCGGCCGGCCGGGCGTAGTGGTTATCGATGTGCCTAAAGATGTTACCCAGGCAATGGCCAAATTCAGCTATCCTCAGGAAGACATCAATATCCGCTCCTATCAGCCCGTCACCCACGGGCACACCGGCCAGATAAAAAAAGCAGCACAGGTAATGGCGGCGGCCAAACGTCCGATAGTTCTGTTTGGTGGCGGCGTGATACTGGGTAACGCCAGCAATGTCCTCACTGACTTCATCCAGTCTACCGGCACACCCTGTGTATCCACCTTGATGGGATTGGGCGCATTCCCCAGCACCAATCGTCAGTTTCTGGGCATGGTAGGCATGCATGGCTGCTACGAAGGCAATCTGGCCTTGCAGAACGCAGATGTTGTACTGGCCGTGGGCGCACGCTTTGATGACCGCGTTATCTCTGTACCGGGCAAATTTACCGATGATGGCAAAAAAATCATCCATATTGATATCGACCCCTCCAGCATTGCCAAACGCGTTAAAGCAGATGTACCGATTGTTGGCGATGTAAAAAACGTCCTTGCTGATTTACTCGCCCTGTGGCAGAAACAGAATCTGGCTTTCAACAGCAATGCACTGGAAAGGTGGTGGAAAACCATCGAAAACTGGCGCGGCCATAACAGCTTGTGGTTTGACAGCACAGGCGAATCTATCAAGCCGCAACAGGTAATCCAGACACTGGCCAAACTTACCGGCAATAATGCCCTCATTACCTCCGATGTCGGCCAGCACCAGATGTTCACTGCGCAGTACTACCCGTTTCAGCGGCCACGCCAGTGGCTCAATTCCGGCGGACTGGGCACAATGGGCGTAGGCTTGCCTTATGCCATGGGTGCCAAACTGGCCAAACCAGAGGAAGACGTATTCTGTATCACCGGTGAAGGTTCCATTCAAATGAACATTCAGGAACTGTCCACCTGTTACCAGTATCGCCTGCCCATCAAAGTAATCAACCTGAATAACGGCTTTCTCGGCATGGTTCGCCAGTGGCAGGAGCTGTACTACGAAAATCGTTACTCCGAAACCTATATGGAATCACTGCCCGACTTTGTCAAACTGGCCGAAGCCTACGGCCATATCGGTATCCGGGTTGAAAAAACAGCCGATATAGAAGGTGCCCTGAAAGAAGCCATTGCCTTGAAAGACCGATTGGTATTCATGGACTTCATTACCGACCGTACCCAGAATGTCTACCCGATGGTAGGCAATGGCAAAGGACTGGACGAAATGGTGTTACCACCGCATATGAGTGAACCCCAAACTGCCGCAAACAATGACCGCGAACAGAATAGCCGGAGTGCATCATGAGACACATTTTATCTATTCTGATGGAAAATCAATCTGGTGCCATGAGTCGCATCGTTGGCCTGTTTTCAGCCCGTGCCTACAACATCGATTCTCTGTCTGTATCGCCCACAGAAGACAAAACCCTGTCACGCATGACAATCGTCACCAGCGGTAACGATCTGGTCATGGAGCAGATAACCAAACAGCTAAACAAACTGATTGAAGTCATCAAGGTAATCGACCTCAATGACAGCCAATACGTCGAACGCGAACTAATGCTAGTCAAGCTGCGCGCCACCGGTAAAGACCGCGATGAAATACTGCGTCTGGCTGATATTTTCCGTGGCCATATTATCGATGTTACCGATAAAACTTACACCGTAGAAATCACCGGCACCAGCAACAAGCTTGATGCCTTTCTGGATACCGTGGGTAAAACACTGATTCTGGAAACAGTTCGCACCGGTGCAGCCGGCATAGGCCGCGGTGACCGCATGTTACGTATTTAATCAGGCACGCTAACAAAATTACCGGCTTAAAGCCATACCCAAACACCAATTAGAGAATCAAAGCATTAAACCAAAGGAATAACAATGCAAGTTTATTATGATAAAGACGCCGACCTGTCATTAATCAAAGGCAAAACCGTAGCCATCATTGGTTATGGCTCACAGGGTCATGCCCATGCTGCCAACCTGAAAGATTCAGGTGTTAACGTAATCGTAGGCTTACGCAAAAACGGTAGCTCATGGCACAAAGCAGAAAATGCCGGTCATGACGTACGTGAAGTGGCCGAAGCCACCAAAGCGGCGGATGTAGTCATGATTCTTACCCCGGATGAATTTCAACCGGCAGTATATGTAAATGAAATTGCCCCCAACCTGAAAGACAATGCCACCCTAGCCTTTGCCCATGGCTTCAATATCCATTACAACCAGATTATTCCAGCCAAAAATCTCGACGTAGTCATGATTGCCCCCAAAGGCCCCGGTCACACCGTGCGCAGCGAATTTCTCAAAGGTGGCGGCGTACCTAGCCTGATCGCCGTACATCAGGATGCAACCGGCCGTGCCCGTGACATCGCCTTATCCTATGCAGCAGCCAACGGCGGTACCAAAGGAGGCGTTATCCAGACCACATTCAAAGAAGAAACCGAAACCGACCTCTTCGGCGAACAGGCCGTATTGTGCGGTGGGCTGGTTGAATTAATCAAAACCGGTTTTGAAACACTGGTAGAAGCCGGCTATGCTCCCGAAATGGCTTACTTTGAATGTCTGCACGAAATGAAATTAATCGTAGATTTAATCTACGAAGGCGGCATTGCCAACATGAACTACTCCATTTCCAACAATGCAGAATACGGCGAATACTTCACCGGCCCGCAAGTAGTAAATGAACATTCACGTCAGGCAATGCGTGAAGCATTAAAACGCATTCAAAACGGCGACTATGCCAAATCCTTTATCGTGGAAGGTGCTACCAACTACCCGTCCATGACTGCCCGTCGCCGTCAGAATGCCGAACATCCGATTGAAATTGTTGGTAACCAGTTACGCAGCATGATGCCATGGATTGCCAAAAACAAACTGGTTGATCAGGACAAAAACTAATTTAGCTGCCTAAGCCAGCTTGTACCCAAACAAAAAGCTTGTGTATGCATTTTCATATACAAGCTTTTTTCAACCCTGAGCCCAAGAAAAATTATGACTAACACACCCGCATCGCAGCTCAAATCTGCACCTCCAATTAGCCAAAATTCCCCTACTAAAGTTGCTGTTGCCAGCTTAGTGGGTACAGCCGTAGAATTTTACGACTTCTACATATACGGCCTGGCCGCCGCACTGGTACTGGATGCCCTATTTTTTGAAAACAAGGATCCAGCACTTGCCGTCATGCACTCATTTCTAACCTTCGGCATCGCCTTTATCGCCCGCCCCATTGGTGCAGCACTGTTCGGCCATTTCGGCGACAAAGTCGGCCGCAAAACCACCTTAATAGCATCATTGCTCATCATGGGCATCAGCACCACCCTGATTGGTTTTCTGCCAACCTACCAACAAGCTGGCATCTTTGCACCAATTTGTTTATGCATCCTGCGCTTCTGTCAGGGGCTTGGGCTGGGTGGCGAATGGGGTGGTGCCGCCCTACTGGCTACCGAAAACGCCCCCAGAGGCAAACGCGCCCTCTTCGCCATGTTTCCACAAATCGGGCCTCCTATCGGCTTCATCACCGCCAGCCTGATATTCATTATCCTGTCCAAAAGCCTGAGCAACGAACAAATGATGGCTTGGGGCTGGCGTATTCCGTTTCTGCTGAGCATAGTGCTAGTTGGCCTTGGCATGTATGTCCGCATGTCCATTATTGAAAGCAATGCCTTTCGCAGCATGGTTGCCAAACAGAATGCAGTAAAAGTGCCGCTGGCTGATACCGTCCGTAAGCATTACAAACAGCTTATCCTTGGCTCACTGGCGGCCATGTCATGCTTTACCCTGTTTTTTCTGTCTACTGTATTTTCCCTGCAATATGCCACCACACAGCATCCATGGCAAAGCGCAGCATTATTCAACAAAATTGACTACCTATTCATCCTGATGGGTGCCATAGTATTTATGGCTTTAGGTTCGCCCGTCTCAGCATGGCTTTCCGATAAAATCGGCCGCCGTCCGATATTTTTAATCGGTGGCATCCTAACCGTAATAATCGGTTACTTGTACGGTGATTTAATCAATTGTGACAGTACAACCGTTGCCGCCATATTTCTGTCCTTTTCCTTATTCGTTATGGGCATTCTATGGACACCACTGGCTGCCTTTTTACCGGAAATATTTCCTACCAACGTACGTTATACCGGTGCGGCCATATCTTTCAGCTTCGGCGGCATCCTAGGCGGTTCACTTACACCCTTTACCGCCGCATGGCTAGTTAAAGAATACAGCTTACAAGGTACCGTGTACGTTGGCTGGTTTCTGATCGCCTCCTGTGTGCTTAGCATGCTCGCCGTGCTGCTGCTACCCGAAACCCATCGACAAGAAATTGAAAACTAAAACAGATAAAAAACCGATTAACCCAATCGGTTTTTTATTTATTCCATCTATTCCCATCAGCTTTAATAGTAATCTGTCTCCATTACCCATTCTTTCTGCTAAAATAGACACAAAAATACAGCGTAGCAGAAAACCAATATGAGCATTATCAACAATAAAAAAGCCTTTCACGATTACTTTATTGAAGAACAGATAGAAGCCGGCATCGTTCTGGAAGGCTGGGAAGTCAAAGCCATTCGTGCAGGCCGAGTACAAATCAAGGAAAGCTATATCCAGTGGAAAAAAGGTGCCTTCTACTTAGTCGGCAGCCATATCACCGCATTGCCTACCGCCTCCGATCACGTCAAACCCGATCCAGTACGCCAGCGGAAACTTCTACTGAATCAATCTGAAATCAACAAACTGATTGGCAAAGTAGAACGTAGTGGCTATACCCTCGTCCCCGTCAACATGCATTACAGCCATGGCTATGTCAAAATCGACATGGGCTTAGCCAAAGGTAAAAAACAGCACGACAAACGCCAGAGCAGCAAAGAAAAAGACTGGAACCGTGAAAAACAACGGCTAATGAAACAGGCTCGCTAACTCATGCCAAATCATAAAATCTTAAAAAGGGAAATTGATATTTTTCAATTTCCCTTTTTAATAAAATTTAAATCCGATTGATAATCACTATCCAATCCAGTTCCATAAAATAAAAGCCATCAACAACTACCAGAAAAGCCAAAATAAAAACACACACCCAACTCAAAATAAACTAAAAAGTACATCATTACTTACTCATTCACCCCATACCACTTTCCTGCAAATTTAACTAAACAGACACCTACTAAAATATGTTATATTTAAAACTTAAAAACACAACATAACCATTGTTTTCAATAACAAAAAAGAGAAATTAGCGATGAAAAAAACTGCTTATCTTTTAGGGCTATTATTATTAAGCGGCTGTATAACAATCAACGGAGATTATCGCCTTACTGCCCAAGATGAAAATGGTAAAGATTTATTACCTAAAATGAAATTGCTGGCACATGGCACTGGCATCTACACCGTTAAAAATTCCCTATGTGCATCCTTTCCCAAAGCTACTATTCGTATTTACGACCTCCGCACCAACGAAGAGCTAAAGGGTGAAAGCCCGCGCAAATGCCGCTAAATCCGGTTCCATCATCAATAAAACATTAGCACTTCCACCTCAATAGTTTACAGCTAGGTTTCAGTGGAAAAATAACACTCAGCAATAGCATGGCTATCAATCCAAAGACTTAAAAATCATGCAGGAATAGCGATGCAATCCAAGAGCCCATACAAGCATTTAGCTGTTTTTTTGCCGGAGTAAGTGCTTTCATATCCCTGCTTTGTAGACTAGCAATCTAAACAAATAATGAAACTTCCAGCTTGGCAATACTTTTATTAGCGGCAATAAGTACATATCCGCTATCTGTAATCAATCAACTTGATCAGAACAACTAACGGACTGGACAAAGAAGCTAACACCATTGAACTCTGTATGACATTTACACCTAAGCCCATCATTAACAAAAAAATTCATTTCTATATAGAGCTTGGCAAAAGCATTTTTAATAATATATAAAATGACGACTATCAGAACCGGCTTAGCAATATCCTGAAACTTCTGGCACAAAATTAAAGAGAGAAGCTGAATAAAAAAACCATAAAAATATTCAACCTACAAAACAGCAAACCAAATAACAGCAGCCATAAAACAAATACATTAATTATTTTATCCAGATAGATAGCATATTTTTCACAATATTAGTTTTCCGCATACAGCGCACTTGCAGAAATAAAAGCAGAAAAGTGTTAAAATAACTCGCTTCATACTCAAACACCTGTCAAGAGCCTAGCATGAATCAGGATAAAATCTTAATTCTCGATTTTGGTTCACAAGTAACCCAGCTCATCGCCCGGCGCGTACGTGAAGCTCATGTTTATTGTGAATTACATTCATTTGACATGCCCATTGCCGACATCAAGGCATTCGCCCCCAAAGGCATTATCCTGTCCGGCGGCCCCAATTCAGTATACGAATCAGACTATCAGGCCAATCCAGAAATCCTTAATCTGGGTATCCCCATTCTTGGCATCTGCTATGGCATGCAATGGCTGGCACACACCATGGGTGGGGAAGTCAGCGGTGGCGACCAGCGCGAATTCGGTTATGCTCAGGTGCATACAGAAGACAGCCAGTTTACCAATGGTATTTTCGACAACCAGCCCAACACACTGGATGTATGGATGAGCCATGGCGACAAAGTCAGCAAACTGCCAGAAGGCTTCAAAAGCATTGGCCATACCCCTAGCTGCCCTTATGCCATCATCGAAAACCCGCAAAAACACTTCTATGGCGTACAGTTTCACCCCGAAGTTACCCATACCAAACAAGGGCGTGAACTAATCAACCGCTTTGTACTGGACATCTGTCAGGCCAAACCAAGCTGGACAATGCCAAACTACATCGAAGAAGCCATTACCAAAATTCGCGAACAGGTAGGCACCGATGAAGTTATTCTGGGTCTTTCCGGTGGCGTGGATTCATCCGTAGCCGCAGCCCTGATTCACCGTGCCATCGGCAACCAGCTTACCTGCGTTTTCGTTGATCATGGCCTGTTGCGCTATCAGGAAGCGCAAATGGTTATGGACATGTTCGGCAAAAACCTTGGCGTAAACGTAATTCACGTCGATGCGTCTGTCGACTTCCTCGAAAAACTCGCCGGCGAAACCGACCCCGAACGCAAACGCAAAATCATCGGTGCCGAATTTGTCGAAGTCTTCCAGCGCGAAGCCGGCAAACGCCAAAACGCCAAATGGCTGGCACAAGGCACCATCTACCCTGATGTAATTGAAAGTGCCGGCGCCAAAACCAAAAAAGCGCATGCCATCAAAAGCCATCACAACGTAGGCGGCCTGCCGGAAACCCTCAATCTGCAACTGCTGGAACCACTGCGCGACCTCTTCAAAGACGAAGTGCGCGAACTAGGCGTAGCTCTGGGACTACCACGCGACATGGTATACCGTCATCCCTTCCCCGGCCCCGGCCTGGGCGTGCGTATTCTGGGCGAAGTTAAACGCGAGTATGCCGACTTACTGCGCCGTGCCGATCACATCTTTATCGAAGAATTGCGTAACACCTGTGATGAAGATGGCCTATCCTGGTACGACAAAACCAGTCAGGCATTTGCCGTTTTCCTGCCGGTAAAATCCGTAGGCGTCATGGGAGACGGCCGCACCTACGAATACGTGGTAGCCTTGCGTGCAGTCATTACCAGCGACTTCATGACCGCCCACTGGGCACACCTGCCTTACGACTTACTCGGCCGCGTTTCCAACCGCATCATCAACGAAGTCCGCGGCATCAACCGCGTGGTTTATGATGTCAGCGGCAAACCACCTGCTACCATTGAGTGGGAATAACAGCGCCCACACCATATTAACGCAAACCAAAAAGCCTTGTTCACACAAGGCTTTTTCTTTTTCAGCATACCCTAGCCTCAAAACCCTGCTTATTCCTGCCACCAGCAATAAAAAACTCATTTTTCAGAAACAATAACAGCAATACTTGCATACTAAATCTAATTTCCAACTACAAGCTGATTACATCATCTATCATTCTTTCACTTATTTATCTTCGCCATCTAAAGCCAGCATTTACTTCACTCCCCCCAAGCAAATTCCAGTACATATCATCCTTCAAAAATCTTCAAACCATGCTTTTCAGGCATCAATTACCATAAAGTATAAGTATTTTACATAGAAATTTTAGCTACTTATACTTTTCCAAACAGCCTGAAAGAATCAATCAGCCAATAAAACATCCACAAAAAACATAGTAAATGCCTACACGACTCTAAAAAACCAATACCACATCAATTGCACAAACCAGATAACGGAGATTCAGCAATAATGCAGCAGCAAACCCATCAGCCACCAGCAACAGCACACTGGTCTGCCGTTTTCTCATTATTCATGGGCGTTACCAGCCTCATCAGCGCCGAATTTGTCCCAATTAGCCTGCTAACACCAATAGCCAAATCCCTGCACATCACTGAAGGCATGGCAGGGCAAACTGTTACCGCAGTAGGTATTTTTGCCGTAATAGCCAGCCTCTTCCTTTCATCAGTAGCCAAAACCACCAACAGGCGCACAGTTTTATTAATCATGTCTGCCATGTTAATAGCAGCAAATACATTAATTGCCTTTGCCCCAAACTATATTCTACTGCTTAGCGGACGTTGCATATTAGGACTATGTGTCGGCAGTTTCTGGTCATTAGCATCTGCCGTAACCATACAACTGGTACCGGAAAAAGAAATTTCGCGCGCGCTCAGCATCGTCTACGCCGGCGTATCCGTGGCCACCATCATTTCCCTGCCATTGGCCAGTTATCTGGGCAACCTCATCGGCTGGAGAAGCGTCTTCCTGCTCACCGCACTTTTAGGCCTTGCCGCATTTATCTGGCAATTCCTCTCCTTACCCGCCCTGCCGGCGCAAGCTGATAGCAACTTTAAACAGATGCTCTTACTCTTAAAACAGCCATGGGTAGCCACCGGAATGCTGGCCACCATCTTCAGCTATGGCGGCTATCATATTTTCTTCACCTACTTAAGACCTTTTCTGCAACATACCCTTGCCCTGCCAGCTAATACCTTATCCATACTGTTACTAATTTTCGGCATCGGCAATTTTGCCGGCACTATTATCGCCGGATGGATAATGCATAAACACTTTAAACCAACCATGATAATCAGCCACATCATTTTATTTATTCTGGCCGTTACATTACTGTTCAGCCACAACAATCCGGCCACCGATTCAGCACTTATTGTTGCATGGGGTTTCATGTTTGGTTTTCTACCTGTCGGCTGGTCGACATGGATAGCCATTACATTGGCCAACAAAGCCGAAATGATGGGCGGCCTGTCTGTGGCAGCCATACAATTTGCCATCGGCTTAGCTGCGGCCATAGGCGGCTTCATCTATGACCATCAGGGCATACCGGGAATTTTCTTAAGTTCCGCATTAATTTTTATCGCCGCACTACTACTCATCAAAACCAGTTTTGCATCATATAGCCGCACAACAGCAAAACAATTTTCATAACTTATTCTTCACCCTATTCAGCAAAGAAAGTTGCCAATCATGCAAAACATCTGCCTTTATCTCAAAAAGAAAATTTTCATAACCATATGTCTCAGTTTTTTCGGACTGTTTCCCCCACTATCAATCGGAGCCAATATGTCAAACAACCCAGATAACTTTTATCAAAGCAAACAAGTAACCAAGCAAAAAGTCAACTTTCTCAATCAGTACAAAATGAAAGTGGCTGGCAATCTGTTTATGCCGAAAACATTAGCGGCGAACACAAAATACCCGGCCATCATTGTCGGCCATCCCATGGGCGCAGTAAAAGAACAAAGCGCCAATTTATACGCCACCAAAATGGCCGAACAGGGCTTTGTCACACTGGCAATCGACTTATCATACTGGGGGGAAAGCGAAGGACAACCACGCAATGCCGTATTGCCCGACATGTACAGCGAGGATTTCAGTGCCGCTGTCGATTTTTTAGGTACCCAGCCTTTTGTAGACCGCAACAACATAGGCGTAATCGGCATTTGTGGCAGTGGTAGTTTTGCCATCAGCGCCGCCAAAATCGACCCGCGTTTCAAAGCCATCGCCACAGTCAGCATGTACGACATGGGTGCCGCAAGTCGCAATGGCCTCAATCATTCACTCACCTTGCAACAGAGAAAACAAATTCTTCAGCAAGCAGCAGAACAGCGTTACATAGAATTTACCGGCGGACAAACCTTATATACTGGCGGTACCATTAATAAAGGGCAAATTACCGCCAAAGACAGCCCCATCGCACATGAATTTTATGATTTTTACCGCACCACGCGTGGCGAATTTACCCCGGCCGGTTCACAACCTGAATTAACCACCCATCCCACCCTGACCAGCAGCCCCAAATTCATGAACTTCTACCCCTTCAACGACATAGAAACCATCTCTCCGCGGCCATTATTATTTATCACCGGTGATAAAGCCCATTCCAAAGAATTCAGCGAAGATGCTTACCGCCGCGCTGCCGAACCTAAAGAGCTTTACTATGTCAAAAATGCGGGACACGTTGATCTGTACGACCGCGTCAACCTGATTCCATTTGACAAACTGGTTTCATTCTTCAAGGCAAATCTGCATTAACACCACAGCATAACAAAAAAAACATAACATCAATGTTTAAAATCTCTTCCTACCTGCACCATAAGCTTAGTTTATGAGTGCAGGTATAGCCTTACATAAAACCAATCGCAGATTTCATCACTAAACACAAAAACTTGCTTTCAAGCGTTGTAAAAACAGAGCAGAAACCCGCGAAAATAACTGATATCTTTTCCAGACAACATTCACATCAACTTCCAGCAGCGGCTCCAGCGGCCTGAAACAGAACATACTTTCCCCGGCCGTATTAATCAACTTGTCCAGACACAGCGCATAGCCCACCTTCTGTTCCACCAGCAACGCCGCATTAAAAATCAGATTATACGTAGCAACCACATCAAGCTTGTCATAATCCCTTTTGATCCATCTGGCTATACTGTCACTCACATACTTCTGCCTCGACATAATCAGAGGCAGGCTCCATAAATCTTCCGGCCGGATAAAATCACGCTCAGCCAGCTCATCATCCTTTCTCATCAATACGCCCCATCTATCCTTCTGCGGCAGACACAGAGATTCATAATTCTCCAGATAAGCAGGATCAATCAACACCCCGAAATCCAGTAAGCCCTTATCAATCCGCTCCGTCACATCATTAGCATTACCACTATAAATATGAATACGAATATGCGGATAATCCAACTGCATCGCCTTAATCACCTTTACTACCGGCCTTAAAGCGTCTGTTTCACCACAGCCAATATAAATATCACCACTAAGCGTTTTATCATACTGGTGAAATTCAGCTTCAGTTTTGTGCACCAGCTCAAGAATTTCCTCAGCACGCTGGCGCAAATGCATACCTTCTTCAGTCAGCATAATTTTCCGGCTGCCACGCATAAACAGCTTACTTCCCAGCTCCTCTTCCAGCTCCATAAGCTGGCGCGACAGCGTTGGCTGAGTAATATGCAAATAATCGGCCGCAGCCGTCACACTTTCCTGTCTGGCCAGTGCCAGAAAATAACGTAAAACCTTAATATCCACCCGTTCACCCCTCCTAGCCCGACAGCCAAAATATACCCTCTAAGCAGAATATTTATTTCCTTTAAACCACCCAGCATTAATTTAATATTTAACTGGCCATCAATCCTATCCATAAAAATCAGGCTGCCACAAAATATTATTGCAGCCACATCGGCTTAAAATCAAACCAGACTATCCTAACAAAATTATCCAGCAAAGCCATTGCTCATTTTCTATCAATAATTCACCAAGAAAATCAGCCACTACCCTTATGCTAATAAACAAAGTCAGCATAGATAACCAGCCAGCTAGATTGATTACAGCCAATATCATTACGCACACAATCCAGATTTTTAGCCAAAGCAATAAAATGCGCTGATACCCCCATCCCGATACCAGCTGCAACAGCACAACTATACGTAGCCACACTACTGGCTGTCAGGCAGCAGGATTTTTCATGCTATTTTTTCTAATCATTGTGATACTGGCAGGTACTGGTGCGTTTCAGGCCAGCCAACAAAATCAGCCTCTTTAAACTTAGCATCTTCCCTGCCCGCCGTTTGCCTTGCAGATAGCTTGCACCAGCATACCCACCAAACCCAAGTACGCCTAAGCACCAGATATTGATATTATCCGGTACAGAACATACAGCGTACTGCTTAGCTGAATCAGCAATACCATAGACGGGCACTTATTCTTTTACTACTGAGCTTATTGACCACCATTGCTGCAATTATTCTGGCCTTTACCCTGCCCGCCATGCGGCACTGCCTGACTGAGATAAAAGCAAGTCTGCAACAGTTATTCACCTTAAACACTTAATTCGTATATATGATTGCTTCTACGGCTATCATCGCCCACTTTGCTACCTTACTCATATAGAAATTTTCTGGCCAAGCAAATAGCCATCTCTACCAACCAGATTGCCATTTATCGGTTGGCATTCGCAGCCGCGGATGTGATTGGCAATCTGTTAATCAATGCATACAAATTTCAAAATAAATCCACTCTAAATCAATATAATCTTTGACAAAAAATAACTTATTATTTTAAAGTTAAATCACGTAAACATAAATCAATCTCTAACTAAGCAGAAATTTGAAAATGGATATTATTTCAATGATCAAATCTTCAATATTTATATTTCCTATGAGTTGTATTCATGAATTTTTCTCACAACAATTTATTCCGTCTGAAGACGATATGAAAAAAATTGCAGAGTACTTAATCACAACCAGAAAAGAGCTTAATGACAAAAATGCCAGCCCCATGGAAAGAAAGCTGGCATTAATGTCAGTACCCTATTTAAAGTATCTCGATTTAAGCCAAATAGATTTTTGGGAAGAAAATTATAGTGATGATATAGAGCTATTATTTAATCTTTATATTGCGCAAGGAGTTCACCATAAAGAACTCAAACGAGTTATATGGAATAAAAACGATTTAGAATATTACTATAATAATCCCTTTTCACTAAAAAACAAAAGCAAGAAAAATAAATTGCAGCTAAAAAAAATTATGGGCAGCACAAACCAGTCTGTTGGTTTTTTCGCCTTTCAAGCCTTGTTTATACTACTAATTTTACTCATTTTGGGTATAATTTTCGGTTCAATAATATTATTATATGCTTTTGTTGTCATATTTGGACTCAGTCTAATTTTTATCAGTTTTATCATGCATCGTAATCAAATTGTTATTGATGCCACTGAAAAAATCATTAATCAATATCCAGATTTAATAAAAGAATCAGATTTGAAGTAGAAATAAATTGATAATAAACCATCAATTAAAATATTTAAGCCCATCACCAATAAGCCGCTCTTATTGAGCGGCTTATTTATCATTTCAGATATTAATCCTGAAATTTTTTCTTAATCGAATCAACAGCGCCGTCTATCGCATTAGAGACATCGTGAACGGCGTCTTTTACACCACCAACAGCCTTGTCTACCATACCCTCAGACTGGGTTTTAGTATCACCAACTACCTTACCAACATTTTCTTTTACTTCGCCTTTGGCTTTATCAACGAATCCATTGTCACTCATAACCATCTCCATTCTGTTTGTTTACTGTTTACAACAGCATTAAATTAAACTACTGCTAAATTCTTATCCTTCAAAAACTTATCATAGAGAGACAATCATGCGCCTGCAATGGCTAAAGCCCACTTTTGCAGCTAATTACAAATATCATAGCAAAATAAGCAAATCATACAATTAATTAACTTAAACAGATACTTATATATATAACTACACATTAGTAATCGCCACGCTACAGTGTTTTATCTCAGGCAAGATAAAATCTGCTATCTCAACAATTGTCATATACAGTTTTATTTAAGACGGTTTTTAAATATAATTATTCGTTAAATTTAAACAAGATAATTTTATTTTAGTCATCAAACTAAAGTTCAGTTACAAAAACCTAAAACCAGCTAAAACAGGATTAGTAATGGAAAATAATGATATTGATGCATCAATTAAGGAACTTAGTCAAATTACACGTGATGATGGGAATGAAAAATATGCAGATGCTCAATTTGAATTAGGGTATATCTACGATAATGCAAAACACGATTATGATCAGGCTGAAGCTTATTATTTAAACATCACCAGAGAAGATTGCCCTGAAGTTTATGCTAATGCCCAATTAAATTTAGGATATTATTATTATAGAAAAGACAATTTTGAAAAAGCTGAACTCTATTTCTCAAATATCATTAGAGAAGATAGCCCTAAAATTTATGCTGAAGCTCAATTACAATTAGGACATCTTTATAGTGAAATAAAACTCGATTATGATAAATCCGAAGCTTATTACTTAAATATCACCAGAGAAGACAATCCTGATATTTTTAGTAGCGCTCAACTTAATTTAGGATTTTTCTATACTTATATAAAACCCGACTATACTAAAGCTGAGGCCTTTTACTTAAATATCACCAGAGAAGACTCTCCTAGCATTTATGCCAACTCCCAATTTAGTTTAGCTCGTTTATATAATGATATAAAACACGATTATGATAAGGCTGAAGTCTGTTATTCAAATATCACCAGAGAAGATTCTCCTTGCACTTATGTCTACTCCCAATTTAGTTTAGCTCGTTTATATGATTATATAAAACACGATTATGATAAGGCTGAAGTCTATTATTCAAATATCACCAGAGAAGATTCTCCTAGCATTTATGCCAAATCCCAATTTAGTTTAGCTCGTTTATATGATTATATAAAACACGATTATGATAAGGCTGAAGTCTGTTATTCAAATATCACCAGAGAAGACAACCCTTATACCTACGCTAAAGCTCAATTTAATTTGGGTTTTATTTATGAATATAAGAAAAATAATTTGGATAAAGCCATTAATTGTTTTTTAAATATTTTAAAAAGTGATCATCAGCAATTTTACTATAGAGCCCAGTACCAGCTAGCTAACATTTATTTTTTTCAAAAAAACGACAATAATAAATCCCAAGATTATTACAATGAAGTCAAATATTTCAACTCTGAGTCTTATAGATATATTTCAGCCAGAGTAATATCAGAACTAATTGATATTAATCCAAACTTTATTTTAAATAAAGAGAATTTAAAAGAACCAATTCTTGCTAATATTAAAAATATTTGTACGTTAGCAAATGATATAAAAAAAACATTATTAGTTTCTTTCAATATAGATAATTCATCAAATAATGACACAGAAGCAAAAGAGCCAGAACGGCGCGTTGCCCATTATACCAAGCCGGCAGTCTTGTTTAATCTGCTTAAAGGAAAAAATCCCAGTAAATTCCGGCTGAATATCGTAGATTTTATGAATGACCCAAGTGAAAATCAGGTATTAACCAACTGGCTAAATATCACTAATAATTCAGATAATGAAATCAAAAGTTTTTTAGCCAGTTTTTCGTTTAATCATAATTCTTTAAACCAGTTCCGTTTATACGGCAATGAAGATAATATCTTAGGTTCCGGCGTAAGTATTGCTTTTAATCAGTCATTTTTTGGATGGGATACAGAGCGTAGTATTAATAATAAAAAAATTGAAATGAAAAATAATTCTTCTTTTCCTTCATATCAATTTGATGAATTGAAAACCAACTCAGATAAAATTGAAAATAATAATGATTATAGCCTCCATTTTTTACCATTATATCGTTGCCTTTACTTTGACCCCAAAACTGAATATATGTCTCTAGCCAAACGCAATAAGCAATCGTTTTATCTGGAAATGTGCGACGAAAAAAAAGAAACTGCTGCCATAGACGATGAATGGGAAAGATATATTGATGCATTAAACGAAGAGGAAAAAATAAAAATTATTCGCAAACAGCTAAAAGAAATAAAAAAATTAATGGAAGAGCTTTTAGAAGATAAAGAATTGCAAAAGATACCCAATCTGGAGCAATTGCTTAGTCTGGCCGTATTACCCATTTCCTGTCTGATAAAACATGCCGCCTTTGAAGATGAAGACGAATGCCGCATGATTTATATTACTCATATTGGTGACGAAAATATTGTAGAACCACAGGATTACCAGTCTGCTAATAGTTTGTATGTTGAATACACTAATGTAGAAAATTATATTGATAATATTTATTTAGGCCCGCAGTGTAAATTACAGCATAAATTATGGCTGCAAAATCATTTCAAGAAAAAACAGCAAGGGAAACAAATCAGGTTGATTAAGTCTGAAATGCCGCTGCGTTAAACTACTTAAATAATTAGAGATTGATGCAAAGATTCATTTTTAGCACGCAGTAAAGGCAAGCTGCTTAGTTAAGCCATGTATAATCTAGCTTTATGAGAAAATGATTAGAGTGAATGGCTGAGCTGAGTTTCTGGCTCAGCTTGATTTCACTGATGTTTTAAGAATGCTGGATTATGCAAGAAAATAAACGGTTAAGCAGTACAGATGGTTCTGTACAAGGTAGTGGTTGTCAGCCTGATAACAGCCCTCAGCCGAAAAGAACCTTGTCTGTGGCGCCCATGTTAGATCTAACAAATAGGCACTACCGCTATATGGCCAGACTGATTTCCAGAAACGCATGGCTGTATACGGAAATGATTAATGCCAATGCAATCATTCATGGTAATAGCGATAAATTACTGGCTTATCACCCGCAGGAGCAGCCTGTTGCCTTGCAGCTAGGCGGCAGTGACCCCGCAGCTTTGGCGCAGGCAGCAAAAATTGCCGCCGGTTATGCTTACAATGAAATCAATCTGAACTGTGGCTGCCCCAGCCCGCGGGTACAGCAAGGTGTTTTTGGTGCCTGTCTGATGCGCGAAGTCACGCTGGTAGCGCAATGTCTGAATGCGATGCAGGATGCTGTATCCATTCCGGTAACCATCAAGCACCGCATTGGACTGGATAAGGAAACAGCCTACCAGCCGCTGGCCGATTTTGTTGGTACATTACGCGAGCAAACAGCCTGCCGTATTTTTATTGTGCATGCGCGCAATGCATGGCTGGAGGGTTTATCTCCCAAAGATAATCGTGATATTCCGCCGCTGCGTTATGATTACGTTTATCGCTTGAAACAGGAATTTCCTGATCTGGAAATTATTCTTAATGGTGGCGTTACCACCAATGAACAAATCAGCCAGCATCTGCAATATGTGGATGGTGTGATGGTTGGGCGCGAGGCTTATCATAATCCGATGCTGATGCGTAGTTGGGATGCTGAATTTTATGGCAGCAGGCAGCCTGCCGTTGAATATGAGGCGCTGGTTGAGCAGTTAATCGACTATACGCAGCAGCAACTGGCTGAGCCAGATCATTCTTTACGCCATATGACACGGCATTATCTGGGGCTGATGCACGGTCTGCAAGGTGCACGCCAGTGGCGACGCATGTTATCCGACGCTGCATTATTAAAAGATAACAATGCCAGCCTGATTGCCGCAGCATGGCAGGCAGTGAAATAGCCAGTATACATCGATTTAAGCTACAATTGCCCTATTTTGTATTGGATAATCCGCATGCAACAGTATCTTGGCTTAATGCAACACGTACTCGACCATGGCGTGGACAAAGCTGATCGTACCGGCACCGGTACCCGCTCGGTATTCGGCTATCAGATGCGCTTTAATCTGGCTGATGGCTTTCCTGTGCTCACCACCAAAAAGCTGCACTTACGCTCCATTATTTATGAATTGCTGTGGTTTTTACGTGGAGATACCAATATCCGCTACTTGCATGAGCACAATGTTTCCATCTGGGATGAATGGGCTGATGCCGATGGCAATCTGGGCCCGGTATATGGTTATCAGTGGCGTAGCTGGCCTGCGCCGGATGGCCGCCATATCGACCAGATAAGCAATCTGCTGCAACAGATTAAAACCAATCCGGACAGCCGCCGCCTGATTGTTTCTGCGTGGAATCCGGCTTTAGTAGACGAAATGGCCTTGCCTCCCTGCCATGCGTTGTTTCAGTTTTATGTCGCCGAAGGCAAACTGTCGTGCCAGCTTTATCAGCGTAGTGCGGATATTTTTCTGGGCGTACCATTTAATATTGCCAGCTATGCTTTGCTGACAATGATGATTGCTCAGGTATGTGATTTAAAAGTAGGTGAATTTATTCATACACTGGGTGATGCTCATCTGTACAGCAATCACTTTGAGCAGGCGAAGCTGCAATTAAGCCGCAACCCGAAAAAGCTGCCGCAAATGCACCTTAATCCCGAGATTAAAGACCTGTTTTCATTCCAGTTTGAAGATTTCACACTTTCTGATTATCATCCGGATGCCCATATTAAAGCCCCTGTAGCAGTATGAATAAACACCACAAAATTACCTTAGTTGCCGCATTGGCTGATAACAATTGTATCGGTGAAAACAACCGTATACCTTGGCACGTACCTGAAGATTTTGAATTTTTTAAAAATTACACCATGGGGAAGCCCGTGGTTATGGGGCGCAAAACCTGGGAATCACTGCCGAAGAAACCGCTGCCGGGGCGGCCAAACTATGTTATCAGCCGGCAGCAAGAGCAGCAATTCAACGGGGCTATTTTGTGTCACAGTATCGAAGAGGCGATTCAGCAACTGGCGGATTGCCCGGAAATCATCATTATGGGCGGAGCGCAAATTTACGCTCAGGCGATGCCGCTGGCCACAGATTTACGCTTAACCAGAATTCATGTCAACGTAATGGGTGACACCTTTTTTCCAGCAATTAATGCCAATGAATGGCGGCAAACAGAAAGCAGCAGTCATATCAGTAGTAAAAATAATATTACTTATGATTTGCAGCATTTTGTACGGCGCTGAGCTTTTATCTAAAGATTTTTCTTGATAGCCAGTTTGCATTCAGCCTGAATACAGCAATATCTGTAACGGCAATGCTTGCTGGCTAATTGCATTAATTAACTTTGCTTATGCGCCGGTGTTTTAACAACTGTAATCAGCATAGATAAACTTTGACAGTTACCCACCAATCCCCCACAATAAGCCTACACCTCATTAACCAGATTAAACATCAAAGGATACAATCATGAGTACAGTTACCCTGCAAGGTACAGCCGTAGAAGTAGGCGGCCAGTTTCCACAAACAGGCAGCACAGCACCGGCATTCAGCCTTACCGATGCCAGCCTGAATGAAGTATCACTTGCAGACTTCGCCGGCAAACGCAAAGTGCTGAATATTTTCCCCAGCGTAGATACAGGTGTTTGTGCTGCGTCAGTACGCCATTTCAATGCAGCCGCAGCCAAGCTGTCCAATACAGTTGTATTGTGTATTTCTGCTGATTTACCTTTTGCTCAGGCACGTTTTTGTGGTGCTGAAGGGCTGGATCAGGTAAAAACTTTATCTACATTCCGCCATCCTGAATTTCAGGATCAATACGGCGTTAAGCTCAGCAATGGCCCTTTGGCTGGTTTATGTGCCCGCGCTGTCATTGTGCTGGATGAAAACAATCAGGTATTACATAGCCAGCTAGTGGCTGAAATCACCACTGAGCCAGATTATGAGCAGGCATTAGCTGTGCTGTAAAACAGCCTTCTCATACAAGCGTTCAGATTTTTGAACGCTTTTTTTCTTTCCGGCTATGTTGTTGTGCTGGCAGCTTTGTTAAAATCTCTTCAGAAAAATATCAAATAACAGGAAATCACATCAATGAACCCACAACCAGTTACCACAGCGGTACAGCGCCCCAAATTAACTCCTCCCAATGGCGCAAATAAGGTATTGCTACACTCATGCTGCGCCCCCTGCTCCGGTGAAGTCATGGAAGCCATGCTGGCCGCTGGTATTGATTACACCATTTATTTTTATAATCCCAACATTCATCCGAAAAAGGAATACGAAATTCGCAAGGATGAAAACAAGGCCTTTGCTGAAAAATTCAATATTCCCTTTATCGATGCTGATTATGATATGGATAATTGGTTTGAACGTGCCAAGGGTATGGAGTTTGAACCTGAGCGCGGTATCCGCTGTACCATGTGCTTTGATATGCGCTTCGAACGCACTGCTTTATATGCGCACGAAAACGGCTTTCCGGTTATTACCAGCTCATTAGGTATTTCCCGCTGGAAAAATATGCAGCAGATTAACGACTGCGGCAAACGCGCAGCAGAAAAATATCCCGACCTTACTTACTGGGACTATAACTGGCGCAAAGGCGGTGGCAGCCAGCGCATGATTGAAATCAGCAAACGTGAGCAGTTTTATCAGCAAGAGTATTGCGGCTGTGCCTACTCTTTACGTGATAGCAATGCATGGCGCCGTGAGCAAGGCAGAGAAACGATTAAAATCGGTACCAAATACTACGGCGTTGAAGACGAAGCATAAGCAATCAGCCTGAATATAATAGTTTACAACTGATTGGCCAACGGCTCATCAAAAACAGTTCAGTATCAAAGCGGATTCTGGTATAAATCCGCTTTTTCTTTGGTAAAAAATGGCAGAACGGAAATTAAATTATCAGCAATCCATTGTGTTGGTGCTGATAATCAAATTTTCTATCATCGGGCAACACTGTCGATATCTCAGCCTGATGACCAAAATTATTAAACCATACTACAGCGCGCTATAGACAATATGACTGAACAGTAGCTTTTCCAGCTACTTTCTGCCATGCTTAAGCGCAAAAGCAGCAACAAAAGGATAAACATGAATCAATGGCTTTTTTTAGCAGTAGCCATACTGGCGGAAGTATTTGCAACCAGTATGCTCAAGCTGAGTAATGGCTTTACCCGGCTAATGCCCAGCATCTGTTCAATTATGGGTTATATAATCTCATTCTATTGTCTAGCACAAACTCTGAAAACCATGCCAGTAGGTATTGCCTATGCGGTATGGTCTGGCGTGGGTATTGTCTGCGTATCCCTGATAGCTTGGATCAAATTTGGGCAAAAGCTAGATATGCCAGCCATTCTGGGTATTAGTCTGATACTGGTTGGCGTGGTGGTTATTAATCTATTTTCCAAATCGATGACCCATTAGCAAAAAACCGTGGTTACCCACGGTTTTTTGCTTTAACAGAATAACTGAATTACTCTGCTGATGCAGGTTTCTGCTCGTGCTGCAAACTTACTGCTCGTGCAGGCACAATCGTAGAAATTGCATGTTTATACACCATTTGTGTTACTGAGGTGTTACGCAATAACACAACATACTGGTCAAATGATTCCACCTGACCTTGTAGTTTGATACCGTTAACCAGATAAATTGATACTGGCACATACTCTTTCCGCAGTGCATTCAAGAAAGGATCTTGTAACATTTGTCCTTTGGCGCTCATGTGGATACTCCGTTTTTTTGATTATGTTGTCGCTAAGCTGCACCCGCGTACAGCGATTAGAAAAGCAAAGTCAATGCTATCACATTACAGCGCGTTTGTTTTCTTCGAACTGACTTTATTTTTACGCTTTACCTGCTTTTTCGATTGTTTAACCTGCTCACGCTTGGCAATACGGTTACTTAGCTTTACTCGACGCAGAGGTTGCGCATGTTTACCGTCTTTTTCTTCATAGGGATTTTTGCTTACATTATATTGAATACGTAAAGGTGTTCCCTGCAAATGAAATGCTTTGCGAAATGTTTGTGTCAGATAACGGGTATAAGCATCACTGATATGTTGCAAGGCATTACCATGTATAACTATGACTGGCGGATTCATGCCTCCCTGATGGGCATAACGCATCTTGGGGCGAATCAGTCCGGCACGAGGAGGTTGCTGCCGCTCCAGCGCACTTTGTAGCACACGGGTTATTTTCGGCGTTGATAGCTTAATCATTGCGGCATCATAAGCAGCCTGAATGGAGCTGAACAGCCCATCAATTCCTTTTTCTTTCAACGCGGAAATAAAATGGAATTTGGCAAAATCCAGAAAATACAGTTTACGCGCAATATCCCTTTTTACCTGCTGTTTACGCTCATCACTCAATCCATCCCATTTATTAACCGCCACCACCAGCGCACGCCCTGCCTCTAAAGCAAAACCGGCAATAGTGGCATCCTGATCAGCGATGTCCTGCTGGGCATCCAGCACCAGTACAGCTACATTAGCGGCTTCAATTGCCTGCATTGCCTTAATAACGGAAAATTTTTCTATCGCATCATCAACCTTGCCGCGACGGCGCACACCGGCGGTATCAATAATGGTAAACGGTTTATCACCACGCTCAAAATCAATATGAATCGAATCACGGGTGGTACCGGCCATATCAAAAGCAATGACCCGTTCCTCGCCCAGAATGGCATTCACGAGGGTTGATTTACCGACATTAGGCCGGCCAATAACTGCAAAAACCGGATGATGGTTTTCAACTTCCTCTTCTTCATCAGGAAATGTTTCCAGCACTGTTTCTATCAGCTCATAAACGCCGTCACCATGTGCACCAGAGATAACCACCGGTTCACCAAGACTCAGTTCATAAAACTCAGCAGCCAGAACTGGTCGGTTGCCACCCTCACCTTTATTAACGGCCAGATACACTGGGCGGGTACTCTGGCGCAGACGATTGGCAATAATCTGGTCTTGCGGTGTTAAACCGGTACGTCCATCTACCAGAAAAATAACCGCATCAGCCTCATCAATAGCCTGTAGCGTATGTCGAGCCATTTCATACAGGATACCGCTGTCTACAACCGGCTCAAAGCCTCCGGTATCCACCACCAGATAAGGTTTATTCCCTACTCGGCCATGGCCATAATGACGGTCACGAGTCAATCCGGGTAAATCAGCAACCAGTGCATCCTTGGTGCGGGTCAAACGGTTAAATAATGTTGATTTGCCTACATTCGGGCGACCAACCAGAACAATCGTTGGTTTCATATTGATTCTTTCAGATAATTTTGCTTTGCTGTAAAACAGCAACAGCCTGCCAGTGGCAAGCTCTTTCAGTACAACGATAAACCTGAAATTTCCGCCGGATTAATCTGGCCGAAATTTCAGGTTTAATTAAACAGATTAACTCAAACTGCTGATTTTCATCTGAAGTACTTCACGTTGTACTGAATCTTTTGCTAACAGATTTAATGCCTGCTGGTAAGCAACAACGGCCTCGGCATTTTTCTGCTGAGCTTGTAAAATATCACCTCTGGTTTCCAGCAAAACCGGCTTAAACTGACTGGTTACTTTTATGTCCAGCGCCTGTAAAGCATCGTTATATTTACCTTGTTGTAAATAAACGGTAGCCAGTCGCTGAGCGACGATTGTTTGCAGTAAATCATCATGCTGTTTGCCTTTAACCCACTGCAAATGACGGATTGCCTCATCATACTTGCCGTCATCAAAAGCTGAACCAGCCATCATTAATGTAGCCTGAGTAGCATTCATGGTATCAGGGTATTCCTGCTGCAATTGCAGCAGCGCTTTTTTACTCTCAGCTATATTATTAGCACCTGCCTGACTCACAAAAGTATCAAATACCGCCGCTGCCTTTTCATTATTACTGCGTACATGGCTTTGATAGAGCACATAGCCCAGATAGGCAAGAGCCAGAACAACCAGAACCGCAAAAATCCAGCGCCCCCAGCGATGCCAAAAATATTTGAAATTTGCAACTTCCTGTTCATCCTGAATATGTACAACCATTATGTATTCTTCCATTGTTGGATTAACTGTAAAGCTGCGCTGGCAGCAACAGTTTGTTGTTCATGAGTACGCAGATTTTTAATAGTCAGCGTATTGGTTAACTGCTCTTCCTGTGCCACGATAACAGCAATTGCCGCACCACTGGCATCAGCTTTCTTTAATTGCGCTTTCAGGCTTTGTTCACCACAATGCAGGTAAACACTCAGCCCTTGAGTACGCAGTAAAGCAGTATGCTGCATTGCTACCAGACTACTGCCTTCGCCCTGATGTAAAACATACACATCAGGTGCATTGTTGACCGCAAGCTGCCCGAATTCCTGTACCAGCAATAATAAGCGTTCAATACCCAGAGCAAAACCAATAGCTGGGGCAGGTTTACCGCCTAACTCCTCAATCAGTCCGTTATAACGGCCTCCCCCGCACACAGTAGCCTGCGCTCCGAGTTTATCTGTTGTCCACTCGAATACTGTCAGATTATAGTAATCCAGCCCACGTACCAGACGCGGATTTTCTACATAATGAATACCAAGGCCATCCAGCATGCTTTTCAGCGCATTATAGTGTGCCAGAGATTCGCTACCCAGATAATCTATCAGACGTGGTGCAGCGTTGGCCATTGCCTGCAAATCAGGATTTTTGGTATCCAGCACCCGCAGTGGATTGGTATGCATACGACGCCGGCTGTCTTCATCCAATATCGCCTCATGCTGTTGCAGATACGCAATTAGCGCCGTACGGTGAGCAGCCCGCTCCTGCTGATTACCCAGCGTATTCAGTTCCAGTGTCAGATGCTCACGAATGCCTAGCCGCTCCCACAGATTGGCACTCATGGCAATCAGCTCGGCATCGACATCCGGCCCATTAAAGCCGAGTGCTTCAATACCTACCTGATGGAACTGGCGATAGCGCCCTTTTTGTGGCCGTTCCCGCCGGAACATTGGCCCCATATACCATAATTTCTGCGGATTATTATAAAGTAAATTATGCTCAACCACCGCACGCAAACAGGATGCCGTGCCTTCCGGCCGCAGACTGAGACTTAACTTATCGTTGGAATCAGCAAAAGTATACATCTCTTTGCCAATCACATCAGTCTCTTCGCCAATTGAGCGCACAAACAGGCCTGTTTGCTCCACAATCGGTGTACGAATCTGGCTATAGCCGAAACTACGCGTCCATGCAACGACCACATCTTCAAATGCTTGCCAGAGCGCAGATGTCAGTTTGAAATCTTTCTGCGCCACTGGTAACAAATCATTCATGCCTTTAACGGCTTGGATTTTCTGACCCATATTAATTAATTTTTTTATCCATATGAAACTGTACAGCAACTAATTGCTATAACAGTAATATTTATTATAAAGCTGTAATCGGGATAACTTTTGCCGTTACCCGTTTTTTACCCTGCTCACCATAATTGGTATGTATATATTCTTCTACCAGTGCCAGAAATTCTTCAGCCATATGCTCCCCTTTTAAAGTGGTTTTCCGTTCACCATCTATATAGACGGGAGCCACCGGAGTTTCGCCTGTACCCGGCAAAGAAATACCGATATCAGCAAGTTTACTTTCACCCGGGCCATTAACCACGCAGCCCATAACGGCCACATTCAGATTTTCAACACCCGGATATTGTAGCCGCCAGACTGGCATTTTCTCACGTAAATACTGCTGTATATCACGCGCCAGCTCCTGAAATACCGTACTGGTAGTGCGTCCGCAGCCAGGACAGGCCGTTACCATGGGCGTAAAGGAGCGCAATCCCATGGTTTGCAGGATTTCCTGAGCCACGACCACTTCCTGTGTTCGTGCGCTACCCGGTTCAGGTGTAAGTGATACCCGAATAGTATCACCTATGCCCTGCTGTAATAAAATAGCCAGAGCTGCCGTAGAAGCCACAATACCTTTACTGCCCATGCCGGCTTCTGTTAAACCAAGATGCAGCGGGTAGAGACAACGCGCAGCCAGATTATGATAAACCTCAATCAAATCCTGCACATTTGATACTTTGCACGACAAAATTATCCGGTTAGCCGGCAGACCCAGATCCTCAGCCTTTTGTGCTGATTCCAGTGCAGAAACAATTAATGCTTCTTTCATTACTGCTTCGGCTGGTTGTGGCGCTGATAACGCCAGATTGCTGTCCATCATGCGTTTGGCCAGTGCCTGATCCAGAGAACCCCAGTTTACGCCAATGCGGACAGCTTTATCATGTTCAGCAGCTGTGTGAATCATAAAGGCAAATTTTTCATCACCTTTCACACCTTTCCCTACATTACCGGGATTAATCCGGTATTTGGACAACGCACGCGCACAATCCGGATAATCTTTTAGCAGACGATCACCATTAAAATGAAAATCCCCCACCAAAGGAACATTACAACCCATGTCATTAAGACGCAGACGAATTTCAGCCACTTTGGCAGCAGCCTGAGGTGAATTTACCGTGATCCGCACCAGCTCGGAACCGGCATCTGCCAGAGCTTTAACCTGACAGGCAGTCTGCTCAGCATCAGCAGTATCGGTATTGGTCATCGACTGCACCAATACCGGTGCGTCAGACCCAATTACAGCATGATCAATTTTTACTTGGTGTGTTTTCCTGCGTACTCCCGCTAACGTCATTTTAATTTCCACCTACCGTTATTGCAGCAGTTCTTTTTTTATTTTGTGGGATAGCAACCTCTTTGCCAGCAAACTGGATACTGGCACCCAGCGTATAGCCCAGAATAACCTTATACGGTGCACCACCACTGAATTGATGTGTGCTTCCTGCGTCGACAATCTGGCTGATTAATATCTTGCCACTTTTGTCACTTACCTGTAACCATGTTCTGTTTTCCAGTTTAATAACTAGTGCCTCTGTACCTGTTACAACAGATGGAGAAGCCGTCATGCTAGTACTGGCACCATCAGCCTGGCTGGCATTAGTACCCGCATAAGCAGCTTGCGTGTTGGTTTGCTCACTGGCTGTCATTGGTACGACACGAATATTGCTGGCAGCGACATCGCCAATAGAAGCTGCCTGTACAGATACCTCCTGGCTGGATGTAGCTGTCTGTCTGGCATTTTCTGATGTAGATTTACTTTGCCACGCATACACCACAATACCAATTAAAATAACTACCAGCACAACAATCAGCCAGTGTGGAAAATGACGACGTAGCGGCCTATCCTGAAAATCCAGCTCAGTAGATGCTACTTTATAATTCTCCGCGGCCAAATGACGATTACCAGATGGAAAAATCTGCTGTAAATATTGCTTTAGCTCTTTCTCATCCAGTTCAAGCAAACGGGCATATGAACTCAGAAAACCTTTGATAAATACCGCCTCGGGCAAACCTTTATAACTGCCACTCTCCATTGCCTCAATCTGTCTGGCTGGCAATTTCAAGCGCTCAGCAACCTCTCCGACAGACAAGCCTCTCTGCTTTCGTGCCTGTGCAAGTATTGTTCCCAGAGTAACTGCGGCATTTTGGCCGGATTCGGGGTTTTTGGTTTGCTCATTCATCAGAATTTTCCTGTAGAAACCTGCTCTAATTCAGCAGAATAAGGGAAATTATTACGCAGTTGAGCCTCATATTCATAGGCAGCCTGCACATTACCTAAAGACCTTTCAATTCTCCACCCCAGCAATAAATCATCGGCAGATAATTTGTTTATCTGACTTTGATACTGCCTGAATAGATAATTTGCTTCTGATGTGCTGCCTGACAGTAGATTATTACGAGCCATTTCTTTTTTTGCAGCAATAAAATTCGGATTGGCAGCCAGAGCACGCTCAAAATAACTATTAGCAAGCTGATACTGTCCCATGCGGCTGCTACAAATACCTTTATTAAACTGGGCAATTTCCGGTGTTGGATATGTTGGATCTGTCAACGCCTTATCAAAATAAGCTATTGAAGCATTAGGCCTCTTCAAACCATCACATAAAAACCAGCCATAATTGTTGTTTACTTCAGCACTATTAGGTGCTATCGACAGCGCACGCTGAAAGCTTTCTTCAGCTTTGGCCGGTTCCTTTAAATATTGCCATATCTGCGCTCGTATCAACCAGGCATCAAATGAACTACTATTGCTTCTTAATGCTTCATCAATTGCCTCTACTGCCTGACGATAATTTTGAGTTTTCATATACTCAATTGCCAGTTGAGTTTTGATTTGTGCAATTTCACGAGCCCGCTGAGCAGCAGTTGGTTTCTTATTCATGCTCTGATTCGCACAAGCAGATAATACCAGTGCAAACAATAAAGTTAATCCTATTTTTTTCATCAAATCACCCCTGTACAAGTTGCCATTTTTGTTGACGACGTGTTTTGTCTTTCACTTTTCCGGCTAGCTGACCACATGCTGCATCAATATCATCGCCACGAGTTTTTCTAACCGTAACAACAAAACCGGCTTCCTGCAATATTTCACGAAATACACGAATACGTTCATTTGTGGAACGTTCAAAACCTGAATTGGTAAATGGATTAAACGGAATCAGATTAAATTTACACGGTACATCCTTAACCAGCTCTATCAATTCGCGGGCATGCTCCGGATTATCATTGACATCCTTGAGCATAATATACTCAAAAGTAATAAAATCACGTGGTGCCTTAACCAGATAGCGCTGACAGGCAGCCATTAGCTGGCTAAGTGGATACTTCTTATTCAATGGAATAAGCTGGTCACGCACCTTGTCATTGGATGCATGTAGTGAAATAGCCAGAGCCACCGGCATCACTTCTTTCAAACGATCCATTTGTGGCACCATGCCTGAAGTAGATACTGTTACGCGACGACGCGATAGACCATAGCCATGATCATCCAGCATAATACTCAATGCAGTTACCACGTTATCAAAATTGGCTAAAGGCTCGCCCATCCCCATCATGACCACATTAGAAATAACTCTTTCATCTTTGGGCGTTACACCAAGTGCTCTATTCGCCCACCATAACTGACCAATAATTTCTGCAGTAGTCAGATTACGGTTAAATCCCTGTCTTCCAGTTGAACAGAACAAACACTCCAATGCACAACCTATCTGTGAAGAAATACATAAAGTTCCGCGTGTATCTTCTGGAATGAAAACTGTTTCCACACCATTACCTGTGCCAACATCCAGCAACCATTTGCATGTACCATCAACAGATTTTTGCTCAAACAGTAAATCCGGCACTTTTATTTCGGCATTATCCAGTAATTTGTGACGTAAGGATTTGGCCAGATCAGTCATATCAGTAAAATCGGCCACACCGCCGAGGTGCATCCAGCGCATAACTTGTCTGGCACGAAAAGGCTTTTCTCCCATCTGTGCAAAATGGGCAGTTAAACCGGGTAAATCAAAATTTAGCAAATTGGTTTTCATCAGGGTAATACAATAAAATTAGGAAATGGCGGTAACAATTAGTATCCAATCAAGTCATTATGCTGATAATTCAAATTTATTCAACAATTTATACAATTATTTAATTTTTACTAAACAGGCAATGCCATAATTTTTTCAATGTTTCTTCAGTTTTCTTCTTTATGTACAATGACGTTAAACAGGCGCTAGTAATGATTAGGAGGGCAAGTTAAAACTTCGATAGCATGTCTGCCATCAACCGTATGTTTAAATAAAAAACTACTGTTATCGCGTATATCAAAGCTTCTATAATTTCAAACTCAGTTATATCAGGATTGGTTTTCGCTGTTTTTTTGCCACCAAGAGCTAAAATAGAATCATCCCATTCAACTTTCCAATCAGCAGAAATATTAAAATAGATAATATGCGTGCCAATTTTATCAAAACTGTCACAATGTGGTGAAACTTCACAACCCGTTTCGCCAATATGCCAAACGTAACGAATAACGTATTCGTCAAGGTTTTAAACAATGACGTCCAAATTCTTGCTGGGGTTCACCCGTTTGAACTTCACACACACAAATTCCTGCTATACCTTTTGTTTCTCCTAGTTGCATTTTAATTATAAATTAGCCCACCTGTTTTCAGGTGGACTAATTCTATAAGCTTACCTATAACCTTAGCGCGCGTATAGTTCTTCAGCAGCAAAGAAGTATGCAATTTCAGTAGCAGCATTTTCAAGACTGTCAGAACCATGTACTGCATTGGCATCAATTGAGTCAGCAAAATCAGCGCGGATGGTACCGGCAGCAGCTTCTTTAGGATTAGTAGCACCCATCAATTCACGGTTTTTTGCCACTGCACCCTCACCTTCCAGTACTTGAATCATCACAGGGCCACTGATCATAAAATCAACCAGATCAGCAAAAAAAGGACGTTCTTTATGTACAGCATAAAAGCCTTCGGCTTCGGCTTTAGATAGATGTTTCATTTTAGCAGCAATAATTTTCAGGCCATTGCTTTCAAAACGGCTATAAATCTGCCCGATAACATTTTTAGCCACGGCATCCGGTTTAACGATAGATAATGTGCGTTCGATAGTCATATTTTTTCCACCATGTTAAATATATTAAATTTTTGCATACAGACACAAAAATTTATCACAAAAATAGATTTAGTCATTTTAACAAAATTCAGCTTTATTTAATATCTTTTCCTGTATCGGCTGCGTCTTTATCCAGTGTCAGATGTGGCAAGGTTAAATATTCTTCCGAACGCATTTCGGTAAGACGGCTGGCTGTGCGGGTAAACTCTTTTGCAAAATCACCTTCTGTATAGATATCATCTATAGCTACTTCACAACTGGCGCAAAGCTTGATACGGTAATCATACAGTACATCAATCAGCCACGTGAGGCGACGCGCTTCTGCCATTTGGCCAGAACCCATTTTAGGTATATCAGACAAAATCAATACGCGAAACCGTTTTGCCAGCTCAAGATAGTCATTCTGCGAACGCGGCCCACAACATAAAGCTTTAAAATCAAACCAGATTGTTGTTTCAGAAATGGCTTTATATGCCAGCTTCCGTCCCAGTATTTCAATTTCTCCCCCTATTATCTGCTGCTGACCATTAATGTTGTGAAACAGGTGCTCAAGTTTTACTTCACTGGCTGCATCTGCCGGAATGTAAAATACATCTGCGGGCTTAAGCGTACGCATGCGATAGTCTTCCCCACCATCCACATTCAGAATACTCAATTCTCTTTCAATTAATGCAATAGTAGGCAAAAAACTAGAACGATTCTGACCTTGGGGATAAAGTTCGGCCGGAGCGTAATTTGATGTAGCCACCATAACTACTCCCTGCTCGAATAGACCTTCCAGTAAACGTCCCAGTATCATGGCATCGGCAATATCGCTGACGTGGAATTCATCAAAACACAATACTCTAACTTCACGTGCAATGTCCTGCGCCACTGCATTTAATGGGTTGGCCTGACTATGATGATCTTTCAGGCGTTGTTGTACTTCTGCCATAAATGCATGGAAATGCACCCGACGTTTGCGTCGGTAAGGTAAGCAGCCAAAAAATACATCCATTAAAAAACTTTTGCCACGCCCGACTCCTCCATACATATATAAACCCTTGGGCGCGCGTGGTGAACGTAAACTGCGCCCTAAAAAGCGGTTACGCTTACGTTTGAACATCATCAACTCAGCCCAAAGCCTGTCTAGCTGTTTGATTGCTTGCAACTGGGCAGCATCATGAATGAACCCCGGCTGCTGTTCTGCAGTCTGATACCAGGTCAGGGGACTTTGATTATTAAATTCGGGAGCAACAAAGACGAGTGTGGTCATATTATAGAATTTATTCTGGAAATTAAGATTATATATGGCAAAAGTTAAAAGACGTAACCTTAGCACACCCACTAAACATTCGACCACCCTAAAATAAAAATACGCCGCAGAAACTGCGGCGTTAACGTCTATCTCAAGTAAAACGTATTACTTATTCGCAGACTGTAGCGCATTATCAACGCGTTCGCGTAACTCCTTGCCAGGCTTGAAGTGCGGCACATATTTTTCTGGTACCGATACTTTTTCACCTGTTTTGGGGTTACGGCCAATACGAGCTGGGCGATGATTCAGATCAAAGCTACCAAATCCGCGAATTTCGATTCGCTGGCCTTTAGCTAAAGCACGAGTCATAGTATCAACGAGAATCTTGATACTTTGCTCAACATCTTTGGCATTTAATACAGTGCTATCATTATTAGCAGTATATAGCTCCGCCAAACGAATCATTAACTCTGACTTCGTCATAACCCCTTATTCACTTTCACCAGATAATTTTGCTTTTAACAAGTCACCCAAGCTGGTAGTACCGGCAGTGGCATTGTTAGCAGATAATGAACGTAAAGCTGCACTGTTTTCCTGTGCATCTTTGGCTTTGATTGACAGATTGATATTGCGGTTTTTGCGATCTACGGTAGTAATCACAGCTTCAACATCATCGCCTTCTTTCAGAGCATTGCGAATGTCTTCAACACGATCGTTTGAAACTTCAGATGCACGCAGATAGCCTTCAACATCATCAGCCAGTGCAATAACAGCACCTTTGGCATCCAATGATTTTACTTTACCGGTTACGATACTGCCCTTGTCATTTACGCTGACATAATTGCTGAACGGATCACCAGCCAACTGTTTCACGCCAAGAGAAATACGTTCCTTATCAACATCAATAGCCAAGACTACGGCTTCAACTTCTTCACCTTTCTTGAACTGACGTACAGTTTCTTCACCACCATCAGTCCACGACAGGTCAGACAGGTGAACCAGACCATCAATACCGCCAGGCAGACCTACAAACACACCAAAATCAGTAATGGATTTCACTACACCTTTGATTTTATCGCCTTTTTCATGGTTGGATTCGAATTCCTGCCATGGATTAGCCTGACACTGTTTCATGCCCAGAGAGATGCGACGACGATCCTCATCAATTTCCAGAATCATCACTTCTACTTCATCACCCATCTGAACTACTTTGCTAGGATGAACATTCTTGTTAGTCCAGTCCATTTCAGAAACGTGTACCAGACCTTCGATGCCTTGTTCGATTTCCACAAATGCACCGTAGTCAGTCAGATTGGTTACTTTACCAAACAGACGGGTACCTTGCGGATAACGACGCGCCAGACCATTCCATGGATCTTCACCCAACTGTTTCAGACCCAGAGAAACACGACTGCGTTCCTGATCGAATTTCAATACTTTGGCTTCTACTTCCTGACCAACTTCCAGTACTTCACTTGGATGTTTAACACGACGCCAAGCCAGATCAGTAATGTGCAGCAGGCCATCAATACCACCCAGATCAACGAATGCACCGTAATCGGTAATGTTTTTCACAATACCTTTCACTACCGAACCTTCTTTCAGGTTTTCCAGCAATGCTTTACGTTCTTCGCCTAAGGTTTCTTCCAATACTGCACGGCGGGAAACCACAACGTTGTTACGACGTTTGTCCAGCTTGATTACCTTGAATTCAATTTCCTTGCCTTCAAAGTGAGAGGTGTCTTTAACCGGACGTACATCTACCAGCGAACCAGGCAGGAATGCGCGGATGCTGTTAATCATGACGGTCAGACCGCCTTTGACTTTACCATTGATCACGCCAGACAGAATTTCACCATTTTCCATGGCTTCTTCCAGCTTGATCCAGTCAGCCGCACGTTTGGCTTTTTCACGTGACAGTTTGGTTTCACCAAAACCATTTTCCACAGATTCAATAGTTACAGTGACAAAATCGCCAACTTTAACCTCAATCTCGCCCGCTGCATTTTTAAATTCGCTCACTTCAATCAGAGATTCTGATTTCAGACCGGCATTCACAGTGACGAAATTATTGTCTATGGCAACAACTTCTGCGGTGATGACTTCGCCGGGATTCATCTCTTGTAAGGTGAAACTTTCTTCCAGCAACTGGGCAAAATTTTCCATAGTCATATATTTATGTTCTCAAACAGGTATCGTCAGGGGATACAGGGTTAGTTAATCAAAACCGGCACACCCTGACTGTGCCAGCGATACTACTGACTGCGACTGATGCGGGTTACAACCGCATCAGCACAAAATATTAAAAAAAACAATTAGTTAGCACGATATCCGTATACCACTAAAAGTGCAAGTACACTGAACGCTCGTACAAAAGTCCAGAATTGTAACCTATTTTTAGATTTTTCGATACCAATCAAGTACTTTTTCTACACTTTCTTTAATATCAAGTAAAGAAGTATCGAGAATCTTGGCATCACTGGCCGGTTTGAGGGGGGCGATAGCGCGGGAACGGTCAGCCTGATCCCGTTTTTCAATATCAGCAAGTATCTGCTGATACTCTGTTCCATCGGTGGCGATTCCTAATTGCAAGGCACGCCGTTGTGCCCGTATTTGTGCACTGGCAGTAAGAAATATCTTCAGTTCGGCCTGCGGAAATACTACTGAAGCCATATCCCGCCCGTCAGCCACCAGCCCTCTGGGGGTTAAAAAATCCCGCTGACGTTGTAGTAGCGCAGAGCGCACTGCCGGTAAAGCAGCAATAGCCGATGCACCCATACCAATTTTTTCAGTACGAATTGCGGTTGTTACATCCACGTTATCCAGCAAAATGGAATCTGTTTTGAAAACCACAGGCAATTTATACGCCAGTGCAGCAATTTCATGCTCATTTTGCCAGCCAATATTCTGCTGACAGGCATACAGTGCTGTTAATCGATAAAGTGCACCGGAATCCAGATAATCTCTATCCAGAATAGCTGCCACCTGTGCAGCCACTGTTCCTTTCCCGGATGCACTGGGACCATCAATAGCAATTACTTTCAATCGCGGCTTAAAGTGCGTCGCAATCATATCCATACCTTTTTCACAAAATTTTTTTTACGCATCGTACTGAACTTTAATTAGTACCAACAGCTGTCTGACACCATTAAATTTTTGCACCGGACAAGCTGATCTAACCATAAACAGGCACACTGTTTACCACTATATTTCAGTAAAAAATTAACAAGCCATCAGGCTTACTTTCAACACCTGATGGCTGAATTTCCATTTTTATCAAATACAATAAATTATTGTATCTCAACTTGCTTTAATGACTTTTTCATCTGAATAATTGTTCGCCATTGCAATACTACTGATACGGTAAATAAAGCCAGCATAAAAGGGCACTCATATAATTCTTCCAGCATATCATCATAAGCAGGATTGTACAGAATAAAATGTGAAATCCAGCGACCACGCTCTACCGCATCGGCTAGCAAAAAACCAGCAGCAGCCAGTAAGAAATTCCATGCCGGAAAAGGCTGATGATAATAATATTCAATACCAGCACGCAAGCGCGACCATAGCAACATCAATATTAATCCAAGAATCAGCACTGCCGCGATGCCATGATACACCGCGTGCGGGTAACCAGAAAAAGTTTGCCTGCCCCAGTTTTGATCTCGCCCCAGCAATACCAGCCACCACAATGATGCCCAGAGCCAGAATGCTCTTTCTTTTCCAGTTAATCCACTGCATAAAGTTGATAACAAGGTAAACAAAAAGCAAAATAACAAAAAAACGGTTTGCCCCTGTTCCACAAATGATACCCAAGCAGGATTAATTTGCAATTTCTGTACAAAGGGCACATACAGTAGCATTAGTAACCATACCGTACTGAATTTAGACCAGTGCCAGTCTAGTTTTATTTTCATATTTATTACATTAAGATATTAATATATTTACCATTATACTTAATATTACTAGTGATTACCTGATTTATATATAAGCTTCATTTATACATGTTCCTGTTAATACTTGCCCAAATCCAGATATATATACATATCCTGTGACACAATTAACTGATAAACTTCCAGCCAAATCTTCCAAAATTACCTAATACCAGCATGAATACCCTGCATTTAAAAGCCAGTACCTGTCATTCTGCCAACATCAATCTGCCTGGTTCCAAAAGCATCAGCAATCGTATCCTGCTTCTGGCCGCCTTGGCAGAGAATATCTGTGAAATTCATAACTTACTTGATTCAGATGATACCCAATACATGCTGAAAGCGTTAAAAACTCTGGGCATAAAAATTGAACAGTTGCCTGCTGATAGTGAAGACTCAGGCTTACATCTCAGAGTATACGGTTGTAAAGGTAAATTTCCACAGCAGCAGGCAGATTTGTTTCTTGGTAACGCAGGGACTGCATTCAGACCTTTAACAGCCGTGCTGGCGATACTGGGAGGTGAATATTATTTACACGGCGTGGCACGTATGCATGAGCGCCCCATTGGTGATCTCGTTGATGCACTGCAAACAGCCGGTGCAACAATCGAATATAAGGAACAGATCGGTTTCCCTCCTTTACAAATCCATCGTGCCCGCCAGAACACAAATTATCATATTAGCGTTAAAGGTAATGTATCAAGTCAGTTTTTAACCGCCTTACTGATGGCTCTGCCACTAACCGGAAAAGCCTACACTATTGATGTCTGTGGTGAATTAATATCTAAACCTTACATTGCTATTACCCTAAAGCTGCTTGAGCAATTCGGTATTCAGATTAGTCACCAAGATTTTCAGACATTTCAACTCGCTGCCGGACAGCACTACCATGCACCAGCACAAATTTATGTTGAAGGTGATGCCTCCAGCGCTTCATACTTTCTTGCTGCGGGACTAATATCAGGTAAACCTGTTCGTATTAACGGTATTGACGCAAACAGCATTCAGGGGGATATTGCCTTTGCGCACGAGCTGGAAAAAATTGGTGCACAAATATTCTGGGGTGAACAGTTTATTGAAATATCACGTTCCTCAAATCAGAATATACTGCCCTTTGATATTGACGCCAATCATATTCCAGATGCCGCCATGACTCTGGCTATCGTGGCTCTGGCCAGCAAAGGCACGTGTCACATTCGTAATATTGCCAGTTGGCGCGTTAAAGAAACTGATCGCATCAGTGCCATGACTGCCGAATTACGCAAACTTGGTGCTCATGTTATAGCCACAGAGGACAGTATCAGCATTACCCCTCCAGCAAAATTGCAGACCGACGTTCATATCAGTACCTATGATGATCACAGAATGGCCATGTGTTTTTCGCTTGTCAGCCTGCTTGGCACTTCCATCTATATAGATGATCCACAATGTGTCAATAAAACCTTTCCCGAATATTTCAAGGTTTTTGCCAGCATGTGCACACCTGTTTAAAGGTCAGAATTTTACCCAGTCTGTTTTCTATTTACTCTGGCCTAAAGCCATTATTGATATAATTTGTTTTTTTATTTAGCCATGCTACAAACAGACCAACTTTCTGGTGCACAGCCACAGCGTGTCATCAGCCCACAAACCGCTTCAGCACAGGAAGAACAGCTAGAGCGAGCTTTGCGCCCGCGGGCGCTAACGGACTATATTGGCCAGCACAAAGCCAAGGAACAACTTTCCATCTTCATTCAAGCCGCAAAAATACGGCATGAAGCTTTGGATCATACATTATTATTTGGCCCGCCCGGTCTAGGCAAGACCACTCTGGCTCATATCATTGCTCATGAACTTGGCGTTAATTTGCGTCAGACATCTGGGCCGGTACTGGAACGGGCTGGTGATCTAGCGGCACTACTTACCAATCTTGAACCGCACGACGTACTCTTCATAGACGAAATTCACCGCCTTAACCCAGTAGTAGAAGAAATACTGTACCCAGCACTGGAAGATTACCAGCTAGACATCATGATTGGCGAAGGCCCCGCTGCACGCTCAGTTAAAATTGACCTGCCGCCCTTTACTCTAGTTGGCGCTACCACACGCGCAGGCATGCTAACCAACCCTTTACGCGACCGCTTCGGCATAATTTCACGTCTGGAATTCTATAACAACGCTGATTTAACCACTATCGTTGCTCGTTCTGCCCAGCTACTACAACTACAGATTGACAACACTGGCGCTGCTGAAATTGCCAGACGCAGTCGCGGTACACCACGTATTGCCAATCGCCTGTTACGACGCGTACGGGATTATGCCGAAGTAAAACACCAGGGCCAGATAAATGCCGAAATAGCAGATGCAGCATTAAAAATGCTAGACATCGATCAATCCGGACTGGATGTCATGGACTGCAAATATCTGGAAGCAATTCTATATAAATTTGCAGGTGGGCCAGTTGGTCTGGACAACATTGCCGCGGCGATAGGCGAATCAACGGATACCATAGAAGACGTTATCGAACCTTACTTAATTCAGCAGGGTTTTTTACAGCGAACACCACGAGGACGTATGGCTACAGAGGTAAGCTATAGCCATTTTGGCTTGCCTGTTCCCAGCAGTAAAGTTTAATTAACACTCGTTGTAAACTGGCTATATCTTTAGTTCAACATGACAAATATTCTACAGTTTAATTGATTAAATGAATAAATAAGGAAAAATTTATGACCTCAAAACAGATAGATGCCAGCATATTCAAAGCATATGATATCCGTGGCATTGTAGATGTTTCACTAAACAAAGATACAGCTGAGCTGATTGGCCGTGCGATTGCTACCATAGCCATCAGCAAAGGTGTTAACCAGATTGCAATTGGCCGCGACGGCCGTCTTTCTGGCCCGATACTGGCCGCCAGTCTGATGCAAGGTATTACTGCCTGTGGAATCAATGTCATTGACGTAGGCATGGTTGCAACACCAATGTTATATTTTGCAGCCATTGAGCATTGTCAGGGTAGCGGCATCATGATTACCGGTAGCCATAATCCGCCCGAGTACAATGGTTTTAAAATGATGCTGGCTGGCATTACTCTGGCTGGTGACGATATTCAGGCATTACGCAAAATGATTGAATCCGGCCAGCTAGCCGCCCCTGCTGAACATAACGGGAATATTGTTCCCTTACCTATTGCCTCTGAATATATCAACTATATAGCCAGTCACGTTCAGCTCAGACGGCCGATGAAGATTGTGATAGATGCCGGAAACGGAGTAGCCGGTGCTTACGCTGGAGATTTATACCGTGCTCTGGGCTGTGAAGTAACAGAACTGTTTTGTGAAGTAGACGGCAATTTTCCCAATCATCACCCGGATCCGGCTAAACCGGCCAACCTACAGGATTTGATTCAGGCTTTACGTAGCAGTGATGCAGAAATCGGTATGGCTTTCGATGGCGATGGCGATCGTCTGGGCGTAGTCACCAAAGATGGCCAGATTATCTATCCCGATCGCCAGCTAATGCTGTTTGCAGCCGATGTACTGGCACGCAATCCAAACGCAAAAGTGATTTATGATGTTAAATCCACCCGATTACTGAAACCCTGGATTGAGCAGCATGGCGGCGAAGCCATCATGAGTAAAACCGGTCACAGCTTTATCAAAGCCGCAATCAGGGAGCATGGTGCACTGCTGGCTGGCGAAATGAGTGGCCACGTATTTTTTAAAGAACGCTGGTTAGGTTTTGATGATGGTTTATATGCCGGCGCCCGTTTACTGGAGATTTTGTCTGCCAGTGATAATCCTTCTGCAGTTTTAAATGATTTGCCTGAAGGTATATCCACACCTGAACTCAATATCGCTGTGCCAGCAGGAAAATCAGGACACGAAATTATCGCCAGTCTGGCACAAACTGCACAGTTTGATAATGAAATTGAGCGCATCACCATCGATGGCCTGAGAGTAGAATTTAAAGACGGATTTGGGCTAATGCGCGCCTCCAACACGACGCCAGTGCTGGTATTGCGCTTCGAGGCAGACAATCAGCAGGCTTTAGACAATATCATAGCTCAATTCAAAGCAGTGATTTCCCAAAACCCCGATTTAAGCTGGAGCGAAACGTGCTAATCAAATAATCATCAGATGCTTTGTCTGATTTACTCCAAAACACAAAACGGCTACTTTAAGTAGCCGTTTAATTCATTTCCAAACTGGCCAGAAAACCAGTTTATACAATTTAAGCTTTAGCTTTACTGCCAGTCTCGCGCACAAATATTGTCATGATAAAAGCCAGAATCAAACCACCAACAAAAATTAGGTCTGCAGTCTGGAAAACTTTCAAGTTTAACTGACCTCCCTCTGCGCTAATTAAGTGAGCAATCAGCATACTGAACAGATTTGTCATTATCGCACTGATCACAAACACGAAAAAGTTAATCACACCTGTAGCAGTACCTTTGACCTCATCAGGATTAACTTCTTTAATCATAGTGTAAGGAATCATTGCCGCGCCAGAAGCAACACCTAATAGCAAGCCCATTATATAAGGAGGCATGAGATTGGGCAGATAAACAATAAAACCACCGGTAATACCCATAGCAATAATACTACCCATAACCACAGGTTTACGACGACCAATTACATCTGATAAATAACCCAGAATAGGACAGCCAATCACCCAACCCAGTGGAACCATGGCCAGACGCAAAGCAGTATCCTCACTGACACCTAACCCTTCCTGCAAAAACTGATTACCCCAGGCAATATTACCAACATTAGTAGGCATAAACATCATGGCACCAATGAAAGCGCAGATATAAGATTGCGGATTTTTCAGTACCACCAGATAAGGATGGCTCAAACCGGTCCAGTCGATTTTACCTTCACGGGTGCGGGGCGTAATGATTACAGAAGCAAAAAACACCACGGCCAGAACACCTGCAGCAACCATCCAGAACATTTGCCAGGTCATTACCTGATTTTTAATAATCGGTGATACAACAGCCTGCCCCATAAAACCACCGAGCATACCGAAACACTGTGTCATACCAACCGCAGTAGCCAGCCATTTTTTGGGGAAACCACGTGTAGCCAGAAACACGGCACTGGTAAAGGCCAATCCAGAACCGGCACCCTGTAAGAAGCGGCCAGATTGAGCGGTAATAACCGTACCAGAGCAAAACAGTACACAGCCAACAACGACCAGAACAATACCTAATGATGCAGTGAAACGAGGCCCGATACGATCCAGCAGCACACCCGACACCAATGCAAAGAAAGCATAAGAATAAAAATACAGACCTATGATTCCAGCCATTTCAACTTTGGAAATCCCCAAGGTGGCTATCATTTCGGTCTGCATAATACTTGGTGCAGAACGCAAAGCATATTGAACAAAATAGAAAATAGCGCAGATAAGCCAAGCAATTACAAATTTTTTATTTAACACATTGAATTGATTGCCACTGGGAGGAGATACTGACACCTTGGATTCATGATTCATAGCGTACTCGCTTTCATTTAATTCCGAATGAAATTTCACAAAATCATTCTAACAAAACCCATGATACGTGCACAATAAAGTTAATCCTAATTCCAGATTAAATACAATACACTCAAATTACATTATTTTAAACAATAAAATCAAATATTAATTCAACTTAATTATTATAAAGTATACACTGTTTTGAAAATACCAAAACAACTAAATACCTTATCTTAATTTTACAAAACAGCTAAAATGGCGTGATTATTGAATGCTCAATTTACAACATATTTACACATAGCTAAGAATTTATAATCCTATTGCAAATGATACTGATTATTAATTTATTCTGAATAACAATAATGATGATTTCATTTAATGTCTGGATTTATCCTTAAAGAATCAATCCGGCAAAATATGATTAATGCCGATAATGATCGCTGTGCAGCAATCTGGCTATGAAAGATTATAAACAGCCAGATACAATTTTTTGGGTTATTTCAATTCACTTTGCATACTGATACTGAGATAGAAATGTAGAAAATTTGTTCAGCAAATAGAAGTAATACTAGCAAACTGATACAGATTAGTTCTTAGTTGTTATTGTTAATATCAGACGAAATATTTACAAAAAACGAAAAAACAAGAATATCGCAAAGTAAATATAAATATCAGTGCAAATGTCGCCACCAAATATAGATGCCGGCAAAATATGAAATTATGTCCTCATAAAAGACAGAATAAACAGTAAACTTTTTATTGAACCTGTATTTATCTCTGTCAGATTGAGGACAGTAATGAAATAGAAAACTAATAATTATATTGAAGCATTAATAAATGCTTCCAGTTGTCCTTTATTCAAGGCTCCAACTTTCGTAGCCACACTGGCACCATCTTTAAAAATCATCAGCGTAGGTATGCCACGAACATTAAATTTGGCCGGAGTTTCCTGATTTTCATCAACATTAAGCTTAACAATTTTCAATTTGCCCTGATAAGCCGAAGCCAAATCATCCAGAATGGGCGCAATCATTTTACAAGGACCACACCAAGGAGCCCAAAAATCCAGCAATACTGGTGTAGCCGCCTGTAAAACTTCCTGCTCAAAGTTGCCATCGCCTATATGAACAATTAATTCACTACTCATTATGATTTCCTTTTATTATCGGTTGTATATATAAAATATAGCCAAACAGCCATTAATGCAACAGAAGTATCCAAAACTAAACTGCTGCGTCATGTACAGCACCATAAGAAAACCGCTGTTACTGGCTATATCAATTACCTAAAAATTTTCTTTACACCATATCAAACGTTCATCTGACTTAATGCGTTAGACAAGTCTGCTTTTAAGTCAGCAGCATGTTCCAGTCCAATAGCTAAACGGATTAGCCCAGGCTGGATACCGGCATCAAGCTTGGCTTCCGGAGCCATCCGGCCATGTGTGGTTGTCCATGGATGGGTAACCGTTGATTTCACATCGCCAAGATTAGCAGTTTTACTAAAAAGTGTTAATGTATCAATTACCTGCCATGCAGCCTGTTCTCCTCCTTTAACCTCAAAAGCCACCACAATACCTCCACCCTGCTGCTGCTTGTGTACCAGTGCTTTCTGCGGGTGGTTAGTCATGCCTGTATAGTGCACGGCAACAACCTGCGGCTGAGTAGAAAGAAACTGTGCTACTTCCAGTGCATTGGCACACTGCTTTTCCATACGAATATATAAGGTTTCCACACCGCTCAACAGCACCCATGCATTAAATGGAGACAATACCTCGCCAGTGCTGCGTACATGTAGAAAAATTTCATTAATTAATGCTGCGCTACCACAGATAACACCTCCCATCACCCGCCCATGACCATCGATTGCCTTGGTTGCAGACTGCACAGATAAATCAGCCCCCAGAGATAACGGCTGCTGTAACGCTGGTGACAGAAAACTGTTATCCACTACCAGCAAAGCCTGATGGCAATGTGCCATTTCTGCCAACCGGGCAATGTCAGCCAGTTCATTCAGCGGATTGGATGGCGTTTCCACAAACAGCATTCTGGTATTGGGTCGGATAGCAGCCTGCCATTCAGCCATATCAGTCTGACTAACCAGCGTTACCTCAATTCCGAATCTGGGTAATATATTATTCAGTAAACCAATAGTGGTACCAAACAGGCTTTTACTGGCCACCAGATGGTCACCAGCTTTTAATAAGGCCAGAAAAACAGCGTTAATTGCGGCCATACCGGTGGATGTGGCCAATCCTGCTTCACCCTGCTCCAGTTGCGCCACTCGTGCCTGAAAAGCCGCTACAGTAGGATTGTTGGTGCGTGTATAGGTATAGCCCGGAGTTGAACCGGCAAACAGAGCAGCACCAGCTTGCGCACTGTCAAACATAAAGCTGCTGGTTAAAAACAATGCAGAATTATGTTCATTGTACGAAGTTTGTTCCTTGGCACCCCGGATTGCAATAGTTTCCGGATGCAGTTGTAAAGTAGACATGATTGTTTAATTTATCTATAAATATGAGTAAAGAATTGTGCCGTATTTTTTATGATTATGCAAATAACCAGCTTATCTAAATTCAGAATATAGTATTCTTTAAAATATCAAACACCATGCATACGCAAACAGCTATCAATGCCAAGTATATCGTTTTGCCTCAGCCTTAATCAGGGTAGAAACCGTACACGCATAAGAGCAATAGCCAGAGATCAAGGAAAAAAAATGTATTTTGTAATATCACCCGCCAAAAAACTCAATGAAACAGTAGAAATTGCTACCAAACAGCACACACAGCCACAATTACTGCCACAGGCACAGCAGCTAATACCATTATTACAACAACTGGCTCCGCATGAAATTGCAACTTTAATGAGTATCTCCGACAAGCTCGCCTTGCAAAATGCCGAACGCTATCATCACTGGCAGCCACCATTTACCCCAGATAATGCCAAGCAGGCTGTCTATCTTTTCAACGGTGATGTTTATGAAGGACTGGACGCAGGCCATCTATCTGAACAGGGATTAAATTATTTACAGCAACATCTGGCGATTCTTTCCGGTTTATACGGTGTACTCAAGCCACTGGATTTGATTCAGCCTTATCGTCTGGAGATGGGTACCAAACTCGTTAATCCTTACGGCAAGGATTTATATGCATTCTGGGGCGATACTATTACCAATACCATTGAGAACAATATGCAGGCAGTACAGGATCAGGTGTTAATTAACCTCGCCTCACAGGAGTACTTCAAAGCGATAAAGCCCTCAAAGCTTTCTGCTCCTGTGATTACTCCCGTGTTCAAAGACCAAAAAAATGGCGAATATAAAATTATCAGCTTTTATGCCAAGCGTGCACGTGGTTTATTCATGCGCTATGCAGCCGAGAAGCAGTTAACTGAGCCAGAAGAGTTAAAAGATTTCGACTACGAAGGCTATTATTATGATAAAGCCTCATCCAGCGATAAACAGTGGGTATTCCTGCGTGATGAATACACGCACCATTAAAATTTAATCAAAAATAAAATGAATGATTTAGCCAAAAAAGTCCACTTAACCTAAATAAAATACTTGGCAAAGGCGCATTTATCGTCTAATATGCGCATCTTCAAAGACGGAAGCGTGGCAGAGCGGTTTAATGCAACGGTCTTGAAAACCGTCGTGGGTTGATAGCCCACCGTGAGTTCGAATCTCACCGCTTCCGCCATCTATTTTTGTGGCAAATTCCACAGCACTCCAAAGAAGTCCATTTTGACCTTTTACAGCAAGGGTTCAAGTGGATTTTTTTTGCTTTCAATTTTATTATTAATTCCATACTTATCCAGAGTAATCTATTTCAATCCACGCTTAGATCGTATACTAAATTGGAAACACAACAGAAGATAAAGCCATTTGAAATACAACAGTCACGAGCGATAGCAATGGCTGCTCTCAATCCTTTACCTTTTTTAAAAGTCATGCCTTCGCTTATATGACCAGAAGAAAAACCGTTCGTTTTTGAGGGAGTAGTTGTTATAAATCCGCCAAAGAATGATAGTCATGTAGCACAAGAAATGACAACCCTATTTACAGAACAAAATGCACCCGACATATCCCATGAAATTGAAACATTAAAAACACCTAACGATTCACCGTCAGCTAATAGTTTAGAGGCGGTATTTGATTTACTTGAAATGAGTGATACTCATGAACAAGCAGTGCCAAATGAGACTTTAGCTCAATTGGTCACAGAATTATGAATAAGTTCTATGATCAAGAGTGTAGATTTTTTTTAAGATTATGTATTGATAATTAATTTGACAGTATTTAATACTTTTTCTTTTAAATCAAAGTCAATAAAGCTATTTTTCCCTAGTGGATATATAACTAAGAGTCCTTCAAACAATGCTATTATCATTACAACTTTTTGTTTTAACTCAGACTCATTGGTGTATGGTATTTTTTGTTTAATTATATTACTCATCTCTTCTATATAACGTGAATAAAATGACAGTAATGCCTTTTGACCTGGATTTTCACCAGATTCATCATTCGTAGTCCAAATTTCGCAAGCCAATTTACAAATGGATGCATGATCTAAACCATCCACAATCATATTAACTAAGATTTCTAATTGATTATTGTCTTCTTGTTTGAGTTCGTTAAATCGTGTTATCGCATCATCCATGCTTTTATCGAACATAGCAGCAAGTAGATCTGTCAGAGTGGGGAAATAGTATTGTATAGAACTCAAACTGTGGCCACATTTTTTAGCAACTTCCCTCACACTAAAATTGGCACTACCTTGTTTAGCTAACAATTCTTCTGCAATAGTTAGTATTTCCAACTTTTTCATTTCTCGTTTATTCATCTTTAGGTTACCTTAAAAATTTCTATAGGTCACTTGACCCAATTTAAAAGTGCATTTATATTATAGCCTCATTGAAAAAGTTCTAATTTAAACTAAATCATTAACAATAAAACAAAATATCTTTGAAAAATTGTATTTTTAACTTTTAGGGGGGAAGTTTTTATGGAGTTTTATAATGATATCATCAGCCAATTTGTATTAATGTATAAAAATGGTGGCGGTACGGATTTAACCAATGTATTGAGTAGCAATTTTTCAAAAACCACTCTACTTTATATCATGAATATCGCTTTAGCCAGTGAGTATCAGATATTTTTAGAAAAATTAGTTCCTTGGCTTAATGAAAATAGCCCCAATGGAGCAAGCTACAAATTGGCTGGTTCTCCTCTCATCTGGACATCAGTTCTAAATGAAATGTGGGATGGTCAAAAATTAGGAATTTTTATCTCATTTTTTTCTATCTTTTCTGTAATGAACCTATGGTTACGATCTGTACGTTATGGTTTTTTTGGTATTGTACCACTTATCTTCACTGTCATTTTCTATTTTGCTTTTATCAGCGTTACAGATACTGAATTAAATATTGGTACTGCAATCATTTCATTTTTAGTGTTAGGGGTGGTCAATTATTCTGTTCATTTCATTATACGAATGAGAGATGCAGTAAATGATGGTTCAGAAATTAGAGAGACTACGCATTACGCTATTATGCCAATTGGGAATATTATAACAATCAACATTATTATTATCTTATTTGTTGGCTTTATATCACTTCTCCTGTCTTCATTTAAGCCGATATTCGACGTTGGTCTACTTGTCGGATTTTCCTTATTTTTAAGTGGCATATTAACAAGCATTTCACCGAGCCTTTTTTGCACCAGTTATTTTTTACAAAAAAGAGCAATCATTTGCAACCAAAATCCATAAAGGAGATAACCACATGAAACATTGTATTATTTATGCTCATCCTAATCAGTTTAGTTTCAATCATGCTATTAAGGAAAAAGTTATTAACTTGATCAATAGTCGTGGAGATCAGTATGATTTAATTGATTTGTATCAGGAGCAATTCCAGCCGGTATTATCTGCTAACGATTTTATTGCTCTGCAAAACAACACTGTTAATGAAGAATTAAAAAGACATCAAAAACTAGTGTCAGATGCCCAAAATCTTATTTTTATTTACCCTATTTGGTGGTTTGGTCAACCTGCTATTTTGAAAGGTTGGATTGACCGAGTATTTTCTTCAGGTTTTGCCTATCGAGAGGATGAAAAAGGATTTACGCCACTATTATCAGATAAATCAGCAACGTTAATTGTAACACTCGGTTCTCAAAAAGAGACTCTTTTACAATATGGTATAGATGATTTCGTGAAAAATATGACTGTGGGCACACTGAATTTGGTTGGTATAAGCAACATAAATTGCCAACAGCTTTATGCTGTGCCTTCCTTAACATCTAGCGAACGTCATACTATGCTAGAAAATATTACTATTTAGCCAATATAAAATTTGACTATCCGTAACGACATACAGCTATATGACTTGGCTGTATGTCATTTTAATGACCCGGCGATGCTTATTCCCGATATTATCTATTACTATCCTTATTTAAAAATTATCTACTGAAAAATGGCAAAAAGATTGCGAAATGTTTTGATATCCTATAATAAAGTTTTTGGTAATAGGTTTAACATAGCCAAAAGTGACATCAACAAATCCATCAATGCAATAAATGCCTCATCAATAGAATAAGGCTCTACATCCGCGGTGTACGCTCTCACCGTATCAGAAACACGCTGACTCTCATATCACCATACAGCTCGTAATTAGAGCTTAGTAAGATCACTTGCTTGCGAATAACTCCGGAAAGCCAGATGCAAACACCAGCGTGATTTGAATGGCTGGCTAATACTCAATTAGATTTAACTCTACCACATCCCTATTAAAGGTTTTACCTCCCCTTGCTCCCTTGCTGCTGAAATTCCAGGCTGCGTGTTTTTTTATCTAGCATGAAAATATGAATTTCAATAGCGTAAATGCTTTTCAATTCGATCGGGCATATATATGATTTGCTCATCAAGAAATTCACGGCGCTTATTAAATTTTTCGGTTTTCATGACTATCTCAATTAAATATGCAAAACATAAACTAATTTTATACCATTAAAATTTTGGCTTTAAAGGCAGGTATATTGTGGCTTTGCAGCAGATAATAAAAATTTTAAAATACTTATAATCTGGAATAAAAAATTTTTCTACGGCAAGCTTTTATCAGAAATGAAACGGAAAAATTGCCCAAATTTTAATCACTATAAGATTGGTTTGATTCACCTTGTTTTTTTATAGTTATCCACAGATATACTCACAAAATTTGTGAAATTCTGCTGACCTTTCTTAACTGATATTTCACTCTTAATCCAACATTCAAAGTCATTTATATCTATAATTTTATTAATCTTTCTATAAAACATAATATAGCGCCAAATCAGCCAAATTTGAAAAACTAATAAAACTACCTGCACTATTCAGTGTCTTTTTCTGTGTGGAAGTTTTGCATTGATTTCCAGCAGAATCAAATTAGCAGTTTAGCAAGATTTGTAGATAATTAAATAAATCAGTCATATAAAGTGATACTAAAATTTATACTACTTAAAAATATAATTTAAAAATATAATATCCAATTGTTTAAAATTTAATATTTTTATTAAAAAACAATATATTATACATGAGATGAATTTTTAGCAATATTAGCCCTTGACATTAATTTTCTAATACCAATATTTCTATTAATGAAAATTTAAATAAAGGAAATTAGATGCGATTCGATAAGCTTACAGCGAAGTTTCAGCAAGCATTACAGGATGCACAAAGTCTTGCGCTTGGACAGGATGCTGGCTATCTTGAGGCAGTTTTCGTGTTGAAAGCCTTACTTGATGATACCGATAGTGGCAGTACAGCACTGTTAACACAAGCTAGTGTGAATGTAGCACAGGTGAAACAGCAAATTGAAGCCACTATTGGTGGCTTGCCCAAGGTTTCTGGTCAGGGCGGAGAAATTCTGCCCAGTACAGAGTTGCAGCATATTTTAAATCTGATGGATAAGGCAGCTACTAAGCGTAATGATGCTTATATTGCCAGTGAGTTATTCTTGCTGGCTGCCGTACAGGAAAATGGGCAGTGTGGCCGCATTTTGAAACAGGCTGGTGCTACTGAAGATAAATTAAATATGGCCATAGATGCTATTCGTGGAGGAGCAAGTGTGGATAATCCAAACGCAGAAGACCAACGTGAAGCACTGAAAAAGTATACAACCGACCTGACTGAAAAAGCCCGTGCTGGCAAGCTAGACCCCGTGATTGGACGTGATGATGAAATCCGGCGTACGATTCTGGTGCTGGAACGGCGCACCAAAAACAATCCAGTGCTGATTGGCGAGCCCGGTGTCGGTAAAACGGCCATTGTTGAAGGTTTGGCACAGCGGATTGTTAATAATGAAGTTCCCGACTCCCTACGCAATAAACGTTTGCTGATGCTTGATTTGGCCAGCCTGATTGCTGGTGCCAAATTTCGTGGCGAGTTTGAAGAGCGCCTGAAAGCTGTGCTGAATGATTTGGCCAAGGATGAAGGCAACACGATTATCTTTATTGATGAGATTCATACGCTGGTAGGTGCAGGTAAGGCTGACGGCGCCATGGATGCTGGTAATATGCTCAAACCAGCACTGGCACGCGGTGAATTGCACTGTATCGGTGCCACGACACTGGATGAATATCGCCAGTATATTGAAAAAGACCCTGCTCTGGAGCGGCGTTTTCAGAAGGTGCTGGTAAAAGAACCTACGGTAGAAGACACCATTGCGATTTTACGTGGCTTGCAGGAACGCTATGAAATTTATCATGGCGTGGAAATTACCGACCCTGCAATTGTGGCCGCAGCAGAATTATCTAATCGCTATATTACCGACCGCTTTCTGCCGGACAAGGCAATTGATTTAATTGATGAGGCTGCTTCGCTGATTAAAGTTGAAAGCCAGTCTATGCCGGAAAGCATGGATAAACTTAAACGCCGCGAAATCCAGCTCGAAATCGAACGCGCCTCTCTGATTAAAGAAAATGATGAAGCGAGTAAAAAGCGCCTGGCTTTGCTGGATGAGGAGCTGGATAATGTTAAACGCGAATTTTCCAATCTGGATGAAATCTGGAAAGCGGAGCGTGCCAAAGCTCAGGGTAGCGTAACCATTAAAGAGCAGATTGACCAGCTCAAAATTAAGATGGATGCACTCAAACGTGATGGTAAATGGGAAGAAGTGGCCAAACTACAATATGAAGAGTTGCCACGACTGGAAGCACAATTGCAGGCAGCAGACAGTGGCCGGCAGGATAATCAGCCTAACAAGCTGTTGCGTACAAAAGTAGGTTCGGAAGAAATTGCTGAAATTGTTTCGCGCATGACCGGTATTCCGGTATCGAAAATGATGGCCGGTGAACGGGAAAAGCTGCTGAAAATCGAAGAAGTGCTGCATGAGCGTGTGATTGGACAGGATGAAGCAGTTCGGGCAGTAGCAGATGCTATTCGCCGTTCGCGCTCCGGTCTGGCAGATCCAAATAAACCATATGGCAGCTTTCTGTTTCTCGGCCCTACCGGTGTCGGCAAAACAGAACTCTGCAAAACGCTGGCAAGCTTTCTGTTCGACAGTGAAAACCATCTGATTCGGGTGGATATGTCTGAATATATGGAAAAACATTCCGTAGCACGTTTGATTGGTGCGCCTCCCGGCTATGTCGGGTATGAGGAAGGCGGCTTTCTGACTGAACAGGTACGACGTAATCCTTATAGTGTAGTCTTGCTGGATGAAGTAGAAAAAGCCCATCCGGATGTTTTCAATATTCTGTTACAGGTACTGGATGATGGCCGTCTGACTGATGGTCAGGGACGCACGGTGGATTTTAAAAACACGGTTATTGTGATGACATCCAATATCGGTAGTCAGGAAATCCAGAAGATGGTGAGTGATGATTATGAAGCCATCAAGGCGGTAGTGATGGAGGAAGTCAAACAATACTTCCGTCCTGAACTGATTAACCGTATTGATGAGGTAGTGGTATTCCATAGCCTCAATCAATCAAATATCCGTGCTATTGCCAATATTCAGTTAGCTAGCCTGCGCCAGCGTCTGGAAAAAATGGATTTACATTTACAGGTTGATGATGATGCTCTGGATGTACTGGCTAAAGTGGGCTTTGACCCAGTCTACGGTGCCCGCCCCTTGAAACGTGCTATCCAGACGGAAATTGAAAACCCGTTGGCTAAAAAGTTACTGGCTGGCGATTATGCGCCAAACAGCACTATTATCTTAACTGCTCAGGATGGTATGCTGACTTTCGCCTGATAAAGGATAAAGAAACCTGCACAAATGCAGGTTTCTTTTTAACTGTAAATCGGCTTTAGTTTTAGTTTGCGCTGCTACAAATCAATTCGATGTAACCGTCAGCATGGAAATTAACGCTTCACACTAAATCCATCATTTTATAACACCGCTACTGATATTGCTCCCACAACAGGTTTAGCAATCAGGACAATATGAGGGCTTAGGGACAGATTATCATAGTTAATCAGGCACAGAAACTGGTTATCGTACAATGGTCAACATGGCCTAAAGCTGAGCCATCCATGCTGGAGCAGCCACTGGAAGCATCGCTAATGTTTAATGCTATTGCTAATAAACTGGCTTTGTAACTGTGATTATTAAGCTTAATATATCTGCACCAGATAACTGTCAGGCAGTTTCTGGTGTTTTTTATTCACCACATAACTTAATGGCAAATACTGATTATGGCAGAAGAGATTGAACGCAAATTTCTGGTAGAAGGCAATGGCTGGCGAGGCTTGGTGCCTGCGATACATTTTTGCCAAGGCTATCTATCCACCATCAAGGAACGCACGGTACGTATTCGTATCTGCGGCACTCAAGCTTGGCTAACCATCAAAAGTACTAATCGGGGCATTACGCGTACTGAATTTGAATACCCAATACCCGTTGAAGACGCTCAGTATATGCTCAGTGATATGGCCGAACAGCCAATAATTGAGAAATACCGTTATCGCATACCATTGAATGGTCTGGTGTGGGAAGTTGATGAATTTTTAGGCGCTAATCTGGGGCTGATTGTGGCAGAGGTTGAATTGAGTCATGCTAATCAGCAAATTGTTTTGCCGGACTGGATTGGACAGGAAGTATCGGATGACCCGCGCTATTACAATAGCAATCTGGTCAGTCTACCGTTTACCTTATGGTAAATACCTAAGATTCCATAATGTACGACAAGCTGACCAGACAGGCAACAATTTATACTTCGCCCAATAACTGTTCTCGAGTTAGCAGGAACACAAAACCATCACCGCCACTGGTGGACATCCACGTAAATGGTAGCTCGGGAAATGCCTGCTCCAGTACTTCGCGGTTATGGCCGATTTCAACCAGTAATACACCATGCGGATTCAGATATTTGGCTGCCTGCTGGATAATCTGTCTGGTAGCATCCAGCCCATCAACCCCACTGCCTAGCGCCAGCTCCGGTTCATGTAGGTATTCATCCGGTAATTGTGCAACGGATTCAGCATCTACATAAGGAGGATTAGATACGATTAAATCATAGGTAGTATCGATACCTGTAAATAAATCGGTGTGAATCAGATTAATGCGTTCCTGCAAACCATAGGACTCAATATTGATACCAGCCACTTCAAGTGCATCAAGGCTGATATCAACAGCGTCAATTAGCGCATCCGGATAACAGTGTGCCAACTGAATAGCCAGCGCACCACTGCCTGTACATAAATCCAGCGCCCTGTGTACCAATTCATCATATTCAATCCATGGCTGAAGTGGTTCGCCTAAAAGCTCATAAATGAATGAACGCGGCACAATCACCCGCTCATCCACATAAAATTCATATTCCCCCTGCCATGCCTGATTGGTCAGATAGGCAACCGGAATCCGCTCGCTGATACGACGCTGTACCAGTTGCAGCAAGGCTGATTTTTCTGTTTCCAGCAGGCGCGCATCTAAAAATGGTTCAAGTGTATCCAGCGGTAAATGTAAGGTATGCAGAATCAGATAGGCTGCTTCATCATAGGCGCTATCATTACCATGGCCATAAAACAGCCCTGCTTCTTCAAACTGGCTTACAGTAAAGCGTAAAAAGTCACGTACACTATGCAATTGCTGCGCTGCTGCTTCAAATGCAGAAAATAAACCCTTATAAGACGGTGTTTTGCGACTGTTTTCCATTCCGCAAATATCCCTAAATAGCTCTAAAAAAGCTATTGTAAATCAAATACCGATTTTTTTCTGCGGAATAGCTTTATTTATCTATCATTGTAAATTAGGCTTAATTTGAAGCATCATTACTCAGTTGTTGTGATCTACGCAACAACTGAATTTACACCCTCTTTCATGTAAGTCCAAAACCGGGGGCACGCAAATACATTTCAACCGTTGTGGAGATCACAACGGTTGACTCTTTACTTACACGCTTTACTGAATAGTATTTACTAGCGCGTTATGCCGCCTTGCGCAGTCGTTATACTTCCCTACCACCCCAACAGCCCACGGCAAGATGTCTGCGCCTGTAGCCCCGTTTAACGTGCTTAATGCAGGGCATGGCTCTGTAAGGTTGGCTGGAATGCTAGCGACTGCTGACTGCTTCGTTGATGATGCGCACCCCTGAAGCATCCAGACACACATTAGTGTACACAGGAACTTTAACAATCTTTGTAATTTGCGCTTGTCGTTCATCTTGTTTTACCTCATTCTTCGCTTTCTGTTTCTCGTATTCTTGGCTGGCTTTGTTAGCCACCTCCTGTTGTTTGGCCAAAGCTTCCTGATACTGGTGCCGAACTTCTTCCGTGCCCTTGCTATAGCCTTTCTGATACTGCTTGCTGCCGTAGCTAAGCACAGCAAATAGCACCATCAAGGCAAGCAAAGCCCAAGCTCCCACTGCCGGGTAATTAATGTATTTCATCGCTATACCTCAAAATGCGGATAATCTTTAGTCTTTACCCAATCCCCGCCCCAGATCATTTTTACGCTCACTTCTGCTGCGGCTTGTTTCATGGCTTCGGCGATTACCCGGAATTTCTTTAAATCATTCCAATCTACCGGATACGGTACTAAATCCACAGCCTTGCCTGTTGTGTGCTTACTCGCAAACGGATTATTTAACCAGGTTACTTTGCTCAAGCTTGGCTGGGCATATTTTGCCGGCACGCCTTTGATGGAACACTGCTGTGCAGTTCGCCCCTTGCCGTAGTTAATGCAGCACTGTTCACGGCTGCGCAAACCCTCAGTTACCATAAAATCCTGTTTGGTGATTTCAATGGCACGCTTAACTACCTTAACCAGACTCGCATCTACTCCTTGCAGATTTCCCAATGAACGTTGGCTTAATTTGTACATATCAAAACCTTTCATGCATAAAAAAGCAGCCGAAATGGCTGCCTCGTCGTTTGTTATAAAAAATCACCACCATTTAATCGCGCTAATCATTTCAGGCAGTCGCCATGCCAAAATGAGCACAAGCAGAATCAGTGCGGCCGTCCACATCGTTTTACGCAACTCTTTTGGGGTGAAATTAATAGTTTCCATAAGAATTCCTAGATACTTAAACGTAAATCGTTTATCATTGATCACGTTGTTTAAACCTTATTTTTGAATAACAAATGCCCCCAAGGAGTGCGAATCCCTGAGGGCAATTTTTTTGTGTTAAAAAAGCCAGCACTAGGCTGGCTTGAAACGGTTACAAAATCAAATAATAAATTTGTAGCTTTTAATCGGACTAGGAGGGAAATCTCTTAGGGCTAGGCTGAAAGCTACTGCGGACGTCTATTTATCGCTGTAATGTCCTTTGCATTGGATAATCTGGCAACGATTATCGACTATTCTGTAGACAAGTCTGTTTTTGTCATCTATACGTCTACTCCAAAAGCCTGACAGGTTTTCTTTAAGGGCTTCTGGCTTGCCTAGACCCTCAAAAGGGTTACGAGCTATATCATTCAAAAGTGTATTAATTTTTTTTACAGTCTTACGATCTTGGGTTTGCCAATATGTATATTCCATCCAGCTTTGCGGTGTGAAGTCAAAATTCATTCTGCAATTCGTCCAGTGTTTTGCTAACCACCTCGCCCGCGTTGAGTTGTGCAATAGAAACTTTTAATGCTTCCTGATTTTTGGGGCTATAAAACGGGTCTAAGTCGGGTCTGAATGGAAAACCTCTATCATTAACCATTTGTTTTAAAAAAACTCTAACAGCGGTCGTTAAATCCATACCCAAATCATTAGCGATCTGCTGCGCCTCGTCTCTCAACTTATCATCTATGCGAATTTGTAAATTTGCCATATACAATACCTTTTAAAAATCATTGTCTGTTCATTTATATTTCATTACTACTGTAATGATATTTTAAAAATTTTGCAATAGAAATGAATGTGAAACAAAGTTTTGCAGTTGTAGTTTTCAATCCCATCCTAGAAATCTAATCTTAAAATTTGCTCTGTGTTTCAGATTAAGCCAGCACTAAGCTGGCTTGAAACGGTTACATAATGATAAAGGGAACGCAACAGACACCCTATTTCTGCCCATCATCAGTATCACCAATCATCTTCTCTGCCCTGTTACAAACCGCATTAATCAGCTTTTGTGCCATCTTTGGTGCTGTGGCCTTGAATGCATCCAGTAGAGATGTGGAAGCCATACCGGCAAATACACCAGCACCGGCAAATAGCCACGGGTGGTTTTGCGTAAAGAAATATTCCGTTAATGCTGCCGCAAAAACCATGCCTATAACGATGAACGTAACTGTTAGTACTGTCCCATAGCGTTTGTAATCAGACACCACCAGCGCGCCCAGAAAGCCGCCAGCAAGGGCAAAGCAATTGGCTAGTGTGAAAGCCTCGTCCATCATTCACCGCCTTTTTTGTCTTCTACCCGTTTGGTGTGTTTGATTAGATTCCTGCCGGCAAGGGCACAGATGATGGCAATAATGGGATAGGTGGTCATGCCTGTAGACAAAGGCGGGTATGCTGCGATAAATGCCCCGGATATAACAACCCAGATTAATGCCGACCAGATCAGGAAGCAGCCAGACAGGATATTGCTGCGGCTGGAATGAAAAAAGGCAGCAAATAGCTGCCCTGCTGCCACAATTACCAGAATGGCCACGAATATTTTAGGGTGAAGATGCAGGAATTTTTCGTATAAATCCTCTTTAATCATCTCTTCACCATGCAGTGCAAATACAAGGGCAAACCCCAGCATGGCAAACCCGCTTAGCACTTCAATTATTCGTGTGCCGGTACCAAATAACCAATCTTGGAATTTGTCTGGCAAAAAGCGTAAATCAAGCAACCAGTGCAACCATTTAAATGCTTTAAGCATGATGTGCTTACTCCATAAAAATACCGCCACTAGGCGGTTAGTCGTTTAATAAAAAAGCCAGCTACTAGCTGGCTTGGGTTAATGTTACTATCATCGAATCATTCGTCATCGCTATCAGAAAAAATAGAAATTGCTTGCCTATCCTCTTCCATTTTTCCAGCCATTTCTACCATTTCTTTATCCAAACGATCGTATTCAATATCGTAAATAGAAGTCACTTCTCTTTCACTTGCCAATTTTTCATATTCAACTGAGCGAGCTATAGCTTCGGCGCTTTGTTTTGCTAATTCATCAGGGTCTGCATTTAAACAGTTTATTCTATACATAGTGCTGTAAAAATATTCCTTCCCTATCGATTCCGGCCTTTTGCTAGGAATCAACATGGCCTTTTTGGTTTTTACAAGGTACACAAATAGCTGTTTCCCTCCGTAACCTCCTGCGGGAACTCTTGCATTTACTTGACCACAAACAGATAGAAGCTCATTTTTGGAGTTTACAAGTCTTTTAACATTATAAAACTTAGCTGAATCAGGGTCTTTTAATATGTCCCGTACGGCGTCTTTAGCCTCCCACAAAGGCTTGTAATGCTTAAAGTAAACAACCGCCCCTGCAACAACCCCTGCTGCGACCACGCTCGCTAGAATCACATACAGCTTTTTCTTGCTCCGCGTTGTTTTCTTAGGTGGCGGCGGCTTTACCTCCTCAGTCTCTTTAGGTTTGGTTAACTCTCCCAAGACTTCTGGGTGCTCCGCAAATAGCTGTGCATTGTATTTCTTACGCTCTTCTGGGTTTAGCAGCGTAGCTTTGCAAAGCTTTAAATCATCCAATTCTATCAACTGAAGCTGCGCCATTTCCCGCATCGCTTTTACTATTTCTGTATCAGAGGCTGTAGGCGCAACTCCCAAAAGTGCATACAAATTCTTGAACGACATTGACGCTTTTCCTTTGCATAAAAGACAAGAATAACATAATTAATATGAGTAAATCTTTAACATTTTATGTAAATTTATACGTCTGTTGTCGTCGTAATCGTGCTGTTGGTGGCAAGGCCACGGCAGGCATCATTAAAGTCATTACGTAAGTCATAGGACTTATTAGCCACCCTCATATATATCGGTATGGCCTTGCCACCCTGCAACTGTGCGCCCAGCTCAACACCAGCACCACCTACCGCACGATCCAGCCCCGCCTGTGTCAGTGATAATTTGATATCGGTATGCCTGTACGCTTCGCCCAGTACGGTAAACCATGCGCTGCCGGAAGAACCCGAACCGCCGCTATCTATCCACCATCTCGGCTCTTCGCTGCCGGTTGTGCCCTGAGTGATGCACAGGTAAATATAGCCATTAGGGTGGCTTGGCTCAATTATGTTGCCCCAATAATACAACTTGTTAGGCTGCCATTTTTTTATCAGGTCAACCGGCTTGAGTATGATTTGCGCATCGGTTTGCGGTTTTAATACTTCGTCACTCTGGTTGCTACCAAAATACAGCACTGTATCAAGAATGCCGGTGCCGTTAAATGCAAGGCGGATATTGGCCGGCTTCTGCATTTTTTTATCTGCATATAACATAAAAGCCATTTTAATCCTCACTGTTCATACAAAAAGTGCCCGGCTTAAGTGGGTCTTGATCGCCTGAACCACCAATGTTAACTTTATCGTCGCCATTGCCGCCCGAACCACCGTTGCCACCCGAACCACCGTTGCCGCCCGAACCACCGTTGCCGCCCGAACCACCGTTGCCGCCCGAACCACCGTTGCCGCCCGAACCACCGTTGCCACCCGGCGGGTTATTGCTGCCATTGCCGCCACTATCGCCGCCGCCGGGGCTTACCTCTTTTGTCTCCGTGTAAATTTCGGCCAGCACTCCGCCACTTGGCTTGTCTATGTAAATCACGCCCTGATCATCATTATCATTGTACTCACCCAGCAGGGTACCGAATTCATCGCCGGATAAAGCATTGCTGTAGACTTTAGCCTGTGCTATACCACCGTTAAAGGCGGTTATTTCCTCTTCGTTTTCATATTCCACCCATGTGTCTGTATTAAAGTCAAATAGCCAGAAATAGTTGAACTCTTTCAACGGCTCTATGTTTAATCGATGGTAAGTGAACTTATGATAAATGCCGGCCAGTCCGAAGCCGTCACTACTGCTAAAATTCAGTCCGATGCTGCTCCAGCGATCGTTATTGTTCAGGTATATGCCGGTTTGGTTTTTTGTTACGTCCTTATTTTCGGCATTGCGCTGGCGATAGTAAGTGACAATCTGTAAATCCTGAACAGCAATAATCAGTAATTCATCCCGCTCATGTTCCCCCTCTTCGCCATACAGTACGCATAGAATCAGGGGGAAGCCGGCAAATTGTCCCGGCTTAATGCGGATGGTTAGTGCATTGCCGTACAGAATTGATTCGGAAGAATTGGTTAATGCGTTGCTGCTTGGATTGTTCTCGGCTGTTTTGTAGCTATTGAGCAATAAGCCCTCATCGCTGCCATGAATCGGGTTGATCGCACCTTTTCCGATTTGAGTATTCTGTGGCACGACATAGCGGCCGCTGATTTCGTCCCGCCATTCGGTATTGCTCTGATACTGTGCCCGCCCAAAGGGGAATGAGGCAATCGCAGATGGCGCAATTTTGCCTAGTGGCCGGACATAACGCCAGCCGTTATGCATATAAACTTTTAGTAACATGCCCATTGTTTAGCCTTTTAATAGTGTTGCGTTTGCAAAATCCGGCAATTGGTCTGCGCTATCAATGCCTTTTAATTCCAATAACATTTCATCGCCATCACGCATATGTGTAAACACGACGGGATAACCCGCCGTTTCGTCACCATCTTCTGCTGGTAGCAGTATCTGTGTACTGCCGTTGCGCGCATCTATAATTAAGGTATTCCTGTCATCAATTTGCCATCTGACGTTGACATGGGTTATTTGCTTGGGCTGAAAGCTCTGTGCTGTAGGTGCGCACAAGATGCGTGTCCCTGCTGGCCATGCAGCCGGCGTTGTTTCTTCCATACCAGCGCGGCAGATTATCAGGCTGTTGTTATACTGGTTATAGACGTCTATGAGCTCATATTCTGCCGCATCGGCACTTTGTAAGGTTAGCCGCATGTAATGCCGTCCACGGCTCATCGGTATGGCCTGTAAAAGTAATTCTGTGGATTCTTCATCAAGGATTAGCTCGGCATCTTTTTTGTTTAGTGCCAGCTCTTCGACCAGGGTGGTGCTGAAGTTGTTTTTATAGCATCTCATTGTTGTTGCCTTTTTCTTCTTTGGGTGCCAGTGTGTAATCGCCGTGCATGATCTGCCACGTTTTACCCGCTGCTGCGCTGTGCAATAAAAAACCACCTTCGGTTAAGGTGATGCTGTAGCGGTTTTCTTCTTCATCCTTGAGGTTTAAGCCACTTAGATTTTTCAGATTTTCGGGCAGTAGTTCTGGGTCAACGGGATGCGACGGTATAAATTTGCCTGATTTTGGGTCAAATTTGAGATCGATGATGGCACTATCCGGGAAGATGTCCACGCTCCATAATCGGGTAATGCCTTTCTCTGACAGGGTGATGAAAGGGACATTCATGTCTTCGCCGGTCTCGTTACCATCTTCATCGTATTTATTCCGATAGTAAAAGGTCACGTCCTGTTCAAAGTACTGTTGTACACCCTCTGAGTAGTCAAACGAATGGATGAAATGGTCAGCAAATTTAACGTTAGCCACATTATCCGCGGTGATTTCTTCATCCCGGGTAATGCCTGCGCTTTGCAGGGCATAATCTTTAATCAGGCCAGCGCCGTATACCAGATCATCGGCAAATTTCCAGCGCGATTCATACACTTTGTAATTATCGGCCGAAATTCCCCAGTAAACATCTTTCGCATTAAAGGTGTGGTTGTACGCGGAGCCATATAGAAACGGTTTGGCCGGTGTTTCCCATGTATAAACTTTCTCCCCATCTTCGGGAATTTTTTTACCTGCATACTGTTCAGTATCGCTAATCAGCATGGCTGAAGCTCTATTTTTTTCGGTTATGAAGCTGTTTTTCTGCTGATAAAAGGCATATACCTCTAACATTGTATTGCGGTTATATTTACTATCTTTGTTGATGTGGGTGCAGATAAAATCAAAAATCTGTTTAACTGCTTTTTTGTACTCCTCGCGATTGGTGGCCAGTAGGTTTTCTTTTATCGGGACGGTTGTAAAAAATGCTTTGGCGTTTAATGCGTTGGTTTTCAGCATTTTATACATTGTATCTTTAAGTGTACCTGCGCTTTTCCGTATGTTATTAATTCCTATATGATTGGTTTCGCCCGGCCATGGTAATGGCGTGTTTAATATATCCAAGCCTAAAAACCAATGGGCTAAACCAAAGAAGATATGATCTTTTGTAAAACACCTACCGGTTAGTATTGCTTCATAGTTGTTTTTAAGCTGCAATTTGTACCATATGTAAGCGCTGAAACGTTCTACGTCGCTGTTTTCGCAAATTGTGGCACTGGGGTCAAGAAATATGCGCACCTGCCGGCCGGTGTTTGCTTCAAACAAGCCCTCAATCGCGCGTGCGCTGGCAATGGATGGTTGGCCGTTGCTGTTGAAATGTAATAAGGCGTATTTGTCCAGACAGGTATTGCTTTGGGGCATATCCCCACCATACGGCATTTTTGACATTCCTGTGGCGCCGAGCAGTCGCGGGCGGTTGGGGGTGCGCTCATAGCCGGGGCGGTGGTTACCAAACAGTTTGCGGAAATCTTCTGCTAGGCTCATGTTCATTACTCATTTTTTATGACAGGTTAACTGTGGAGATGGCTCGTTGTGCGGTATGGCCAGATTAAATGTTTGATCGGCGGCATTAACGTCCAGTGTGTCGGTGCTCTTCTCTTCTATGTCCGGCGTCTGCACTCTGAATGCGATGCCGCGTTTCATTTTGGTACCTTTAAAGGTGTAACCGGTTTCTTTTCGTACATAGCCATTGCATTCATAGAGTTTGAATTTTGGCTTGCCGATAATGGCGGAATTGCCTTTGTCTTTTTCTTCCTCTTCTCTCTTTTCGTCCTCATCTTTGTCCGCATTCGGGTCTTGCTCAATCACGTCAACGCCATAAGGGACGATATAGTCGTTTAATACGAATTCCTGCTGAAATGTTTCACAGGGCAGTTGTGGCCGCTCGCGCGGTGGCTCTACTTGGCTGAATGTCTGTGTGCGGCTGCCGGGATTCATGAAGAATTTACCGGTCAGGGTGGTTTTGCCGCGCTTGCTGGTAAAATCCCAGCTATGGCTGTATGCCGCTATTTTGACGTTGGCGTTAAACCGTTTTGTGTCCACATGTACGCTATGGGTCAGGCTGGCGAACGGTAAGAACTTGCAATCCATGGTTATGCTGTTCTGCCGGTGGCTTTCCAGCATTCTGGTATAGCCTATCTGCACGGCAACCTGATAGCCGTTGGCAAATTCTCCGGGGATAACGTTGTCGATATTGGTTGTATAGTCGCCATTTAACTGCTTTATCCCTTTTGGCCTTTTGTAATGCTTTTCACTGCCCCAGTTTCTGGCCATTTTGTCATCATCACTTTCATGGTTGATGCTGTAGGTAATTTTTTCCTTTTTTTCGCCATGAATGGCAATGGATTCCTGATTCTGTAAGACAATGATGTACTTTTCATCAATTGCCTGTTTCCAGCGGCGCATTGCTTTCCATGAAGCGGCCAGCGCGTATAAATTGCTGTCGCTGCCGATTGGAATCTGCACTACATTGACAATATCGTGGCCGTTTTCGTCCTTTTCGCCGGTTGGCTCGTAATCGTATTTGTAATCGGCCGCTTTCCATATCACACCGTTATACACGCCCGGGGGCGGTGTGCCTTTAACCCACCATTCGCCGGTTGTCCAGCCACCGCCATTTGCCGCACTCTGGACATCGGCCAGTTTCGGGGCGGGCCCCTCTGCGGCCACTTTTATGATGTAATCAAAATCATTCATAAAGCTAAGGTAGCGGTAACTAAAGCTGATTTCTCGGTGAATCAGGCGGTCAAACTGGTGGTGTAATTCGATTTCAACCCGGTTGACGATGGAAACGGCGCTGCTCATCTCTAAGGCCATATTGGCTTCGTAAACATCGCAATCGCTCAGTGTCCAGTCAGCTACTGGTTTAGGCAGCCAAGATGTCAGATGCGCCTGTTCTCGGGCATCAAAATCAAGTGAAGCCGGTATGGTGCTTAACCGGTCGGTGAGCTGCGCGTTTTTGGTCTCATAATTCTGCTCTTCACCAAAAATCGACGGCGACCAGTAGCCAATGCCGTGGATGGTGTCAATGCTTAATTTTTCGACTGATTTGCTGCGGTCTTTGGTGGCGTTGAGGATGCGCAAACGGCCTGAATAATCTATTTTGGGCATATCTATCAGGCCGGAGAATATCGGGTACAGGTATTTATCGGTCTGCGCGTAAATAACGATCTGCCGGTTATAGTACTGGTATATGTCAATTGCGCCGCATGACTCCCGCAGGTACAGGCTGGCCGTGGCTGATTCGCTCTCGGCAAAATGCACTTCACAGGTGCGCACTACGTTACACAGTTCAACACCGCCCACAAATATTCTGATAGCGTATTTCTCTCCATCAAAGCCCTGTGCACATCTGGCGCGCATAAAGCGGTTGGGTGCGGGGTTTAGTACCTGCTGGCTAAGCTGTAGCAGTTCGCTGTCGCATACCGGATTGACTACCTGCGCTATATTGAGTAAGTCGCCACCGCTGTCTGTTTTCTGGTAAACATGGCAGGTTAGGGTTATTAAATCTTCGCTTTGCTCTATGGTGCGTACGGTACAGCCGATGCGGATTAATTCGATGCCGTCGCTGGTTGCTGCCTGCGCTGTATCGCCGCTATCGGTAGCCAGCAGGGTGTTGTTGAGTAAAGACGAACCTAGCATGTTTCACTTTCTGTTTATGCTGTTGTTTCGGTGATGGTGGCATTGAGCCTGATGCTGATGCATGGGTCGGAGCGGTCGCTGCGGACGCTGTTGTTGGTATTGGTGACGCGGATATACACCGGTATGGCCTTGCCACCCTGTAGCTGTGTGCCCAGCTCCAGCGCAGCACCGGCATTTGCTGTGTCCAGTCCGGCATACGTCAGGGCTAGCTGGATATCTGCGGGCTGGAATTTCGCCCCCAGATTGATAAATGTTGTACTGCCTGAACTGCATTTGCTGCCGCGCTCTGCCCGCCATGCCGGTTCGCTGCTGCCAGTCTGGGCATTGTCCAGACACTGATACATGCAGCCATTGGATGCGATCGGCTCAATAATATTGCCAAAGCTGTACACGTGGTTTGGCTCCCATTTTTTCAGGCGGCTGGCTGGCATCAGCATGATTTGCTGGTCTGCTTTTGGTTTCAGTACTTCGTTGGGGTACGGGCTCCCAAAAAACAGCTTGAACTCATTTTTGCCGGCGCCATTAAAATCCAGTTGATAGGGGTTGCTGGCTTCTATTGTCATCTGGGCATCGGTATACAACATAAAGGGCATGGTTAAACCTCATTAAAAAACCGGCCATCTGGCCGGGGTTATCGCAAATCACTGGCAACGCTGTGTAGCGTATTCTTGAGCATTTGCTTGAATTCATTGGCACCATTGGGTGCATCAAAAAGTGCTTTTAAAGTTACGTTCTTGTTGCCGTTGCTGATTTCCACCTTGATGGCCTCCGTCACTTTAATCATGTCGTCGATATCTTTGGTGGCATCTTTGCCTGAGCCAAAGCCGGCTGGCGCCATCGGGGCTGACATTAGGTTGACATCAGGTGCAGATGGCCGGCGGCCACTGATAAAGGCAAAGCCGCCCATGCTCTGTTCTTCTTCCCGCTTCTTTTTCCAGTAGGCCTCTTCCCGGGCGCGGTACTCTCGACTAAAGATACTAATCGGCTTGTCCTTATCTGCGTGGCTGCCGTTCTTTAACTCTTCCGCCGCCTCTGATAAATCCTGCGCCGCCGCTTTGGTATCTTTTTGTGCTTCATCGAATGATTTAATCTGCTTGAGCATGGCCTCGGCATAACGTAACTGCTCCGGCGTGGCACCATTCTTGCGCATGCCGTATAGCTGCCGCTGAATGGAATCCATGCCCAATGTTTCAACCTGCTCTTTTAAACCCTCCAGTGTGGCCATAACAGATTTTTGTTTCTGTATCTGCTCAGTTAATGCATTAACTGCCTGTGCCTGTCGTATCTGTTCATCGGTGGCATGGGTCAGCCCCAGCCGGAATGCAATCAGGCCGTTTTTACCGCCAATCAGTTCTGCCCTTGCCTCCTGTGCCTGCTGTACCATGTCTTTCAGGGTCTGCTGGTTTTGCAACTGCTCCCGGTATAGCTTGCTTTGCGCCATGGCCTGCTTGGCCTGTTCCATCTGCGCGCTGGTGGCATTTTGCGTTGAAAGTTTGAATAAAGTTAATCCCTCCTTTCCGCCCAGTAACTCAGCCTTCGCCTCAGCAGCGCTATTCCCCAACGATTGCAGGGTTGATGCCACCGCTTTGGTGTTTTCAATCTGCTTTTTCCAGTATTCATTTGTTTCTAAAACAAATTTATATTCTTTTAACTCTTCAGGTGTTCGTGTGCCGTCGTCTGCTTTTGCTAAATTAGCAGCAACATTTTCCGACACCCCACGAGCCATAAGCTGACTTTGCTTATAAAGAAGCTCATTGCTCTGTTTTTGCGAATCAATTAACTTCTGAAAAGCTTCATCAACCTTTTTTACACCCGCCTCCGCAGCCTGTGTTTTTTCCTCCGCAGTTTCAAATAGGGGCACGTTTCCGCCATAGGCGTTCATTTCCTTAGCAGCTTCATTACTTTGTTTGCGTAGCTGATCAACCCCGTAAAGTGCTTCCTCAAGGGCTTTTGCTGTCTTGGAACCCGGTTTTACATCAAGTAGCTTAAATGTCTCATCTTTTGCCTGCTCCGCTGTTATTTCGCAGTTTTTTAATTTTTCCTCTATCTGTCTAATTTGATTTAGTGACTTATCAAGCTTAAAAGCCGGCACTTCCTGAAAAGCTATTGACTTAACAACCATTCCAGCAATTGCCTTGTTTCTTCGCTTAATGATGTCGTTATAGTTTTTTTCCGCCTCGTTTCTCAGATGCGTTTTTTCTGTTGTATCTGCGGCGGCGTATTTTTCTTTTAGCTCTTCTATGGTTCCTATCTGCGCCCGGAGGGAATTGGTGGCCACATCGGTCGCTTTACTGATTTCATAATAAGTAAATGCTGCTGTGGCCAAGCCGGCAACCAAACCAACCCAGCCACCTTTGGCCATGCCAGCAACGCTGCCGACTGCGCCTACTGCCCCTGCCACCCCTGTGGTACCTGCCGCACCTGTGGCGGCACTGCTCGCCTTGGCTGTCGCCAGAAATTTAGCTGCGGCCGCCTCTTTCAACATGGCAGCAGTAGATTTTTCTGATGCGGCAATTTCGGCGTATTTGCGGATAATCACTGCTGCAATGGATGCGGCATATTTGCCGGTATAGACGGCAGCCACGGTACCGACAACCGTTGCAACCGTCCCCAGATGATTACCCAGCCATTCCATCATTGCACCCGCTTTGCGGCTGGCGCCGGTGGTTTCGTCCAGCGCGCCAACAAAGGACATCACTTTGTTTTTAAGGGTGGTGGCAGACTGGCCAATGGTCTTGACCATCTTGCTAAATTGCGCATCAACGACTGGCGCCTGCTTTAATATGGCATTGGCCACGGCCTCGGATGTCAGCTTGCCGGCAGCAGCCAGTGCACGTAATTGCCCGACTGTTGTCCCTAATCCTTTGGCTATTGTCTGCGCCAGCCCCGGTGCCTGTTCCAGTACGGAATTTAATTCTTCACCGCGCAATGTGCCTGAGGCAAACGCCTGTGATAACTGCACCAGTGCCGCCGCTTGTGATTCAGCCGAGCCACCACCGATTACCATGGCTTTATTGATGGTATCGGTTAGTTTCAGCAGCTTGCTGCCGCTGATTCCGGTCTGGTTCTGCGCCGTGACCAGCTTGTTATACAGTTCGGCCACGGTACTCAATGACTGGCCGGTGTTGTTGGCGCTGGCCATTAACTGGCTGCGCACCTGTACTAATTCGGCAGTAGAGTTAATCACCAGCTTCAAACGGTTGTTTACCGTTGTCCAATCATCCGCCATTCCGGATAACTGTTTCATGCTGCCAATGCCCAGCATGGCCACGGCCAGATGCTTTGCTTTAACCAAGGCCGTATCCAGCTTGGCATTAAATTCAGTCAGGCCTTTAACATCAATATCCCCGACTTTGACTGCAACCGGAGGCAGTGCATCCATTTTTGCCGCTGTTGGTGTGGCCGCTTTGGTTGGCTCTGGTGCCGCCGGCCGCGCTTTTCTCATGGCGGCAAGGGCGGCTTCTTCCGCCCTGAGTTCCCGCATACTGATTGTGGCCAGTGACAGCAATTCATTTTGCTTGCCAAAGTCCAACAGATATCTATTTAAACCGGCAGAATTATTCTCGTACTCGCCACTAACCTTTTTTAATTCTTCCTTGTACTTGCGTACGGATACGGCAGTCTGTTTGAATGCGTCTACCTGTTCCATGGTGACGCCCAGATTTAACAGGGTTTGGGCTCTGGTGGCAATGACTGCATCGGTCAGGCCGTTAACACTGCGGGCAGACGCCTGATAGGCGCGTGTCAGTGCCTGTGATGCTTTTTTGGCCTGCTCTTCCGTGCTGCGTATGCCGGAAATAAATCCGCGCGCGTCGATACCCACGCCTATGGTTAAATCTTCTGACATATCTATACCTTTACTACCATTTATCTAATGGGCAATGTAAGCCCCAGATTTTTGCTTTGGGCTTGATAAAACAGCCACACTGCGAACATCGGTCAAGAATGTGCACCGGTGCCCCGGGTGGGGTACCTGCTACCCAGCGGTTGATTTCCGCGCATGTCGTACAAATGGCTTGTTTGCGCTCATAGTTGCTACTGCTGTCGCGCTGCGCCTGTGCGCTCTGATTACAATCACATCCCATACAACGCCCTATAGAAAACAGCGGCACTTGGCCGCTGTGTTAGTCGAATGAATCCAGAAACGCGTCAACTTCATCTGCATCATCGTCACCACCTGAATCCGCAACATCCTGACTGTCGGTTTCATCATCCGCCAGATCAGGTAATAACAGGTCTTGCAATTGAATTTCATCATTGCCGGCCGCCCGTGCTGTGACTAGGGTGTTATAGGCCAGATACTGCTCAATACGCCATTGTGGGAAGCCGAAGCGGTTGTAATAATTCAGATAGCGGTTAAATTCGCTTACCGGCCAGCCGTCAATTTCTCTGGCCGGGATATGCAACAGAAAAGACAGCTCAATTATGAATTTTTCGCGTCTTGTAACTGCTTTTTTAACCCTGCATCTCCGTTGATCAGGAAGAAATGATCTTGTACGGCCGCCAGTACTTTGCTGGGCAGGTCAGCCAGAAACTCCAAATCTTCGCGGCTATCCGGGTAAAACATGGGATTGCCATCCTGGTCGACAATCATCAGCGCTTTTTCGCGCACGCCGTTTAAACCATCATCGTAGCTGCTTTCAAATTCGCTGCACCGCTGAAAAAAATCGGTCATTTCGCGCACATTCAACATCTTGACATGCAGATGGCCATCGTACGGAGCAATATCCGGTACGGCACTGATTACTGCCTTGCGCATATACTGGCGGGCGGCATTGATAAAGGCTTTTTTTGTGTCTGCGGTGTTGGTCATCTTATTTTGCTCCTGTTGTCATATCTAATTTACGGCTGCGGCCATTAATTTGCAGTTCGATTGAAAACTGCCACTTGTCACCACTTTTGCCATCCCAGTCCAAGCTGGTGATTTTTACCTGATAACCGCGCATATACTTGCTGCCTTTGGGTTTTAAGGAAAAAAATATGGTCTCCAGCTCCTCGGCCATCTCTTCCAGAAAATCCTGAACTTCTTTGTCTGGCACCCACAGGCCGGACAGGCTAATGGTGCCCGGCTCTTTTTCCAGCTCTGTAACAGCGCCCTCATCGCAGATGGTAGTTGCATCGATTGTTTTAGTCTTGATCGCCGCTATTTTGACGCTGGTGGCATCACAGAAGCTGTATCGTTTCACGGTGGTAAATTTAGCATCGGTCACTGTGCCGATATCTTCCCCGTCCAGTGTCATCAGCGCAAATGAGTCTTCGTTACTCACGCTAACAAGATAATAGCCATTAATGGCTTCGTTTTCGACGCTCTCAACCCAAACCGCATCACCCGTTTTTAAGCCATGACCCACAGATGTGGCGATGGCTGGTTTAGTGTTTGTTAATTCACTAATAACTTTTGTCGGCGTCTCCGGCAGGTCGTAAAAGTAAGTGCGGCTATTAAAACTCATCCCGCGCTTCGCACTTTTCTTAATAGCCGGTTGCCCTTGTGCTTTTGCCATAACAAAACTCCATAAAAAAGCCACGGGTAACCGTGGCCTGTATAAAAAACAATTGTCAGTTAAACAATCAGATAATCAAAGGTTGCCTGATATTTCTTTCTGTCAATATCGTAAGAAAAGAATGGCGCTGTTTTAAGCAGGCACTCAACTTCGTTGCTAGCCTGTATGGTATCCATCACCTGCTGCACACATTGCGCGCGCTCCGGCGCCGTGCTGGCATAAATATCCACCTGCACCCGCGGGTTGAAACTCTGGTAACAGTTTGTCGCCTCCACTTGCCCGGAAACAAGCACATAGCGCATGGCTGGCCACATGGCCGGGTCTGTGGCGCTGTTCTGCACCGGTATCAGGTCTGGATAAACACGCCCACCGCACAAGTCCTTTATGATGCTGTAAAAAATAGCTATTTCTTCCATTCTTTATGCACCTCTTCCAGCAATATTTTGGTTGCTTCCTTTTTAGCCTCCCCGCGTTTATTGTCATAGGCTGTACGCATAAACGGGTGTGGCTGCGGCATGTTAATACCGTATTCCACAAAGGTGGCAATCTGTTTTGCTCCTTTGGGAATTTCCTTGGAATTGGATACGGTAACAATATGCTTGGAAGTCAGCCCGTGCCGTTCCGAGGCAGGGATGCGCTTCATGATGATGCTGCGCCCGACATGGCCGGGCTGCACTACTGTACAGGTTTTGCCGCCCTTGCCGTCACTGTTGTAAACCCGGTAAGGTTTTGGTGCCTTGTAGGCATTGTTTTTTGCCTCGTCCCGGATGATGGCCGCACCTTTGCCGGTGGCTTTTTTGGCGATGTCTTCCTGAACGCTCTTACTAAGTCGCCTTAGCCTTTTCTGCAACCGCTCCAGTCCGTTAACCTTAAAGTTGAATGCCATTTTTAACCCTCGTTCATGCCCGTGATACAGGGTAAATTAATTACTTCGGGGTGAATCGAATCCGGTAATACTGCCTGAATATTGAAAATACTGCCTTTGTACATAATCCGGTATTCAGGGGTAATGTTGGCTGTCAGTTTGCTTGTGCGCACCTGTATCGACACGGTACAACTTGCCGAATCCAGCCCGTTTTTAACAAATTCACGGCCAGACAGATAGGACATGTTTGCCCATACTTTGCCGACATCAACCCAGTTTTTTTCAATATCCCCCAGACTGCCCTTGCTGATTTGCGGGCGTTGAAGCAATACCCGTTTATCCAGTTTACCTGCCGCGATACTCATGCATCCCCCCACATAATCCGGTACGGCTGCAATAAAAACCCAACACCAAAAGGCAGCCATGCTGAATTCATTGCAGAAACTGCCTCACGGTTTTTATACCAGTTGGCGGTTAGCAGCAACATTGCCATGTCGACTGCGGAGTTATACAACAGGCCGGTTGGGTCTGTATCCGGTACTTCATTTTCGTACCAGTTGCGTCCGGTGAACTGTTTTACTGTTTCCTGTGCCGCTGCTAGATAAATTCTAAGCAAATCATCTTCGCTATCGTCATCAATCCGGCAATTATTACGAATATCTTCAATACTAATCATAATCGCCCTCAGCCGCCCCGTCAGGGGCGGAATAAACGGTTTTGGTTTGTTTAGGAATTCGGCGGCGTAGGTGGCGTAGGCTGTGTACCCTGAACACCCTGCAATTTACCCGTTACAAATGCATCTTTCCGGTAAATAGCCAGTGCCAGCCGCTCCTCGCACAATATGGTTACCATATTGCGAATAAAATCATCCTCGTTATTAAAGGCGATATTAATACCCATATCCCAGCGGTCAAAGATTTGTGCCCCCATTTTGAAAGCACCAGTCAGAAACTCGCCTTGTTTCATAGACGGCGTGGCCACAACTGGCTGCCCCCATAATGTCGGAATTGCCTGCCCCTGCGGATTACCAATGACATAGCGGCCAATGTCATCCTTGGCCATTTCAATTTCTGCCCATTGCACCGGATTAAGTACATGGCCGGTAGCACTGTAGCCAGACAACACCACCTGCAGCATGGCCAGACGTAACTGGTCAATAATGGTAAAGTCCTTGACGTTGCTTTCATTTTGAAACTTTGTAGCGTTAGGTATCAGGCCTGTTAATTGCGTGCCACCACCTGCGCCATTTAATAGCTGCTGCTCTTCCTTGAGTTTCAGGCCGTACCGCAGGCGGCCATCAATCATAGATTGCAAGCCGGACGCATCACTTAATATCTGTCTGGTTGCTTTAAGCCAGTGGGCAATAGTTACAACCGGCACCGTTTCCTGCACATAGTTTAAATGTGATTCAGGCTTTGTCTGCCCCTCAGGTACTACATCAGCTTTATTTTCAAAAAAGTCTTCTCTGGGTACGATTATCATGTCGCTATCGGTATTGCCCGGCGTAAGCAAATCACGCACCATTAATCGCTGCTCCGGCAAGGTGACAGTACCAACAACGTGCGGCTGTACTAATGCACCGGCGCTGTAACCTGTGTTGTCTGAACCGCCCAATTCTTTAGTATTAATAGGAATGCGCAGATGCTCGTGTCGTGATATGTTGGCGCCGTTTTTAAACTGTTCAGACTTAACCACCATACTCCCCAAAGTCTGCTTGCCCTGCGGGGTGACTGGATTGCGAGCCTGCGCCTGTTCCATATCCTGCACTTGCGACTTGAGGCCGTTAACTTCAGTCAGCAGCTTGTCAACGTCGTTTTTAAGTTCTTCGGTAACTTTGTCACCTTTTGCAAGCTTGCCTTTAAGCTCCTCGCCAAGTCCCTTAACTTCGTCAACGGCCTTATTAACCGCCTCCTGCTTTTCTTTCAGCACTTTAGCCAGTTCACCTGCTTTGATTTCATCTGCATCAGCCATCTAGTTAGCTCCTAAAATTCGTATAACTTCGTCTATTTCAGACACGTGGTTGGTTGGTGTTGCCTTTTGTGACAACGAAAAAAAACCGCTGTCGTGAATGACAGCGGCCTGCTTTGCATTAAATCCGTTTTGTATTAACAGCGCTTTGAACTGTTCAGATGAGGGTAAGCCATAATCATGCTTGACATAGTCCACCCTAGCTTCTGGATTGGCTGGAAAAATGACGACGGATATTTCATATAGTTTTACTTCGATCAATTTGTTGGTATCTGTTTGCCGGTCGTATTCCTGCCGCTCGATGCTATAACCAATAGACAGGCCATCAATCGCCTTGGCCTGCAATAATGCATGCATTTCCCGCGCTTTTTCTATCTGGTTGATCAACAATTTACCCTCGACATACAGCCCTCGTTCATCTTCAACCAGTTTGGTATAGCAGCCAATAGGCGCATTCCAGTCATGATTGAATAACACTGGTGGCATGCGGCCGCGGGCTTCCCACTCCGCCAGCGACTTTGCGAACGCTCCCGGCACTACCACATCACCATAAGAATCTACATTGCCATTTATAGAACCGTAACCCGAAAAAAAACCGTCTTCTTTGACGGATTTAATTTCAAGCGGCATATCAAGACGTTTTGTCTGCATCATTCGTGCCTCTTTAATGTTTCATTTGCTGCATGATTCAACGTACCCATATTTAACTGCACGGTTAATTCGTCCCCGCCCTCCACTGCCGGCAAGTCTTCAAGGTCGCGCACATGATTGCGTGTGTATATTCCGTTTTGCACCATTGAGGTATAAAAGCTGGCGCGATTGGCGGGTGAAGCGCGCAATAACCCCTCGGTATTAAATTTGGGCGTATAAATCTTGCGCTCCGCCGGGCTTAACAGTTTGCGCGTAATCGTCTGCTCAATCCGTGCCAGCTTCGGCACCATTACAAACGCCTGAAAACTAAGCACCGTATTTTCGTAACTGGATGCCCAGCTAGACGATTTACTGGTATGGCCAATTAATTGCGGTGGTACCGAAAAACAGCGGCAGATTTCCTCAATGCCAAACAGGCGTGATTCAAGCAGTTGTGCATCAATCGGGCTTAATGACGGCGACCGGTTTACAAGGTCAAAACCACCCTCAAGTATTGGTGTTTTCCCTGCGGCACTTGCCTCTGAAAACTCTTGCAGCCATTTGCGGGTTTTCTTACGCTGCTCTTCATTCAATATCGGCGCCCCGCCTTGCCCTGTACCTCTGTATACAAGTACGTCGCGCCCTTTGAAGCGATTCTTGTAATCGTGTGCCGTAGTATCATTGGCTTCCATTTGCAAGCCCATGATTTCCGCGCCATGGGACAGCGGCGAAAGCCCGGTTATTCCGTCCATGGTGAAATCTTTCAGATGAAAGACATCCCGGCCGGGTAGTTTTCGCGTTCCGTCTTTTTCATTGTATTCATACACTACCGCGCCCGTTTGCAGGCGGGTGATGTTCATTCTGGCCGCATCAAGCACTTCCAGCGATATAATCCGCTCGCCTTTGCGTTTGATTTCAGCAAATGCATTGCCATATATGTCTATTGAAGTCATCAATGCCTGCCAGAATTCGCATGGATTCATGTCGGCATTGGGCGCATAGCGAAAGATGTCATACAAAGGATGCTCGGTAGCAATCTTTTTATCCGCAGTTCGCAAGGCAAAAGGCAGGGTGGACACCAGTCCGGAGCGTAAATTAATACATGCCCACACCGCCGAAAGCTTTAACGCTTTCTCTGGCGTCACCATGACACCACTAACCGACGATGCGCTGTCAATTGCCGCAAAACTCTCGCCTTTGCCTAGCTTTAACTGTGGCCTGAAAGCATTCAGAATGCGGCGGAAAAAGCCAGTATCCTGTAAATCAGCCATTGTTTAACCTATTATGTAATTGTCCAGAAAAGAATCAAGGCCGCCGTTAGATCGTGAGGTCGGATTGGTCGCCATCACGGCCACGGCATCAAACAGTGCCATCAGGCTGTCAATCTTGGCAAAACCTGCGTACTGTTTGGTTACCTGAATACCGTTGCCCGACTGGATAACGCGGGCGTTACCAACATTCCAGTTCATCAGTGGCTGATTAGCGTGCCACATATTTCTGCTGGCCAAAGCGCGCTCCGTGGCTTTAATCGTGCCTGTCATCTTGAAGCCTTGCGATATCGCTTTAAACAGGCCATCAGCAGGGGAAGCGTAGCCACTGGCAACAAATTTATTATGGATGGTTTGCAAAACCGGTTCCATGCCATAGCGGTCAACTGCTATCGAGTGCAACAAACCCGTTTCGCCGACTTTCAAACATATCTCAGCCACTTCTTTCAGGTCATCGCCTACATTTTGGCAAAAGGTCATGTCACCGTCTTTCACAAAACTATCCAGCTGGGGCAGGATATCCTTGCGATTATTCAGCACCGGCGGGTTTGCCCATGCATAACACCATGAAAGCCAGCGCTGCGTGTCTTTTTCCCGCCCAACCACAGCCAGCCCAAACAGGTCATCATTACCACCGCCGTCAAGCCCTATTACCACCACCTCGCTGCGTTCTAGCAGCGTATCTAGCGTCAGCGTATCATCCGTCTGCGCCAGCCAGTAATCTGCACCACTCCAGCGGTCTGAGCGTAAATTTAACCCGACTTCCTTGTTTAAGTGCTTGGCCTCAAACTCAATAAGCGTTTCTTCGCCTTTCAGTTCGGCCTGTCGATACTCACTAATCAAAAAAGCCTCGTCCACTGAGTAGCCAAGGCTTGGATTGGTTATATAGAAGTTTTCAGGCTTCTTATACGCCCCCGACTTAATAAGCGCAGCCGGAAACTCATATAAAACCGGCAAATAAGTCTTATCAATAAGTTCTTTACCCTGTGCCGTCTTGCCATCCCTTACCGAACGCGCATACTCCAGTTCCGTTTTAAACACACCAGCGGGCGGCTCTCGGGATTGCGTGGACAAAATAATTAAAAAGCCATCCACTTTAGACATCAGGCCGCCGGTGGCTTCTTTAATTATGGATTCCGCATTCGCCATCGCGCCAAATAAATGATGTTCATCAATCAAAACAAAAGCGGCTTTCAGGCCGCCTGCTGTTTTATCGTCCGCGGCCACAACTTTCAGGGTTGATTTGGTAGCTAAATGCGTTATCGTCCTTGTATGCTTGGAAATGCTGTATTTGTCCTGCATTTCCGGGTCAAACTCAATCATACCCGCCGCTGGTTTAAACGAATTATCAGCCACTTCTTTCGTTGGTGCCAGAATGATAGCCTCAGCTAAATTACGCTCATTCAGTTCAAGGGCGGTTATCATAATTCCGGCAGCAATGGTTGATTTAGCGTTTTTCTTGCTAATCAGCAGAAAGAACTTTTTGATTAGTCTGCGCTGCGTATCTGGATCAAGCGCGCCAAAAATCGCACCAACAAAATCAAATACCCACTGCGGCATTACATCACGCATTCTTGGCAATCCGGTCATGTCGGGCACTATCAGATCACCAAATACCTCAATCGCAATCTCTGCCACGATAGGAAATAGCGGCTCACTGGGCACCAATGACTGCCGGTTAACAATCCGCTCTTCCCAGTCAGGGCAGGCTGTCACCCAATCAGCCATTTACTTCACCTTTTTCAAACCTTTCTGCTCTAGCCGCGCAGACAACCCGCCAGCGCGTGATTTTTCAATGGCCACATCTCTGGCGGCCTCTTTCTTGCCGGTCTCGCCAATGCGCCCATGCTTATAAGGCATCAGGGTTTTAGCAGCATCAATCCGCAGCTTGTGCGGCCAGCTATCATCATTCATTACCATCACCAAGAACTGCAAAGGGTCATCACTGGGCGGTGATACAGACTGAACAGGATTAACAGGATTAACAGGATTAACATCCGTGTTAACATCATTGTTAACAATTTTGTTAATATTTTTGTTAAGTCTGTTTTGCTGCTTTTTCAGCCCCTCAATGCGCGCTAAAACGGCCTGATTTTTCATTAAACGACATGCGGCAGCGGCTGCTCCATTCCTGCTGTAACCCGCATTAACACAGGCTTCCGTCTGATTTATCCCTGCGGCCACATTCAATGCGAATAATTCCTGTTTATCATTAAGTGACATAGCAAATTGCCTATTTTTTGAGCAGATTTTGTTAATTAACAGGTGTTTTCAGGCCATTTTTTTTATAAATGAGGGAGCGCGCGGTGTCGGCGGCGATAGTAACCCAACTTTACTACTACCCCTGCCTATTTTTTAAGCAGTCCAAAAATAATAAATAATAACTCAATGTTACTATTTCATGTGAGAATATAAACCAAAGCGATAACATATCGTGACTATCTGCATGCGTAATAATCTAACCGGCTACATCCATCACTAAATATATTTACCATCCACGCTTGTATCGCTGCCGCAGTTCTTTGGTGGTTTTATGCTTATGACAATCCGCGCATAGCACTTGCAAATTACTATCATCATTACTGCCACCTAACTCCAATGGAATGATATGGTCAACCTGTAAGCTGCCACCAATGCAACCGCAGGATCGGCATCTAAAACTATCCCGTGCCAGCACCCGCTTCTTTATCTCCTGCCATTGATAGCCTCGTATGCGTTTTGTAGCCCCCGGTTTATCCCTGAGCACCGTGGCAGATGAACTGTTAAACTCAGGTAGGCTACTTTTAAGCGTTGGTATCTTCATAGCTTCGTGTCAGTAAAAGGCCTTTGTAATACGCCTGTGCAAAATCTATAGGGTTACTCATATCCCAACTCCAATAAAAAAGCCCACGCGCATATGCAGTGGGCTTGTCTTAATTCAATACAGGGTTAGTTGTAGTCGTTACCATCAATCATATTAGTCACCATTAACCGTTCGTTGCTCATTCATTAGAGAAGATATACGTTCTACTATGGCTGAGGATTCAAGCATTTCAGCTAAAGCGCATTCGAATTCCTCTTTATTATTTACTTTTTTTACTTTGTTAGCACTGGGATTAACACTACTCTTATATATAACATCAAAAGGATAGCCTCCAACATGTGTATCACACCGCATTAGAGTTCGCTGCTCCCCTGTTCTCGTACTTTTTAACTCAACCCGGTAACCTTTAAAATACGGAAGATTAGGCAATCCACCCCCCAGCTCCCCCATCGGTATCCATGCTTTTAACAACCCATTAACAGCCGCCTCTATTTCGCTAGCCAATCGCTCCAGCACAGCAAAAACTTCTTTAAGCTCACCCTCTTTAGCTTTTGCTTCATTCTTCTCAAAGGCTTCTAACAAAACCTGCTTAAAATCCACACTTGTAGTCATATAACAACCCCAAATAAAAAGCGGACTAGCATCTAACCAATCCGCTGAATATTAATTAATCCCAATATGTATATGCTGATAGCACCAAATAATAAGTTCTATGACTTTCCACAACCCAAACGGGGATAATATTGCTATTAACATTACCGCTTTTTCTAAACCATCAAAACCATTAAAACCCATACCTCACCTTTTGTCCCTCTGCCACATACTCGTGATCAACTTGCTTTATTTTCTTTTTCATGGCTTGCTATCTTAACAATTGATATTGCATTAATATTTCAAACGCTTTAATACCTTATTAGTTATCGTCGTTACCATCAACCATATCTATTCCTTACTTGTATATTAGTTATATTTTGGTTATAATTTAGTTATTAAAAAGTTATAACAACACCATGAACAAAATAGCTTACCAACCAAAAGCCCTTAAACAATTGCGGAAAATTCCTGATAGAAAACTCATCTATCGGAAAATTGAAGAGTTAACCAATATGCCAGAATGCGCAAATGTTAAAAAACTATCCAATCACCAATACGGATATCGTTTGCGGGTCGGTAACTACCGAGTACTGTTTAACTTTGATGGCATCATCCATATTATTTCAATTGAAGAGGTTAAAAAACGTGATGAACGCACATATTAATACTAACTATCAAATCATCAACGACAAACACGGCATGCCTCAGTTTGTTGTTGTTCCCTATGAAGATTTCAGACAACTAACCAATCAACCTGTTATTAACCTTGAAAATGCCATTCCCAGCGAAGTGGTAGGCATGGTAATTGAACAAGATTACACACCAGCTCGAGCATGGCGCGAATATCTGGAATTAACACAATCAGAATGCGCTGAAAAGCTTGGCATGTCACAACCCGCCTATCTAAAGCTGGAAGCTTCAGAAAAGCCCACTAAAGCAACTCGCACCAAACTTGCCACTGCTTTAGGTATTAATGAAGAACAATTAGATTGCTAAATACAAAAGCCAGCAGTTAAGCTGGCTTATTACTTAGTACAGTTAATATACAGACGCCCAATAAAAAAAACCCGCCAGGGAGATGGCGGGCGCAGTAGTAAAGTTTATCAACCTAAAAGGAGAAAAATATCAATGCCTTTCTTTTGGGTGCAGCAAAGCTGCCACCGGCATTAAAAAGGAAAAAAACAGATTGGTGATTAGAAATATACTAAATATTCAAGTCATGTGCAAGGGTGAATTAAAAAAATATTTATCAAAATTTTCACAATGTTGCATATACGCCCAAAACAGCATTAACGCCCTTTCTACCTGTTCAGCCCATGCGCTCCTATTGACCATAGCACGATGCCGTGCAGTGATTGAACGGCGCTTAAAGTAGTGGCTCTTGCGCCCATACTCAATACCAAGCACATTAAACGCCTCGCGATTGTTTTGTGCCAATAACGACAACGCACTTCTTACCAATGCAAACACCTCAGGCTTGTAGTGCACACCATCAAAAGCATATTCCCTGATGACTTTCTCTTTCCCGTAGCGCCATTCAGCACTCAGACAATGCCCTTGCCTCTTCCGATCAGCCATAGTTCGCTCATACGCAGCCAGCACATCCGCAGCAGTGTCTATTTCAATCTTACTAATCATCAAATATACCCTTTAACTCTTCGCTCTTTCCTAAACTTGACATCATCATCGCACGTGTTGTGACTTAAAAACCCGCTGAACTCTTTCACCTGTAATCATGCTAATGGCTTCCCTTTCACGCTCATGGTATTGGCAGCTTTCACGGTCAAAAAACAGATTAACCATCGGTTGGTAACCCGAATCGCGTTGTTTTTGACAAATAAGCTTGGCATCTGGGTCTGTCCCGTAACCTGTAGCATCACTATTCCTCCACACAACCAAAACATTATCAGCAAGATCAGTAATCCCCGCCGACCCCCTCACATCATGCTTGTTGGGAGGCTTGGATTCATCGCCGTTATCAGGCTTACGAGGGTGTGCAACAAGATGGATATGTATATTGTTTTGGGATTTAAAATCCCGCAGCATTTCCGCTATCTTTTTCTGCCTGTCCACATCACTCTCAGCCACCCCCAGCATCATCAAGCTATCAATAACAAAATGACGGCAGTTATATCGTTGCTTGGCATATTTAAATACATTGAGCATCCTTTCCAGACTGGCGGCACCATTAACGTCATATATCCACAGCCCGCCAGATTCATTGCCATTGTCTTCCGTGCAACGCTCACCATTGATATTCATCCCCCCAGATAGCAAATTTAATGCCTCTGTTAAATCCGCAATATCAGGGCGCTGCTTTCCACATACCTGCCTAACCATGCGATTTAATACCTTGTAGGGCTTCATCTCCCCAGAAAACAAACAAATGCGTTCTTTCTGCCTCAGTATCATTTCACACATGCAATACCCCAATAGCTGGCTTTTGCCGTGCCCACTGTAACCAGTCCATACCGTCAACTGATCCATGCCAAACTTAAAATCTTTCATCCCAGCAAATGGCGTAGTATTACCTGCGGCAGATTCAAGTAATCCATTAAAATCCTGAAACAAAATGTCCGCGTACTCAATGGCGTTTTTTAAATCTTCCGGCTTTTTGTACTTGGCACTGACTATGGCATCTAGTACAGCAGCTTCACCAGCCTTACACAGACACTCATTAGCATCTTTAAAATCGCCCCAATCAACCAACTTGCACCGGTGTTCACCAAGCCGTTGCAAAACCTCCACCGTGGCCAACTGTCCCGGGTCATCATTATCCAAGGCCAGATAAATCACCCTAAACTGCTGCAAGCGCTCCCAGTCGTATTCAATCCACTCCAGATTTTTAGCACCACTAGGCATAGACAGTGCCTTTACCCCAGACTGGAAAACGCTCAAAGCATCAATTTCACCCTCAGTAATCACAACCTTATCGTCATTAGGCGTGATAACCTGCCACCCAAACAAACATGGTTCACAGTTTGATTCTTGTCGCCAGCGGTTTTTCTCCCCACCCTTACGCCGTGGCGTTAGGTACTTGATGTTATAAATAACCCCCTCAACCATTAACGGGAAAGCAATCTCCCTGTCATGATTGGCCACATTGTAGGCTTTAAGCGTGCTGCCATTAATGCGCCGCCTGTCAAAATAACCATCCTCTTTTGGCTGAATCACCGCCCCCAAGCGTACAGATGGGCGCGTAAATGATTTTTTACTGGCAACTGAGAACTTGGGAGAAAACTCAACCCCCAGCCACTTACACGCATCCTTAAGCGCATCAACAAAGCTTAATCCCCTACAGGCTGCCCACAAATCCAGCAAATCGCCACCTTTGTCCTGATCACTGAAATCTTTCCAGACACCAGCCTTACTGCCGGATAAATGCACCTTTAGCGATTGCCCTTCCTCGCCATTAATCGAGCCACAGCACCACTCATTGCCATTTTTCCTGCCATTGGGGAGCAGATGCTCAGACACACTCAACGCCTTATCTGCCAGCAATTGAGACACCTCCCTAGCATCCATAATCAGCCTCATTCCACAGACGCACAGTTTCCATAAACAACTCATCAGCACTTGAGCTATTGCCTACCTCTTCCCATTTCGGCGCTTTCCATTCGCCAGTTGTTCCGAGAACAGAAACAAACACCTTGCGTCCGCCAACATCTACCCCATACACCCGCAGATTCGGTTTTACCTCCACATAGCGCGCATTAGTACAATCCCATTCATTCCGGCGTTTATTGGCACTCATTCTGCCAGCACTGCTAGTTGACCATGTTAAAACCCAGTTGCGCCATGTAGCTTCCCAGTTGCGTTTAGTAGGGGCTTTAGCATTGCCAGATAGCCAGTAATTCACAAACTTCTCAATCTCAATCTCCAGCGCAGTCCCAACAAGCCCTTTAGCTGCCGCGTAATCCAGATATTTATCAGGCATTACCCAGTTTTCACACCAGCCACATTTCTTATGCAGCCCTATTGGCGCATACTCAACACCATCACCATCAGCATTATCATCATTCGATTCTGGCTGTTCGCCATCTGGGACTAACTCAAAATCCTCAGAATCACCAGCGCGCTCTATCTCTGAATAATTCTCTGAATAATTCTTTGTATAAATCTCTTCTTTATACGAACTGTCACATGTCGCAACTCCCGAGTGTTGACATGTCGCCACTCCCGAATTGTCACATGTCACCACTCCCGAACTGCGACATGTCGTCATTCGGGAAATGTCATATTTTGCACCTCGGCAAATGCCACCAAGCACACCAGTAAATACTCGATATCTAGGCTTGTCAGCCTTATCAGCATCAAAACACTCAGCAGCCTTTTTAATCGCAGCCTCATCAACCAGATAATAAGTTCTATGCTCAAGCTTCTTAATCTTGCGCCGGATATAGCCAAGGCTTTCCAGCAGCTTAATAGACTTACGTACCGCATATTCACTTAAATCCAGCTCACTAGCCAATTCCTTAACAGACTTATAAAAACCCTTTGCCGTACTGGTACAGTACTGCCACCAATAGTGCAATTGGTTTAAAACCAGCCCGGCCTTAATATCGCCCTTACATATACGTTTCAGACGTGGATTGTAGGCACATGTAACATCCCCGATAATATCGCCTATTTTTAAAGAGTTATCATTGACAAGATTTGCTACTGAAGTCATAATTACACCTGTAGTTAACTGTAGTTATTTAAAGAATTGAACGACTGCCAAACAGCCGTTTTCCGAAAGCCCAGTCCCGTGGGCTTTTTTTTATTGTTATTCATCTCAGCCCCATCTCCTCTTCCAACGCCTCAACAACCTCAATCGGGCGGTTTCGATACATTTCATTTAGCACATCCAATAACCGATGCGCTTCCTCTTTCCTGCCGGAGCGAATCAGCTCTTTAAGCTGGCACCATTCATCATTGAATTTAAAATCAACCTCAGATTGACCATCTTGCAGATAGATTTGAGTTGCTTTAGTTGTCATCGTATTCATCCTCCAGTTCTGGCCAGTGTTTTTTGTAATCTAATGGCCTCAGGTCTTTTCTTGTTACAGCACCATTTGTCACTAGTTGCATCAACGAACATTTATAAGGTGGAACTGGTTTTCTTCCTGATTTCCATAACGAAATATTAGAAGGATGATCTTTAATTGCATCCGCTAATCGCTTAGCTTCTCCTCTAGGCTTGGATTCCAGATAAGATTTCAAATCCATTTAATTACCTTTTTAAAAATATATTTCCTATTAGATAATTTTATTTTATCTAATTTGTTATCTATTGGCAATTGTGTCTTTTATTTCGTTTAAGGTAAATTATTATCTAATTGATAATTTGATGAACAATATGAAACTTACATCAGAAATTAGACTTGAAAACCTGAATTTATTAGTTAAAGAGGCAGGGGGCGTAACAGAGCTAGCAAAAAAGGCTGGATATAAACAGCCAAGCTACTTGTATCAAATAATTAACCGCACACCTGTCCAGAATGGGAAAGCAAAAAATATAGGTTCTATAATGGCATCCAAACTAGAAGAAGCAATGAACAAGCCAAAAGGTTGGATGAGCCAAGAACATCGGAAAAAAACCAAACCCAATGCTGTTTATTTAGGCACTATGGAGCCTTGGGACAATTCAACGCCTATAGGGGAAGATGAAGTGGAAGTTCCGTTTTATAAAGAAATATGTTTATCAGCGGGCAATGGATTTTCTGATGATATTGAAGATTACAACGGATATAGACTGAGATTTGCGCGTTCTACATTAAAAAAACATAGCATTAACCCAGAATATGTTGTGTGTGTCACCGCAGATGGTGACAGCATGGAGCCTGTTATTCCAGATGGCACAACTATTGGAATTAATAAAGGAGATAAATTCATAAAAGATGGCAAAATTTACGCCATAAATCATGATGGGTTACTTCGTGTGAAGATTTTAAAAAAACGACCAGGCAATAAAGTATTAATTCAAAGTTTTAATTCATTGGAATATGGCGACGAAGAAGTAAATATGGAAGACATCAATGTTATAGGACGTGTTTTTTGGTGGTCTGTGCTTAATTAATAGATAATTCAAGCAATTGATTAGTTATCGGTAGGTATAGTTCAGATTAAGTAAAATCTAAACAGCTCTAATCTTTCTTAGCTGATGTTGCATCATTCAAAGCTTTAGAGTCTAGTTAATTGCACTAAAGCTTTGAACGTATATAATTTAATCGGCGCTTACATAATAATAAATTGTGGTTTTTATTGATTCATGTGATTTTTGAAGTTAATTAAGGAATAAGTTATTGGGTACTAGCCACCGCGCCAAATTTTTTTTCCTAAGACGATGAATTGATTTAATGTATCTTCTGTGACCTTCATTGGCGGATATTCAGGGTTTTTACTAATGATTAATATTCCATCCTCAGACTGGCGCAATTTTTTAATATATAATTTATTTTTAAAAACAATTGCATAAATTTCGCCATCTAATATTTCGGTATCATTCGTATTAATGATTACAGTATCACCATTGTGAAGCTCCGGTTCCATTGAGTCACCGCGTACATATATTCCTTTTAATAAGTCAGGGTTGTATCGATGCCTTTTAAACCACCGGCGTCTGAATACTATAGGATCATCAGAACTCTCTCTGGCTATCCAAATAGAGTTCCCTGCCCCTGCGCTTAAATTTACGTCAAATCTTTTAATTTCAATGTATTTTTTGAAATCAAGATATTCTTCTAAGACACCAATACTAGAACCGATCGGTAGGATTTTTAAATCCAACTCCTCTCCGAATTGCAACCATGCGGGCGTTACCCCTAATGATTTTGCGAGTAAAGAGAGTCCTTCAACCTTAGGCATTGCGTAGCCTTCGGTGTAACGGCGAATCATCTCATAACTAATACCTGAGCACCGAGCAAGCTCAGCCATTGAGTAATTTGCCATCTTCATTGCGTGTTTAATACGGGTAGCAAACTCAGGATGTTTAACTTCTAGATTTGTGGTTTTATTCATTATTTTCCAGTCTAACTACTAAAGGTAGTATTGTACAAAAAAATATTTAGACAAAAGCCACCAATTTCTATCGCCACAACTTCGGTTGCGGTTTTTTGTTGCCTTTAAATAACATAAATCTCCAAACACGCTACAAATAAATATATTTTAGATACAATAAGATAACATTTTTAATTATCTTTTATTTTCTTTTTTATTGCTAATATATTATCTATTAGATAATATACACCCATCGAAGTAAAACAACTTCACCGCATCGGCTCAGGGCAGCGGAATATAAAAGCCCGAGGCAAGTTAGGGAGCTTGCTGGCAAGCCGTTAAGCCCTCGCGGGCGGCCAGAACAAAACCAGTAAGCCGGTAACGCTTGCAGACAGACAAGTCTAAAAATCCAAAGAACTTTATGAAAGGAGAACGACTTCAAACACCAACTTTGATAATTTATATCTGAATGTACAAATACATAGATGTATTAATAGGCTAAAGAAAAAGCCAGTTTTAAAAGGATTTAATAGTAATAATCTCGAATGGCCACTTTATTTATTGGATTGCACAATCCAATTGATACCATAAGCATTAAACTTAATCTATTGATAACAGGAGTACACAGCAATGCAAGTAGAAAATAAATTTCGCGTCCGTCGCCGTGATGAAATAGCCTGCTTAATGGATAACGCCGGGTTGCTTGCCATAATACAGGATGTTGAGAGCCCAGATGAAACACTAGAACGAATCAGCAGAAAAGATTTAGGATATCTGAGTGAATATTGTTTTCATGCGTTAGATACAACAACGTTTATTATGGAAACGTTATCTAAATTAACTGACGGCTATAGAAATAATAATATCACTAAGGAGCTAAGCCAAGAAGATTTTTTGAAATTCACCAGCACGCTAGCTGCACTATCAGGCGGGATTAATAGCCGTGTTAATTACATGCATCTGACCATAGCACACCTGCTAAATCATGAATCTAGCAGCACCTCGAGCTAAATTAAATTTGGCTTAAATATCCAGATGAAAAATCTAGATGTAGTGACGATGTTGTTGTAGTTATAAGTATTCTGGGGGCAGAGCCTTGACTACTTATTCGCTTTCTATGGAGAACGATTTCAAATACCAATTTTGACATATATCTGAATGTTCCAACACACGGATTATTTTCTAAGTTGTTTATTAGAAACTTAATCCGAAACAGATGTAACAAGATTCTTGAATATCACCATTGATAGGGATCATCATTTTGATGATCCCCCACCTTTAACCACTTATCAGCTTTCTATAAAGAGTAGAAAAATGAAGAAAATTACATATCTTCTTCCACGGTTAAAACGAGTTCAACGCTCTCACAACCATTCGATGGATCTATACAAAAAGCTCGATAAGCAACAACAAAACTGCCTCGCGGGTGCGTTATATCATTTAATACAACAATATCCCCTTTGCTGGGTAGATCACACATCTTTGATTCAAAAGTTATATTTGAATATGCATCGTAGGGTATATATGGTCGAGCGTCATGCAAAAATCTAATCTTAACAATCATTTTAAGTATTTACTAGGTTGTTTATAGGAAATTCAATTCTAGCAGTATTCACATACTGAGTGACTAAAAGAGTGACAGCTCGGAAAGACGGGCAATACATCTAAGTTTAAAAATCGCCGCCCATTCTAGAAAAAGCCGATTCTAACGAGTCGGCTTCATTGTTTGGCTTAGATTAAATAAATAATTTAATTGTGGCATAAACCAAGATTAGACCACCAACAATATCCATTATGATGCCGGGTACTGTGTTGATACGTGGATTTAGTTTGCATCTACGGCCAAACATATTACCAAAATCATCATAAACAGGAATATTCAGGTTTTCTGGATAGTGATTGCACCTTTCACCAAAACTTACCAGAAATACTCCTGATGCGAATAACATAGTTTGCGTTGTCGGAAGTGATGGTAATAAACCCATTGCACTTAATAGAAATAGCGCGCCTGAAATTAACATCATCATGTTGTACCAAATATTTAAAGCCAGTGTAGATAAAAGATTAGGAATCATGGTTATAAATACTTGTTGTTGTGGCGACCGCAAGTATAGCACGATGGCAGTGAGTGCCTAACCACCTGCCACCCTACCCGAGTTTAAAAACCCAAGCCCGCTGATTAGTGGGCTTGGGTTTTTGAATTTAAATAAAATTAAAGGAGTTAACAATGAACGATGAAAACAACACCAATCCGGAACCTGTTGGATTTTGGGATGAAATGGCACAAGAGGCTGCTAAATGGGATTTAAGCAATTCCCCCAAGGAAACCAAACCACAACCAGAAAAACGATTGGCTAATAATGAGCTGGCGGATGTCGCTTGTGAAGCCATTTACCAGCTATACCATACGAAATATGATATTTGGCTGAAAAAGGTAACGAATGAGCTTGTTAAAGCTATTGTTTTAGGTGGTCATTACGAGCAGCAGACCGTAGGCCAGATATTAAGCCATCTGCCACCAGCAGCTAAAAAAATAGTTACTGAGTATGTTCAAAGCAACGCAAATTGAAAGGAGTTATCATGAAGCTTAAAATACATCTTCATGAATTAAAAAACCACCCTTATGGCAACCGTATTTGCTGGGAGCATAGACCAACGGGAGCACTGGTCGTAAGATATGGCATGTTACTATACGAGGTGATCGTCCCTATCAAATCACCTCCGCTAAACACCGAGGCGCATTACGGCGTGGGACATCTAAGAAACGCCAGAACCATTATCAGACGCCACTGGCTAGAATGTATATCAAAACGCAACACACACCAGCAAAAAACAAAGGATTTAATAGCAATAATATCAAATGGCCATTTTATTTATTGGATTGCACAATCCAATTGATACAATGAGCACAAAACCTAATCAACCTATCAATGTAATTGATTTATTAACTAGGAGTATATAGCAATGCAAGTAGAAAACAAATTTCGCGCCCGTCACCATGATGCAATAGCCAACTTAATGGATAACGCCGAGTTGCTTGCCATAATACAGGATGTTGAGGGTATAGATGAAATACTAGAACAGATCAGCAAAGATGATTTAGGACGTCTTAGTGAATATTGTTTTCAGGCATTAGAAACAACAACGTTTATTATGGAAACGTTATCTAAATTAACTGACGGCTATAGAAGTAATAATATCACTGATAAGCTAAGCCAAGAAGACTTTTTGAAATTCACCAGCAAGTTAGCAGCACTATCAGGCGGGATTAATAGCAATGTTAGTTACATGCATCTGACGATAATGGAACTGCTAGGAATTAAACATGACAGCACTTTATGATAAATTAAATTTAGCATTGTTTTAGAAATCAAATGGGGGAATAAACTTCCCCCTTTTTTTGAATGTAAATACCATTATGAAAAAAATGTACTGATAGCCACTTGTGTGGCTTTTTTTATTGCCGGTTGTGATTCTGTAGCAGAGAGAAAAATCAGCGCAGCGGCACAGGCTGGTGAAGATATTATGGAAACACAGGTTGTTTTACATGATAGACGCAAAATCACCTGCCTTGTTTACCACAACAGTTTTTACGGTGGTGCCGCAGGCCTATCCTGCGACTGGTATAACACACCGCAACCTAAATAACCCTAAGCAAACGTAACAACACATACCGGCAATTGGCCGGATTTTTTATATGAGCGAGATCATGTCTGAAATATCACCCTATGCGGAATTTTTGACACCAGCAGAGGTAATCGTATTAACGGGGTATAAAGCCAAAAGCAAGCAGGTTGAACATTTAAGAAAACAGGGTATTCCTTTCCGGTTAAATGGAAGAAATGAGCCGATAGTATTGCGCCAAGCCCTATTAGGGAATAAAAAGCAGCATTCAGGCAGTACCCAAGTCAAAACACGCTGGCAATCACCTATGCTAAGCAACTCTACTTAATCTTTTTACTGGGGGCTATATGGGTCGTAAGGCAACAGTTAATTTAAATCTACCAACAGGTATGCGTGCACGTAAACGCAAAACACGCAACGGCATAGTGACATGGTATTACTTCGATACTGGTGGCAAACCGCGTAAAGAAATACCGTTAGGCAATGATTATGTGAAAGCCTGTCAAAAATGGTCGGAGTTGTCACTACAGAAGCTTGATAAGGCTCACCAGATCACTTTTGTGCAGGCATTGCAACGATACATATTGGAAGTCATTCCTAAAAAAGCACCCAAAACGCAACGAAACAATATTTATCATACCAAAAGATTAAAGCTATTTTTTGGTGGTGATAATCCGGTACTCCTAGAAGATATTGATGCAGGCCATATACGGGAATATTTTAAATGGCGTTACAAGGCGCCGGTTGCGGCCAACAGGGAAATAGCCTTATTTAATCATATATGGACATATTGCCGCCCTGCTCATTGGGGGTATACATCAAAAGAATCACCCTCAAAAGATATCAAACGAAATAAAGAACAGCCGAGGGATGTATATGTTGAAGATTATATCTATAGCATCCTGTATAAATACGGTGGCCAAGATTTGCGTGATGCGATGGAGATAGCGATGATGCTTGGGCAGCGTCCTTGTGACACAGCCAAAATCCACACCGATCATATTCAAAAAGGGGTACTTACCATCAAGCAAAATAAAACAAGCAATGCCCTTAGATTCGTTGTTACAAAAAGATTGCAGGACATTATTACGCGCCGTGCCCCTCATGGTGGCTTTTTATTCTTAAACAACCGTAAACGGAAAATGACAACGGACAACCTACAGTATCGTTTTGATATTGCGCGTAGCCTTGCTATTCAAAACCACCCAGAACATGCTGAGGAATTGGCGCAGATTCAGTTCAGAGATTTACGTGCTAAATCTGCGACAGATAAATCGCTTGTATCTAGCGAAGAGGAAGCGAGTAAATTATTGGGGCACGCCAGTGTAAATATAACCAAGAAAGTCTATATTAGGCGCACTCTTCCTATAGTACCCTTTGAACATCAGGGTGACGAAATTGCGGAACAGGTTTAAAAATTGCGGAATAGATTTAATGGTATTTTTTATTTTATTTATTTATAACAATACATTGCATCAATTTAATTGAAATTCCCTGCTGCTTCAAATACATACATGAATCACTCAGACAAGAAAATCAAGTGCCGATTATAACAATTTAACCGGATAAGCCAAGGTGATTGGTCTGTACAGTCGGATGTTTAGTAATGTGGCAGTAAACGATGATTATCAGGCTGGTGGATTAGCGGCTTAAGCAGACGGCGAAAATGCACCAGAAAGGGCTGGTGGCGCTTATCTCCGGCCAGAGCCAGAAAATAATCCTGTACTAGCTGTGCCTGCTGCTCCATATTCAACTGTCCGAGGCTTTTGATGGTGCTTAAAGACGGATAACGATAGGCACGTGCCTGATAATAGCCCGCTTTCAGTGCCAGACAGACACCAGCAAATATAATTGGAAAACCATGCTGACTTTGCCATACATGCATTAATTCATGAATCAGCCACGCCTGTCGGCTCAAACTGGCCTGCGTAAAATCATCTACATAGTAGGCAGTTGGAAAAACAATATGGTTACCACAGGTAATGGCTGCATGCGGATGCAGCAGCCACCATGCACCACTGACAATCTGCACCTGAGACCAGTCAGCAGCATTACCCAGAATTTTTCTAACCAAATACAACTCGTTGTATGTTAAGGGGCGTTGCATAATATTATTTCTGACCGCTGGTGTTGGTATGCCTGCTGGTAAACCATTGCCAGCCATTCCAAACCAGAATATAACCTATAATAGCCAGTATTGTGCCCAGCACTGGCACACCCAAAAGCAAGGGCTTGCCAAACTGGGTTAGCCACTGCCACAGCTCTGCTCCTAAATGACCCACAGTAAAATCAGGCAAGGCAGGCATTTCCTGCCCCCACTGGCCATCCATTAATCCAGCTCCAATCTGATAGGCACAATAATATAAAGGTACATAAGTTAATGGGTTGGTATACAACGTAGTGAGCAATGCCAGTGGTAAATGTGTGCGCACAACATAAGCAACAAGCAAAGCGGTGAGCATTTGCGTTGGCCCAGGCATCAACCCGCAAAACATCCCTACTGCCACAGCCGAAGCTGCACGCTCACGATTTAGCTGCCAGAAATATGGGTGATTAAACCAGCGTGCAAAAGGTTTAAACCATGGTGAAGCAAACAACGATGCCTGAGTCGGCATTTTTTGCCTTATATGCTGCAACCATTTAGTTACACTACTACGTATCATATCGCTCTGACTAGTTTAAAGAAAAGCTAATGCAAATTCTCATATTGATTCAAAATAACCTGTTTGGTTTATGATCAGAATTTGCGATTACTGTTTGTGCTTTATCAATTTTTGCACATGGGCATCTGTTTTGCTCAACCTGATATTTAGTTTATTTTGCCTTAAGCTTTAAGAATACTGTTATTTGAGAATAAATTATTCCCATTCCTTTGTCCGGTGTTTCTTTTTAACCAGTACATACACAGCACCATCATTGCGCTCATTTGGCTGCGCATAGGCCAACACCTCCGGATGAGCCATCAGCCAGCGCCGTACCAGTGTTTTTAAAACCGGCTGAAAATCTCTGGAACCCAGTCCACTGCCATGGACTATCTCACCAACCACACCATATTTCTGAATATAATCAATAAATTCATTCAGCACCTGCTGTGCTTCTTCCTGGCGGTAGCCATGTAAATCAACATAAGCGACAATCGGCCAGTGTTTAGCCTGTAAACGCTGGATATCAGCCTTACCACGGCCATTTTTACTGAATACCATCGGTGCTGCATCGTGCTGATTTTCACCGATGTAAAAATAGCTGGCACTGTCCAGCGTTTCTTCCTGCCGTGGGCGTAATTTAATCGGAGTATTGTCGCGCGGGTGCTGAAATTGATTTCTTGCTTTTAATGGAATGACATTTTCACCCATTGCTTCTGTAAAACTAATATCTGTCTGGCGCTTTTGTGCTGCTTTGGCCTGCTGCTGTTCTATGGCCAGTCGTCTGGCTTTGGCCTGTTTACCCAGTTGCTGCAATTGATCCTGAAATGAGTTTTTAGCCATGTGTGTAACCATTCACATATAAATACCATTTCTATGATTTTAACAGAGCCGCAAACTGTGCGCTAAGCTTGACATTTATTAATTTTCTGACCGATGAAGATAGGATTCATGCTGATTTTCAGTTATCCTAACGCAGTATTGGATATATTTATTCAGGAATGGATTTTATGGCGGCAAATAATGTGTCTTTATGCTTAGGCAAAGAATCTGATGTCATTGTTGTTGGTGCCGGTCCAGCCGGCTTAAGTCTGGCACGTGCACTGGCTCCCTCAGGACTGTCAATTACCGTGGTAGAAAAACAGGAACTGGCTACGCTGGCACAACCACCTTTTGATGGCAGGGAAATCGCTCTGACACATTATTCCAAGGAATTGATGCAACAACTGGATATGTGGGGCAAAGTTCGAGCCGATGAGATTTATCCTTTGCGTGATGCCAAAGTAATCAACGGCTACTCCAATTATCAGCTACATTTCGAACAGCCGACTATGGCACGAGGCAAACCCGCCAGCTCATTGGGTTTTCTTATCAGTAATCACAATATCCGGCGTGCTGCCTATGAAGCAGTACAACCATTTAACAATGTCAGCTTCATTGCCGGACACAGCATTGTGAATGTGAAAAATGAAGCAGCCAATCGGATTGAAGCCACTCTGGATAATGGACAGATTCTCAGCGGAAAGCTGCTGATTGCCGCTGACAGCCGTTTTTCCAATACACGCCGCCAGTTAGGTATTTCTGCCCAGATTCATGATTTCGGGCGTACGGTTATTGTTTTCCGTATGCGCCATACCTTGAGTAATCAGCATACTGCTCTGGAATGTTTTCATTATGGCCGTACCCTTGCCCTGCTGCCTCTGGAAGAAAACCTTACTAACTGTGTAATAACGATTAATAATGAACACGCAGACGAAATACTGGCCATGTCTCCTGCGCAGCTTGCAGCAGATATTACCAGACAGTTAAAGGGCAAACTTGGTGACATGCATCTGGTTAGCACCATTCATCATTATCCGCTTGTCGGCGTTCATGCCAACGCATTTTATGCCCGGCGCAGTGCCTTGATTGGTGACGTTGCTGTCGGCATGCATCCGGTAACTGCACATGGTTTTAATCTGGGATTGAGTGGTGTGAGCATATTAGCCAAGCTGATTAATGAAGCCGTACGTAAAGGCAGAGATATCGGTAGTCAAAGCTTACTGGCTCAGTACCAGAGACAGCATATGCCGCATACCCGTATACTGTATCATGGCACAAATGCGATGGTATCTTTGTTTACCAATGACAGCCCGCCCGCCCGCATGATGCGTTCATTGGTATTACGCCTCAGCAATAATTTGCCACCAGTAAAAAAACTGATTAGCAAACAGCTAACTGGCTAATCCGCATTCACTAATATATAAAATGCCTGCTAGCGTACGCTGATAGCAGGCATTTTTATGTTGATGTACCCCGGCCTAAATCAGACCATTATTGATTTGTTGCAATATCCCAGTCGGGTTTTCGCTTTGGGTAATCGGCCGTCCCATTACCAGATAGCTGCTACCAGCAGCCAGAGCAGCTTTAGGTGTCATAATACGGCGCTGGTCATCTTCAATTGTATTGTGCAGGCGGATACCGGGCGTAACCAGTAAAAATTCTTCTCCCTGTTGCTGGCGCAATAAGGAAGCTTCCTGCGCAGAGCAAACCACACCATCCAGTCCTGATTGCCGGGTAAGCTCTGCCAGACGTAATACCGCTTCGTCTATGGGGGTGTTTATGCCTGTTTCAGCCAGTTCTGCCTGAGTCATGCTGGTTAAAACTGTTACCGCAATCAATAATGGTGGCTGACTACAATTGCTTACTGCTTCTGCGGCCGCTTCCATCATTCTGCGCCCTCCGGAAGCATGCATGTCTACCATCCATACCCCCATATCAGCAGCCACCTTACAGGCAGAGGCAACGGTATTGGGAATATCATGGTATTTTAAATCCAGAAAGACCCGATAGCCCTGTAATACCAGTTGTTCAACCAAATGGCGTCCGGTGGCAGTAAACAACTCCTTGCCGATTTTAAGCTGACACAAATTAGGGTCCAACTGGCGCACAAAATCCAGTGTTGTTTCTGCACTGGCAAAATCCAGCGCAACAATCACAGGTTTTGCAGGCTGATTAATCAGGGTGGTATCAAGCATTAATGGATTCATATTCTTCAGGTTTAACAATTAAATATAAAACACAACTACTCAAATTCTCTAAAATTCTAATTTCAATTTGAGTAGTTAATTTCACTGATTGATGGCTGTGCACAGCTAAGGGGGCTTATTTGTTTAAAAGCTTATCAGGAGGCTAAACATCGATACGATTAGGGGTAAATGTTTCCCATTTATTGCAGGCCGGACAGTGCCAGAAATAAACCTGTGATTTAAAATGGCAGTGGCGGCAGCGGTACATGACAGATTTCTGCATCTGCATACCCACTACCGAGCGCATCATGTCGACATCAACTTTCCACTTCGGATTAATATTGGTCTGCAATACCCCAAGTAAACGATAAGTTCCGGTAAGCGTGGGTCTGCGCCGTACCAGATCAATAACAATTTCTCTGGCTCTGTCTTCACCAAAGACAGGCAGGGATTTTTCATAAATCACGCCAGACAGATCAAGCTGTGGGAAAGTCTGCGCAAAACCAATTAATACTTCAATTCCGTCAGCCGCTTTCTGTAAACCATCATAGGCATCGTACAAGCGCTCACCTACCAGACTCAGATATTCATAATTCTGTTTCTCTATAGCACTATAAGCATCTATTGCAGCCTGATAATTCTGCTGTTTCAGCTCTACATCGCCCAGAATCATATTGGCACGGCTGCATTTGCGGTTTACGGCCAATGCCTGAAAAATATATTCGCGCGCTTTGTTGTATTCAGACTGATACAGCGCCAATTGTGCCAGTTCACAGTAAAACTGGGCAATTTCAAACTGGTAAGTCTGATCGCCGGTGCTGAGTTCCTCAGCCAGCTTAATGGCTTTCTCCCAATCGCGATCCTGCTGGTAAATATTCAACAGTATCTGCCGTGCCTGTCTGGCTTTACTGCCATTAAGTAAACCAACCAGTATCTGTTCTGCACGGTCAACCAGACCTGCTGCCTGATAGTCCTGACCAAGCTCAAACATTACCGTATCACGACGTTCTGCAATGGTTTCTGGCAATTGAAGCAATCTCTGGTGCAAGGTAATGGCTTTATCGTTTTCACCACGCTGGCGATACAGCTTGCCCAAAGTTAGATGTAGTTCATAAGTGCTTTGGCGGGCATCATTTTGCTGATCCACCACTTCTGCCAGTTCCCGTACGGCCACTGCGCTTTTACGTTCAACCAGAGCATCCAGACTTTTATAAAATCCTTCCGGAATGGCTTTCGCCTGCTTCAGCACTGTACGCATGTCCACACGTGCAGCAAACCATCCCATGGCAAAAAATACCGGCAACAGAATAACCGGCGTCAGCCACATCCAGAAATCATTACTATCCATACTAACTGCTTACTTTCTTCTACTCTATTTGATATTACTGGATTCTGCCGGTTTAACTGTCACAACATTTTCGGCATGTACAGTCTGGCTGGCCGCTTTAGCTTGTTTATTAAGTTGATTCTGCAACTGATTAACCTGACTGCGCAGACGCAGTAAACGGCCAAACATGGCGAAAACGCCAAAAACAGCACCGATAATAAAAAATATCAGCAAGAGCACAATTAACGGTAAATTCACCATCTGCCCGGGCAGATAATTAAATGCAATCAATTGCGTGTTGCTAACAGCCAGTAATAAAAATGCCAGCAACACCACTATTTTTATTAATGTATAAATAATCTTCATACCTATCCACCCTGTAATGCATCGTTTTCTGAAAAAACAATTATATGCCAGATACCAGCCAGTTTATCCAAGAAGCAGCACAGTTTAAACGATTTCGCTGCTTTTTAGCAAAAGCTGAGCGTGTTTTCAGCATTGGCAAGTCAAATAGGCAGTGTATAATATTTACGTTTACATAAAGTAACGGCAACCATGGCTAAAGCTAAGACCACAGGCTGCTTTTACCATTATTTTTTCTGTACTGCCCAAGTCATCAACTCTGTCTTGCCCTATCCATTGCAAGACAGGTTTCCGGCCACGCAGCTTAATGTCTTAATTTTGGAGAAGTTTTATTATGTCTATGGCCGATCGAGACGGTTTTATCTGGTTTAATGGTAATCTTGTTGACTGGCGAAATGCCCAAACCCACGTATTAACCCACACATTGCATTATGGCATGGGGGTTTTTGAAGGTGTACGTGCCTACGAAGCTCAGCATGGAACAGCCATCTTTCGTTTGCACGATCACACTAAACGCCTGTTCAATTCAGCCAAAATTACCGGTATGCACCTGCCGTTTTCGCAGGAACAAATTAATCAGGCGCATATTGAAGTGGTTAAAGCCAACAAACTGGCTTCATGTTATTTCCGCCCAATGGCCTTTTATGGTTCGAACAAACTGGGCGTGGCTCCAGATCAGGATGATGTACAGGTAATTGTTGCGGCTTGGCCCTGGGGCGCCTATCTGGGCGAAGAAGGTATGCAACGTGGTATTCGCGTGCAAATCAGCTCGTTTACCCGCCATCACCCCAATATCACCATGATTAAAGCCAAAGCCAATGGCAATTACATGAATTCCATCATGGCCAATACTGAAGCAACTCGTAATGGCTACGATGAAGCCATCATGCTGGATTCAAATGGTTTTGTTGCCGAAGGTTCAGGCGAAAACATTTTTATTGTGAGTGATGGCAAACTCTATACTCCTGCACTGGATGCGGCTCTGGACGGGATTACCCGGCGTACTGTGATGGCAATTGCCGCCGATATGCAGTTAACTGTTTCTGAAAAACGCATCACCCGTGACGAAGTTTATTGTGCTGATGAAGCATTCTTCACTGGTACTGCTGCGGAAGTAACACCAATCCGTGAAGTAGATGGCCGTGTTATCGGCTGTGGTGCCCGTGGGCCGTTAACCACCGAGATTCAGCAGCGTTATTTTGAAATTGTTCATGGCAAAAATACCAAGTATGAATCATGGTTAACCTATATTGACTAACCACCAGACAACAGGTCTGATTAACAGTGTATTTATCTGAATCAGACCTGTTTTATATGATTGCTTTTTAGCTGAACCAAGGAAAATATGATGAGTAGTACTGCCCAGTCTGTTACCACTATTACCCCACATGATTTACCTCTGATCTGTACCGGATCGGAAAACGGAAACTGGAACGGTCATCCACGAGTGTTTTTACCAATTCAGTCCAACAGCAGCATTGAGTGTCCCTATTGTGGCAAGCAATACCATCTGGATGGCATTGCTGAAAATCACCATTAAAGATTTACTTCCCTGCTGTGCCACCAGCAAACCAAAGCCCTGTCGCAGCAGTGCCAGAAGATTTAATCCCCGGTGGGTATTGTGGTACAGTTACTACCATTTATTCACCGCAACATTGCTACCATAATAAGGAATTGTCATGACCGAACTCACACACAGCCGCTTAATTATTCTCGGTTCCGGGCCAGCAGGATATACCGCTGCCGTTTATGCTGCCCGTGCCGGCTTAAAGCCCACTCTAATTACCGGCATGGCACAGGGTGGTCAATTGATGACAACGACTGAAGTGGATAACTGGCCGGCTGATGTCAATGGTGTACAGGGACCTGAACTGATGCAGCGTTTTCAGCAACATGCTGAACGCTTTGGCACAAACATGATTTTCGATCACATTAATCAGGTGGATTTACAGCACCGGCCGTTCACTCTCAGCGGTGATATGGGCAGCTATAGCTGCGATGCACTAATTATTGCCACAGGTGCTTCAGCCAAATATCTGGGCTTACCCAGCGAAGAAGCTTTTGCAGGCAGAGGGGTATCAGCCTGCGCTACCTGTGATGGTTTTTTCTATAAAGATCAGGATGTAGCCGTAGTTGGCGGGGGCAATACCGCTATTGAGGAAGCTCTGTATCTGGCCAATATCGCGCGTACCGTTACCGTTATTCACCGGCGTGAAAGTTTCCGTGCCGAAAAAATCATGATGGATAAACTGCTGGAACGGGTAAAAGAAGGCAAAGTCATTCTCAAGCTCAACGCTACAGTAGATGAAATTCTCGGTGATGACACTGGTGTCAATGCTGTACGTATCAATTACGCTGAAAATGAAAGTGAACTTCTTGCTGTAACTGGCATATTTATTGCCATTGGTCATCAGCCGAATACCCAGATTTTCAAGGGACAGCTAGATATGGATGCTACCGGCTATCTCATTACCAAAGGTGGTAATGAAGGCAATGTAGGTGCTACCAATATACCGGGTGTATTTGCCGCCGGCGATGTTAAAGACCACGTATATCGTCAGGCTATTACCAGCGCCGCGTCTGGCTGTCAGGCAGCACTGGATGCCGACCATTACCTCTCCGGATTAAGTAGCTGATTGTTTTATTTGCTAGAAAACCGGACAGTTGAATATACATCAACTGTCCGGTTTTAAAGTTTCTACTCTATACAAGCATTTCGCGTAAAAGTAAATATTGGTTATAATGCGACCTTTAAGCTAAACACAAATCACGTTCAAGGATAATAATTATGGGCTTTTTGCAAGGCAAAAAAATCCTCATCACTGGTATGATTTCTGAACGCTCTATCGCCTATGGTATTGCCAAAGCCTGCCATGAACAGGGTGCAGAACTGGCCTTTACCTATGTAGTGGACAAGCTGGAAGACCGGGTGCGCAAAATGGCGGCTAGCCTCGGTTCCGAACTGGTGTATCGCTGCGATGTACAGAGTGACGAAGAAATCAACCAGTTATTTGCTGATTTGGGTCAAAGCTGGTCACAGCTGGACGGACTAGTACACGCCATTGCTTTTGCACCGAAAGAAGCTTTAAACGGAGATTTTCTGGACAGCATTACCCGTGAAGCATTTATGACTGCTCACGAAGTATCAGCCTATAGTCTGCCTGCACTGGCTAAAGCTGCACGGCCGTTAATGAGTGGCCATAACAGCTCTATTCTGGCACTTACCTATCTGGGTGCTGTACGTGCTATTCCCAATTACAATGTGATGGGTATGGCCAAGGCTTCACTGGAAGCCGGTATCCGCTTTACTGCGGCTTGTCTGGGAGAGGAAGGAATTCGCTGTAATGGTATTTCAGCCGGCCCGATTAAAACACTGGCTGCCTCCGGCATTGCCAATTTCAGCCGCCTGCTGGCGCATGTTTCAGCGCAAAATCCGATTCGCCGCAATATCACCATTGAAGAAGTGGGTAATACTGCTGCTTTTCTGTTATCCGATCTGGCTTCTGGCATCACCGGTGAAATCACCTATGTTGATGGTGGCTACAGCATTAATGCTCTGGGTGTACCAGAAGATTTGGTTAGCACGCATAATAGCTAATTCACAACGCTTTATTCAAAGCTGCCTGCATTCCCGTTCAGGCAGCTTTTATTATTTTTACATTGCATAACCCTGCTCAGGCTTATCTACTTGCATAATCGCGCTACCATGAAACCAATTATTTCGTTTTATTCCAACCATGGAGACAGGCATGAAGTTTTTTGAACAGTTTAAAGCTTTTTTATTACGTGGTAATGTAATCGATCTGGCTGTCGGTATGGTAGTGGGTACGGCTTTTACCAATATGGTGAAATCACTGGTAGACAATGTGATTATGCCACCGATAGGTTTACTGATTGGCGGAGTGGATTTTTCTAATCTGTTTTTTACTTTGCGCAATGGTTCAAAATCGCCCGGCCCTTATGAAACGCTTGGTGCCGCACAGGCTGCCGGAGCGGTAACCCTAAATATTGGCTTATTTATTAACACCGTTATCAGCTTGATTATTGTAGGCTTCGCCATTTTTATGGTTGTTAAAGCAATTAATAAGCTGCATAAAAATCCCCCGCCTAAAACCACGACTAAACAGTGCCCACAATGCTGTACTGAAATTCCGCTAGAGGCCAAGCGCTGCCCAAACTGTACATCTGAGCTAAGTTAATTCAAATCTTATTTTGCTTTAAAACGTGATGTACATGCATACTGGCTAAAATTTGGCTTGTTCCGAATATTCAAAAGCTACATACTGTGTGTAGCTTTTTTTGCGCCAGAATAAACTGTGTATTCTGCTCATGGATTAGGTGCTGATAGTTTATTGTGATCCTATCCACAGTGATTGCAGCACTTTATAGCTTCACAGGCATCGGCCAACGCAGAAAATTTAAACCAGACTGTCAGGAATAACAATGCAAACTAATCTAATCCCGTTTTATAATCCCTTATTAAGCTACGAAGACAACTATCAGCATGGCCCGTTTGGTGATTTCAGCAAAGCAACATCATGCATAGGAAAGAATAGGCATACTGAGCGCTTTCTCAATTTGGAAGTTAACCTGCCCTTTGGCATCCCCGCTGGGCCATTATTGAATGCCAACTTTATCAAAGCTGCATTCAATCATGGTTTCGATTTATGTGTTTATAAAACTGTGCGTACCCGCGCTCAGGCCAGCCATCCTTTACCCAACGTGCTTTCTATTCACCCTGCTGGTCAATTGTCAGCCAACATTGATACGGTACTGGCCGATACCAACTACACAGCGCCTTTATCTATCACCAACTCCTTCGGTGTACCTTCATTTAATCCCGATATCTGGCAACCCGATTTGGCTGATGCTGTTAATGCTGCGCACAAAGGCCAATATGTTATCGGCAGCTTTCAGGGTACTGCCGGCAATGAAGCTAGCATAGAAAAAGATTATGCTGGTGCGGCACGCTAAGTAGACGAAACTGCTGCACCGATTTTGGAGGCCAATTTAAGCTGTCCAAACGAGGGCGTAAACAAATTATTGTGTTTTGATTTTGATAAAGTAGAACGGATAGCCAAAGAAATCAGAAACGCTGTACCTGATAAGCCGCTGTTTCTGAAACTGGCCTACTTTGCCAATGACGATGTTATTTTTCCGCTTTTAAGCAGGCTGGATGGCATTGTTGATGGTTATAGTACGATTAATACCTTATCAGCCAGACCAGTTACAGCAAATGGTGAACCTGCGCTGGGACAGGATCGTCCTACTGGTGGCGTCTGTGGTGAGGCCATTCGCTGGGCAGGGCTGGAAATGGTAGAACGTCTGGCCAGATTAAGAACACGCCTGAATAATCATTTTGCGATTATTGGTGTTGGCGGAGTAAGCAGTGCAGCACATTATCAGGCTTACCGCACAGCCGGAGCCGATGCGGTAATGAGTGCTACCGGTGCCATGTGGAATCCGCAACTGGCTTGGGAAATTAAAAGCAGCCTGAATGGATAAAATTCCTGCTGGTGGCCTGAACTGAATCAGGCTACCAGCACCACTCTTCACTATTATCAGAACATGATGTTTCAGCGTGCAATACGATAAGGCTCATCCATAGCAATGAAATCTTTTTCTTCAAGTGCCTGAGCAATCCATGCTACTACAGCCTCAGTAGCACATAGAGTATTAATATAATTGGCCAGTATTTCTGAAGTATGAATCTGGAAGCCTTTTAACCTTAAACACATCGGGGCATAAAAGGCATCAGCAATACTGAACTCTCCAAACAGATATTTTCCCGCCGATGCAGCAAGCAGTGACGACAAATGCTGATCGAGAAAATCGATTTCTTGTTTTACGGCAGGAAAATCACGCAGCACAATCTGGCCAATCTCTGGTAGCACCGCCTCAATATTCATTGGAAAATGCTGGCGTATATGATTAAATCCATTATGCATTTTGGCTACCACACTTCTGGCTCTAGCACGTGCTTTATAGTCTTGTGGCCATAAGGGTAATTGCGGATGGCGTTCAGCCAGATATTCACAAATCGCTAGAGAATCACTCACCACCAAATCATCATCGGTTAAAACCGGCACGGTACCATAGGGATTAAGTGGCAATATGGTTTGCTTAAAAACTGAATCAGCAGCAAAGCTATCAAAACGCACCAGTTGTTCGGTGAAATCAATTTGAAAATGCTTCATCAACACCCACGGCCGCATAGACCAAGTGGAATAATTTTTATTACCAATATAAAGAGTGTAACTCATGGCCTTTATCTTTCTTTGTAGAACTATTTTATTAATCACAGTACATCATAACTGATTTACTCCTTGCTCTCTGTATAAATCTGAAAACAGGTTTAGTAAATGCTGCTAATACTGATTTTTTTGCCCATACACATAAATTCGGTACAATAACAGTTTAAGTCCATCAGTTTTTACAGCAGTCACTCACACATGCTTAGCTATCGTCATGCATTTCATTCCGGTAATCACGCCGATATTCTCAAACATTACTGCCTGATGGCAGTACTGGAATACTTCAAACTGAAAGACAAACCATATTGCTATATAGATACTCATGCGGGAGCAGGCCTGTATAACCTGATTAGCGATGAAGCCCAGAAAGTAGGTGAATATCGTGAAGGAATTGGCCGGATTCTGGCCGCAACCAGTCTGGACGCCAGTCTGATACCATTTCGTCAGGCAGTAACCGCCTGCCTGCCCGATGCTGAAAACCATTATTGCGGATCCCCGTGGCTGGCTCAGACACTGGCACGCGAACAGGATCGCCTGCGGTTGTTTGAATTACATCCAGCCGATGCTGAACTATTGCGCAGTAATATGCGCAGCATCAAACAGCCTAACCGCGCACAGGTATTCTGTGATGATGGATTCAAAGGCCTGTTATCGATGCTGCCACCTCCCAGCCGGCGCGCAGTGGTATTAATAGATCCACCCTATGAATTAAAACAGGATTATCAGCAGGTAGTGGATACGCTTAAAGCTGCACTGAAAAAATTTTCCAGTGGCTGCTATCTGGTCTGGTATCCATGCCTGAGTCGTGCAGAAAGCCAGAAACTGCCACAAAATCTGCAAAAACTGGCTCCAGATAATTTCGTTCAGGCAGAACTCCATGTCCATGCGCCGCGCCCAGATGGCTTTGGCATGCACGGCAGTGGTATGTTCATCATTAATCCGCCTTACACTTTACCGCAGCTACTGGCTGAAGTATTACCGCCAATGACACAGCTACTGGCTCAGGATAACAGTGCACATTTTGTCCTGCAATCAAACATTGCCTGAATTCACACAGACAAAACACATCAGCCTGATTGACTGCAACGGCTTTTCAGTCTGGCTAATAAGGCTATTGTATAATAGTACTGAATTTTAAAAGGGAGTATTTGCATGTCCGTTTTACTGTCTGATTATCTGCAACAGCAACAACAAAACTATGCTGTTACACCGTTTTTACCTGAAGTCATCACCAGCATCAGTCAGGCATGTCTGCACATCAACCGCGAAATCCGTTTGGGTGCGCTGGATAACATTCTGGGCAGTGCACATACAGGCAACATTCAGGGGGAAGAGCAGAAAAAGCTGGATGTACTGTCTAATCAAATTATGATTGACATCCTGTCAGCTAATCCAGCCATTGCCGGCCTCGCCAGTGAAGAAGAAGATTCATTTGTTACAACCAATAATGATGGCCGGTTTCTGGTGTTATTCGACCCGCTGGACGGTAGCTCCAATATAGACGTTAATATATCCATCGGCACCATTTTTTCAGTATTGGCCAAACCAGACGGCACCCTCACTACTGAAAGCTTTTTACAGCCCGGCCGGCAGCAGCTGGCCAGTGGTTATGTACTGTATGGGCCACAAACCATTCTGGTGCTGACATTGAAACATGGCATAGCCATGTTTACTCTTAATGAGCAGAATCAGTTTCAGCTAACTCAGGAAAATCCCCAGATTCCTGCCGCCACTGCTGAATTTGCCATCAATATGTCCAACCAGCGCCATTGGCAACCGGCGATGCAAAACTATATTGCTCAGTTACTGGCCGGCAAAACCGGCTGTCGTGGTAAAGACTATAATATGCGCTGGGTAGCTTCCATGGTAGCCGAGGTACATCGTATTCTCATTCGCGGCGGTATTTTTACCTATCCGCAGGATCAGCGTAATCCCGACAAGCCGGGCAAGCTACGCTTAATGTATGAAGCCAATCCGATGAGTCTGCTAATTGAGCAGGCACAGGGTGCGGCCACCAATGCCCGGCAGAATATTCTGGATATTCAGCCAGAAGGATTGCACCAGCGTGTGGCCGTTGTACTAGGCAGTAAAGAAGAAGTCGACTACGTTACCGCGATGCACAATGCAAGCTAACCGTGGCAGACAATACTGCAAACTTTTTTGTTTCACTCCCATCAGGAGATACCAATGATTAAATTAACTACTAATTTTGGCGTTATCGGCATCGAACTTGACCATGACAAAGCGCCTAAAACCGCTGCAAACTTCGAACGTTATGTGCGTGAAGGCTTCTACGATGGCACAATCTTTCATCGCGTTATTGATAATTTCATGATTCAGGGCGGTGGCTTCGACAAAGACATGCAGCAAAAACCCACGCATGAACCGATTGAAAACGAAGCCAATAATGGCCTGAAAAATGATCGCTATACCATTGCCATGGCTCGTACCATGCAGCCTCATTCAGCCAGTGCGCAGTTTTTTATCAATGTGAAAGACAATGATTTCCTCAATCACACCAAACCAGATTTACACGGCTGGGGCTATGCTGTATTCGGCAAAGTAGTTGAAGGACAGGATGTGGTTGATCAAATTAAAGGCGTTAAAACCGGCAATCATGGCGGCCATCAGGACGTTCCGGTTGAAAATGTCATTATTGAAAAAGCCGAAATCGTTTAATCGCCATTTTGCAACAGGCAGTCCATTACAGGCTGCCTGTTTTTCTGTGTGCAAATGCTGCCATTATTCTAAACGTACTAGAATTTGAACCAAAAAAATACCCTGCCAACTTGAACAGGCAGGGTATTTTTATCCATATACAATTATTGCAACGGCTTCATATTCATCACTTCCATCAGGAAGTTGGTAAATGCCGGATTGGCCGGTTTCGTACGCATTACCGGCCAGCGCTGCTGCCAGCCAACCAGAGCATTCTGAATATAAGCTTTGGACTGTGCTGTGTCAATTGAACCTTGCTGACTTTGTACAGCACTACGCAAATAAATGGCATACATATCATCATCTACCATATTATGCCCTACCTGAGCTATGCGGAACTGATCGAGCAACTGCGCAGCTTGAACCTTAGTGATACTGCCCTGAGAAACCTGAAAACTTAAGCGGGTAGCCTCATCACGAATTTTGGCCACATCAGACCAGTGACTGCTGGCTAAATGGTATTCGGCACTTGCAGCAGCACCATCCACTACCTGTACCGGCTTTATTTCCTTATTGCCACGCTTTTTAGGCATATCCAAAGATGAACAACCACCTAAAAAGGCTGCTACGACACATAATGCTAATGTTTTTTTCATCATTTGTTTACTCAACGTATATTACTTAAAACAAAAATCAAAGCCAGCTAGCTCAAGCGTGTGGCTGTACATATATTCACAATGATTGTACCACAGCCTTGACTGCAAGAAAAAACCGAACCAGTTTTCTGATTCGGTCTCAGTCATACAAAGTGAAATTTAAGCCAGATCGGCAAATAATGGTGTTGACAGATAACGTTCACCATAGGAAGGAATCAAAACCACAATCAGTTTATTTTTGTTTTCCGCTCTTGCTGCCAGCTGCAAGCCTGCCCACACGGCCGCGCCAGAAGAAATGCCTACCAGAATACCTTCTTTGGATGCCATGGCACGGGCGGTATCAAAACATACGTCATTAGGCACCTGAATGATTCCATCATACACATGGGTATTCAGAATTTTAGGTACAAAGCCCGCGCCAATACCCTGTATCGGATGTGGTCCTTTGCAACCACCAGACAATATCGCTGACGCTTCAGGTTCTACTGCATAAACCTCCACTCCGGGTTTCTTTTCTTTCAATACCTCACCCACACCGGTAATGGTGCCTCCGGTGCCTACTCCGGCGACAAAGATATCAACCTTGCCATCAGTATCATGCCATATTTCCTGAGCAGTAGTTTCACGATGAATTTCAGGATTGGCCGGGTTTTCAAACTGCTGTGGCATAAAATATTTCTGCGGATCAGAATCCACCAAAGCCTGCGCATGGGCAATAGCACCAGACATCCCTTCTGCTCCGGGTGTTAAAACCAGTTCAGCCCCGAATGCACGCAACAGCATGCGCCGTTCTTTACTCATCGTTTCCGGCATAGTGATGACCAGCTTGTATCCCCGAGCCGCACACACCATAGCCAGACCAATACCGGTATTACCGCTAGTTGGTTCTACAATCACTGTATCAGGATGGATTTTGCCCGCCTTTTCCGCCGCAGCAATCATGCTTGCAGCGATTCTATCCTTAACACTGTTGCCCGGATTAAAAAATTCCAGCTTGACCACCAGCTTGCCGGGTAAACCAGCGCTCAAACGATTAAGCTGTACCAGCGGAGTATTACCAATCAGGTCAGTTATACTAGAGGCGATATTCATTTTTTATCCTTCGTCATGAGAGATTGTCTTTATCATCATAGATTAAAACCAGAATCAGCCAAAATAATTTATCAGAGAGTTGATACAATTAATATTTATATAGGCATTCAGCAGGTTTTTGGCTTAGTTTTAAAAGCCTAATTTTATTCATCTTATTGCAACAGAATGTGATAAATCATTATAGCAGTAATACGAAAATTTATTCACACAACCTCACACCTCAATCAGCAGTTAACCAAATTTTCTGTTTCCAAGCCTGCTATTACATGCATATTCTGATTCTGCATATATAAAAAAGGACTACCCTTGGGGTAGTCCTGTTGTAGCAAGACAGTAAATGCGTTGTCTTAAGCGTTAACTTTAGCGGCTACATCCACATAGTCCTGAATTTCATTGAAGTTCATATAGCGATAAATTTCAATACCTTTATCATTGATAATGGCAATATTTTCGCGATATTCTTCAATACTCGGGATATGTCCCAATTTGGAACAAATAGCCGCCAGCTCAGCCGAGCTTAGATATACATTGGTATTTTTGCCCAAACGATTGGGGAAATTACGGGTGGAAGTGGAAACCACGGTTGAACCCTCACGTGCCTGCGCCTGATTGCCCATACACAATGAACAGCCGGGCATTTCCATCCGCGCACCTACTCGCCCAAGAATACTGTAATAACCTTCATCGGAAAGTTCTTTAGCATCCATTTTAGTTGGTGGTGCTACCCACAGGCGTACTGGTAAATCGGTTTTACCATCAAGCAAAGTAGATGCTGCACGATAATGGCCAATATTAGTCATGCAGGAACCAATAAATACCTCATCAATATGCGTACCGGCAACATCAGAGAGGATTTTCACATCATCCGGGTCATTCGGGCAGGCCAGAATAGGCTCTTTAATTTCATCCATATTGATATCAATAATGGCAGCGTATTCGGCATCAGCATCGGCTTCGAGCAATTTCGGCTGTGCCAGCCATTGTTCCATTTTCTGAATACGCCGTTTCAGAGTACGGGCATCCTGATAGCCATCTGCAATCATATTTTTCAACAACACGATATTAGATTTCAGATATTCTTCAATTGGTTCTTTATGCAGTTTTACGGTGCAGCCTGCAGCGGAGCGTTCAGCAGACGCATCAGTCAGCTCAAATGCCTGTTCTACTTTCAAATCCGGCAAACCTTCGATTTCCAGAATGCGACCAGAAAAAATATTTTTTTTGCCGGCTTTGGCCACAGTCAGCAAGCCTTCTTTAATGGCCTGTAAAGGAATAGCATTAACCAGATCACGCAAAGTGATACCCGGCTGCATAGTGCCGGAGAAGCGCACCAGTACAGATTCGGGCATATCCAGTGGCATTACACCAGTGGCAGCAGCAAAGGCCACCAGACCGGAACCTGCCGGAAAAGAAATACCCAGCGGGAAACGGGTATGCGAATCACCGCCAGTACCCACCGTATCCGGCAACAGCATGCGGTTTAGCCATGAATGTATAATACCGTCGCCCGGACGCAAGGCAACACCTCCACGTGAAGACATAAACACCGGCAATTCCTTATGGGTTTTTACGTCTACAGGTTTTGGATAGGCGGCGGTATGGCAGAAAGACTGCATGACCAGATCAGCACTGAAACCCAGACAGGCAAGGTCTTTCAGTTCATCCCGAGTCATTGGGCCAGTGGTATCCTGCGAACCAACAGTAGTCATCCGCGGTTCACAATAAGTACCCGGCCTGACACCTTGTCCTTCAGGCAAGCCACAGGCGCGGCCTACCATTTTTTGTGCCAGCGTAAAGCCGGCCGTGCTCAGTGCGGGAGCTTGTGGCAAGCGGAAAACTTCTGAATGTCCCAGACTCAGGGCATCACGTGCTTTCGCAGTCAGGCTGCGGCCAATAATCAGATTAATACGGCCACCGGCCTGAACTTCATCAAGAATAACCTGTGATTTCAGTTCAAATTCAGCAACAGTTTCGCCGTTTTTAATAATTTTGCCTTCATATGGCAAAATATCAACTACATCACCCATTTCCAGTTTAGACACATCAACTTCAATAGGTAATGCTCCTGAATCTTCCTGAGTATTGAAAAAGATTGGCGCAATTTTGCCCCCCAGACATACGCCGCCAAAACGTTTGTTGGGTACATAAGGAATATCCTGCCCAGTATGCCAGATTACCGAATTGGTAGCTGATTTACGTGAAGAACCGGTACCGACTACATCACCTACGTACGCTACCAGATTACCTTTGGCTTTCAGTGCAGCCAGTTGTTTGATTGGTCCAACTTCGCCGGATTTATCCGGATTAATACCTTCACGCGGATTTTTCAGCATGGCCAGAGCATGCAGAGGAATATCCGGACGGCTCCAGGCATCAGGTGCCGGTGATAAATCGTCAGTATTGGTTTCACCCACTACTTTAAATACGGTAACAGTAATTTTTTCCGGTACTTTTTCACGGGTTGTGAACCATTCAGCATTTGCCCAGGATTCAATCACTTCACGCGCATACTGATTACCGGCACGCATTTTTTCTTCCACATCATGGAAAGCATCAAACATTAGCAAAGTATGTTTTAACGCATTGGCGGCAGTAGCAGCCAGCTCTTCATTATCCAGAAATTCTACTAGCGGCTGAACGTTGTAGCCACCCAACATGGTACCAAGCAATTCCACTGCAAATGTGGGCGTGATTAAAGGACTGCTAACGGTTTTTTCGGCAATGGCAGCCAGAAAAGATGCCTTGACCTTAGAAGCATCATCTACGCCTGGTGGCACACGATGTGACAGTAAATCAACCAGAAACGCTTCTTCTCCTTTGGGCGGATTTTGCAGTAATTCAACCAACTCTTCTGTTTGCTTCGCTGTCAGCGGCAAAGGTGGAATACCTAGTGCTTCACGTTCAGCGGCGGCTGCGCGATAGGCTTCTAACATCTTGAACATCCTTAATGTAATGGTTTTTTAAATTTTTCTTGTAAATTTATTATGCATTACCAATGCAATAATATGAATGATAACCGAAAACACAGGCGATTGAAACAATTTGTAGTCTGATGTAGTCAACAGTAGAAAGTGTAAAAATTAAAATAAAAGCAGCCTGTAACAGGCTGCCATACAAATATAAAAAGCTAAATTTAACATGAAGATTTATGATTTCAATCAGCTACTTCTATGCAATTATGCTGATTAAGTTAATTTCAGGAACGATTTTTCTTTTTGGCTGTGCTTTTGCGAACATTATTGGCTCCTGAGTATCCTGCGCTGACATCTGGCTTTTGCCGCGTGATATTATTTTGTTTAGCCTGTTCATAAACGGGTAATACTTCAGGTAACATTTTTTTCAGTGCCGTAATGCGCGCATCATTACTTGGATGGGTAGTTAACAGGCTCGTACTACTATTATTGCCAAAAACCTTATTCATTTTTTCCCATACTGTAATGGCTGCATGCGGGTCATATCCTGCCTGTGCCATTAATTGCAAGCCACCGGCATCAGCCTGATTTTCCCGATGACGTGAATAAGGCAGAGTCAGGCCATACTGATTTAATATATCTTTATAGAGCCCCGCACGGTCCGGACTAACACCAGTTTTTGACTGCAACGCAGCACTGCCCAGTTCAAGAGCAGTACTGGTGAGGATTTGCTGCCCTGCGGCTTTTTTACTGTGTTCCTGTAGAGCATGAGTCATCTCATGGCCCACAATCGCCGCGATTTCATCATCACTGAGATTCAGACGCTCAACAATACCAGTATAAACCACCATTTTGCCACCCGGCATGGCAAAAGCATTAGGTACATCGCTGCGAATAACATTAAGCTGCCAGTCAAATGGCACACCTGTCTGATTGGCAGCATTGGCATACGGTACCAGACGCTGAAAAACGGCACGTACACGTCTGGCCACGGGTGTATTGGTTTCAATCGCACCTTCAGCCTTGGCCTGTCCCATCATTTGGGTATAGCTTTTAGCCGCGCTAGCATTAAGCGTTTGTGTATCATAACCCATTACATCAGCTACCTGAGCACAACCACCCAGTGCCAAATAAATTGCCGCCAGAGTTATTAATTTCGGTTGCAGCCTGATTAAATACATAATTTATCCACGGTTAAAAACTAATTAAAAAAAATTATCACTTCTTATGGTTTTATATTCAGCCATAAATGTAAAACATAGTTTTATTATATTGTATTAAATTAATTTATTCGCACATTGTTTAACAAAATAAAAACTCTGCAAGATGATTATCACCTCCCTGTAGTATCAACATGGCTCAATATCCTTTTAATCTTGATAAAATTCATATATTTAAACCTCAACCCCTCAGTCAGGCCAATAACGCATATAGCATATTCAATCATATAATAAAATTAAAGTTGTGTAGCGGTTTTACACCAATATTTGCACCTGAGAGTACACAGGCTACAATGCTGAAGATTACCACTGAGGTGATGTAAATAACGTGAAAATATTGATTCTCGGCTGTGGACAGGTAGGCTCGACCATCGCCAGCAATTTGGCCAGAATGACCAATAATGATGTTACCATTATTGATATCAACGAGAACGCCTTACAGAAAATCAACCAACGTCTGGATGTGCAGACAATTGTGGGTAATGGCGCCTGGCCGTCCGTATTGTCTGCCGCCGGAGCTCAAGACGCCGACATGATTTTGGCCTTAACCCAAAATGATGAAACCAATATGGCCGCCTGCCGCATTGCCTATGCCTTATTCAACACCCCAAGCCGCATTGCCCGGGTACGATACAGTGATTTTGTTGAGTTTGAAACCGGTAACAATGATTATAAAACCAGTCTGGACCTATTCAATATTACCGAGGCCATCAGCCCGGAGCAGCTAGTAACTGAACAAATCGTCAACCTGTTGTTACACTCCAGTGCCCTGCAAATTCTGCGTTTTGCGCACGATAAAATTCGTCTGTTGGTAATCCGTGCCCAGAGTGGAGGCATGCTGATTAATCAGCCCATCAGCACCTTGAAGCAACATCTGGAAGAAGGGGTAGATTGCCAGATTTGCGCGATTTACCGCAATAATCGCCTGCTTGTGCCCACCGGCAGCACCGTATTGCAGGAAGGTGATGAAGTGTTTGTTCTGACACCTACTGCCTATCTTGAAAATATCATGCGCGAGCTGCGGCCAATTAACAAACGCACCCGCCGGATTATGATTGCCGGCGGTGGTAATATTGGCTATCGCGTCGCCAAACAACTGGAAACACGTCTGGATATCAAAATTATTGAGCGCAGGCAAAACCGTGCTGAATGGCTGGCAGAAAACCTCAACAACACCCTTGTGCTGGTAGGCAATGCCTCGGATGAAAGCCTGCTGGAAAATGAATATATTGATGAAATTGATGTTTTCTGTGCGCTTACCAATGATGATGAAAATAATATCATGTCAGCGATGCTGGCTAAAAACCTTGGCGCCAAACGCGTAATGGCGATTATCAATCGTTCCAGTTACGTTGACTTATTGCAGGGAAGTGCCATCGATATCGTGATATCTCCGCATCTGATTACCATTGGCTCAATTTTAACGCACGTGCATCTGGGCGATATTATGGCCGTTTATCCATTGCGCCGAGGTTCGGCGGAAGCAATTGAAGTAGTTCTGCATGGTGACCGCCATACCTCCAAGCTAATAGGACGCACCATGTCACAACTACGTCTGCCGGGTGGCTGTTACTTCGGCGCCGTGGTGCGCAACGAAAAAATTATTATGTATCATCACGATACAGTACTTGAAGATGGAGATCATGTAATCTTTTTTGTGGCTCGGCGCAGAGCTGTTCAGGATCTGGAAAAAATGATTCAGGTCAAACTGGGCTTTTTTGCCTAAGGCAGTATCATTATGAGTCACTTTACCAACCGTTTCACCTTGCATCACAAGGAATCAGGTTTTATCAACAAAATTGCGCCAACTGCGCACATTGTGGCCAAAACCGGTTTTCTGTTTTCCATGTTGCTACTGGCGCCGACAGTTGTCTCTTTACTGTACATGGATCACGTGTTTCCCGCCTTCGCCTTTACTGCAGGTATCAGCATGAGTGTATGTGCAGTAACCTGGTTACTGACCATGCGTTATAACCGTGAACTGCGTCCACGTGATGGCTATACACTGGTATTCATGTTGTGGATTGGCTTTGCTCTGATTGCCTGTCTGCCGTTTTACATTTACTTGCCCGGGCTGGGCTTTACCAATGCCTATTTCGAAGCCATTTCCGGCCTGACAACCACTGGTGCTACTATCATCACCAGTCTGGACACACTGGCACCATCATTAAACTTTTGGCGCCATATGCTCAACTGGTTGGGCGGTATGGGCATTATTGTACTGGCCGTGGCAATTATGCCGATGCTGGGTGTGGGTGGCACACAGTTATTCAAGGCTGAAATACCGGGGGTGAATAAAGACAGCAAAATGGCGCCGCGTATTTCAGAAACGGCCAAGCGCCTATGGGGTGTTTATGTACTTTTCACCATAATCACCCTATTGGCTCTGCGTCTGGCCGGCATGAGCTGGTTTGATGCAGTATGCCATGCCATGGCAGCGTTTTCACTCGGTGGCTTTTCCACTCACGATAACAGCATTTCCTATTTTAATTCAGTTCCGATTGAAGTTATTCTCAGCATGGCCACCCTTCTGGGTGCAATAAACTTCAGTAATCACTTTAATGCATTACAAAAAAGATCATTGCGTTATTACTGGCGCGACGAAGAAGTCAGGGTATTGCTGTGTGTACTGTTTTTCAGTATTCTGGGCATTAGCCTGTATCTGTGGTGGCATAGCTTTTATTCGTTTGCCGAAGCATTTCGCTATACCAGTTTTAATTTGATTTCAATCGGGCTGGCAAATGGCTACTCTAATACCGATTTTGCCAAATGGCCTTTAATAGCCTCATTATGGATGTTTTTTTTGTCGAACATTCTTTCCAATGGGGGTTCTGCCGGTGGTGGTATTAAAACTGTACGTGCCATTGTGCTGTTCAAATTCAGCCTGCGTGAAATGCTGCTGATGTTGCACCCCAATGCAGTCAGCATGGTAAAAATCAATGGCAGCAATATTCCCGACCGGCGTGCGCTGACAGTAATGGCCTTTGTGTTTGTATACGTGATTACCATCATTTTATTCAGCTTTGCCCTGATGATGAGCGGGCTGGATTTTCTGTCTGCACTTACAGCGGCAATTAGCTGTATCACCAATGCTGGCCCCGGGCTGGGTGCAGTTGGCCCAACAAACAATTTTGCTTTCCTTTCAGATATCCAAAAGTGGTTATGCATCGTCATTATGCTGCTTGGGCGTCTGGAAATTTTTACCGTTTTTATCCTCTTTACACCAGCATACTGGAAAAAATAAATTACATTATGAGAAAAATTGAAGGAAAAAAATTGATTAAGCACTTAATGAAGCTGAAATCAAAACTGTCGTTTCAACAGCATTACCTCATTTCAGGCGCCCTGCTTCTGATGACAGCATGCAGCAATCAGCAAGAAGTAGCTCTTCAGCCGATTAACAAGAATACAGGTAATGCTATTTTGCCAGGCACCCAAGCTACAGAAACCCCGGATAAAGTTATCGGCAGCTTCCAGCAATATCAGAATGCACTCAAAGCTGCAAAAAACGGGGACGACGTGTTACCGGCACAATTTCTTGCCCAGCAGCCAGCCAGTGCAATGAGTAACAGTATCCGCAATATCTGGTTACAACAGTTAGGCAAACGCGGAAACTGGCCTGTCTTTAGCCAGCAATATGCATTACTGGACAAAAATTTTCGTGAACAGGAAACACGCTGCTATGCTGCATTGGCTGGAATAGATAATGATTCAGATTTATTAGACAGTCTGAGCAGAGAAACAGGTAATCTTCCGCAAGGGTGTGACCGCTGGCTGGAACAGGCTGCAACCCGTCAGCAAATCAGCGCGCAAAGTGGCTGGCGCCGTGTACGATATTTATTGGCACTGAATCAGATTTCCAATGCACGCAATCTGGCTCAGGCACTGGGCAGCCCCTTACCCGATTCACTCGGCAGCGGCACAGGGGGCAGTCAAGGAGCACAGGAAGCATTGCTGTATCAGGTAATTAACAAAGAAAATCGCAGCAAAGACAGTGCGGCTGCTACATTACAACAGTTATCAGCCAGCCTGACAACAGAACAAAGCGGTTTTGGCTGGGCGCAACTGGGGCTGGCACAGGCTTATAACCTCAATGCAGCCAAAGCGCTGAATTATTTTGATCGTGCCGACTCGGCACAGATGAGTAATGAAATGTGGGAGTGGTATGCCCGTTCAGCCCTGCGCCTACAGCAATGGCAAAAACTCAGCAATATTATTCGCAGCATGCCGCAGGCACTCCAGCAACAGGTTACATGGCAATATTGGCTGGCGCGCAGTTATCGTGCATTGGGACAAAATAGTCAGGCTCAGGAAATATTCGAGCAGACAGCACAACGCGGACGCAATTTTTACTCCCTGCTGGCAACAGAAGCTCTGGGCAGAAAAGCAAATACCCAGAGTACTGTAGCCAAAAGCAGCCAGCAGGTACAAAGCAAAATAGCAGCAGATGGCAATATCCATCGTGCCATAACCTTGTTTAAAGCCGCACAGGCAGAAAATAACTGGCCAATGCGCCGTCAGGCACAACAGGAATGGCGCTATGCCACACGCAATTACAACGATGACACACAAATTGCTGCCGCAACGCTGGCTGAAAACACCGGTTTTTATGAAATGAGCATTTATAGCGCAGACAAAGCGGATGGCCAACTGAACTATGAATTACGCTATCCTGCCCCATTCAGAGAATTGACTGTTCCTTATGCCCAGCAGGCTGGTATCGACCCAGCATGGGTTTATGGCTTAATCCGGCAGGAAAGCCGCTTCATGATCGGTGCTCGCTCAAGTGTCGGTGCTACCGGCCTGATGCAGGTTATGCCCGCCACAGCCCGCGATATAGCCAAACGACTGGGCATGGACAGCAGCGAACTGTATACCATGCGCGGCAACATCCGCATGGGTACATGGTATATGAGCAATGTACGCAACCAGTTTGCTGATGAAGTACTGGCTACAGCCGGCTACAATGCTGGCCCGGGTCGTGCCCGGCGCTGGCAGGCCAATATCCCACTGGAAGGGGCTATTTACGCCGAAACCATTCCCTTTGATGAAACCCGCACCTATGTCAAAAACGTAATGGCTAATGCCACTTATTATGCCAATCTTTTCGGTGAACCCCGCACCACACTGACAGAACGTATGGGCACAGTACCGGCGCGCTAGCGAGTCTACCCGGATTACCCTGAGCTAATTTTTAGCTGCATATAAATACAGCAAAATTAACATACAGATTACTTAACTATTAGTGAAAGCAAACCATGTTGATAGACAGCAAACGCTCCGCCGTATTAATGATTGATTTACAGACACGTCTGTTACCAGCCTTGAATAATACAGATGAATTGCTGGCCAATAATGTATGGCTGGCTGGACTGGCGCATGATATGGCTATTCCTACCTTAATCAGCGAACACTGTGTAGACAAAATTGGCGCAACCCGAGAAGAAATCATGACCGCCGCGCCACAAGCCAGAATCGTACAGAAACAGAGTTTTTCCGTATTTTCCGCCGGTGTACTAACTGAAGATAGCCTGCATCAGGCCAACCAGATTATTATTTCTGGTATAGAAGCCCATATCTGCGTATTACAGACTGCTTTAGATTTGCGTGCACACGGCTACGAAGTTTTTGTGGTTGCAGATGCAGTCAGCTCTCGCCGGCAACGTGACGTTGAGTTGGGGCTGGCACGCATGCAGGCCAGCGGTTGTGAAATCGTTAGTCGTGAAATGATTGCATTTGAATGGCTAGGTAGTGCCAATAACCCGCAATTCAGAGAGATTCACAAAAAATATATCCGTTAACCCGGCCAGTATATTCGGAAATAAAACTGTACTTTTATTTAAATCAATAGTGTAGTTTTATTGTTAAACAGCCAGCATAATATTCACAACAATACCGGCCAAAAAGCTGAATCTGCTTTAAAGCAGATTCAGCTTTTATTGATATGAAACCCATAGAAATTCTCGAAAGCTTGACTGCTGCCGAATCATTCATCCAGACCAAATGGCCTGATTAACCCTAACTGCTGGTTTCACTGCGAATAATCAATAATGGCAGATTGGTTTCGCGCATAACAGTTTCTGCAAAACTGCCCATCAGTAAATGCATCAAACCGCTACGTCCATGAGTTCCCAGAATAATCAGATCGCTACCATTCCCATCGGCATAATCAACTAGCATTTGTGCCATTTCTTTTGCCCCTTTATTGGCAATTAGCAAATGACGATGCACTTTGCCTTCCGGCAAAGCAGCTTTGGCTTTTTCCACCGCAGCATCCAGTACAGTATTACCCTCTGACAAGGCAGCAGCTTCATAACTTTCATGCTGCAAAAACTCGGGAGCCAGAGCCATATATTCAGTTGGATTGGCCACATTGACAACAGTTAATTCTGCATCTTCACCCTTGGCCAGACCAATAGCATGATCCAAAGCATTTTCTGAAGTATGGCTGCCATCTACTGCCACCAGTAAATGTTTATACATGAAACTCTCCTTAACCTTTTTAGCAATTCGAATCACTTAGCAGATACAGTATAATACCACTACCTGCTTAAAACGGCTTTCTGGATTTTATTACGTGTCGCAGATATTCAATTTTTCAGCAAACTATCAACGCCGCTTCGGTGGCATCGCACGCTTGTACGGCGAAGACTGCCTGCAACGTTTCGCTTCGGCACACGTCTGTGTAGTCGGCGTGGGCGGTGTGGGTTCATGGGCAATAGAGGCACTGGCGCGCAGTGGCATCGGTGCACTGACACTGATTGATCTGGATAATGTAGCCGAATCAAATATCAATCGCCAGCTACCAGCTTTAATCAGCCTGATTGGCAAGCCTAAAGTCGAAGCTCTGGCAGAACGCATTGCCGATATTAATCCCGAATGTCAGGTCACCTGCATAGAAGATTTTGTAGATACAGACAATCTCAGCCAGATATTCAGCCAGCCTTTTGATTTTGTCATTGACGCCATCGATCAGGTGCGTGTAAAAGCAGCGATGGCCGCTTTCTTTATCACACAGCGCCAACCTTTCATTGTTTCAGGAGGCGCTGGCGGACAAAAAAATGCCGCTCTGATTCAATGTGCTGATTTAAGCCGGGTCACCAACGACCGCATGCTGGCCAATATGCGTTATACATTACGTAAACGACATGGATTCAGTCGCCAGCCAGCCGATAAAATGCATATACCCTGCATCTATTCCAGCGAAAATATTACACCGCCGCAGGCTGGTATCTGCCATAGCGAGCAAACTGCTCCGCAAGGCCTGTCCTGTGCCGGTTATGGTGCTGCCATGGTTGTCACGGCCAGCTTTGGCCTGCGTTGTACTCAAGCATGCCTGGAACATCTGTGCAAACAGTGAACGCAGACATGAGTATAGTAAATACCACGGAAAAAACTGTAGCTGTGCTTTTCGGACAGCCAGTCACCGAGATTCCGCACGACCTGTTTATCCCGCCTGATGCCCTGCAAGTCGTTTTACAGAGTTTTGAAGGTCCACTGGATTTACTGCTGTATCTGATTCGCAAACAGAATATTGATGTACTCGATATTCCCATGCTCACAGTAACCGAACAATATCTGTCCTATATTCACCAGATGCAGCAACACGAACTGGATTTAACAGCCGAATATCTGTTAATGGCGGCAGTACTGATTGAAATTAAAACCCGTTTACTTTTGCCCACACCGCCCGCCAGCGAGGAAGAGGTAGTCGATCCACGTGCCGAACTGGTACGCCGCCTGCTTGCCTATGAACAAATGAAACTGGCGGCCGCCGAATTGGATGCACTACCTCGTGCTGGGCGTGATTTTGCCTGGGCATGGCTACCCGTAGAACTGGTTGCCGTTACCCAGCCACCGCAAGTGCAAGTAGCAGATTTAACTCGTGCATGGCTGGCGATTCTGGCTCGCTCCCAGAACAATCGCAGCCATAATGTCGTCAAAGAAACCTTATCCGTGCGCGCCCAGATGAGCGCAGTTTTGCGCCATCTGCAAACCCGTCAACACTGTTACTTCACCGAACTTTTCGGCCGTAACGATAGTCTGGCAATGGTTGTCACTACTTTCATCGCAGTGCTGGAACTGGCCAAGGAAGGGCTAGTGTACATTACCCAACACAGCACTGAAGAACCGATTACCATTCAGACTGCTGGTGTGGAAGCTGGCAGTGATTTAACACTGATTAATAAATCAGCTTCATAGTGACAAGCACAGTGAAAAACCCTAATATAACAATTAATATTTACATCAGGATAAGCTCATGCCTGCCCATCAAGGGTTATTTAAAACCCTGTTTAATCATTATCTGAATTTACCACATTGCCGCTGGTTAAAAATTTATGGGGATTGCAGTTCCAATGAACCTGTCATTTCTATTGACTGGCGTGATGAGCTGCTCGAGAACCCTGACAGCGGCAATATTCATGGTGGTGTAATCACTACGCTTGTTGATATGGCCTCAGCCTGCTCACTGGCTGCATTGTTTCAACAGTTTGAAACCACAGCCACACTGGATATGCGCATAGATTACCTGAAACAACCTACAGCCAAGCAATCAATTCATGTTCGTGCGCATTGTTATCGGCAGGAGGGAGAAATTGCCTTTATCCGTAGTCATTGCTTTCAGGAAGATGAAAATCAGCCCTTTGCTCTGGGTATGGCCACCTTTATCCATACCCCGCTATCTGAAACAGAACAGCAGGTATTACAGGCATACCTGCAACAGGAACAGGCCAAATGAATCCGAATATTTTCCAGTTGGATACACAATTAACCAGCAAAGCTCATCAGCTTATGCCTTATAGTGCAGCAATTAACCTGAAAATCGGTACAGACAGCCAGAACAAACGCCTTTACTGCTTACCTTTTGCCCAGCAGAATATTGGCAATATTTTCCTTCCCGCACTTCATGGCGGCCTGATTGGCGGCTTTTTACAAAGCTGTATTAATTTATATTTACTGGAACAGCAAAACTTGTCTGAACCTGCCCGGATAATTGACTACACGACAGATTATTTGCTTAGCGGTAAGGCGCTAGACAGCTATGCCCAATGTCAGATTCTGCATGCCGGCAAGCGCATTTCACATATTACCGTAACAATGTGGCAAAACCAGCCAGATAAACCTATTGCTTTTGCACGTGCACACTTACAGATGCCTGTGCAATAGCCGGATGAAAAAAGTAAACTGCTAGCCCATGCCAGAAACCTAAAGATACATTTTTCTGCAATAGCAATACAACTTCACTTCTTTTCAAGAGTTAAACCAGCGATATGGCCATAGATACCAACCGCCCGCCGATTATCCAGTCTCTGTTGGATACAGATTTATACAAATTCACCATGCTGCAAGTTGTACTGCACCAATTTCCTCAGGCAACTGGTGTCTATGAATTTCGCTGTCGTAATAACCATGAAACAGAATATCCGCTGGGCGATATTCTGGCTGAACTCGACTGGGAGCTGGATCGCCTTTGCCAGATGAGATTCACCGCAGATGAATTGCAGTATTTACGCAGCCTGCGCTTTATCAAGAGCGACTTCGTCGACTATATGGAATTGTTTCAACTGAAACGCCGTTTCATCAGAACATCCATAGACAGCAACCAATACCTGAATATCCGTATCGAAGGCCCCATCATACAGGCAATGTTTTTTGAAATATTTGTCCTTTCCATTGTCAATGAACTGTATTTTTACCGGCTGGAAACTCCCGAAATACTGGCCGAAGGCGAACGCCGCCTACAGGCAAAAGCTGAGTTGATACACCACTATGCATCAGAACAGCAACAATACAGCGCCCCATTTATCGTTTCTGATTTTGGTACTCGACGACGTTATCGTTATTCATGGCAAAAACATGTCGTAAAAACCCTTCACCAAGCTGCGCCCAATGTTTTTCGCGGAACCAGCAACGTACATATCGCCAAAGAACTTGGACTGACTCCCATAGGTACTATGGCACATGAATTCTTGCAGGCCTTTCAGGCGCTGGATGTGCGCTTACGTGATTTCCAGAAGGCGGCATTGGAAGCATGGGTACATGAATATCGTGGCGATCTGGGCATTGCCTTAACCGACGTAGTCGGCATGGACGCTTTCCTACGCGATTTCGACCTCTATTTCGCCAAACTGTTTGACGGACTGCGCCATGACAGTGGCGACCCCTACATCTGGGGAGAAAAAGCATATGCCCATTATCAGAACCTCAAAATAGATTCACGTACCAAAATGTTAACCTTTAGTGACGGATTGGACTTACAGCGCGCCTGGGATTTATATATTCACTTTAACAGCCGTTTCAAAACCAGTTTCGGAATTGGCACCAATTTCACCTGCGATATGGGCTTAACGCCATTGAATATTGTATTAAAACTGGTTGAATGCAACGGGCAGTCTGTAGCCAAAATATCTGATTCACCCGGTAAAACCATGACAGACAACAACACATTTCTGGCTTATCTGCGGCAAATTTTCGACATACCAGACAGCACGGCCGTAAAACCGGATTAAACCAAAGCGACAAGCGCAAATTTTTGCCATAAAATTGCTAAATAATTCAATCTCCCATTTGTCAACAATTAAGATAAATACAGATAATCATCAAGATGAATATAAACCAATGAGTAAAAACAACAATATCAGCACAACAAGCATGCGTCTGGATAAATGGCTATGGGCTGCACGATTTTTTAAAACCCGTGCTTTGGCACAAAAACATATTGAATTAGGACGCGTTCAGGTCAATGGTACCAAAGTCAAAAACAGCAAAAACATCCAGATTGGCGACATGATTGATTTAACCCTCAACTCCCTGCCCTATAAAATTCAGGTGCAGCAGCTTAATCAAATGCGTCGTCCGGCACCGGAAGCGCGTTTACTTTATAGCGAAGATAGCAGCATTGCCGCCAAACGTGAAGAGCTGAAAGCCTTGAATCAGGCCAGCCAGATAAGTGCCGCATATCCTGATGGCAGACCCACCAAACGTGACCGCAGAGCACTTGATAAAGTAAAAAGACATTGGGATGAATAAAATTCAGAGTACGGACTTAATTTGTACAAAAAGCCGCACTCTCATTCTCGATAATTGGATTGTGAACAGCTTAGAATAGCGTGGTCAAAATATCCTCATTATCTATAGTCAGCAAACATCACCTATTGATAAATCCCAAAGGGTTAAATCGTCAACATATAATTATTGGGTCTGATATGGCTATTTTTAACAAAATTTTTTTTCTTTAGTGCCTTAGTAACCATTTCCTTATCAAATGGTACATGCAAAACCGGAACCTGCGATTTTAAATGCTTGAATATGGGTAATTTACTCCAGAAATAATGTAATTTAAAATTTACATCATTTTTTCCAGCAACCAGCATATCCTTTTTTTCACGCAATTCAGTATAAATCACAATAACTGGTAATTTAAGACATCCAATACCATATTCAATCTCCTCTTTCACACATCGCGATTGAAAAGTATCCTCACTCAAAATCAAAATTAAATTATCAGCATACTTTAAACGTTCTCTAATACGTGGTTTTAAAACACTGTCCCAATCACTACCATCACGGACATCATATTTTTTATCATGAACATCATTAAACGGAAAAAGTGCATCCTGACCTTTCCAAGTTCTCAACTGCTTATAATAAAAATAATCTTTCTGAACTATCGCACCAGCAGTAAACTCATTAAAGGGCTCTTCTACATAAAAAACACAGTAATTGTTAGGCATAAACTTTCTCTAACGTACTTATTACAGGAAAATGCTAAAATAACAAATATTACCTTAAAATACAAAATAACACAAAAAAACTTTAATATACAAATACATATATTTATTAATAATATAAAAACCCGCATCCTTCAGAATACGGGTTAAATCTGCACAACAATCAATATCATTTAACTGAAGAGGCGGCCTCATGCATGGCTTCAGATAACGTCGGATGAGCGTGAACAATACGGGTAATATCTTCGCTAGATGCCTTAAAGTCCATGGCCATCACAGCTTCGGCAATCAGTTCAGAAGCCACTGGTCCGATGATATGCGCACCTAGCACACGATCCGTATCTGCATCAGCCAGAATCTTAACGAATCCCTTTGCCTGCCCCATACCAAGAGCACGACCGTTTGCAGCAAAGCTGGACTGACCTTTTTTATACTTCACACCAGCAGCTTTCAACTGCTCCTCAGTCTGGCCAACCCATGCAATTTCCGGATGAGTATACATAACAGCCGGAATAGTATTCATATCTACAAAAGGTTTCTGCCCAGCAATACGCTCAGCTACGGCCACACCCTCAGCAGAAGCTTTATGTGCCAGCATCGGGCCACGTACCACATCACCAATCGCCCACACATTTGGCAGACTGGTACGGCATTCATCATCAACCACAATAAAGCCGCGTTCATCTTTTTGCAGGCCAACACCTTCGGCATTCAGGCCATTGGTATTAGGAATACGGCCAATTGCAATAACCAGCTTATCAAAGGTTTCCGTTTTTTCTTCACCGGCAACAGTGTACTTAACAGTTACACCATTTTCACCCTTAACAATTTCATTAACCGTTACACCAAGATGAATATTGAGCCCCTGTTCTTTAGTGAAAACCTTGAAAGCTTCCTTGGCAACCTGCTGATCAGCAGCAGCAAGGAACGTAGGCATCGCTTCCAGAATGGTAACTTCCGCACCCAGACGATTCCATACAGAACCCATTTCCAGACCAATCACACCAGAGCCAATCATACCCAGTTTGGCTGGCACTGCTTCAAGATTCAGTGCACCTTCATTATCCAGCACATTAACATTATCAATCTCAGTTAAAGGCAGTGGACGTGGCAGAGAACCAGTAGCCACGATTACATGCTTGGCAGTAACCAACTGTTTAGTACCATTGGTATCCACCTCTATCTGCCATAAACCATCAACCTGGCCTTGCAGAGAACCTTTACCAAAAATACTTTCTACTTTTTCTTTTTTGAACAGAAAGCCGATGCCGTTAGTCAACTTACTAACAATAGCATCTTTACGTTCAATCATTTTCTTGGCATCAAAGCCTTTAACCTGCACATCAATACCATGTTCAGCAAATTCAGTTTGCGCTGCATGGTAATTCTCACTGGTCTGCAACAAAGCCTTGGAAGGAATGCAACCCACATTCAGGCAGGTACCGCCCAATGCTGGTCCATCACCTTTTTTATTCAAACCAGCATCAATACAGGCTGTCTTAAAACCCAGCTCAGCAGCACGAATAGCAGCAACATAGCCACCAGGACCAGCACCAATTACCACAACGTCAAATTGAGACATTAAAATTCCTTTCAATCATGAATATTTCTGACTGATAAAATAAAACCGCAATGCGGCACAAACGCCATTTTATCCGCTGTGGCCATCATTACGGTTGTCATCCTCAGGCTGATGCATCTTATAGTTTGATTACAGCAGCCTGCTCATTTCCTTACAGTTCCAGCAGTAAACGTGCAGGATCTTCCAAAGCATCCTTAATGGCCACCAGAGTCAGTACTGCTTCACGGCCATCAATCAGACGATGGTCGTAAGACAAAGCCAGATACATCATCGGACGTACCACAACCTGACCATTCTCTACCACAGCACGTTCTTTAGTAGCATGCATACCCAAAATGGCAGATTGAGGCGGATTGATAATTGGCGTTGACATCATTGAACCGAAAGTACCACCATTGGTAATACTGAAAGTACCACCAGTCAGGTCTTCCAGTGCCAGCTTACCATCTTTGGCTTTTACCGCATAATCGTAAATTGCCTGTTCGATGTCAGCAATGCTCATCTGATCAGCATCACGCAGAATCGGTACCACCAGACCACGAGGGCTGCCAATAGCGATACCAATATCAAAATAGCCATGATAAACAACATCAGTACCATCAATAGAAGCATTCACAACAGGGTATTTCTTCAGAGCAGCAACCGCAGCTTTAACGAAGAAAGACATAAAGCCCAGTTTAACCCCATACTCTTTCTGGAACTGTTCTTTATAACGGTTACGCAAGTCCATAACCGGTTTCATGTTTACTTCGTTAAAAGTAGTCAGAATGGCATTTTCATGCTGTGACTGCAACAAACGTTCAGCAACACGGGAACGCAGACGTGACATCGGCACACGTTGTTCTACACGGTCACCGGCAGTAGCAGGTGCAGCAGCCTTGCTAGTAGCCATAGTAGGAGCAGCAGCCAGAGCAGATGCAGCAGCGGCAACATCTTCTTTCAGTACACGACCATCACGGCCTGAACCCTGAATAGTAGCTGTATTCACACCTTTTTCTGCCGCCAGCTTGGCAGCAGCAGGCATAGCAACACCAGCCTGAGACTGATTAGCCGGTGCAGCACTTGCAGCAGTAGCAACAGGAGCAGCTTCCTGTACTGGCGCAGCAGGTGCAGCAGCTTCAGCAGTAGCTGAAGTATCAATTTTAGCCAGCAACTGACCTGCTGTTACAGTTGCACCATCAGCTTCAATAATTTCCACCAGTTTACCTGCCTGCTGGGCTGGCAATTCCAATACAACTTTATCCGTTTCCAAATCAATCAGATTTTCGTCACGCTGTACGAAATCGCCTACTTTTTTATTCCAGGTCATCAGAGTGGCTTCAGTCACACTTTCTGGAAGCATGGGAACGGTTACATCAATAATCATGGATTACTCCTAAAAAAGGCCGGAGGCCACCACCTAGGTGGCCAGTTATTCAGAATGGATTCGGATTATTTCAATTCCAGAGCATCATCTACCAGTTGTTTCAGTTGGGCAACATGTTTACTCATATAACCCACAGCTGGTGAAGCACTGGCCGGACGACCAGCAAAAATAACTTTTTGCTTACTACCAGCAATTTTTTCAATACGATGACGAATCTGGTACCATGCACCCTGATTTTTTGGCTCTTCCTGAGCCCACAGAATTTCAGTTGCATTAGGATAACGGCTCAATTCAGCAGCAAGCTGTTCGTATGGGAACGGATATAGCTGTTCCACACGTACGATCGCAATATCTTTGCCCAGATCACGTTCCAGACGCGCTTTATTGATATCGTAATACACCTGACCGGCACACAGAATCACCCGTTTAACACTGTTTTCATTACCTTCCACCTGATCGCCGATTACTGGACGGAAAGCATGGCCTTCAGTGAAATCACTGAGCGAACTCATGGATTCATTGAAACGCAACAGGCGTTTGGACATGAAAATAACCAGCGGTTTGCGGTATGGACGCAGTACCTGACGGCGTAATACATGGAACATCTGAGAAGCTTCAGACGGCATAACAACCTGAATATTTTCTTCAGAGCATAATTGCAGCCAGCGCTCCAGACGACCAGAAGAGTGTTCAGGACCCTGACCATCATAGCCATGAGGTAAAATCACCGTTAAGCCACACAAACGACCCCATTTAGTTTCACCAGAAGTAATAAACTGGTCAATTGCTACCTGAGCACCATTAGCAAAGTCACCAAATTGTGCTTCCCAGATAACCAGTTGATCAGGTGCACTGCAAGCAAAGCCGTATTCATAAGCCAATACAGCTTCTTCATTTAAGATTGAATCAATTACCAAGAAAGAGGCCTGATTTTCACTCAAATTGCGTAGCGGCACATAAGCACCGGCATCACTTTTTTCGCGTTTCTGATCGTGCAATACAGCATGACGGTGAGAGAAAGTGCCACGGCCGGAATCTTCACCGGAAATACGCACACCATTGCCATTGCTTACCAGACTGGCATAAGCCAGCGTTTCTGCCATGCCCCAATCAACAGGCTGTGAACCTTCAGCCATGGCAACACGATTAGCCAGCATTCTCTTCACAGTATTATGTGGCGTAAAATCTTCTGGAAGCGTAGTAAATTTTGCAGTCAAACGTTGAATATCTGCGGCAGGAATACCCGTTTCAACTGGATGGTTCCAGTGAGTACCCATATAAGGTGTCCAGTCTACCGCGTACTTATGGTTGTAATCAGTCAGCGTAGTCTGCTCAACATGTTCACCTTTATCCAGCGCATCGCGATAAGCCTGAATCAGCCCATCCGCCTGCTCTTTAGTAATCACATTTTCACTTACCAGACGGTCTGAATACAGTGCACGTGTTCCCGGGTGCTGATGAATCTTGTTATACATCATTGGCTGCGTCAGCATTGGGTCATCACCTTCGTTATGGCCCAGCTTACGGAAGCAAACAATATCTACTACCGCATCTTTACCGAATGACTCGCGATAATCCATCGCCAGACTTACTACATAACTCACCGCTTCAGGATCATCACCATTCACATGGAAAATCGGTGCGTCAACCATTTTAGCCAGATCTGTACAATACACAGTTGAACGTGTATCACGCAAATCAGAAGTGGTAAAACCAATCTGATTATTGATTACAATATGAATAGTACCACCAGTGGTATAGCCACGGGTTTGGGACAGATTGAAATTAGCCTGATTCACACCCAGACCAATAAACGCAGAATCGCCATGAATCAATACCGGCAACACAGCTTTGCGACCAGATTCACCACGACGTTTCTGTCGCGCGCGGACAGCACCTTCAACTACCGGATTAACAATTTCCAGATGAGAAGGGTTGAAAGCCAGTGAAACATGCAACGGACCATTGCCAGTAGCCAGATCAGAAGTAAAGCCCATATGGTATTTCACGTCACCGCTAGGCAGAGTGGTTGTATATTTACCCTCAAACTCGCTAAATAAATCGCGTGGTTCTTTACCAAGGATATTTACCAGCACATTCAGGCGGCCACGGTGAGCCATACCAATCATGACCTCTTCAACGCCCTGATTGCCACAATGCTGCGTCAGATAATCAAGCGCAACAATCGTACTTTCGCCACCTTCCAGCGAGAAACGTTTCTGGCCGACATAGCGGGTATGCAAATAACGTTCCAATGTTTCTGCAGCAGTTAACTGTTTCAGAATGCGGCGTTTATGTTCAGGAGTAAAACTGCCTGCTGATAAATCTTTTTCTACCCGCTCCTGAACCCAATTGCGTTCATCCGGGCGGGTGATATGCATAAATTCCACCCCTACCGTACCGCAGTAAGTCTGATCCAGCTTATTAATAATTTCACATAAAGGCAGCTTCTGGCTGCGTGCAAAATCGCTACCAGTATAGAATCTGGTAGACATATCAGCATCCGTCAACCCGTATTGTGCCGGATCCAGTTCAGCCAGATACTCTTTAGGACGCCGTTTTAACGGATCTAGATTAGCTGTGCGACTACCCAGAATACGATAAGCATTCATCAGATTTAATACTGATACCTGCTTTTGCAACATATTTAAATCAACGCTGCCCTGAGCAGCGGTACCATGCTGTCTGGACAGATTGGCAAAAGATTCCTGAATCGGTAATTGCGGTATATCTTTGGCAACATAGCCAGGCAATGCAGCTACTTTGTCAAAATAATCTTTCCAGTATTCATCAACTGAATCTCGATCTTTCAGGTAGCTCTCATACAGCTCCTCAATGTAAGGAGCATTGGCACCATATAAATAAGAAAGACTGGTTTGTTCTTCCATCATGGTAAAAACCCTTTTTTACCTTAAACTAATAAAACAGGAATATCACTATCCCCTACCAATATTCAATTCGAGAATCGAATGCCGATTCCAGATTACCGCATATCAACATACCGATTCCAGATCACCACGTGCATACATGGGGATGAAGCATCAGTATGTTTCAGGCAGCTTATAAAGCTGCCTGAACACACAAATAATTAGCGTTTATCTACAGGTAGATAATCGCGTCGGCCAGAACCAGTATATAGCTGTCGTGGACGGCCGATTTTCTGATTCGGGTCAGCAATCATTTCGTGCCAGTGTGATACCCAGCCTACCGTACGGGCTAAAGCAAACAGCACGGTGAACATCGTGGTCGGAATGCCCAATGCACTTAAAACAATACCGGAGTAAAAATCAACGTTCGGATACAGCTTGCGTTCAATGAAATATGGGTCTTCCAGAGCAATTTTTTCCAAAGCCATTGCCAGCTTGAATTTAGGACTATCTTGCAATCCCAGCTCATTTAATACTTCATCACAAGTCTGTTTCATAATCTTGGCACGTGGATCCATGTTTTTGTATACACGATGCCCAAAACCCATCAGACGATAACGTCTTTCTTTAACTCCCTGTATAAATTCTTCAACACGAGATACATCACCAATCTCATCCAGCATTTTCAGCACTGCCTCATTGGCACCACCATGAGCCGGCCCCCACAGGCAGGCAATACCCGCGGCAATACAGGCAAAAGGATTGGCACCAGATGAGCCAGCCAAACGCACAGTTGATGTGGAAGCATTCTGCTCATGATCTGCATGCAAAATGAAAATCCGATCCAACGCACGTTCCAGCACAGGATTAACCACATAATCCTCTGTTGGCTTGGCAAACATCATATGCATAAAATTGCCGGTATAAGACAAATTGTTACGCGGATAATTAAATGGCAAACCTTTTGAGTAGCGATAACACATCGCAGCTAGAGTTGGCACCTTAGCAATCATGCGGTATTCAGCAATTCGGCGGTGATCAGGATTATTGATATCCAAACTATCCTGATAGAATGCCGCCAGTGCACCTACTACCCCTACCATCATTGACATCGGATGAGCATCACGACGAAACCCCCGGAAAAACCAGGTTAGTTGTTCATGCACCATATTATGACGCAAAACACCCAATTCGAACTTCTGCTTTTCGACTGCATCAGGTAACTCGCCATATATCAGCAAATAGCAGGTTTCCAGATAATCACTGCGTTCTGCCAACTGCTCAATGGGATATCCCCGATAATATAACTGCCCCTTTTCACCATCAATGAAAGTGATTTTCGATTCACAGGATGCTGTTGATGTAAACCCTGGATCAAACATAAACATGCCAGTACCAGCATACAGCTTATTAATATCAACGACATCCGGCCCCAAACTGCCAGACAATACCGGCATCTCAAAAGGTTCTTGCCCCTCAATGTTGAGTATAGCGTTCTTAGTCATCTCTAACTCCTTAATTTTCAATTTTTCTATTTAAATAAACTAAACTAAAAAACATTAACGAAAGAAAAGCATTTACAAAAATTGAGCCTGCCTAATTTTTTCAAGAACAGGCTCAAACTGGGCACTTTCACAGTTTCCAGACTGATTGATCAATGCCAGAATTTCCGGGTCAGGTAAATCCATTAACGCCACAAACGCGCTTAAATCATCATCAGATAGCTGATCAAAGGCTTGAGACATAAAGCGACCTAAAATAATATCCAGTTCCAACAAGCCACGACGGGTTAACCAGCGTATGCGACGTTTGGCATTATCATCAAAATGCTGCATCAGATTACTCTTCTTAACATTAAATCTTTAATCTTACCGATAGCCCGTGTCGGATTCAGATGTTTCGGGCAAACATCCACACAATTCATAATCGTATGACAACGGAACAGCCGGTAAGGATCATTCAGATTATCCAGACGTTCGTTAGTGCGCGTATCACGAGTATCAGCAATAAAACGATAAGCATTCAGCAAACCGGACGGGCCAACAAACTTGTCCGGATTCCACCAGAACGAGGGACATGACGTAGAACAGCAGGCACACAAAATACATTCATACAGGCCGTCTAGCTCCTTGCGTTCCGCCTGCGACTGTAAACGCTCGCGCGTCGGTGCCGCCGTATCATTAATCATATAAGGCTTAATTGAATGGTATTGATTAAAGAACTGCGTAAAATCAACAATTAAGTCACGAATAACAGGCAAAGCCGGCAGTGGTTTCAAAACAATTGGCTGCTTCAAACTGCGAATATCAGTCAGACAGGCCAAGCCATTTTTACCATTAATATTCATCCCATCAGAACCACAAATCCCTTCACGGCAGGAGCGGCGAAAAGACAGACTGTCATCCTGTGCCTTGAGCTTGATCAGCGCATCCAATAGCTTCACATCTGTAGGTTCGATTTCGAGTTCGTAATCTTTCATGTACGGCTTGGCATCCACATCGGGATTGTAGCGGTACACTTGGAAACGGATTTTTTCCATCTTGATAGTTCCTTAGTAAACGCGTTCAGCCGGTTTTATATATTCCACACTCAAAGGATTAGTATGTACCGGTTTATATTCCAGATGCTGGTCTTCTGCATAATATAGTGTGTGTTTCATCCAGTTTTCATCGTCACGGTTTGGATGGTCATCTGAAGCATGGGCGCCACGCGATTCTTTACGTGCAGCAGCAGAAACCAGCGTAGCCTGAGCCACTTCAATCAGATTATCCAGTTCCAGTGCCTCAAGCCGTGCTGTATTCCACACTTTACTCTTGTCATGAATCTGCGTTTTGGCTACGCGTTCAGCAATCGCATTGATTTTCTCAATGCCATCCTGCAACAGAGCATCGGTACGGAACACACCTGCATGCGACTGAACACACCGCTGCAAGTCATTACGTACCTCAGATACTTCTTCACCATTAGTCTGATTTTCCAGACGGCTGAGGCGCGCAAGCGTTTTCTCGCCAGCATCAGCAGGCAACTCACGATGTGCACCCTGCTTCTTAATATAATCAATCATATGATCACCAGCCGCCTTACCAAACACCACCAAATCAAGTAAAGAATTGGTACCCAGACGGTTGGCGCCATGTACCGAAGCACAGGCACATTCACCAGCGGCATAAAAACCAGGTACAGGAGCTTCCAAATCATCACCTTTGGCCATTACCACCTGACCATGATAATTAGTAGGAATACCTCCCATCATATAGTGACAGGTTGGCACCACCGGAATCGGATCCTTAATCGGATCAACACCAGCAAACTGAATGGAAATTTCGCGAATACCCGGCAATTTTTCCATAATTTTTTCTGCACCAAGATGATCTACTTTCAGCAGAACATGATCCTTATTCTTACCAACACCACGGCCTTCATGGATTTCAATCGACATAGCCCGCGAAACCACGTCACGGCAAGCCAAATCTTTCACAGTAGGCGCATAACGCTCCATAAAACGCTCACCTTCACTGTTCAGCAGAATCCCGCCTTCGCCACGCACACCCTCAGTAATCAAAACTCCGGCACCAGCCACACCAGTAGGATGGAATTGCCAGAATTCCATATCTTCCAGAGGAATACCTGCACGTGCAGCCATACCCAAGCCATCACCAGTATTCATGTAGGCATTGGTAGAAGAAGCATAAATACGACCTGCGCCACCTGTGGCAAATAACACCGCTTTGGCATGCAGAATGAAAACTTCACCCGTTTCCATTTCCATGGCGATGACACCAATCACCACACCTTCAGAATCACGAATCAGATCAAGAGCAGCCCACTCAACAAAAAACTGGGTTTCTGCATGTACATTTTGCTGATACAAAGTATGCAGCATCGCGTGGCCGGTACGGTCTGCCACAGCACAGGCACGCTCTACTGCACGTTTACCGAATTCAGCTGTATGACCGCCAAACGGACGCTGATAAATCTTGCCAGACTCAACACGGTCAAACGGCATACCCATGTGTTCCAGTTCCACAACAGCATCAGGTGCGCGGCGCGTCATGAATTCAATCGCATCCTGATCACCCAGCCAGTCAGAACCTTTAACCGTATCGTACATATGCCAGTTCCAGTGATCTTCCTGCACATTGCCAAGAGAGGCAGAGATACCCCCCTGAGCAGCTACCGTATGAGAACGGGTTGGGAAAACCTTAGACAGCACCACTGTATTCAAACCTGCTTTAGATAATTGCAGAGCCGCACGAAGCCCTGCACCACCGCCGCCAACAATTACTGCATCAAAACGACGTACCGGTAAACTCTTGGGCATACTCATGCTAACCCCCAAATCACTTTAATAGAATAAATCAGACAGCCAACCAGCCATAAAATTGTGGCGGTATGCAAAAACAGGCGTAAACTTGCCGATTTAATATAGTCCATCCACAAATCACGAATACCAATCCAAGCATGTAATACCAGCGCCAGCACAAAAATCTGAGTTATCAGACGCACCCAGGTTTGAGCAAAGAAACACTGCCATTGCTGATAACTGTGCGGTAAACAAATAATCATGATTAAAAAGAGTACTGAATACACCAACATAACTACTGCGGTGATACGCTGCATAATCCAGTCGCGCAAACCATAGTGCGCGCCGGCCAATTTACGATCAATCATGATAACAAGCACGCTCCATAAATAATAACGGTCAATACAATTGCGCACACAACCACTGCTTTAGCAGAAGTTCGAGCTGTATTTAGTCCTGTGCCTTTATGAATATCCAGAAGCAGAAAGCGAACACCGGCTAGACTGTGATAAACATAAGCCAGCAGCAGAACAAAAAAAATGCACTTTGCCAAAGGATTCTGCACAAGCGCATGATAGGTATTAAACGTAGATTCATGGGACAGCGTGCCTGAAAACAGCCATAACAACAGCGGAATACAGATAAACAGCGCCACACCACTGAAACGATGAAAAATAGATACAATACCCGGAATGGGTAATCGTATCTTGTGTATATCGAGATACACTGGCCTTTCTTTTTGCATCGGTAACTCCTCTTGATTATTAGAAGATTTAAAACTCAAAACCAGCGACCTGAGTCGCCTCAAACCGAAATTTACAGCAATTGACCTAGTTTTTAAAAAAACAGGCAAAAAACAACATACAAATTATTTACAATTCAGCCCTCAAAATTCAGCAGCAGCACCACTTAACTGCAGAGATTTATTGCCAAGCTGTAAATAACGCCGGCGCCACTCATAGAGCACACCGTCCACACTCTGGCTCAAACGTCCCAGACAAAGTGCAGGAAGAGCCATATCCGCTTTCAACAGTCTGGCTATTTCTGGATGCAATGCGGTCTGCCAAAGCCATTGTTGCGCAGTATCCAACAGAACATCATATTCAAGCAACAAAAAAGCATAAAAACTGCGGCGACGACGTACAAATCGCACATTTAAATCTGGTAATAATGCAACAGGTAAAAATAATTCATCTACCGCCACCTCCGTATAGCCAGTACGCCATAGCAACATAATTTTCCACACCGGTTCCGCTATTTTTAAGCCTAGCTGTACGGCTGTTTCCTCATCCGCAGCAGCCAGCATCAGACTAAGTACCTCTGCTACTGGCCAGACCCGCTCCGTTCTACCCTGTTGCAATACAGGTATTTCAGTAAAAGAGTAATAACCCCAGTCCCAGTTTTGCTGAGTAACAAAAGTACCTACTCCCTGATGGCGCTGTAAAATGCCTCGCGATACCAGCTCATTCAAACCCTTGCGTATCGTACCTTGACTTACGCCCCATTGCGCAGCCAGATCCCATTCACTGGGTAACTGCTGACCAGGTCTGAAATCACCATCCACAAGTAAATGTACAACCCTCTGCATCACTGACTGGTATAACGGTATATGCCTTTTAAGCGGATTGATTTTTAATCTATTGTACGACATTTCAAACTCAAGTAAACAAAGTCTTATATAAGACATAAGATAACATGAAAAACTGTGCCAATATTCTCAAAAAGACGCCAATCTATTACGTCAATTAATTTAACCTTAAACAGAATTTTGTTATCATACGCGCCAAATTCTTGTAGTGCTGCCAAATCCACCACCATAAAGACAAGAAAAATATTTGTAGTCGTGTTTCTATTTTTAATAAGAGGATAAGTTATGAAGAAACCTGTACGCATCGCCGTGACGGGTGCTACCGGTCAGATTGGTTATGCTTTGCTGTTTCGCATTGCCAGTGGTGACATGCTTGGAACTGACACTCCGGTTATTCTGCAACTTCTTGATTTACCCCAGTCACAAACTGCCGCTCAGGGCGTGATGATGGAATTACAGGATTGTGCATTTCCCCTGCTGGTCGACATGTTTGCTACACATGACCCAGAGGTAGCATTTAAAGATGCGGATATAGCTATCCTCGTAGGTGCGCGCCCGCGCACCAAAGGCATGGAACGCAGTGATTTACTACAGGCAAATGCAGCAATATTCACTACTCAGGGAGCGGCTTTAAATAAAGTAGCCAGCCGTGATGTAAAAGTACTGGTAGTTGGCAATCCGGCCAATACCAATGCCTATATTGCCATGAAATCCGCACCAGACCTACCGGCCAAAAATTTCACCGCGCTAATGCGTCTGGATCAAAACCGCGCACTTAGCCAGCTGGCTGAAAAAACCGGCAAGCCAGTGAGCAAAATTAAAAAACTGTGCATATGGGGAAATCACAGCCCTACCATGTACACTGATTACCGCTTTGCAACTTTAGATAACGAAAACATAGCAGAAATGATCAATGATCAGAACTGGTATGTAAACGAATATCTGTCTAAAGTAGGTAAACGTGGTTCTGCTATCATTGAAGCTCGTGGCCTGTCTTCAGCAGCCAGTGCCGCCAACGCCATTATCGATCAGATTCATGACTGGGTAATCGGAAGTGATGGCGAATGGGTTACCATGGGCGTGCCATCCGATGGTTCCTATGGTATTCCAGAAGGAATTGTATTTGGCTTCCCCATGACCTGTGAAAATGGTGAGTACACCATTGTCAAAGATTTGCCAATTGATGAATTCAGCCAGCAGCGTATCAACCAGACTTTAGCAGAGCTTGAAGAAGAAAAAGCCGAAGTTAGCAATTTATTATAAACCACGAGCAAGATATCCGGCCGGCCTGAATAACTGACCGGATATTTTCTATTAATCAAAACCACAACACTCCTGAACTACCAGAAATCCGCTTCAAGTGCATATAGCAGCCACATCAACGAAGTAATCAACAGCAATATCAGCGCCAGACAGTTTACCCAATAACCGAGTTTCTGCTTTTGTTGTTTTCCAAGCACATACTTTAACAACACACCCAACAAAAGCACCACAACAAACAGACGCAACAATCGGCCTAGCATATATTTTCCAAAACACGTTAAATCTGTGCAAACCAGACAAAGCCGTTATAATGCCAGTTTTCTATTCTTTTACCTATTCCCATGAAAGAAATAGACAGTATTGGCATTGTTACCCCGCAGAAATTGTCTTTTGACCACCCGTTAACCTTGCAGAACGGTTGTGTTTTACCACAGTTTGAACTGATGGTCGAAACCTATGGCACCCTTAATACAGACAAAAGTAATGCGGTACTGATATGTCATGCCCTGTCTGGAAATCATCACATTGCCGGCTACCATAGCAGTAACGACAAACATCCCGGCTGGTGGGACAACATGGTTGGCCCCGGCAAACCAGTTGATACCAACCGCTTTTTTGTTGTCGGCCTAAATAATCTGGGAGGCTGCCATGGCAGTACCGGACCACTGAGTATCAACCCCGCCACCAACAAAGCGTATGGTGCCGATTTTCCCATGGTTACAGTAAAAGACTGGGTTCAAAGTCAGGCCATGCTGGCCGACCGGCTTGGTATCCGGCAGTGGGCGGCAGTAATGGGTGGCAGCTTGGGCGGAATGCAGGCATTACAGTGGGCAATTGATCAGCCACAGCGTTTACGTCATGCATTAATCATTGCCTCTGCCCCCCGATTATCGACACAAAATATCGCTTTTAATGATGTAGCCCGTCAAGCCATTCTTACCGACCCCGATTTTTGTCAGGGTCATTATGCATTACAACAACGGATTCCCCGCCGGGGCTTGCGTATAGCACGCATGATGGGACATATCACCTATCTAGCCGAAGACGGGCTTGGTAAAAAATTTGGCCGTCAAATGCGTCAGCAAAACTATCAGTACGATTACAACGTTGAATTTGAAGTAGAATCCTACTTACATTATCAGGGTGATAAATTTGCCGATATCTTTGATGCCAATAGCTATTTATTGATGACAAAAGCACTGGATTACTTTGATCCGGCGCGTGATTATGCCGGTGACTTAGTTGCAGCAGTATCAGCAATTCAGGCCAAAATACTCATTGCCAGCTTCAGCAGTGACTGGCGTTTCTCACCCAGACGTTCACAGGAATTACTCGACGCTCTGGTAGCTGCCAACAAACCTGTACAATACATAGCACTCCAGTCTGCCCATGGCCATGATGCATTTTTAATGGAAGACCCTGACTATCAGGCTGCCATCCGTATTTATTTTAATAATATAGCCAACGAACTAACACAATGAATACTTCGTCAACACCACTGCGTGGTGACTTACAAATGATTTTCGACTGGATTACCCCCAATAGCCGTGTACTCGATTTAGGCTGTGGAGATGGTGAACTACTGGCTGCCCTGATCAAACACAAAAACTGTCAGGGTTACGGACTGGAAATTGCCACCAGCAGTGTTTTGGCCGCCATGCAGCGTGGTGTTAATGTCATACAGGCTGATCTGGAAGTCGGCTTACAACACTTTAACGATAACAGCTTTGATATCATAGTTTTGAGTCAGACCATCCAAGCCATGAAAAACACCGAAAACATCCTGCAGGAAATGAAACGCGTAGCCAGAGAAGCCATTGTGACCTTTCCTAACTTCGGCTATTGGCGCAATCGCCTGCAAATCGCCCTTGGTGGGCATATGCCGGTATCGGAACGCATGCCTTATCAATGGTATAACACCCCAAATATTCACTGGTGTACACTTCAGGATTTCGACAAATTATGTAGCAAGAACCATTTAAAAGTTTTACAACGCGCCGTTATGAGTGGCAATAAACGTATCTCCCTATGGCCAAACCTGCTGGGTAGTCTGGCCTTTTATCGCGTCGGCTAATTTTACAGGCCTGCATAAACACCAAACATCTATTTGCAATCCAGATAGATAGCAGCAGTACCTGCTTTACCCCATACAAACAATATATAAAATAAAGATTCAGCCCACCAACAGACAGCTATTTACCCACTCATATAACAACAACCCTATCCTGTTACAGACTAAACTCTCCTAACCAGCAGCAAAAATGAATCAGGCTATAACCTACCTGCCGGCATGTTCTGTTAATGCGATTTACGCATATTTATGCGAAAATGAACCATCTTCCTAATAGTTAAACCAACATGAAATTACATCAACAAGTTGCAGCTGAAGTTGAAAAAGCATTCAGCGCAACCGGACTCGCCGAACATCCAATTGTCCTGCAACCTGCCAAAAACCGTGATTTTGGTGATTATCAGATTAATGGCATCATGGGCGCGGCCAAAAAAACCAAACAAAACCCACGCGAACTGGCACAGAAAATTGCCGATGCCCTACAGGAAAACACCCTGATTGCCACAGCAGAAGTCGCAGGCCCAGGCTTTATCAACCTGCGCCTGCGCCCTGAAAAACTGGCTCAATATATCAAAAATGCATTACAGGATGATCATTTAGGTATAACACGCAGCAGCGAACCGCAAACAATAGTTATCGATTACTCCTCACCCAATCTGGCTAAAGAAATGCACGTAGGGCATTTACGCTCCAGCATCATCGGAGACAGCCTAAACCGAGTATTGTCTTTTCTGGGACACAAAGTAATTGCGCAGAATCACGTAGGAGACTGGGGTACCCAATTCGGCATGCTGGTAGCCTACCTGACAGAACAACAACAAAACGGTCGTGCAGATATGGAACTGGCCGACTTAGAACAGTTCTATCGTAACGCCAAAGTACGCTTTGACGAAGACGAAAACTTCGCCAATACCGCGCGTGAATATGTAGTGAAATTACAAAGTGGCGACGCCAGCGTACTGGCCTTATGGCAACAGTTTGTGCAAACATCATTGCAGCACGCTCAGGCAGTTTACCAAAAGCTGGGCTTAAAACTATTACCTACTGATGTAACCGGCGAATCGTTTTATAACGACCAGCTACAACCTACCGTAAACGAACTTCTGGCCAAAGGCATAGCCGTAGATAGCAATGGAACTAAAGTCGTTTTTCTTGAAGAATTTAAGAATCAGGACGACGAACCAGCGCCATTCATTATCCAGAAAAAAGATGGTGGTTTCCTTTACGCCAGTACCGATTTAGCCTGTGTGCGCTATCGTATCAATACCTTGCACGGCAATCGCCTCTTATACGTCGTAGATGCACGCCAAAGCCTGCATTTTGATGAATTGTTTACCGTAGCTCGCAAAGCTGGCTGGCTACCAGAAAACGTACATGCAGAACACGTACCCTTTGGCACCATGATGGGCAAAGATGGCAAACCATTTAAAACCCGCAGTGGCGACACCGTAAAACTGATGGAATTGCTCAATGAAGCCGTGACTCGTGCATCTGCTTTGGTCGCCAGTAAAAATCCCGAGCTGAGCCCCGCCGAAATAGCTCATATAGGGCAAGTAGTAGGTATTGGTGCAGTAAAATATGCTGATTTAAGTAAAAACCGCACCAGCGATTACATATTTGACTGGGACAGCATGCTGTCATTTGAAGGCAATACAGCACCCTATTTACAGTATGCCTATACCCGAGTACAAAGCGTTTTCCGCAAAGCAGGTGCATGGGATAAAAATACCAAGATTAGCCTCAATGAACCACTGGAACAACAGCTAGCCGTAGAATTGCTCAAATTTGAAGACATACTTGATAGCGTTGCTGATACCACCTATCCACATTATCTGGCAGCTTACCTGTATCAGATTGCTACCCTCTTCAGTCGTTTCTATGAAGCCTGTCCGATACTGAAAACAGATGATGCCACACGCAATAGCCGCTTGCAGCTAGCCAGCCTCACCGGCAAAACCCTACAGCAAGGCTTAGCTTTATTAGGCATAGATACCTTGGAAGCCATGTAATCTAAGCAGTCATTTATCTAAATAACAAACTGCACTGTCTGAATCAGCTTTACGCCAGACAGTGCAGTTTTTTATAAATATCAATCAGTATAGTTAATTAAATCGAAAGAATTTATCTAAATGCTTATCTACAGTACCAACTTATAACCAATTTCAACCCATCAACGTTGGCCAAACTCTGAATAGATGCTTGAATATTCAGACCTAAGAACAATTACTCAATCAGACATTCAGCCGCTTTTACCAAACAAAAGATGAAATAAACCTGAGATTTAACCTGCTAACAACAATATCAAGCAAACTGGTTACAATTTAGATTGAGCTTATCCCAACTAATAAAATAAATAGATAAACAAATCAATGATTTTAAAAACAGTAGAAAAATATGAATTTGAATCAAACTTAGGCCAATACGTCAAACCGAACAGCATAAGCAAAATAAAAAAGATATCTTAGTATCTAAGATATCTTTTAAAATCTGTGGTGCGGATAAAGAGACTCGAACTCTTACGCCTTTCAGCGCCAGAACCTAAATCTGGTGCGTCTACCAATTTCGCCATATCCGCACAAACAATCAAAAATTGACTGAGCATTGAATTATAGGATAGTTTATAATCCGTGCCAAGTGAAATATCTCAAGCATATACAAACAGATGCATATTAGTTTATTGAGCAATGCATAAATATGTTTGAGAACCTGTTACTGTAAATGTGGTAGTTGTAACAAATTTACAATGACAAATATAATCTAAAACTCATCGCACCATCAGCAAAATATATAACAACCAAATACTAATAGCTCAATAAATTAAATAGCAATTTAATCAATTAGGATAAGAAAAGAAAATAGAAAACTGTTTGGTGGGTGATGACGGAGTCGAACCGCCGACATTCTGCTTGTAAGGCAGACGCTCTACCAACTGAGCTAATCACCCATAAAAGAAAACAGCAAAAATGTAAATTGGCGCGGCGGACGGGGCTCGAACCCGCGACCCCCGGCGTGACAGGCCGGTACTCTAACCAACTGAGCTACCACCGCGCATATTTTATGCTACGCATAAAACAGAAAACTGGTGGGTGATGACGGAGTCGAACCGCCGACATTCTGCTTGTAAGGCAGACGCTCTACCAACTGAGCTAATCACCCTGTGCTGTTGAGGCGCGTATTAAATCATAGAGTAAGCAACACAGCAAGCACTTTTTTTCAGCACAGCGTACTTATTTTATAGTTTATTGTTTTTAGAAATAAAATTTACCATAACCAGTAATTAATTTTTACAGACCATAGTCAAACCATACTATCAGACATTTAACCAGCAGATATGTACACACCCTCATATCCGACAAAAACCACAGTAAGAGCAAAGATTCACGCTATGATGCCTATCGCAATCGCGATTATCCGTGTACCAATGGCCGATTGAACCTCTTTGCAATAATCACAATGCCAACAACTATCGCGTCTGAAATACCCCACAGACAGCCATAATAACCCCACCCTTAGTGATTACATCCATACCCAAGATTCTTACAACCCAACCAGCAAATCTATTAATGCCTTAGCAGTCAGAAGAAATACCAATAATTCAGGCCAGCCATAGAATGAAATTAATCTGCTAACCGGTAAACACTTTCGCCAAGCTGCGAAACATTCACTACTGACTTGAACATAGGCCAGCGTAATACTAATAAAATCAAAATCACCACCCCTATCTGAAAAATGACACAACATCAAACGGCGCATACAATGAAAAAAACCTAAAGGTCGTTTTTCAAAGCCAATCTGCGGGATGAAATCATCATTACCTTTAGCAAAATATTTAAACCCATCAAAAGCAAAATAGCCGTAACACCCATTCAGACCACCATCGCAGGCATAGCAATTTCCAATACCAGCATAGGTAATTTGCCCATTATGGCTAAAACAAAAATCCATTCATGAAATAGCCAGATTTGCATTTACTATTAGATAAACCAATAGCAATCACTCATGCCCGAGGCAGCCTTCCCGCAATAACCGGACAACAGCTACTTAATGCTAGTAAAAATACCCGCCTGTACAATGTGCCCCGCCCCCACAGCTTTAATAACAAGTTCAAAATCAGTAACAACAATAAAATTGTGTAGAGTGGCACACCTGCCTGCTTGTCTGGTTAGATCGTTCACATATCGACACCGCAGTCCAAAAAATAATCTTAGTCTCGAACCTACTGAAGAATTTTGGCAACACCCACAATCTGGAAGACATCATTGAAATGGCAACACATATTCAAACAACAAAATTAAAGGAGCTAGTTTGTTAAATTCCGCGAGGGATAAACAACTTAACTAAGCATGTAACCGTTTATGCTCACACCAATAAGCAAAAGCTGCAAAGGCTTGTTGCCATTTTCGAGTTATCATGAAACTTTCTCCTTTGGCAAACTTAGTATTAATGTTTTATAAATATTGCTTGCACTACCCCATTATCAAACAAGCATCCTTTTTGCTCAGCGAATGTTAAATGTATTGAAACATTCTTCTAGCAACTGATTATCAAATTTCTTTCCGCTATCAAAATGAAATAAATTTAATGATGACAGAAGTTATTTAATCTGGCTTAATGCTGAACCTGCTGTTTTATATTGACCAACATAACTAGCTGGCAATCTGTCGACCAGATAAATTCAGTCATATATATAAATAATTCCAGCAATGGCTAACACAAATATAGCTTAAGACAGTTACTATAATCTGTCACTTAGTACTCACATCAAACTGATGAAGTAAATGATTAGCGATTGCTTCCCGCCTGATGGACTTAATAAAGCTTAACCGGATATTTTGATAGCAATGTTAGCAACCTCATTACCCGGGCAAGGTAACGACAAGAAACACTGATACCTATCTATTGTAAGGCAAAACGAATCAGCCTGCCCGCATAGGATTGATAGCTGCGATTAACAATAGTCAATATCTTATTTATTGGCATAATCTGCACTTATATTCTGCTTAGTGGCTTTGCCTTGATAATATACATAATACCTAGGTATCCCTAAACAGCGACATAATGCCACTACAGCACAACGATGTTGGTTTACTTTCAGGATTTTGATTTCCGTCTCATTATCTAGTGCATTCTGCTTAAGGATATCGTTTGCCATACGCAGCTACTTAAGCTCTTTTCGTAATGCAATCAGTTCATTTTCTTTCAGACTGCGATTATCTTTGATCTTAAATAAACCGCTTTTGCCTGATTGGCTTATCCAGCGATCTAAAGCAGATGGTGTCAAATCATATTCTCTAACCAATTCCCCGCGCAGTTTTCCTTGCTGATAAAATTTAACCATTTGTGCTTTGAAACCAGCACTGAAAGTCTGTCGTGCATGTTTATTATTGATGTATCCTCTTTTCCCTTCTTAGAGTTGAGTTTACATGACTCCCCAAAATTTGTAGGAAATAGTGTAGCCTAGCATGGCAAATAACATAGCCAGTATCGTATATACCGGCGATTACACCAGTAATCTGTACCGCATTGATTTACGTGTTCCAAATCCTGCCAACTGGAAAGTGCATAAAAATTTTTATCGCTGATGCGCCAGCTACCGCAGCACCACATACACTTGTGATAAAAACCATAGCGCGTTCTAATATTTGCAGTGTTCACCATAGCTAAAGCCTATACCCAACGGCAATAGTCACTTTTGATTCTGGTCGCACTATCCGTCAGACTGACCTGAAAAACAAAGCCGGCACACTGCATACTCAATCTGTAATGGCTTAAAGCAGCAAGAAGTTGTAAAAATCAACAAAGTAAGCCTTTTACAAAAATTCTTACCCAAATAGCCCCATCGCCAGCTAAGCCATACCCTGTTTAATCCCTCTGAGATTGCGGCTGCTACTTCAAACTACAAGAATGCTTTTAGGAACCGCATCGTCATCAAGCCAGTTATTGCAGCGACTAATGGAGAAAACTTAACCGCTTACGTGCCACACAGCCCTATCAGATTTAATTATCGCTTCTAAAGAGAAATCAAAACAAATCATTAAAATTAACCAAGCTGCAAATGAGCCTAATAAAAACAAACATTTTTTTTCATTTATTTGCCAAAAATAAATAATTCAATCCATTTCTCCTTATTTAAGTAATTACAAGCTTATAAAAAACAATACATTAAAAACAACAAAAGAATAATTTTCTTGGAAATCATTATATTGAATTAGTCACTTTTTATATTTTACATAAATTTTTAAAATTTATAAATATATAATCTTTTATGAGTATAATCCTATATTCTAAATACATTAAATCCCTTCTATACATATATAATCTTTGATAAATCTAGCTATTCCACCCCAGCCTGAAGCTATTATTTATTTAAACTGAAATATAAATAAAACATAAATCACTAATACGTAAATTCATATTGTCATTACCTATACAGGATAATATCTTATTTAACATATACAAAATAGTATATAATCATGATAATTTATGTATAGCATATTATTTTAATCAACTTGCCATATATACCCATACTGGAAAGTAGTTAACTATGAGCACCTTAAACAGAAACAATAAAAAAAGCAGATTTCGAAAAGGGAAAAAATTTCTATTTGTTGCAGTAGCAGGAGCATTAAGTTCTCAGGCACTGGCTGTGGTTAATATATTTGCCGACACTCCTCTGCATTTGCAAAACTCATCTACAGTTATGAATGCTTATGGTGTTAAACCTAATATTACCTTCTTGATTGACGCTTCAGGCAGTATGAATGGAACACTTGAGGGGGACTCAATAAAATGCAGAAGCCGTACATCAATAAGAAAAAATGCATCGGGAAGAACGACAGAATGGTCGCCATGGAGTGAATATCAGTATGGATTTCACCAAATACCGGCTGACACCGATGATATTGAATACAGATGTAAGGAATTCAAAAAAATTGATGGCGTAAAAGATGTTTTGCTGAATATTGTGGCAAACTACCGCAATGATATGTATTTTGCTTTCCGTCCCCTGCTTGGCACCGATGACCGCCATAATACTTTTTATGATACTTCGCATCCTGCACAATACAATGCTTTAATTTCAACCATCAAAGAGCAGAGAGCCCACGGTTCTACGCCCACTACTGAGCAAATTGCAGTTGCGGGCAGAAATTTAGTGATGAACAAATTAAAGTATCGCTGTCAGAAATCTTATATCGTTTTGCTTTCTGATGGTGAGGCAAAAAATCAAGTGGCCGCATCCGACGCCAATGTGGACGGCTATTTTGATAGTAATTGGAATACAGACAAAGAAAGAAAAGAATTTCTTCACAAGAATGATTCATACAAGCCTTATCGTCTGAAGTATTACACCAAAATCTTAAAAGAAAAAAGCTTCGGGCCTTATATTTACAACAGTGATTTTTATTACTCTAATGGTAATAAAATTCATAGCGATATTTACAGACGTACTACCGATAATGCAGGCAAAGCGTGGAACTCTCCTGATCCCCTGAATGGCAACCGTCCTTTTACCCAAACGGCTGAAACGTTTACTATTGGCGTGGGTCTAGGTCAGAAAGACAGTAAATTAGGTAGATTAGCCATTCCATATCTGGAAAACGGGGCCATGCCGTCTGGTAATTTCTTTAATGCCAATTCCCAAAAAGAAATTATGGATGCTTTTGCAAAAATATTTGCATCAATTCATGGGAACTCCGAAACCATCACCACCATTACTTCAGCAACTGCACCAACTGTGGCCATATCTCAGTCCAGATGGGGCAAGATATCCATAACAGCCACGACTGAGTCCGGTTCTTGGAGTAGTAAAATCTGTATTCGTCAAATAACAGATAAAGTTAATAAGGAATGCACCGCGCAGCCATCATTTAATAACCGCCAGCTATTATTGAATGATGGCACCCATACCTATTTGTACTCAGGAAATCTAACCGGTTTGAACAATGACACGTTCAAAATAAGCAATAATGGCAAAAATCAGTCAGAATGGCTAAATGGTTTACTGACCTGGTTGAGCCGCTCCAAACCGGATGACGCCATCAAGACCGATAACTTTGTGCTCGACTACCGCAATCGTACTACTTCTACTATAGCAGGATTCGGTAAAACCAGAGATTTGGGCGACATCATTGATAACCCGATCATTACCGCGGGTGACAATGATAGATATAGTGGCCTGCAGAAATACATGGTTACCTCAGCTAACGACGGTATGGTATATGTTTTCCGTTCTACTAATGATCAAGAGTATCCTTACGATTTGGGGTTTAACTTCATGCCGATGGGTATTGAACGCCAAAGCAATGATGGTTCTGATCTGGTTGCCCATTATTATAAAGACCTTACCAATAAAAATTATGGTAAAAACAGCCAGCATCCGCATCGCTTCCTCCTGAACGGAGGAATGGTGGTACAGCAAACTGAACAACGTGAAGATGAAAATGGAGAAGACCTTCCGCAACAAACATTTATGCTATCAACTATGGGGCAGGCCGGACGCGGAGCGTTTGCAATCAATATCGGCGGGAAAGATCTTATTTCCGGTCAGAAAATTGCTGTAGACAATATGTACAACTCCGACTGGTATCATGATGTAGCCTTATTTCAGACACCCACTGGAGCAAACAATTACTTTGGCTTTACTATAGGTACACCTGCCATAGCAAGACTACGAGTAAATGAAGCATCCAACGCATCCGCTACTTCTGTAGCAAACCACATCCGTGAAGCCGCGTTTATCAGCAATGGCTATAATTACTCTGCTACGCTGGCCAGCAATAATGCGGGGCTACCCTCCTCAGAGTCTGCACTTTATATTTACGATATTCTTGGTGTAGATGTTGGTACTGATGGCTACAGAAAAATTGGCTTCAAAAAGGGAGAGCTGATTGCCAAACTGGCACCGGAGATAAATCCTAATCAGAATCCTGATGCCGATGAATATACTGGCGGCCTTTCCAGCCCCACAGCAATTGATATTGATGGCGATGATATCGCAGATATAGTTTATGCCGCCGATTATAGTGGCAACCTATATCGTTTTGACCTGAGATCACCTGATCCTGCGCTATGGACTGTGCACAAAATATTTTCTGCCGGCAAACCTATTACTTCGGCTCCGGCTGTCATTCTGGTTAACAATTCAACAGATCATAACCCAAACAACAATAACAGTCGGAATAATCTGACGGCCATTATTACTTTTGGCACAGGCAGTGATATTTACCAGTCTGATTTATCAAATAAAGATCAACAGACTGTGTATGGTATTTATGATGATCTGAGTATCACAGCACCGACTGAAATCTCGAAACAATCGCTGCTGAGACAGGAATTAACCACCAGTGGCGGCTATCGCCAACTTTCAGAAAATCAGTTTAATCCCATGGTTAATAAGGGCTGGTATTTCAATCTGGAAAGCGGCACCGGTGAACGTGTAGTAACCCAGCCGGTTACTATTTCCTATGCTGGCGTTGTCTTTGCCCGAAAATATAAAACCACAAAAAAAGATAGCAAATCAAACGATCCTTGTCAGGTAAGTGAACGCAAAGAGGAAAACGAAGTTTACACCAGTGTAATACAGTACAATGTTAAAACTGGTGCAAGACTGAAACAAAAAGATCCGCATTTTAATTTGGATTCAGAGCTTCAGGTTGGTGTAGTGAAAACGATTAAAGGACTATATAGTTTCACAGTAGCTGGTGCCAATCGATACAATATAGGCGGCAACAGGATACAGCTTCCACTGGTACCTCCTGGAAAACGCAAACTGGAAGAATGCACTCGAGCACCAATAGAAGGTGTCGATACAGAGGGTAATTTGATTACCGCTAATGCACCTAAATGCCCAATCAGATTCAAGCGTTTATCATGGCGGGAAGTTAAAACAGGCTATCTCAGCTAAATTCAATTTATGAAATCAACGGCTAGTTAATACTAGCCGTTTTTTATTTGGTTTTTGTTATACATAACCTGAATTAACTGAGAATCAAATTTATTTCGTGATAATTCAGATTATGAATTTAGAAGAAATATTTTTACAAATATGCAACAGCATAACTAAAACAATAATTGATTCAGATAATATTTTTATGGCCATTTAATTAAAACTTTCTACTTGAATACCATAAGTTAATAAATATAAAACCATTTATTAAACAACAATCATCATATGTATGCTATTGTTCAATTTTTATTTAAAATTTCATCATTTTAGAATGTTTATTATAACAAACAGATTATCTACATTAGAATAATTTTAAATTAAATTTATTCTATAGTAATTTATAATTTCACCCATTATATTCAATAAGCATTAATTAAATATAATAACATATTTGGGTAAATAAAATTTTACATTAAATAATCATTTTTTTTATTTGAATAAATATTATTTTAGGAGTAATAATAAATAAAGGTATTTGAATCTTTAAGTTTATATACATGTATATAAACGAAATACTGTTGTTACGAGATACTGTTGTTACACTATAAGTGGAGAGTAATTAACATGCGCCATAAATTTGTAAAAAATAAAAAAGGCAAATTCCTCAAAGGGCAGAAAATACTGTTTTCAGCAGTTACTGCTGCGCTGAGTGCTTTTCCTGCATTGCCGGCACTGGCTGAAGTTAATATATTTGCCGACACCCCTCTGTATTTGCAAAACTCATTAACAATTACTACTGCTTATAGTGTTAAACCCAATATTACCTTATTCATTGATGACTCAGTTAGTATGAATAGGAGATTTATAGAAGGGAAAGACACATTTAAATGCAGAAGCCGAACATCAATAAGAAAAAATGCGCGCGGAAGAACTGTAGCATGGTCTCCATGGAGTAAATATCAGTATGGGCTTCACGAAATACCGGCAAACACTGATGATATCCAATATAGATGTCGGGAACACAGAAAAGTCGATGGCGTAAAAGATGTTTTGCTGAATATTCTAGCAAACTATCACAATAATATGTATTTTGCTTTCCATCCTCTGCATGAAGGTGGTATCGATCCGCGTTATAATACTTTTTATGATACGTCAGATTCGACACAGTACGATACTTTGACAGAACTCATCAAAGATATGCCGACAAGGGGTGCTACGCCAATAACACAGCGATTTCCCGTTATGGCCAGAAACTTAGTGATGAACAAATTACAATATCGCTGTCAGAAATCTTATATTGTTTTGCTTACTGATGGTGAGGCTCAAAATCAAATGGCTAAATCCGATGCCGATGTGGATGGCTACTTTGATGGCGAATGGCAAAGTGATACACAAAGACATCGATTTTTCCACCATGATCATGATATAAACAAGCCCCACCGTCTGGAGTTTTACTCTAGAACATTAAACACAAAAAGTTTTGGGGATTTTATTTATGATAGAAATTTTTATGACAAAAATGGTAGTCATATTTATAGTGGTATTCAGAAACGCACTACCGATAATGCAGGGAAAGCGTGGAACTCTCCTGATCCCCTGAATAACAACCGTCCTTTTACCCAAACGGCTGAAACGTTTACTATTGGCGTGGCTCTAGGTGAAAGAAACAGTAACTTAGGCAGATTAGCCATTCCATATCTGGAAAACGGCGCCACCCCATCCACTAATTTCTATAATACCAACTCCCAAGCAGAAGTTATGGATGCTTTTGCAAAAATCTTCGAGTCAATTAAAGGTTCCTCCGAAACCATCACCATTACGTCTACTTCTACTGCACCAGCTGTGGCCGTATCCCAGTCTGACCGAGGCAAAATATCGATAACAGCCATAACTGAATCCGGTTCATGGGGTAGTAAAATCTGTATCCGTCAAATAACAGATAAAGTTAATAAGGAATGCACCGGGCAGCCATCATTTAATAACCGCCAGCTATTACTGAATGATGGCAGCCAAACCTATCTGTATCCAGAAAGGCTGACCGGTTTGAACAATGACACGTTCAAAATAAGCAATAATGGCAAAAATCAGTCAGAATGGCTAAATGGTTTACTGACCTGGTTGAGCCGCTCCAAACCGGATAATGACATTAAAACCCGTGATTTTGTACTCGATTATCGTAACCGATTAGAAACCAGAGATGTGGGCGATATTATTGATAATCCGATTATTACCTTAGCGGATGATGAGAATGGTGGCTTGCAGAAATACATGATTACCTCAGCCAACGATGGTATGGTGTATGTTTTCCGCTCTACTAATGAACAAAACCGTCCTTACGATTTGAAATTTAACTTCATGCCGATGGGTATTGAACGCCAAAGCAATGATGGTTCTGATCTGGTTTCCCATTATTATAAAGACCTTACCAATAATAATTATGGTAAAAACAACGAGCATCCGCATCGTTTCCTCCTGAATGGCGGAATGGTGGCACAGCAAACTGAACGGAGTAACGAAAAAAACAGTAACACTCCTCGTCCGCAACAAACATTTATGGTGTCAACAATGGGACAGGCCGGACGCGGGGCATTTGCAATCAATATCGGCGGCAATGATCTGATTTCCCGCCACCCAGTTGCTGTAGATAATATAGGCAGCTCCGACTGGTATAATAATGTAGCCCTATTTCAGACGCCCACAGGGCCAAACAATTACTTTGGGTTTACTGTGGGTACACCTGCTATAGCAAGGATACGGGTAAATGAAGAGCAAAATGCATCCCCTACGTCTGTAGCAAACCACATTCGTGAAGCCGCGTTTATCAGCAATGGCTATAATTACTCTGCTACGCTGGGCAGCGATCATGACGCCCAGCCCTCCTCAGAGTCTGCCCTTTATATTTACGATATTCTTGGTGTAGATGTTGGTACTGATGGCTACAGAGAAACTGGCTTCAGAAAAGGTGAGCTGATTGCCAAGCTGGCACCGGAAGTGGATGCTAATCAGGATCCTGATGCTGATGGAGCTACTGGTGGCCTTTCCAGCCCCACAGTAATTGATATTAATAACGATGGTGTCGCAGATATAGCTTATGCCGCCGATTATAGTGGTAATCTATATCGTTTTGACCTGAGATCACCTGATCCTTCGCTATGGACTGTGCACAAAATATTTTCTGCCGGCAAACCTATTACTTCGGCTCCGGGTGTCATTCTGGCAAACAATAGGGATAATCTGACGGCTATTATTACTTTTGGCACAGGTAGTGATATTTATCAGTCTGATTTATCAAGTACTAAGCAACAGACTGTATATGGAATCTACGACGACCTGACTAACCCAAGGCCAACCGAGATTTCAAGAGGCACGCTATTGCAACAACAATTAACCACCAGTAACGGCTATCGCCAGCTTTCAGAACACCCGTTTGATCCCCATGTTAATAAGGGCTGGTATTTCAATCTGGAAAGCGATACCGGTGAACGTGTAGTTACAAAACCTATAACTGCTTCTTATGCTGGGGTTGTTTTTGCCCGAAAATATAAAACCACAAAAGATGATGATAACCAATTAGAAGATCCTTGCGTGGAAACTAAACACAAACAGGAAAACAAAGTTTACACCAGTGTAATACAGTACAATATTAAAACGGGGGGAAGACTGAAACATACTGATCCGAATTTTGGTCTGGTGGGTGTTCCGTTTGGTGCCGTAATGACTATTGAGGGACTATATAGTCTCACAAAATCTACTACTGGCTTTATAGGTGCTGATGGCGATCCTGATGTGGGTCGTGATGGAACACAATCTCCATTACGCCACGCTGGGCCGCCTCCGGAAGCATGCGCCCGAGCACCAGTAGAAGGTGTTGATACCGAGGGTAATGTAATTGTGATTCATGTACCTAAATGTCCAATCAGATTCAAGCGTTTATCATGGAGAGAAGTTAAAACAGACTACATTAACTAAATTCAATTAATGAAACAAACGGCTAGTTAATACTAGCCGTTTGTTTTTAGTGTAATTAAGAAAATAAACTTTTGCAGTAAACGTCAATTAGTAAAATGTCCCAGTTTTTCCATTTTGGTGTGCAGATAATGCTGGTTTTCAGGATTCTGGCCAACATGCAAAGGCACGCGATTGACTACATTGATACCAAGCGCTTTAAGTGTGGTTACTTTCTGCGGATTATTAGTCATTAGCTGTATTGATTGTACGCCAAGATAGTCGAGAATGTCTTTGGCCAGCGCAAAATCGCGGGCATCTACGGGCAGACCTAAAGCCAGATTGGCTTCAACTGTATCCAGTCCTTCATCCTGAAGCTTGTAGGCACGGATTTTATTCAGTAAGCCGATACCGCGGCCTTCCTGACGTAAATAAACAATCACGCCGTGGCCTGCATGCTGCACGGCTTTCATGGCAGCTTCAAGCTGCGGACCGCAATCGCAACGCTTGGAAAATAAGGCATCGCCGGTAAGACATTCAGAATGAATTCGTCCAAGCACAGCTTCACCATTAGCAATATCACCTACGGTAAGTGCTACATGCTCCTGCCGGTTGCGCACATCTTCAAATCCATACATGGTAAATTCGCCCCACTGCGTTGGTAAACGGCAGGAAGCAATAAAACGCACGGGGCTATGGTCTTTAATTTGGTTTTGCTGTGTTGTTGTCATGATATTTATCCCTTGATGAGTGCTGTGCTGGCGTTATGCAGATTGTGCAGCAATGGTGTGATAACAATGGCCAGAGCTGTCCAGTCGATTAGTTCGGCTTCGGTAATGGCATTAGCGTGCTGATGAGTAGTATACAGCACACCCAGTATCAGCCCCTGCTCACTGGTTACGGGAACAGCTAGCTGGGAAACACCGACCTGTTCACCGACCAAACTGCCATCGGCCAGCCATTGCTGTACGTTATTTACCTGATTGAGCCAGCCGGTTGTTGCCGTTCGGGCAAATAAATACTGTTGTACCTGTTGCTGCCCACATTCAATTCTGGCTGGCAGTTTGCTGCCCTGAGCCAGTAATCGATATAACTGCCCTGCTTCTTCATCTGATTCGTATAAATATACAGCAAAGGTATCGTTATGATAACGGCTTGCGATTGAATCCAAAGCGAGATATATCTGCCGCAATGTATATGCACTGTTATTATTGGCAGTAAACAGATCAGTCGGCTGTAGCTGATGCAGTGCTGCTGTATTCAAGCCAAATTTTTGTGCCAGACTGAATCCGTTTTCTTCATACCATAAGACAGACATATCGATTTCTGCCTGAGCCAGCTCCAATACAGACTGTACAGCCAGCATAGCCATCTGTACTTCTTCTGCCGATACTTTTAATCCTTGCGTTTGCAGGTAATCACGCACCTGAGCGCATGCCATACTTTTCCTTACTTTTTTCTTTGCAAGCGATTATTGTAACCGAAAATCGCCCGGATACCGGATAACAAGTGCCAAGACTAAATAAAAACTTCTTTATTATTTATTATGGCCTTTTCTGATGATAAAAATCAGCAAGCAAGATTAATTCATTTATATCAATTATTTATATATAATTATTTTTACAGTTTGCTGCCAAGAAAGGGGATATTTGTATATTAATGACTGGCTGAATTAATATATTCTGCAAAGAACTAGCAGCATCTGTAGATACCGTAACTTACTGTAAACCATGGTAGCTGTTAATTTAACTTCAGCCAGTTAAATTAAGGTTAAGTGCTTGTATTATTTAAAACTATAATCAATAATATTCTTACCGTAGTTTCACGGTAGATATTGTACAAGGAGTGGTATATGAGCAATCTGAAACCCGGTGATAATTCTGGTACTAATGGCGGAATTTATCAGGAAGTCGATCAACATGGTCATGGTGTAGAAAATTATGTCACGCTTAAGGACCATGAAAAAGCACCTCCTACCCAGCATGCAGGTAATAGCTGGAAACTGAAGAACAGAACGCCAGACAGTAAGCATTGAATGTTTTGTTAAAAGCTATCTGGTTGTATGTAATGTATGCTGTTAAAAGGTAATTTGTCTTTCTGACAACTGCGGCACAATAACAGCCAACCAGATAGTCCGAATTATTATCAAATATATTAACTCCGCATTATCGCTATAAGCTAGTTGTTACTATTGGCTGCATTTTAATTAATAATGTTCCACTCTCTTTTATACTTTTGAGTTTATGTCAATTTTCAACCCATATACCAATTAGTATTTTAAATATGATTTCTTATTCAGAAAGTGGCGGATTATTGTAATAACTTTAATGATTGCTTAGAAATTAATTGCGTATTATTAATTAATGAAAATAGTATTTCAAAATGAGAGAGGATAATTATTTGGTCAGCTTCAACCATAAGATAAGTAAAAAAATTCTTGATTTTTCTATTAACGGGGTTGAGAAATTTCTAATACAACACCCTAGGTTAAGATTTTACGCTTTTGCTTTTGATTGTAACGTTGATTATGGTGAAATTAATTTATGCTTTAATACTGAACATGCTTTTTCTAAGGTGTTAAACAGGTATCAAAACGCGGATTTTGCTGAAAATTACTGAACAACAGAGGCGATTTATCAACTCAAATATAATACGGGTGATTGGGAATATCAATGTTTTGATACGCTATACGTTTTTAGTGAGGAAGAACTAGAAAATTATTTTTAATAAACTTTATCCTAATGATGTTGATGACGATTATGGTGCATGGAAAGCTTTCGCCAATTGTTTGCTTGATTTATTCACGAAGCAACTAATTGAATTTTCAAAAACAGATATTTTAAAAAATTCCTAAAACGAATGATTTTAAATTTTTTTGTATAGGCCACGATGAAGATTTTGAAGAAGCCTGACAGCGCATGAATTTAGTTTTATCTGATTAATATTTTTGCCTATAACTATTTATCTTCATGGCTTGAAGTGTATTTATAGCCATGCTGGTTTTTAACGGCACGATAGCGGTATATCCAAGTTACAGGTGCTAGATTAAAGTCTGCTCAACATGACTACTAACCAGCTAATTTTATTATCTTTTCCATCTAAATAATGTGAAATTATCTGCTATCCGGCTGATTAGGCAGATAAAGCCGATGATTTTTATGATTTTGGATCACTGGGCATTTATCGCTGATTAAGGCCGAATGTCCTCTAGTGTTGTTGCCGATCGTGATAACTCTGGTTGATATAACGAGCGTACTGGTAGCTTGTTATGCCGCTGAGTAGCAAGCTGCGATTTGCAGACACCAGCTTGATAATTGCTTTTTAACCTTCCCAATTATTCCAGACACAGCTATGCTTACTTCGGCAATGATGAGGTGAGTTTGTGCTAATCGCTGCATTTAACACTTTTATACATTGATGCTATATGTATATAAGCATTGATGATTTTGCTAAGAATATTTCGTTTCCCCAGAAACAGAATAGCATTAAATTAAGTTTTTTCTTTTGTTTTATATAAATATATATTCTGTACTTTATTTCATACCTGTACTTCACCAGTAACATTCATCATAACAAATATAGATATTTAGTTAATTTTTATTTGTTAAAATCTATTAAATAGGCTATAAATGATAAGTTAAGAATTTACTGAACTTTAACGAAAGAGGGTAAAATTTAATTCAAAATAAATATAACTTCCGTTTGATTACTTTACGGTTTTCAGCGTAATTCTTTTCAGAACGATAACAAATCAGGACAATCTATGAACTTACTACAAGTATTATCGGTCGTATTATTGGTTGTGATTTTGATTCTGGCTGTCTGGCGACATGTCAATATTGGTTTGCTGGGGTTTAGTGCTACAGCCGTGTTGGTTATGGCATCTGCTGCAATTGCAAAAATTTCCGCTACAGAGATGGTGCTAAGCAGTAAAGAGGTTCTGATGCATCATTTTCCCGGTGAAATTGTCACGCTGTTAATCGGGGTATCTGTACTATTCTCCCATCTGGAAAAAAGCGGCGGTTTGAGCTGGTTTACAAATAAAATTTACGCCAAAATGGGACACTATACTCATGCTGTGCCGTGGATTGGCTATTTTATAGGATTCGCTATCTCAACAGCCGGCGCCTTTTCTACTGCTTCGATTACGTTGCTGGTGCCAGTAATTGCGGCTTTAGGCAGAAAACATCCCCGACTGTTTTTTATCTGTGAAATGGCGGCAATCATTGGTGCCAATACGGGTGCTCTGTCGCCGATTAATCCTACCGGTCAGGTAATTCTCGATGCGGCTAAAAAAGCACAGGTGGAGTATAACCCGTGGCTGGTGTGGCTGCTGGGTACAGTAATCAGTATTCTGTTTGTCATTGCTTTACAGATTGTGTTTCATGAAAAAAGAGTGGTTGATGCAGATAATACTGACAAGCCTGTAAAGGGTTTTCTGCTGCTTAAACCAATCAAGCAGGAAACCTGTGATACTCATCAGTTACAACCATTTTATGCAATATGCTCTACGATTGGCGTCTTGATTTTTCTGCTACTGGTGGTATTTGCTAAAGCCAATGTCGGCTTGACTGCCTTAACGCTGGCTGTGGTATTGATGTTGTTTTTCCCCAAAAACAGCAAAGATTTTGTGAAAAAAATTCCCTGGAATGCTGTGGTGGTTATCAGCGGCTTGCTGGTTCTTATTAATACCATGATACAGATAAATACCATGGATGCAGTTGAACATGGGCTGTTAAGTCTGACCAGCAGTAAAATCGCCCTGCTGTTTATGCTGGCTTATCTGACTACGTTCCTGAGTAATGTGGAGTCGTCTACTTTAGGCGTAATCAGTATGATGATTCCGATGGTATTCACCATTTTTGGCGAATCTCCGCAAATTTCACTAATTGTGATGGCCTGCGCCGCTCCGGCTATGCTCAGTGTGGTTAATCCGATTCATATTGCCGGTACGTTAGTGGTGAGTGTTACGGATGAAAAGCAGCAGGAGACAATGTTTAAACGTTTGCTGATTATTGCCTTTTCTACAGTGCCGATTTTTCCGGGTTTGGCCATGATTGTGCCTGTGCTGATGATGTAATCATCGTGCAATGATAACGCTCTGCCAGTATGCAGAGCGTTTTATTTTCTGTGCGTAACTGAATCTGGCTGGTCTCATATCCTGTTTTCCTGCCTGTAGCCTGCTAATCCGGTAGAAAAATCAGTTAACAACTGTACCGGACTACGGCACAATGACCTTCTGTTTTTGATTGATACATTTGATATGCAAATTTATTTAGTTGGTGGGGCGGTAAGGGATAAGTATTTGCAACGTCCGGTGGCTGACCGCGACTGGGTAGTTGTGGGTGCTGATGCCGAAGATATGTTACAGGCTGGCTATCAGCCGGTGGGCAAGGATTTCCCCGTGTTTCTGCACCCACAAACACATGAGGAATATGCGCTGGCACGCACAGAACGCAAAGTGGCGGCAGGTTATGGTGGCTTTACTTTTCATGCAGCCGCTGATGTCACGCTGGAACAGGATTTGCAGCGGCGCGATTTAACCATCAATGCCATGGCAGAAGATGCAGCAGGCAATCTGATCGACCCCTACCATGGTCTGGCTGATTTACGCCGTGGTATCTTGCGCCATGTCAGCCCGGCATTTGCGGAAGACCCGGTGCGGATTTTGCGTATAGCCCGTTTTGCAGCCCGCTACGGATTTCAGGTTGCGGATGAAACGATGGCTTTAATGCGCCAGATGGTGACCAATGGTGAGGTAAATGCGCTGGTTGCCGAGCGGGTATGGCAGGAGCTGGCGAAAGGAATGATGGAAAAGCAGCCGCGTCTGATGATAGAGATTCTACGTGCCTGCGGGGCACTGAAGATTATTCTGCCAGAAGTGGATGCTTTATTTGGCATACCGCAACGGGCTGATTACCATCCGGAAATAGATACTGGTGAGCACACGCTACTGTGCTTGCAGTATGCTGCCGAACATGACTATTCGCTGGAAGAGCGTTACGCTACCCTTACCCATGATTTGGGCAAAGCGTTGACACCAGCTGATAAATTACCAAGCCACCCCGGACACGATCAGGCCGGAATCCAGCCTGTGGAGGCAGTAAACCAGCGCTGGCAGGTGCCCAAAGCCTGTGCACAACTGGCTTTACTGGTTTGCAGCTATCATATCAGGCTACACAGTGTCGGCCAGCTCAAACCGAAAACGGTGCTGGATATTCTGAAAAAAACCGATGCCTTGCGTCGCCCGCAACGTTTTGCCCAGATTTTACGGGTATGTATGGCTGATATACGCGGGCGGCTGGGATTTGAACAGCAGCAATACCCACAACAGCAGCACTGGCTGGCCATGCAGTCGGCGGCAATGGATATTGATGCAGCAGCAATTGCCCGTAGCACGGCTGAGTCGCAGCAGATTGCTCAGGCTATAGATCAGGCAAGACTGAATCAAATCCGCCCGTTACAGAATGCCTATCGTCAATCTCAAACCAACGGCTATTAATTATGTTTGCCTCAGCGCTTGTTACTCAATTGTCGGATAGATTACACCAGCACAAGCAGCTTGCTGCTGAGATGTACCGGCACCGCCAGCATCCTTTTGTGTATTTTCGTCAGCATACCCAGATTATTACTGAAGTGTTGACAACGCTGTGGCAAGAATTTTTTGCCGGACAGCAATTGTGTTTACTGGCTATAGGTGGTTTCGGGCGTGGCGAGATGTATCCATATTCTGATATGGATATGGCTATTGTCAGCAAAAATGTGCTTGATGATGACCTACAACAGCAGATTGCCGCATTTGTGCAAATATTATGGGATATGCACTTACAGCCAGCACCAAAGGTAGGCACGATTGAGGAATTATGTGAAAGTGCACGGCAGGATTTAACTGGCGATTCGGCCTTACTAGAAAGCCGTTTTTTGTGCGGCCAGCGGCAACTGGCAACAGAATTTATCCATCAGCTTGATTTGCAACGTGATGTAGCTGCTTTTATTGAGGGTAAAATACTGGAACAATGGCAGCGCTATGCCAAGGCCTCAGGTGAAGACAGTCTGCTGGAAGCGAATGTAAAAACCACTCAGGGCGGTTTACGTGATATTCATACGCTGTTGTGGCTGGCCAAGGTGCAGGGATTACCGCCACAGATTCATGAGCTGATGAAAAATTCAATTCTGAACCGTACTGAGGCAAGATTGTTACTCAACTGCCAGAAGCAACTGGCGAGAATCCGCATTGAGCTGCATCTGACTGCCAAACGGGCAGAAGACCGGCTGATATTCGATTTGCAAACACAGGTGGCACAGAGTCTGGGATACGTTGATGATGCCACTTCACGCGCCAGCGAAAAACTGATGCATGATTTTTACCGTGCACTAAAAGGGGTAAAACAGCTCAGTGGTATTCTGGTGCCAATGCTGCGCGACCGAGTCTATGCTGCGCTACCCCGTGTGGTAGTGGAACTTGACCAGCATTACTATCAGGTTGGCAATATGCTGGCGGTACATGACCTTGAACTTTTCTGGCAGAAACCAGAACATATTTTCACTATTCTGCACATTGCTCAGGAACACAGCGATATTATTGGTTTCGCGCCCAAAACCTTGCGTGCCTGGTGGGCGGCAGCACACAAGCTGGTTAATGAAGAGTTTTATCAGAATCCGGTTAACCGCAAATGCTTTGCGGGTTTCTTCAGGCGTGGCGACGGGCTAACTCATTTGCTGCGGTTTATCAATCTGTATGGGGTGCTGGGATGTTATCTGCCTGCATGGGGGAAAATCGTTGGTCTACTACAACATGATTTGATTCATATCTATCCGGTAGACGACCATATATTAATGGTTGTGCGCAATATGCGGCGTCTGGCCATGGAGCAGCACAGCCATGAGCTGCCTTTTGCTTCTACCCTGATGCATGCCTTTGCGCATAAACATATTTTATATATGGCAGCATTGTTTCATGATATTGCCAAAGGGCGTGGTGGCGACCATGCGCAAAAGGGGGTGCCAGATGCACGGCGTTTTGCTGATGATCATTTTCTGGATGCGGAAGAAAGCGATTTACTCGCGTGGCTGGTGGAGCAGCATCTGCTGATGTCGATGACGGCACAAAAAGAAGATATTCAGGATCCGGAAGTGGTTGCCCGATTCAGCAAACAGGTAAAAACGGTTGAACGCCTGACTGCGCTGTACTTGCTTACCGTAGCCGATATTCGTGGTACCAATCCGAAAATCTGGAATTCATGGAAAGCCAGCCTGCTGGAAAGGTTATATAAAGCGACACTGCACCATTTGAGCGGTAAACAAAGTAACCGGCAAACGGCCATCCTCGACCGCCGGCAGCAGGCAATGCATGAATTAAATCAGTATCACATCAGCGAAGCACAGCAACGCGAGCTGTGGCACATTCTGGGGCAGGCTTATTTTGCCCGCCATGAGTGGCAGGATATTCTGTGGCATTTGTCAAAAATTATTAATTATGAACAGCAGGCGCAGGCACACAGCCAGCTACTGCCAGACACCGATACTTTAAAAGTAATGGTATACATGCCCAATCGCCCGAAACTGTTTACCGAGTTGGCTTCTGTTTTCAGTGAGGCTGGTATGAATATCCTGACTGCCCGCGCTTATATTACCGAGCACAACTTTATTCTCGACACGTTTATTCTGCAATTTTCCCCGGGGCTCAATACAGGCGATTATCTGGCTATTCAGAATAAAACCGAGCTGGCACTCAATCAGTTTGTTAATGGTCATCTGCCGATGTCTACTAATAACTCGGCCAGCCTGAGCCGGCGAAGCCGCCATATGCCGATTGCACCACGTATCAGCATTGATGAAGAAGATAATACCGGCTGGTATAACCTGCACATTATCACAGCCAACCGGCGATTTTTACTGGCCAATATTGCCGCCGTTTTATCCGAACTGAACATCAGTATCCGTTTTGCCAAAATCATGACTCTGGATGAACGTGTGGAAGACAGTTTTTTGGTGTATGCCCCTCAGCTAGCCGATACACAGCAGCAATTACGGCTTAAAAATGCCCTGCTGGATCAGCTCTTGCTGTAAACACAGATGATACGCATTAGCTGAAAGATATTTTACAATGACAGTAAGCAGTAATGACGGGGAGCAGGCAGTGAATAGGTTTCAGATTGATAAAGATATGCTGAGGCAATGGCGGCGACTGGCATATACACAGTTTCCAGCTCTGTGCCAGCCACGCTCGCCGCAAAGCCACAAAGGTACGTTTGGTACGCTGGCTATTGTGGGCGGTTCTGAAGGAATGGCCGGTTCGATTACATTGGCTGGGATGGCTGCGTTGCATTGCGGCTGCGGCAAAGTATGGCTTGGCTTTCACCAGCCTGCTTTACCAATGCCGTTACTGGTTCAACAGCCTGAAATTATGCTGAGTACTGCAAATCGGCTGCTGCAACGCTCAGATATTACTGCATGGGTGATTGGCTGTGGCTTGGGGACTGAAACCTCTGCTTTAACCCTGCTGACTGAATGCCTGCAACAGAACAGCACCACCGTGCTACTGGATGCCGACGCCCTTAATCTGGTGGCGCAACAGCCAGCTTTACTAACCAGCAACCAGAATAAGCAAAACATTATTTTAACGCCACACCCGGGCGAAGCAGCACGCCTGCTGCATTGCACGATCAGTGAGATACAAAGTAATCGTTATCAGGCCGTGCGCTGTCTGGCCGAAAAATATGGGGCATGGGTGGTGCTGAAAGGTCACCAGAGCCTGATAGCGTCACCCAACGGGCAGGTACAGCAAAATGAAACGGGTAATTCAGGGCTGGCAACTGCTGGTAGTGGTGATGTGCTGGCTGGGATTATTGGCAGTTTACTGGCTCAACGCATACCACCGGAACAGGCTGTTTATGCTGGTGTGTGGTTACATGGTGCTGCCGCAGACATTCTTGCAGCCAGTGGCACCGGCCCCATAGGTTTATGTGCCAGCGAAATAGCAGCGGCCGTACGCTGGCTGCGTAACCGTCTGACTGACTCAGCCTGAAAACGATAAAAACGGTGGCCATTAGCAGATAATGGTCACCTGTGTTGGCTTTATATCAGCTTTTACGATATCGGAAAAATACTGCGCATTTATTGTTCATCCGCCAAAGCCCAGTCCACTGCGGCTGTAGCATGGATAGCAGTAGTATCAAATACCGGAACCGGACTGTCAGCCTGCGACACCAGTAACATGATTTCGGTACAGCCCAGAATAATCGCTTCTGCACCGGCATCAGCCAGACGCTGAATGATTTGCCGGTATTGCTGGCGTGATTCTTCACGGATAACACCCGATACCAGTTCGTTATAAATGATTTTATGTACGATCTGGCAATCTGTATCATTCGGAATCAGCACCTCCAAGCCAAATTTATCGGTAAGCCGCCCTTTATAAAAATCTTGTTTCATGGTGAATTCTGTACCAAGCAAACCCACTTTGTGCAGTTTTTGGCGACAAATCTGTTGTGCAGTGGCATCGGCAATATGCAGCAGTGGAATGCGCACGGTGTTCTGTACCTGTTCGGCCATGCGATGCATGGTATTGGTACAAATCACTATACATTGGGCACCGCCCTGCTCCAGTTGGCGCGCAGCCGTACACATGCTCTCGGCCAGCTCATCCCAGCGTCCCAGATGCTGTAATGCTTCAATTTCCGCAAAATCCACGGATAACATGATGCTTTGGGCTGAATGTGTGCTGCCCAGACGATAGCGCACCTGTTGGTTAATCATACGATAATATTGGGCAGAGCTTTCCCAGCTCATGCCACCCAGTAAACCAATGGTTTTCATTGCTATTTCCCCTTGTGAGTTAAAAGTTATTTTTTCAGTAGTTCGAGAATCTCTTTTGGCTGCTCAATAATATAATCTGCCGGCCAGCTTGCTGTGTTGTCTTCGGCACTTATATAGCCCCAGTTTGCCAGCACGGTTATCATGCCGGCATTGCGCCCGGCCTGCATATCACGCTCTGCATCACCAATATACAGACAGCTTTCTGGAGCCACGCCTATCTGCTGACAGGCATACAGCATCGGTTCGGTACTTGGCTTGGGTGCACTGGTGGTATCACCACTTACCACCACTGCTGGCGCAATACTGCAACCCAGTTTCGGTACCAGACGATCGGTGAATACATGCGGTTTATTGGTGATAATACCCCACGCTATACCCTGCTGAGCCAGCTTTTGTAATACTTCGTCAATACCGCCAAACAGTACAGTTTGCTCGGTGAAGTGCAGCTCATACTCTGCCAAGAAAGCCTGTCTTAAAGTGGCAAACTCCGGATTGTCTGCCTGCATCCCTGTACCAAGCTTAATCAGCCCTGCGGCACCATGGCTGGCAACTGGGCGAATTTCCGTCATACTTTTAGGCGGCAAATGCTGCTTTTCCAGTACTCGATTGAGGGCAGCACCCAAATCCGGCGCAGTATCGGCAAGCGTACCATCCAAATCAAATAACACTGCTTTAATCATGATTTTCTATCCAGTATATAATCCGCATGTTTTGTATCAATGTGCATGCTGGTGCGCACCCGATGGCATACAGCATAACAGGTTATTGCTGTGCGTATGGGCAGTACTTTCTGTCTGTACAGTTACATGATGGATGTTATGCTGAAGTAGTATTTCTGCCAGTTCATTCACCAGTTTTTCAGCTTCGGTAACCGTTAATGCACCATCGACTACGATATGGCAGGACAAAGCATTCATATTGCTGGTAATCGTCCATGCATGCAAATCATGCACAGCTTCAATTCCGGGCATAGCCAGAATAATGTTGCTTAGTTGTTCCAGTTCGATGGCATCTGGCGTACCTTCCATCAGAATGCGCAGAGTAGTTTTCAGAATCCCAATACCACTGTAGGCAATCAGACAGGCCACCACGATACTGGCAAGCGGATCAGCCCAGCGCCAGCCAAACAGCATCATGAGTATGGCTGCAACGATTGCCCCCACAGAACCCAGTAAATCGCCCAATACATGTAAAAAGGCACCGCGCATGTTGACGTTATGTTCGGTTTCGCTAGTGCGATACATATACCAAGCAATAGCGATATTCCCTAGCAAGCCAAAAACACTGATAATCAGCATGCCACGGGTAGCAATATCTGGTGGATTGACAAAACGGCCGATTGCTTCATACACAATCATCACCGCAATCGCAATCAGCGCCATACCATTCACTGCAGCGGCAATAATTTCAAAGCGCTTATAGCCAAAAGTCTGACGCTGATTCACCGGACGTTCACTCAGATGAAACGCAATCAAGGATAGTGCCAGCGCGAGCGCATCCGAAAACATGTGCCCAGCATCTGATAGCAGAGCCAGACTGTTGGTTAAGCAGCCACCAATAATTTCCACCACCATATATGCGCCGATAACCAGCAGAGAAATGCGTAAAACCTGCTTATCAGCACTGTGTGCACCTAAATGGTGATGATGTGCACCATCATGATGGTGTTCATGTGTATGGTTATGTTCGTGCATAGAAAGCCTTTTTTCATCGCCTAATACCGCTACAGGCTAAACCCTGCCATATGGTAAAAATCAAACCCATTTGCGCCTGTGGTTTGCAAGCGCAGAAGTCCAGAACCTATTACTAATATAAAAATTCTTACAAAATAATGAATACCCAGCTTTATTTGATAATAGCAGAAAAAAAAGAGAATCGGCCGCTGTTTCAATAAAGTTCTTCGCCAAGAAATATTCAAGGCAGACAAACGGTAAAAAATATAGCTTTCTGTACATCCTGCCTGATATCAATAGCTATATCCTTAAATAAAATTTATTTTGATAATAAATTTTTATATATAATTTTCGTTACAATACTTCACATTTACGGGTAAAATATCGTTTCCCTATATTGATGCGATTAACCTTAGCATGGCAGTATCGGATTAAGGGTATTATAGCCAATTCAGATTAACCGAAAAGAATGCAAATTCACTAGCACAACACGAGAGCAAACCCTAATTCTGCCCGAATATACGGGTTTGAATTCATAATGTGTGAATATTCATTCTTAGTGTATTAATAGCACTCGAATAATATAATTATTTGGGTGTAATCCTGTTATGAATACAGCAGACGCATAGTTTACCCACTGGCAGCCTGCTCATAATCATAAACATGAATTAACTGATTTTAAAAATAAAATTTTCAATCAAGTTTTATTTGGCACGGTTTAACAATCACTATTTTTGACAGTTTATCTACTTCATGTTTAGCTTTATTTCTATCGAATTCGGCCTGTCATTTATCGCCTTTTTCTGCCTGTACTGGCTTTTGAAAACCAAACCACAGCTACAAAATCTGCTTTTACTGTGCACTAGCTATCTCATTATTTATCTGAGCGGGAAAGCACAGGCACTCACTGCCTTACTGGTATTCACCGTATTCATTTACGCCACTTCCATCCGGATTAATCACAGCAGCAAGCCAAAAATATGGCTGATAACCGGATGTGTGATTACCCTGCTGAATCTGATATTGTGGAAGTATTTCGATTTTTTCCGCACCCCGGTGGGTAACAGTCTGGATACATTCGGACTGGATTCCGATTGGCTGGCGAGCGTTATCTTACCTCTGGGCATATCCTATTATTCATTTCAGGCAATCAGCTATCTGGTTTCCCTGTATCAGACGCGCTGCAAAGGGCAACCAGCGGGCAGACATCTTTCCCTGCCCGCTCTGGCTCTGCATCTGGCATTTTTCCCTACCATTACAGCCGGCCCGATTGCACGTGCCTATGACGCACGCGGGCTAACAGATATATCCGACAAGCCCTGTGGCATGGTGACGCAAATCCACACTCAGCAATACCGCCGGATTCTGGCGCCCACTGTGGCACTATGTCTGATAGTCATGGCGCTGATGAAAAACTGGTGGTTATCAGGCTGGATTGCTGACAACTGGGTTGATCCGGTATTTGCCAATCCCATGCAGTATCAGAGTCTGGAGATACTGGCGGCCATTTATGGCTATACCGTACAGCTTTTTTTCAATTTTTCCGGTTATAGTGATTTGATGGTGGCCATAGGGCTGCTGCTAGGATTTCGTCTGCCAGTGAATTTCCGCGCGCCACTACTGGCTCATAATATCCGTGAATTCTGGCTGCGCTGGCACATCAGCCTGTCCACCTGGATACGCGACTATATTTATATTCCACTCGGCGGCAGCCGGCACGGTACGGCACGTACCCAGCTCAATTTACTGATTGCCATGGCCTTATCCGGTATCTGGCATGGCAATGGCTGGCATTTTCTCATTTGGGGATTATTACACGGCGCCGGCATAATATTGCTCAATCTGGGCGACTTACTGCACTCCCGCCTGCGTCACTGCACGCTGGAGCAGGCACGCAACGGCCTGAGCAAAAGCGGCAAGGTTGGCAAAATCATCAGTATTGTGCTTACGGTACATTTTGTGTGTTTTTGTTTTGTTTTTTTCCGTGCACCAACCCTTAATGATGCCTTACTCCTGTTACACGCGCTGCTGTACAACCATATTAATGTGCCACTAAGCACCAATCCATTTTACTTTTTTAGCCTGTTGTTACTGGCATGGATACTGTATCCATTGCTGGCGAAACTCATCAGCTTATTATATGAACGTGCTGATACCTTACCTCGCTACAGCCTGATTCTCCCTTTATTGCTGCTGCTGGTTCTGGTATTAATCTGCGCGCCGACTGGTATCCCGGGATTTATTTATGCCAACTTCTAAATATCGCCGTCTACCTTCTTATCAAAACTACAATCAGCAAAGAAAATATCCGCAGTTTGAGTACATGCCCGTGGTTAGCCTGAAAACAGTCACCACCTTGCCTATGGTAGCAGCCAGTGAAGAACCGAAAACTGAAGTACAGGTAGAAAAAAGTAACAAGCAGCAATTTCGTTTTGTTCTTCTTACTTTAGTGATTACTGCCAGCATTTCATTATGGCTGATGCAGGACTCGGTAGCAGCTTATTATCAGCAGACCTATCATCAGAACAGTATTTTATCAAAACTGAAACAGCAGCCGTGGTGGCAAAGCGGCGCACAGGCAAGCATGATGCTTAACAATGGCATCGACTGGCTTAATCAGAATATTGCCACTGCTAATCACAATATTATTACTGCTTTTAATAAGCATTATGCTTACACTGACAGGGATAAGGCCAGAATACAGCAACAGGCTAAACTGGCCGAGCAACAACGCCAACTGGTTCTGCAAAAAGCCGCAAGAGAAAACAGCATAAAGGCAGCTTTTACCCTCACGCCTACCGATGAAGTATTTTTTGCCGGAGATTCACTGATGCAAGGTGTTGCACCACATGTGCAGAAATGGCTCAGTGAAGATTATGGTATTAAGACTATTAATCTGAGCAAGCAAAGTACCGGGCTTAGCTACCCCAGCTTTTTTAACTGGCCGCAAACCATTGCCCGTACTCTGGATACGCATCCGCATATCAAGATACTGGTAATATTTCTTGGCCCGAATGACCCGTGGGATGTTCCCGACCCGCGTAACGGCAGCCGTTTCATCAGCTTTGCATCCGCACAATGGGAAAGTATGTACCGCAGCCGGATTAAAACCATTATGGATACAGCCCGGCAGCATCAGGTAACTGTATTATGGCTTACGCCACCGGATATGCGCCGCACTAAGCTAAATGAACAAATGGTATACCTGCGCGAGCTGACAGCAGACGAAGTAAGCAGAAATCACGGCTATATAGTGGATACTCGGGCTATGCTCGGTAGCAATGACAATGGATTCAATGATACAGTTACCGAAGCTGATGGAAAGAAAGTCAAAACTCGTAGTGCGGATGGTATTCATTTCACAATATCAGGACAGAAAATCATCGCCAGAAACATTTTTAACCGCTTTAACCTACCGGTACAGCCTGTTGAAAACGATACATCAAATGTACACTAAAAAGCATTTAGCCATTCTGGGCTGCTGCCTTTGGGTAATGGCGTGCTCAGCCGATCCAGCTCCGGCTCAATCTGGCTACAATCGTGCCCCTTTATCTTCACAGCCTAAACATGCTGCACAACTGGCTCAGGCTTTACAGAATAAAAGCATCAATATTGTGCAACTGGGCGACTCGCACACCGCAGCAGATTACCTTACCGACGCCGCGCGCGTGCGCCTGCAACAGCAATTGGGCAATGGCGGCCCCGGCTGGGCAATGCCCACTCAGTTTCCCGGTATGCGGCTGGCGCGCTTTACCTATCAGAATCAGGGCTGGCAAGCCGCTTCCAGCCGCACGGAAACCAGCCAGAACTACGCCCTTGGTGGCCTGATTGCTACCCCCTCTGTCGGTGCGGTGATGACCATCAAAACCCGTGAATCTGAAGCAGAGCAAACGGTTATTGTCAGTATTCGGCAGGGACAAAACGATGAAGACTTAACAGTTACCGACAGTAACGGCCAGCAGATTTTGCTTTCTGCACAACCTAAAGATAATCAGTGGCATTTCAGTCAGTTTAATGCGCGTTTCCCGATTACGATTAAAGCAGGCATGAATTTTCAGACTGCTATCGGCGGCTGGTGGACACGAAATCAAAACCGGCAGGGAGTAGTGTTTTCTGCATTGGGGATCAACGGTTTTCAGCTCAATCAGTGGAACCGCTGGAATACACAGGCATGGCAGCAGGAATTGAATGTGATTGCGCCCGACCTGATTATTCTGGCCTTTGGCACAAATGAAGCCTACAACGGGGTAGAGATCGAAACAGTTAAGCGGAATCTGCTTGAGACAATTGCCCAGATTCGCACTGCTTCACCCAATAGCGCTATCATGCTTCTGGGCGCGCCGGAAAGCCTGAAAAGTACTGCCGGTTCCTGTGGCGTACGCCCAGAAAAACTAACTGAATTACAGACAATGCAAAAAAAAGTGGCTCAAAACCAGCATATTTTCTACTGGGACTGGCAGGCAGTTATGGGTGGCGAGTGCAGTATGAAAGCATGGATAAATCAGGGACTGGCACGCAGTGATGGCGTTCATTTTACTGCCAGTGGTTATCAACGCCTTGGTCAGGCACTGGCAGACAGTATTCTGTCACTGCGACAATAGCTTATTCTGTTTTAAGCCAATAACACCAGTTCCGACTGATACAGCCAAAACTGGTGAATTTTTTAGCAAACCTGTTTAGCGTTTGGCCAAACCCTGCTGGTGTAAGAATGGCAAAATCTGCGGACGTACCGGTTGAGCAAAGTTGTTGGCTACTGCCTTACTCCAGTTCAGATCAAGCCCGCTGCGTTCACGGTAATACAGCGTAAGCTGTTCATCATAAGCGGCAAGCTTGGCTGGATCAAGTGGGCGATAGCGGTTTTCGCTCACCAATGTATCCAGCGGCAAGCGCGGACGATACATCGGATCTTGTGCCGGATGCCCCAAGCATAGTCCAAATAGGGGGAAAGTTAACTGGGGCAAGTCCAGAATTTCGGCCGCCCGTTTTACATCATTGCGCAAAGAACCAATATACACCCCGCCCAATCCGAGCGATTCAGCCGCCAACAGACAGTTTTGCGCCATAATACCCGCATCAACAGCACCAATAATCATCCCTTCGGTCCAGTCCAACTGTGCTTCGGGAAAAGCGAGTTTATGTCTGGTGTAGTCCACACAAAATACCCAGAATTCGGCTGCGGTACGCACATATTTCTGGTTGGCCGCTACTTCAGACAAAGCTGCACGCTTTTCCATATCCGTTACCCGAATAATATGCACGCTTTGCATAAAACTGGATGAAGAAGCCGCACGCCCTGCTTCCCAAATGGCTTCACGCTGTTCATCCGTTAACGCTTCCTCGGTAAATTTACGAATGGAACGGTGGCGGTAAATAGTCGGCAAAGTAGCCGCACTGCTTAAATTGGAGTGGTAACTCATCATAATTCCTAAAGTTATTTCAGCGCGCCAAACGCAACGCCAGTTCTGCCAGTCGTTTGCCCTGTGCAAATGCCAGTGCATCCTCTGCATCACTTAGTTTGGGGCAATTTTCGTGTCCTGCAACATGGCTGGCACCATAAGGGGTGCCACCGCTTTGCGTCTGGTTCAGTTGCGGCTCACTAAACGGGATACCACACAGCAGCATACCGTGATGCAACAATGGCGTCATCATGCTTAAAAGTGTACTTTCCTGCCCGCCATGCAAACTGGTGCTACTGGTAAATACACAGGCTGGCTTGCCAATCAGGCTACCGGCCAGCCATAGGCTGCTGGTACTGTCGAGAAAATATTTAATAGGCGCAGCGCAATTACCAAAGCGGGTTGGACTACCCAGTGCCAGTGCGGCGCAGTTTTGCAGTTCTTCCAGCGTAACATAGGGTGCACCCTCATCTGGAATTTCCGCAGCAGTTGCTTCACACACAGCCGAGACTTTGGGCACAGTCCGCAACAGCGCTTCGCAGCCAGCCACGCTGTCTACCCCGCGTGCCAGCGCCAATGCCAGATTGCGCGTACTGCCAGACAAACTGTAATACACCACCAGAATGGGTAAATCTGCCATAAACCGCTCCTTGAACAGTGTTTGAATGCCATTATTGTGCCGTAACTGTCATAGCTTGACCAGTCAGCATGGAAATTCTGCACTGTAGAGGCTTTTTGGTTACAATCAATTAGCCCCTTATCAGGAGTAGCCATGGATATACATTCATTTAAAAGCAAATATTTACAGCAGCGCTTGCCGCAGTTTTTACTGTTTGTCGGACAAAATTATCAGCGCTGTAATTTGCCCCTGATTGCCGCCAGCCTAACTTTTACCACCTTGCTGGCACTGGTACCGTTTTTTACCATTACCGTGATTGTGGTAAATGCCTTTCCCATGTTTGCGGATATGGCCACACGCTTTAACCAGTTTCTGACTCACATTATTGTGCCGGCAGCCGGTGCCGACTCAGTCAGCGATTATCTGTATGCCTTCCGTGATAAAGCCAGCGGCCTCACCGCAGTAGGCATTAGCTTCATGATTATCACTTCATTAATGCTGATTCAGACCATAGAACATGCGTTCAATCAAATCTGGCAGGCACGCGACCAGCGCCCGCTATGGATTCGAATCCTGATTTACTGGGCATTACTCACTCTTGGACCGGTAGTACTGGGCATGAGTCTTTCAGCCATTGGTTTATTGTCTAATCCGGCCAATATGGCCAGCCAGATTCCGTTTTACAGCACACTTTTCGGCATTGTTACCAATCTGGCACTGATTACCCTGTTGCTGTTTCTGATATACAAACTGGTGCCATTCTGTTTTGTTCGATGGCATCATGCTTTACTGGGTGCCATCATCACAGCAGTCGGGCTGGATTTACTGCGGCGTGGATTTGCCATTTTCGTAACCGATTTTGGCAATTACCAGAAAGTGTACGGTGCCTTTGCTGCCATACCGGTGTTTTTAATCTGGCTAAATTTATTATGGCTTTTATTACTTGCCGGTGCCGTACTCACCTCCTCACTGCCCTACTGGCATCAGGAAAGATTTCGCTATTTGCATCAGTGTCAGCCATTTGAAAACGCACTGGATATGCTATACCAGCTATTACAGGCTCAGCAGCAGGGGCAGGCTGTTAAATCTGGTCAGCTTCAGCAACAGCTCAGTATTAACGATAAACATCTAGACCAGATACTTACCCAGCTCGAACAACAACATTATATTGCTCACAGCAGCAATGGCTGGCTATTGCAAACAGATCCAGACAAAATCATGCTGGCCGATTTGTATAAACTATTTATTTATCAGCCAAACCACAATTCAGCAGTAGGCAGTTCAATTCAGTCTCTGCTGCAACCATGTTTACAGCAACTGGATATCAGTCTGTGTGAATGGGCAAAACAGTTGCCACAGCAGCTTTCAAGCCAGCAGCCACAAAATAAAGCATAAAAATAATCTGCCACTGGCATTTTCAGGTAAATAGTTTTACATTTACCGGTTTTAGCGTTGCACTTTCAGCAAAATACCAACCATGACTATGTTTACCCACTCAGCAGCGTTACTCCGGCACCTCAGGCAGAAAATAGCCAGCAAACCCAAACTCTGGTGTAGCATGGCCGTAGCCAGCACATTGCTACTGTGCATAGCTGTTGTGCTTATTTCCAGCCGCAAACATACTCCAGAGCGCTATCAGGCAAAACACATCACCCTAAAAATAGCACCAGTAACCATCAAAACTCATGCAGTCAACCTGAATTTCTGGCGTGATGAGATTGTCCAGCCGGGCGACAACATCAGCATGGTACTGAGTCGCTTTAACATCCGCCCCGAAGAAATCCAGCAAATAACCAATCTTAAAATCATCAAAAATAAAGTACAGCATTTACAAGTTAATCAGGTATTCAGCATACGCATGGATAATAATGGCCACCTCACCGATATCCAGTTTTTTAATGACGACGACAATGGTGAAAAAAACCTGGTGGCACTGAAAAAAGTTGACAATAGCTGGAATGCCGATGTCAGTGCGGTTGATACCGAAACCCTGCCAACATTCAAAGCTGTAGTCGTGAAAACCTCTGCCCGTGGCGCACTGGCACAGGCAAGCATACCTGTGGAAATCCGCGAATCACTGCGCGAAATTTTCAAAGATAAAATAGACATCAACACCTTGCAAAGCGGTGATACCATCCGCCTGATTTACGATAGCCTGTATTATCGTGGTCAGGAACTGGCTACCGGCGATATCCGAGCTGCCGAATTCAACCATAATGGCAACCTATATCAGGCCTATTATTACGACACCGGCAATGATGGCAATGGCCAGTATTATGATGCCAACGGCAAACCACTGCGCAAAGGCTTTACCAGCGTACCGGTTGAAGGTGCGCGAATATCCTCACCATTCGGTACCCGTTTTCATCCGATACTGCAAACACTGCGCATGCACAGCGGCATTGATTATGCTGTCGCTAGCGGCACGCCCATCCATGCGCCGTCTGATGGTACCGTTGAAAGTTTTGGCATCAAAGGGGGTTATGGCAATACAGTCGTATTACGTCACAACGACAGCATGCAAACCCTGTACGGACACATGAGTGCCTTTGCCAACCTCAGTGTCGGCCAGCATGTGCGGGCAGGAGCTATTATTGGTTATGTAGGCAGCACCGGTGTTTCTACCGGTCCGCACCTGCATTACGAAGTACGGATTAACGGCCAGCCGGTAAACCCAACCAGCGTCGCCCTGCCCACCCGTACACTGAATGCTCGCGAACTGGCCGATTTCAGGCAGAAACAGCGCCACTGGAATGAGCAGCTAGCTAGCATCCGCAACCTCAAAGTAAGCATTGCCCAACTGGATTAATCACTGTATCCACTCTGGAACTCACCACACTTTACGCATACAATAACCGTTTTGCTGTTACAGAATTCATCATGAAAATCGCTACATGGAATGTCAACTCACTGAATGTGCGCCTGCCCCACACCCTGCGCTGGCTGGAAGAAAACCAGCCGGATATTCTGGCCTTGCAGGAGCTTAAACTTGAGCAGGACAAATTTCCAGAGACCGAATTTACCCGAATTGGTTATCATGCAGCATGGAATGGTCAGAAAACTTACAATGGCGTTGCCATACTTAGCCGCCAGCCTCTTGAGCAGGTTACCATCAATATTCCCGAGCTGAATGAACCGCAAAAGCGCATTATTGCTGCTAGCATCAACGATATCAGGGTTATCTGTGCCTATTGTGTAAACGGCGAAGCAGTAGGCAGTGAAAAATTTGCCTATAAAGAGCACTGGTTTGCCGCGCTGAATGCCTATATGCGTCGTGAACTGGCACAGCACCCCAAAACCATTCTGCTGGGAGATTTCAATATTGCTCCGCAGGATATAGATGTTTACGATCCAGAAAAATGGCAGGACAAAGTATTATGCTCGCCACAGGAACGCAGTTGGTTTCAGCAATTGCTGCAACTGGGGTTGACCGACAGCCTGCATTATCTGTATCCCGACAGTGCCCACTACACTTGGTGGGATTACCGCATGAACATGTTCAAACGCAAGCTCGGGTTACGCATCGACCATATCCTGCTGAGTCAGCCATTACTACCGGCATTACGTGAAGTACAGGTGGATAGCGCTGCTCGTGGCTGGGAACGCCCCAGTGACCATGCGCCGGTTATGGCTACACTCGCCTGATGAACAGCATGCAATCCTGCCAATATTATATTGGCCTCATGTCTGGTACCAGCATGGATGGCATCGACGCAGTACTGGCTAAACTAACAGGTACCCAATGGCTGGGCGTCTGTGCGCATGCATTCATCGCCTATCCCGAAAACCTGAAACGAAATTTACTGGCGCTGCAAACACCAGCACATAACGAGCTGGCACAGGCGGCCGTACTGGCACAGGAACTAGCGCACCTCAATGCACAGGCAGTTAGTGCCGTACTCATTGAAGCCGAGATAGAGGCTCAGGCAATAACTGCTCTTGGCTGCCACGGCCAGACCATACGCCATGCACCCGAGCAGCACTACAGTATTCAGCTAATGGACTGGGCATTACTGGCCGAACTCACCGGTATCACTACAGTAGGTGATTTGCGTAGTCGCGATCTGGCCGCAGGTGGTCAGGGCGCGCCATTGGTACCAGCTTTTCATCAGGCCGTTTTTGCCAATGAGCAGCATAGTCGTGTGGTATTGAATCTGGGCGGCATTGCCAATATCAGCGTACTGCAACCCCAGCAGCCGGCTTTTGGCTTTGATACTGGACCGGCCAATATGCTTATGGACGCATGGGTACAACATCACTGGCAGCAGGAATTTGATTACAATGGTACACTAGCCAGTCAGGGACAAATCATTGAGCCACTATTGCAAGCCATGCTCAGCCATGACTACTTCAGCCAGCCCTACCCCAAAAGTACCGGCCGCGATTTATTCAGCTTCGACTGGCTCAACCAATATCTCACCGGACAGGAAAATCCCGCTGATGTTCTGCGTACTTTGCTCGAGCTTACCGCACAAACTGCGGTAAACGCCATCATCAATGCCGCACCCGCCACCAATAACGTCTATGTCTGCGGCGGCGGAAGCCAAAACCGGCTCTTAATGCACACACTGGCACAACTGCTTGAACAGCACCAGATTTCCCTACACAGTACCGATAATTTACAAATACCAGCACAACTGGTTGAAGCCGCTGCCTTTGCCTGGCTGGCGGCATGCTGGTATCAACGTCAGCCCGTAGCTACCCATCATGCTACCGGTGCTGCCGGGGCACGCATTCTCGGTTGCGGCTACTGGGCTTAACCATCCGCAAAAAACCGTTAAATCCTGTTATCAATATCAGCTATAATCGCCAACAGACCTTATAATAAACAGTTAATTTCAGATAAGAATACTAAATTCAGTTGCAAGATTTATGGCCACCACACGAAAAAAATCTGTCCCCCGTAAACAGCCGCCACGAAAAGTAAAGCCACAGAATGTGCAGGCGCAGAAAGTTAGCAAACCGAAACAGCCATGGTTAATGAACCTGATTAACGACATTTTCTGGCTGCTGGCGCTGATGGTTACCCTGTTTACCATTTTGTCATTAATCAGCTTCAATATGGCAGATCCGGCTTGGTCACGCGGAATCGGCCAGATTAACAAACCCCATAATTTGGCCGGCTTAACCGGAGCTTGGCTGTCTGATATTGGCTACTACATTTTCGGACTATCCGCCTGGTGGAGCATCATCGCCGCCATCATGGCTCTGTATAAAAGCTTCCGCCCGCTAAACGCCCGCTCACTCAATACCAGCGATGACAGTTTGCCCTATAGCAACTGGCTGGCCTTAACCGGTTTATTTATCCTGCTCGTTTTCAGCCCTGCTCTGGAAAATCTGGTATTTGCCAGCATGCTACAGGATGCCCTGCCTATCGGTGCCGGCGGTGTGATCGGGCAATCACTCGGCAGGCTGCTACAGCAATTTTTCGGCCTTACCGGCGGATTAATTATCAGCATCTTCATGATGCTGATTGGCGTGTCACTGTTACTACAGGTATCGTGGCTAACCGTAATCGAAAAACTTGGCACCCAGTGTGAATGGTTCTGGTGCAAACTGCTGCGCCGGCCACGGCGTCTGATTACCGAATTTCCCAATAACAAAACCGTACGGCGCATGGTCAAACAGGCCAAAACCATTACTGCCAAAAATATCGATACGCCTGTGCTTGCCACCAGCAATCGCAAAACCGTAGCCGTGCGCACTGAACCTACAATAGCACAAAACATAACCGAACCGGCGCCAGAGCCCGGCCAGCCAGCCGCAATAAGTGAAAATGGCCTTATCCACTTACCAGATGTCGAATTACTGAGTAAACCAACCAGCCAGCCAGCCGTTGTCAACAGTGAGCTTCTGCAACAAACCGCCACACATATCGAATCCAGATTAAAAGAATTCGGCGTTGAAGTAGAAGTCACCAGCGCTACCACAGGCCCCGTCATCACCCGCTATGAAATCGAACCGGCACAAGGTGTCAAGGGTAGCCAGATAGTTAACCTCAACAAAGACCTGGCACGATCACTGTCCGTCCAGAGCGTACGCGTTGTCGAAACCATCGCCGGCAAAACCACCATGGGAATTGAGCTGCCCAATGATGAACGCCAAAGCGTTCTGCTCACAGAAATTCTTGGCGCAAAAATTTTCCACGATGCCGCCGATAAACTAACCATGGCCATGGGTAAAGACATTGCCGGTGCACCCGTTATCGCCAGTCTGGCAAAAATGCCGCATTTACTGGTTGCCGGCACCACTGGTTCCGGTAAATCAGTCGGCGTCAACTGCATGATTCTGTCGATTTTATACAAAGCGCAGCCAGATGAAGTACGCTTCATCATGGTAGATCCGAAAATGCTCGAATTAAGCGTATACGACGGCATTCCGCATCTACTGGCACCAGTAGTCACCGACATGAAAGAAGCCGCACAGGCACTCAACTGGTGCGTTACCGAAATGGAAAAACGCTACCGGCTCTTGGCACACGTAGGTGTACGCAACATCACTGGCTTCAACGACAAAGTAGCAGCAGCCAAAGCTGCTTCCACCCCACTGGTTAACCCATTCAGTAACAATCCGGATGAACCGGAGCCGCTGGATAAACTGCCTTACATTGTAGTAGTCATTGACGAACTGGCCGACCTGATGATGGTTGAAGGTAAAAAAGTAGAACAGCAGATTGCCCGTCTGGCACAAAAAGCCCGCGCTGCCGGCATTCACCTGATACTGGCTACCCAGCGCCCCAGCGTCGACGTCATTACCGGCCTGATTAAAGCCAATATCCCTACCCGACTTTCCTTTCAGGTATCCAGCAAAATCGATAGCCGCACCATTCTCGACCAGATGGGCGCAGAAAACCTGCTCGGCAAAGGTGATATGCTGTTTTTACCGCCCGGTCAGGCTGAACCAACCCGCCTGCATGGCGCATTTGTGTCCGATGAAGAAGTGCATGCCGTTGTTAATTTCATCAAACAGCAGGCGCCCACCCAGTATGTGGAAGGTTTACTGTCTGGCGAAGCAGCCCAGACCAACGTCAATCAGGTTAACCCAAATGCCAACAGCGACGAATTATTTGATCAGGCAGTGGCTTTCGTACTGGAAACGCGCAAAACTTCCATTTCCTCATTACAGCGCCATCTGCGCATTGGCTACAACCGTGCCGCCAACCTGATGGAAGCACTCGAAGCTGCTGGCATTGTCTCTGCGGCCGAACTGGGCGGTAACCGGCGGATTCTGGCACAAAAAGACAATCTGTAATCCATTCCGAAGCTACCCATATAATAAAGCCGCAATAAACACACCTTTATTGCGGCTTTAACCATATTACCAGTCCGGCTTACTTCGCTTTCCTGCCGGCATAAACAAAGCCAATCACACCAATCACAATCATCGGCAGACTGAGCCATTGCCCCATCGACATATGCATCGCCAGCAAACCAAGAAAATCATCCGGTTCGCGCGCATATTCAACAATAAAACGAAATACCCCATAGCCCAGCAAAAACAGCATCGATGCTTGTCCCAGCGGGCGTGGCTTTTTAGTAAACAGCCACATAATCACAAACAGCACAATCCCTTCAAGTATAAATTCATACAGCTGCGAAGGATGACGCGGCAGCATCTGAAACTTCTCCCATACCGGCAGCCACTTCTGCGGATCCTGCATCACCAGCATCACATCATTTTCACGTGCATGCGGAAAACCCATTGCCCAGAAAGCATCCACACTGGTCACCCGTCCCCACAGCTCACCATTAATAAAATTACCTATACGGCCACATGCCAGCCCAAGCGGCACCAGCGGTGCAACAAAATCGGCCACAGCCCAGAACTTAATCCGGTGTTTGCGCGCAAACAGCCACATAGCCACCAGCACACCAACAAAACCACCATGAAACGACATCCCGCCCTGCCAAACTTTCAGAATCTCCAGCGGATGGTTCAAATAAAAAGCCGACTGATAAAACAGCACATAGCCAAGACGCCCGCCAAGAATTACCCCCAGCACACCCCAGGTAATAAAATCATCCAGCGTCTCATTGGTAAAAACCGATTGCCCCCCCTTAATCCGTTTGCGTCCCAGCCAGATAAACAAACAAAAACCAACAATATAACTTAACGCATACCAGCGAATCGCCAACGGTCCCAGATGCACCAGCACCGGGTCAAAATTCGGATGAATCATCATAAACTTATCATTCCTCAGATATCTTGCTCATCATCTCATCTGCCACAACAACATGTGTCAGATAACAGTCAGCACGGCCATAAACACTACAGCCAAAACAGCACACAGTTTAACCCATATTAGTCAAACCATGCGCCCCTTTCAGCCTCCCTGCATCTCCACAGCTATACTAGAGTAAAAATAACCCTCACAAACAGCCGTATACACATTGACAGCCAGTAACAGGCAGCCTAAGATAAAATATGTATATTATATACATATTAAATTCATCGGGAGAACAACCATGCAATTAACTACCAGACAAATCAAACTGGTTCAGGCAACCATACCCACACTACAGCAACATGGCGTTGAATTAACCCGTTACTTCTACAACAGGATGCTCAGCAACAACCCAGACCTGAAAGAAATATTCAACCTCGGCAACCAGCGCAACGACACCCAGCCACAGGCTTTGGCCAGCGCCGTACTTGCTTACGCACAGAACATCACCGCATTACAGAATCTGGACAACGCCATCAGCCAGATAGCGCACCGCCATGTCAGTCTGGATATTCAGCCTGAACAGTATCCAATAGTCGGCACCAACCTGCTGCACTCCATCAGCGAAGTATTAAACGTACCCATGGACAGCGAACTGATAGAAGCGTGGAGCGCAGCCTACCAGCAACTGGCCGATATTCTCATACAAACCGAAACAAACCTTTACCAGCAACAAAACAATACTAAAGGCGGCTGGAATGGCTGGAAAAAATTCAAAATTGTCGATAAACAAGAAGAAAGCAGCGAAATTACCTCATTTTATCTGCAACCAGTCGACAACGCCCCATTGCCGGAATATCAGCCCGGCCAGAACATATCCGTTCGCGTCATGGTGCCACAACTGGGTATCAGACAACCGCGCCAGTACTCCCTGTCCGACAGCAATCATCCCGAGTATTTCCGCATAAGCGTCAAAAAAGAAGCTGCCGATCAGCAGCACAAAGCAGGTTACGTTTCCACAACCCTGCATGAACACTACCAGATTGGCGATGAAATAGAAGTTACCAATCCAACCGGCACCTTCTTATTACACAATCCGGATAAAAATACTGTACTGATTAGCGCAGGTGTGGGCATTACCCCCATGATAGCCATCCTCAATACTCTCGCAGCAGAAAACAATCCACACCAGCAGATTAGTTTCATCCACGCCTGCCGCAATAGCAATGTACTGGCCATGCATCAGCACATCATCGAATTACAGCAAACCATGCCTAATCTGCACAGTTATCTGGCCTGCGAAAATCCGGGTACAGAATTAGCCGCAGACAAAATCGGCCGGCTGGAACTCGCCGAGCTAGATCGCGCTTTGCTGCCAGCAGATGCCGATTATTATATTTGCGGCCCTAAACAATTTATGCATAGCCAGTACCAGACCTTGCGTAACCTGCATATATCGCAGAATCAAATCTTTATGGAACTGTTTGGCACAGGCGGAGTCAGCCAGCTCACAGCCTGAGAAATCAACTGCAATTTAAACGTAAAACTTTTCATGGCAACTGAAAACAGGCAAAATTATTCCATCAACAGCCCGACAGTCTGCCATGCAATTAAACCGCTTCACCGATTTAGGCTTGCGCGTACTAATATCACTGCAATACCTGCCCGAATCCGAGCTTTCCACAGTAGAAAGCCTCGCCAAACAGCTCAACGTATCCAGAAATCATCTGGTAAAAATTGTTTATTTTATGGCACAAACCGGTTGGATTGATTCATTCAAAGGTAGAAACGGCGGTATCAGGCTGTCTGCTCTTAGCCATCGGCTCAAACTGGGTGACATCGTTCAGGCACTGGAACAAGCTTCGTCCGAAACACCCGCCTTAATCAACTGTCAGCAGCCACCCTGTTCAATAACAGAATTCTGTTATCTGCCACAAATATTCAGCGAAGCACAACAGGCTTTTTATCATTCACTAAACTGCTATACCCTCAGGCAGCTACAGGCACCGGCCACCCATCAGGCGGTCATCAAATGGCTGGATCAACAAACATAACCCAGACAGACATGCGCAAACACAGACAGCCTGAACAGACTACATCACATCTTCTGTTTCTGACGACGGAGTCTCATTAGCTGGCGCACCCACTATTCCATTAAGCAAACCTTCAACAGCCGGCGGTTGCGGAATCAAAGTACTCAAAGCCAGCACAGAAGCATTCAGAACCGGGTAGTCCCTGAAATCAATCTGATAACCACCATCACTAGTCGAATGCAAACTGGCATGGGCACCAAGCGGGAAAGTTACCTTATCAGCAATATGACCAAAAGGAAATTCGGTTAATACCGGCACCTTTGTCAACCGAGCCATCGTCTGTACCACAGAATTAAATGTATAACTACTGTCATACACATCCCGAATCGACCCCATACGGAAATTACCCAGCACAATTGCCTGCTGGCGTCCGAGAATACCGCTTAAAAACAAAGTCTGAAGCATTCGTTCAATCCGGTATGGCTGCTCACCTACATCCTCAATAAACAAAATACCGCCCTTTACCTGCGGCATATAAGGTGAACCCACCAGAGCAGACAGCACACTCAGATTACCACCCCATAAAATCCCCTCTGCCCGAACCTGATAATTCTGCATAGCGGCAACCCTAACCGATATAGCCGGATTACAACTATTATCAATAAAAGAACGGGTAGTAAACTCACTCATCTGCGGCTTGCCAAATTCACTGTACAACATTGGCCCCGCAAAACTGCACATCTGTCCCTGCGCCAGCAAAGCCAGTTGCACCGCAGTCACATCACTATAACCAAACAATAACGTGCCCTGTTCACGCATCCGCGCACCCAGATCAGACCAGTTAACCAGCGGCAAAATACGCATCGCGCCATAGCCACCACGCAACCCCATCAGCACCTTTGGCACAGGTACACGACCAGCGGCCACCTCCTGCAAATCAGCAGCCCGCTCAGCATCACTGCCGGCAAAACGCTGATAGCGACGCACAGAAGCCTGCTGATTACTGACTACAAAACCGGCCACGGCCAGACGCTGTACCGCCAGCTCACTGCGACTGCTGCTCTCTCCAAAACCGGAACAGGCAAAAATACGCATAGTATTCAAATTATTATTATTATTCGATTGTACAGGTACTTTAGGGGAAGACGTTGTCGGTACGGAAGGCTTCTGGGTATTACCACATGCCTGCAATAAGCCAGCACCTGCAAAAGCAGCACTGGCACGCAAAAAACCACGACGGCTCTGTTGTTGGGCATCCATAAAAACTCACTTCCTGATCCAACGGATTATCTGAGTGAAAAACACCGGCCATTGTAACAAAAAACAGTTCATACCGATTAACAGCCAGAACCAGAACAATTAAAGCCGACACACACACCAACCATACCTTACTATAGCCCTGTTGTCATGAACCATCGCAAAAATAACAAAAAGGCATGGAATCACCATGCCTTTCTGAATCAAACCAACCTATCACTGGCGCGGTGGTATCGATTTCAGCAAATCCAGTAAAATAGCCCAGCACTCAGCCACAGCAGCAATCTCTACCCGCTCTTTAGGCGAATGGGCAGCACGAATAGTCGGCCCGAAAGACACCATATCCAGATGTGGCGCCTTACCACTGAGAATACCGCATTCCAGACCAGCATGAATAATCTGTAACGGTGGCTGTTTGCCATAATGTCTGGCAAATATATCACTGGTAAGCTTCAGCAATGGCGAATCTGCATTCGGCGCCCAACCCGGAAAATCTGCCGTTAAATCCAGATGCGCACCAGCCAGACGTGCCAGAGCCGCCAGACGCAGACTAAACTCATCTTTCGGCGTTTCCAGAAGCGAGCGCATCAGACAATGTATTTGCAAGCCCGCGGCACTGGTTTTCACCTCGCCCATATTGGATGAAGTTTCCACAATACCGGTAAACTCTGCACTCATGCGCATCACCCCATTGGGTACAGCCACCAATAAATCCAACGCTTTCTGTGTACATGCCAGTGTAGCAGCCTGCGGCAAACTTTCCGCCGGTAATACCTCAATGCACAATTGCGTTTCTTCTGCCCATTCTGCCGCAATAACAGCAGCAATCGGTTCTACCGCCGCACGAGCTGCTGCTTCATCCATCACAATCACAGCCTGAGCCTCACGCGTAATCACATTACGCAACTCGCCACCCTGCCATGAGCCCAGAGCAAACGGTTTCTGCGCATACAGGCTGGCCAGCACCCGCGTCAGCAACACATTAGCATTGGCATGATTCTTATCAATATCTACCCCGGAATGGCCACCGCGCAAACCGGATACCCGAATCGTACACGCTGGCTCCTGATTAGGCTGCCAGTCCAGTGGCAAAGTCAAACTGGCATCACGACCACCAGCACAGCCAATAAAAATTTCACCCGCTTCTTCTGTATCCAGATTAATCAGATATGGCATCTGTAACCAGTCTGCGCTCAATGCCTCAGCACCGCCCATACCGATTTCTTCTTCCACCGTAATAATCAGCGTTAATTCAGGATGAGCCACATCATCAGCAAACAGCACCGCCAGCCCCATGGCCAGGCCGATACCATTATCAGCCCCCAGCGTTGTATCATTAGCCCAAACCCAGCCGTCCTCAATTCTGGTCTGAATTGGATCATGCCGAAAATCATGCTGCGAATCAGTGCCTTTCTGCGCCACCATATCCATATGAGCCTGCATCGCCACCGGTACACAATTTTCCATACCCGGCGTAGCTGGCTTGCAAATGCGCAGATTACCTTTCGCATCGATATCTGTTGCCAGACCACGCTGCTGCGCCGCCTGCACCAGCATTTCCCGTACAGCCTGTTCATGAAAAGTCGGACGAGGCACAGCACACAGACGCGCAAACCACTGCCATACCGGCTGCGGCTGTAATTGTTCAATTTCACTCATATTCTTTAATCCAGTCACAGATAAAAACAAATCAGGCCACCATATGGCAGCCTGAACACAGTGTCAACCAGCAAGCTAAAACTTAACTCCTTTATGCAAAGCCACTACCCCAGCAGTTAAATTGTGATAACTTACACTGTCAAAACCTACATCCAACATCATCTGTCTTAACGTTTCCTGATCCGGATGCATGCGAATTGATTCCGCCAGATACTGATAACTGTCTGCATCTTTAGCAATCAGCTTGCCCATCAGCGGCAACATCTTGAAAGAATACAAATCATAAATCGGCTTGAGCGGCTTAAACACATGGGAAAATTCCAGCACCAGTAAAGTACCGCCCGGTTGCAATACCCGATACATTTCTGCCAGCGCCACTTCCTTATGCGTCATATTGCGCAAACCAAACGACACCGATACCAGATTAAAATAATTATCTGGAAACGGCAGTTTCTCCGCATCACACAACGCCACAGGCAGCGCCAGCCCCTCGTTCAGCAAACGGTCGCGCCCCACAGTCAGCATGGAAGAATTAATATCCGTTAACCATACCTCACCGGAACGCCCCACCCGTTTAGCCCAGCCGCGCGACAAGTCGCCCGAACCACCAGCAATATCCAGTACCCTGTCACCCTTGCGTAACGGCGCTGTAGTAATCGTGAAGTGCTTCCAGACCCGATGCAAACCGCCAGACATCACATCGTTCATCACATCATAGTTCTTGGCTACCGAATGAAACACCCCGGCAACACGACCCGCTTTTTCATCTTCATCAACAGTTTGATAACCAAAATGAGTTTTGTGATCGCTCATACCACACTTTCAGAATTAAATATTGCCCAAATAAATATATCCAGCAACCAGTACCAGTATCACTACAGCATTAATCCGGTTCACGGCTGGCACCAGCCAGAAATAACTGTTGTTCATAACCGGCCCAGTGTTCAGCCTGTCGCACAGCCAGATCATACAGATAGTCCCAGTCGTACAGGCCAGTATCATGCCCATCCGAAAAAGCAATACGCAAAGCATAATTGCCCACCTGCGACAAACCGGCAATCGTCACATAACGCTTGCCCGTCTGTAATACCTCCTGCCCCACACCATGACCGCGTACCTCAGCACTGGGCGAAAACACCCGCAAATACTCCGCTGCAAGCTCATATACCTGTGATGCATACACCAACCGCAATACCTGTCGGTTCTGGCTCAAACGGATTTCAGCTGGCACCCTATCCTGCATACAAACTACATTCCCATCACAAGACATTAATAAACTATACCTATTCTAACCCAATATCCCGCTTACTGCCCACACAGATTACATACAACAGCCAGCAAATCACCACCATCAGCAACCACCTTGCAGATACTTTGCAAGCCTGCCTGTAAAGAAGTATATTAACTGAGTTGCACAATCAGCCAAAGGATGCACACCATGCAAACAACAGCCATCATCAAACACATCGTTAACTGGCTATGCGATTACGCCACTGAAGCCAATTGCAAAGGCTTTGTCGTTGGCGTTTCTGGCGGTATCGATTCCGCAGTCGTCTCCACCCTTGCCGCCCAAACCGGCCTGCCCACACTGGTGCTGGAACTACCCATTCACCAGAAAGTTAACCAGATAGCACGTGCACAAGAACATATCCGCCAGCTGAAAAGCCGCTTTACCAACATCGAAGAACACTGGGTAGACCTCACCCGCACCTTCGATTCATTCACCATGGCCGTAGATATCGGTGATAACAAAGAAGAACAAACCCAGCTGGCACTGGCCAACGCCCGCAGCCGCCTGCGCATGCTTGCACTATATTACTATGCCCAGCAACGCGGCCTGCTTGTCGTGGGTACTGGCAATAAAGTAGAAGATTTCGGTGTAGGCTTTTTCACCAAATACGGCGACGGTGGCGTAGACCTCAGCCCGATTGCCGACCTGCTCAAAAGTCAGGTATATGCCTTGGCCAAAGAACTGAATATCGACCAAAAAATCATCGACGCCCCGCCTACCGACGGCCTATGGGATGCAGACAAAACCGACGAAGAACAGATTGGCGCCACCTACCCCGAGCTGGAATGGGCAATGAGCGTCTACGACACACATAAAATCGATGACTTCACCGGCCGCGAACGCGAAGTATTTGCCATCTACGACCGCTACCACCGCGCCATGCAACATAAAATCAACCCGATTCCAGTATGCAAAATTCCGCCAGAATTACTTAACTAACACCAAAACCAGATTGCAAAATCTGGTTTTTTATTCCCTAATGAAACCTTATGGCCAAATCAAAAGTCTGGCAAAAAACATATCCATTACGCAGCCATAACAATCAAGTCAGAATTAAATAACCATAACTTCACACAGACTCAAATCCTCACCGAGAAATCATACCCAGAACAAAAATTGTAAAAATATATTAATCCAGTCATACTAGCATAATAAAATAACTTTAAACCCCACAGCATGATGCAAAATATTATCCAGCAGCAATTACAACAAATAGAACAAAAACATAATATCCAGATTATTTATGCATGCGAATCCGGCAGCCGTGCCTGGGGATTTGCCTCGCCCAACAGTGACTATGATGTGCGCTTTATTTACCTGCATCCAATCGAAAAATATCTAGCCATCGAACCCATAAAAAATCAGCTCACCTTTCCTATTACCAGCGAGCTTGACATTCACGGCTGGGATTTAAAAAAAACCTTGCAACTCATCCACAAATCCAACGCCACACCATTTGAATGGTTACAATCGCCAATCATATATCAGCAGCAAACAGACCTCGCCCAGCAACTATGGTGTCTATGTGCCCATTACTTTAATCCCAGAGGCAACGTCCATCATTATCTGGGCATAGCTTCCAGCGCCCTGCAAAACCTCCATGGCCGGCAAATTAAAATCAAACAGCTATTTTATATCCTCAGACCATTACTCTGTGCCTGTTGGTGTATTCAACATAAACAGATTGCACCAATGACAATCACTCCTCTACTGCAATTACTCCCAGCAGATTTACACAAACAGATTCTGGCGCTCATCGATTTTAAAAATACAGTTGTCGAATCCCATATAATCGAAATCAGTAGTAATCTACATGATTACATTACAACCACCACCAACCACATCAAATCACAAATACCCCAATTACCAGCACTAAATTTCACCGCCACACAACTGGATACTTTTTTCATCAACACATTAAAAAAACGTACCAGCCATGAACATCAATGATTTAAAAGCACAAAACCTGATTTTACTGGAAGTAATCAGTGGCAGCCGTGCATTCGGTCTGGCCACCGAAACTTCAGACACAGATATCAAAGGCGTATTCTACTTACCCAAAGACAAATTTTACGGTCTGCACTATATTCCACAGATCAGCAACGCCAGCAACGATATTGTTTACTACGAATTAGGCCGGTTTACAGAACTATTACTGAAAAACAACCCGAATATCATCGAAGTACTGGCCTCAGCTCCTGAATGTATCCTTTATCAGCATCCGCTGATGCAGCAATTTTCACTAAAGCAATTTTTATCCAAGCAAATTCAGCAGACCTTTATTAATTATGCCTGCTCACAAATAAAAAAAGCCAAAGGACTAAACAAAAAAATCAATAATCCAGTAGACAGCAAACGCAAAACCGTTTTCGATTTCTGCCATATCATTGACCAACAACACTCCTACCCACTCAACAACTGGCTGCAACAGCGCCAATGGCAACAACACCAGTGTGGATTAGTCAACATTCCTCATGCCACCGACTTATATGCACTATACTATGATGAAAGCGGCAACAAAGGATATCGTGGCATTATTCAGCAAGAAAATGCCAATGATATTTGCTTATCTTCAATCAGCGCCTCCGACCCGTTTATTGCCTATCTGAGTTTCAACCGTAGCGGATATTCCACCTACTGCCACGAATACAAAAGCTACTGGCAATGGGTGGAAAAGCGAAATGAACAGCGCTATCTCACCAACAGCCAAAGCGGGCAGGATTATGATACCAAAAACATGATGCATACCATCCGTCTGCTCCAAGTGGCATTAGAAATCATTTCGCATGGCACCGTCACCAACAAACGCCCAAACCGACAAGAATTACTGGATATCAAACATGGCAAATTCTCATATACAGAAATCCTGCACAAAGTCGATTCACTGGTTAGCCAGATTACAGCAGCCAGCAAAACCAGCAGCCTGCCAGAGGAGCCTGCTACAGCAGAAGTGATGCGCACCTTAATCAACATCCGCCAAACCCTGTATGCCAATCACTAAACAGGCAGCAAGCCATTTACCGGTAATCAGCCAGATTAAAAATATTAAATAAACCGCCCACAAAAAAACCAGACTTTAAATGTCTGGTTTTCTTCACAGTAACTTACCTATTAGTGTTTAAGCAACGCACAAATATGCGCCACCACCGCATCAATAGCCAGCTCGGTAGCCGCAGTATCCTTACGCGCCTGATATTCCACCTTACCCGCTTTCAGGCCACGGTCACCAATAACAATACGGTGCGGAATACCAATCAGCTCCGAATCATGCAGCAGCACACCAGAGCGCTCATCACGGTCATCCAGCAGCACATCCACACCCGCCTGCTGCAATTGCGCATATAAATCATCTGCCGCCGCTTTCACATCAGCAGATTTCTTATAATTCATCGGCACAATCACCACCGTAAACGGCGCCATCGCTTCTGTCCAGATAATACCGCGCTCATCATTATTCTGCTCAATTGCCGCAGCAATCACACGAGTAATGCCAATCCCGTAACAGCCCATTTCCAGCACCACATTCTTGCCATTCTGATCAAGTACCGTAGCCTGCATCGCCTCAGAATACTTCGTGCGCAACTGGAATACATGACCCACCTCAATCCCGCGCGCCAGCTTCAGACTACCCGTACCACATGGGCTAGGATCGCCAGCAACCACCTCGCGTAAATCAACAAATTCCGGCTCAGCAGCATCACGGCCAAAATTAAAGCCAGTATAGTGATGATCATCCTCATTAGCCCCAATCACCCAGTCTGCACCTTTAGCCGTAGCAAAATCAGCATACACCTTACCATTAAACCCCACAGGACCAAGTGAACCACCATGCGCACCATTAAAAGCAGCCTCAATCGCAGCCACCGAAGCCATGGTTAACGGTGCTTTCACCCCTGCCAGCTTCTCAGCCTTAATTTCATTCAAATGATGGTCACCCCGTACCAGCAACAGTACCACCGTACCCTCTTCCTCGCCCTCAACCACCAGCGATTTCAGCGTTTGTTCTACCGGCACCTGTAAAAAAGCCACCAGCTCATCAATACTGCGTACGTTCGGCGTATGAACCTTACTTAAATCCTGCCCGGCATACTGGCGTTCACCAGCCAGCGGCAAAGTAGCAGCCAGCTCAACATTAGCGGCATAATCAGAAGCATCACTGTAAGCAATAACATCTTCCCCGCTTTCAGCCAGAACCTGAAACTCATGCGACCCAGTGCCACCGATACTGCCGGTATCCGCGGCCACCGGACGATAGTCCAGCCCCAGCCGGTCAAACACACGGCAATAGGCATCAAACATATCCTGATAAGACTGTTGCAGCGATTCAAATGTCGTATGGAAAGAATACGCATCTTTCATCACAAATTCACGCGCACGCATCACCCCAAAGCGCGGCCGCACCTCATCACGGAATTTAGTCTGAATATGATAAAAATTCAGTGGCAACTGCTTGTAACTGCGAATCTCACTGCGCACAATATCAGTAATCACCTCTTCACAGGTTGGCCCCATGCAGAATTCACGCTCATGACGGTCAGTAATGCGCAACAATTCCTTGCCATAAAACGACCAGCGGCCACTTTCCTGCCATAATTCTGCTGGCTGCACCACCGGCATCAGCAACTCAATCGAACCTGCCCGGTTCATTTCTTCCCGAACAATCTGCTCTACCTTGCGCAACACCCGCAAACCCATCGGCATCCACGTATACAATCCGCTGGCCAAACGGCGAATCATTCCCGTACGCAACATAAGCTTGTGACTGGCCAACTCCGCTTCAGCCGGAGCTTCTTTTAATGTCGAAATATAAAACTGACTGGCTTTCATATATATCTCCAAAAACAGCCGCCATTGTACCAGCCTCCGGCCAGTAAAAAAGCCAATATCCCACACCAAAATAAACAAATTTTGCACAAAACAATTACGCCTAGCCAAACCCGGCAAGCATGGTATGATTCACCTTATTTAACCGCAACCACCCTGCCATGAATTTTCTGCTTATATACAGCAGCCGTTTTGGCTACACCCATAAAATTGCCCAGACACTGGAAGCACAATGGACTGCTGCCGGTAACACAGTTAACATGGTTAATCTGGCAGACACACCAGTTATCCAGCCGGGTGAATACGATAAAATCATTATTGGTGCGTCTATCCGCTACGGCCACTACGCTGCCGCACTGGCACCATGGATTGAACGCCATCAGCACATCCTCAACAGCACCCCAAGTGCCTTTTTCAGCGTCAGCATTCTGGCCAACAAACCTCACCGCAGCACCCCGCAAACCCATACCTACACCCGCAAATTCTTTACCAAAAGCCCGTGGCAGCCGCAAGCTATCGGCATCTTTGCCGGAGAACTGCATTACGCAAAATACAACCTGCTCGACCGCTACATGATGCGTTTGGTAATGAAACTGAACAAAGGCGAAACCCGTCTCAACGCACATATTGAATACACCGACTGGCAAAAAGTGCGCGAATTTGGTGAACAAGTACAGAAATTAAACAAATAAGCCACCACATACTTACTTTATCGTATGAATATAATATTTAAAAACGATAAAAAATAACCAACTTATCGACTTTTCAATAAACAGATACAGATATTTTTTAAATAAGCACCGAAAAAAATTACCAGAAATACCGCTTGAACAGCTCTTACCATATTCATCGAATAAAAAGCCCTAAAATTAGCGCAACCTGTTATATTTTCAAATTCAAAATCAGCTTACAAAATACAAAAGAAATAATAATTAAATAAATACCATCAATTAATACAAATAATTTACTTTAAGCAAAAATACAAAATTAAACTGCTTAAATTCATAATAATATTTAGAAACAATAAACTACCTAAACCAAAGAAGCTGGAAATTATTCATTTACAAAAATAGATTGATAAAACTCAAACCATAGTATAAAATAATTATATACTTACATAATTGTACATTTTAAAAATTCATAGCGTATTTATTAATAAATCAAGCATGCATCCAACAAACGGATGTGGATGCAGAGAATTTCATACACAGATAATCAGTTAATTAAAAAAACTGATTAAATTAATATTAATTACAAAAATTTATCCCGTTTTAGTATTGATTATTAAACAGAGTAATTCTAATTAAACTTAAACATTTAAAGCCCTAATTAGGCAGTTACAAAATTTTTTTATTTTACCAAGTAAATGAAAAATTGCAGCTTAAATCCAGTAAATATTCGTCTATCCAACTGATTCGAATTAGCGGAACTAACCGAATTGGTTTCCATTGATTAAGAAAGGATTATCAATCCTCTTACTCAACTACACCTTATTATGCCTAAATGAAAGGAAAATATAACTTAAAATCACATCCTAAAAGCATACTTAAAATTAAACCAAAATAACTACTTGAACCATAACATTAGTTTATTTGAGATCTAAACAACAGAATACATTTAGTATTACTTTAATTTTAAGTATATATTAATTATGATAAAAATATAAATATGATTAAATAAACATTTCAATAATAACCAAAACAAATTTATCCATTCAAAAATTCTTATTTTAATCTACTTAAAGGAATTAATAATGATACAAACTGACAACAATATTCCAAATGGGAGTAATAAAAAACCATACCGTTATGTATTTCAGGCAGGACATGGTGAAGATATTATCAACAGTAAAACCAGCGACAATAATCACAACCAGAACATCGAAATTGTATTCAAAAAAGCCCACGTAGCTAATGCAATTTTCTTACACTCAGGTAATGATCTAGTCATTCAGGCATTCAATAATCAGGACTCTGTCACCCTAACTGATTTTCTTAGCTCTGACAAAACCAATATTTGTACTTTTACATTCATCTTTGACGATAAAACATTAAACTCAGAAGATATTACCGATATAACAACGACTTTGGACGATACCAACAAAAACAATAAACCCACAGATTCACATAACAACAATACCATCAACGACAAAACAAGTAATGATAAGCCGCATGGCGAGAATGGTAATGATATTCTAGATGATATTGCCAGTTACGGTACTCTTATTAGCGGTACAGGTAATGATACACTTAAAGGAGTTAACTGGCAGAAAGACCGCTATGAATTCGAGGCAGGACATGGCCAGGATGTGATTTATGACCAAGGAAACACTGACTATAAGGACCAGTACAATGATGTAGTATTTAAGGGCGCCACTCTGGCTGATGCTCAGTTTACCCGTTCCGGTACTGATCTGGTTATTCAGGCTTATGGTACGGATGATTCTGTTACCCTGTCTAATTATTTTAACTACCAA